>NZ_JAOEGB010000023.1 GCF_025420585.1 Planotetraspora sp. A-T 1434 | reverse complement strand
CGGCGGGGTCGGCGAGATCCCGCGCGGCGGCGATCGAGTGCCGCAGATGGGTCTCCGCCATCTTGTAGAGACCGCGCCCCTCCAGGAGGGGGAAGGCCGCGCGCATCCCGCGCACGAGATCCTCGCGTCGTCCCTGCTCGTGCGCGAGCCGCAGGGCCTCCCTGATGTTGGAGAGCTCCTGGTCGATGCCGTCGGGGTCCCCGCCCACTTCGCCCTCCAAGAACGCGACGAAGAACCGGATGAGCCGCAGCCCGGCCGCCTCCGCTTCCGCGGGTTGACCGTCCCGGGCGTAGTCGCTCACCGTCTGGTGCAGCGTGTGCCGGTCGGCGCCGCTCGCCTCCACCAGACCGGCGTCGGACAGCTCGTCGAGGTCATCCTCGGTCCCGCCGCCGACGGCCAGGGCGGCGGCGGTGCTGAACGTGCTCGGCTTGGACGGAAAACAGCCGAGTGCGGTGAGTGTCCTCCTGGCGGACGGGCGCAACCGGGCGGCGCTCACTTCCAGCACGGCGAGCAGCGAGAGCGGGACGTGCAGGGGCAGACTCGGATGCCTCTCGATCGGGCTCTGCGGCTGGGCGAGGCGCAACCGCTCCCGTGCCGTCCCCAACTCTTCGATGGCGCGCCGCAGACGCTCCCGGCGGCCACCCGCCGTGCGAACCCGGAGGTATCCCCCCATGAGCGTGAGCGCCAGAGGCAGCCCGCCCGCGAGACGGACCAGTTCGCGCATCGCGTCCCGCTCGTCTTCGGCCGTTCCGGCGAGCGCCTCGAGCAGGAGCAGGCCGTCCGCCTCCTCGAGTTCGGAGATTCGGCAGACCGCGTCCCCGGCGAATCGGGCGGCCACCTCCGGGACCCTGGTCGTCAGCAACCGGGCGCAGTTGGGCCCGCCGAGCCGGAACGCCAAGGCCGCCTCGGCCGTCCAGGCGTCGTCCACGACGAGCAGCATGCGCCGCAGCCCGATCGCCGCGTGGACGGCGCGCGCCCATTCTTCGACGCCGGCCGGGGCCGGCACATCCTGTGCCGCCACCCCGAGCGCCGCGCCCCAGGCCGCGAGGCTCGCGACCACGTCGGGGGTCCGTCCCAGGCCCGCCCACAGCACGCCGTCGGCGTACCGGGAGAGCATGGCGGGATCGTGCGCGAGGACGACCGCCAGCGCGGTCTTCCCGACGCCCGGCAGGCCGTTCAGAGCGCTCAGGGCGGTGGTGCCGCCGGCCAGGAGCCGCTCCCTGACCGCCGCGACCACCTCATCGCGCCCGATGAAAGGGTGCGCCGCGGGAGGCGGGGCCAGGAACGGGACCGTGCGTGGCTCACCGTTCAAGACGATCGTCACCGTGTTGTGGTCGCCCTGGACGAACCCGTAAACCGAACCGTGGATGTGCGTCTGCCGGACTTCGGCGGCCGGCTCAGGCGTCGTCATCGCCGAAGGTCATGCGTACGTTGGCATGGTCTCCCTGGACGAAGCCGCGCACGCCGCCCTCGATGTTGTTCACGAACTTGCCGGAGCCGGTCTGATCCGCCCTGGCTAGGACGAGCACGGACCTGGCGGCCTCGACGATCGGCTCGTCGTGGTGCGCTTTGATTTCGGCGATCCTGGCGCGAAGGACGGCGGCGTTCTCCTCGCTGGGATCCGCCTCGTACTCGACCAGCTCGGCGTCGTCGCCGTCGCCCAGCTTGCGTGCGATGAGTCCCCGCAGCCCCTCGTAGGCGTCCTTGACGGCCGCGCTCGCGGTGTCCGAGAGACCGGCCGTCGCCCCCGCCGCGAGAGCCGCCAGCACCAAAGAAAGCGGTTCCACAGACTCCCCCTTCACGGTCCCCCTATCGGTACCACGATTCGGCGCGGCGAGCCATGCGCGGACGACGGATGGGGAACGCCGCCGGTCCTCTGGACGAGCTCATGAGGACTCCGCTCACGCCGACCCACAGGCGGAGGCACTAGCATCCACGCGTGGACACGTCTTCGGATCTCGGCCGCGCGCTGGATGGTCTCTACGTGGCCTTCTCCCGATATCCGCTTCCGACCAAGACGCAGGTGTGCGATCACTGCGTATCACCGGAGGACGTTCAGTCCGCGCGCTCCGCTCCCCTCCACATGCTCACCGCATCAGCCTTGGACGCGTACGCCTGGAACGCCGTGTCCACCTGGGGAGATATGGAAGAGTTCAAGCACTACCTGCCACGGTTACTTGAACTGCTCATCCTCGAAGAGCTCGACGGCACCCTGCTCGCCGACTCGCTCATGAGGTGGGTCACCGTCAGCTGGCGAAGCTGGAGACAGACGGAACAGGACGCCATCGTCGCCATCGTCGGCGCGTGGTGGCGGCACACCTTGAACCACTATCCACGCGACGTCGACGTCATGACGCTGATCGAGATCATCGCGGACGGTCTTGAGCTTGATCTGGCTCCCCACTTGGCCGAGTGGGAGTCGAACACCACCGAGGCGGCGGCCCGCCACATGGCCTGGCTCATGCAGGACTTCACCACCGCTGTCGCCCACGACGCCGAGTGGTACGCGCTCCTGGAGAACTGGATCACCGGGCCGGCTCCAGCGGCGATCCTGGAGACCGGGTTCTTCTCCGCCGGCTCCCCCGAAGTGGCTCAGGAAGTCTCAGACGCACGGGAAGTCCACCGCGTCTGGAGCCGACGCGAAAGCAGTGATTGATGTGATCAGTCCGACAGGCCGATGCGAGCGCGGAGCCGGCGGAGCGGTCCCGGCGCCCACCACTTGGCCCGGCTGGTGAGGCGCATGAAGGCCGGCCCAGGATCGCCCTGATGACGGTGGCGCTTGATGATTCGGTCTGATGTGCCGCACGCGGCGCGCATCTGGAATTACTGGATGGGCGGCAAGGACAACTACGAGGTGGACCGTGTGGCCGGGGATGCCGTCGCCGAGGTGTATCCGGATATCGTCACGATGGCCAAGCAGTCGCGGCAGTTCCTCATCCGTGCGGTCAGTTTCCTGGCCGGCGAGCTCGGGATGCATCAGTTCCTCGACATCGGCACGGGGCTGCCGACGATGCAGAACACCCATGAGATCGCTCAGCGGATAGTGCCCGAGTCTCGCATCGTGTATGTCGACAACGATCCGCTGGTGCTGGCGCATGCCCGTGCGCTGCTGGTAAACACCACTCCCGAGGGAGTGACCACGTACGTGGACGCCGACCTGCACGACCCGGACCTCATCATCGCCGATGCCCGCAACGTCCTGGACTTCACGAAGCCGATCGTCGTCATGTTCATGGGCGTGCTCGGCTACGTCGCCGACTTCGACGAACTGCGCTCCATCATCGCCCGGGTGATGGCCGCGGTCCCCTCCGGTAGTTACCTGGTGGCGTGGGACGGCTCGAACACCGGCGAGGCCATCAATGAGGGTGGCGAGAAACTCGCGGAAACCGGAGCCATCCCCTACAACTTGCGCAGCCTGCAGGAACTTGGCCGGTACTTCGAGGGGCTGGAGTTCGTGGATCCCGGACTCGCGTCCATCACCCTCTGGCGGGCCGACCCGGCCGAGGTCGGCGACGCCAAGCCGATCGACGCGTACGGCGCGGTGGCGCGGAAGCCGTAACGCGGCCGAGCCGGAATAGCGGATGCTGGACGAGGTTCTGGCCCTGCGTCTGCCTGCCTTACGGCAAGCCGTACCTGCTCATGATGGTCTTGGCTTCTTCGGCGGTAACCTCATGTGGTGTGCGGGCCAGTGCCTCGTGCAGGTCCGAGAGAATCTTGTCTCCCGAGCTGCGGACATATGTGCGGTAGTGGGCGAGTTGTGCGTCGAAGGCCTTGGCGGTCGGCCCCGTCCACACGTGGCCGGAGTGGAATGCCTGGTAGGGCGCCTCGACGCCCGCCTCGATCTCATGGACCAGCGGCTCCACTACGCGCAAGGCATCCTCCAACGCCTCGTAGAGCGGATTGGGCACCAGCTCGGCCATGACCTGATCAACCCTTCTTGGGTGAGGGGGACGTGGATGGGCTTGCCGAAGGGGCGCTGGCCGGCGTGATCAGCTTCGGCGCGATCAGCTTCATCAACGCCGCCACGTCCGCCGCGTTGTTCCGCCCCTCGACACCAATCTCCAGTTGGACGCTGAGCTCCGCCTTGCCCCGCACAAGCCGGGCGAATGCGGCGTTGTTCTCACCGCTGGCACGCCTGAAGTAGGAGCCGATGGAACCGGGCACGATCTCCGGCAACGGCGAGGCACCGCCGTCAAGGTCCTCCTTGATCTGCCCGGGATAGCCTCCCGGCGTGAGGTCGACCAGCAGCACCTTCAGCCGGTCACCGCCCCGCTGATACACCGCACAGACTCCGTCGCCCAGGCCTCCGGCACTGGTGAGGTCGAAGTAGCCGCGCACGAGCGGATCCCGCACCCCGGTCATCAACTCCACGGCGCGCAGCGGGACGTATTCACAGATGTACGGCGGGGCCGCCACGGTCGGCAGGGGCGTACGGTCGACCGGCCTGTGTTCGCCCTGGCAGCCGGTCAACATGCCTGCTCCACAAATCAGCGTCGTCACGATGGCGAGCCGGGTTCTTCTCATGATCCGTACTGCCCGAAGCCTTTCATGTAGCCCTGGTCCAGCGGGCCCTCCACATCCCGCCACGGCTTGCCCGACGGCCCCAGGTCGAGCCACCGCTTGTAGGCATCCACCCTCCGGTATTCGTCTGTGCTGTTGGTCGCCGTCTTATCGATCATCTCTTCCCTGGTCATGAGCGTCCGGCCGTCGTCCTTGAGGAAGTTGTTGGGATTGTCTCGGGGATCGTCTCCCTTGCGCAGGTCTTCCAGCGAGGCCCAGGGATGGGTCGGGGCTGCGGGCTCGGCCGACCCGAACAGCCCGTGCCTGAGCATCGCCTGGACGGTGAGATCGTGTACGAGGGTCCGCGTCTTGTCCACGGCGGCGTTCGCCTCGCTGCGGGCGTTGGTCTCCGCGTTGCCCTTGACGCTGTCCTCGACCAAGCCGGTCCACGCCCCGACGACACCGGCGGTGATCGCCCCGGCCGCCATCTGCGGAAAAGCGAGTCCGGTGTTGAGCACCGCCGTCAGCACCTTCACGTTCCGCTGCTGCGCCTCGTCCAGCGTCTTCCCTTCTTCGATCTTGGCCAGCCCCGCCGCATCGGTGATCAATCCGAAACCTGCTCCGGACCCTTTCGCGTTGGTCATCAGCATGCCGTCACCTCGCCCGGCGGCCATCTCGGCGGCGCCATGGTCAAGTAGCCATCCACTGAAAGCCGTCTGAGCGGCCAGAACAGGAGCGAACGCCCCGGCGTCCGCGAACGCCTCCTGCATCACCCGGCGCAGCTCCTCTTTTGCGAATCGTGGGCCCCACACGTCCAGGCCTGGGGCACTCGGGTTGTCCTCACCCCGGACTCCACCTGCGTTGGTATCGTCGCTCTCCTGAGCAGCACGGTCGATGTCGCTGATGTAGCCGGCGAGAATATGACCGGTGGCCACAGGCCATACGAACGATGTGGGGGGATAACCCTTCTCAATCCGCTCGGCCTCCAGGTGCACGAACTCGGAGACCAGCTTGGCCGACAGGTAGCCGCGCGACGGATTTTGCGGCGAGCCGTCGTGATCGCGGAAGGTGAGCGTCGCGGCCTCCAGCGCCTTGCCCAGCGCCACACCGCCGTCGGCCATGTCCCGCTCGGTCAGGAAGTGCTTCAACGCGGTGGGATCACCGATGAAGAAGTCCTGAGCCGCTGCGGGATCGCGGCTCAGCGCCTCCATGACGGACACCATGACGCCCGGATCCCTGTCAACGGCCGTCTTGGAGGCTTCGCGCACCCAAGCGTCGATCTTCCTGACCACATCCAGCAGGACTGCGGTGGCGAACGTGCCGTGCTTCAGCGCCAGCGAAATCCCGTATGCCTCGTTCCATCCGACGGCGAGGCCGGAGGTGAGCTCGTCGCGCCAGGTGCCGCTCAGGTGCGAGCTGGCCGTTCCCAGCGTCTTGCCGAGGGCGACCTGCAGCCGCGTCACACCCTTGCCGTCCTGGTGCTCCACGGTCTTCGCCATCAGCCGGCGGAACTCCGCAGCCCCCAACGCGTTCATCAACGCGGTGGCGAACGTCGCGTCTCCCGTCCGCTTCTCCAGCTCCGCCAGAGTGTGCTCGTCGACCTCGCCCTTCTCGGCGGCCTCGCTCACCGCGACCACGGCGGCGTAAAGGTCGGGATCATGGGCGGCCTTGCCGTACAACGCCTCATCGAACGACGACAACCCGCCGGGCACGCCGGAGGAACCGCTCCACCCTGTGGTCTGCCTGCGGATCGTCTCACTACGGCGTCGCAGATCGGGACGGCTGGTTCCCATCCAGCCCTGCGCCTCACGCAGCACACCCAGCCCCGAGGTGTCCAGATTGAGCCGCTGAAGCACACGGCGAATCTGCGGCTCGTTGCGGCCCAGCGTTTCCTCCGCCCTGCCGAGCCCTCTCTCGAAGTCGTCCATCAAGACGGGGTTGATCCCCGAATACCCCCCGTCTACACCCTGCGACGGCGCGGGAGACGGCTGCGGGCCCGAAGGCGGTACGGCAGAAGGCGACGGCTGGGGGCCACCGGTTCGCGGAGCAGGAGCCGGCGGAGGGCTCGGGGACGGCTGAGGGCTCGGGGAGGGCCCGGGTAAGGGATGAGTCATGAGAGCAGCGGACTCCAGCGCGGTCGGTTGAACGAAACGCGACAACTCAGGCGGCAAGATTAATTTGCATCCGCCTTTTAGTAAAGATCCCTTTGGGGCCGATATGGTAATTCATTCTTCCCCATTCGTCGCCTTTTCCGGTCATGGCCCGGCTGAGCTCCGGGTCACACGGGGTGGGGCGTGGGGCGCCATTCGGCCAGGTCCGGTGTGGAGGCCGGCGCCGTGTGCGGCATGAGATAACGGGCCAGGGCGGCCTCTCCTTCCGGGAGCGAGACGACGAGCTGGGGGTGGATGGCGACGGTGGGGTCAGGATCGACGCGATGAACGGGGCCGCACCCCTGCCATGGAAGGCGAGGCCGTGGCAGGGGTGCGGCCGCTGTGACTGCACGGCTGTGGCGTGATCACGGGCACGCGGCCGTGGGTCCGCGCTTCACACCCGCCCCCGCGTGAGGCGGGCCCGGCGGCTCCTTGCGCAGCGAGACGGCCTGCGGGTTGGTGACCACCGGGCAGCAGGGCTCCCGGGTCGGAATCGCGGCCGAGCGTACGCGTCAGGCGGAGCGGAAGCGCTGCTTGATCTCGCCGATGCCCTCGATGGTGGTGACGAGCTCGTCACCCTCCTTGAGGAAAACAGGCGGCTTGCGGGTCGCTCCGATCCCGCCCGGAGTACCAGTGAATATGACGTCGCCGGGGAGAAGCGGGAGCTTCGCCGACAGTTCCGCTATCAGGGCCGGTACGGGGAAGAGCAGGTCGGACGTAGCCGACCGCTGCATCTCCACTCCGTTGAGGGCGCAACCGAGGTCGAGGTCGTCCGGATCGGCGAACTCGTCGGGGGTGACCAGCCATGGCCCCATGGGGCTGTAGCCGGGGAAGGACTTGCCCAGGCTCCACTGCGGCATCTGGTTCTTCATCTGTTCGGTGCGGTCGCTGATGTCCTGACCGACGGTCAGTCCGGCCACGTAGTCCCAGCCCCGCTCGGCCGGGACGTTGCGGGCCGGCTTGCCGACCACGACGACGAGCTCGGCCTCCCAGTCCACCCTCGGCCCGCTGAGCACGACCTCGCTGAAGGGGCCCGTGATCGACGTGGGGAACTTGGTGAACACGACGGGGAACTCAGGGGTCGACATGTCCGCCTCGGCGGCGTGGGCCCGGTAGTTCACGCCGATCCCGAACACCTGGGCAGGCCGGGGCGAAGGAGCGCCCAGGTCCTCGATCGCGTAGGGAACCGCGTCGGCGGCGCTCACCGCCTCCGCTGCCCACGCCGTGAACGCGTCCCACTGCTCGTACGCACTGCGCGGGTCAGCGCTGAACCGCCCGCCACTGACCTTCTCGACGTCGACGGCTCCCGCGTCGGTGAACACCGTGAGCCGGCCGGACAGGTTGCCGACGCGCATCAGTCCTCCTGGCCGGGCGTGGCGAGGACCTGGTTGAAGACGGCCGTCAGCGTGGACAGCGCGTCGTCGGCTGCCTCGATCGAGCGGAAGGCGATGTATCCGTCGGGACGGACCAGGATGGCGCCTTCCGGCGAGATCGCGCGGTTCCGCTGCCATGCCAACCGGATGTCGATGTAATCGACGTTCTTGCCGAGGCCCACCCGGGCGGCGCGAAGCGGGATCTCCCGTTCCTGCGCGATCTTCTCGGCTGCCTCGACCCATGCCTGGCCTTTCTCGCCTGCGATGAGGGCGAAGTGCCCGCCGTGGATCAGCTCGCGGAGGGCCAGCCGCTTACCGGAACGCTCCACCCAGGCATGCGGCAGCGGGTGACCCGGCCGGGTGCTGGGCTGGTACAGACGGATCTCGTCCGGGGAAACCGGGGCCGGGGATCCGTCACCGACAACCGCGGCGGAGTCGTAGGTGTAGCCGAAGTCAACGTTGTGCTGGTGGTATTCGAGCGTGCTCTCACCGAGCCACTCGTTGAACTCGTGCCGCCGCTCGGCGGCGCCGGGAACATCGTCGTCCCAGAACTTGCGCAGCTCCGCCCAGTTCTCCTCGGCGCTCTTGCTGGGCGAGACTCCCAGCGAAGAGGCCATGGTCATCTGGCCGCCGACACTCTTGGTCGAGGTCTCGATGTTGTTCAGATTGACCGGCCGGCGCTCGACGGTGTACGTGTCGAGCAGACCGTCTCCGGCGCGCCCGGCCAGCACCGCGGCGAGCTTCCAGCAGAGGTTGTAGACATCCTGGATCGCGCTGTTGAGGCCGAGGCCACCCGACGGGGGAACACGGTGCGCGGCGTCGCCCACCATGAACACGCGGCCGGCGCGGAAGTCGTCGATCAGGAACCGCTCCAGGTGCCACTCGCTCACCGAGATGATCTCCGGGTCGAGGTCCGGGATTCCCAGTGCCTCACTCGCCCATTGCAGCATCAGCTCAGGCTGCGACGCGTCCAGGTCCGGCCGGGACACCGCGAGCAGCCACTCCTCGGAGTGGCGGTCCCACCGCTCGGGGCCCTGCGGCACGAGCACGGCTCCGAAGTCCAGGTGCTCCGGGTACTCGGGGTTGAAAACCCAGGTGAGGATCGAGTCGTCGCCGGGGAGGTACTGCGACAGATCCATGGACAGGTAAAGACTGACCAGCTTACGGATACGCTCATGCATGGTCACCTTGATGCCGGCCAACTCGCCCACCGTCCGGCCGGCGTCCGCACCCAGAAGGTAAGATGAGCGGACGGTGTAGGTCTCGCCGGTGCCCCGGTCCAGGATGGTCGAGGTCACCCCGTCGGCGTCCTGTTCGAGGCCGACCAATTCGTGGTTGAACCGGACCGTCGCCTCGGCGTAGCTCTCCGCGTGCGCCTTGAGCATCGGCTCCGTACGCAGCAGGGAGAGGTTGGCGATCGCCTCCGGGCTTGCGGCGATGTAGTCGGGGTCGGTGTAACCCCCGCCCCAGGCCTCCACGAATCCGAGGAGACGGCCGTGCGCGTCCTCCGGGCCGCCACCCGCGAGCCCCGAATACCAGGCGACGCCCCTCATGTTCTCCGGCGGCGCCCCCTTGGCCCTGATCTCGGGGGTGACCCCCATGTCGGTCAGGATCTCCATGGAGTGCTGGTTGAGGATGTGCCCCCGAGGCAGGTTCGTCGTCCCTGGGTAGCGGGTGACGAGCAACGAGGGGACGCCCAGCCTGGACAGCAGGATCGACGAGGTCAGTCCGGCCCCGCCACCACCGACAATCAGGACCGGAACGTGAACATCGATCTTCTCTGACACGTGGCACCACTCCCTGGCATTTGTGTCATTCGGAGGAAACGAAGCTGAGGAAATTCCAGCCGGAATCCACTTCCCGGCCGGGGCGCGCCGACCCGGTCGGCGCTGATATGAAGAGGCGATACGGCTTCTCGTCGCCGTCTCACACCCAGGCGTGGGAAACGTTAGGTTAACCCGGTGTTTCCCGTCTAATACGAAAAGGCTCCGTGATTGATATCCGCAGCCGACACTGTTGCGGCGGCCCCGGGTTCGCCGGGAACCTGACCGACCGGCGGTTCGACCACACGATGGCGTCCAAGTTCCGGTCCCGCGTGGTCGCCCATGGGCTGGAGAAGCGGGCGCTGGATGTGCCGCTGGCCCGTCTGAGCGTGAAATGCCTGGTCAAGGCGCGCGGAAACAGCCCACCGACTCTACACACGTGCTGGGCCCGATCCGCGATCTCAACCGGCTGGAGCCGGCCGGGGAGCGCGTGTGCGCGGCGCCGGAGGCGATCTCGGCCGCCGCGCAGGGCTGGGTGAAGCAGGTGCTGGAGGTGAGCGGCCAGGCACTACTCGCCCCGGGCTCGTGCCCGAGCGGGCTGTGACCGCACCGCGTTCGGCATCGAGTGGGACAATCGGCAGGCATCTGCCCTCTGGCATCCGCCATGCCCGCGGCCTCAAGGAAGTCCACCTCGAACGCGTCCACTCCGCGCTCGCGCTCAACCTGATCCGGCTGGACGCATGGTGGAACGGCCACCCGCTCGACCGGACGCCACCGGGCGTCACCTGCCGGAGAAGCCGGGCTTCCGCTTCTGCAGGAACGCCGCGACGCCTTCGGCGAAGTCGGCCGTACCGGTCAACATGGTCTGCCCCGCCTTCTCGATGGCGAACGCCTGCTCCAACTGGCCCAGGGTCGCGGCGTTGAGGGCGTGTTTGGTCTGCGCGTAGGCCACGGTCGGGCCTTGCGCCAGCCGTGCGGCCAACTGCTCCACCTCGGAGTCGAAGGTTTCGTCCGGCACCACATGACTGATCAGCCCCCAATCCGCGGCGAGCGGCGCGGGGACCCGTTCCGCCAGCATCGCGATCCGGGCCGCACGGGCACGGCCGATGGCGTTGGGGACCAGCACACTGGCGCCGCCGTCGGGCATCAGCCCCACGTTGGCGAAGGCAAGCAGGAAGTAGGCCGACTCGCGGGCGAGGATGACGTCCGCGGCGAGTGCGACCGAGCAACCACCCCCGACAGCAGGGCCGTTGACGGCGGCCAGCACGGGTTTGGGCACCTCCCGCAGCGTGCGGACCAGCCGGTTCACGCCGTCGAGAGTGCCCGATCCGCCCTTGTAGGACGGATCCGCACGCACGCTCAGGTCGGCCCCGGAGCTGAAGGCCCGGCCCGCACCGGTGATGACGACCGCCCGGAGGTCCGGGTCTCCGCCGCCCACCTCGACGGCATCCGCCGCTGCGTGGAGCATCTCCGGGGTGAGCGCGTTGAGGGTGTCCGGGCGGTTGAACGTCACTCGGAGGACCGGGTCGAGACGTTCGATGAGCAGGTCTGATCGGATGCTCACTGCCGGCCTTTCGGGGTGGGCTGTCGCGGGCCACCGCGCTGAGGGCCACGACGCCTCCGCCCGGAATGGTCCCGGGCCGGCGCCGCATGCGCGGGCGCCGGCATCCGAGCGCCTCACGAAGCGGCGAGGAAGGCGTCGATGGCGGCAAACGTGGCCTCGGGGGCCTCGTGCACCGGAATGTGCGCGGCACCGGGAATGAGCTCGAACCGGGCGTTGCCAAATGCCGCGGCGAAGGCCCGGCCGTACTCGATCGGGTACAGCGGGTCGTTCTCCCCCCACAGCAGCAGGATGGGCGTCTGGACCCGCCGCAGGCGCCGCAGCAGCTTCGGGTCGCCCAGCGACTGCCCGGCGTAGGCGTACACGACGTGCATGTTGGGGGGCATGGGGCGGCCCCCGGGCTGCTCCCAGTCCAGCTGCATCTTGTATCCGGGGATCTCGGGGCCGTTGGGGTCGATCAGCACCATCCTGCTGATTCGGTGGCCGCGGTCGCGCAGCGCCATCTCGGACGCGATCCAGCCCCCGAAGGACGTCGCGATGACCACGACGTCGTCGAGCTTCTCGTCCTCCAGCAGGTCCAGGTAGGCATTGGCGAGGTCGTCCACGCCGGAGAACCAGTCCGGCCGGGGCGTGCCGTTCCAGCCCGGATGGGTCGGCAGCATGACGGTGGAGGTCGCCTCGAAGTGGTCGAGGACCGGACCCGCGTTGGCGGGGCCGTGGCCGCCGTGCAGGACGAGCACCGGTCGGCCGGAACCGGTCTTCGTCAGGGTCAGGGGCAGCTCGGGGTAGAGCTGGATCTGCTGAGTCGTGGTGTCGCTGTTCATCAGTCTTGGTCTCCTGGGCCGCGTACGGCGAATGCTCTGAAGGTCGGAGGGGTTGGCGGGGCCGGCGGATCGGGGACGGGCCTGCGCCCGGCGGCGACGGCGCCGCCAGGCGCAGGCTGCTTATGCGAGCGCGTGATCCAGCAACCCATGGAACCGACCGCGCTCCACCCGGGCTCGGTGCAGTCCTGTCGGTCTTGGCGCAGTCTCGTCAGTGCGAACCGGCCATCAGCTCGGCAAGGTCGTCGGGCTTGATGAGCGAAGGGGCGATGGGCGGACCCCAGACGGCTCCGACCTCGAACACGCCGGGCTCCCACACCTGGTCGTCGGTGATCTCGTCCATCCCGCAGTAGTACTCGCACTGGTTCCCCGCGGGGTCGCGCAGGTAGTAGAAGTAGTTCGAGCCGACCGCGAGCCGTCCGAAGCCCCAAGTGTGCCGCTCGGGGTGGCCCTCCAGGACCGCCTTCGCCGCGCGGCCGATCGAGTCCACGTCGGCGACCTCCCACGAGCTGTGGTGCAGGTAGTTCACCGGCGACGCGCCCACCACCAAATTGTGGTGGTCCGTCGAGCAGCGCATGAAGGTCGCCGCGTTGCGCACCTCATCGCTGACCTTGAACCCGATGCCGTCCGTGAAAAACCGCTGCGTGGTCTCGGCGTCGGTCGATCCGAGAAAGACATGGCCGAGCTTGCGCGGACGCACGGGCTCGTCCGCCAACATCGCGAGCACCGACCGCGCCCGGTGGTTGGGCAGATGAGGATCAGGAGCCGGCTTCGGGCGGATGTGGGGAGCGACCGAGACGGTCACGGTCAGGCCCGTCACCGGTTCGGTGGTCGTGAGCCGGTCGCCGTCCACATCGCTGGCCACGTCGAAGCGCTTCAGGGACTCGGCGATACGGCCCAGGTCGTCCTGATCGTCGGCGCCGATACCCACGGCAAGCAGCCTGCGGACCGGCGTCTCCACGATGCGCAGCTGCCGCGGACCTCCGTCGACGGTGCCGAACCAGTGCTCCCCCGGAGTCACCGGCTCCTGGGGGATGAGCCCGTAGGTGGTGTAGTACTCGACTGTCTCCTCAACGTTTGGGACGCCGAGGGTGATATCGGTCAGGCGGTGTAGCGACACGGGGCTTCTCCTCATGGTCGAACCGGTATGACGCGGTGACGGGTGCGCCACGCGCGATGGGGAGGGCCCGGGCTTGCGGCCCGTCCGGACGGCGCCCTCCGGTCGCGAGTGCTCAGACTGCCCCGGTCACCCGGGCCGACGTCGGGACGCCGACCCGGATTCGCAGAGTCCCGTACGGTAAGGCCCTGCCTGACAGTCATGCGGACGAGCGGGGATCAGGACCCGCTCGGCCGCGGCGGCGTCCACCCCTCGGCAGGCGCATCGGCCCGAATACGGCATGACTGTCACCCGATTCCGCAGTCGTCTCGCTTTAGTCATTTTGCGTCGACCGGACTACGGAGGTCAAAAGGAACTGCCGTCCATCCTTCCGCCGAATGACGGCCAGGGGGGCGGGGACGGGTCGGATCGATCTTAATCGTCCCTGGTCAGAGCCGATTGTGTAGCCCAAGAGAATCAAAGTGGATTATTTTGGTGTTAGACGAGGGCGCGAAATTTTCCTACCTTGCAGATATTTCACCGTGCGGTCACGCCCGCTATTTCAGCTGAATTTCCCGTGCCTCCATGCGCGCGAGCACAGCAAGACGCTCGGCTACCAGGCAGGCGACGGTGACCTGGAACAGGTCTCCGCCGGTCTGCTCCAGCCTCGTGCGCGCCGGACACCATCCGCTCGAACTCCGGCCGAGTGAGCCTAGCGAGGTCCGTCATGCGTCGCCCCGGTCCTCGTCGGGCTCCCCGCCGATCGGCATCAGGACGGCCTCGATGGGGCCGCGCCGGGTCGGGGTGAACCCGAGAAGTTCCCTGGCGAGCTCGTCGTTGCCGGAGAACCCGGCCGCGGAGTCGACGAGCTCGCATCCGTCCCAGAGAACGAGCATGGCCGACACCGTGTGGGACGCCTTGTCGCTGTGCATGTCGTAGTGGGCCGCCGCAGGAACCGTGTTGTACCGGACCCACAGGTCGTGGCCGGTCATGAACACGTCGAGGTCGTAGCGCACGGTGAGTCCGAGCAGGTCCGGCTTGTAGACGTCGTCGATGCCGGCGAACGCCTCGTCGAGCGCGATCATGCGGGGGCAGGTCGCCGCGGCCGAGCCGTACAGGGCGTTGGCGGCCGCGAAGAGCGGCAGGTGGATCGCCGCGGACTTCTCCCCGCCCGACATCTGGGAGTGGCGCTTCCTGCTCAGCTTGACCTCCTCCTCCCCCGGGACCTTGAGCCGCAGCTCGAACGAGCGCCAGGCGCGGTAGTCGAGGACCGTGGAGAGCGCCTCCTTGTACGTCGCACGCGGATGCCCGGCCCGATACTCGTGGATCATCTGCCGGAGGAGCCGGCGCAGCTCGGCCAGCTGGGCGGGCCCGAGGCCGTCCTGTCCCAGCAGCTCGGACACCTCACGCTGGGCATCCGTGACCCTGTCGGAGACCACCCAGCGGATGCCCACGGTGGTGCCCGTCGACATCGGCCTGGACCGGGTGTCGGCGTCCATGCCCTTGACCAGGTCCTTCGCGAGGAAGACCCGGTCGAAGATCTGCTGGGCCAGGCCGGCCAGCAACTCGTCCTCCAGGACCCTGCGCTCCCGCTCCTCCAGCAGAACGCCCTGCTCCTCGGCACGCTCGGCGACCCGCCGCGCGAAGACTGCGACCGGGTGACGGCCGTCGGCGTCATGCACCCGGACCATGACGAGTGACTCTCCCTGCTCCCAGTCGAGCCGGTAGTCCTCCTCGCAGTCGTTCAGCGCCTCTCCGAACAACTTGAGCGCCTCCGACATCCGGTCGCGCGCTCTCTTGCGGGCCGTCTCGCCCGCCTGCCGCCCGGAGATGACCGATGCGCACAGGCGGAGGAGCTCCGCCGCGCCCTCCGGGAGGACGGACCGGACGGCGAGCGCCGCGTCCGCCCCGTCCAACCCGGCCACCTCGGCCACCTTGGCCAGCCGTTCGACGATCTCGGTCGCGGCCCGCTCCGGCTCGGCCCACCGGGCCCGGTCCGGCCAGACCGGCTCGTACGGCATGCCGAGCACCGGCCGCAGCTCCGCCTGCGTGAACGGCGCGAACGACGCGAGCTGGTCGAGCAGCTCACGCACGGCGGACACGAGTGTGGCACGCCCGTGTTCGCAGGCGGCCGTGGCCTTGACCAGGGCGTCGTGCTCGTCACGGACCCGCTGGTCCGCGGACCTCAAGGCGCCCGCCGCCGCGGCGAGCGACAGCTCCGCTTCGTTGATCTGGTCCAGGATCTCCTTCAGCGGCGCGCTGAGCGCCTCTTCGAGAGCGGCCAGGCGTTCGGCGAGGCCGAGGTGGGCCTCCTCCTTCTCCGCCAGGCCGTCGGACGCGGTCCTGAGCTCGGCCTCGAGCCGCTCGACCGTACGGCGCCGCGCGTCGAGGTCCTTCTCCAGCTTTCCGATGGCGGTGAGGTGCTGGAAACCGCGTTCGGCGGCAGCCGTGAAGTCGCCGATCGCCTTGGCGACCGCCTCGACCTCGGCGGGCGCGGACGGCATGGTCCTGTCCGCGGCAGTCTGCCGGAGGCGCCGCCGCTCGGCGTCCATCTCGGCGGTCGCGGCGTCGAGGACGGTCGCCGCGTCCGCGTGCTCGTCACGAGCGGCCGCGAGCAGCGTGGACTTCTCAGCCAGCGCCGCCACCGCCTTGTGGATGTCCCTGCCGACGGGCCTCAGCTCCACCCGGGCCCGGCCGAGGTCGTCCAGCCGCTGCCGGAGCGCGTCACCCGCCGCCTCGGCACGCTCGCGCTCCCGGGATACGTCCTTGATCTCCCGCTCGTACTCGGCGATCCGGGCCCGCCGCCGGGCCGCCCGGTTGGTGGCGCCGATGTACTCCGGCGCGGTCTTGGCCTGCGCGCCCAGATGAACGCCGTAGCCGAACTGGCCGCGCGTGCTGATCACCGGGGCCACGGAGGTGACGTCGAGCTCCTCGGTCAGCGCGATCGAGCCGAGCACCTCGGCGACGACCGACGCGGGGACGAGGCTCTGCTCCTCCGGCACCAGCAGGCTCGCCAGCGTCCGCCCGCCCGGCCGCGACGACGGCGGCGCCGCGAGCAGGTACGCGTCGGCCTCCGCTCGCTTCACCGCCTCGGCGGTGAGGTCGGGGTCGGGGTGGATCCACGCGGTGAGCAGCCCCGCGGCGTCCAGGGCCCCTTCGACCGCCGCCGCGTCGGCCGATGAGACCTCCTCCGCGAAGCGCACCAGCCGCCACAGCGGCGCTCCGGGCCGCCCGTCGCGCTCGGCGTGCCGGGCGGCGGCCAGCGGAGGCGCGTCGTCACGTTCGGACGCCACCTCGTCCCGCTGCGCCGTCAGCCGTTCGATCTCGGCCGTGAGGCGCTCCAGCGTCGCGTCAAGTCCGGCCGCCTCGGTGGTCAGCGCCGTGCGCCGCACCTCGGTCAGGTCTCCGAACACCTCTCCCAGGCTGGGCGCTCCCGCCTCCCGCAGCGAAGCCAGGCCCTCGAACAGAGCCCCGGCGTCGTCGTGGCTCACCAGCGGCCAGTGGTGAGCGGCGGCGTGGTCCGCGGCGTGACCGGCCGTGTGAGCGGCGGTGTGAGCGGCGGTGTGAGGGGTGGCCGTGGCCCACCTGCCGGCCCAGGCGCGCAGCTCCTCCTCCGCGCGGGCGAGCGCCTCACCGAGCGCCCGCTCGGCCAGCCCGCACGCGTCCTCCCCCGCCTCGATCTTCTGCAGCGCCTTCTGTACGGCATGCCCGGCGCGCTCGCGTTCGCGCTCCGCGTCCTCGACCTTCCGCAGGCCGAGCCGTACGTCCTCGACGTCCTGGAGGCGTGCGACGGCCTGCGCCCTGGTCTCCTGCAGGCCGGCGTCCTCGTGCCGCGGGATCCCGGCGAGCTCGGCCGCCTCCGCCCGCGCGGCGGCGTGCCGTGCGGCGGCCTCCCGGGCCTCGGTGAGCTCCTGTTCGACCTCGCCGGCTTCACGCCGGAGATCGGTGATGTGGAGGGCGCTCCTGGCGTTCGCCTCCCGTGACCGGGCGATCTCCTGGGCCCCTTGGGCGACCCGCGCGCGGAGGCCCTCCAGCTCGGTCTGGGCGGTGTACGCCTCATGCTGCTTGAGCGCGTCGAGCCTTCCCTCGAGCTTCTTCTGCTCGATCGTCGCGGCCCTGCACGCCTCCTCGGCCTCCTGCCGGGCGGCGTCGGCGCGGCGCATCTCGGCCCGCGCCTCCCCGACCTGGACGGCCGGCAGCACCACCTGCTCGACGCGGGTGTCGATCCGGTCGAGATGAGCGCGTACGCCGACCTGGAGGTAGTCCGCGTAGCAGGCGAGGAAGGCCCGGGCGGCGCCGTCGGCCGCCACGAGATCGTCGGCCAGGCGCTGGACGGCCGCGAGGTTGTCGAAGTCCCGGGCCGCCTGCTCGATCAGGTCATCGGAGACGGGGCTCAGGCCGGCGGTGAGGGTGTCGGAGACCTTCCCGGGGTCGAGGTCCTTGGCCAGCAGCGGTCTGCGCAGCGCGAGCAGCAGGTCGAGCAGTTGCGTGTACCGTTCCCGCCCGAGGCCGAAGAGGGCGGCGTCGACCGCGTCGCGGTAGTCGCCGGGGTTGTTGCGGGCCGCCCCGGGTTCGAGCACCCGCTTGAGCTGCTGCTCGGTCAGCGGCCGGGACTCCTCCGACAGCAGCCCGAAGTCGACGCCGACCCGCTTGGCCGTGACGAAGTAGGTCCTCTTCACGTCGGGCCGGTCCCTGTGGGCGTGCATGGCAATGATCAAGGTGACGGTGCGGCCGCCGCCCGCGAACTCCATCCACACGAACCCGTACTCCGACTCCTGACCCCGGTAGAGCAGGTTGGACTTCATCGTGCGGTTCTCGCCGCTGAACGGGTCGAGCCGGCGGGCGTCGATCACGCCGTCGAGGATGAAGGGGAACAACACCTCCAGGGCCTTGGTCTTGCCCGAGCCGTTGTGCCCGCGCAGCACCAGCCTGCCGTCCGCGAAAACGAACTCCTCGTCCGTGTAGTCCCAGATGTTGATCACACCGGCACGGGACGGCTTGAACCGGGTCACTCCGACTCTCCTCCTTCGAACAGGTCCAGCTGGCCTTTGGGCGGGGCCGGGATCGCCAAGGTGATGTTGCGGTAGCGGACCGCCGCCGGGAGCAGCAGCACGCCGCCGGGCACCGGCCGCACCAGGCGCATGTCCGCGAGCAGGGTGAGCGCGGCATCGAGCAGCCCATGCGGGTCCTGCTGCCAGGCGCCGGTGAACGAGGCCGGGCCGAACCTGTCGTACAGCTCCTCGATCAGCGCCCTGAGCCGGTGCCGCTCGACGAGCACGAGCGGCTCGGGGCGGCGCGGCGGCATCGGCACGCGGTGCTCGGACGACCACGCGAGATCGCGCACCACGCCGGCCTGCGGCAGCGCGGAGTCGATCCGTTCCAGCAGGTCCCGCTGCAGATCCGCCTCGACCGGCGGCTCCAGCCGCGCGAGGGTCTCCGCCGATGGATCGAGCGGGCCCTCGGCCTCCGCGGATGGATCGGACGTGCCAGGAGCCCCGGCCGGTCGGTCGAGCCGGCCGGGGGCGTCAGCGGGCGGAGTCAGCCGGCCGGGGGCCACGCCCTGCTCTTCGAGCAGGTCGGCGATCCGGGCGAGCAGGAGACCCGCTGCCCGGTTGACCGCCCCGCCCCTGCCGGGGAACGCCCTGTCGGTGAACCGTCCGCTCGGGTCGGCGAGCAGCACACCCTCGGCCCGGCGCTCCACGACCAGGCCGGTGAACCTCGCCAGGTTCTCCACAACGTCGTCGCGCCGCAGAACCGCGGCCGCGTCCGCGTCGAGATCGGCGTAGTAGACCACCGGCTGCTCCAGCAGGAGCCTGCGCACCCGCCTCTCGGCGGGGCCGCCGAGACCGTCCAGCAGACCTGCGGCGCTGGTCAGATGCTGTATCGGACGGGACGGCCGGAAGATCGTCGCGCAGATGTCGTGGTCGATGTCGTACAGCGCGTCGCCGCCGTCGCCGCCGTCGCCGCGCGCCCACGCCTCGACCGAGCCATCGGAGAGGTTCAGCGCTCCCCGCTCCACCAGCCAGCCGATCACGTCCACGACCGCCGCCTTGTGCCCGGGGACGACCGGGTCGAAGCCGAGGCCCTTGATGGAGTTGGCCACCGGGGCGAACAGGCGCACCAGGTCGGCGAGGCTGATCTCGACCCGTGACCTCTGGAAGGAGCCCAGCACCAGGCAGAGATACGCCAGCCGCCTCCGGTCGAAGGCCTTGCCCGCCTTGTTGACGAAGACCTTTCCCCGCGACGGGTTCAGGGCGTCGAACCGGCGGACCAGCCGCACCTGACGGGTCGTCGCGATCAGGCTGTAGCCGAACAGGTCGCGAAAGTCGCGGGTGAGCTGGTCGGCCCAGGGCAGCACGCGCTCCAGCACACCGGGACGGGGATGAACGGCGGTGATGAGGTCGCTGGTGAGCACCAGGCGTACCGCGTCCTGATAGGCGCCGAGGTCGCCGATCGGGACATCGGCAGCCGCGCGGGGCTCAGCCATTCGCCGCCCCGGACCGCGCGGAGAGCTCCAGGGCGAAGCCGGGCAGGTGCAGCAGGCCATCAGCGGTCCGGACGCTGCTGCCCCCGGAGCGCGGCACCAGCCGGAGGACCACGGTGTCGTCGCTGCCGGTCGCGGATCTCAGGCGGCCCGAGACGACGGAACGGGCCTCCAGCGCCCTGGTCAGCAGGGACAGCACCACGCGGGTCTCGGCCTCGTCCAGCACCCGGCCGTGGGCTCCACTGTCCGCGAGGCCGCGGGCGGCCTCGCGTTCGGCCGCTCTGGCTGCGATCTGCTGCCTGCGCAGATCGGCCCGCGCCCGCAGGTCGGCGCGGACCGGTTGCGGAATGCCCGGTCCGGCCTGCCGTCCCGTCCGGAAGGGAGTGAGCGCGACCTCGATACCCGGCGCGTCCCACCACGTGGCCCGGGGCGAGATCTGCTCGACGTCGTCATGGGCGCCGCCGAGGTGCCGCGCCGACCCCATGTTGAACGCGGCCGACATCAGCGCGTACGCCGCGTCCTCATCCGGCGTGTCGCATATCCATTCGGCGAGATGCCGCAGCTCGGAGGCCCGGTTGACGCCACCGCGCTGGGCCTCCGTCAGCTGCCGGAGCAGGGCGATCACGCCCGACACCGCGGTCCGCGTCGCGCGGCGCAGGTCGGCGGCGCCGGACTCCGCGCCGGGCTCCACGGTGAACCAGGCCCGCAGCACCTCCCAGCGGCGCTTCCAGTCCTCCATCCGCTCGCCCGCGCTGAGGAACGGCCTGTCGTCGGCGTCCGCGGCTCTGACGAGCATCGTGTTGACGCCGGTCGCCTCGACCTCCAGCACGGCTCTGTGCAGGCGAGGGACATAACGGTCGAGCTCCGCCATGAAGTCGGTCATGTGGGTGAGCAGGGCGTTCTTGTAGCGGAGGAACAGCTCCGGCGACGCTTCGGTCGAGGTGACGATCTCGCCCAGGGTGACGTGGAACCGGGCGGACCGGCGCACCATGTCCTCCATGACCTGGTCGAGGCGGGAGAGCCGCCGGTAGACCTGCTCGTCGTCGCCACCGCGGTTCGCCACGGCCAGCGACTTCAGGTCGTCCAGGATGTCGGAGAACACCAGCCGGGAGAGGTTCGCGTCGCGGACGCGGGCGGCCAGCACGTCCTCCACCGCGGTGAACGCCCGATAACCCAGCTCGCTGAACTGGTAGACGGACTGCCTGTTGCGGTAGCGCGCCAGAGATCCCGCCCGGGACGCGTCCTCCAGCCGGAGGATGATCCCGTCGACGGCCAGAGCGTCGAGCCGGCCGCGCAGCGACGTGTCCACCAGGGGAACCTCGTCGTGGAGTAGCGCCAGCTCCGCCATCGCCGCCGCGACGTCGTCGGTGTCCACCTGGACGCGGTGAACCGCCCGCAGGCGGTCCATCGCCCTGAGCACCCAGAGATAGACGACGTAGTCGTCCCTCTGGGTGAAGTTGAACAGCTTGAACCTGTCGCCCACCGCCAGCGCGTCCAGATCGAGCGCTCGGCTGCCGCCCCGTGAATCTGCCATGACCCCGCGAGTATGCCGTACGGCACCGACACAAAGGCCGGCCACGACCCAGGTCGCTGGCGGGAATCCCCTGTTTCGACGAGGAGGACGCCGATCTCTTCCACTCGCTGCTGGCCGCCGCCGATGTGATAATCGGGCCGGACCCTGCGGACGTCTCGGAGGTCGAGACGCTTCTCGCACAAGAGATTGTGGGCGAGGAGGTCACTCTGATCCGCGCGTACTGACGCAGGCCCCGAGACTGCGACCGGATCGGTTCGTCAGCCGGCGCCGTGCGCGGTTTCGGCGGTGTCGAGCGCGCGTCCGGCCTGGTCGGCGAGGATCACGGCGACCAGGCGCGCCTGCTGGGACGGGACCGTCCCGGGCGTGGGCTGGAGCATGAAGCGCCCGTAGAAGTGGCCGTTGCCGAAGATGCGCAGCTCGACCTCCTCGCCCGGGAGCCCTCTTGTGTCGGCGTCCCAGTGCCTGCGGCCCACCGTCACGGTGCCGTCCTGTTCGAGACGTGGCGGGTGGCCGAGCAGCGTGCCGTACTCGAACCGGCAGCCGCGCAGCCCCAGCAGGTCGATGAGCTGCTTCTTCACGTGGTCGACCACCCTGCTGGGCGATCTGGCGGTCTGCGTCAGCTCGGCGGTGTCGTGGATCCGCGACAGGTGGTCGGCGTCGGTGACGGCGATCACCTTCAGGCGACGCGCCCGAGCGGCCAGTTGCGAGACCGCCAAACCCACCACGAGCAGCAGCAGAGTGGTCGTGAGGTCTTCGGCTTTGACGATGGTGAAGCGCTGGTAGGGCTGGGTGAAGAAGAAGTCGAACGATACGGCGGCCGAAAGAGCCGCCAGCACACCGGCGAGCCGGCGTCCGGTGACGGCCACCGCCACGACGACCACCACCAGGACGAGGGCCACGTCGACGTTCGAGAAAGTCCCGCGAAGCGGCAGGAGAACCGCCGCGAGGGCGAGCGGAGCCACCAGGGCGGCCACCAGGGCCATCCGGTCCAGCACCAGGTCACGAGGCATCTGTCACACCTCCCAGCTTCCGGTCTACCACGGGCGGCGAATCTTCTGGACGCCCATCCCCGGCGCGTGCGCCGGAACCGGAGCCGCGCGGGTTCATCGCGTGGGGCGGGCTCACTGCTTGGCCCAGATCTCGTACGACCCGGGACCGGATGAGATCTCATACGGAAGCCTGGCCAGGAGGCGGTAGCGGCCGCCGCGGCGGAGCTCGGCCGCGACGAGCCGGTCCACTCTCGGAGTCTCGAAATAGTCCAGGACCACGAGGTCGAAATACCGCGCTTTGATCGCGGCCCGGTACGCCTCGTCGCCGGTGACCTTCTTGCCCGTCCGCGTCGTGTATTCGAAGTAGTAGGTGTTCTGCCACTGCTCGGGGCGGGTGCGGGAGCCGAGGTAGTAGATCGGGATCTGCGGCACCACGCTGAGATATCGCCCTTGGGGCGTCACGTGCTGCTGCAGCACCTGCGTCAGCCGGGTGGAATCAGGCCAGCCGGCATAGAGGTTCTGCGACTGCGCCATGCCCATGACCAGCATCGCCACCCAGACCCCGATGCCGACCTGCGGATATCGGAAATGGGCCCCGACGAGGCGGCTGATGCCCACGCCGGCCATGGGAGCGACGAACAGCAGCCCGTATCCGACGTGCTTGTGCAGGGAGACCCAGGTGTGCAGATGCGCCTGGTACGCCGGTGCCAGCAGGCCCGTTCCCGTCAGCAGGAGCCCGAGGCAGAGCCGCCAGGGCCTGCCCGGCAGGGGTGCGCTGCCCATCGTCGGGGACTCGCCCATACGTCCCCGCACTGTGAACATGACCGTCCCGAGCAGGGCGACGGCGATCATGATCCCGCCATACTTGGCGGAGGTCGCCATGATCACCCATACGGACTCCACTCCCTCGGCCCGCTGAACGGTCGTGCTGCGGATGCCCTCCAGCGTCCCGGTGACCTCGAAGGCGCCGAGGACGCATCCCCCGATGAGCGCGGCGAGCAGGGGCCCGCGCAGCAGAGCCTTCCACACGCGCTCATGGGGCAGGGCGACGAGGACGGCCAGGACGATGACGGTCGGCATGAAGAGCCCCGCCGCGTACTTCGCGGCCACGGCCAACGCGGCGACCGGTCCGGCGAGGACGCACCACCAGACCGAACCCCGGGCGCCGCGGATCACCAGCCAGGTCGCCAGGGCCAGCAGGAAGATCGCGCTGGAGTCGTAGGTGGCGTACCTCGCGAGGACGAGTGAGGACTCCGCAACCGCGAAGGCCCCCGCGGCGAAGAGCCCGGTCCGCTCGTTGAACAGCCGGCAGGTGAACGAGTAGAGCAACGCGGTGCCGCCGAGCATGAACAGCAGACTGAGGGCACGCGCGCCCTCCAGTCCGAAGGCGTGGTCGGCGACCGCGGCGAGGACGGGGTAGAAGTACGGGGATCCGGAGAAGTAGTCGGCGTAATCACCGGTGACGGGTGTGCCGTGGAGCACGCTGTTCAGATAGATGTCGCCCGCGTACAGGTAGAGCGCTTCGTCCTGGTAGGCCGTGTTCCGCAGCCGCAGCGCCAGCAGTGCCTGGACCAGCAGGATTCCCAGCAGGAGGCCGCGGCTGAGCCAGGTGCGCCGCGCGCTGGGGGCCGCTGTCCAGGCGGTCTCCGGGACCTCCGGAATCCGGTACGCGGGCAGCCGCGTCACCGGCCTCCCCGGTTGGGGGTAGCGCGGCGGCGCCGGCGGCGCGGCGTTCGGACTGGGCGCGTGCGGACGGATCGGCGAACGCCCCGAACCCACCGCCCGAGGATCCTCCCCCGGCCATTGCGGACGGATCGGCGAACGCCCCGAACCCACCGCCCGAGGATCCTCCCCCGGCCATTGCGGACGGATCGGCGGACGCCCCGAACCCACCGCCCGAGGATCCTCCCCCGGCCATTGCGGACGGATCGGCGGACGCGCCGAGTCCGCGGCCGGAGGATTCTCCCCCGGCCGCTGCGGGTTCATCGGCCCCCTCTCCGGTGGCGGCCATCCGGAGGGAGGCGTGGACCGTCTCGGGCCGGCGCGGCGCCGCCGCGGCGAGCGGGGCTGATTCATGGTGCCCGCACATCGAAGCCGAGCCTCTGGTCGGCCGCTCCGCGCCGGAACAGGGCGACCGCTTCGGGGTCGGTCTCGATGCGCCAGTCGGCGCGCTTCTTGAAGTTGAACCAGACGAATCCGAGGAACGAGCGGCTGCCGGCGACCCCCGCTAGGAGATCGGCGACGTCGCGCCGCTTGCGCGGCCCCGGCTCGGAGCCGGTCTCCTGGATGAGGAACGGCTTACGGGAGAACTTCCGGACCTGCCGTACGGTGGGACCGTACAGAGCCGCGAACGTGTGCGCGCCGGTCCGGGTGTAGTAACCGATGACGCCGACCCAGTCAATGTAGGAGTCACCCGGGTAGTACGGCCGCAGCGCGACCGTCGGCACCGGGTTGATCACGTTGGGACTCCAGACCCAGATCACGTTCGTCGCGCCGGACTCGGCGAAGAGGTCGTGGACGCGGCGCCAGGCTCCGACGAAGTCCGTGGGCTCGTTATCGCTGGTCCCCCACGGGTACCAGAAGGTGTTCATCTCGTGGCCGAAGCTGATCCCCACTGGGAGGTTGAGGTTACGGACGTCATCGGCGAACTTCCTGATGTAGGCGTCGCTGTCGCCCCGGGCGATGGCCGCGAGAGACGGCTTGAAGGGTTCCCACGCGATCAGCGGCAGCGCTCCCGAGTCCCAAGCGTTACGCACCCGCGTCGTCTCGTACTGGTCGCCCCAGGCGGCGTAGAACTCAATGAGGTTCGGTCGCTTGCCGACGTTGGCGGCGAAGGCCTCGATCGGGGCCATCGACTTCGGGGCGCCGTCGATGGCGACGCCGAGATACTTCCGGGACGGCTTGATCAGAGGCCGCACGTCATAGGGGATGAAGGTCTCGTCGGGGGCGGCACCCGTCGACCGCCGCAGTGCCGACTCCTCTGCTTTCGAGGAACAGCCCGTGAGGGCGACGGTGAGCGACAGGACCAGGGCGAGCCCGAGCCGGGCCGCCCGTGACTGGATCATCACGCCGGGTCCCCCTGCCGCGGCTGGACGAGGACTCGCCCCACGATGAGCGCGTAGAACAGGCCCGAGGCGAGCACCAGGGCGTAGTCGGGCGCGTACATCGTCGCCATCCGCCAGACCGCGGCGGCCACCCAGAGCAGAGCGGTGCCGCCGCCCCACACCGAGATGCCCATCCACAGCCGCCGGGTCTTGTTCTTCTTGGCGCCCGCCGACCCGGTGGGCTGCCATCCCTGCTGGCGGCCGCGCACGATGTCCCAGATCGCGAAGACGTGGGCCCAGCCGTACACCATTCGGGCGGCCCACGCCTCCAGCCGGTACGGCGCGCGGTGCCAAAGCGGAAAGATCAGCGTCGTGTACAGGATGCTGGGCAGCACGAGGGCCAGGTGCTCGACCCGGAGCTTGTCCGGCATCGCCAGCAGCAGCGTGATAGGGATGAGCGGCGCGGCGAACGTGAACACGGCTGTGTGCACGTAGTAGAAGAACCCCGACATGTAGCACAACCGTGTCGCCGGCCGGAGCTTCGTCTCCCGGAACTTCTTGCTGCCCAACAGGCTCATCGAGCCGGTGCACCAGCGGTACTGCTGGTTCTGGAAGGCGCCGATGCTGTCGGGGCAGACCCCGGTGGACAGCGCGATGGGGATGTACTTGACGTCCCAGCCCAGCCGGCGGAGGTCGAAGCCCGTGTGCACGTCCTCGGAGTGCTCGATGAGCGTCGTGCCGCCGTTCTGCGCCAGCGCGGCGCGCCGGTAGACGGCGCAGCTGCCCACGCAGATGGCGCCGTCGTTGCGCTGCCGGGAGACCTGGACCGAGCGGTAGAACAGCTCCTGTACGGCTCCCGCGCCGCGCTCCACCCAGTTCTGCGAGTCCAGCACGCGGAAGTACTGGGGGGACTGCACGATCCCGATCCGCGGATCGCGGTGCATGTACGGGAGCATCTCGTCGAGGAGGTCGTGGCGAGGCGCGAAGTCCGCGTCCAGGATGAGGATGTACTCGCCGTTGGACCGGGAGAACCCGTAGTGCAGGTTCCCGGCCTTCTTGTACCAGCCGCGGTTCGGCCGGGTCCCGTAGGTGAAGCCGAAGTCCGCGGCCATCGCGGCCAGCTCCGCGCTCGCCGAGTCGTCCAGCACGTACACGGCCACCACCCCGGGGTAGTGGCCGGCCATCGCGCGCACGTGTGTCCAGGTGTTGTGCAACACCTCGATCGGTTCGCCGCAGACCGGCAGGAAGACGTCCACGGTCGGGTAGATGATCGGGAACCAGGAGCGGACGAGCAGCCGGTGCCCGGCCAGGTCGAAGTCCGGGGTGAACGCGTTGACCCGCAACGAGATCAGGTAGTAGACGACCGTGAAGACCAGGAACGGGACATACACCCACAGCCAGGGCGTGGACTTCGCGAGCTGGACCTGGCTGGCCACCAGGCAGCAGAAGCTTACGAGCGACGAGAGCGTCAGAACCCACAGGTTCCGCTTGGCGTAAAGGTCCTTCTCCCGGTCGTCGGGCGGCTGCGGCAGCAGGCCGTACGCGTTCTTCTGCCGGTTCGCACGGTGCCCGGCGGGACTTCTCGGGGGAGCTGCGGGTGCTCTACGCGCTCGAGGAGCGGCGCTCACGTTCAAAGGCCTCCGTGGGGCGACAGCGGGGACTCGGGTCGTACGCCGCTGAGATCTAGCATGGCGAAATGGACGACGCCTGGTCAATCTAAGTGGTTTACGTGATAAGGGCGACTCAGGTTACTAGCGACGCGTATCTGGTGATACGGCTGCTGCTTTCACTCTTCATAGGCGGTGACCGTGCGCACCATTCGCCGCGAGCTTTTCATGAGCCGAAGGTGGCGTCCCGAAGCCCTGATCGCTTGGAATATCCCCAGGTCAGCCCCGCGCGAGGGCTCGCCGTCCGGCATCAGCGGCCCACCGGCGGCGTAGTGATACGTGGCCGTCCCGAAACCGTGCCCCATAGCGCACGTAATGCTGAACATGCCCCTTCCCGGTCGCCCGAGGTTGGCCTTTGACCGAGCCCCGAGAGGGGGGCCCAAAATGTTTAGCCTCCTAAATTCAGGAAATTCCGACTTTCCCATTGCCGTACACGAGCGGTGCTCGGCCGCTACCCTCGCCGGGGCGGCGGCCAAGGTCAGCGTCCCGGTCGAGTTCCTGCTGCAGTGTCTGGTCTTCACAGCCAAGGGCGTCGCTCACGCGTCGCGCAGCCGCAGCAGGAGCCCACCGCCCAGGAGCGCCCCGGTGGCCCACGCGCCGAGCACGCCGAGACCTGCCCATGGACTGAGGGGCAGGCTGGAGAGATGGGTGGTGGCCTGGATGGCGAGCCCAGCGTCCATCGGCGAGATCCGCCACAGGAGCCGCTGCCAGTCCGGGTCGGAGATCATCAAGGGGAGGATGGAGAAGACGTAGAGCAGGCCGAGCACGACCCCGATGGCCGTCGCCGAGTCACGTACGGCGGTGGCGACGCCGAGGCTGAGCATGGCGATCAGCGCGAGGTAGAGGACCGAGCCGGCGGCGGCGCGGAGCGTCGGGCCGTCCGCCAAGGACAGGGGCGGGTAGCCATGCGCCGGGGTGAAGCCGTTGCCGGGCAGGATGAGCCGCCCGGCCAGCACGGACCCGAGCACGGCGACGGTCCCGGCGGCCACCGTCAGGCCGGCCAGTACGGCTGCCTTGGCGGCCAGGACGGTGGCCCGGCGCGGCATCGCCGCCAGGGTGGTGCGGATCATGCCGGTGCCGTACTCGCCGCTGATCGTCAGCACGGCCAGGACGGCGACGACCGCCTGGCCCGCCTGGACCCCGATGAGGCCGAGCTTGGTGGCGTCGTGTTCGCATCCTGCCGACGGGCAGGACACGGTGGCGGCCGCCGCGGCGCTCACGGCTGTGGTCAGCGCGATGATCGCGAGCAGCAGCCGGCCGGGGCCTGCCATGGTGCGCACCTTCGTCCACTCCGCGTGCAGTTGCCGTGTCATGCGTCCCTCCGGCGCAGCCGGAAGACGGCCAGGCCGAGGACGAGCGCGGTGTAGGCGCAGAGCACGGCGAGGCCGGCCCACGGCGCCAGCGGGTAGTAGCCGGCCGACGGCGCGTAGTTCCTGATCACCTGTGGGTGCTCCCGGAGGCTCTGCTGGATCGCGAATCCGGCGGCCGGGGTGACCCGCAGCAGCCACTGCGCCACTCCCACGGGCAGGACCGAGGCGGTCGCGAGGATGTGGGGCAGGACGATGACCGCGATGGCGGTGGTGACCGCCGCGGCGCTGCGCCGGAACAGGGCGCCGAAGGCGAGGGCCAGGACGGCGGCGACGGCGAGCAGCGCCGCGATTCCGGCCACGACCCGCACCTCGGTGAGCGGCGGCACCGGAAGGACGTAGTTGCCGTTGGCGCGCAGGATCCGCGTGCCGAACGGCACCGCGACACCGGCGGCGGCCAGCCCGGCGACGAAGGTCGCCGTGCCGATCACGATGGCCTTCGCCGCCAGCACCCGGCCGCGCCGCGGACTGGCGAGCAGAGTGGTGCGGATCAGGCCCCGCCCGTATTCGGCGGTGATGAACATCACCGCCACCACGATCACCACGATCAGCCCCGCTGGCACGCCGGAGAGGGTGCTCTCGATTCTCTGGCCGTCCGCATACGGCGCGATGTCGCCGACCCCCGTCACGGTGTAGGCGCCGCCGGACTCCTTGAACCCGCCCGGATGGTGGAACGACCCATCGGGCAGCGTGGTGACTCCTATGTCGTCGTGGCTCCACGTGCCGCCGGGCGCCTTGCCCTGCAGCCCGACCTGGTCGAAGACGGCGGTGGCCTCGGCGAAGCGGATCTGCTCGATGCTCCCGCCGAAATCAGCCTGCTTCACCGTCAGGTCCCCCGGAGAGGCGACGAAGAACCCGGCCTGCACAGTGGCCGGCAGCCCGGCCAGCCGGGCGGTGCCCACCCTGGTCCAGTGCGTGCCGTCGGCCGACTCGTAGCCGGTGAGCTCCTCACCGGACCGGGTCAGCCGCAGCCAGCGCGGGGATGCCGCCGAGACGCCGCCCGGGCGGCCGGCCACGTCCTCGGTGAAGTCGTACTGCATCCGCGCCCCGTGGCTGCCGGTGACCATCATCGCCGCATATGCCGTCCCCTGCCGCGTGCCCGCCTTGATCATGACCCCGGCCTTCGCCCACGGCTCGACCCCGGGGACGACTCGCCGGGTCCCCGGGGTGAGGTCGGGCAGGCGGATCTGGCCGGTCATGGAGGTCACCCGGACGGTGATGCCGCCGTCCCCCGCCAGCGGCATGTGCACGAAGTAGAACTTGTCGTCCACCGCCTCACCGCCCGGGCCCACGGGAACAGCGGGGCAGACATCGCCCGGACCGCCGCAGGAGGAGTGGCTGCCTGACGCGGAGAAGAGCCCGAGCAGCGCGGTGACCAGTGCCGCGACCACCATGCCGATCAACCAGCCGCGGACCGTGCGGAGCTTCGTCCACTCCGCGCGCAGCAGTTGCGCGAAGCCGTCTCGCCCCGGCTTCATGCCTGAGCGGTAGGGGGTGATGGCGCCCGTGGTCATCGTGCCGCCTTCCGGCCCCCGGGTGCGCGGAACTCGACCGCGTCCCGGGTGAGGTCCATGTAGGCCTCCTCCAGCGTCGCCCGGTGGGCGGCCAATTCGGAGAACGGCACCGCGTCGGCGCTGAGGAGCGTCACGATCTCCTCGGCCGCCAGCCCCGAGACGGTGAGCGTGTCGCGGCCGGTGGCGGCCACGGTGGCGCCGGCGCGTGCCAGCGCCGTCATCGCCTCCGATCGCGCCGAGGTGCGGAGCGTGACCCGATCGCGGGACGCGGTCGCGATCAGCTCGGCCACGCTGGTGTCCGCGACGACCCGGCCGCGGCCGACCACCACGAGATGGTCCGCGGTGTCCTGGAGTTCGCTCATCAGGTGGCTCGACACCAGGACGGCTCGGCCCTGCGCGGCCAGCGACCTCAGGAAGCCGCGGATCCACACGATGCCCTCGGGATCCAGGCCGTTGGACGGCTCGTCCAGCATCAGCACGGGCGGGTCACCGAGCAGCGCCGCGGCGATCCCCAGCCGCTGCCGCATGCCCAGGGAGTAGCCACCGGCCCTGCGCCGGGCGACGGATCCCAGGCCGACCTGCTCGATCACCTCGTCGACCCGCTCGGCGGTCAGACCCTGGGAGTGGGCCAGCCACAGCAGGTGGTTGCGGGCCGTACGGCTCGGCTGCAGCGCGGCGGCGTCCAGCAGCGCGCCGATGTGGCGCAGAGGGTTGCGCAGGCTCGTGTACGGCCGGCCGCCGATCAGCGCGGTGCCCTCGTCGGCCGCGTCCAGGCCGAGGATCACCCGCATCGTGGTGGACTTGCCCGCGCCGTTGGGCCCGACGAACCCGGTGACCTGCCCCGGCTCCACGATGAAGGACATCCCGTCCAACGCCGTGGTCTCGCCGAACCGCTTACGGAGCCCGGCCACTTCGATGGTTGCTTCCATGCCAGGCAGATTAGGCAGCGGCGGAAGCGCGGTCGTCACGCAACGGAGCGATCTTCACTGTCGCCGGCATGAGGGACGTCACATCCCCCACACGAGGGATGCCGGAGCACCGGCGGGCCGGGACAATGGCCTTCGTGAACGGAGCGTACGACCGGCGCGGCAGCTGGGCCACCAGATGGAGGCGGATCGCAGCGGCTCCCCACGCGCCCGTCGTGGCCGGCGCACTGCTCGCGCTGGTCGCCGCAGCCGAGTCGATCACGCATGCTCGCAGTACGCCGCTGGGGTATTCGTCCGGCCATGCCGTCAGCACGCCGATGGGACAGACGATCCCGCATGCCGGGAATGGCGGCGCGGCCGTGCTGTACCTCATGGTGTTCGTCCTGCTCGGCCTGGCCACCACGCTGCCGATCACACTGTTGTGGACGCAGCCCGCCGCGGCCGCCGTGGTCGTCTCCGCGGCCTGCCTGCTCTCACTGACGGCCTTCCGGACGCTGACCGTGGCGGGCCTCGGCGCGCAGTTGGTCGCCGGGTACCGGCTCGGCCGCACCGGCTCGCGGCCGCCGGCCGTACTTCTCGCAGTGCCGTTCGTACTGCTGGCACTGGCCGGTACGGCGGGCAGCGAGCCGCATGCCGCCTCCGCCGGCGGGAACACCGCGCGGATCCTGATCGATCACGCTGGTGGCGAGATACGGGTGCTCACGCTGCTGCTGGCCTCGCTGGCCCCGGCGGCGGCCCTGGCCGGGATCGCACGGCGGGCACGCGGGGAGGCCCTGGCGAACACGACCACGCGGCAGGTCATCGCCGACACCCTGCTGGAGAACACGGCGCGCGGCGAACGCGCCCGCATCGCCCGCGAGCTGCACGACGTCGTCGCGCACCACATCTCCATGGTCGCCGTGCAAGCGGAGACGGCTCGGCTGACCACCCCGGGGATGCCGGCCGCCGGGGCGGAGCGGCTGTCCGCCATAGGCGACGCCTCCCGGGCGGCGCTGACCGAGATGCGGCGGCTGCTCGGCGTGCTGCGAGAGGACGGGGAGGCGGGGGCGGCCGACCGCCAGCCTCAGCCGGGCCTGCGCCTGCGGGAGCTCAACGAGCTGCTCGACGAGTCACGGGACGGGTCGCGGACGGGCACTCGCCTCATCCTCCGCGGCTCCCCCGTAACGCTGGACCCCGGCGTCGAGCTCGCGGCCTACCGCATTGTGCAGGAAGCTCTCACCAACGCCCGGCGGCACGCACCAGGCGCCGCCGTCGACGTGGAACTGCACTACGCCGACGACGCCCTGCGGCTGCTCATCCGCGACAACGGACCCGGCCCGTCCGCGTCGGCATCCGCTGACGGTCACGGACTGTCCGCGGCGGCATCCACCGGCGGTCACGGACTGTCCGGCATGCGAGAACGCGCCGCTGCCGTCGGCGGAGAGCTGCGCACCGGCCCCGCCGCCGATGGCGGCTTCCTCGTCGAGGCCCGCCTGCCCGGGAAGGAGGCGACGGCCGGATGAGCGCCGCGTCCCCGGTCGCCCCGGCGGTCCGTGTCGTCGTCGCCGACGATCATCTGGTCGTCCGCACCGGCTTCGCCGAACTGCTCGGCACCCAGCCGGACTTCACCGTCGTCGGCACCGCCTCCGACGGGGCCGAGGCGGTGCGGGTCTGCCGCGAACTGTCCCCTGACGTCGTCCTCATGGACGTCCGCATGCCCGGCATGGACGGCATCGAAGCCACCAGGCGGCTCGCCGCCTCCGGGACCGCCGGGCCGCGCGTCCTCATCCTGACGACCTTCGACCTGGACGAGTACGTCTACGACGCGCTCCGCGCCGGAGCCAGCGGATTCCTGCTCAAGGACGTCACCGCCGAGCGGCTCTTCGACGCTGTACGAGTCATCGCCGCCGGCGGGGCGCTGCTGGCGCCGACGGTCACCCGCCGCCTCATCAGCGAGTTCGCCGCGCTGCACCCCAAGCCCGACGCCTCCTCAGAGGCCGCGCTCAGCGCGCTCACCCCTCGCGAGACCCAGGTCCTGCGGCTCATCGCCGAAGGGCTGTCCAACCCGGAGATAGCAAGCCGGTTGACGGTGACAGAGGAGACCGTGAAGACGCACGTGAGCCGCGTGTTGAGCAAGCTCGGGCTGCGCGACAGGACGCAAGCGGTCGTCGCCGCCTACGAAACAGGACTGGTCGGCCCGCGCTCCCACGGACGCGCCTGAGCGGAGTGCGACCAAGCCTCCTCGTCTCGCGTCAATGGTCGCCGGAGCGCTGAAAACGTCGATTCGTGCTATTTGGTTGACACCGCGATCGCGCGAAGCCGCACGACAGTGTCGCCAGGCGAATCCACCTCGAGGACACGCGGGGGAAAGCGGAAGCCGGGTCGGTCTTCAAGCGGTCGGCAGATCGCCGACCGGTGCGACCACGTGGCGGTCCGAGCCCGCGCAGGTCCAGACGGCCCGGCCGTCCACACAGCCGGTCCGGAGGCCAAGGTTGTGCGCGGCACACGTGGGCCATACCGCCCACCTGGCCTCCATGACGATGTCCTGGACCGCGTCAGCGATCAGCTCCAGCGCGATCTGCAGGTCCTGCCCGCTCGAGGGCCGGATCCAGGGCCCGCCGGCTCCCCCGTCCAACTCCACCTGCGCCTGACCCGACTCGCGGTCCCAGTCAGCGACCACCAGCCGAAGGCTCTTCGCCACCCCGTCTGTCCGCACGTCACGCTCCACGACGGCCACCGCCTCTTCCAGAGTCCGCCACCAGCCAGGTTCGAGATCGAACCCCGGCTCAAACGCTGCCTCGTCCAGCAGTTGCCAGGTCAGCCGACTCAGAGCGGCGTCGCTTAGCTCCGCTGTCGGGCGTTCCAGCAGCTCCCGCGCGGCAGGGCGGTTCCAGTACGACTCATGAACCGCGAAGGCGAGCTCCAGGATGGGTCCGGTGTCCAGATCTCCCGCCCGCGCGGCCACATAGACCTGCCTCGCCAGCTGCTCCATCTCGTCCACGCACCGAAGTGTTGTCCTTCACCGGCCACCCGCCAACTCGATTTCCGGCAGCGACATCGGCCTTGCCCATAGTCCCGCTCGGCCTCGGGCCGCCCTGATGGGCTGGCCGGACGGTCACTTGGGCTTCGAGGAGCGCCTGGCCGAAGGCTCACAAGCCGCCCGCCAATCAATGATCACATTTTGGCCCATATCCGTTGTCTCCCCGAGGAGAATCTTCCACGTGGATATCGAGACGGTGCGCGGCCGCGTACAAGACTTGGCGCTGAAATTCGGAGTGCAGGCGCCCGATGTGGAGTCGGGCGAGCCGCCACAAGGGTGTCCCGCCGCGCTCCGCCGGACGGGTAAGGGCGCGACGATCGTCATCGGACCCGAGTTCACACCTATTCCAGCCCCCGTTCAGGAGGCATCCCTGGCGTGGATGGTCGGCGCACTGGATCGCGCTCGCGTTCCGCGTGGTCTGGGCTGGCAGGGCCGGCTGACGCTGGTCCTCGGCGGCGTCCTGATCGGAGTCGCATCAGGGGTCTTCTCAGCGACGATGACCCCGCTCGATGCGTATGGATTGTTCGCCGTACTGTCCGTGGCCGTTCTCGCCAGGAGTATCCGCGTCCGGACGTTCGCCCTGGACCGGCTGGTCGCCGACGTCTGCGGGCCGGAGACCATGGCCGTCGCCCTGTCCCATGCCGCTCGGAACCCGCTCAAGGTAACCGGGGGCCGCCGGCTGCTGCAGATAATGTCTCCCTCGGCGACCACGCGAGCCGCTCGGTTGAGACTGCCCGCCGGCGCGGCGACCGCCGTCTGATCCGGATGGTCCCCCCGTTCCCCGACCCTGCCGGGCACGGCGCCCACGTGCTCAAGCGGTGCGGTGAAGGCCGCTTCGCCTGGGCACACGCCTACGTGGACCGGCTGGTGACGGAGCGGCCCGGCGATCCACACCCTCTCCTTCTCCGTGCTCTGATCTACGCCTACCGTGGCGAGGAGGACTCCTGTCGCAAGGCTCTCGCCGAGGCGGACGCACTCGGATCGGGCCATCCGGAACTCCGCTCGTACATCGATGATCCGCTGACGGCCCGGACCCCGCCGACGGCAGACCCCGTTGAGAAGCTCACGCTCAAGGATGCCGGCGGCTGCCTGCTGGCCTTGGTCGCGCTGGGTGTTCTCCATCGGGGTGGTCCCTGGCTGATGAAGACCTGCGGTGACTGGCTCGCCTCCCAGTTGGGGATCCGGGGGCGCATGATGTACGACGGGCACTCCATCCCGGGATTCGTCATGGTCGCCGCTCTCGTGGGGTTGGCGCGTCTGGGCTGGTGGGCGTTCAAAACGCGACGCGGGACCGGGAGCCTGCGAGCCGAGATCGCCGGTCGCCGGGCCCGCGCGCGGCGGGTCGCGGCCGACCTGGACGACGACAACCTGCGCTATCGTGCGGGCGGGGTGGCCATGCTGTTGCCCTTCTCGGTGTTTTTCGCCGCGGTTCCGGCCATCATGACGAGCGGCCCGATCCGTGGCTGGCTCGTGGCGGCCTGGACGATCGTCATGTCGCTCTGCCTGATCGCCGCGGCAACCGCATGCGCGGGCCGTCAACCCGTTGCGCGGGCCGTCGGGCTCAGCCGCCTGCTGCTCTTCCAGGTGATCGCGGCTTACGGCGTGATCGGCACGTTCTCATGGGCGCTGATCACTGGTGTGAGCGAGGACGCGTTGAACACCGCCAGCATGTACTGGTTCGGCTCGGCGCTGGTGTCGTTCTTCGCCACCGCCGTTCATCTGATCACCGTACAGAGACGCCTGCGCCGCGAAGGGCGACTTCAGCACTGGCCGGAGAAAGGGCGAAGGGCCCATTGAGCCGGTGACGGGCGGGTGGCAGTCCTCAGTCCGGATCGTCGGTCCGTACGGCCGGGCATGCCCGCGCAGCGCCTCCTCGGGAAAGATGAAGAGGGATGCGCCTGGGGACGAACGGCCTGGGTCGGTCACCGGCGATGCCGCCTCTCAGAGCCAGTACCAGGTGATTTCGGCCTTGGCGCGTTGCTCGGCCATGAAGGCGGCGAAGCCCGCCCGTCCCGCGGCGGCGAGCGTTCCGGGATCCTCGGGGTCGGCCGGGCGTCGTCCGCGGACGATTCCGAACAGGTGGTCCTCACCGTGGGGTACGGGACCCACCACGGCCCCGGCGGCGGCGTCGCGGAAGGGCTCGGGCATCTCCCGGGCAGCGCGGTGGGCTGTGGTGACGGTCAGGTCGTCGCCGCCCCCGCCACCCGGCGAGGGCGGCGGGGACAGCAGTACGTGGGCAAGGGCGGTCAGGGGATCGTCCTGGACGGCGACAGCGGTGAGGCGGTCCTTGGGCCCGACCGCCCATACAGCCCAGACGTGGTCGAACTCCGATGGATGGCGCTCCAGGTAGTCCCGCGCCGTCTCGTGCTCCACCCGCTGCCGCAGGCGGCGTCTGAGCGCCAGGCCGTGGATGTGATTGTCGTAGGCCGACGGCGTCAGCCCCACGTTTTCCAGCCAGCGCAGCGTCTGGGCGCGGCCGCGCAGCCCTCGCTGGAGCCGGAAGGCGTCGGAGGCCTCCTGCAGCTCGGACTGGGTCGGTTCGGTTTCCCGCGCGGCCAGCTCGGTGAGGATGCAGTGCTCGACGAGCTCTTCCTGGATGGTCTGCTCGCGGGCGCGCAGGGTCAGCAGCGCGTTCTGGATCAGAAGTTCCTGGTCGTTGACGGTGAGCAGCCTGCCGGAGGCCCAGTGGGTGGAATGGTCGACGGTCCAGGGCACACCGTCGTCGGCGGGGGCGGTCAGCGCCACGGTCCCGCCGCCGGGGTGGCTGAGCACCAGGTCGTAGTCCACGATGGGGCTGCCGGGCCGGACGTCGGCGACGAGCTGAGCCCGGGTGCCGGGGTTGGCGGCACGCCACCGCTCGACGGCCCGCCGGGCGCCGGGCACATCCGGGCGCCTGCGTGAGAGCGTCCGGAGCAGGTCCACGGCCTCGGCCAGCACGGCGGCGAAGGCGGTGTCGGGCGTTTGGGTCGTCATGGGATGGTCACTTGGGGACGGGGCGGAAGCCGGGGTTCCGCCGCGACGAGCCAGTCGGCGATCGCCGCGGAGATGGGAAGGCCGGTGGCCGCTTCGATCCAGCCCCACTGGCCGGTGGGGTTGATCTCCAGGAAGACGTAGCGGCCCTCAGGGGTGAGGATCATGTCGATGCAGCCGTACGGCAGGCCAAGGGACGCGGTCAGCGCCAGGCACCGGCGTTCGACGTCGTCGGGCAGCCGGTGCACGCCGTACACCGAGAAGCTCCATTCGTGGTGGCGGTAATCGTGCCGGGTCGCTCGGGACGCCTGAGAGTGGATCTCGGCGGCGAACACCTGCTCTCCCACGATCGTGATTCGCAGCTCGATGGACTTCCTTATGTACGGCTGGAGAATGGCCGGGGAGACGGCGAGCCGGTGCCGGTCGGTGAGGTGGCGGCGGGTGACCGGAGTGCTGTAGAAGGCGTGGTCTTCCCCGTCGATCTGGAACTCGGCGAACTCCACCTCCTTGGCGATCAGCTCACCCTGCGCCGCCTCCCAGAACGGGATCAGTTCCTCGACGTCGTTGGTGATCAGGGTCTCGGGCGTGGCGAAGCCGAGTCTGGCCGCCGCGGCCAGGTTGAAGAGCTTGTTCTGGAAGCGGACGATGTCCATGGTCCTGCCGGGGAACCAGCGGCTGTCGACGGTGTCCTCCCAGCCGTACACCAGAATTCTTGAGATCTTCTCGACGTACTTCCTGTGGTCGGCGTCGGTGACGGAATCCGGGGCGCGCGACCGGGAGGGACGGCGGTTCCAGACCGCGCTGAACAGGGAGGTGTCGTAGTCCCGGCCGCCCGTGTGCAGGGTGTGCCGCCAGGACCCGCCGGTGAGCCGCGAGGTGATCCGGCTCTCGGCCGGGTAGTCACCCGGATCCCACCAGAGGAACTCGGCGCCTCGTTCGACGAGCTTCGGGGTGACCATCTCCACCGATCTGTCACCTCTGCCGCTGAGTATCAGAATCATCACGCGCTCCCCACCGGAGGAACGGCGTGCCCGCAGCACGTCGGACACGCCGTTCCCCGCCTTACATCGCAGGTCGGAGGACGATCTGTCAGACCATGATGTCGATGGGGTCGGAGGTCCCATTGCTGTGGGTGCTCGCGGCCCACGCGCACACGGGGTACATGGACTGCACCCCTCCCTTGCCGCCGATGACATCGTCCAGGAAGTCCTCGGCAAGCTCCGCGGCCGAGCCGAGGTCGTCGATGCGGACAGACATGTCCCATCTCCTTTCGATCTTGAGGGATGGCCCGATCCTGTCGGCTTCACCTTGGAGTGTGGTTGGAACTCGGTTGGATTGCCGATCCGCGCGCGCACCGGTCACGCCCCGAACGAGGACGCGGCACGCGACGGCCCAGGACCAGGTCACTGCCGCCTGCCGGCACGGGCCCGGCGACCCGCGGCAACCGCCGGGCGTCGAGCGACGCCTCGGCGTCCCTGGCACACCCCTACTGGGTCAGTAGCGTCGCCGAGTTCGCGGTGTTCAGGACCAGCGTGGGGTCCAGCGCCAGCGTGGCCACCGCCAGCCCGAGGAACACGGCCGCCAAGTAGAACTGCGGCGCGAAGTCGTATACGCGGAGATGGGTGTAGAGGGCGCAGACGAAGTAGAGGATGAGGCCGGCCGCGGCAGCCGTACCGACCAGTGGCACGCCGAGCAGCCCGAGCACCAGTCCGAGCGCGCCCATGGCCTTGGGAATGCCTATCGGAAAGACCAGCCACGATTCCGGAACACCGGCTTTCCGGAGGGCGGGACGAAGCGTCCGCATGACGGGCGCGAAGCGGGTGATGGCCGCGACGCCCGAGAAGGTGTTGGCGGCGGCGGTGACGAGAGCGGTGACGACGTAGGCGGTGGACATGAGAACTCCCATGAAGCATTCAGGCGATCGCTGGTGACGGGTTCGCGCGCGGTTCCCAGGTGAACCGACATGGCGCGGATCAGGACGGTCAGTTCTGGAAGCCGGCGACGTGGTCGGCGACCCACTCGGCATAGGTGCGCGCGGGGCGGCCGAGGATCTTCTCCACCTCGTCCGTCACGGGGTGCTGTTGCCACTGGACGTATGCGGCATACCTGGCCATCAGTGCCTCGACGAACGGTTCTGGAAGGCCGTTCCCGATCATGGCCTGCTGGGCGGCCTCCGGCGGGACCTCGTGGTAGCGCAGCGGTCTGCCGATCACGCGGGCGATGACGGCCACCATCTGCTCGTGGGAGAGCGACTGCGGGCCGGTCAACTCCAGTCTCCGGCCTGCCAGTTCATCGGTGAGCAGCGCGCGTGCGGCGACCTCCACCAGGTCCCGCTCGTCGATCAGTGACTCCTCGAACGCCGCGTAGACGTAACGGACGACGTCACCGGCGCGGATCTGGGCGCCCCACGCCTGGAGTGTGTTGCCGGCGAAAGAGCTGACCCGCAGGCTGGTCCACTCCAAGCCACTCGCGACGGCGGCCTCCTCGGACTCCTTGTTCCTGTCTCCTCGGTAGCGGGAGGGCTGCAGTTCGAGGGGGTCATCGACGTTCATGGCCGACAGCGCCACCACGCGCGTCGCCCCTCGTTCCCTGGCGAGGGAGAGCAGCCGGTCGGCGGTCTCGCCGAAGGTGCGCGAGTGCAGGAAGACGGCGGCGACGCCGTCCAGGTGGGGAGCGACCGTGTCGGGCCGGGACGGATCGCCTTCGACGACCTCAACGCCGGCGGGCAGGTCGGCGCTCTCCGGGGCTCGGGTGACGGCGCGGACCTCGGCGCCCTGACCGGCGAGGAACTCGACCAGGGGACGTCCGACGGCGCCGGTCGCTCCGGTTATCAGGATCATTTTGACCTTCGACTCTCGGTGGTGGTGGGGCTTGAGCCGCCGCCCCCTAAGAGCCCTCACGAAGGGGAAATGTGACACCACCGGTGCCGATATGACTCCGCGCCTACGCCTCGACGTTCACACGCTGCCCCCGTCGTCCAGATGCCGTACGGACCTCAGGGTTGGCGGCCGACGGCGCCGTACTGAGCCACCTTCGTCGCGCGCCCGACCTCGGTGGGGTCGGAGCCTGTCGGGGTCGCGCAGGTCCGCTCCGGTCTCCGACCTCGCGCAAGATCACGGAGTAGTGCTTGAGCGTTAATGCTGTCGCCTTCGCCAGTGTTACCTCGGCATACTCGTATCCCTGCCGGTGCTGTCCGCTCGGATCTCATCTCAGGCACCGGCATCGGCCAAGGAGGGCTGGGAATGTCGAGGTCACCGCTCTCCGACGATCAACTCGCCGAGTTGATCGACTGGAATCACGAGTCTTACACCGAGCATTTCGACTCGCTGAACCGGCTGTTCGAATCGCTTTCCTCTCCGGAGGAAATCGTGGCTTTGGCGCGGAGCTGGTGGGCTGATCCGGATGAGCGAGTGCGGGCACTCGGATTCGACCTTCTGGCAGTGCAGGCGCTCGACTACTCCTGGCACGTCTTGCCCCTGATCGAAGCGGCGAACGGCCTCGCTCTGGACACGACCCCCGAGGTGGTACGTGCGTCCGCCGCACACGCACTCGCCACGATCTGCGACGACGAGCGTGTGCTCTTCCCGCTCCTGCGCTTCGCCGCCGACCCGGAGGCTGACATCCGATGGCAGGTGGCACGCGGGATTCCGGTCGGCGTCGATCCGCTTCCCGAGGATCGATCAAGTTCTTAGGGCTTGCGCGCCGCGCACACCCACGCTGACCTGATCTGCCACCGCGCGGCCGGACCCGGTTGGAGCCTCCTGCCCGGCTTCCGCAGGACTTGCGATCGCCGGATCCTGAAATGGGACCCTTTCTGATATCCAAGAGGACCCACTTCGGTTGGATGAAACGACGTAAGCCCAGGCCGCCACCATGTCGAAACAGTCCCGGCGAATCCGGGTGACTCGATTGCGGGAGAAGACGAATGAGCCATGAAACCACCTCATCGCACAGTGCCAAGGCCAGGCCGTTCCCGTTGGAGCCGACGCCGATCCACGTGCCCGACGACGTGCTCGCCGACCTCCAGCAGCGCCTGGAGTTGACGCGCTGGCCAGACGACGCGGGCAACAAGGATTGGTACTACGGCGTGAACCGCGCCTACCTGCAAGAGCTCATCGACTACTGGCGGACCGGCTACGACTGGCGCAGGGCCGAGGCCGCGATCAACGCCTACGAGCACTACCGCGTCGAGGTCGAGGGCGTGCCGGTGCACTTCATGCGCAAGCCCGGTGCCGGCCCGAACCCGACACCTTTGATCCTGACGCACGGCTGGCCCTGGACGTTCTGGCACTGGTCCAAGGTGATCGACCCTCTGGCCGACCCGGGCGCGTACGGCGGCGACCCGGCCGAGGCGTTCGACGTGATAGTCCCCTCGTTTCCCGGCTTCGGGTTCTCCACTCCGCTGCCGGACAACCCGGACATGAACTTCTGGAAGGTCGCCGACCTCTGGCACACCCTCATGACCCACACCCTCGGCTACGACAAGTACGCCGCCGCCGGCTGCGACGTCGGAGCGCTGGTCACCGGCCAACTCGGGCACAAGTACGCCGATGAGCTGCACGGCATCCACATCGGCTCCGGCCAGAAGCTCACCATGTTCAACGGCGACCGGGCCTGGGACCTCAGCGGTGGCCGGCCCATCCCCGACGGGCTGCCCGCCGACATCCACGCCCGGATCGTAACGTTGGAGAAGCGGTTCGCGGCCCATCTCGCCGCACACGTGCTCGGCCCGAGCACGCTCGCCCACGGGCTGTCCGACTCACCCGCCGGAATGCTCGCCTGGATCCTGGAACGCTGGGTGAACTGGAGCGACAACGGCGGCGACGTCGAGACCGTGTTCACCAAAGACGACCTGCTCACCCACGCCATGATCTTCTGGGTCACGAATTCGATCGGCACCTCGATTCGCACCTATGCCAACAACAACCGCTACCCGTGGACCCCGTCCCACGACCGGCAGCCGGCCATCGAGGCGCCCACCGGCATCACCTTCGTCGGCTACGAGAACCCGCCCGGCGTCAGCACCGGCCAGCGCGTGCAGAACTTCCTCGACGGTGACCGCGCCGCTTGGTACAACCACGTCAACCTCAACGCCCACGAGCACGGCGGCCACTTCATCCCGTGGGAAATCCCTGGCGAGTGGGTTGACGACCTCCGGCGAACCTTCCGTGGTCGCCGATAGCGGGACCCCTATCAGAAGGAAGAGGTCCGGAGCTTTCGGGACGGCATGGTGAACAGGATCAGCGGTTAACGGAGAATGGACGGCATGTCACGCACTAGGCCGAACCGCGCCTCGGCGCCTGTCAACGCCGCGGCAGGCTGCCCGTGCGGCCTGCCGGCCACCTACACCGAGTGCTGCGAGCGGTACCACGCCGGGCAGGCCGCTCCCACCGCAGAGGCCCTGATGCGCTCTCGCTACGCCGCGTTCGCCGTCGAGGAGGAGACCTACCTGCTGCGGACCTGGCACCCCAGCACGCGCCCGGCCGGTATCGGCTTCGAACCCGGCATGCGGTGGACCGGGCTGGAGATCGAAGCCACCTCTGGAGGAAGCCCCTTCCACACGACCGGCACCGTCACCTTCCGTGCCCGCTACACCTACCGGGGAAAGCCCGGTGAACTATACGAAAGGAGCCGCTTCGCCCGGCACGAGGGCGCCTGGGTCTACCTCGACGCCATTTTCACAACCTGACCCAACCGCAAGGGCCGTGTCGCGACACCACCGTCAACGCCGTCAACGTCCGCTTCGCCGAAGACGTAAATGTCAAGATGTCAGACGCGCGCGAGCAACGGGAGCAGATCATTGCGGCCGCCCTCGGCATCTTCGGTCGTTACGGCTATCGCCGCACGTCCATGGATTTGATCGCGCAAGCCACACGCATGTCGACCGCCCACCTCCCAAGTGAAGCCGCCCGGGACGACCGGGCCGTGGTCGTCCCCGGCGTACGGCGCCGCCGGTGACCTGCGGCCCCCTCGGCGGCCCGTGCTACGAAGGCGAGAGGCGGCGTGCGACCAGGACGGCGTCGTGGATGGTGATGGCGCGCCCGTCGGGGTCCACAACGGCGCGCGGACGGGTCTCGGCCGCCAGCACCCGCCACGCGGTGGGGTCGAGCGAGGCGGCGACTTCTTCGGCGGTGAACAGCATGTCCGGGAAGTGGTGCCGGTGGACGTTGGTCCGCAGGTCAGAGGGGTGGTGCCCGACAATCAGCAGGGTTCCGCCCGGAGCCACCGCGGCGGCCAGCCGGGCGAACAGCGCCCGCCTGGAGTCGCCGGGCAGGTGCATGTACTGCGCCGACACCAGGTCGTAGGCGCTTTCGGCGGGAGGCTCCTCGCGCAGGTCGGCGTGCGTCCACGTGAGGCGGGAGGCGGCCTCCCCACCCTCGGCCGCGGCGTTGGCGGCGGCCCGCTCCAGGGCGGTGGTGGAGATGTCGACCCCGGTCACGGTCCACCCCCGCTCGGCGAGCCAGATGGCGTCGGCGCCTTCACCGCTGCCGACGTCCAGCGCCCGGCCGGGGGTGAGCTCGGCGGCCTCGGCGACGAGCTGCGGGTTGGGGCGTCCACTCCACAGCGCCGGGCGGGAGCTGTAACGCTCCTCCCAGGCGTCCTGCTCGAACATGGTGTGCGCCCGGTGCCGGTACGCGTCGACGGCGTCGCGGGTGTCCTCGGCGACGAGGTCGGCGTTGATCGCGGCACCGGCCTTCAGGCCCGCCGCGGCAGCCACGATCACTTGAGCCTGCACGTCGGCCACGTTGCCCGCTACCCACACGCCCGGCACGCTGGTGGCTCCGGTGGAGTCGGCGGGAACCTGGCTGCCGACGACCTGACCGCCGAACTCCACGTCGACCGATTTCAGCCCGAGCGACTCCAGCACATCCGCGCGGGCGGACAACCGCGGCGCGACGACCACCCCGTCGAGCGCGACGATCTCGCCCGAGGCCAGCCGTACGCCGGTGAGCGTGTCGCCGGCCACCTCCAGCGCCGCGACGGGGCCGTCGACGACGGTGATCTCGCGCGCCGCAAGCCGCTCGGCCTGCTCCGGCCCCGGCGCGGGGGTGTGGTGCAGCAGGAGCAGCACGTGCGGGCTCCACTGCCGCCACAGCTCCGCCTGGTGCCAGGCCAGTGGCCCGGTCGCCAGGACGCCGATGCGCCGGTCGCGGACCTCCCACCCGTGGCAGTACGGGCAGTGCAGCACGTCCCGGCCCCAGCGCTGGGCCAATCCCGGCACGTCGGGCAGCTCGTCGACGAGCCCGGTGGCCACCAGCAGCCGGCGCGCCCGCAGGGAGCGCGCGCCGTCCAGCGTCACCAGGAAGCCGTCGCCGTCGTTCGCGGCGGCCTCGACCCGCCCGGTGACGATCCGGCCACCGTACCGGGTCACCTCGTCCCGCGCGGCCGCCACCAGCTCGGCGGGTGGCGTGCCCTCCCGGGTCAGATAGTTGTGCACGTGCCCGGCAGGCGCGTTGCGCGGCTGCCCGGCATCGACCACCAGCACCGACCGCCGCGCCCGCACCAGCGCGAGGGCGCCACTGAGCCCGGCGGCGCCACCGCCCACCACGACCACGTCGTACGCCTCGTCCACCATGGGTGTCCCTTCACTCGTAGCCTTCGCCCACGGTGCTCCTGACGCCCTCGAGCTGACAAGTAATATTGCCGACATGGCAAACGCCGACGCCGCGGTCCTGGCCTTCGTGGGCCCGCGGCTGCGCGCGCTGCGCAAGGAGCGCGGCACCACCCTGGCCCAGCTCGCGGAGACCACCGGCATCTCGGTCAGCACCCTGTCCCGCCTCGAATCCGGCGAGCGCAGACCTGCCCTGGAGTTGCTGCTGCCGCTCGCGCGCGCCTACCAGGTGCCACTCGACGAGCTCGTCGGCGCGCCGCCGGTCGGTGACCCGCGGGTGCGGTTGAAGCCGATCAAGCACGAGGACTTGACGGTTGTGCCGCTGACTCAGCACGCCGGCGGGCTGCATGCGTGGAAGATGGTCATCGGCACCACCCGCCGCGAACCCGATCCGCGTACGCACGAGGGCTACGAGTGGATTTACGTGCTCAGCGGGAAGCTCCGGCTGGTGCTCGGCGAGCACGACGTCATCCTCAAGGCCGGGGAGGCCGCGGAGTTCGACACCCGGCTACCGCACTGGTTCGGCAGCGCCGGAGAGGCGCCGGTGGAGATTCTCAGCCTGTTCGGACCGCAGGGCGAGCGCATGCACGTCCGCGCGAAACCGCGTTCGCCGAAACCTGGGACGGCGGGTAACCGTTAGCTTCCGCGCGGGGCGCTGGCTAGCATCGGTCAGGATATGAGCGCAACCATCGTCGTGAAGGACCTCGCGGCCGGGCACGGCGAGCGGGTCCTGTTTTCCGGGCTCGACCTCGTGGTCGCCCCCGGCGACGTCATCGGGCTGGTCGGGGTCAACGGAGCGGGCAAGTCGACGCTGCTCCGCCTGCTCGCCGGCCTCGACGCGCCGGAGCAAGGCGACATCCGGCTCTCCCCGGCCACAGCGGTCGTCGGCCACCTTCCCCAGGAGCCGGAGCGAAGACCAGACGAGACCGTCCAACAGTTCCTCGCCCGCCGCACCGGCGTCGCGGAGGCACAGCGCGACCTCGACGCCGCCACGCAGGCACTGGTCGAGGGCTTGCCGGGTGCCGACGACGCCTACAGCACGAGCCTGGAGCGCTGGCTCACACTGGGCGGCGCGGACCTCGACGAGCGCGCCGGCGAGGTGGCCGCCGACCTGGGCCTCACGATCGACCTCGACCAGCCCATGACCTCGCTGTCCGGCGGCCAGGCGGCCCGCGCGGGGCTCGCCTCGCTGCTTCTGAGCCGCTACGACGTCTTCCTGCTCGACGAACCGACCAACGACCTCGACCTCGACGGGCTCGACCGGCTGGAAAGGTTCGTGACCGGCCTGCGCTCGGGCACGGTGCTGGTCAGCCACGACCGCGAGTTCCTGGCCAGGACCGTCACCAGCGTGCTGGAGCTCGACCTGGCCCAACAGCAGGTGCGGTTGTACGGCGGCGGCTACCAGGCATATCTGGACGAGCGCGAGGTCGCGCGGACGCACGCCAGACAGCAATACGACCAGTATGCCGAGACCCGCGCCCAGCTCGAGCTCCGCGCTCGCACCCAGCGCGCCTGGATGGAGAAGGGCGTCAAGAACGCGCGCCGCAAGATGAGCGACAACGACAAGATCGGGCGGAACACCCGGGTCGAGGCGACTGAGAAGCAGGCCGCCAAGGCTCGGCAGACGGAGAAGCTGATCGAGCGGCTGGAGGTGGTGGACGAGCCGCGCAAGGAGTGGGAGCTGCGCATGGAGATCGCCGCCGCGCCCCGCGCCGGAGCCGTCGTCGCCACCCTGCGCGGCGCGATCGCCCGCCGTGGCTCCTTCACGCTTGGTCCCGTCGATCTGGAGATCGGCTGGGCCGAGCGGGTGGCGATCACCGGGGTCAACGGCTCGGGCAAGTCCACGTTGCTGGCCGCGCTGCTCGGCCGGCTCCCCCTGGAGGAGGGTCACGCCTCGCTTGGCCCCGGCGTGGTGGTCGGAGAGGTGGACCAGGCACGAGGACTCTTCCTCGGAGACGAGCCTCTGCTCGACGCCTTCGGGGCGCTGGTCTCGCCGATGCCACCCGCCGAGGTCCGCACGCTGCTGGCGAAGTTCGGGCTGAAGGCCGCGCACGTGACGCGTCCGGCGGCGACCCTGTCACCCGGCGAGCGGACCCGTGCGGCTCTGGCGTTGCTGCAGGCCAGGGGCGTCAACCTCCTCGTGCTCGACGAGCCGACCAACCATCTCGATCTACCCGCCATCGAACAGCTGGAGTCGGCGCTGGCGCACTACCCGGGCACACTGCTGCTCGTCACACACGACCGGCGAATGCTCCAGGCCGTACAGGTCAGCCGCCATCTGAAGGTCAGCGCGGGACGGATCACGGAGGTCTTCTCGCGCCCGACGAGACCAGCGTGACGACGCTCGGCGATGTGGCGGAACAGCGGGACGGCGGTTGAGGGCGGAGCGATGGCGGTGAGCAGGTCCCTCACGTGTCCGACCCTGTGCGGCGGGAGTACTCCGCGAGCCGAACTATCAGGAAGGCGGTCAGTTCCGGCAGGGACAGTTCGCGGCCCTGCGCCGCCAGGCGTTCGTACCTGTCCGGCGTGAGGGCGTCGCGTACGGCCGCGGCCTCGCGGGGGCCGTCCAGCGGGTCCATCAGCTCCGGGGAGAAGCCCACCCGGCGGCCGACGGCATCCACTCCCCCCATAAGGACCGCCGCCTGCTCGGCCTGGCCGGTCAGCACGAGTGCGTGGGCAGCGGTGTGCATGAGCACAAGCCGGGACGTGACGTCCTCGTGGCGGTCGAGCGCGTCCAGGATGCCGGCCGCGATCTCCAGCGCGCGCCGTCCGTCGCCGCGATCGCATGCCGTCTTCATCCCGGCCCAGGCCGAGGAACCGGCCGCCCAGTCGTGTCCGCAGGAGTCGGCGGTGGCGACGGCTTCGGCCAGTACGGCGGCGGCGGCCGGAAGGTCACCCATGACCCGGGCGAGCATGCCCTGCACCATCAGCGCTTCGGCTATCAGCCAATCCTCTCCGGCACGCCGCGCGAGCTCGACGCCACTGCGGGCCAGTGCCGGAGCGTCGAGGGGGATTCCGGCGAGCACGCCGAAGTGGGTCTGGTAGACCCGTGCCGAGGCCTCAACGATCATGTCGCCGGCCTCCTGGGCCTCCTGTTCCGCCATCACGACGGCCTCGTACGCCTGTGTCGGCCTCCCGGCCAGATAGCTGAGCCCGCTCACGGCGAGGCGCGCCCGCGCCCGGACCGCCGGCTCGGCGTCCGGCGCCGCGGCCAAAGACCTGGACATCCAGGACAGGCCCTCGGCGATGTGCCCCATGCGGTACCAGAACCAGTACAGCGCGCCGCCCAGCCGCAGCGCGTAGTCTCCGTCCCCGGCTGCCAGCGCGGAGGCGAAGGCGGCCCGGAACTCCGGCTGCTCCCGGGTCAGCCGGGCCAGCAGTTCGGCCGCCTGCGGGCCGTGCAGCCTGCGTTCGGCGCTTTCGGCCTGCGCCAGGGCCCAGGCCCGGTGGCGTCCCTGGGTCTGCGAGAGGTCGTCCGGGTCGAGCCCCCGCAGCGCGTACTGACGCAGCGTCTCCAGCAGCCGGTACCGGCGGGGTGCGGTGCCGGGCTCGACGCTGACCAGCGACTTGCGAACGAGGGCCGACAGCGAAGGCAGGACGGGAGTCCGGGCCCCGACCGCGCCCGCGGCGTCGAGATCGAATCCGGCGGCGAACACGCTGAGGCGGTGGAAGAGCAGTTGCTCCTCGGGCTCGAGCAACTGGTGGCTCCAGGCGACGGTGGCCTCCAGCGCACGATGCCTGGCCGGCAGGTCGAGCGGACCGTCGACCAGCACGTCGAAGCGGTTTTCCAGGGCGTCGGCGATCTGGCCGACGGAGAGCATCCGGCATTGCGCGGCGGCCAGTTCGATGGCGAGCGGGATCCCGTCAAGACCGGCGCAGAGCCTCGGGATCCGGTCGATGTCGCCCGGGTCGGGGGTCCACGCGGGAACTGCCGCGGCGACCCTGCTTCGGAAGAGTTCTGTGCCGTCTCCGGCCGGGTCGAGCGGCGGGACCTCGTAGACCGCCTCGCCTTCCACGCCCAGCGGTTCGCGACTGGTGGCCAGCACGCGTAAGCCACCACAGCGGCTGAGCAGTACGCCGGTGAGGGCACTGGTCGCGTCCAAGAGGTGCTCGCAGTTGTCGAGCACCAGCAACAGCCGGCGCCCGGCGAGCACGGCCGCCACCGCTTCGGTGGTGGCCGCTCCCGGGATCCCCAGGGTGGTGGCGATGGTGGCCGGCAGCAGTTCGGGCGAGGTGAGACCGGCCAGCTCCACGAGCCACGGCCCGTCGTCGTCGCCGGTACGGCCTCTGGCCGTCTCCAATGCGAGGCGGGTCTTGCCCACCCCGCCCGGGCCGGTGAGGGTGACCAGCCGGAAGTCGGCGAGCAGGCCGCGGACAGCGGCCATGTCCTCCGTACGCCCGACGAAGCTCGACAACGCGAACGGCAGGTTGCCGGTGGGCGCCGGGCGCCGGGCCTCTGCGGCGGGGTCGGTCTGGAAGACGGTGGTGGTGCCAGTGGTGTCGGCGGCGCGGGCGGGCGGCGGATCGAGCCGCGGGTCGAGCCGCGGATCCTGGGCGAGCACGGCCGACTCCAGGTCGCGCAGTCCAGGGCCGGGGTCGATGCCGAGCTCGTCGGCGAGCCGTCGCCGTATCGCGCGCAACGCCGCGCCGGCGTCGGCCTGCCGCCCCGACCTGTACAGCGCGAGGGCGAGCAGTTCCCAGCCGCGTTCCCGCAGCGGCTGCTCGGCCACCAGCGCTTCCAACTCGCCGATCGCGGCGGCATGCCGGCCGAGGTCGATGGCGGCGGCCAGCCGGTCCTCGTATGCGGCGGCACGCTGCCCCTCCAGCCGTGCCGCCTCCGACAGGGCGAAACCGGTCCCGGCGAAGTCCGCGTAGGCGGGACCGCGCCACAGCTCCAGCGCCTCGCTGAGAAGTTCCTCGGCGGCGCCTGGTCTTCCGCCGGTCAGGGCGCGCCGCCCGGCCACGGCCAAGTCGGCGAACCGTTCGGCGTCGACCCCGGACGGATCGGCTCGCAGCGCGTACCCGGGCCCCTCACGGACCAGGAGCCCGGAGGGTGCGCGCGCCTCCCGCTCCGGCTCCAGCGCCCTGCGCAACTCGGAGACGTACGCGTGGAGGGTGGTCGGCGACGGGAGAGTGGACCCCTCCCACACGTCGGACATGATCCGCTCGGCGGGCACCATGCGCCCCCGGGCGATCAGCAGGACGGCCAGTACCGCTCGCTGACGGAGGCCTCCCAGACGGATTGCCCGTCCATCCCGCTCGGCCTGGAGCGGACCCAGGACCCCGAACCGCACAGCGGCGGCATCGACCCGTCCCATCGGCCTCCCTCGCACACTCACGTAGATCTTGTGCGAGGGTAACCGAATCGGCCGCGATCCAAGAACCCCCCGAGGCCCCCTGAGGCGGAGGGGACGATCAGGTCGTCAGTCGCTGCAGGTCGCCTTCACGGACACATAGACGCGGACGGCGCCTCCGTTCGTGGCCGTCACCGTGAGCTTGTCGCGGCTGAAGGCGTCGGAGTCGGTGTCCAGGCTGGTGGAGACCGACACGGCGGGGCCGGAGGTGATGCTGATCGTGTTGGTCAGCATCGTTGGCGCGTACGAGGGGCACATCACCAGGAAGGATCTGGTGGTGCCGGGCTCGACCCAGACCGCGTTGCCCGCCCCGGTCGTGTACGCGGAGGCGGGGACGGCGGTGGCCAGCACTCCACCGGCCACGGCCGAGGCGGCGAGCAGGATGCGGGCAGCGATACGCCTGTTCATGGGAATGTCCTTTCTTGGGTCCCCGGGCCGCTTCTACGGCGGGGGCGTCTCCGAGCGGCCGGGCTCTTCTCCCGGGCCGCGGGTGATGGCGGGTTGATACGTGAACTTGGGGCGGTGGTGGTTGGGGTGGGGATGGTGGGCCGGGGGCCGCCGGAACGCGGCCCCGATCACGGGCAGGACGCCTGACGACAGGCGTCGCGAAGGGGCCGGATCAGCCCCACTGGGAGGGGTCGCCGGTCACGGACCACTGCGAGGGGTCTCCGGTGGCGGCGTGGGCGGCGGTACCGCCCAGGCCGGCGATGACTCCCAGAGCGATCGCGGCCGTCGCCACGGTGCGCATGATTCGCTTGATCACGGTTCACCTCGTTGTCGGGCCGCCCGTGCGGGGCGGCGCTTGCTTCACAACAACGAGGATGCGGGTCGCCGCTTGGCGGGCACTAGGAAATGACTTGTCCCGAAAACGCCCTGGTCAGGGACCGGTTCTAAGGCGCACTTGGAACTCGGCGAGGTGCGATCAGGTCGGCCAGCAAAGCGCTCGCCTCCCGCCGGGACAGCGTGCGCCCGCGGGCCGCGTGGCGGTCGTACTCGTCCGGCGGCAGTGCCCCGCGTACGGCGGCGGCCTCGCGTGGCCCGTCCATCGGGTCCATCAGCTCCGGGGAGACGCCGGCCCGCTCACCGATGGCCTCCACCGCGCCCATCAGCACGGCTGCCTGCTCGGCCTGTCCGGTCAGCGCGAGCGCGCGGGCCGCGCTGTGGACCGTCACCAGCCAGAAGGAGATGTCACCGTAACGGTCCATCGCGGCCAGGATCTCCCTCGCGATGGCCAGTGCCCGGAAGCCGTCCCCGCGGTCCGAGGCCGTTTTCATGTCGCACCAGGCCGCCCCGTCCGCGACCCAATCATGGCCGCTGGTGTGGGCAGCGGCGAGCGCCTCCTGGAAGACGGCGTCCGCGCCCGGCAGGTCCCCCAGGATTCGGAGCACCATGCCCTGGATCATGAGCGTCTCGGCCTCCAGCCAGCCTTGGGCGCTGCGCCGGGCGATCTCGACGGCCGTGCGGGCGAGGGACGCCGCGTCGAGAGGAACCCCGGCCAGCAGGCCCAAGTAGCCGGCGTAGGCGGTCGCACCGGCCTCGGTCACCAGGTCGCCGGCCTCGCGCGCCTCCCCCACGGCCGTACGAGCCGCCTCGTGAGCCTGCGCGGTCTGTCCGGCCAGGTAGCGGAGTGAGGCGACAGCGAACCGGGCACGCGCCCGGATGCCCGGACCGGCCTGCGGGGCGGCCGCGAAGGCCTCGGACAGCCAGGCGAGCCCCTCCCCGACATGGCCCATGCGGAACCAGAACCAGAGGAGCGCCGCGCCCAGCCGCAGCGCGTAGTCGCCGTCACCCGCCGCCAGCGCGGAGGCGAAAGCGGCCCGGAATTCCGGCTGCTCCCGGCTCAGCCCTTCCAGCAACACCGCCCCCTGCGGGCCCCGGAGATGGCGTTCGGCGTTCTCGGCCCGGGTCAGGGCCCACGTGCGGTGGCGTTCCTCGGCGGCAGCCAGTTCGTCGGGAGAAAGCGCGCCCAGCGCGTACTGGCGCAGAGTCTCCAGCATCCGGTAGCGGCGTGGCCCCGTGCCAGGTTCGGCGGTGACCAGCGATTTGCGGACCAGCGCCGAAAGCGGAGCCAGCACGGGAGCGACTCCTCCGACGGCGGCAGCCGCCTCGAGGTCGAAGCCGGCGCGGAGCACGCCGAGCCGGTAGAAGAGCCGGCGCTCCGCCGGCTGCAGCAGCTGGTCGCTCCAGGTGACCGTGTCCAGCAGCGTGCGGTGCCGGTCCGGCCGTCCGGCCGACCCGCCCACCAGCAGGGTGAAGCGGTCCCGCAGGGCATCGGCGATCTGGCCGACGGAGAGCGTACGGCACTGCGCGGCGGCGAGCTCGATGGCCAGCGGGACGCCGTCGAGCCCCGCGCACAGGTCGGCGATCCTGCCGAGTTCGCCCGGCCCGGGCACCCAGCCGGGCTGGGCGGCGGCCGCGCGGCGGAGGAAGAGTTCTGTGGCGTCCGTGTCGGCGTGCAGGGGCTGTACTTCGTAGACGGTCTCCCCCGTGATGCCCAGGGGTTCGCGGCTGGTGGCCAGGATCCGCACGCCACCGCAGCGGGCCAGCAGGGTGTGCGCCAGCATGGCGGCGGGAACCAGCAGGTGCTCGCAGTTGTCCAGGACGATCAGCAGGTCGCGGTGGGCCAGCATTCCGGCCAGCTGATCGGGGGACGACGTCGCGGGCAGGCCCAGGGCGGCGGCGATGGTGGCGGTGAGCAGTTCGGGTGTGTGCAGACCCGCCAGCTCCACCAGCCAGGGTCCGTCGGCGTCGGCACGGGCGCGTGCGGCCTCCAGGGACAGGCGGGTCTTGCCCACCCCGCCCGGGCCGGTGAGTGTGACCAGCCGGGAACCGTCCAGCAGAGCGGCGACGGCGGCGAGGTCGCCGCCGCGGCCGACGAAGCTGGACAGCGCGAACGGCAGATTGCCCGAAGGCGGTGCCGGAGCGGCGGCCTGCGGCCCGGAGGTGGACACGCCGCCGGCCCTCGCGGCTACGGGGGCCAGCCGCGGGTCCTGGGCCAATACTGCCGCTTCCAGGTCGCGCAGTCCTCGTCCCGGGTCGATGCCGAGCTCGTCGGCCAGCCGCCTGCGCACGGCGCGTAGCGCGGCGAGCGCGTCGGCCTGCCGCCCGGACCTGTAGAGCGCCAGGGCGAGCAGCTCCCAACCGCGCTCCCGCAGCGGCCGCTCCGCCACCAGAGCCTCCAGCTCGCCCACTGCAGCGGCGTGCTGTCCGGACGCGATGACGGCCGCGAGCCGGTCCTCCTGCACCGTGGCCCGCAGATCCTCCAGCCGGTTCGCCTCGGGCACGGCGAAGGCGGCCTCGCCGATGTCCGCGTAGGCCGGGCCCCGCCACAGCGCGAGCGCTTCTCCGAGGAGTTCCACGGCGCGTTCCGGTTCGTCGTCGTCCAGCGCCCGCCGGCCACGCGCGCCCAGATCGGTGAAGCGTTCGGCGTCGACCGCGGCGGGGGCGACTCGAAGGGCGTATCCGGGCCCCTCTCGCACCAGCAGCCGGGCCGGAGCGCGCGGGGCCCGTTCCGGCTCCAGCGCCCTGCGCAGATCATTGATGTGCCCATGAAGCGTCGTCGCGGAAGGCAGCCGGGAGCCTTCCCACACCTCGGAGAGGATCCGCTCCGCCGAGACATTCCTGCCCCGCGCGATCAGCAGCAGCGCCAGCAGAGCCCGCTGACGGGGTCCGCCCAGCCCCGCCGATCGCCCTTCCACCTCAGCCCGAAGTGGCCCTAACACCCCGAACCGCACGCCCTCGGCCAGGCTCACCGGCAGACCTCCGCCCGAAGTCCAACGGCCGTGAGAATATCCGAATCAGGTCCTATATACGAAGAGCGCGGAGCCGCACATGACCACGACGACAGTTCCGCCGTCACCCGCCCCGGCCCGGCCGTACGCGCGATCCGGACGCGTGGCGCTCGCCATCACCAGAGGAACACACCCGGTCGCGTTCACGACACCGCCATGCTTCAGCCCCTTATCCTGGGCGAATGAAGATCGGCCGGCTTCGCGTGGTGGGCGGTGTCCTTCTCCTGGCAGTCGTCCTCCCGGGGTGCTCGGCCGAGAGCGCCTCCCCCGCGGCCGCGGCCGCTCTGAAGGTGAGCACCCCGGCGTTCACCGAGGGTGCCGCGATCCCCAAGAAGTACGTGTGCGCCCGGCAGGGAGGGCAGGACGTCTCGCCGCCGCTGGACTGGAGCGGCGTTCCCGAGTCTGCTCGTGAGCTCGCGATCGTGGTGAACGATCCGGATGCCCCCGGCGGGACGTACATCCACTGGATCGTAACCGGCATCCCCGTCTCCGAGACGAGCGTGAGAGAGGGCCGGGCCCCGGGAAAGGTCCTGCCGGGCAGCAATGGCAGGGCTGCCTACTCGGGCCCCTGCCCGCCAGGTGGCGTGCATCACTACCACTTCATCGTGTACGCCCTGCCGAGCCCGATCAAGCCGAGTGGCGACGCGAAAGCGGTGCACCAGCAGATCAAGGATGCGGCGATCACCTCAGGCGAGACCGTCGGCACCTGGGGAAGCTGATCCGGACTACGAACACAATGACCTGGACGGCGCCTCTGCTCAGCGATACGCGACGTTCCTGGTCTCCTTGGCGCCATGCGCAGGCTCGCCGCCCTTGCTTGACGAGCCTCCCATCGCTGCCCACCGGTGTTACCCCTGAAGCCTCGCCGCCCAGGCGGCGTACCGCCTGGGCATTCTCCACCCCGACCGGCCCGCCGCCGAGCACGATCAGCCGCCGCGGGACGGCCTTGATGCCGGTCACCTGTGATCTCGCCACGGGGCTCCTGATTGACATGTCAACCTTATGATGCATTATTGACACGTCAATCGTCTCGACGCCTTGACGGCGCGCGGCACCGCCCGGGACCGGAGCAGGAGGAACCATGACGAGCGAACGCTTCGAACCAGGACTCGACTTGTTCGGGAAGGCCTGCGCCCGCATCGTCGAACTGCTCGGGCGTGAGGTTGCCCCGCGGGTCCGCGAACCGCTCACGATGGAGCCCGCCCATGTCTGATCTCGTGTTCGGCCTCGACACCTTCGGTGACGTGCCGGAGGACGACACCGGGACGCTGCTCTCCTACGCCGCAGCGATCCGGCAGGTCGTAGACGAGGCGGTGCTGGCCGACGAGCTCGGCGTCGACGTCATCGCCCTCGGCGAGCACCATCGGCCTGAGTACTCGGTGTCGACCCCGGAGACCGTGCTCGCCGGGATCGCGACGAGCACCTCGCGCATCCGGCTCTCCTCAGGTGTGACGGTGCTGAGCTCCGACGACCCCGTCCGGGTGTTCCAACGCTTCGCCACGGTCGACGCGCTCTCACGCGGCCGCGCCGAGATCATCCTCGGCCGCGGCTCGTTCACCGAATCCTTCCCGCTGTTCGGCTACGACTTGGCCGACTATGACGCGCTGTTCGAGGAGAAGATCGAGCTCTTCGTGAAGCTGCTCGACGAACAGCCGGTCACCTGGAGCGGCAAGCTACGCGCCCCACTCGAGCAGGCCGACGTCTTCCCGAAAACCGAGTCGGGGCGCCTCACCACCTGGGTGGGCGTCGGCGGCTCGCCGCAGTCGGTCGTACGCACCGCACACTACGGCCTGCCGCTCATGCTCGCCATTGTCGGGGGCCCGCCCAAGCGCTTCGCCCCCTACATCGAACTGTACCGGCGAGCCGCCGAGGAAATCGGGACGACCGCGCATCCGGTCGGAATGCACTCGCCAGGCTTCATCGCCGACACCGACGAGGAGGCCAAGGAGCTGTTCTGGCCACGCTACCGGGTCATTCGCGACCGGATCGGCGCCCTACGCGGCTGGCCACCGGTTCGCCGCGAGGAGTTCGACGCCGAGGCCGAGCACGGGTCCCTCTACATCGGCTCACCGCAGACCGTCGCCCGCAAGATCGCAAGCGCGATCAGCACCCTCGGCGTCGGCCGGTTCGACCTCATCTACGCCGCGGGATCACAGCCGGCAAGCGCCCGTCTGCGCGCCGTCGAGCTCTACGGCACCACGGTGATCCCGATGGTCCGCGATATCCTCGCCGGCTGACCGGCCACGGCATCGACACCTGGAGAACGACATGAACGACGCCACCGAGAACGGTCGGCAGACCGTCGGCATCCTCGGCGCCGGCAAGGTGGGCACCGTACTCGCCCGGCTCGCCCTGGCCGCCGGCTACAAGGTGCTCCTCGCCGGATCCGGCGACCCCGCCAGGATCGCCCTCACCGTCGAGGTGCTCACCCCCGGCGCGGTCGCCACGACCGCCGCCGACGCCGCGGCCCGTGCCGACATCGTCATCCTCGCCCTCCCGCTCGGCAAGCACCGCACAATCCCCGCAGACGCGCTACGCGGCAAGCTCGTCGTCGACGCCATGAACTACTGGTGGGAGGTCGACGGCATCCGCGACGACCTCACCGACCCGCGCACCTCGTCCAGCGAGATCGTCCAGGCCTTCCTCCCCCACTCCCGCATCGTCAAGGCGTTCAATCACATGGGCTACCACGACCTCGAGGACGAGGCCCGCCCCGCCGGCGAAGCCGGACGCCGCGCCATCGCGATGGCCGGCGACGACCCCGCCGACGTTGCAGCCGTCGCCGCCCTCGTCGACGCGCTCGGCTTCGATCCGGTCATCGCCGGCCCCCTCGCCGAAGGCATGCGCTTCGAGCCGGGCACCGACCTCTTCGGCGCCGACGTGGACGCCGACGAGGTCCGCGCCAGACTCGACCGCTTCCCGGAATCCGAGCGCGGGAAGATCATCGCCCAGGCTCGCGCCAAGACGCCCGCGGAAGCGGCCTGATCACGTCCTTGGAGAAACGAGTGGTGTAGGCAGCCCGGGCTACGGGACGATGGAGGGGCGGGGAGCGGCAGCTTCCGGGCCCGGGCACTGTCGTCAGGGAACCGAGACGATTGACATGTCAATAAGTAACATATTATTGAGATGTCAATCAGGAGGGCCCATTGACGGAGGACACACCGCGGCGGAGGGGACGCCAGTTGCCGAGCGCAGAGGAGCTGCGCATCTGGCGGGACTTCATCGAGACGGCGGAGGCACTCCGCTCCGAACTCGCGTCGCGCCTGCAAAGCGAGTCCTCGCTGTCGCCCGGCGACTACGTCGTACTGCTCGCCCTCAGCGAGTCGCAGGGGCAGCGGATGCGCTCCTCCGAGCTCGCGGCCCACATCGGCTGGGAACGCAGCCGCCTGTCCCATCACCTCGCCCGCATGGAGCGGCGCGGGCTCATCCGCCGAGAGGAGTGCGCCACTGACAACCGCGGAGCCGAGGTCGTGCTCACCCCGACCGGCGCCAAGGCATTCGGGCGTGCCACAGTTCCGCACCTGCGCGCCGTCCGCGAACTCTTCGTCGACACGCTCACACCAGACCAACTCCTCGCGGCAGGCGAGCTCGCCGCGACGCTCCGCACGCGTCTCCGTTCGTCCCGCCGCGTCGATGCCGCCATTCGGGATCTCCCAGACGGTGGACACGGGGACCTTGACACCGAGGACGCGTAGCCGAGCACCGATGCTCCGGTAGCCCCAGCCATACAACTCAGAACACTAAGCGCGCACACGAATCTCTGCAGGAACGACGTCGTGGTCGCCTTCGACAGCGACCGCGTCGGTGCAAGTCTGATGCGCCCCGGGCCGGGTGGAGTCGTAACAGCGAACCTTCGCCCCCCGCGAAGCGTCTTCCTGGCATGCGGATCCTTCTCGCCGGGCAAGCCACGGCGGCGCTGATGTTGCTGTCAGCCTGCGGTTCCATGCAGGCGTCGACCACCACGACCATGGACGACTTCACCGCCCGCGCGAGGGAGGTGGCCGAGCGCTGGCAGGCCTCGAAAGAGGATCGAGCATGGCGTGAGGGCTTCGTCCCGCTGCAGAACCTGGCCCTGGAACCGGACTGGCAGCGGATGCCGGACTGGGTGCCGGTCAGCGAGCTCAACAGCGTCTGGAAGCTGGAAGCGGACCTCCCGTCCCAGCAACCCGCTCCGGCCATCTTGAGCTGGGAAGACGGTTCCACGCTTACCGTGCCGGTCGTCCCGGCCACGGCCGCATTCGCCCGGCTGAGCAAGCCCAACGACTTCGTGGACGAGAAGTGCCCGGCCAAAGGGTGCCGGCCGCTTCGTGTGATCGGCGCCGTGATGGGTGAGGCGACCGTGACCACCAGCCGGGGACAGGTCCGCGTGCCCACGTGGGAGTTCACCGTGAAAGGGGTACGGGAGCCGTTTCGGCGGGTCGCCGTGGATCCGTCGGCGATGAGCGTGCCACCGAAGGTGCGGCAAGGAGAGCTCCAGGAGGTGTTCACCTACGAGACGCCCACGCCGTACGAACTGGAAATGCGTTACGGGCACGGCACGTGCGACACGACGCGGGGCGCGAGGGCATATGAGACCCCGCACGTGGTGGTCGTCGATGTTGACGTGCGCGACAACGTGCGGGTATGCAACGCGATGATGCGCGTCGACCGGATCAGCGTGAAGCTCGGTGGCGCTCTCGGCGACAGGCTGGTGTTGGACTCCAGCAGCGGCCTGCCCTTATTGCGGGGAACGGACGTCCAGCTGGCCCAGACTTACTCGCACTGGGATCCACGCCAGTCCTGAGTGCGGCAGGATCGTAACCATGACCTACGATCCGCGGACTGCCGCCGTTCTCGCTCTGCACTGGCAGGTGAACGTCATCAAGCCCGAGGGATTCTTCGGCGCGATGCTCGCCGAGCCGGTCGCGCGCAGTGGCGTCGTGGAGCGTGCCGTACGGTTCCACCAATCCATGCGTGCCGCAGGAGTGCCGGTGATCTTCACCCGGTTCACCGTGCCCGTGGGAGGGGGTGGCCTGGTCCGCAACACGGGCTTCATGAACGCGGTCGGCGACGCGCAGGAGGCCTTCCGTCCGGATGCTCCGGGGACGCAGTTGATCCCGGAGATGCGGACTCTGGCCGGGATCGACCAGGTCGTCGACAACCAGAAGCTGTCCGGCCTGGCCGGTAACCACCTCCCCCAGTGGCTGGCCGAGCACGGGATAGACACGCTGTTGGTGACCGGAGTCGCCACCAACCTCACAGTCGAGCAGACTGCCAGGCACGGCACCGACCTCGGCCTCACCGTCCACACCGTCAGCGATTGCGTCACGGCCGCGACCGACGAGACCCACCACGCCTCGCTGGCCAACCTGGATCTGGCGACGGCCGGCTGCCTGACATCGGAACACGTACTCGGACTGTTCTCCTGACCCGCCCACGTCCGCTGGCGCAACACGGATGTCCGTTCGTGGCCGGCACCCGGGCGAAGACTTGCGGCGAGGAACCCGGCCTCGGTCATGCGGCGCAGCAGCGCACGTCATCGGATCTCCGCGATCCGCAATGGCAGCTCGCCGACATCGTGCTCAATGTCCGCGTCTGAGCACGCCCGGAGGACGACGTCCCAACCCTCTGGCCCTGAGCGCACGATGCTGTTGTCCCTGAAGCGAATGCCCTGGGTGCTCGTGGCATCGAGCGCCGGCACCTCGCCGAGCACGAAGCGGTTCCCTTCAACGGCGACGCCGTGGTGGACCGGGTGCGCGGAGTCGGCCCGCGCGATCCGCGGATCAACGAAGACTGCCGGCCCACCCGGTTCGACGAACTCGTTGCCGCGGACGGTCAGATCGCGCACCGGCCCGGACTCCCACCACTCACCGGCGTCGCAGGAGACGTAGACGCCGGCCATTCCCGGACGTTCGAAACGGTTCTCCTCGATCAGCACCTGCCGCCGGGTGGTCACGAGCACGCCCCGCGTCGGCACGTTGCGGAAGACGTTGCGGGCGATGTGCACGGCCGGCGTGCGGGTGACGTTCTCCACCGCGGTCCAATCGGCCAGATCACCCGGAAGGTCGGACCCGCAGGTCAGGGTGATGCTCCTGAGCGGGCGGGTGTGGTCGCGCCCGCTCGGCTGCTGCACCCCCTCCACAGTCGCCCAGGCGATCGCCTGGAGCGTCTCCCGATTGACGATCTCGATCTCGTCCCCCGGCGAGAACTGGGGCAGTCCGGCCGTTTCCCCATGTGCGTACTCGAGCTCCAACGTGCGACGATCCGGCTGACCGCCGACGCGGAGATAGGTGCCGTGCACGTTGACCGGATCGTCGTGCGGCCCGTCGAAGAGGCAATCGCGCACGACAGCACGTCCCGAGCATCCGGAGAACTGGACGAAGTCGGCGAAACCCGCCGTGTGCCGCCCGCTCCCCGGTGGAGTCCGGAACTCACAGCTCTCGATGGCGACGTCACGGCTCCCTTGTGCGACGACGCCGAAGCCGTGCAGGAACCGGAAACGAAGCCCGGATAACGTCACGCCTGAGCTGTCGAGCACGAGTGCGCCAGGATGATCGCGTGTCGTCAGGCGCATCTCGTAGACGAGACCGAGATCGGCCGGTTCCTCGCCATGGTCGTAGTCGATCCGGATCTCCCGGTGTCCCACCGCCTCGATCGACCGGACGTTCTCGAAGAGCGGGTTCGGACCACGGCGCGTCCGCCCGCTGAAAGGATCATGGATCTGGGTGTACTCCAGCGAATCGCGGCCCTCCCAGGCGACGGCCCCCGAGCCGAGGACCTCTCCGTGCCAGCGGATCGAGCGTCCTTCGACGGAGAACAGCGTGGTCTCGGGCACCCGGATCACGCGGAACGGCCACCCCGCCGCGACGCCCGCCTCCACGACCGTGGCGTCGACAACCGTCGGCACGGCGAAATCGAACTCGAGCCCGTCGATCCGCACCCTGCGCGAGTCGATGACGGCGAAGGTCGTCTGGATCCCGTGGAGGATGAGCCGGGCCCCCTCCCCCGAGATGACGAGATCATCCATCGCCTCGACGAGCAGGGCGATCGTCTTGTCGCGATATCGCGGATCGTCCCCCACCGTGTTGGAAACGTACAGCTCACGGCGTGGTGCGGCCTCCGGCCAGAGATGGTAGTCGCCCGGGGGGAACCGGAGCACCACCGGGCCTTCCAGGGAGGCGGCGGACTGGAGGGCCGCTCCGACCGCGGGCGCGGCATCGGAGTGACCACCGGGAATGGCCCCGAAGTCGGTGACGGCCAGCGATGCGGGCACCGGCACTCAGATCCCCTCTCTGACGAAATCGAGGACGAGGCGTGCGCGCCCCGCACGGTACTGCGCCCGCCGCCGGACTCCCGGGCCGCATGTCGCCGAGCCCAATCCTGTGACGCCCGCCGCCAGATGGATCCAGAGGAGCCCCTCTTCGTCGAGCTCGGCGGAGTGCCGGGCACGTTCGAGCCGCTCGGTCGACCACGGACGCACGGCGGCGTCGAATTCGTGCGGGCTCTCGATGCGCAGGCAGCCCTCGGGTACGGTCAGACTCAGCCGGCGGACCTCCGATCGGTTGCCGTTCTCCTGCGGAACGACGTAGGGCACCTGCGCCTCGCGGACCGTCATGCGATGCCGTCCGTACCAGTTGGCGGAACGGGAGTCGGGATAGCTCTCCCCCGGTCCCAGCCCGAGCCACTCGAGTACGGCAGAGCCGGGGTCGGCGGCGCGCAGCGCGAGGACGATCCCCAGCCGTGGAAGCGGGAGCCGCCATTCGCCGCGGCGCTCGATCGTGACCTCGAGACGGAGCCCGTCGCCCCGTGCGGTCCAGAGGTAGTCGACGTCGAACCCCGTGTCGAGCCCCGCGGACCCGTATCGCGCGGTGCGTCGCGCGGACGCGTCGCTCACGTGGACATCGATCGCCCGCTCGACGAGGCGGTCGAAGCCGGCCTCCCGCCAGCGGCTCTCCAGCGATGACGTCTCGCCGTTTCCGGCGAACCGGTCGTTCTCCGTCGGGGCACGCCAGACGTCGAGACCCACGTGGGCGATCGGGAAGGGCCCCAGTGCCTCCGGGTGCCCCGAATCGTCGAATCGCCGGACGAACACCGTCTCCTGTTCCCGCGCGGAAGTCCGCGCGGAAGTCGGCACAGAAGTCGGCACAGAAGTCCGCGCGGAAGCACGTCGCGGCGTGGTTGCCCGGCGCCGCTGCTGGGCCCTTGCGAGAACGTGTCCCGCTTCGACACCGGGGCTCGCGCTCCCGGTCGTCGCCGTCACCGTGAACCAGAGGTCTCCGCCGGAAGGCGCGCTCGGCTCGGCAGCGCGTACGGCGGGCGGAAGCGTGAACCGCGCGTGCGAGAGCGGTCCCACCACGGGCACGTCCAGCGGCCCGCTGCCGACGGTCTCGCCGTCCGACTCCAGTGACCAGGAGAAGACCACGTCGCCGGTGGTCGTGAAGCTCCAGCGGTTCTCCACCTCGAGGTCGCCTCCGTCGACGCGCATCCGCACGGGCGCGATGACGGCGGCGAACTCGGCCAGGGCGGGTGAGGGCGTGCGGTCGGGGAAGACCAGACCGTCGATCACGTACGACCCGTCGTGCACCGGCTCTCCGAAGTCGCCTCCGTACAGGTAGGTGCGGCGCCCATCGGGACCCTCGCCCTCCAGTCCGTGGTCGATCCACTCCCAGACGAAGCCGCCGGCCAGCCGGGGATGCGCGTCGACGATGGCCTCGTAGTCCGCCAGCCCGCCGGGGCCGTTCCCCATGGCGTGCCCGTATTCACACATGATCATGGGCAGCGCCCGCCGGCGCGCGTCCCGTGCCGGATCGGCCGACTCGGGTTCCTCGTGCCGGCCGATCGCCTCGAGTTCGTCGAAGGTCGGATACATGCGACTGTAGACGCCGGCTTCCTCGCACTCGGTGTCCTGCTCGTAGTGGACGGGCCGGCTCGGGTCGCGTTCCTTCGTCCATCGGGCGTTGGCCGCGAGATTGCGTCCCCACCCGGCCTCGTTCCCGAGGGACCACATCACGACGCTCGTCGCGTTCTTGTCACGCTCGACCATGCGCCGCATCCGGTCGAGGTACACCGCGCCCCACGCGGGGTCGTCGGACGGATTGCCGCGCCAGTCGACCAGCGAGAACCCGTGCGTCTCGATGTCGCATTCCTCCACCACGTAGAGGCCGTACCGATCACAGAGTTCGAGGAAGCAGGGATCGGGCGGATAGTGACTGGTGCGCACCGCGTTGACGTTGTGCCGCTTCATCAGAACCACGTCGCGTTCCATGGTCTCCCGCGTCACCGCGCGCCCCGAGCGGGCCTCGATGTCATGGCGGTTCACCCCGCGGAACACGAGCGGAGCGCCGTTCAGCAGGAGCCGGCCGTCCTCGACGGAGACCGTGCGGAATCCGACGTCGGCCGAGATCGTCTCGGCCTCGCCGACGATCAGGACCCGGTAGAGACGCGGCGCCTCGGCCGACCACGGTTCCACCGACGTGAGGTGGATCGTCTCGCCCGCGGGTCCCCGGACGCCGCGCTCGGGCACCTCCACCGTCACCGGTCGCGTGCTCAGCGCCTCGACCCGCAGCAGGCCGTCCCCGGTGCGGTGATCGTAGTCCGCGACGATGCGCACGTCCTGGATGCCGTGCTCAGGGCGATGCAGGAGGGCGACCGAGCGGAAGATCCCCGACAACCACCACTGATCCTGGCCCTCGACGTAGCTGGCGAAGCTCCACTGGTGCACCCGCACCGCCAGCACGTCGTCGCCCCCGGTGAGCAGGCCGGTAACGTCGAACTCGACCGTGAGCCGGCTCCCCGAGGACCGGCCGGCGGGCGAGCCGTTCACCCACACCTCGAACCACGAGTCGACGCCGTCGAACCGGAGGAGCACGCGCCCGGTGTCCCATCCGGGCGGACGCCGGACGATCCTGCGGTATTCACCGGTGGGATTCGCCTCGGGCACGCGGGGCGGGTCGATCGGGAACGGATAACGGACGTTCGTGTACGCGGGGGCGCCGTAACCGCACAGCTGCCAATGGGCGGGAACCGGGATCTCGTCCCACGTGTCACCGGGATCCGAGGGGTCCTTCCCGGTGTGCGCGGTGGGCGACCAGGCGAACCGCCAGGTGCCGTCGAGGGAGAGCACACCCGCGTCCGAGCGCGTCCGCGCGCGTGGCGGTTCCGCCCCTGTGGGCGGCGAGACGATCTCGTGGACTGCCGATCGAAAGGACGTGTCGGTAAATGTCGGCATGACCTAGCTCAGGTGGAGGGTGCGGATTTCCCACGGCCGCAGTGGGATTTCTCGCACGGACGCGGCGGGGAGACGTTCGATGGGCCGGCCGAGCAGGTCGACGGTGGTCGCGTCCTCATGCGGGCCCGCGACGGTCGCCACGGTGGGCTCCGGCGTCATGGCGACGATCCGCAGCTCTACCCCGGTGGGCACCGCGCGCAGCGCCGACACGTGGACGCCCTGGCCGGAGACCTCGATGCCCGACCGGGCCGGTGACAGCGCGGCACCCGGCTCGGCCGAACCGTGCCGCCACAGCCCTGGCGAGCGGAAGTGCTCGGCCCAGCGGACCGCGTCGGCGGCGTGCCAGCCGCCCGCGGACGGGAGGACGGCCAGATCCACGTTGATCTCGCTGCCGAGTTCCCTGCCGCCGGGGATCGGGATCTGGGACGCGGCCGGTTCGTCCCGCAGCGGGTGGACGTTGACGCTGATCGACCCGACCGAGCGGAGAAGCGTCACGGCGAGTTCCGCGCCGTCCGCGACGAGCTCGTACTCCGTGGCGCCGCGCAGCAGGACGGTCGCGTCGCCCGCGGACACGAAACCGGTGGCCGGATAAGTGGGAATCGGGAATTCCCCCCAGCCGCCCTCGTTCGTCAGCCCGCGATCGGTGACCGAGAACTGGCCCTCGGCCGAGGAGTGCGACGCGGGCCGCGGCAGGGGGACGTGCAGTCTCAGCCGATGATCGGCCACGACGTTCACGAACGACACCGACACGCGCGCGAACGGCTCGCCGGCGCGCAGCTCGACCCGCGTGCGCACCGGCATGTCCAGGATCTCCTCCGAGCGGCGGTCGGGGTCTTCGCTCAACGCGGCCGGCAGTCCGTACCGCCGGTCGATCTCGACGGCGGCGCGGACCGGTCCGGACTCCACGACCCGCACCTCGACGCTCGCCGGCACCTCGACCAGCCGATCGAAGGCCGGCGGGCCGTAGTTGTAGCTGTCGCCCCGGTCTCCCCCGTCGGCCAGACGGCCGACACCGCGCAGCACGGTCCCGTCCTGCCCGCGCACGTCGAAGGTGCCGTCTGCGAGCACCTCCACGGAGACGAGCCCGTTGTCCAGGCGGGACTCCGTCGCGCGCGGCACCGGACCGGAAGGCCCGCCTGGCGCGTCGCCCGGATCCTGGGCGATCCGCACCGCGGTGCTCCCGGAAGCGCCCACGGGAACGGGGATGAGGACGCTCCTTCTCGGCTCCGCCAGGGTCCGCACGTTCCACGGGCCCTGGTGCGCGTCGACCGCGCGGCGGAGCTCGCTCCGGAGGGCGAGCAGGTCGAACGCCGGTGTCGACGGCACCCGCGCGACCCAGAAGGTGAGACGGCCGGGGACGATCTCGTACCTGTCGATCTCCTGGCCGAACAGCTCGCGGCGGTGGATCCGCCGCAGGACCCGTTCGACGTCCGCGGCCTCCCAGACCTCGTCTCCGAGGACCACCGGCGCGCGGTCCGACTCCTGCACAAGGAGCCGTCGCCCGTCGGGGAGCGTCGCGCTGACCGCCAGCCCGTCGGACGGCGCCGCGACGTCGGTCTCGACGACGATCGTGCGCGGCGAGGTGAGGGTGTTGACGACCAGGATCGCGTCGCTCGGCACCTCCAGGGCGGCCTCGCGGACGGCCTGGTCGCGTACGGCACGACCGAGCTGCGCCGCCTCGGCGAGACGCGACGCGACTTGTTCGACCGTCTCGTCGGTGCCGGACCCGACCACCGAGTCGTGTGCGCTGGACTCGACGATGTCGCGCCAGGCCAAATCAAGAAACGGAGCCGTCCGGTCGAGAGGGACGCCGAGGGACACGCGTTCCGCCTCACCGACGATGCGCTCGGCCTCCGCCATGGCGTCCTTGAGCCGGCGGCGAATGGAGACGACCCCCGGCAGGATGTTGCCGCGGGCGTGGCTGCGGAGCTCGCCGTGGACCCACATCAGGTCACCGTCGTCCGGCAGCCCGTGGATGTACTCGCCGAGGGTGGCGACCGTGATGGGGAAGTCCGGCGAGTCGAAGCGTCGGACCAGGTCCATCAGGTCCGCACGCGGCGCCATGTGGTCGGTTCCCACCATCCCGAGGATCGGGTCGGCGCCCCAGCGGGATCGGGTGAGCGCACGGTAGTCGCTCAGCGCGCGGGGGATCTCGTCGGGGACGAGCAGCACGTCGAGGGCGTTGCCGTACCCGTCGAAGAGATATTCCGCACGCACGCTCGAACCGTCGGGGGCGACCCAGCGGAACGAGTGGCCGGTCACGCTCCCGGGCACGCCGCGCCAGAACGCGGCGTGCCGGATGCCGGCCCGCGCGAGGATCTGCGGCATCTGCGCGATGTGGCCGAACATATCGGGCAGGTAGCCGATGTCCATCGCACCGCCCAGGCGTTCCGCGCCCGCCCATCCCAGCTGGAGGTTGCGCACGATCGTCTCGCCGGTGCAGAGGAACTCGTCGAGCAGGATGAGCCAGGGGCCGAGCGCGAGCTGCCCACGCCGTACGGCCGCGCGCACGCGCTCGATGTGCTGGGGCCGGATCTCGAGGTAGTCCTCGATCGCCGCGGTCTGCCCGTCGAGGGTGAACCGGAACGCGGGGTCGGCCTCCGCCATGTCGAGCACGCGGTCGAGCGCGTCGACAAGGCGGTGGCGGAACACCTGGAAGGGCTCGTACCACTCGCGGTCCCAGTGCGTGTGGGGCACGAGGACGATGCCCGGATTCTCCGGAACGGTCATGCGTGACCCCACTTTGCCTCCGCGACGGCGGTCGTGGGCCGCCGCAGCCGGGCGAGCCCTCCCGAGGGTACGGTCAACACACTGGGCCCCCGGCCCAGGACGACGTCCCCATCGGCGACCTGCCGTCCCCTGGCGTCCCAGATCTCCAGGCCGGCCCGCACCTCGTCCCCTTCGTGCAACAGGATCGGGGGGCTGTCGTCGGCGTTCGCGACCAGCAGTTCCGTCCAGTCCCCCTCCGGGATCTTAATCGTGTGGGGCGCGTACCTCGCGACGAGGTGCCGTCCGCCGTCATGGACGCGGGCCACCGGGTACAGCAGGTCGGGACGCTCCGGCGCGAGCCTGCCGTGCAACAGCAGGTCGCGGTACTCGCGCCAGACGCCGAGCCAGAACGCCAGCGCCTCGGACTGTTCGCCGGGAAGCCCCACCAGGTCCATGGAGATCTGCGGCACGCCCAGCAGGGCGTTGATCAGGTGATGGGCGACCCGCTCCGGGCTGTCACCCTCGGCCCACATGATCGGGTCGCTGTGGATGGGCGTGCCCGGCCGCGCCAGGCGGAGGTCGAGGATGCCGACGCGGTTCTGCACCGCGTTCAGCGGGCAGTCGCCGACGCGGATCATCGAGGCGAACCGCCCCACCGCGGGGTGCACGTACGGCTCGCGGAACTCGATCAGAGGCTCGGTCCCGAGGCCTCGCAGCCGGTCGACGATCTCGGACATGGTGTCGACGGCCGCTGCCACGGACCCCGGCGCCTCCTGGTCCTCGAACTCTTCCAGGAAGTCGAGTTTCAGGCCATCCGCCGCCGTCCTCGCGATTATCTCCTCCATCCGCCCGACCAGGTAGGCGCGGGTGGAGGGGTCGCGCGGGTCCAGGACCTCAGCCTGGAGTTCCGGCCTGTCGCGGAGCGTCGAGAGCCCCAGGTGACGGGCCTTCGCCTGATGGCCCAGGAAGGGAGTGCCGACCCACCACACGGTGCGCAGCCCCCGGCCGCGCAGCGCTTCGACCAGGCCGGCCGCATCGGGGAACTTCTCCTCCGCTGCCTCCCAGTCGCCGCATGATCCGTATCCTCGCTCGTGCGAGTTCGTCTGCCAGCCGTCATCGATGATGACGGTGCCGAACCCCATCGCGACCGCGCGATCGGCCTGTGCGAGCACGGTGGCGGCTGTGACGTGCTGATGCGCGAAGTACCAGGTGCACAGGACAGGATCCTCGGCCCCCGGCGCTGCACGGTGGCCTTCCTCCCCCTGGAGCCACCGTCCCGCCTCGGGTACGGCCTCCACGAAGGATCGGCCGGATGCGTCCAGGAGCAGCCTCACGTGATCCGATGTGCCGGAGGCGCCGACCGTGACCATGATCGCGAAGTCGGCGGTCTCCTCCACGAGACCGGCCCGCACCCTCGTCACGCTCGTGCCGGCGTCGACCGCGTAGACCAGCCGTGCGACGTCGTGCGTCGCGAGCAGGGCCCCGATCGGGAGTCCCCGCAGGGCGGTCGCGTCGGACGGCTCTTCCCATGACGGCGGAATGGTGGCGTGCGGCACGGTGCTGCCGGGGCGCCACCAGGCGGCGGCGTCCGTCGCGGGAATGGTCACGGTGAAACCGAGCGGCTCGCCGAGCGTGCGGAACACGACCTCGAAGACACCGCCTCGGAGCTCACGCACGCACACGTCGGCTGAACGGGTCGCCTGCAGCCGGAGCCCGACGTCGGGCTGTCTCCCGGCCAGCACGACGGGTGTCTCGGGCGGCGCCTCCGTCCTGCCCGGCAGCCAGAATGTAACGGTCGACGGCGATGCGACGTCGGTCATTTGCTCCCCGTGAATGATATTCCGCCGATGATGTGGCGCTGGGCGATGAAGAAAAGCAGAACGCAGGGAAAGGTCACCACCAAGGCGGTGGCCATCAGGAGTGGAGTGTTCGTGCCGTTGACGGACTGGAAACCCGCCAGGGCGAGGGGCAGCGTCTTCCACCGGTCCGTCGTCAGGTAGATGGCGGCCTGGAAGAAGTTGTTCCAGTAGGACATGAACTGCAGCACCGCGGTGGCGATGATGATCGGCCGGGAAAGCGGCAGATAAATCGAGAACCAGATGCGGAACCAGCCCGCGCCGTCGATGAGGGCGGCGTCCGTCATCGCCTCCGGCAGCCGCAGGTAGAACTGCCGGTACAGGAAGATGAAGAACGCCGAGCCGAAGAAGGTCGGGACGATGATCGGCCACAGCGTGTCGATCATGTCAAGATTCTTGAACAGGATGAACTGCGGCACGATCGTCACCTCCTGCGGAAGCAGGAGCGTCGAAAGGACGATCGCGAACAGCACGCCGGATCCCCTGGCCCGAATCCGCGCGAACGCGAACCCGACCAGTGACGAGGAGAAGACCACCGCGACGACCGGCACGATCGTGCTCAGCAGTGAGTTGCGCAGATAGGCCCAGAAGGGGAACGAACCGAGTCCGTCGGTGAAATTGGACCACCGCCACTGGATCGGCCAGAGCGACACTCCCCCATGCGACACACCCTCCGGCGTTCGCAACGCGGTCGCGATCATCCAGAGAAACGGATAGACGAAGCCGATCGACCCGACCACGAGCAACGTGACCGCGAGGATCCGACCGCCGAGCGGCTCACGTCGCGGCCCACCCGCACCTTTCGCGGTCGGTGCTTTCACGGTGGGTGCTTTCACGGTCGGTGCTTTCGCGCTAGCCGACATGGACACGCCGCCTTCGCTCCCTCGGTCGTTGCGATTCGTAGTAGACCCAGAAGGCGCTTCCCCGGAACACGAGCGCCGTGAGCACCATGATCATGACGAAGAAGATCCAGGCCAGGGCCGACGCGTATCCCATCCGGAAGAAGGAGAACGCGTTCTGGTACAGGTACAGGACGTAGAAAAGGAGCGAGTCGGCCGGGCCGCCCCCGTTGTGGGTGACCACATATCCCTGAGTGAACGTCTGCATCGCGTAGATGAGCCCGGTGACCACGTTGAAGAAGATGACGGGGCTCACCTGCGGAATCGTGATGTTCCACAAAAGGCGCCATCGGTTGGCGCCGTCAAGCTCCGCGGCCTCGTAGAGGTCCTTGGAGATGTCCTGCAGGCCGGCGAGATAGATGATCATGTTTCCGCCGACCGTCCAGAGGCTCATGATTACCACGGTGGCCAGAGCCCAGTGCGCGTCGAAGAGCCATTTGGGCCCTTCGATGCCGAAGAGGCGAAGCAGCCCGTTGGCGAGACCGTAACTCGGGTTGAAGACCCAGATGAACAGCACCGCCTGCGCCACCCCGGTGACGAGCGACGGCAGATACCAGATCGTGCGGAACACATGGATACCGCGCACCTTGACGTTCATCAACAGAGCCACGGCCAGCGAGAGCACCGTCTGCAGCGGAACGCTGACGACGGCGTAGGTGAGCGTGACCTTGATCGCTTGCCCGAGATCGGGATCCGACAACGCTTCCTTGTAGTTGGCGATCCCGATGAACTTCGCCGGGTCGATGAGGTTCCAGTTCGTGAACGACAGGACCAGGGAGTACACCATCGGCCCTCCCGTGAAAAGGAGGAAGCCGACGATCCATGGCGAGACGAAGATCCAGAATGCCGCGGTGTTCCGCGAGATCCAGCGTGCTCGGACGGCCCCCCAGAGGGCGGCGCAGATGACCGCGAACACGGCGGCCAGCAGGATGACCAAGGACAGGATGGGCCTGAGTCCCACATCGATGTGCAGCCGTTCGAGTAATCCCTCGAGGCTCTGCACGATGTCCGACATGTCGATGTTCTCCCTCTACGCCGCCCGACCGACTCCAGTCGTCCTACTTGGTCGCGTCCAGCATCTTCTGGCACTGGGCCTGAAGCTCCGGCAGCACGGTCGCCGGGTCCTCGTTCCCCGAGCCGATCGCGGTGCGCGAGTTGAGGTCGGTGGAGAAGGTGCTCTCGATCTTCACCTTGTCCTTCACATAGGGCGTGGTGACCGCGTTCGTGACGGCGTCGACGAAGGCCTGGAGGTTCACTTTCGGGGCGATCGCCTTGAACGTGTCGAGCGATCCCTGGATGACCGGGACGCCGAGCGCGGACGTCGTCGTCGCCAGCAGGTTCTGCGCGTCAGGGCTCGTGCTCATGAACTTCGTGAAGGTCGTCGCCGCGGTGCGCTCTGCCTCTGTGGCCGACTTCGAGATGCCGAGGCTGTCGACCTCCATCGGCTCTCCCTTGCCGGGCATCGGCACGATGAGGAACTTCGAGGTGTCCAGCGCGGCGATCTTGGCGATGTTCCACGGCCCGAAGTCGGGCAGCATGGCGACCTTGCCGTCCGTGAACCACTGGAACATGTCCTGGCCCTGGGCGTCGGTCGGGTTCGGCGCGAACCCGTCGGGCTTCGTGGAGTCGACCACGGTCTGCGCGGCACGGATTCCGTCAGCGTTACCCATGGTGCACGTCTGGCCGTCCGGACCGTAGTAGGAACCACCCTCCGCGATCAGCCAGCCGTCGTACCACAGCGGCGCGGAGCCGTAGACCTTCTTGGCCCCCGACCCGGACGTCAACCGCTTCGCGGCGGACACGAAGTCCTGGGTGCTGATCGGCGCCGAGCCTGACGGCGCGGCGACGCCGGCCGAGTCGAACGCGGCCTTGTTGATCGCCATGACCTTGCTCTTGGCGACGAAGGGGACCGCGTAGTCGGTGCCGCCGACATTGCCGGCCTTGGCGACGGCCGCCGAATAGTAGACGCCCGGGTCGACCTTGACCGGCGTGAACGCGTTGGCGAAGCTCGGCAGCGAGGTGTTGGAGATCTGCGCCACGGTGGGGGCGTCACCGCCCGCGATCGAGGTTTGCAGCTTCTGCTCGTAGTCGCTCTGGATCCAGTTGGCCTCGACCTTGACCCCTGGATTGGCCTTCTCGAACGCCGCGATCATCGACTTGATGGTGGCGGATTCGTCGTTGTTACCCCAGAAGGCATAGGTGATCTTGGTGGTTCCGGTCCCGGTCCCGGTCCCGGTCCCGGTCCCGGTCGAGCCTCCACTCGGCTCGCTGCTACATGCGGCGAGCGCGAGGAACGAGGCGGCGGCGACGGCGGCGAGTGCCTTTCCCTGCAAGGGGATCTCCTTAGTTAGTGATCTATCGCTGCTCGCGGAGCACGACGACGCTGCCGTCGGCACCTGCGCGTACACGTGAACCGTTCGGCACGTCGACGGTGGAGGTGTGCCCGTCGTCCCAGGTCGAGGTCCAGGTCACTCCTGGTCCCGCGGTCACCTGCAACTCGGTGGCCTCCCGGCCCTCGTGCCGTACGCCGACGGTCGAACCGCCGACGAGAACTCCCCCGGCTTCGATCCACTCGCCGGCCGGAAGATGGGAGCGGGTGTGGACGACGCCCTGGTGGGCGCCCGGCTCCAACCCGGTCAGGCCGACCGCGACGTGGGCGACGTGCGTGAAGGGAACCTCCGGATAGTCCGCCCGGGAGCCGGCGAGGTACCGCATCCACCGCAACGCCTCGTCGTCCCAGCCGTACCGGAAGAACGCCTCCGGAAGATAGGTGAAGGCCTCGATGTTGGCCGGCGGCGTCGCCTCGAGGCCGGACCGGAGGAAGCCGAGGTGCGCGTTCGCGCGCTGGTCCTCGCGCATGATCCCCTTGACCGCCGGGAACCAGGTGCTCTCCAGGCGGAATCCGCCGACCGGCCCCTCGGCGGTGAAGCCCGCCGCGTAGTGCCGGTCGCCCGGCAACCACCATGTGCTCGAGAAGTGGTCGTCCAGTTGCTCCGCCCGCCCGCGGTTCCACGCGGCGAACTCCCCGTCGAGCACCGTGCCCGCGGCGGAGCCGAGCGCCCGGTGCGCCGCCCACTGGCTGGCGATCCCGTCGGCGGCGACCTGCAGGTACGGCGGTCGCTCCACCTCGTTGTAGGTGGCGGTCCCGCGGAAGATGTCCCCGCTGCCCCGTTCGCCTGCGACGCCCGTCCCAAGGGGATCATGGGCGTCGACGAACGACGTCATCGTGTTCCGCAGGAACGACGCGATCTCCGGAGCGAGCAGGAATCGGTCGTCCGCCGTCCAGCGATACTGCTCGACCGCCTTCTCGACGAGTTCGAAAGGCGCCGGGACCTCCCGCACGAAGTCGTCATCCGAGTGGTAGTCGATGGCCGCCGGCGTGCCGTCGAACTCGAATGCCCACAACGGATACCAGGCGCGGTCGCCGTTCGACGATCCTGCGAATCGCCGGAGCATCGCGAGGTTCTCGGCATCCAATCCCAGCAGGTGGGCGCCGAGCATTTGATGGGCGAGGTCTCTCGAATAGAAGAGGGGTCGGTCCGTCAGGCCGGCCCAGTAACTCGGGAGGTATCTCGGATCCCGTCCCGTCTGAACCCACTCGTACGACCGCGTTGACGCCCAATTGAAAGACTCGACAAGATCGCGCATGCTCGAATCAATCCGGACATGCCCAGAATGATCATTTCGGTCCACCCTCGCTGCTGACACCGCAGGTGGCGACTTCCTCGTCATGAAAACTCAGTGTTACAGACACGTCATAAACACGTCAACAGCAAGACAAAATCGTGCATTACAAGACGGCAACGCGACGCGTGACCCCACGACGACGGCGACGGGCTTGGCCCGCGACCCCCGCGTCGCGGATGAAGGGACGGCCGGCCCATCCCGGCCGGACACCGCGTGCGCAGGGGGCCGCGCCTCAGGGCGAGGAGGTGCCAACAGCTTCACTCGCACGTGCCAACAGCCCTCGCGTCGCACGTGCCAACAGCCCTCGCGTTGCCACGGCATCGTCACCGGAGGACGAGACCGTGGACAGACCGTGGACGAATGGTGGATGGATCGCCGGGTGGGTCTGACCGGTGCCGATGTCGAGGGACATGTCCTGGCATGCCGACGACACGCCATCGGGTTCCCCTCGGTCCAGGTGAGCGTCGCCCTCTCGGTCACCCGCCCGCATCGGCAATCAGCCGATCAGGCTAAGGGACCGCTCCTACGCGGGATCACCCTGGTGGGCTGGGACCGGTGTCACTGGGCGTGAGGGGCGGCCGTCGATCCGCGAATGATCAGCTCGGGGTCGAACATCAACTCCCCCGCCGGCACCGGTCTCCTGTTCACCAGATGCACCATGGCGGCGGAGATCGCCTGCGCGATCCGCTCGACCGGCTGCCGGACCGTCGTCAGGGGCGGGTCGACGAAGCCCATGATCTCAGAGTCGTCGTATCCGACGACGGACACGTCGCCCGGCACGGACAGACCGCGGCGGCCCGCCGTCCGGATGGCGCCAAGAGCCATGTAGTCGCTCGCCGCGACGATGGCGGTGACGCCCTGGTCGAGCAGGGTCTCGGCGGCCGACATGCCGCCTTCGACGCTGTAAACCTGGCGCGCGACGAGTCGCTGCGGATCATCGATCCCGCGTGAGCTCATCGCCTCGACGAAACCGTCGAGGCGCCGCTCGCTCGGCCGGTTCCCGGCCGGGCCGACGATCATGCCGATCTCGCGGTGGCCGAGGTTCCACAGGTGGTCGACGGCCAGCGCCGCCGCCACTTTGTCGTTCGTGGAGAAGCTGGGGGCGGGGATGCCCTCGATCGCGCCGTTCATCGAGACGAACGGGATCTGGCGTTCCTGCAGTAGCCGGTAGGGCGCCGGGTCGGCTCCGATCAGAGTGTTGCTCGCCGAGGCGAAGACCGCCCCCGCGATGCCCAGATCCATGGTGCAGATGATGAAGTCGATCTCCTGTAACCCGCCCACCGTCGTGGAGCACACGACGGCCTTGAACCCCTGAGGAGCCAACGCCGACTCGATCAGCTCGCAGAGCCGTCCGAAGAAGGGCTGGGCGAGGCCCGGGGTCAGGACGATGATGAGCTGGCTCTGTCCTCCGCGGTCATAACCCAACTCCCGGATCGCGTCCTCCACGACACGGCGCGTCCTGGCGGCGACCACACCCCGACGGTTGAGCACGCGACTGACGGTCGCTTCGCTGACCCCGGCACGAGCGGCGACGTCACTGATTCCGACCTTGGCCATAGCTCCCTTTTGATCGATACGGACGACGCTGATGTCACTATACGGCCAGACGTACCACTCGGAGTTCGGAGATGTGACCTGCCGGCTGCGTACCCGGTCGCCGCGTCCAAGAGAAACGCGGCCGGGCGTGCGCGGCGCAGCCGCGCGAGTACGGCCGGGTCGATCGCGCCGGCCGCCTCAACGGCCAGGCCGCCTTCACCGAGCACGACCAAGGCGGCGATCTCATGGGCGGCGATCTCAGGGCGGCGACGTTGGCGGGTCGTCTGCTCGAGTGTCAACGTGTTGGCAGAGTCCCGGGCTCAGCGGTGCAGGGCGGTCTCCCGCTCCATATGCGCCAGCTTCTCGGGATTGCGCACCGCGTAGAGCCCGGTGATGAGGCCGTCGTCGATGCGCACCGCCATGACGGTGTCGACCTTGTCGTTGAGCTGAAGGATCAGCGCCGGGTAGCCATTGACCTGTGCCGGCCGCAGCGACGCCGTGCCGGCGATCCTGCCCAGCACGTCGGCCACCCTGCCGGCTCCCACGACGGGCGACAGCGCGGCCGGCTTGACTCCGCCACCATCAGCCAGGAGGACGACATCCGGCGCGAGGATGTCGAGCAGGCGTTGCAGATCACCCGTTTCGACCGCCCTCTGGAACGCCTCGAGCGCACCGCGGGCCTCGGCCGGAGAAGCGACCCCGCGCGGTCGGCGCGCCGCGACGTGTGCCCGCGCCCGGTGCGCGATCTGGCGGACCGCGGCCGGGCTCTTGTCGACGGCTCCGGCGATCTCGTCGTAGTCCAGATCGAACACCTCGCGCAGCACGAACACCGCCCGCTCGGTCGGCGTGAGCGTCTCCAGCACCAGCAGCATCGCCATCGAGACGCTCTCGGCCAGCTCGACGTCCTCGGCCACGTCGGGCGCGGTGAGCAGCGGCTCGGGCAACCAGGGGCCGACGTAGGACTCCTTGCGCCGGCCGAGCGTACGCAGCCGGACGAGCGCCTGACGGGTGGTGATCCGGACCAGGTAGGCACGCTGATCCCGAACGCTGTCGAGGTCGACTCCCGCCCACCGCAACCAGGTCTCCTGCAGGACGTCCTCGGCGTCGGCGGCTGAGCCGAGCATCTCGTAGGCGACGGTGAACAGCAGGTGGCGGTGGGCGACGAACGCCTCGGTGGCCGAGTCCATAGCGGAGTCCAGAGCGGAGTCCATAGCGGAGTCCATAGCGGAGTCCATACGGTTGCCACGAGCGAAGGGCTCGGCTGTGTCCGTCGGCCGCTCGCTGCGTTCGCTCATTGCTGGTTCCTGCCTGTTCGTTCTCGACCGTGCCATGCATAAGACGCCGGCGCCCACCGCTTTGTGACACCCCGGATCGGTGACGCACGTCACATCACTGCGCTGTCACAAGGATCGGGTCGCCGGCATCTCTTGTTCGTCAGGACGCCGCAACGAACGATCCACGCGGCATGCAACGCCACGAGAGGGCACCCACCGGCGACTACCAGCCCCGCCGGTTCGGATAACGAGGAACTCCCCTGTGTGAAAGGAACGTCATGAGCTCAGCGCTTGAAACTCTTCGCCGTGACTTCGGCGGCGACATCATCGAACCGGGCGAAGCGGAGTACGAATCGGCCAGTCGCTCGGTATTGGTTTCGGGTAGTCCGGCCTACGTTCTGCGGCCCAAGAGCGTCGCGGACGTGCAAGCAGGGGTCAGATTCGCTTCCGGCGCGGGGCATCTGCTGTCCGTGCGAGGCGGCGGCCACAGCTTCGCGGGCTTCGGCACCAATGACGGCGGCGTCGTGATCGACCTCAGCAAGCTCGCGAACGTGGAGATCACCGACAAGGAACGTCACCTTGTGCGGATCGGCGGGGGCGCCACCTGGGGTCAGGTCGCGGCCGCCCTGGCCCCGCATGGCCTGGCGATCTCCTCGGGCGACACCAAGAGCGTCGGCGTCGGTGGGCTGACGTTGACCGGCGGCATCGGCTGGAAGGTCAGGAAGTACGGCCTGGCCCTGGACAACGTGGTCGCCGCTGAGGTGGTCACGGCCAGCGGAGAGATCGTGCCGGCGAGCGCGGCGGAGAACCCGGAGCTGTTCTGGGCGATTCGCGGTGGCGGCGGCAATTTCGGGATCGTGACCGCCTTCGAGTTCGCGGCACACCCGACGACAGACGTCTTCCACGGCAAGATCGCCTTCCCGGCATCGGAGGCGGCCACTGTGCTCCAGGGATGGGCGGACTACCTCCGCACCGCCCCGGAAGAGCTCACATCCATCGCGGAGTTTGCCAACCCCTTCGCCGGCGGACCTGAGGCGCCGGTCGAGATCCACGTCGCCTTCGACGGCGACGACCCAGAACTCGCCTCGAAGGCGATCGACCCGATCCGCCGGCTCGGCACGGTGATCGACGACGATGTCGCGCTGAAGCCCTACGCCGACGTACTCGTGGACGGAGCGACCCCACCGCCCGGCATCCAGCTTGTCACCCGAAGCGCCTTCGCCAACAAGGATTCGGTGCCCGAGGTCCTTCAGATCCTCGCTGAGGCCGGGGCATCGGAGCGGTCGCCGTTCATCGCCGTTCGCAGCGTCGGCGGTGCGGTATCCCGAGTCCCCGACGACGCCACCGCCTACGCGCATCGCCGAGCGGAGCTGATGTTCGTAACCACCATCGCGGGTCCGAAGCCGGTCGTCGAGGCCGCACGTCCAGCCTTGGAGGCGATCTGGGGCAGGCTCGCACCTCACGCCAACGGCGCCTACGCGAACTTCCTCGCTTCTGCCACCGAGGAGGATGTCGCCGCGATCTATAGGACGGAGACCTATGAGCAGCTCGCGGCGGTCAAGCGTCAGTACGACCCCGGCAATCTGTTCGCCGGCAACCACAACATCCGGCCTCGGTAGGCCTTGCGCACAAGCCCCGGCCAGTCCGTCGGCACTCCTCTGGACTCGCACAACATACGGCGGACATTCCGGAAGATCGTGAAGGTTGGTGTTCGGGGTGCCCGCTGGGCCTGCTTGCAACATGAGTAGGCCCTTCACCAGTCTGGGTGCCCCATCATGAACTCTAAATGGCCGTTGTGACCCAGCCGAAACTAATTGTGCAAGTTACGAACAATCGGTAGAAACACCGTAAATCCACACTAACCTCCACGAGATCACGGAGGTACGTGTGAGCTACACCAGAAGAAGCTTCCTGACCGCAGTCGGCGCGACCGGCGGCGCGGGAGCACTACTGGCCACCATGGGGGCACTCGGCCTGGCCCCCACCGCTGAGGCGGCCACGAAGACCGCGTTCACCCCGCCCCAGCCGTCCGACTTCACCCTCACCGGGCGGGCCGGGAAGAAGGTCGTCATCCTCGGCGCCGGCATCGCCGGCCTGACCACCGCTTACGAGCTGGGCAAGGCAGGCTACGACTGCACCTTGCTGGAAGCCCGGGATCGGGTCGGCGGCAGGAACTGGACCATCCGTAACGGCGACCGGCTGACCGAGCTCAGCGGCGCCACCCAGACGGCCCGGTTCTCCCCGGAGAACTACCTCAACGCCGGCCCGGCACGGCTGGCGCAGTGGATGGTCACCCTGGACTACTGCCGCGAGCTCGGCGTGCCCGTGGAGGTCTTCACCAACTCCAACGCCCAGGCGTACATCTTCCACGAGGCCGCCGGGATGACCGCCCCGGTCCGCTGGCGCACCGCCAAGGCCGACGTCTACGGATACATCTCCGAACTGCTCGCCACGGCCACCGACGCCGGGGCGCTGAACGCCAAGCTCACCGCTCAGGACAAGGAACGGCTGCTGTCCTTCCTGTCCTCCTTCGGCGCCATCGGCGGAAAATCGTCCGGGTTCGCGTATACGGGCACCGAACGCCGCGGCTACACCGTCGACCCGGGGGCGGGCGACCAGGCGGGCACCCCGCTCGGCCCGGTCCCCTCGCTTTCCTCGGTGTTCGCCAGCGGCGTCGGGCAGCGATTCGCCTTCGAGTTCGGCTACGACCAGGCGATGCTGATGTTCCAGCCGGTCGGTGGGATGGATGCCATTCCCATGGCCCTGGCCAAGGCGATCGGCAAGCACCGGATCAATACCCAGAGCCGAGTCACCAAGATCACCAATCTGGAGACCGGGGTCGAGGTCGAATACCAAGACAAGAACGGCAAGACCCAGCTGATCACCGCGGACTACTGCGTCGCCGCGATGCCGCCGCACATCCTCGCCCGGACCCCGCACAACCTCGGCACCGACGTCCAGGCCGCGCTGGCGACGCCCGTACCGGTCAGTGTGGGCAAGATCGGCCTGGAGTACCGCAGCCGCTGGTGGGAGACGGACGAGAACATCTACGGCGGTGTCACCAACACCGACCTGGACTTGGGCACCATCTGGTACCCGTCCTACGGTTACCACCAGGGCACCGGCCTGATCGTCGGCTACTACAACTTCGGCCCGCAGGCTGACACCTACGCCGCCCTGTCCCACGCTGAGCGGGAGCGCCGCGCGATCGAGCAGGGCATGAAGATTCACGGCGCCAAGTATCGGGACGAGCTCCAGTCATCGGTGTCCGTCGCCTGGAAGCTCCAGCCGCATATTGAGGGCGGTTGGGTCTCCTGGCCCTCGCGCCAGGGTGCCTACCAGCTGCTCAACCGCCCGGCGGGCCGCGTCCACTTCGCCGGCGACTGGCTGACCTACATGATCGCCTGGCAGCACGGGGCGATCGAATCGGCCCGCAAAACCGTCACCGAGTTGCACCAGCGGGCGCTCAAGGAGTCGTGATGAGAAAGATCGCCGCCCTCGCGGCCGCCGTCGTCCTGGTGTCCGGCGCCGGAGCCGCCGACGCCGCCACGCGGGGCGCCCCCCAACCGCACGATGTCACCCCGATCCTGCCGCCGGGGCAGACCAACCCGTCCATCGCCGACGGCGTGATCATCGGCTCGAACGTGGCCACCTACACCGCCAGCGGCCTGGGTCCCGCCGTGTCCAACCCGGCCGCTCCCGCGGGCAGCCCGGAACGCTACGCCCCGGCCACGCTCCCGCCGGGAGTCACGGTGACTGAGGCGCAGGCCCTGGGAGTGCTGGCGCGGATCAAGGACAACCTGGCCGCCGCCGGGCTGGACGTGGACGATGTCATCTCCATGCGGGCCTACCTGGCCAACCCACCCGGCCAGGACGTGGCCGACTTCGCCGGGTGGAACCGCGCCTACCGCCAGTACTTCGCCAACACCGACCTCGCCACTCGGGCGGTGATCCCGGTTCCCATGGGCACCGCCGCCCCAGCCCCACCCATCCTGGCCAACCCCGCCAGACCCGCCCGGGTCACCATCGAAGTGGCCAACCTGCCGGTCGCCGGCTGGCTGGTGGAAGTGGAGGTGGTCGCCGCCTACCGCTGAGCCGTCCCGGGCCGCCGTACCTCCCCAAAGGGGTACGGCGGCCCGGCCACTCGTTGGGGCGGTCTGGCCAGCCTGGGCGCCTTTCAGTCAGGTGCGGCCCAGGCCGGCGTCGCGGGCGCGGACGATCGCCTCGGCGCGGTCGGCGACGTGCAGCTTGGCGAAGATGTTCGAGACGTTGTTGCGCACGGTCTTCTGCGACAGGAACAACGTGTTCGCGATCTGGGCGTTCGATCGTGCCGCGGCGACCAATGAGGGGATCTCCCGTTCGCGCGAAGTGAGCTGCGGGAACGCGGTGAGGGTCCGAGGCCGCAGACGGGCCGGCGAAGAACTCGGCCACGCGGAGCGCGACCGCCGGGCCGAAGATCGCCTCACCGTGTGCCCGCATTTCCGCCTCGCTGACAGCCGCACGGACCCGCCGGATCCGTTCCCCTGAGCAAGGCTGCCGAGCGTCACCGCCCGACGGTCAATCGCGTGACGACGCCACCAGGGCCATGGCCCTGCCACAGCGGAGGCGTCGTCCGGCGCGGCGTGGGCGACGAGCAGGCGGTACCACACGTCCCGAACGCCGTGCCGGTCGGCTACCCCGGATGGCCCGGGAGGCCGTTTACGCCAGGGCGTCCACGACGGTGCAGGGAGTGACGGGCCCCGTCCACCAGACAGAAGCCAGGGTCGAGGAGGTCTGCTGGTTCTCCGTGAACCGCAGGACCACGGCCGCGAGTCACGACCTGCACGTTGTTGCGGCCCATGCCAGGTAGGCGGGTGTTTGATCAGTGACGACGCGGTTCACGCCATAGCCGGCCAGGCGCCGCCATGCGTTGCGCTCGTTGGGCGTCCAGGCGTAGACCGCGACACCGGCATCTATGTAGGCACGAACGCGGGCCCGCGTCAGGTTGTCGTACCGGATACCCACGAAAGCGAACTTCCTGGCCAACGAGGTCGGCGGCGCCGACGTGGCCAACAGGCCCTTGCGGGCTGGTATCGATCGCACCGCCTGCATAGCAGACGGAGAGAACGACATCAGGCTCGCCCACCCGTAGGCGTTCAGCCGCCGGTAATCACGCTGCAGCGTGCGGAGGTCCGATACGCCGGGGATCTGCTTGAGTTCCACCAGCACCTGGCCACCTCTGCTTCGAACCAGTTCCAGGGCCGCAGACAGCGTCGGAGGGCGCTGGCCATCCGTGGTGCGCAGCGCGCGAAACTGGGCCAGGGACATGTCCGAGACCCGGCCGGCACCGGTGGTCGTCCGGTCAACAGTGTCGTCATGCATGAGCACCGGGTGGTGGTCCCTGGTGAAACGAACGTCGAGTTCGACCTGGCCGGAGCCGGCGTCCAGCGCGCCTTGGAACGCCCTAAGGGTGTTCTCCGCCCCTGAGGCTTGATAGCCCCGATGAGAGACCACTCCCGGCGCCGAACACATCAACGAGGCCGACACCCTGGCGAGATCGTGACCTCCGCCCACCTCGCCCAACGTCACAAGTAGCAGGAAGGAGATCGCCAACGCTTTTGGGGTGATCCCCATGATCGGTGAGTACTGGACAGCGCACAGAGCCGACCTGGTCCATTGGGACGGGCGCACCAGAGCCTCCACCAGGGTCGGGTGCCGGCCCGCAGGCCGATTGGCGCGATCACCCGTCCGAAAGTCCCTGCCCTCAGCTGACGTGATCCGCTGAGGGCGCGGAATGAGAGCCATGAGCGGCTACTTCTCGGGAGCGGCTTGGTTCCTAGTCACCTTCCGCAGGTAGTCGGCCGAGGAGGGCTTGTCGATGAAGGACTTGACCGCCGACCAGCCGTTCGCAAACCGGTACCACCCGGCGAAACGCTCGTCGGCCAACTTTATCTCGACGACCGGCCGAGTACCCTTTCCCTGAGCCATTACGGACGAAGAAGCCGCTCAGACGTACATGCCGAACCAGGCAGGTGCACGCGAGGCCAGGGTGGGCGGTCCTGTAGGCCGGGTGAATGGCCTCGGCCGGCAGTTCGGCGACGAGAAGCCAGCCCGCGGCGGCGCTCACGGTCAGCGTGCAGGTGATCCGATTGGCATTTGTCATGCCGTCTCCCTTCGCTCTGTATCGCAATGGCCCAACCGCTCCGGCGAGCCGGTCGATCAGGAGGAATCCACCCTCGCGATTCCCACTGTTAGTAGTTATCCAATTACTTAGCGTTTACACGGGAGCGGTCACTCGCTCAACTAACCTTTGCCATCGTGGGGGTGCGAGCCTCTCAATGAGGCTCGTCGGCTTTGAGGGGATGCTCCCCCGGTCATGCCGCTGGTTTGATCACTTGATGTGTGCAGGCCAGCCGCACGCGGCGACGCCGGCTATCAAGGTTGCGCAAGCCGGATCCGTGCCGGGCAGGTGCCTGACCAGCCTTGGGATACCAAGCGGTGCAGGAGTTCGTGGAGTTCGGCGCGCAGTTCGAGGGATCTCGGGCCACGATCACTGGCGCGTCTTCAGATGTAATAGGGCGCATCGTCGTCCTGTCGTTGTTGACCGGAGCAGGGCGGCACGCACCAGCCGGGCAACGCGGACAAGACAGTGATGGGGCCTCTGGCCAGGCTCCCATGAAGTCACAACGCCACGTCCGATCAGTGCACACGAGCACCTCCCGGCCAGGGCCGACATATCCCATTGAGGACCCAAGTCAGTCAGTCGATGGGTCAAACCCCGCCGGGGAGGCGCTCATCTACATCATCACTGTCAGTCGTCGTGGAAGTCGCCGGGATTGCAGTAGTCGATCTGGTTGGTGGGGTGGAACGGCCCGTTGACGATCTCCCTTACGAACCGCCCAGTCTCCAGGATTTCCTCCGCCGAGACTTCGAGAGTGAACTCCTGGCCCGGCTGCAACCGGCGGTCGCCGATCAGCACGGGCCGGTTGACCCGGAAGATCGGCGCCCACGGGCAGCAGTAGTAATGGGCACCGGTCGGCGCAATGTAGCCACGTTCGAGACATGCATTGATGTCCTCCTGGAACCGCAAGGTCTGAGCCGGGTTGGGATCGTGGCGCCACATCTCCGTGATCGACTCACGTGCGCGCAGGTCGTTCTTCCAACGGCTCACCGACCTGGGCTGGGTGAGACACCACGGGTCGAAGCCAGCCTGACCGGGACGTGGCAGCTTCTTGCGCGATTCCCCGAACCCGGCCGAGCCGCTGGTGCCAGGCTTGCCATACGTCTTGAGCAGGCTGGGCATGGCCACAAGCTGGCCCAGGTGATGATAGGCCTCCAGGGCGTGGCGCAGCCGCTCCTCGATGAGTTCGTGCAGCCGCGCTTCCGCACGGGGCGAGTACATGTTCGTCGCGTAGTCCGCCGCGGTCGCTGCCTCGGCGGCGATCTGCCGCAGCCGGTGAAGGTCGGCCTGCCGGCCGTGCGGCACGCCCGCGGCCTCTAACAGTGCGAGAGCCAGCTCCGCGTGCTCCCTTATCGCCGCACCGGCTGCGATCATCGCCTCCAGGTGGGGTCGCGGGCAGGGCTCGACCTCCACCCAGCCGGGCAGGTCGGCTGGCAGCGACCGCCGGTCACCGATGGTGAAGCCGGGGTTCGCGGCGGCCTGACGGGCAAGCGACAGCCATCCTTCCACCTGGCCGAAGAACGCCCACACCTGCTCGGCGGTGACCCTGGGAAGGTAACCCACGGTCAGCGCGTCCGCACGGTAGTCCGCCTCGATCATCTTGTCACCGAGCGTCTGCAGTACGAACGCGTTCCACGCGTACAACTGCTGCGCCGAGACCGCCTCCGGGACGCTCCAGGGATCTGCGCCCTGGGCCGCCAGGCTCTTGCGCAGGAGCTCGACGTCATCAAGAACTTGGTAGACACCGATCCCGGCCTTCTGCACCGACTCCAGGGTGTCAGCGGGAACCTCGCTCTTGAACCCCGCGATGACCCGCGTGAACAATCCCGGCCTCTCGGACATCCGTCTCCTATCGTCGCCCCGTCAGATAAGAGACGCGCAGCCACCGGCTCAGGTTCCCTGTTTGCATGACGCGCCTGGAGAGGTAACCGGGCGTCTCGCCGGACGGTTACCTCGCGCCCTGCGAAGCGCCGAGCCTTTGCCCCTCTGCTGAAGCGCAGTTCGATTAGTTCGAGTCAGCCCTATTAACAAAAGTGGGCGCCCCGGGCAGGTATTCGAAGGCTTGCCCGTTCGCGACTTCGACGCGATATGGAACCTGGCGCCGACGCACGCCACCTGCAACGGGAAGAAGAGCAACCGGCCTCCCATCCGGGATGAACTCACCAGATTGGCCCAGCGGAACGAGGCGATCACGCACTCTCCGCACGACTGATGTCGGCTCCGGTTTGCCGCGCCGGGGACGGCAGACCGGGCGGTGTAGGAAACAGGGGGCTGCAGTCGGGGCCGCCCTTGAGGTTACAGACGATCAGATCGTTCCACGACGTGTGACAGCCATCCGGCGTCGCAGTTGGACCGGTGAGGCATTCGAGGAACACGATGCCGAGTTCTGGGCACATGCGCAGAGCCATGCCGGTCGTGCTGCAGGTAAGGGAGTCGTAGGCGACGATCGTGCATGCCTGTTCGCTGTGCAGATACCTCGTGCGGCATTCGTTGTGGAGCTTGACGGCCAGGTCGCACGAGTATTTTCCGTAGTGGGTATCTTGGCCGTTCACGCACTTCTTGTACGCCTTGGCAGCGTCGGCGCATTTCTTTACGTCAAGCCCGCCCTGGCACACCGCGGAATCTAGGGACACCCGCGCCGGCTCGGGCTTCAGCGCGTCGGCGGCGAGCATCGCGGTCACCCCCAACGCCAGACCGAGCAGTATCGACCCGCTGATCATGCCGATTCTGGCACTCCGTGTGCCGGTGCCGCGGTCGCTCGGCCGAGGCACGGGAGCCTCTGCCTCGGCATTCAGCGAAGACCGGACCACAAGCGTCCGTGCGAGTTTGTCGTGAAGGCTCTGGCGGCCGTCGAACAGCAACCAGAGAGCATCCAGGCAAGCGAACGCCCCCCCGCGGGTAGTTCGACCGCGCCGAACTGGACCAGAGAGCGCAGCAGCGTCTGCCCGAAATCCGGGAGTTCACCTGTCGAGGCGGACACCACCTTGATGCCCAGGAGCAGCTTTCCCGGGCTCCGCCCCCACCTCTGCTGACAGAGAGCGAAGAAAAGGATGGTGAGCACGTTGTGAATGAACAAGACCGGCCAGAGCGAGGAGTCGGTTCCCCATGGGTGCAGCCAGTCCTTCGTCTTTGCGACCTCGGTGTACGTCCCCCACAGCGGCAACGAGAAAAGAACGACAAAGAGCCCGTCAAAGAGACTGGCGAACAGGCGGCGCCAACGGGACGCCACGGACATGGAGACGACAGGCGACTCGATCACCGGGTAATTGTGGATTACTGCGCTGAGGGGCGAAAGATGCGTGTGATGAATGGCGCGGAACGGACCTCAGTGGCACCGGCGGCCGGGTCGCTGCGAAGCTCGGGTCCCCGGTCAAATGACGGTCAGACAAGGAAAAGCCCGACCACCGAGAAGGTGATCAGGCTTCCGGCCTGCCGAAACAGTGTCGGGACGACAGGCCCTACCGGGAAGGGGACTAGGACTCTGGGGACGGCGAGGCCGTTTGGCGGACGCTGAGATCATGACTCGACCGATCGCCGAGGAGTGCGACGCCCTGCTGCGTGACGGCGGTATCGCACATATCCGGCCATTGCGCGCCTCCGACCGCGAAGCCCTGCACGCGCTGGTCGCCAGGTCGTCCGAGCGGTCGGCGTACCTCCGCTTCTTCGCGGGAGGCACAGCCACAGCCCACGCGTACATGGACCGCCTGACCGGGCCCGACTACGCAGGCCATGCGCTGGTCGCCCTGATCGGAGGAACGCTGGTCGGCGTGGCCGAGTACATCCCCGACCACCACAGGCCTTCGGCGGATGTCGGGATCCTGCTCGACGACCAGGTCCACGGCCAGGGACTCGGTACCCTCCTGCTGGAGTACATCGCCATCGACGCCGCCGCCAACGGCCTCCAGGAACTCCTCGCCACCGTGCTGGCCGACAACCGGCCGATGCTGCGGGTCATCGGAGATCTCGGCCTGCCGGTCACGCGGCGGTACGACTCGGGCGAGGTGGAGATACGCATCGCGCCGCAGCCGACCGCCCGCCTCCTTGAGGAGATCGAGACGCGCGAACACGAGGCGGAGCGCAACTCGCTCGCCCACGTGCTCGCCCCTCAATCGGTCGCCGTCATCGGGGCGAGCCGAGACCCGACCAAAATCGGGCATCGCGTGCTGCGCAACCTGGTCGACGGGGGCTTCCCCGGGCCCGTCTACCCCGTCAATCCCCACGCCACGGAGGTATGTGGTCTACCGGCCTATCCCGATCTCGCCGCCCTGCCCGGGCACGCCGAGCTCGGCGTGATCGCCACACCGGCCGCCACGGTCCTGGACGCCGCGAGGGACTGCGCCCAGCACGGCGTGCGCGGCCTGGTGGTCCTCACGGCCGGATTCGCCGAGACCGGCGACGACGGCGCGGAGCGGGAGCTGCTGAGGATCTGCCGGGAGATGGGCATGCGCCTCGTCGGACCCAACTGCCTCGGCGTCGTCAACACCGGGGCATCGCTCAACGCGAGCTTCCTCCCCGGCCGGCCGGCCCGGGGCCCCCTCGGCCTGATGTCCCGAGGCCCCCTCGGCCTGATGTCCCGAGGCCCCCTCGGCCTGATGTCACAGTCGGGCGCGGTCGCGGTCGCCGTGCTCGACCGCGCCGCCGAGCTGGGACTGGGCGTCTCCTCGTTCGCCTCGGTCGGCAACAAGGCCGACGTCAGCGGCAACGACCTGCTCGAATACTGGGAGGACGACCCCGATACCGGCGTCATCGCCCTGTATCTGGAGTCGTTCGGCAACCCCCGCAGGTTCGGCCGCATCGCCCGCAGGATCAGCGCGCGCAAACCGATCATCGTCGTGAAGAGCGGGCGCAGCCCCTCCGGCGACCGCGCCGTGCACTCGCACACCGCCGCCGCGGCGACCCCTGACGTGGCAGTGGACACCCTGCTGCGGGCCTCGGGGGTGATCCGCGAGGACAGCGTGCGGGACCTGCTCGACACCGCCCGTCTGCTCGCCTTCCAGCCGCTGCCCGCCGGCCCCACGGAGACAGGGGTACGGGTCGCGATCGTCGGCAACTCCGGCGGCCCGGGGGCGATGACCGCCGACGCCTGCGAACAGCGCGGCCTCGTCGTCCCTGAGCTCTCCCCCGCCACTCAGCAGGCCCTCCGGTCCCGGCTCCGTACGGCCGCCGCCGTACGGAACCCGGTGGACCTGACCGCCGAGGGCGACGCCGGAGAGTTCGCGTCCGCGATCGAGACCGTCCTCACCGATCCAGACGTCGACGTCGTACTCGTCGTCTACACGCCCCCGTTCGGGTCCGGCCTCGACGCCACCCGAGACGCCATCGCCACCGCCGCGGCCGGCTCCGCCACGACCGTGCTCGCCTGTATCGCGGGACATGACGGGCTCATCGGTGGGGCCGTCCCCAGCTACGCCTTTCCCGAGCAGGCCGTTCACGCCCTGAGCCGCGCCGCCGACTACGCCTCGTGGCGGACGCGACCCGTGGCTCCGCCCGAGGACATGACGGGACTTGACCTGCGCACGGCTCGCGCGATCGTCGAACGGGACCTCGCCGCCCACCCGGAGGGGCGTTGGCTCGACACCCGCACCGCGATCTCCCTCCTCTCGTGTTATGGCATCCACGTCGCCGAGTCCGTGATCGCCGACAGCCCCGAGACCGCCGCCGAGGCCGCCGACCTGGTCGGACTTCCTGCGGTGGTGAAGGCCTCAGGTCCGGATCTGGTGCACAAGAGCGACGTCGGCGGCGTACGGCTCGACCTGCGCACGCCCGGCGAGGTCCGGCAGGCCTACCGGGACATGGCCGAGCGGATCGGCCCCGCGATGACGGGCGCGATCGTACAGCGCATGGCGGCGGACGGCGTCGAAATGATCGTCGGCGGTGTCGCGCACGAGGCGTTCGGGCCGCTCATCATGGCCGGGCCCGGCGGGGTCACCGCGGAGCTCCTCGCCGACCGGGCCTTCCGGGTGCCGCCCATCAACCGCGCGGAAGCCGCGGAGATGCTCGGAGAGCTCCGGTGCGCTCCCCTGCTGTCCGGCTACCGGGGACGGCCACGCGCGGACATCGAGGCGCTGGAAAGCCAGATCGTCCGAGTGGGCCGCCTGATGGACGACCTGCCGGAGATCGCCGAGCTCGATCTCAACCCCGTCATCGTCACGCCGGCCGGTGCGGTGGCGGTGGACGTGCGCATACGGCTCGCCCCCGCCTCACCGTGCCCGTCCCCGTACCGCCGCCGGCTCCGCTGAAGGTACGGCATGGGCACCACCTTGGACGGGTGACGGGGACCTGCTTGATCCTGTTCCGGTGCATGAGCCTGGCCGCGTCCCTCGCCGGGGTGCCGCCGGTCACGATGATCGCGGGAGTGGTCATGATCTCGCCCGCCATCGTTGAGACTGGGCAAGTCATGGCGAACGACCCCGACGCGAAGGCCGTCCGTCCCTTTCCGGAATATGCCCTCGGCGATGTGATGGAGGCAGGAAGCCGAACGCGGGCGAGAAGGACGCCAAGGCTGCCTACGGCCAGGGAATCCTCCACCACGTCCGCGTGCAACTCGCCGGCGAGCGGAGCTGATCTCCCGGTCTCGTGGGCGAGGACGGGACCGTGCGCAAATCGAGGGGGGCCATCATGCATGCTGAGGTGCGGGACATCATGACAAGAGACGTCGCGTCGGTCAACGGCAGCACTCCGTTCAGGGACGTCGCCGAGGTGCTCATCGCCCACAGGGTGAGCGCGGTTCCAGTGGTGGACGGCGAGGGCCACGTCATCGGTGTCGTGTCGGAGGCCGACCTGCTCCACAAGGAGGAGTTCAGGGAGCAGTACTTCGGCGAGGGCTACCACCCTCCGCTCCGTGCGCGGCTCCGCGAGCACCTCGGCCCGCAGGGCGGGAGGACGGAGGAGAAGGCCCACGGGGAGACGGCGGCCGAGCTGATGACCGCCCCGGCGATCACGGTCAGGCCGTACACCAGCGTGGTGAGCGCGGCCCGGATCATGGACGAGGAAAGGGTGAAGCGGCTACCCGTCGTCGACGACGAAGGGCGGCTCGAAGGCATCATCAGCCGCCACGACGTGCTCAAGGTCTTCGTCCGGACTGACGACGACATCGCCCGCGAGGTGCGCGACGACATCGTCGAAGGTGCCCTGTGGGCGGACACCTCAGGCGTCCATGTCCGTGCGGCCCGCGGTGTCGTAACGCTGAGCGGCCAGCTGGCCCGCCGCAGCGACGTGCGGATTCTCGTACGGATGACCGAACGGGTCAACGGGGTGATCGAAGTCGTCGACAGGCTGGCGTGGAAGGAGGACGACACTCCCACCTGGGCGACAACGTGATTGAGTCCCCGCCGGCCCTCGCCCTACGGGGACCGCATCAGGGCTTTCCACGAACTCGGAGCGGTTCATGATGCTGCTTGGTCCGGCCCAGCTGTGTTTGCAGGCGCATGACGACATAGCTGAGGGCGGCCATCGCGGATGCGATCGCCAGGCAGCTTGGCGGCAGGGGTTGGGTGCCCAACAGGGCCTGCAACGGCGGCAGGTATACGCCGGCGATTTGCAGCAGCACTGCCGCCCCCACGGCCGCCAGGAGAAACGGGTTGGCAAGGCTGCCCGGGCGTGCCCGGGACCCCAGCGCGACGCCGAACTGTGTCGCTCCGAGGACCAGGAAGACCAGGGACTGCCAGGGGTGGCCGGTGTCGCGCGCCCATACCCCGGCCACCAGGGTGATCAGCGCGATGAATGATCCCATGAAGACGATCCGCCGCCACAAGCCTGCGCCCAGCACCTTCTCCCCCGGCGGCCGTGGGGGACAACGCATCGCGTTGGGTTCGCCGGGCTCGGCGCCGAGCGCCACGCCGGGCACGCCGTGGGTGAGCAGGTTGATCCACAGGATCTGCGAGGGAAGCAAGGGCAGTGGCATTCCCAGGAAGGGCCCGAGAAGCATGACAAGGATCTCCGCGGTGCCCCCGGCAAGACCATAGAGCAGGAACCGGCGAATGTTGGCGTAGATGCGGCGACCCTCGTCGACTGCGGCGACGAGGGTGGCAAGGTCGTCGTCGGCCAAAACCATGTCGGCGGCCTGGCGGGCGACTTCTGTGCCGCGGCGGCCCATGGCGACGCCGATGTCGGCGCGGCGGAGAGCCGGGCCGTCGTTGACGCCGTCCCCCGTCATCGCCACCACGTGTCCGGCCTGGCGCCAAGCCTCGATGATGTCCACTTTCTGCTCGGGAGTGGTCCGGGCGCAGATGCGTATATCGGTCAGCGGCCCAGCGGTGCCCTGCCGGATCCGGTCGCCGGTGGTGACCTGCTGATCGGTGGTGGTGATGCCGAGCCGTTCGGCTATCGCCTGGGCGGTAAGCGGGTGATCCCCGGTGATGACCACGGGCGTGATACCGGCGGCCCGGATGGCCGTGATGGTCGCGTGGGCCTGGCTGCGTGGTGGGTCGAGGATGGCCACCAGGCCGAGGAGCGACAGGCCTTTTTCCCAGTCGTCCGGACAATGAGGCTGTGTCGGCCGGTCGGTCGCGGCGATAGCCAGAACTCGATACCCCGCACCCGCCGATTTCTCGGCCCAGGCCACGGCCCGGGCGAGCACCTGCGCGTCCTCGTCCAGAATGGGAGGTCGGAGCACCAACTCGGGGGCTCCTTTACACACCACGCGCACCCCTCCACCGGGCAAGCGGTGCACGGTCGTCATGCGCTTGCGGCTGCTGTCGAACGGGATCTCCGCGACCCGCGGCAGTTCGCGCTCCAGGGCCGGCCGGTCCAAGCCGAGCTTGGCGCCCGCCGTGAGCAGGGCGGCCTCGGTGGGATCGCCCATCGCCTGCCAAGATGTGCCATCTCCCACCGGCGGTCGCAGCGTCGCGTCGTTGCAAAGCACGCCGGCGCGCAGCAGGGCGGCCAGGTCGGGGGCGTCCCCGGCGGTGATCGGGCTGCCGGCGCGGACGATGTGGCCCTGCGGCGCGTAGCCGATGCCGGTGATCGTCGCTTCACCGTGTGGTGTCCACAGTTTCTCGGCGACCATCCGGCCCTCGGTCAGGGTTCCGGTCTTGTCCGTGGCGATCACCGTGACCGAGCCCAATGTCTCCACCGCGGGCAGGCGCCGGATGACGGCTTGCCGGCCGGCCATTCGCCGGGCTCCCAGCGCCAGTCCCAAAGTCACCACTGCGGGTAGTGATTCGGGCACGGCCGCGACGGCCAAGCTGATCGCGGCCACGATCATCAGTTCCGGCGATTGCCCGCGCAGCAGGCCGAGGGTGAGGACCACCGCGCACAGAGCGACCGTGACGGCGGCCAGGACCCGGCCGAGACCGGCCAGGCGGCACTGCAGCGGGGTCAGGCCGAACCCGGTGTCCATCAGGGACGCGAGACGGCCGATCGTGCTCGCCGTCCCGGTAGCGGTGACCATGACGCGTCCGCGACCGCGCACCACGACAGTGCCCGAGGCCACCGCGCCGTGCTCCGGGCTGTCGCCGGGGGCCTTGTCCACCGGCACGGACTCCCCGGTCAGCGCGGACTCGTCCACCAACAGCCCCGCGGCCTCCACCACGTCCCCGTCCGCCGGCACGACGTCGCCCTCGCCCAGCAACACCAGATCACCCGGCACCACCTCCGCCGACGCGACCTGGCGCTCCTGGCCATCTCGTATCACACGGGCAACCGGAGCGCTCAGGTCCGCGAGGGCGGCGATAGTCTGTTCCGCCCGTACTTCCTGCACCAGGCCGATGGCCGTATTCGCGGTGATCACCAGCAGGATGGCGACGGCGTCGGGGTGATCCCCGGTCACAAGTGTCAGCACGGCGGCTGCCAGGAGGACCAGGATCAGCGGGTCCCGCATCTGGTCCAGCACTCGACGCCATAGGGGTGGCCGAGGCCGCTTCCCGATCGTGTTGGGGCCGTACTCAGCCAGCCGCCGCGCGGCTTCTTCGCGGGGCAAGCCTGCCGCCGTGACCTGCGCCGTCCTATGCCGGTCAGCAGGCATGGCCCCTTCCCCGGTCTGGACCATCAGTCCGGCTGCCGTTCAGAGCCGCGCGGCGGGAGGCGGACGACCGCCGCACGGCCGCGGGTGAGGTGATGGACAGCCGGGCCGCCTGAACCCTGCCGCAAGCCGGTGACACCGCCACGACGGCGCACCCCCATATCGAGGTGTCTCACGGGTCGCGCACCACGCGGACCACCCCGGGCGCTGACCCGGCGATCACCTCGGCGATTCGTGCCGACCTCTCGTCCACCTGGCCGTACAGTCGGACGACTCCGTCGCGTACGGCGACCTGCCAGAGCGCCGCCTCCGGCGATGTCTCCGGGGAATCGCGCAACGCCACCAGCACGTCATCGCGAATCCTCTCGTCCGCGTAGGCCAGCATCCCCATCAGGTCACGCCGGCTGACGACTCCCACCAGGTCGTCGCCGCGCATGACGGGAACGCTCTTGACGCCTGTCGTGATCATCAGGTCCACGAGATCGAGGACGTCCGCGGTCTCCGGGATGGTTTTGACATTCGGTGTCATGACGTCTTGCACGCCCACGGGTGGCCGCGAGCCGGGCAGGGCCGCAGGTCCGAGGTAAGCCTGGGGGTCGGCTTCGAACTCGCCGCGAAGCAGGTCCATCTCGCTGACGATCCCCACCATCCGGCCTTTCTCGTCAACCACCGGCGCGGCCGTGATGTCCTGTTCGTAAAGCAGGTGGACGGCCTGCTTGACCGTCCATGAGCGCGATACGGTCAGTGCCGGCGCAGTCATCACTTCCCGGACGAGCATCACATCACCCCCGTTGCTCCATCTCATACCCCTGACCAGCTCGTCACCCAGAGTCGAAGGTCCCGCACCCGTCAGCGCTCATTTGAGCCGCGCCCGCCCGGCGTACGCCGGGACGTTTCGTCCAGCCTCCGGCGGACCAAGTCCCCTACCCGCCCGGCTACCCGCGGCGAAAGATGATCCGCATCATCCCGCACGACATCACCGGCCGCCGCATCAGCGGTTTCTAGCACTCCGGGAGGGCGTCGGATTTGGACCTGGGACCCATGAGGCGGGGGCTTAGGTCCCTAGCCGCCACGGGGTCTAGGACGCAGCGTGAAAGAAAACCTGGGGAGGTCGTCATGCCGAATCTTGGTGTCGCCATCGTGCGACAGTACCAGCGGGGCGTGGTGTTCCGGCTGGGTAAGGTCCGCGATGTCCGCGAACCATCGCGGAAGGCCGGCGCACGATTCCGGATGCCTTTACACCGCCAATTCAGCACGAGCCACTTGAAGCTACTCGGCACGGATCCGTGGAGTTACCCGTGAAACAGAACCGGAACGGCATGGTAAAGATCTCCTGGCACGGCGGTGACCGCTTCGACGTGCTGATCCGCCATCACATGGTTCGTGTCGACCAGCCCAAAGATTTCGGCGGAAGCGACACCGGCCCCACGCCCGTGGAGTTGTTCATCGGCAGCCTCGCGGCCGGCATCGCCCATTGCGCCGAGCGATACCTCCACCGCTGCCAACTGCCCGCCGGTGTCTCCGTAACCGCCCATTACGGCCTGGGCCTTCACCCGGCGCATGTCAGTCATGTCGACCTGGTCGTCGAGGCTCCCGGCGTCCCCGAAGGATTGCGGGAATCCTTCGCGAACATCGTGGAGCACGGCACCGTGCACAACTCACTGCGGGTGCCGCCGGAAATCACTTTTCAGATCCGCATCGCGGAAGCCGACCCCGCGCTGAAACACGCCCCGCAGTACCCATGAGGCAAACATCACGGAGTTTCGAGCAATGCCTCACTCCGACTCGAATGCGAGGGGGTTCTGCGCGAGTGCCCTACCGAGCTGGCCCGCGTGTGCGCGCTGACTCCGCATTCGCGCGCCGAGCAGGAGTCGGCCTACGGCGATCTGTCCGATCACGAACTCGAGCGCGCCCGCCCCCGTCTGGGTACGGCTGACGCAGGGCCGGACCGGCACCTTGCGCAGGACGGTTGGCGGTTCCACGTCGGCGACGCCGCGCACACCTCGATGCCCCGTCAGGCTCGCTGGCTACTTGGAGCGGATGTACGGCGTCGCCGAGCGCCTGGTCCGCGTGTCGCTGGAGTGCTGCGACGCCCTGGAGGTCATCGCCGCCTACGGCCGCCACCGCAAGAGCCTCTTGTACGTTGACCCGCGCCGACCCTGGGCAGCACCCGCGAGCGGAACTACCGCCACGAGGGGCACCGAGGCCTCGCCGAAGCTCTGCACGCCTGCCGCGCCACCGTCGTCATCTCCGGATACGGCAACCCGCTGCACGACGAGGGCTGTCCCGCGGCCAGCATGATCGGGCACCCGTTACTGAAACGGGCACCGAGCCGGCCGACGTAGCGCCACATCAGTCCAGCCGGTCGCCCCGCGGGCTCACTGCAGAGGCACGCTCCACGTCAGCCGGGTGCCGCCGGACTGGGGGCGTTCCAGGGCGAACGAGCCGCCGAGACCGGCAGCCCGTTCCTCCAGGTTGAGCAGCCCACTCCGGCGGGCGTCCTGCGGGATCCCGACCCCGTTGTCCTCCACCACCAGCGTCAGCAGGCCGTTCGCCGTACGGATCGTCACGGACGCCTGGGACGCCCCGGCATGCCGTACCAGGTTCGAAAGGGCCTCGCGGAGGACGGCGAGCAGTCGTCGGGAGATGTCGGCGGACACCTCGTTGTCCAGATGGCCTTCCAGCATGAGGGCCGGCATAAAGCCGAGATGCCTTCTCGTCCCCTCAACCAGCTTCACGATCTCGGCCCGTAGACCGGTCTCGCCGGGCGCCTGTAACCCGAAGATAGTGGAGCGAATCTGCTTGATCGTGCTGTCCAGCTCATCGATGGCGTTCTGCAGGCGAGAGGACGCCTCCGGCCGCTCGATCAGCCGTACCGCGCCTATCAGCGTCAACGCCACGGCGAACAACCGCTGGATTACGACGTCGTGCAGGTCCTTGGCGATCCGGTCACGATCCTCCAGCAGGCGGAGCCGTTCGGCATCCTTGCGCGTCTCAGCCAACTCCAGCGCGATGGCCGCATGCCCGGCGAACGCGTGCAGCATGCGGAGCTCTGCCTGGTTGAACGGGAAGCGGCCCGAACGCTTACCCAGCGACAGCACGCCGTGTACGGCTCCGGCCGTGCCGAGCGGAACAGCTCCTACCGAGCCCATGGGCAGGCAATCGCGGAAGATCGTGATGAGGTCCGAGTCCTCCATGTCGGTGAGCATGAAGGGCTTGCCGGTCAAGAAGGCTTGCCCGGCGAGGGAGCCTGCCACGGTGACCGCTCTGCCGACAACGGCTTCGGCGCCCTGACCGTCCGCGATCACCACCTGCAGAAGTTCCCCGCTCTCGTCGGGAAGAAGAATGACCACGATGTCGGCTGCGGCCATCTCCCGCGCCTGCCCGGCGATCAGGGAGAGCACCTCTTGCGGTTCGGCACCCGACAGCAGGCTGGCGGTGATCTTCGAGGATGCCTCCAGCCAGGTCTCCCGCCTCCGGGTCTCCTCATACAGCCGGGCGTTCTCGATCGCCACGCCCGCCGCCGTGGCCAGCGCGACGACGATCGCCTGATCGTCCGCGTCGAACTCGCCGCCCCCGCGCTTCTCGGTCAAGTAGAGGTTGCCGAACACCTCCTCACGCAGCCGCACCGGCACCCCCAGAAAGCTGCGCATGGGAGGATGGCCAGGCGGGAAGCCGTATGACTCGGGGTGCAGGGAGATGTCGGCCAGCCGCAACGGCGCCGGCTCCTTGATGAGCAGCCCCAGCAGGCCGAGCCCGTGCGGCCAGTGCTCGATCCTGGCGATCTCCTCCTCGCTGAGTCCCACCGGGACGAACTGGACGAGCGTGTCGTCGTGACCGACCACGCCCAGCGCGCCATAAGTGGCCTCGACCAAAGTCGCGGCAGCTTCCACGATCCGGCGCAGCACCGTCTCCAGATCGAGTTCGCTGCCGACCGAGACCACCGACTCCAGCAGGGCGTGCACGCGGTCGCGCGTGGCCAGCACCGCATCCAGCCTGGCGCGCAGCTCGGCCAGCAACTCATCCAGACGCGTGTGGGGGATCACGGTCCGTCCCCATCTCCGCTACACCTGAAAGCGTCCCACCGGTGACACCGGCCAGGCACTTTCGGCGCATAGAACAGTGTCCGCATGGCATCGGCCATGTGGCGGACCGCGGCTCGGACCGGCGGTGTCATCGGCGCTCCGATCGTGAAATCGTCCCCCTCGATGCCAAGAACGACCAGTTCTCCGGGCAGGCGGCCGAGCGCGCGGCCGAGGTCGATCGCGTCGGCCAGGCCGAAGGAGTGGGAGCTGCCATGCCACGACGCGACCCCAGCGACCCCAGCGACCCCGGCGATATCGGTGTGCCGGTGCACGGTGCCCGGCGCCGCCCCTGAGGAGACCGCGTCGATCACGATGGCCAGGTCGGTGCCGGTCCAGCTGTCGATCAGCTCGGCGGGATCGCCGGCGTTCTCCACGACGGCGACGGACGGCGGAAGCGTATCCCGTAGCAGCCGGACGACTTCGAGGCCCGCGGCGTCGTCGCCCCGGGCGTCGCCGCCGAGGCCGATGACGACTGTTCTACCGGGTGTCTTACCAGGCGTTCTACTGGGCGTCGACATGGAGGTCGAGGAAGTGCGCCGAGCAGGAGATGCACGGGTCGTAGTTACGGATCGCGCGTTCGCAGAGCGCGGTCAGCTCCTCCTTCGGCAGGTGCAGCCGGGGTTCGATGAGATGCAGCAGATCCGTCTCGATCCGGGCCTGGTTCTGCGAGGTGGGCGGCACGATGTCGGCTTCGGCGATCAGGCCGTCGGCGTCGATGCGGTACCGGTGGTAGAGGGTGCCGCGCGGCGCTTCCGAGGCGCCGTGGCCGGTGGCCGCCCGGGGTTCGACCGGGACGGCGGGCGTGTCGGGTTCGGTGTAGTTCTCGATGATCCGCAGCGCCTCGTCGCAGGCGTGGACGATTTCCACTGCCCGCACGACGATGCCGCGGAAGGGGTTGCGGCAGTATTGGCCGAGGCTGACCTCGGCGGCGGCCTGTCTGGCCAGTGCGGACAGCTGCGCCGAGTTGAGGCTGTAGCGGGCCATCGGCCCCACAAGGTAGCCGGCGGCTCCGTCGAGCCGGGCGTGCAGGGCGGTGGAATGGGGCACCTGCTCCTCGGTCACATGCGCGGGCCACTCATGCACGTCGAATCCCTCGCCGTCGCTGGTGGCCACGGAGCCCGACAGGATGGCGTACTCGCCCGGATGGGAGAGCGCGAGGAACCGGTAGTCGTGCTCGATGTCGGGGAAGTCGAACCCGGCCACCCAGGAGACGGTGGCGACGGCGACTTCGCGGGCGCGGCGGAGCCGCTCGGCGGCCGGGGCGAGCTCCCGGCGGGTGGGAACCCGGTAGAAGCCGCCGACTTTCACGTTGACGGGGTGGATCGGCCTGCCTCCGATGGCCGCGACCAGCGCGTTGCCGGCCTTCTTCAGCGACAGCCCGCGTTCGACGAGGTCCCGGTGGTCGGCCGCCATCGCGATACCGCTCTCGTATCCCAGGAAGTCGGGCGCGTGCAGGAGGTAGACGTGCAGCGCGTGCGACTCGATCCACTCGCCGTAATACAGCAGCAGCCTCAGGTCCCGCAGCGGGCCGGACACACGGGCGCCGCATGCCGACTCGATGGCCTGGCAGGCGCTCATCTGGTAGGCCACCGGGCAGATGCCGCAGATGCGGGCGGTGATGTCCGGCGGCTCGGTGTGGGAGCGGCCGCGCAGCAACGCCTCGAAGAAGCGTGGCGGCTCGTAGATCCGCAGCTCCAGTCCGGTGACGCGGCCGTCGCGGGCGCGCACCGTCAGCGCTCCTTCGCCCTCCACCCGCGACAGCCCGCCCACTCGGATCGTCTTGTGCGTCACTCCCGGCCTCCTGCCTCCTCGGCACGCTCGGACGCCTGGCGGAAGGGCTCCTCTGTGGCGTTGAACGTCCGGTAGACGCGCACGAGCTCGGGCGTGCTCATGCCGAGCTCCCGCAGTTGCCTGTTCAGGGCCCCCACGTTCGGCCTTTCCATGGGGCCGAAGCAGCCGTAACAGCCGCGGTTGAACGCCGGGCAGAGGGCTCCGCAGCCGGCCTGGGTGACCGGCCCGAGACAGGGCGTGCCGTGCGCGACCATGACGCAGACGTTGCCCCGGGCCTTACACTCCACGCAGACGCTGTGCGGCGGCACGACGGGGCGGCGCCCGGCCAGGAAGGCCGAGATGACCTCGAGCAACTGCCTCTTGTCGATCGGGCAGCCGCGCAGCTCGAAGTCGACCGGCACGTGGGCGGAGATCGGTGTCGAATGCTCCAGCGTGGCGACGTAGTCGGGCCGGGCGTAGACGACCGAGGCGAACTCTTTCACGTCAGCGAAGTTACGCAGCGCCTGGATCCCGCCCGCGGTGGCGCACGCGCCGATCGTCACCAGGTGCTTCGACACCCGCCGCACGTGCTGGATTCGCTCCAGATCCTCGGGGGTGGTGATCGACCCCTCCACCAGCGACAGGTCGTACGGCCCGCGCCCCACCGCGCTGGACGCCTCCAGGAAGTAGGCGATCTCCACCTTGACCGCCAGCGACAGCAGCTCGTCCTCGCAGTCCAGCAGCGTGAGCTGGCAGCCGTCACATGAGGCGAACTTCCACACGGCCAGCCGCGGGACTCGCCGGGTGTCCTTCGAAGTGCTCATCACAGCTCCCTGACCGCGAGCAGCGGGGCCGCCCGGTCGTAGGTCACCACCGGCCCGTCCACGCAGACGAACAACGGCCCGAGCTGGCAATGGCCGCACCGGCCGACGCCGCACTTCATGTTGCGCTCCAGCAGCACCGCCAGACGCCCGGGCCGCACGCCGCGCCGCACCAGCTCCGCGGCCGTGGCCTTGATCATGGCGTCCGGCCCGCATATGAAGGCGAAGGCGTGGCGGGGGTCGAAGACGATTCGATCGATCAGTCGCGTGACCAGCCCCACCGGCCCCTTCCACGCCCGGTCGGGGTGGTCCACGGTCACCTGGACGTCGATGCCATGATCGTCACGCCAGCGGGCCAGCTCCCGGGGATAGATGACGGTCGCGGGCGTCCGGGCGCCGACGATCACGCTGACGCGCCCGTACCGGGACGCGTGCCTGGCCAGGTCCCGCACGACCGGCCGTAGCGGGGCCAGACCGAGCCCCCCGGCCGCGACGACAACGTCCAGCCCGGCCGCGGCCGACATGTCCCACCCCGTGCCGTACGGCCCGCGGAGCCCCACGATCTCTCCCCGCCGTTTACGGCACAGCGCGCCGCTGACCGCACCGACCGCGCGAATCGTCTGCACGTACCCGCCCGACCGCGCCCGGCCGCTGATCGAGATCGGGATCTCCCCGACTCCCGGGGCGTAGAGCATCGTGAACTGGCCCGGCACGAAAGGAGGGCACACCCCCTGGACCGGCTCCAGCGTCAAGGTAACCGTGTCGGCCCGGTCGGGCCGGCGGGAGCGCACGCGGTACGGCTCGGGCGTCATCGGATGCGGCTCCGGCCTCATCTCCGGCCTCATCGCAGATTCGCCAGCTCCTCGGTCACATCGATGCCGACCGGGCACCACGTGATGCACCGTCCGCAGCCCACGCAGCCGGACGTGCCGAACTGGTCGAACCATGTCGCGAACTTGTGCGTCAGCCACTGCCGGTAACGTCCGGCCCCCGAACCGCGCACGGGAGAGCCGTTGAGCTCGGAGAACTCCAATGTGAAGCAGGAGTCCCAGCGCTCGATCCGCTCCGCCGTACCGCTGCCGAGGTCGGTGGTGTCCTCCATGGTGGTGCAGAAGCACGTGGGACACACCATGGTGCAGTTGGTGCAGGCGAGACAGCGCGACGCGACCTCGTTCCAGCGGGGCGAGTCGTGCGCCTCCGGCAGCCACTCCTGGATGCCTTCCGTCTCCACCTGACGGCCCATATGCTCGGCCGCCGTACGGGACACCGCCTCGGCGGCCACCAGATCGTGCTGCACGGCCGGGACATGTGGCAGAGCCTCGATGACCTCCGCGCCTCGCTCGCTTCCCGCCTCGATCAAGAACCGGTGCGGGGCGGCGAGCTCGGTGAGAGCAAGATCGAACCCGGTGCTCGCCCTCGGCCCGGTGCCCATCGAGACGCAGAAACAGGTGCCACCGGGCACCGCGCAGTTCACCGTCACCAGGAACAACGCCTCGCGCCGCCTGCGATAGGCGGGATCGGGATGCCTCCCCCCGAGGAACACCCGGTCCTGTACGGCCAGCGCGGCCAGGTCGCACGGACGCACCCCCAGCAGGGCGACGAGAGGCGCCTCCGGCTCAACCTCCTCAACCGTCTCCTCCCGCATGCGCACGAGGGTCTGCCGGGGCGGCTGGGTGTAACGCTTGGCGGAGTCGGGGCTGGCGGCGAAGTCGAAGATCATATCGTCGTCTCGCTCGGTCAGCCGATAGCGCCCGGGCTCCTGCTGATCTCCCTTTCCCCGCGGCAACTCGGCCGCCGAGGAGACCTCGTCCATCCGGATCGCGCCGTTACGCGCCACCGGCCCGACGACAGTGAACCCACGCGACCGCAGCTCCGTGACCAGCGGTTCCAGTGAATCCATCACGACAGCGTCCATGGGATACCCCCTCCCGCCGCTGCACCTGCGCGACGGAAATCCCCTTCGTTCACACACTACGGCGCGTCCAGCCGGCGAGGAGAGGTGAGGCGCGCCGGCGTCGGCGAGACGCTCGGTGTAGCGGATCGACAGGTTGAATCCGCCCTGACACCCCCGGTCGGAGTGGTGTACCAGGCCGTTCACTGTTCCGCCGCGTCGCCAGATCGCCATCTCCAACGCGTCCAAGGGCAGATCAGTGCGCAGGTGGCCGGCCAACCGCCATCCAACGATCATCCGCGAGTACACGTCGATGACGAACGCAGCGTAGACGAACCCCGACCAGGTGTGGATGTAGGTCAGGTCGGCAACCCATAGCTGGTTGGGCGCCGAGGCGGGGAAGTCGCGCTCGACCAGATCGCCAGGCCGCGGCATCTGCGGCTCGACGGGATCGCGCGGGTCGCCGAGTGCTGCCGGATCTCAAACACCATCCGCACCGCGCGCTCGCGAAGCTCCCTCCAGGCCCGCGAGAACACAGGATGAGTGAGTCATCCCACAGGTCATGTGGTCTTGCGCAGGAGGAGTGTGCCGCCGGGGAAGCGCTGGCCCGGGTTGGGCTGGCGAATCAGCCTGGCCAACTCGGTGAAGCCTGCCTGCCGGCTGAGTTCGGCGAGCAGGTCGATCGGCCAGCGGTATGCGAGGACGACCTTGTGGTCGAAGGGTTCAAGCTCGGGCCCTTCGAAGAAACCGAGGAGCAGGTGCCCACCGGGGGCGAGGATCCGGTGCATCTCCGCGAGGATTCCCGGAAGCTGCTGGGGCAGGGTGTGGATGATCGAATACCAGCTCAGCACTCCGCTGACGGAGGCGTCGGCGAGATCGAGGACTGCCATGTCGCCGACCTTGAAGCGCATCCGGGGGTGGGCCTGCCGGGCGATCTCGATCAGGCGCGGGGACAGGTCGATGCCGAACGCGTCGACGCCGAGGCTGTGGAGGTGGGCGGCCATGCGGCCGGGGCCGCAGCCGAGCTCGACGACCGGGCCCTGCACGAGCTCGGCGAACAGGCCGAGGAGCGCGCGATCGAGCGGGTCCTCCTCAAGCTTGCCGCGGACGAAGTCGGTGTAGACGCTGGCGAAGGCGTCATAGGCATCGCGGACCTGGGAGGGCATGGCTGGGGATGATAGCCCACGGCGGCGATCGTCCCAACCCGTACGGCGCAAGACATCGCGGCCGCCGCGAGCACATGAGTGACACCGTTCGGGCCATCGCCGGCCTGCTCTCCCATCAGCAGACCGCAGACCTGATCCCAGCCCGGCAGATGTGACACCAGTCCCGCCGAAGCGCGGCCACGTCACCTGGCGCCCCGTACGACCCCCGCCGCGTCCCGCGGCTTCTTCGCGGCACGCGGTCGCGCTGAAGTCCGCGGCCGAGGTGTGGGTGCAGCCCGTGGGCAGCCGAAGGGCCAAGTCGCTGGCCCAGCTTTGACCAGCCGCCGGCGGCTCCCCCTGCCGGCGGCGAGAAAGCGAACCAGCACCACGAACACCCCCGACACCTGAGGGGGTAGCTCACCAGGAGCACCAGCAGGCATCTCCTCCTACACGGCTATGGCCCTGGTCGGCGGCGGCAGCTCTCCCGAGCCGCGGACGACGAGCTCGACCGGCACGGTCACGCGCTGCCTCGGACGCGCCGGATCCCGCATTCGGGCGAGCAGGAGTTCCACCGCCGCGCTGCCGAGGCGCCCGATGTCGTAGCGCACCACCGTGACGCCGGGTCCACGGCGACCCCGGCGGCACGCAGCGCCGTACGGTGCCCCTCGGCCCTGGCGTGCACCGAGCTCAACGGGTCGCTGTCCGAGATGAGCGCGATACGCCGGTGGCCGTACGCGACCAGGTGCTCGGTGGCGATCCGGCCGCCCGAGTCGGCGTCGAGCAGCACGGGTTCGTAGGCGTAGACGACGGCTTGGCCAGGCCGAGTTTGGTGAGCGCGCGGCTGACGTGGGTTTTGGCAGTGCCCTCGGACAGGAAGAGGAAGTCGGCGATCTCGGCCATCTTCCTATCCGCCGATCCCACCCAGCGACCAGAGCTGTGGCCCGAGATTCACGCGCTGGAACTACGCCGGGACTCCCCCGCCCTCACAACGCAAGCCGCCCGCCAACGACAAGAATCACAACGATGGCTCGAATGGCTCTCCACCCGCCCTGCCGTCGCCGATGCCGCTTTGGACCTGCCCGACCGAGGAGATACGACCTCTGCCCAGGCCGCTACACGCTCTACATCGGCCGTTTATGAGCAACGAACTCCAAGCCCGCAAGCCCTGATAACCCGCTGTGCGGCTATAGACCCACTCGACCGGAGTGCGTGAGTGTGGCCTGCAACACATCGGCGACGTCTTCGCTGGACACCATTCCGGCGGCGATCGCCTCATGCGCCGAGAGAGCGACGATGAGTGTGACCGCATCCACCTGCGTACCGACGCCACCGATGACCTTCGATACCGCCCGGTCCCTAATAACGCGGCGTATAGCCTGATCGGCGATCACCAGACCGCACAGCAATAGACTGCCGATCGACACCACGACACCCGCGTGGCCGCCGGTGAACAGCGCGGTACATGCGCCGGACGCGGTCGGCAGAGCGGCCAGGGCCCACGCCCGCGTCGCCGCACCCTGCCAAGCCCGCTGCCCTGTACGACGCCGACTCATGCAATCACCCACTTCGATTCCGCCGACGGACCTTCGACCATCACCCAGAACTTGTAACTTGGGCGCATATTGTCCGCTGGGTACGTCCGGATCCCTCCAGCTCAGCCGCGTTGAACCGCGGACGATCACGGACGATCCACCCTCAAGTGACTGCTGTGAAGGGGCCGAAGCCGTGCCAGCCAAACCGGGCAACCGCTGGGCGCCGTTGCGTGGCGAACATCGTGAACCCCGCGCATTGGCAGAGCTGCTGCGCAGCATCCTCGATAGCCGAGACGTCCGGATACGTCGGCTGGAAGAGGTCATGCCGTACGGGAGGACCGCGATCTCACTGAACCTCAACGGCTCGCGGCGTCCTGAGTGGTCGTTCGTGGTCCGCCTGATCGAGGCCTGTGCGAAGCGAGACGACCGTGCCAAGCAGGCTCTGCTGGGGAGAGTCCGGCCGGTGTGGGAGGCGGCGGATCCGTCGGGCCCGCTGACGCCGGTCGCGAAGCCGCCGCAGCACGATCATGCCGCTGTGTCACGGGAAGTGCAGCGCCTCCTGTCGGCGGTCGACACGGTGACCCGCCGGCAGGATCTCGTAGCCCGTGCCCAGCTGTCCGTGGAGCGAAACCGTGGCCGCATCGAGGAGATGCTCACCCTGCTCGGACGGCTCGGAGAGGCCGTGCGGCGCCTGACAGAGGAACGCGATTGCCTTCGTGCCGACCTCCGGCTCGCGATGGCATCTGATGCCGAAGCCGCGCGCGAGCAGGTTCTCCTTACCGCTCTGCGCGACGCCCAGCAGCGGCTGGGGGAAGCCGAACGGATCCACCAGCAGATGGCGGAACGGTTGGCTGAAGCGGTGCGTCAGCGTGACCATGCCGAACAGCTGAAGCAGCACGCTGTCGAACAACTCCGCCTGTTGGATGAGCGACTTGCGTCGCTTGTAGCCGACCCGGCAACCCCGGATGATCGCATCAGGTGGGAGGCAGCGGCAGCGCACAAGCTCCGCTCTCCGGTAACCAGTGTGAAGGGCTTCACGGCGACTCTGCTCGCGAAGTGGGACCGGTTCAGCGACGAGCAGAAGCGGATCATGCTGAAGGTCGTGGACGCGGATGCCGACAAGCTCACTCAGCTGATCAGCGATATTTTCCAATTTCCCCCGGCAGCGCAGCCACCTGGGGAGATCGCGCTACTGGCCGCCGACCTTCCGTCCAGTGATCTGATGGGAGAGGCAGACCAGGCAGCGGCTGCCACCATCCTGGACGCGGTTGACGCGGCGCTCGCCCAGGAGACCGCGTATCTTGGGCAGCTCTGCACCGATCTGACGCTGTCGGCTCCCTCCGAGTTGTCCGCGGACAAAGTGCCGCCCCCGTTCCTGGCCAGGACCTTCACTCCCAAGACGTCACCCTATGACGGACCAATGAGCCCAGAGCCGTGAAGGCACCTAACGGTGTTGCCCGCCGTTGGTCGTGAGCATGGAACCTCACTACCAGTGAACATGCACGCTGCGATATGTCCCGACCAAAAGTCTCTGGTCGCGCCGACGCTGACGCCATGATGAGAGGAGCGCGCTTCGAGGCAGGTGAGTGCGCTTGGACGAAAGGCCCCGGGAGATCGTGCTGCGCGAGCCGAATCGTCATCTGTCGCGATCAGGTCACTACGGGGTCAGGACGATCCTCCCGAAGACCTCGCCGGCGTCCATCTTCTGGTGTGCCAGCACGGCGTGCTCCAGCGGCAGCACCTCGTGCACCACCGTCTGGAGCTCGCCACGATCCGCGGCAGCGAACTGCTCCATCCTCACGGCACGTCGAGCCGACTCCGCTACCGTCGCGGCGCTGAAGGTGGCGAAGGACATCGACTTCTGGAATGCGGCCATCACCCTCGTGCCGAAGTCTGCCGGCGGCTGGCCCCCGACTGCGCCGACAACCACGAGCCGACCGTTGGGGTTGAGCCTGTCGAAGAACGAAGGCATGTCTTCACCTGCTACGACGTCGATGATGACGTCGTAGCCCGGGGGATCGTCCGGACCTCCTGCTCCCGAGCGGTCCAGCACGTGGGTCGCACCGAGGTCGCGCAGTCGACGGCCACGCTCAGGGGAGGAGGTGGTGACTGCCACGGCGCTGGCACCACCGCGAGCCGCGAGCTGGACCGTCATGATTCCGATGCTGCCGGCCGCGCCGCGTACCAGCACGGTCTCGCCCGGAGACAAGTGAGCATGGGCGAGACCGAAGTGGGCCACGACCCCGGAGCTCCCGAGCGTCACGGCGTCGACAGCGGAAAGGCTCGCCGGGAGGGTCAGGACCTCTCCGATCGGCGCGATCGCCTGCTCGACGTAGCCGCCGCCCGTACCGGTGAACGCCCACACGCGCTGCCCGACCCATGCGGGGTCGACGCCATCGCCCACCGCGGTCACCGTCCCCGCCACCTCGCCGCCTGGGACATGACCCTTCCGGAAGCCGTAGGCGGCGAGAGCACCGCTTCGGATCATGACGTCGACGCCTCCGACGCCGATCGCCTCGTTGACGATCAACACTTGTCCCCGAGCGGGAGACGGTGCAGGGATGTCGGTGACTGCCAGTCCATCGGGACCCCCGAACTCCTCGATCGCAACTGCCTTCACTGTTGTCCCTTTTCGTGAGCCCAATCAAAGCCGCCGTTAAGCGACCCCTGGTTGCTTGGGACGCTAACGGACGCCGGCGCCCGTCTAGCTAAAGTGAGACAGTGGTCAACCGTTTGCCTCAGACGCTGCGTTGGGACGCGCTGGACAACCGCGAGCGCATCCTCGACGCGGCTCGGGCACTGTTCGCCGCCGAAGGCATGGACGTGCCGATGCGCGAGATAGCCCGGCGCGCCGGGGTCGGCCCCGCCACCCTGTACCGCCGCTTCCCCACCAAGCAGGCACTGGCCACCGAGGCTTTCACAGAGCAGATGTATGCGTGCCATGCCATCGTCGAGGAGGGGCTCGCCGATCCGGATCCGTGGCACGGCCTGCGCCTCGTGATCGAGAAGCTTTGTGAGCTGCACGCACGAAACCGGGGCTTCACCACGGCGTTCACCTCGGCCTTCCCCCACGCCATGGATCTCGCCGCGGTGCGCGAACAGGCGCTCACCTCGCTCGCCGAGCTCGCGCGCCGTGCCAAGGACAGCGGCCGCCTGCGGCCCGACTTCGTCCTGGACGACCTCATCCTCATGCTGATGGCCAACGGCGGCCTCCACGCCACATCGGCAAACGCCCGCCTTGCCGCCTCCCGACGTTTCGCCGCGCTCGCGATTCGGGCGTTCGAAGCTTGACCGGCCTCACCCCTGCCCGACGGCTCCAGAATCCGCCTGCTGCTCAACGCATCGGCTCGGCTCGTCGCCTGCACCCAGGCCACCGACGCCGGCAGCGTCGTATCGCCGTTCCGCCCGGTGCCACGAGCCGATCTCTTTGGACTTGCCGGTCTGCGTGTCGCCGAGCCCCAGGAACTGGAGCAACCGGTCACACCTGAACAGGCTTCCGCACTGACAGCGGCCGAGAAACGCGACATCGCCTACCACCGCCCGCCCCGCGGCGCCGGGTCCGGTTCCGGCAAACCGCTCTCAGGCCTTCGGGCGCCGAAGGGTGGGCGGGCGTCAGGCGGCCGCGGCGATTCGCTCGGAGAACTCGACGAGGCGGTTGGAGAATCCCCACTCGTTGTCGTACCAGCCGAGTACTTTGACTTGGTTGCCGACGGCCTCGGTCAACGGCGCGTCGAAGATTGACGAGTAGGGGTTGCCGACGATGTCCGCCGAGACCAGCGGCGCCTCGGAGTACTTCAGGTAGTGCCGAAGCCGCTGGGAGGCCGCCGCCTCGCGGAACGCCGCGTTGACGTCCTCTACGCTGACGCTGTGCCGGAGGACCACGGTGAGGTCGGTGATCGAACCCACCGGGACGGGGACGCGCAGCGCCGCGCCGGTGAGACGCCCTTCGAGCTCGGGGATCACTTTGCCGATCGCCTTCGCCGCGCCGGAAGACGTCGGGATGATCGAGACGGCGGCCGCGCGGGCCCGGCGCAGGTCCGAATGCGGGGCATCGTGCAACCGCTGGTCGCCCGTGTAGGCGTGGACCGTCGTCATCAGGCCGGACTCGATGCCGAACGAGTCGTTCAGCACCTTCGCCAGCGGTGCGAGCGAATTCGTGGTGCACGAGCCGTTGGAGAAGACGTCGTGGCTGTCCGGGTCGAGCCTGTCGTCGTTCACCCCGAGGACGAACGTGGGGACGTCCCCCTTGGCCGGCGCCGAGATGATGACCTTCCGCGCGCCGCCCTTGAGATGGGCCGCCGCCGCGACGCCGTCCGTGAAGTGGCCGGTGGACTCGATGACGACGTCGACGCCGACTTCACCCCAGGGGATGGCGGCCGGGTCCGGTTGCGCGAAGACCGTGATGCGCTTGCCCCGGATCGTGATCGCGTCGCCTTCGAAGGCGACGCCGTCGAGGTGGCCGGAGATCGAGTCCCTCTCGAGCAGGGTGGCCAGCGTGCGGGCGTCGGTGAGGTCGTTGACCGCGACCACCTCGACGTCGGCGTCGTTCGCCAGGGCGGCGCGCAGGTAGCTGCGCCCGATCCGCCCGAACCCATTGATGCCTATGCGTACCGTCATGACGTTCCCTTCCTCTTCTTGTTCTCGTCGTTCGGCTTCTTGTTCTCGTCGTTCGGCGTGAGTGGTGCCGCCGCCCGGAGCAAGTCGAGGGCGCCGGTGCGGGCGTCGTCGAACGGACCCGGGTCCTGCTGCGCGATCGCGAGCACGTAGCCGCCCTGCAGGACGGCCATCAGGGTGTGGGCGAGGCGCTCTGGGTCGAGGTCGTGGCGCAGCTCGCCTGCAGCGACCGCCTCGCTTAGCACCTTCACCCAGCTGAGGTGGACCTGGGCGAACGCACGGGCCACCGGCGCAAGCAGCACCGGGTCCTCGCGGACCTGGGGGTCCTGGGTCATCCGGCCGACCTTGCAACCCTTGAGGGCGTCGCGGGAGCGCATCAGGTAGGCCTCGATCCGGGCCATAGGGTCGCCCGGACCGTCTAGCTCGGATGCGGCCGGCAGCAGGTCGGCGACGTTGCGCTCAAGGGCGGCGACCGCCAGGTCCCGCTTGGTCGGGAAGTGGTGGTACATGCTGCCCTGGCCCACACCGGACCGTTCGCGCACGTCACGCGGGCTCGTGTCGGCGTAGCCGCGCTCCCACATGAGCTCGCTCATCGTCTCGACCAGCAGTTGACGCGTCTCCATGCCGCCATTCTGTACATACCAGTAGGTACAGCACAACCTCTTGCTGCAAGCCGTTGCCGTTGCCCATCAATGCCGGCCGCCTCGACCGGACGCAGCAATACAGCCTGCAGCCGCGTGCTGGCGGTCGCACTCATCTCGGCAGAGCCGGATGTGTCCCGCACTTGAGCGTCGCATATAGCGAATTCCCGGCAACTCATGCCGATCAGGCCGGCATCCTTGACAGGGAAGGCGGACCACAGACATCGCCGCCGCCGCAGCCGAAGGCCGCTACCGCGGCCGACCGCCTGCACTGACCGGCGCCGACCTGGAGGAGGTGCGGTCGACGTACACCGAGCAAGGCGCCTCGATCGCCGCGCTCGCACGCACCCACGGAGTCAGCCGCGCCGCCGTCCGGACCGCGCTCGCCGCCCTGCTCCCCGACCAGCCAGGCCCGATCGCCTGACGTGCGTCTCAGCCTTTAGCGCTGTTACGCGTCAGTAGAGTCCCGCACCCCCTACGCAGAGGGCTGTGAAGCACCGGATTGGCCAGAGTCCTCTGCGCTACCGTGCGTCTTGTTCCGTACTCGCGTGCGCGGCAGTGAGGTCCCGGCATGGACGGCGGACAGGTGCAGATCATCGAGCGGGGTGCTGACCGCTCCGAATGAGGCATGGACCGTAGCGGTACGCCAGGCGGAGGTGATCGGCCGACTGGCCGCCGAGCCACGGCTGGGGTTGGCCGCTGCGGACGCGGCGGCGGACAGGCTGGGGATCTCGCGGCGTCAGGTGTAGGTGTTGTTGCGCCGGTGGCGCGCGGGCGAGGGCGTTGGGTCGGACCTGCTTCCCCGGCGCTCCAGCGGCGGGCGGGGTCCGTCGAGGCGGTACTGCGAGAGATCATCGGCTCGCGGTATCTGACCCGTCAGCGGCCATCGGTGGCGGCAGTCTACCGGGAGGTCGTGCGCCGGTGCCGAGCTGGCGGGCTGCCGGCGCCGGCGCGCAACACGCTGGCGCGGCGGATCGAGGCGCTGGATCCGGCGGCGGTCGCCGCGGCGCGGGAGGGCGCCGACGATCGAGGAACCAGCCTCTGCGTGGTCGGTCTGGTGGCCACGTTGGAGGCGCCCTCGGCGCTGTCGGTCGGGCTGTGCCTGGCGCACACGGTGTGCGACAAGCGGCCGTGGCTGGAGTGGCTCGGAGTGGAGGCGACCTGGCCGATGAGCGGCAAGCCGCACGAGATTCACCTGGACAACGCCACCGAGTTCCGCAGCGAGGCGCTGCGCCGGGGCTGTGACCAGCACGGCATCACGCTGGCGTACCGGCCGAAGGGGATGCCGCACTTCGGCGGCATCATCGAGCGGCTGACCGGCACGATGATACAGATGGTGCACGAACTGCCCGGCACCACCACTTGCCGTGATGTCACAGCAACCTTGGATTTGATGGTGCGTGCCGAATGTAGACCTTCGACCGAACTGTCACTTCGGTGGCCCGCTACCGAGCCGCGGGGCTGCCGGAAGCAGCCCGCGCGCTCGGATGGGCGGGTCAGCCGAGCTTGAGCAGCAGTTCGGTGAGCTCGGCCGGCATGGTGATCATGCAGTCGTGGCCCGTCTCCAGTTCCCAGACCTGTGCCGGGCTGCCGTTGGGCTGTATCGCTGGGACGGGCCTCCGCTTGATGCCCTCCGGTACGCCGGCGACGCAGTGAATGTGCGTCCGCGGAATCGTGCGCACGACCGGGTTGTCCAGCCGGACCGGTTGCCGGAAGCAGAGCACCGGCTGATCCGACAACATCCCCCGCAGCCATGCCACGTCCGCCGGGTCGGTGACCCCGAACAGGCCCAGGGGCGGCGGCAACTCGGGCATCGGCGGGATCCGCCAGCCGATCTCGGACTCCGCGGCGCGGTCGATGAGGGCCTGGGTCACGGGATGCACATCCACCGCGCTCTCACCGTCCTCCGGGACCATCGCGTCGAGATAGACCAGATGGGCGATCCGATCCGGGATTCGGTTGGCGGCGGACGAGATGACCAGCCCGGCGTAGCTGTGGCCCACCAGGATCACGTCGGTGAGGTCCTCCTCGGTGATCAGCCTGACGATGTCGTCGACGTGCGTGTCCAGCCCTACCTCGGGGCCGAGCAGATGCGCCTTGTCGCCGACGCCGGTCAGCGACGGCGCGACCACCCGATGCCCGGCCGATGCCAGCAACGGGACCACCCGTTCCCAGCATTGCCCGCTGTGCCAGGCCCCGTGTACCAGCAAATATGTTGACATGGTGTAGCTCCTTGCTCGCGGAAGGGACCACCGGCCGATTTCCGGTGTTCGTCCCGGAAGTGAGGCTTCCGCTCACCCGCTGACGGAGCCAGAGCCCCCGCGCTCCTGGGGGTGACAGGACCAGGCAGGCATGTAGGTGCGCGAATTACAGTGTGGACATGAGCGACGAATTCAACCTTCTGGGCGATTACGTACGCGCCCGCCGGGAGCTCGTCACTCCTGAACAGGCCGGCATCCCGTCCCTGGGCGTACGGCGCGTGCCGGGCCTGCGCCGGGAGGAGGTCGCGATGCTCGCCGGCATCAGCGCCGACTACTACCTGCGCCTGGAGCAGGGCCGCGACCGCAACCCCTCCGCGCAGGTCCTCGAGTCCCTCGCCCGCGTGCTGCAGCTCGACGACGACGCAACGGCCTACCTGCTACGCCTCAGGGCGGAGAAACCCCGGCGGCGACGGTGGCGGCCCCGGAAGGAGACCGTCCCTCCGGGCGTCGCCAAGCTCGTCGTCACGCTTCCGCTCCCCGCGTACGTGGAGGGCCGCTACTTCGACGTCCTCGCCGCCAACGCGCTGGCGACCGCTCTGTCGCCGCGACTAGTGGCGGGGGGCAACCGCCTGCGGGACGTGTTCCTCGACCCCGCCGAGCAGGCCCTCTACCCGGACTGGGAGGACGCCGCGGAGGGCATGGTCGCCGGCTTCCGCGAGTCAGTCGGCACCGACACGGACGACCCCCGGTTCATCGAACTCGTCGGCGAGCTCTCCCTCGCCAGCCCTCGCTTCAGCAGGCTCTGGGCCCGCCACGACGTGAACACGTGCGAAGGCACACCCAAGCACATCGACCACCCCCAGGTCGGTGGCCTCTGGCTGAACCGGGAGAGACTGGGCGTCAGCGGCGCGACAGGGCAGACGCTCGTCGTCCTCCACCCGGACCCCGGCACCGACAGTGCCGACAAGCTGGCGCTCCTCGCGTCCGTCATGCGGACATGACCCGCCCATGCTCACCCACTCGGCCGGGTGGCCCAGCCCGAGGAGATCGCCGAGGTGCTCTGCTTCCTCACCTGGCCGCGCTCCGGGTTTGATCACGGGCAACCGTAGTCGCGGCGGACGGCAGGTTTATCGCGATCTAAGCGTTTGGATCATGACCCATCCCGACAACCTGGATGGCGACGACCAGATCGCGCTGGAGAACGCGCTGGCCGACTGCCCTCAGCTCGATGCTCTCGCCGGCCACGTACGGGGCTTCACCGAGATGCGGCTCGGACGCCGGGTCCGGGGAGAACTTCAGAAGGAGATGGGCCGGACGGGACGATTCCCAGTCGCTCTCCGTCGACGTCATGGCCAACCGGGTGACCGCCGGGGTGTTCGTGGCCACGGAGGCAATGCGGCAGGCGCTCGACGAGCGGTACGGGAAAGGCGTCGTAGTCCTGGACAGCTACCTGAAACCGGTTAACCCCTGAACCTGCTCATTCAGTCGCAGGGCGCCGGCGATGGTGAACCCGGCCGCAGCACGTGTCCCGGTCAGGGGATCCGGCTGACCCCGCCGAGGATCCTGAGATCGATCCGGCGCTCAAACCTGTCGTCGGGCCGCCACTGGTGTACGTCGACCAACCCCGGGTCCAGCAGGTCGGAGCCCGTGAACAGGTCCTTGATCTGCTCGGTGGTCCGCAGGATCAGCGGAACGGGGGCGTTGCCGTACACCTGGTCGATGCGGTCGACAGTGGCCTTGCTGACGCCGTCCTTGGTGACGTGGGAGATGACGAGAAGGCTTCCGGGCGTGAGCGCCTTCCGGAACGCCGCCAGAATCCGGTGCGGATCGTCCTCGTCGGACACGAAGTGCAGCACCGCCACGAATACCAGCGCGACAGGACGGGACCAGTCGACGATCCCGCTCAGGTCGGAGATGATCCGCTCCGGCTCCCGCACGTCGCCGGGAACGATGCGCACGCCTTCGCCGTCAACCAGTGCCCGCCCATGCGCCAGCACAACCGGATCGTTGTCCACGCCGACGACGACCGCTTCGGGGTTCACCTCGCGGGCCACCTGGGCGACGTTGGGAGAGGTGGGCATCCCTGTCCCGATGTCCACGATCTGGCCGACGTGCCCTATCTGGCCCAGGCAGAAGCGGACGGCGCGGGCCATGAACCGCCTGTTCGCCCAGGCCAGTTCTCGTCCCTCCGGGAAGACCTGCAGGACCTGGTCGGCCGCGGCGCGATCAGCGGCGAAATTGTCCTTACCGCCCAGAACATAGTCATACACCCTGGCCGGAGATGGCTTGGTCGGGTCGAACTGAATCTGCTTCGGGCCGGCCGCGCCATAAGGCGCCGGATTTCCGTCGAACTCCCAGGTCACCGTCAACTCCTGTTAGAGATCGCGTTGAGCGAGCGCGCAAGGCACGGCGGATACCGGAGTGAAGCGGTCGAGCCCCGTGAATGCCCTCCCGGAGAATAATTGTGGATCTGGAAATTGGCGAGATTCGGAAATGCGCCGCGGCTGCCGACGACCGGTTTCCTTATGCGGTCTCGGGCACGTCACGCTGGACCGAGCAGGTCCCACCGGTTGCCCGGCGATGTCCAGGAACACAGCGACGCGCCCCGGACAAACCCGAGTATCTCTACCGGGAATAGGGACATAGTGATACTGTGGAGAGGTCAGGCCCGCCGTCGGATGACGCTGGAGGAACAGACATGGCAACCCCTGCCGCCGTAGACATCGGGACGACCGGCTTCGACCCGTTCATCCAGGAATGGCAAGACTGGCACCGCCGCCACGAGGCTGCGGTGGGCTCCCCCCATGGCTTCCTCGCGGTCACGAACCTGCACTGGCTCACCCCCGAACCGCAGCGCCTGCCGGACGCGCCCGGAGAATGGTCGACCGGTGAGGAAGGCGTCGTGGTGACCCTCGGCGAGGGCGAGGAACTACTCCTGGACGGAAAGCCGGTGCGCGGCCGGCATGTGTTCGGCCACATCCCCGAACGCAGCGAGATCAGCGCCGTCTGGGGCGATGCCGTGATAGAAGTCGCCAAGCGGGGCGGGCACGACATCGTCCGGCCCCGGCATCCGGACCATCCGCTGCGAGCCGGGTACACCGGCACGCCCACGTTTCCGCCTGACCCGCGCTGGCGGGTCACCGGCCGGTATGTCCCGTTCGACGACCCCAGGCCGACCACCGTAGGGGCGGCCGTGGAGGGCCTGCAGCACGTTTACGACGCACCCGGCCAGGTCGTGTTCGAGCTTGACGGACGCACGCTGACCCTGACGGCGTTCGACGGCGGCGCCTCGGGTGGCCTCGTCATCCTGTTCACCGACGAGACCTCCGGGGTGACCACGTACGCCGCCAACCGTGGACTCAAGCTGGACGGCCCCGACGCCGTTGGCAACGTGACCCTGGACTTCAACCGCGCCACCAACCTGCCGTGCGCCTACACCGATTTCGCCACCTGCCCGCTGCCGCCGGCGGAGAACAGGTTGCCGCTCGCAGTCGAGGCAGGCGAAAAGATCCCCTACGAACGCGCCTGACCGGCTCGTCCAGATCGCAGGGTGTTGCGGAAATCCCGCCCGCCATCCGGCCTGAGCGCCGGCTCCAGCTCGGCCGGATGCCGCCACCCCGCCACAATGTGCGGGTTGACGTGCTCGTTAGCTCGGCCATACGGGTAGTACAGCAAGCCCGCGACGCGCCGCCCGCGCATGGCCTTTCCGATCATCGGATCACCTTCCGGATGGCTTCCGCGATTCCGTCCAGCCGCTGCACGGCTCGCAAGCACGCGGCGCGTACGGAACGAGGTTCCCAGGGTCGGCGCCGGTCGTATTCAGCGCCGCGATCGCCTGATTGAGGTTGACCCCGATGCGGCGCACCTGGCCGGAGGCGTGCATGAGTTCAATCAGCGCCTCCCGGAGCGGATCCGGCATCGGCGGGTCCGCCATCCGCGCCGCCGCCAACGCGGCCTCGGCCGCGTACGCTCCATGCGCACGCCCCAGCCGCTGCGCGGCCCGGCGAAAGTCGGCGTACTCCTCCTCGGCGGTGAGCACGAACTTCACCACATGCGGCCTCGGCACGGTCTGCCGCTCCCGCCGCCGCTGCCGCACCTTCCTAGACCCCGCCTCTTCTCCCCCATCAGACATGCCCGTGGCCGCTCCCCCGACGACCGAGCCCGGTCCCCCTTTGATCAGAGCCCACTGCGGCCGCACCTGCAGAAGTTGGCGGTTCTGATCATAAATGTCCCCCTCTGTAACCCGCCGGATGCAGAGGTAATGGGACATTGCGAACATCTTGCTCTGCAGCGGGTTCACGGCCACTGAAAGTGCCTGGGGGAACTCACGGCTGGTCGGCGGCTCGGAGTCGAGACCGCGTCCCGCTCCAGCCGACTCCCACGGGTAACTGAGGTCGGCGTCAGCTGCCGGGGTGGGACGGTGCGAAAGTCTCGCGAGAGGCCACGGTGGTTTGGATGGGCCGTTCGAGCAGGGTCCGGCGATGTCGGCGTAGGCGATCGCGGTCCCCGAGCTGAGGTTGAACGCCGCCGCAAGGTGCAGTGGATCGGCCCCGACCGCGAGCGCTTCCTGCAGGATGCGGTCGCCGCGGATCTGCTTAAGCTGAAACGCCGTGCGGCAGCAGGTGGCGGCCGGCGTCCTCGATCGCCTCCTGCAACCGGCTCTGCTCCGCACGCAGCGCCATCACACACGGTGATCATCGCCACAGCGCCATCCCGGGCGGCGGCGCAGAGGACCCGCGAGCGCGGGATGGTCTTCGGGATCCGCAAGGAGAACGGCAGCGCTCCGGACGCGATCGCGGGGATGGCCGGGCGTCAAACGTACTGGGCTGTGACGGGTCCTTCGGCGGTGCGAACCTCGGTGCTATCACCGCACCAGTGCACCTTGGGCGCGGACGGGGTGAAGTCGCGCTGCAGGTGGTCCTCGGCCCGCCACCGCCCCTGCCCGGCCGCGTGGTGCTCTTACGCTTGCTTCGGCCGGGCCGACAAGCTCTTCTCCCGCATGATGGCCGCCACCGTGTTGTCGGAGACCCGCCACTTGGACAGCCAGGCTGGCGATACTCCCAACGCCCGGCAGGAGACACCTCCACGTTACGAGGGGAGACTCAGACTGCGACCAGGACAAGGGTGAGGGGATGGCACCTTGCTTCGTCATAGTGGCGCCTCGCAACCCGCGCATCTGGCTGGCCTCGGCGCAAGCGGGCGGCGACTCGCCTGACGTCACTGGTTCATGTGACAGGAACCCAGCGGCCACCCGGTGATCACCCACCGCGGAAAGTGTGGGCGCATGATCCTCATGTCTCGGGTGCGCCGCTCTGCCGCCGTCTCAGCGATCGCCCTTGCCGCCTCTGTCGCCGTACTCACACCCGCCACGCCGGCGCACGCTGCCGCCAACGCCGTCCCGACGTACGAGGTGAAGATCAACCTTACTGCCGCAGCGCTCGACGTATCGCACAACCCGACCTCGGCGGTGAAGGCCGCCTTCGGGATCACAGGTTCCGCCTCGGCGCGTTCGTACTCCTACTACGACACCGACGCCCTGCAGCTCGACGACGAGGGCTGGAACGTCCGCCTCCGGCACAAGTCGGGCTCGTCGTTCGAGGAGACCTACAAAATGCGGTTCGCCATTGTCGGCGGAGACATCGACGCTGCCCTTGACGAGGCGAACGCGGCCGGCTTCGACAGCAGCGATACAAACTACGACGCCCAGGTCGACTGGGGCTACGCGAAGCAGACTCTCAGCTTCAGCAACGAGAAGAGCCACAGTGCCAGCGGCTACTCCGGTACGGCGATGCCGACCAGCGGCACCGGCCGCACCTGGCTGGTCAACGACATCCCCGGCAAGCTCCAGGACTGGGGTTCCAACAACTGGGGCAAGGACATCCTCAAGGTCTCCCGCGCCCACGGCCCGGTGACCGCGAAGGTTTACAAGGGTGCCTGGGGAACCTCCGACGACGCGAGCATCGAGGTGCTCCCGGTTGCCGGTGCAGGCGGGATCGGAACGGAGTACGTCGTCGAACTGTCGTTCAAGACCGACAAATACTCCGACGCGGCCGCCCTGCATAACAACGCCATCGCAGTCGCCGAGTCGAACGGCTGGCTCTACCACGGCGACATCCTGAAGACACAACTGGTCCTCGACCGGTATTAGAACAACCTCGCCCGGCAGGCTGCAACGGGCTCAACCTGAACCGCGCCGAGTTTGATGGAGGGCCGGGTTAGTTGGCTCCGGCGAGGATAGCCGGGTTGATCCCTGTTCGGTGGAGGGCTTCGAATTCGGCGAGTGGAAGGTCCTGGCAAGCGCTGTGAAGCCGCTGGTTGTTGTACCAATCCACCCATTCCATGGTGGCGATCTCGACATCGTCTGGGCCCTTCCAGGAGCCTCGTCGGTGGATCAGCTCCGTCTTGTACAGCCCGATGGTGCTCTCGGCGAGAGCGTTGTCGTAGCTGTCGCCGCGTGAGCCGACCGAGCAGACCGCGCTGGCGTCGGCGAGACGCTCGGTGTAGCGGATCGACAGGTACTGACACCCCCGGTCGGAGTGGTGTACCAGGCCGTTCACTGTTCCGCCGCGTCGCCAGATCGCCATCTCCAACGCGTCCAAGGGCAGATCAGTGCGCAGGTGGCCGGCCAACCGCCATCCAACGATCATCCGCGAGTACACGTCGATGACGAACGCAGCGTAGACGAACCCCGACCAGGTATGGATATAGGTCAGGCCGGCAACCCACAGCTGGTTGGGCGCCGCGGCGGTGAAGTCACGCTCGACCAGATCACCAGGCCGCGGCATCTGCGGCTCGACGGTCGTAGTCCGCTTCTTGTGATCGCCGCGGATCGCACCGGTCAGCCCGAGTTGTCCCATCAGCCGCGCGACCGTGCAACGGGCCGCGATGATGCCCTGGCGGGTGAGTTCCTTCCACCTTAGATTCAAAGAGTCAAGGCAACGCATTGGGCTGGGGTTCGGTAGCCGAGGCACTTTCGGGGGCGGTTGTTCAGTCGGGCGGCCAAGGCGTCGAGGTCGGCTTGGCTGTACAGGCTCAGATCGATGCCTTTCGGTAAGTATTGCCGGATCAGCTTGTTCGTGTTCTCGTTTGTGCCCCGCTGCCATGGGCTGCGCGGTGCCGCGAAGAAGACTTCGACGCCGGTCGCTTCGGTCAGCAAGTGGTGGCCGGCGAGTTCCATACCGCGGTCCCAGGTGAGAGTGGTGAGCAGGCGAGCATCCATCCGTGAGAACGCCTGCTGCAGGGCGGGGATGACCGTCGTGGTGTGACGGCTGGGTAGCGCGACCATGGTCAGGTAGCGGGACTTGCGGTCGACCAGCGTCGCGACCTGGCTGTTCTTGGCTCCGACGATGAGATCGCCTTCGAGGTGCCCGAGCTCGGTTCGGGCGTTGGCTGCGTCAGGCCGTTCCTCGATCGGCCGTGCCCCGGTGATCTGGGAACGCCACTGGCCCTTGACCGTGTTCTTCTTGTTTTTGCGGATGGGACGGCGCGTGCGCAGCTTGGTGCACAGCTCACGCGGGATCACTTTCCAGCGGGTTGTGTAGATGGCGCGGTAGATGCTTTCGTGGCTGATCCGCATGAGCGGGTTGCCGGCGTGCATCAGCCGCAGATGCCCCACGATCTGCTCCGGGGACCACTCGTTGTCGAGCAGTTCGATCACCAGCTGGCGCAGCACCGGGTTGTCCTGCAGGGCCGACGGTTTTGGGCGACGTGCCTGCTCTTGAGCGCGTTGCTCGGCGGCGACCGCACGGTACTTCACTCGGCCGCCGTTGCGGGCGACCTCCCGGCTCACCGTGGATGCCGGGCCGCCGATCGACACGGCGATCGAACGTAGTGAGGCTCCAGCCTCGAGGCCGCGAGAGATCGATTCCCGGTCCTCGGCGCTCAAATGGTCGGCCCGGCGCACCCGCTCGGCCGGCGCGATGCCGCCATGGTGCTTCAGCACCGTGAAAACCGACCCCGGGGGCTTGCCCAGTGCCCGGGAGATCACGCTGATGGAGTCACCGGCGCGCCACCGCCGCCACAAGTCTTCTTTCATCGCGTCCGACATTCCCGGCCGACCCATCCGAGCCACGATCCACCCATCCACTAGCAGCGTTGCGTTGATCGTCTGAATCTAAGGCAGCGGCCTTGAGGATCTCGTTGGCCCGCCGCAGCTCACGGACCTCCCGCTCCAGCTCAGCGATCCGCTGCGCGTCCGCGCTCGAGGTACCGGGCCGCTGCTTGTCGTCAATCTCGGCCTGGCGGACCCATCCACGTAGCGCCTCGCGGTGGACCCCCAGCTGGTCGGCGACCCGCGCGATCGCGCCGGGAGCCTGCCCAGTCCGCTGCCGGATCTCAAACACCATCCGCACCGCGCGCTCGCGGAGCTCTTGGGGGTACTTCCTCCGGGGCTGGCATCGTGCCGAGACGCCTGGCCCGGCGGTCGTCACCGAGCGGACGGTGTGCGGCTGCGCCGTACCCGCCGCGGGGTAGGCGTAGGTGCGGACGCCAGACTGGAGCCCCACCTCCCAGGTGGCCGACGGCGACAAGCGCCCTGGATCACACTCGAGACATGACCAACCGTGGCAATGCAGCAGAGGCTTACATCACGCTCACTCGATGACGGCGAATGGTGCGCTTTTAGGCCCGAGGACTTACGCTCTGTCCGGAGGCGGGGCGCTGCGGCCCGTGGCCTCCGGACGCGAGCCCGCGGCGGCGAGTACGGCGGGCAGCATGCCGGCGTGACCGGCCTCGAAGGAGGGGGAGCCGGAGACGGCGACCGGGAAGACGATCGTGGAGCGGCCTTCGCCGCCCAGCTCCAGCAGGGTCTGCAAGTAGCGCAGCTGGATGGCGGCCGGGCTGGTGGACAGGATCTCCGCCGCGTCCCGCAGATTCTCCGCGGCCTGCACCTCTCCCTCGGAGTTGATGATTTTGGCGCGGCGTTCGCGTTCGGCCTCGGCCTGGCGGGCGATGGCGCGCTGCATGGCCTCCGGGATCTCGACGTCCTTGATCTCGACGAGGGTGACCTTCACGCCCCATGGCTCGGTGTGCTCGTCGAGGACCTTCTGCAGGCTCTCGCCCAGGCGGTCGCGCTCGGCCAGCAGGGCGTCCAGGTCGTGGCGGCCGAGCACGGACCGCAGGCTCGTCTGGGCAAGCTGGGAGGTCGCGACCGCGTGGTTCTCGACCTCGGTCACCGACCGGACCGGGTCCACCACGCGGAAATAGGCGACCGCGTTGACCCGGACCGGCACGTTGTCTCTGGTGATCGCCTCCTGTGGGGGGATGGTGAGGGCGATGGTCCGCAGATCGACGCGGGCCATCCGGTCCACCAGCGGCACCAGGAACACGGGGCCGGGCCCGTGCGGGGGGAGCAGGCGGCCGAGCCGGAAGACGACCGCGCGCTCGTACTCCCGCAAAACGCGCAGCCCGGTCAAGGCGGCCAGGCCGAGTAGGACCGCCGCGGCGACTGTCCAGATCATGAGTCCGACCTCCAGACGGTGGTGTACCGGTCCGGCGCCGCCGTGCCGGAGTCAGGTTGCGCCGCAGTGCCGTACGGAGCCGGGAAGTCGGCGGGGGTGGCTCGGAGGTGCCCGGTCAGCCACCATCCGGTCAGGGCGGTGAGCGCGAGAGTGGCGGCGCTGAGGGCGAGGTCGGGCCAGGTGGGATGGCGTGCCGCCTCGACCGGCGTCAACGTCGCGGCGAGGGTGACCAGCACGAGGGCGATCCCGCGGTGGAATCGCCCGGCTTCCGAGTGCGGCCAGGGGCGCGGCGCCCGCACGATCTCGCGGCCTCGCTGCGACGGGGCGCAGTCGGCCTCGCGCGGGCAGGCGTTGCACACCGAGGGTCTGGCCCGGTAGAGCGTCAGGCGCCGGTCGTGCCGCACCGGCCAGAGCATCTGGTCCGTGGGGCAGATCCAGGCGTCGTGTTCGGGGCGGTAGGTGAAGCCGCCGGTGCGGTGGCGCTCGGTGCGCTCGGCGACGTGGCGGGCCAGGCGGTCGAGGCCGCAGGCGGTGGCCAGCAGCCCGGCCGCGTAGCCGTCGGCCAGGACAACCTCGGCGGCGAACGGGCCGATCATCCCGTGTCCACCGGCTCGCGGATCTCCGACAGCCACGGCGCGGGTGTCTCGCCCGTGACGGGGTCGGTGGGGGCCTGACGGCCCCGGTGGCGGACGCCGAGCCAGGCGATCCAGCAGAACGGCAGGACCCCGCCGATGATGAAGACCAGGTCACCGGGCAGTCGCAGCCATTCGAGCACCGTGTTGGTGCGCACCCCCGCGACGAAAGCCAGCGAGCGCGCCTCGAAGTAGCCGGAGGCGACCGACTCATACAGCTGCAGCAGGCCGAGCGGCAGGAGGGTGGCGAAGCACATCCAGGCCAGGCCGATGTTGAGGCACCAGAAGGAGACCTTGGCCCATTTCTCGGGCCACCGGTGGGCGGGGATCAGGTAGCGCAGCGCGAACAGGCCCAGGGCGACGGCCAGCATGCCGTACACGCCCATCATCGAGCCGTGCGCGTGGTTGGCGGTGAGGCCGGTGCCGATCTCATAGTAGGAGACGATGGGGAGATTGATCAGGAAGCCGAAGACCCCCGCGCCGAGGAAGTTCCAGAAACCCACGGCGACCAGGAACATCACCGCCCAGCGGTGTGGGAACGGGGTCCGGGACTCCAGGTGCTGGCGCGCGCCCAACTGGAGGAAGGACCAGGCCTCCACGGTCAGGAAGGTCAGCGGCACGACCTCCAGCGCGGAGAAGAACGCGCCCAGTGCCAGGTGTTCCGCGGGCTCGCCGCTGAAGTAGAGGTGGTGCATCGTGCCGATGACGCCGCCCGCCGAGTACAGGATGATGTCCAGATAGATGACCACCAGGGCGACCTTCTCCCGCACCACGCCGAGCTGGACGAACATGTAGGCGACCATGACGGTGGTGAACAGTTCGAGGAAGTCCTCGACCCACAGGTGCACCACCCAGAACCGCCAGAAGTCGGTCACGGTGAAGGTGTCGCCGGGGGTCGCGAGCAGGCCCACCGCGTACATGACGGGGATCGCGAGGCCGGCCAGGAAGAACAGCCAGGGCATGTTGCCGCGGCTCTCCCCGGAAAGGCTTCCGCGCAGCACCCGCCACATCATCAGGATCCACAGCAAGAGGCCGGCTACGAGCAGGATCTGCCAGAGGCGGGGCAGGTCGAGCCATTCGAACTGCTGGCTTCCCCAAAAGTTGCCGGGCCGGATGAACCCGTGGATGCTCAACCCTTCGGCGGTGAGGGAGCCGGCCGCCACGACGGACAGGGCCGACAACAACGTCCAGGCCAGCGCCTTCTGCCCGCGTGGCTCACGCCCGGCGATGAGGGGGGCCAGGAAGATCCCGGCCGCCAGGAATGCGGCCACCACCCAGAACAGCGACAGCTGCAGATGCCAGGTGCGGGCCAGGTTGAACGGCAGCACGCGGGCGATGTCGATGCCGAAGAATCCCGAGAGGTCGGCCCGGTAGTGCTCGGTCGCGCCGCCCAGCAGCACCTGGGCGAGGAAGAGCAGGGCGACGACGAGGAAGAAGAACGCGGTGACGCGCTGCGCCGGGGTGAGCCTCACCTGGTCGGGGGAGCGGAACGAGATGGCCTCCGACTGGCGGCCCTTCCAGCCCAGATAGGTGCCCCATCGGCCGACCGCCCCGAACAGCGCTCCGATGCCGACGAGCAGCGCGATCAGCGAGACCACGCTCCACACCACGTTGCCGGCGGTGGGCCCGTTGCCGACCAGTGGCTCGGCCGGCCAGTTGTTGGTGTAGGAGTAATCCTTGCCGGGGCGTTCGGCTGAGGCGATCCAGGCGGTCCAGGAGAAGAACGCGGTGAGCTGGTGGACCAGCCGGGGATCGGTGATCGCCCGTGGCCGCAGTCCCTTGTCGGTGCGCGGGTCGCCGAAGTAGACGCGGTAGTGCTCGGTGAGCGCGGCGAAGGCGTCCGCCTGCGCGCCGGTGAAGCGCAGCACCCCCGAGCGGGGGTCGTAGCGGTTCGCGCGGAACTCCCGCCGGATCCGCTGGCGCGCCTGGTCGCTGCTGCCGTACGCCCGCAGGGCAGCCGTGGCGGCCCGGCGCAGATAATCGGCCGTGTAGTCCGGCCCCAGATAGCCGCCGTGTCCCAGCACCGAGCCGTACTGCATCAGCCCGTTGGCCAGGAAGATCTTCTGCCCTTGTGCGACGTCGCTCCCGGTGTACAGCTCCCGCCCGGAGTCGCTCACCACGAGCCGTGGCACCGGTGGATGCGAGGTATAGGTGCGGAAGGCCAGCAGCCCCATCACGAAGAACCCGAACACCGCCACCAGCAGCGCCGCCTGGATCCAGTGTCTGGAGACGAGCAGGCTCCTGCGCGTCTTCGTCCGCCGGACCATCCGCCACCACTCTCGCCTTCATCGAAGCGCCTTCATCAAAAGGGGAGAGCGCCTCTCTTCTACTGGCCGGCGGGCTCGCCGGTCGAGCGGACACGCCTGCCCTTGGGCGGCGGGCGGGCAGATGCTGAAGCGCCGATCACGTACGGCGGGGCTGTGGATAATCGATGCGTGAATCGACCCTCCAGGCGGTCATTTCTTCAGCTCGGCGGCGTCGCCGCAGCCGGAGCGCTTGGATGCTGTTCCCCGCCGCCTGCCGCTCCACTGGAGCCCAGGTCCCGGAGCAGGCCAGGGACATCCCGGACGGCGCCAAGCGCCCGGCCGCCAGTCGGCATACGTACGCGCGGATGCGGCCAACTCCCCGAAGCCGTGAAGCTCGCCCAGGAGGACTTCCCACGCTCGATCAACGAGGTCGTACAGACGAGTCGCACCAGCACAGCAGCGGCAGCCGCACCTGCGAGCAAGCCGACGCAGCACCTGCACGAAATCGCAATCGGTAATTGGTCAACTGCGGAAAGATGTGAGCGTGGAGGCGCTGGCGAACAGCTACATCTTCTGGATCGCACTGATCCTGCTGCTCCTGGTCGTTTACCTCCTGCCCACCCTTATCGGACTCTTACGCGGGGTCGAGAACTTCGCCCTGCTCTCGCGCTCAACTGCCTCGGCGGAGTTACCTACATCGGCTGGCCGGCCGCCCTGATCGCGGCCTTCCTGCTGCCCAAGCGGCGCGCTCGCTGATGATCTCGCCTTACCCGGCATCGCTAAGCCCTCTGATGGCAGCACCCTCCCGCCACGGGAACTCCGCATCCCGGAGGTTTCCAGGCCACCGTTCCGAGTGGTCAGCCGGGAACCCAGAGGTCGGTCATTCAAACAGTTGTGGTGAGGGCGGTGTCACGAGCCGTTTGGGGGCGTGGAACAGCCATTCCTCATCGATTTCGACCCCGGTGAGCAATGTCCCGAGTGCCAGCCCCCGGGCCAGCCTGGTCGGCGACCCCTGCGATCTGTCGTAGAAGCGGCACAGCCACTCCTCCGGCAGCGAGTCCTCCTCGGGTTCGTGCAGCGACTGGAAGTACCGGACGCTTACACCGTCACGCCAGACCTCGATGACGTCGTCCGCGACCATGTTCGTCGCGACACTGGTGACCAGGCCGGGCGAGCTGAGCGGACACCACAGATGCTCGCTGCCAGGATCAAAGCTGATGACGCTGAACAGCGCGACCCCCGTGCCGCCTGGCGGCTGCCCAAGCCACAGCGCCTCCCCCGGGCCGGAGAGCCCGACATCAAGGTAGTCGTCCTCGTCCACGACTGGACAGGCGGCCGGGTCAAGGCCGAGTCGCCGGATGGCCATGTCCTCGTCGACATCGGCGACAAACGCGAAGCCCTCACCATCGCCGCAGTAGTCCCAGCTGTCATAGCGGGCGACCAGAGCGTCCGTTTCCGCCTGCCGTCGCAACCAATCTGCCTCCACCACGGGAGCACCAGGCAGGCCACGGAACAGGTCGCCGAGCGGCCCGGTCAACGCGATCCATCCCGGGGACCTGTTGGCCACCACCGGCCGCCACGGATCAGCCCCCGCCCGCAGCAGAGCGGCGACGGCGTCCCGATGGCCGCGCCGTACCGCCACCCATAACGGCGTCTCGTCCAGCTCGACCGACTCCACGTCCGCGCCATACTCAACGAGCACCTCGATGGCCTCGGCCACACCCTCACAGGCGGCCTCATGCAGGTCCTCGTTGAGGGTGCGCGGGTAAGCGGGGTCACCGCCAGCCGTCAGCCGCCGCCTGATCCCCTCCGGGTCGAGACCGCGCAAGGCGAGATATTCCGGGCCTTTGCTCACCGCGCCCCCTTCGGCTTGTAACGGAGATCCAACCATCGGCACCGGCTGAAGATCAAACTCCCTGGCGCCGCTCCCAGTGGCTTTTGTGAAAGATCGGGTCGCGGCCGTAGATGTCGAACTCGTTGCCGCCCGGCACGCCGCCGCCGTCGCGGATCACGTAAGTGAGCGTGGTCAGCGCCGCCTCGCCGTACCGGTGGATGTCACGATCGGATGCGATGAGCTCACCCGCGTCGGTGAGCATCCCGGCCAGATGCCGCAGGGACCACGCCGGTGCCGCGACCACCAAGGTGTTCGCGTATGTGGTCAGGCACAGCAGCCGCTCGTGGCTCCACTCCCATTGCTCGGGCTCCCCGGTGGTGACGGCAGGAGCGGTGGTCATGGTCCTGATCTCCGCGGTTTGACGCCGGCATCGCATTCTCACCGCCTTCCAGGCTGACGGCGGCAGACCGACATCGTGCCGGACGATCACCAGATCCATCGGGGGCTGGTGGTTGAACCACCACATCGGGTGAGGCACGCTATTGGCGCCGCAGGGGATGAAGACCGCGCTGTGCGGGCTGTCGGCGGCCAGCCGTACCAGGGCGCCCAGCCGCAGGAAGTCGGCGCGTGAGGAGGTCAGCATCCCGTAACCATCCTGGTCGGGCGACCGCACCCACGTGTTGCGCAGAGAGAAGTCCGGGAGCAGCACACGACGAAGCCGGCCCGGCCCAGCCATCCGGTGCACCCTCATGCGCAACCGCACGCTTCCTCCAACAGCCGGACGGACCCGATCAGTATCGGCAGCTTCCCCCACACCCCGCGAACCGTTTTCTACCGGCGCCTGAAACACAGCGCGGCTCGGAGCAATGGCACCTATACAGGGCATGACTGCGCCCAAGCTGCCTGCAGGTCCTCACCGCGCTGTCCGCGAACCGCTCGTGAGGCGCTGGAGCAAGGATGGCGATCTCCAGCCAAGGCAGTCCCACTCGCCGGTCTACGACGTTCCTCGTCAAGCCGTTGCGGTGAGGGCCGCCAACCGCGCCGCGGCCTTCGACTTGCTACATGTAGAAAGCCGGCGTCCGGTCCACGCCGGTGCCGACCTCCCCTCCAAGGGTGCTGATCACGGCGCTGTCGTGGACCTTGCAGGTGATGCCGTACGACCACGCGTCGAGAAACGCACCAAGGATGAGGTCCTCCATGCCGCCCTCGATGATCCGGTGCAGCCGCTCCGCCGCCGCGCCAGGCGAGGCGACCACGAACAGCCACGGCAGGCCCTCGGGAACTCCGGAACCGGTCCGCTGCCCCGTCCGCCTGATGATCTCCACCTCCAGTTCGGTCACCACGTCCTGCAGCGTAGCCACCACCAGCCCAGGGATCTAACACCCGTCACCTCCTCTCCGAACAGGCGGACCGCGCCCTCCTGCGGCATGAGCACGCGGGTCGCGATGTCCTGTCCAGTCAGCAACTCCAGGACCATGGCACGAGCCACATCGTCGGCGCCGGGACCAGTGAGCCCCATCCCATGCAGCGCGGACAACGCGAGCACATAGCTGAGGTTCGACGCCTCCTGCTCCGGCTCCTGCTTGAGCGGGGCGTCCGGCACCTGGGCGACGGCCTGCTGCTCTTGCGCGGCGCCCTCACCTTGCTCGATGAACGGCAGCACGTCCGTTGAGCCGATCGCCTTCCCGGGTCAGGCGCGTGCGGCGCCACCACACCGTCGCATCGGCCACCAGCAGACGTCTCCTGCGATAGGTGACAGCGAGCAGAACCGCGGCGGCCGAGACGCTCGCGCTGGCCACCGCGTAATCCAGCGACGGCCACGTCTTCACGCTGGCCGTCGAGGAGACCCTCGCATCGGTGACCGAGGCCATCGAGAAGGCCTCGCCGACACTCGACGACCGAATCATGGCTGGCATCGGGCAGTACATCCGCTTCGTCACCAGGGACAATGCCAGCGGCGGGCTGCACGTGTTCTGCGCCGTGCCGGCTTGGTCAAGAGTCCGGTTTGTCCGCTTCGCCGACAACGAGCGCGCCGCCACCACACTGGCACTGCCAGCCGAGTGCTTCGACGTTCCGCTGCTTGTCCTGGTCGCCTCCTCGTCGGCGCTTTCACCGTGTACTTCGACGTGGCTCACCGTCGCTGTCCAGGCACAGAGTGAACATGAAACCATGGGCCAGTTCGCCGTCTCCGGAGCCCTTATTGTCTACGACGCCTATGATGCGGACGCGAAATCGGACAGCCTACGCGTCATCGAAGACGGCGAAGAGATTACCCGCATCCCTTTGTACCGTGGCATCACGAACGTTCGTAGCCTTTCCCTTTACTCGAATGGTCGCATCATTCTGGGGGCCGACAAGGATACCGATCCTCGGCCATGCTCCTGCTAAATTTCGCACAAGAGAATAAGGCATATGGAATGCCACGTGAAGATCGAATCCCGGCGCAGAAGTAATTCGAAGCCTTTCGGGATAGATCCCAGGGCTGACGGAGTTCCCGAATCGTGCGATCGACAGCAATCAACGGGTTGCCGAAGTCATCGCGGGCCCCCGCGGGTTCCCCCGGCGATGTTGGTGAAGTTGACCAGCCGCAGCGTCCGCAGGCGAGAAGATTTCCTTGGACGCTCCGCACGGCGCGCTGGAAAGCCTTCACCGGGGTCGCCATCTGGTAGGGCTTGAGCCTCGCCTCGAAGGATCTGGCCTGCGGTTCGGTCCGAGGTGAACTCCGCGCCCCTCTCGCTCCCAGCCGCGATGACAGACACCGGCTCATCGACGGGACTGTGGACTGAGTCAATGTCTGTGGAATATGTGAGTTGACGCAAATTGTGAGGCCTTCCGCGGTATAGGTTCGGCTGCGTGATCGATGCCAGTGCCGATGCGGTCGGTGGCCGGTACCGTCTGGTCGAGGTTGTGGGGCGCGGTGGCATGGGGGTCGTGTGGCGCGCCCACGATTCGGTTCTCAACCGCACCGTGGCCCTTAAGCAGGTCGTCTTGGACCACTTACCGCCGGGGCCCTCCAGGACCGACGCGCTGGCCAGGGTGCTCAATGAGGCGCGTACGGCGGCTCGGCTCCGGCATCCGTCCGTGGTGACGATCTACGACGTCATCGAGGAGAACGGGACGCCCTGGATCGTCATGGAGTTCCTCGTCGGGCGGTCGCTGGAGGAAGAACTCGCCGAGGTGAGGCATGTCAGTGAAGCGCGAGCGGCTGAGATCGGACTGGCGGTCCTGGGGGCGCTGAACGCTGCGCACCGGGCGGGTATCACGCATCGGGATGTCAAACCGGCCAATATCCTGCTGCTGGCCAACGGGTTGGTTGTGCTCACAGACTTCGGCATCGCGCAGGCCGAGGGCGATCCGACGCTGACCGCGACAGGGACCTTGATCGGCTCGCCCGCGTTCATGGCGCCGGAGCGGCTCAATGGGGAGCGAGCGGTCGCGGCGTCCGATCTGTGGTCGCTCGGGGTCGTGCTTTACGCGGCGGTCGAGGGCCGTCCGCCGTTCCGGCGTGGTGACACCATGGCCGCATTGTTCGCCGCGATCCTCACGCGCGACCCCGAGCCCATGCGTACGGCCGACCGGTTGCGGCCGCTCATCGCCGGTCTGCTGACCAAGGATCCGCGGAAGCGGATGACCGCGCCGGGAGCCGCGGAGCATCTCACCCGGGCGGCGAGCCGGCCCGGTCGCCAGCGCCGCCGACCCGTGCGCTCCGTGGCGGCCGCGTTGGCCATGGCAGTTGTCGTCATCGTGGTGGTCGTCGCCCTACCCCTGCTGAATCAGGAGCGCATAAGCACCGTGAGCATCGTCCTGTGCGTGAAACGGACCACTGACTGCCGCGGTGCGATTACCGCGGAGCGGCAGACCGCTCTGCTGACCGAACTTCAGGCGCTCCCTCAGGTCAAATGGGTCAGCTACCAGGACAACCGAGACGCGCCATCCTTCACGGTGAAGCTGCAGGCTCGCGCCGACGCGCAGACCGTCATGGATTTCGCCAGGACTCTGACGGGAGTTGCGTCCGTCACCCCTGTCATGCCGTAGCAGACAAGCACTGGCAGCGCGCTCGCGATCTTCTTGGGCTTCCCATCAGACAGTGCGGAAACGTTCACAGGTTCGCGCGCGGAGCATGCCCCGGCAGCCGTATGGATGGACCGATCAGGTATCGCCCATTGTCGATCGTTCATCTGGCACATGCTCGCCGCGCCCAGGTTCGCGCACGCTGATTCGGTGCGACGCCCGACCACGTCACGACGAGACAACGATTAATCGCTTGGTTGCCGGGGAGCATTAGAACGGACACAGCCGTCGCTTTCGCTCCCTTCGCGAAAAGGCAGAATCAGGCAACAGTGCGCCAGCATTGAACAACTGCGGCGAGCCGGATCGGCAAGCCGGTGACCATGGACGCATCCGCCAGCGCCAGCCCGATATCGCACGGTGCCACCGGCCCGGTCAAGGAAGAGCGAAGCTCGCGGGCCTTCGTCTCCGCAGCGTCCGGCTTGAACGCGGCGAGCCCGGAGTGTCGGCGAGCTCGGCCACCGGATCTGTGTGGCGAACCTCACACTCGCGCCGCTCAACCTGTGGCGCACCCAAACCGCCCGACCCGATTGTCGCTATATCGCGGAAAAGCTACACGGACCTGGCCTTATGTATGGCCCGGAGATGGATGAAGAACGGAGCGTCCACCACAATCTAGAATTTATCTAGAGAATATTAAAGAATTTAGCCCGCTAACTTTTAGGAAGAGCTTGTAAGGGGCCGGAGATCCCTGATAGAGATCGCCTGACATTTCGCTTATTTCCCAACGGGGTAAATGTGAGAAAGTTAGGCACCTTCCTCCCCGCCTCAGCGGTCGGCGGCCGAAGATCGGGACCAAAGACGGGGCTGGTCACGGCCATCGTGGCCATGTCACTGCTGGCGGGTGGGGCTGTCCCCGCCGTTGCGGATGACGGGCAGCCGAGTCCAGGTAGCGCTCCGGGATCATCCACTCCGCCAATCACGACTTTCCCCAAGCCCGCCGATCCCGATGCCGCGCTGCGAGCCGCCGTCGCTGAGGCGAAGAAGCAGGACAAGCCCGTCCAGGTGACCGCGGCGGACACCGAGTCAAGCTGGACCTGGGCCTACCCGGACGGTCATCTGACCACTCAGTCGTGGGCGGGCCCGGCCCGGGTCAAGCAGCCGGACGGAACGTTCCGGTGGATCGACACCACCCTGGAAGAACGCGACGGGGCGCTCCAGCCGAAGGTGGCAAGGGCTGACGTTCGGATCAGCTCGGGCGGGGACGCGCATCTCGTCGCCTTGGAGCGCGACGATCAGTCGTTCGCGGTCGAGTGGCCGACCGCGCTGCCGAAGCCGCGGATCGAGGGCAACAAGGCGATCTACGACATCTCCCGGCCTGGGATGAAGGCGGATCTGGTGGTGACCGCCCTCGCGTCCGGATTTCGCCATGACGTGATCCTGCGCGAGCGCCCGACGGTGCCGGTGGAGTTCCGGCTTCCGGTTCGTACGGCAGGGCTTACTTTGGCCGAGAGCAAGTCGGGCGGGTTGAAGCTGACCGACGCCAAGGGCAGGACCGTGGCCGCGGCTGCCGAGCCGTACATGACCGAGGCGCCGAGCGCGGATGTGAAGACCAGCCCGAACATGCGCGGCGACGTGGACGCGCGGGTGGTCGGCAAGGCTGGCAACCAGACGCTGGTCATCACTCCGGACCCGAAGTTCCTCGCGGACAAGGACACCAGCTATCCCCTGACGGTGGATCCCACCGTATCGCTGGCCGCGGGCAGCGACGCGTGGGTCCAGGCGCGGACCGGGGCCGCCGACAGCACCGGGTCGGTGCTGAACGCCGGCACCGGCACCTACTGGCAGTCCGAACGCAGATGCTCGGGAAGCGTCTGCACCTACACCAACAAGATCTATCCGAACTTTCTGCGCGGCTACGTGAAGTTCGAGGACAGCACCGCCTACCTCAACAAGTACATCGACTCCGCCCATCTCGACTTGGTGGGCTACTACACCGGGCCTTGCGCGGGCGCGACGATCACGACCTCGGCGATCACGTCAACCTGGAGCACAAGTGGGCTCTCGTGGAGTTCCCGCCCCCCGGTCACCTCAAGTGGAGCCGTGACGACGCAGCCTTCCTGCGACTCTGGGATCATCACCAACTCGATCGATGTCACCCAGATGGCCAAGGCATGGTCTGCCGGAACCCCCAACTACGGGGTTGAGCTGAAGTCGAACGAGGATCCGCGTACGAGCTGGCCCGACGATCCAGACCCGGTGACCGCGAAGTACTGGTCCTTCGATTCGGTCGAGTCTGGTCAGAGCCCGCCCCGGCTGAGCGTGACCTATCTCCTCCCGCCGGAGATTCCGACCGTGACCGGCGAATCGATCGACTCGATCGTCGGCAACGACGCGATCTCCCGCACCAGCGACGTCAAGATCAACTACTCGTCCACCTCGATCGACGGCAAGAAGCTCGACTACCTGGTGTCCATCTCCGATCCGACGACGCCCATTCCGGTCCCGACCGCGACACCGTCGCCGAGTCCCAGCCCAACGCCCACTCCGTCACCGTCTCCGACGGGCGTTCCGGGTCTGGTCGCCGCGTACGGGATGGACGAGGGCACCGGAACCACGGTGGCGGACAAGTCCGGCACCGGCAACGTGGGCACGGCGAGTGGCACGGCCTGGGCGGCGGGCAAGTACGGCCAGGCACTGTCGTTCAACGGCACATCCAGCATGGTCACCGTCCCGGATGCCGCCTCCCTACGGATGACCGGCAAGCTGACCATGGAAGCCTGGGTCAAACCCACGACCCTGGGGGCGACTCGTCCGGCGCTGGTCAAGGAAGCCACGTCCGGGCCCCCTTATGCCTTGCACGCCGCGGTGAAGACCTGCACCGCGGCTCCCTTCCTGTGCGCGATCATGCCGACCTATAGCTATCTACCCAGTTCGCAGGTGAAGATCGGCGGCAGCGCTTACTCCGCGACGGGGAGCACCGCTCTGCCGACCGGGTCGTGGAGCCACATCGCCGGCGTCTACGACGGCACGACGGTGAAGACCTACGTCAACGGCGCCCCGGTCACCACCACCAACGTCAGCGGCACCAACGACACCAGCACCTCGCCCCTGCGGATCGGCGCCGACACCGTGGCGGGCACCTACTTCAGCGGACTGATCGACGATGTCCGGGTCTACAACATCGCCCTCACCCAGGCCCAGATCCAGGCCGACATGAACACGGCCGTCGGCGCGCCACCTCCTGTGGACAATCCGCCCACCGCGCCCGGCACACTGACCGCCGTCGCCGGACCCGACACCGTCGACCTGTCCTGGGGAGCGGCGACCGACGACCACGGCGCGGTCAGCTACGAGGTGCACCGCTCGAAGACGGCGAACTTCACCCCGACCCCCGCCACACGAATCGCCACACTCAGCTCTCTGACCTACAGCAACAGCGGCATGGCCCAGGGCCAGTACTACTACCGCGTCGTGGCTATCGACAACGCCGGGCAGGCCGGCCCCTCCTCCAACGAGGTCGCGGCCATGACCTCCGCGCAGCTCTTCCCGCCGATCTCCAGCGCCCTGTCTGGACAGGTGATCAGGAGCGAGTTCAAGCTCGGCAGCCCAGACAGCTTCAAGTTCAAGATCAAGGTCTGCCTGACCGGGGTCACGCCGCGGATCTGTAACGAGACGCCCTTCTATCGGATCACTTCCGATGCCCCTCATCTTCCGACCGACCTGGCTACTGGCACGGAGGAACCGCTCAACCCGACCTTGTCCGGCATCGTCTCCCGTCCGTCGGGTGGTCCAGTCAAGGGCCGTTTCTATCTGTACCAGGCGGACGGCACACCGCTCGGCCCCGTCCCTCTGGCGGAGGGCGAGGTCTCCGGCGGTGAGCGGCTGACCGCTCGGGTGCCGGGTGGCTTGATCGCCGAGGACGGCTCCTACTACTGGCGGATGGACGCGTGCCTGGCGGAGATCTGCACGCCGAAGACCGCGCCCGTACCCTTCGGCGCACCGGTCCCCGAACCGGAATCACCGCCGACCCAGCAGGTCACCCTGTCCGGTAACGCGTTGACCATCCGCTCGGCCTCGGCCTCGGCCACGGCCTGCGGGGGCGCGCCCTGCCCGCTCACTCCGTCCACCGCCCAGGTGGGCGGCGCGGGAGCGGCCCGCAAGGTGTCGCTGATCAAGGCAGACATGAGCTCCCTTCCGCCGGGAGCCTTGATCACCTCCGCGCTGCTGGACCTCGGCGGCGCGACCTGCGATGGACCATGCCCCAACAGCCAGGTGATCGCGGCCCACTTCGAAAAGAACGAGCTCGAGGAGAACCCGACCGGGTCCGCGCTGGTGGCGGGTCTGGTCCAGCAGTCACAGCAGCAGGTGCAGGTCGGCACACCGGAGATCGACGTAACCGCGAACGCGGATGGCTGGCGGCACGAGGTGCCGGACAAGACCTTCATCGACCCTGGTGTGGTAGTGCTCTCCGACGAGACCGTTCCGCCGGTCGAGCTCGGCGGGAGCGGGGCGAGCCGCCCCACCTCACTGCGGGTGACCTACCGCCCGGCCGGGCCACCCGGGATCATCCCCAGGATCGACGTCCGGCAGGGCGACGGCGGAGCGCTGCTCCGGTGGGCGCGCCCGGACGACCTCGGCGCGGACACCGAGATCCAGAGCTTCGACCTGCAAGTGTTGGACACCGGGAACACGGTCGTCCGATCCCTGACTGCCAACGAGGCCACGGTCATCGTCGGCGGGCTCACCAACGGCGCCACCTACCGATTCCAGGTCCGCACCCGCACGCCGTTCGGCGTCGGCCCGTGGAAGGTGTCGGCGGAGACCGTCCCGCAGGCCGTTCCCGGCGGCCCGACCGCCTACCAAGACGCGGTCGACGAGTACGCCGAGGCCCGGCAGAGCCTGCTCGACAAGCGGACGGAGAACACCGGGGAGGCCGTCGAGGACGCCAGCCAAGCGGCCAAGATCGAGCCCATGCTGTACGCGCGACAGCAGGACTTGATCACCACGGGAGTTGAGGACCGTGCCACCGCCGGCGTCGGGCTCGCTGACACCCTGGTGTCGAAGCTGGACGACGGCACCGTCGTGGTGCGCTCGGCCGTGACCGGGACCACCGTGTACAACGGCCCGGTCGATCCGGTCGAGAACGAGTGGACCGCCACGGAGGACTTCGTCTTCGCCGCCGACGCGAATGGCAACGGCCAGCTCAAGCTCAGCGGCGAGAAGAGCGCGTCCGCTGTGGACGCCATGCCGGCGGGCAACTCGTCACAGGTAAACGCCTGGGCCGGTGGCGTGGCGCCGGATCCGGTCACCGTGCTGCCGCCGGTGAACGACAGCACCGCGGATCCCCCGGCCTTCGCCCGGACTCTGGCCGCGACGGCGCTGACCCGGCGGGAGAAAGCCGCCATCTGGGCCGAGGTGAACGTCGGCCCAGCCACCAGCAAGGGCTGGGAGTATCCCAACGACTGCGCCGACTTCGTGTCCAAGGCGCTGGCTCGGGGCGGCAAGTTCCGCCAGATCCACGTCTGGGAATGGTTGTCCTTCGTCGACCGGCGAAGCAGAGGCACCTGGTGGGAACGCGGCTGGGGAGATGACTCCTTCACGTTCGCAGCGGCGAACAAAAATTACGAGCACTTCATGACCTACCCCTTCGGGCAGTCCGATGAGACTCGGGCCACCGTCTCCGCCACGTGGACGCCAACCGACTCGCGGCTTTCCAACGTCAAGATCGGTGACACGATCTACTTCCTGAACAGAAAGACTGGCGAGTACACCCATATGGGGATCGTCACCAACGTGAAGGGGAGCCCACCGATCAACATCAAGCAGGTGTACTTCGCGCAGCACGGCGGGCATGCGGGCACGGGTTCCGGTCCCTTCATGAATCTCGGGGAGCGGTTCGACGTCAAGGAGTTCAGCGGGCTGGTGTTCGGCCGTGTTGCGTGGTAGTGGCATTCGCCGAGCGCTGCTGGTCCTCGTCCTGATTCCGGTGCTGACCAGCTGCTGGTGCGGGCAGGTCGTCAGGCGGGACGTGCCGGTGCCGCCCGCCTCGGCCAGCCCGGAGGAGGTGGTGCGCGCCTACATCGATGCCCTGCTCGGCAAAGACGCGGAGACCGTTCGTGCCGTCATGGTGCCGGAAACGGATTTCGACAACGAGTTCAACAATTCAATCAATCCGTTCCGGAACTGGATCTCGGCGAATGACATCACGATCGGCGAGTCGTACACATCGGACCTGTGCCCGGCCGGGGAGAAGTGCCGGAGGATGAATGTCACCATGGAGCTGTGCGAGGTCAACGACGGGTCATACCCCGACGGCGACTTCGCTCAGAGCTTCGGGGTGCGGTACGTGAAGGACCGGTGGCTCGTGACCGGGTTCGGGAGCGGCTGACCGAGACCGATGGCCGTGATCCCTTCAGGGATCACGGCCATTCGAATGTGTCGTGCGCCGCCTTTTCTTGCCATCGATCGTGCTGCGGCGGCGACGGTGTGTCTCAGGCCAGGTCCAGGTCGAGGGGCGAGCAGGGCTGGCCGTCCTGGGAGTCCGCTGCGAGAGGATCACCCAGGACCTGCCCCGGCAAATCGCCGCCGGCAGGCTCGCCGATGGTGGCGTGCGGCAACGCGTTGCGGATCGCCGGACGAAACATTTGGCACATGTCGATCGCCACATGGGGGTAATGGCGTCTTTCCACTCGGCGGACTGGGCGGCTAGCCAATGCGGCGACCACGGTGGAGACGCGGCCCTCGACCTGGCCGAGCAGCCCCTGATTGCCCGAAAGATCGGTGTACCCGACGTGCTAGCGGTCCGCGACCACACGATATTTGCCGGTGACCGGGTCGAGTTTCCAGCGGGGACGGCTCCGGCGGATCCCATCGATCCCGACGGCCGTGGTCGGTTGCGGCTGCTCAGGCAGGACAAAACCGTACGAGCGCTGAACAGGTTGAGTCAGACATTGCGGCTTGGAGATCGTTGCTCCTGTACGACTGGTGTGGGCCGTGTTGCGGCTGCCGGTGAGGTGGAATCCCCGCGGACGGGCAGGTCCAGAGGAGTGTCGGCTACGGCGGGACGGGTGGAGAGCCATTCGAGCCATCGTTGTGATCCGTGCCGTTGGCGGCCGGCTTGCGTTGTGAGGGCGGGGGAGTCTCGGCGTAGTTCTAGAGCGTGAATCTCGGGCCACAGCGCTGGTCGCTGGGCGGGGTCGGCGGATAGGAAGATGGCTTCGCTGATCGCCCATGAGGTCCGGAGCTTGGGCCTGGTGAGTTCTTCGTATGACCTCTGCCAATGCGAGGTCATCACAACGGGCGACGGGCTGCAGACCGAACACTTCGGATTGCGACAAGTCAGCGGTCGGTGGTTGATCACTGGGCATGGCCAAGGCTGAGCCGCTCGGTTCGGCCAGACGATTGAGGCCGTGAGTCACTGCTCTCGCACGACTCGCGAGAGCGGACGGGCCTCATCCCATCCGATCGTCTGCGTGGAATCCGCGCAGACGATCGGACCGGCCTTTGCGCCGGATCACCAGGTCACGGGCAGCTCGTATACGCCGTAGACCACCCCGTCGTGCTTGAACGGTACCTGGTTCGAGATCAATGGCCCGCCGCAGGGTGGGGATGCGCCGGAAGCGCCGAGGACGACCCATCCATCGGAGACGGAGGCCGAGTGCTGGCCAGATGGTTGCAACTACCGCAACAGCCCTGAACGCGGCAAAGTAGTGCGCTGCACCTGAGTGGTCGAAGCGACGCCTGGTTGCCTGCCGCGAGTGACATTTTCATGCGTTGTCGATCCGGGGGCGGGTCGTTCGTGTAGCTGGTGACGGGCCGGCGATGGGTTGGCCCTGCACGCAGGGAGAGCGCGATGGGCAAGCTCGTTGTGGTTGAGAACGTGACGCTCGACGGGGTCATGCAGGCACCGGGCGGGGCCGACGAGGACACGCGGGGAGGCTTCCCGCATGGCGGCTGGGCCCACCCGTATGCCGACCACGTCATGGCCGGAACGATGGGCAAGGGCATGAGCGGGGACGGCGGGATGCTCTTCGGCCGCCGCACCTACGAACAGTTCTACCGTTTCTGGTCGCGGCAGACCGATGGCAACCCGTACACCGAGGTCCTCAACCGCAAGCACAAGTACGTCGCCTCGCGGAGCATGGCCGAGCCCCTCCCTTGGGAGAACTCGTCCCTGCTGAAGGGCGATGTGGCCGACGCCGTGGTGGCGCTGAAGCGCGACGTCGAGGGCGACCTGGTCGTGCTCGGCAGCGGCGAGCTGGTGCGGTCGCTGACCAGGGCCGGCCTGGTCGACGTCTACACGCTGTCGATCCACCCGCTCACGCTCGGTACGGGGACGAAGCTGTTCGCCGAGGGGGAGCACGCGTACGGCACGTGGGAGCTGGTCGAGGCGGTGCCGACGACGAAAGGTGTGATCATCGCGACCTATCGCCCGACTGCCTGAGAGGATCACGTGACATGAGGCAGTACCTGCTCAGCGTCTACCAGCCCGACGGCGACCCGCCGTCGCCAGAGGTCCTCGCCCCGATCATGGCCGACCTCGGCGCCCTGGCCGAGGAGATGCGGGCCGCCGGCGCCTGGGTCTTCTCCGTCGGCCTCCACCCGGCCGGCACCGCGACGGTCGTCCGTGACCGCGACGGCGAAGCGCTGCTCACCGACGGCCCGTTCACCGAGGGCAAAGAGCACCTCGGCGGCTTCACGATCATCAACGCGCCGGACCTTGACGCCGCCTTGGCGTGGGGCGCCAGGATGGCCCGCGCCTCCACGCTGCCGGTCGAGGTGCGGCCCGTCGCATGAGCGGCGACATCGAGCGGATCTTCCGCAAGGAGTACGGCCGCGCTGTCGCGGTCCTGGTCCGCGTCTTCGGCGACATCGACGTCGCCGAAGACGCGGTACAGGACGCGTTCGCCACGGCCGTGCAGCGCTGGCCGGTCGACGGGGTGCCGCCCAGCCCGGCCGGTTGGATCATCACGACCGCCCGTAACCGGGCGATCGACCGCCTGCGCCGCGAGTCGACGCGGGCCGACCGGCACGCCGAGGCGCTGTTGCTGCGGGCGTCCGACGATGCACCCGACCCTGGACAGGAAGGTCCCGTGCGCGACGACCGGCTCCGCCTGATCTTCACCTGCTGCCACCCCGCGCTCGCGCCCGCCACCCGCGTCGCGCTCACGCTCCGGCTGCTTGGCGGGCTGACCACCGCCGAGATCGCGCGCGCGTTCCTCGTGCCTGAGCCGACCATGGCCCAGCGGCTCGTCCGCGCCAAGGGCAAGATCCGTGACGCCGGCATCCCGTACCGCCTGCCCCGCGACGCCGACCTTCCCGACCGCCTCCGCGCGGTCCTCGCCGTCGTCTACCTCATCTTCAACGAGGGCTACACCGCGAGCTCAGGTGAGAGCCTCGCCCGCGACGACCTGAGCGCTGAGGCCGTACGGCTCGGCCGCCTGCTCGCGGCACTGATGCCCGACGAGCCAGAGGTGCTCGGCCTGCTCGCGCTGATGTTGCTGATCGAGTCGCGACGGCCGGCGCGCACCGACCCCGGCGGCGGCCTCGTGCGCCTCGCCGACCAGGACCGCACGCTCTGGGACCACACCCTGATCACAGAGGGTCAGGATCTGCTCAGGCAGTGTCTGCGCCGCGACCAGCCCGGCCCCTACCAACTGCAAGCGGGCATCAACGCCGTGCACAGCGACGCCGCCACGGCCGCCGACACCGACTGGCGACAAATCCTTGCCCTGTACGACCACCTGGCCGCCCTGATACCAACTCCGGTCGTCGCGCTGCACCGCGCGGTCGCACTGGCCGAGGTGTACGGCCCGGCAGCCGCCTTGCCGCTCGTGGACGCCCTCGATGGCCTCGACCGCCATCACGTGCTCCACGCGGTACGCGGCGACCTGCTCGGCCGCCTCGGCCGTGCCGACGACGCCGCTGCGGCCTACGAGCGCGCCGCCGTGCTCACCGGCAACGCCACCGAGCGCCGCTTCCTCCACTCCCGCGCCGCCCTCCGCGCTTGAGCAACGCCGCACTCAAGTCGGCACGAGCGCGCACAGCGGCATGAGAGTGCACGCATCCGGCGTGGTCTCCGCGTGTCGACCGCAGCACACGCGCAGGTCGTTAGATGGGGTGCGTGCAGGCGTACAGGTCCGTACGGCCGAAAACCGCTTGCCTCGCGTGGCGGGCTCAGGGAACGTGGTGTCCATGATGCTCTGACGGACCGCACCCCGCTACTCCGAGATGCCACTGCGCCGACTCGCGCCGTAATGCCGTCGCCCCATACCCCTGTTCAGCGAAAAGAGCGTTTTGTCTCAGCAACACTCTCGGCAGGAGTCCCTGCTGCCGTCCACCCCGGCCATGGGTTCGGCCACCGTCACCGTGTTCGCCTCCCCCACAAGCTGGATCGAGTCCGATGCCCTCGCTCAGTGCCACCAGGTGGCCGCCCTCGACGGCATGATCCATGTTGCCGGCATGCCGGACCTGCGCCCCGGCAAGGGCGCCCCCATCGGGGCCGCCATGGCGTCGGCCGTGTTGTACCCGTTCCTGGTGGGCTCCGACATCGGGTGCGGCATCGCCGTGTTACCCCTCAAGCTCAAGCGGGCCGTACCCGAGAAGCTTGCCGCGCGGTTCCCCGACCTCGATCGCGCGCTGGACCCTGAGCAGGATGCCGACGACCCGGCCTGGGCCGTTGTGAAGGGCGATATTCCCGCCGGTCACCTCGAGGGCCTCGGGACGGTCGGCCGGGGCAACCACTTCGTCGAGCTGGCGCGGATCGGGACCGTCTTCGAGCCGGGCCACGCGAGCCGTCTCGGACTCGCCGCCGGCGACCTGGTTCTCATCGTCCACAGCGGTTCCCGAGGGCTGGGCGAACGGATCCTGCGGGCGCACACCGAGGTTCACGGCGCGGGCCCGGCCCCTGATCCCGGCGCCTACCTGGCGCTGCATGACGACGCCGTACGCTGGGGATCACTCAACCGGCGGCTGATGGCCGCCCGGGTCGCCCATGCCCTGGGGACCGAGCCCACCGAGCCGCTCGTCGACACCACGGTCCCTCTGGTCACCTACAAGACGCCCGACCTCGGGTCCACGCCCCAAATGGACCACCGGGACCACCGGGATCACCGCCGCAAGCGAGGCCGGCCGTGAGCGTCCACCTGCTCCTATCCGCCGGGCGTGGCCCGCAGGAGTGTGCCTGGGCGCTGGCCCGGCTGCTGCGCCGCCTGGAAGCCGACGCCACCCGGCAGAATCTCAAGACCCATCGAGCCCAAACCGTTCCAGGTGACCGGCCCGGCACCTACCGATCGGTCCTCATCCAGATCGCAGGAACCGGCGCCGAGGCGTTCGCCGCCTCGTGGACCGGAACTCTATGTTGGCAGGCCCCCAGCCCCTACCGGGCCTGCACCGGCCGGAAGAACTGGTACGTCACCGCCCAACCGTGCCAGGTCGATACCCCGCGCACGACGTTCGCGGAAGCAGACGTCGACATCGTCGCCTGCCGCACCGGCGGCCCCGGCGGTCAACATCGAAACAAGGCCAGCACGGCGGTACGGGCGACCCACCGGCCCTCGGGGATCGTCGTCGTGGTCGACGCCGAGCGGCAGTTCAGCCTCAATCGCCGCATCGCCATGCAACTGCTGCGACAGCGCATCGAGCGCGGCGAGGAGGCGGCAGGGCGCGCCGTCACCACCGCCCGCTGGCGCATCCACGATGAGCTCGTACGCGGCGACCCCACCCGTATCGAGCGTCCGGAAATGTCGAAGCAGGACCTGGCCCCGCAGAAGCAGACGCGCCAGCGACGGCGGCACGCCACCCGACCAACGCGCACCGCGGAAGGAGAATCGCGCTGATCGAGTCGACCCCGAGAAAGTACGCGCTGTTGAGAGCCGCCGCATGCGGTCGGCGTCTGTCGCGATGGCCGCCATCCGGGTGCGTGCGGTAATTAGTGACGGTCAGCGGCCAAGGGAGCATCGGTGACGGGCATCTGGCATGACGAAGGGAATGGGCTGGTACCTCTTCCAGCGCAGCCGTATGCGAACGAGCAGGCGCTTCACGGCAGTATCGAACTCACTCCCGCGATGTTGCCGCTTCCTGGTCAGCCAAGACTGGTGATCCTGGGTCGGGAGGTGCAGCTCGGCAACGGCTATGCCGATCTCGTGGCCGTGGATGCCGATAGCGGGCGACCAACGGTCATCGAGGTGAAACTCGCCGCTAATTCGGATCGGAGAACCATCTTCGCGCAGGTTCTCGGATACACGTCCTGTATTTTCGGCTATCGGCGACCGCATTCGAAGAGCTGATGCAGCCTTATGTCGCCGCACGCGGACACGCGACTGTCGCCGACGTGGTGGCTGCCGAGATCGGTGATGGATCATTCGACATCGAGACCTTTCGCAACGGCATGGCCGGCGAATTCGAGAAAGGGAATGCCCGCTGTGTCGTGGTCCTCGATGCCGCGCCGACCGACTTGATCGAGCTTGCCGGGTATCTGCAGACCGTCACCAACGATCGTCTGGATATCGATCTGGTGACGGTGATGGCCTACGACGTGCGTGGGAGCCAGGTGCTCGTCCCGCAACTGGTCGAGCCGGAGCGCGCTGTGGCGGCCTCGGTTTCGCCGTCGAGGATTCAACGGGAAGCCAAGCCGACTCCAGGATCGGCTTCCTTCCGCGACAGCATCGACAGCGCTGATCCCTCCCTTCGCGAATTGCGCCGCCGGCTGTGCGACTGGGCAGAGCGATTGCAGTCAGATGGTCTGGCCACCCTCTTCACCACTGTGGGCAAGGGCCGCTGGGTCCTCAATCCGCGTCTTCCCGGCCAGAGCCGTGGGATGTTCACGATCTGGAATGACCAAGGCCCCTATGTCAGGGATCCGGATCTGTTGCGATCCATGGTTAAGACCATGGCCGAGACATTGATGTCGACGGAGGCCAACGCGTTGTGCGGTGCCGGACCCTCGGGTGAGACCCGACGGCCCGGCCAGCGGCAAAAGAGTGCACCCGGGGTCCGGCCGCGTTTCACGCGGTGTTGGCCGGGGTGCTCCGCCCATCCGCCGGCAACGACACCGGTGGCCAGTAGGTGCGCGCTGGTGGCGATCAGTGCCTGTTCGCTGCCGTAGACGCGGCGAGGTTGATCTCTTGGGTGCGCAGGTCCAGGCTCGGTCCGGTGCACATGGCGAGCCTTCCGGAGCAGACTGCAAGGCACTGACTGTTTCCGCCGTTACGGCGACTAGCGATTGACCTCCGCGTAGGACGGTAGATCGGTTCTCACAACAAGGCCGTCGCGGACGGCCAGGGCGGTGTCGGCGGACGCGGCCAGTGCGGCGCGGAAGAGCAGCGAGCCGGTGCTGATCCGCCGCACGCCCAGATCCGTCAGGGAGGCGACGGTGTGCTGGTCAGGCAGGAACAGGACGTTGAGCGGCACGTCGACCGCCGCGACCACAGCGGCGATGTCGGCGGGTTCGGCCAGTCCGGGGACGAACACCCCGTCCGCGCCGGCGTCGGCATAAAGTCGCACCCGGCGTAGTGTCTCGGCGAGGTCGCCTGGGCGCTGCCAGTGGGTATCGGTCCGGGCGTTGACGAACAGCTTCGGCGCCTCTCGCTTCACTGACCGGATCAGCGCCGCGTGCGTCGCGGCGGGCCCCATGGCGTCCTCCATGTTGACGCCGACGGCGCCGGCCGCGGCCACGGCGACCGCGGTGGCGAGCGAGCCTGTCTCGATGTCGACGGTCAGATGGACAGGTAGTTGTGCCAGGCGGTGGGTGAGGCGGAGCGTTTCGGCGTCGGTGGCGCCGGCGCCATCGGGCAGGCCGTTGGCGGCCGCGACGCCGAGGCTGGTGGTGCCGAGCGCGGGGAAGCCCGCCTGTATGAGATAGCGGGCCGAGGCGACGTCCCACACGTTCGGCAGGATCAGCGGGTCGCCGGTGCGGTGCAGTGCAGCGAAGTCGGCCATGCGAGGACTCCTTCCACGAGCGCGAGGGCGTGCGCCCGGCCGGGGCAGCAGCGGGGTCCGGCGCCGAACGCCAGGCCGCCGGCCAGGCCGATTTGCACCACCTCGCCGACCCTGACCGTCACGTCGCCGACCGTGGTCGCGACGAGGGCCTGGCGCCTGGTCGCCGGGACCGGCGGGTCGTCGCATAGCACGTCGTCAACGGGGCGGTGCCGGGCTCGTTCGATCAGGACCGTGGTCGCGTTGCAGGCCTGCACGAGCACCCCGATACGGGCCGCGGTCAGCTCGTCGGCGACGCCGCCGAATACCGCGACGAGCCGGTCAACGGCCACATCGGCCCGGGATTCGTCGCCGGTGTCCGGCTGGTACGCCTGTGCGACGTCGCACACCAAGTCAACGACGCCCTCGTTGGCACCGATCGCGCGGGCCAGGGTCGCGACCGGGTGCGCCGGACCGGAGGTCCGCAAGGACTCCAGCGGGATCGCATCCAGGATCGCTACGGACAGGGCGCGTCGGCGCTCGTGGACCTCTCCGGTGCTGAACCGGCCGACCGTAGCTCGTAGCCAGGCAATTCCAGAGGACGCGGGCGGCACCGGCGGCACCACGAAGGCGGGGTCGTGCAGGACGGCCAGCGCGGCATCGTGACCGCTGATCTGCTGCATGGTGCCAACGCTATGGCCGCGACCGTTCGGTACCCGCCGAAATGAGATGGCGGAGAATAGGAGGGTGAACTCGGCGTCGGACCTGGCGGCGCTCGCGGCTCTTCTGGCGGACGAGACGCGGGCGGCCATGTGTCTTGCGCTCCTCGACGGCCGCGCGTGGACCGCGGGTGAACTGGCGATCCAGACCGGCGTCGCGCGCTCCACCGCGACCGAGCACCTGCACCGTCTCATCGACGGCGGCCTGCTCGTCGAGCGGCGTCAGGGCCGTCACCGGTATGTGCAGCTCGCCGGTCCTTCGGTCGCGAACCTCCTCGAGGACCTGTCGGCCCGGCTCGAGCCTCGGCAGGCGCCGGCGCGAGGGTTGCGGGCGGCGGCCGTGAGCGCGGCCCTGCGACGCGGCCGCACGTGCTACGACCACCTCGCCGGGCGGCTCGGTGTCGCGGTGACCGACGCGATGACCGGGGCGGGGCTTCTGGACCAGACGGGCGGGTTCGCGCTCACCGCGGCTGGTCTGGCGTGGCTGACCGGCCCGGTCGGGCTGGACCCCGACGTGCTGCGATTCGGAAAGCGGCCCCTCGCCCGCGGGTGTCTGGATTGGACGGAGCGACGGCAGCATCTCGCCGGAGTGGCCGGGGCGAGGCTATGCGAGAAGTTCTTCGACAACAGCTGGGTCGTGCGGATCGGGTCGGGTCGGGCGGTGCGGCTGACCCTGAACGGAAAGGCCGCGCTGCGGGACCTGCTGGGCGTCCCCGACATCGATTAACCGTTGCCTCCGATTCCCGGCGGATCGCAGGCGGACGACGCCGCGCCGCCCACGGACTGGCGACCGTGATGACCGTGCCCTGCTCGGACCCGGCTATGAAGACCTCAAGCACCCGCTCACCGGCATGACCGCCCGACGGCGGGGACGTACTGCTCAAGGTCTACGCCAAGTGCATCGACGGCGGCGCGGATACCGCCAACCAACGGATTGAAAGCGCCCTGACAGCCTGACTTGAAGAATTGTGTGAGAGGTTCTCGGACGTCCGGGACCCTCTTCCTAGTGCAACATCATCCGGTCTCTCGTTCACGCGGACGCTGACGACGCGCTATCCCACGGGGCTTCCGGCATGAGTGCGAGCGCTTCACCTGCGGCCCGGCGGACGTGCTCCCAAAGCGGGTAAGTAGCGATCGCCTCATCGCTCCACGCGGTGGAGTCAGCGCTGAGCCGATCAAGTAGGGCATCGATCTCGTTGAGTCGATTGCTCAACTCTGGGGAGATCCAGCCCATCTCCTTCGACTGCCATGAGGCGGGATAGGCAGGATCCCAATCAAAACACTCGTCAACAAAGGGCTCTGTGACCTGCTGTTGCGCGGCCAGGCAAAGGAGAGCAACAGTTTCTCGAAGCATGATCCAATTCCCACGCGTTCGTTGCGCGAGATCTGCCGTCTGCCACTCATCCATTGACGCCCCCGCCCGGCTACTCCTTGCCGTCATGCAGCGATTGTGATCCGCTATGCGGCGGGATGCACCTGAAAGGGTTCGCCGACCTTTCGTTGGACGCCCTTCCCTGAACCTCCCAGCAGCCTTCGTTGCCAGCTGGCCTGGGCGAACACCGGAAGATCCATCCCACAGATATCCCACAACCAGCGGCCATGCGGCCGCTCACAATGGCGTGCCACTGCGCATGACTGAAACGATCAACGACGTCCGAGCCGAGCGAAACCGCTGGTCAGACGCCGTTTTGGCTGATTGAGCGGAGGGCGTGGTGTTCTGGTTCAGGACATAGGAAACGGGTGTCTCGAGATATGGGAAACCCCGGTGGAGCATGTCTCCAGAGATAGGAAACACCGCGAGTTAGGAGCGTGGGATT
>NZ_JAOEGB010000022.1 GCF_025420585.1 Planotetraspora sp. A-T 1434 | reverse complement strand
CAAACCCTAACTAACCGGCATTGGGGTTAGGGGTAGAGGCCGCGCATCTGGTGGGCCTCGGCCACCCGGCCGACTCCGATGGCGTGGGCGGCCTGGCGGAGCGTGAGGTCCCTCTCCTCCGACAGGGAGGCGACCGCCTGGAACGCGGTTGTCATGAGGTCTCGAAGCTTCACCTCGACCTCGTTGGCGCTCCAGGAGTAGGCCTGCATGTTCTGCACCCACTCCAGGTAGGACACGATGACGCCGCCCGCGTTGGCCAGGATGTCGGGGACGACCGTCACCCCGGCTTCCGTGAGGATCCGGTCGGCCTCGGGCGTGGTGGGGCCGTTGGCGCCTTCGACGATCAGGCGAGCCCTGACACGGGGGGCGTTCGACGCCGTGATCACGCCTTCGAGCGCGGCGGGGACCAGCACGTCGACGTCCATCTCGAGCAGCTCGTCGTGGCTCAGGGCGTCCGCGTCGCGGTAGCCGTACACCGAGCCGGCCTCGGCGGCGTGCGCCCGCAGGGCGGCGACGTCGAGGCCCGTGCGGCGGACGACCGCGCCGGTGGCGTCGGACACGGCGACCACGCGGCAGCCCGCGTCCGCGAGGTACTGCGCGGCGAGCGCGCCCACCTTCCCGAAGCCCTGCACCGCCACGGTCGCGTCCTCCGGGGACCGGGAGAGGGCCTGGAGCGCCGCGATCTGGACGCCGCGCGAGGTGGCTCCCGCCCGGCCCAGCGAGCCGCCGAGCGTCATCGGCTTGCCGGTCACCACTCCGGGCACCGAGTAGCCGGCGTTGGCGCTGTAGGTGTCCATGATCCACGCCATGGTCTGCTCGTCGGTGCCGACGTCCGGGGCGGGGATGTCCTTCTCGGGGCCGATGAGGGGGAGGATCTCGTTGACGTAGCGCCGGGTGACCCGTTCGAGCTCGCGGGTGGTCAGCGCGCCGGGATCGACGGCCACGCCGCCCTTGGCCCCGCCGTACGGGATGCCGGCCAGGGCGCACTTCCAGGTCATCCACATGGCGAGCGCGGTGACCTCGGGGAGGTCGGTCGAGGGGTGGAAGCGGATGCCGCCCTTGGCCGGGCCGCGCGAGAGGTTGTGCTGCACCCGGTAGCCCTGGACGACCTCCATGCGGCCGTCCTCGCGGCGGACCGGGACCGAGACGGTCAGTGACCGGCGGGGCGTGGCGAGCATGAGGTGCAGGCCCTCGTCGAGGCCCAGGAAGCGGGAGGCCTCGGCGAGCTGGAAGCGGGCCGCCGCGAGGGCCTGCTCTCCGGGGGAGGCGGGCTCCGCGGGGTGAGAGGCCGCGGGGAAAAGGGGATCGGGGACCTCGTCCCGAACCCCCGACGCCGTTGTCGGGAAGTCCGTGATGGTCATGTCTGGGAGTGCTCCTCCGATTGGATGGGCTGGATGCGCCAGATGCCGGACGCCCGGATGCCCGGCCTCGTGCCGTCGACGTTGACGGTACGGAGTCGAGTGGGGCTCCGGCGGCCTCTTGATCGAATCGTGGACTCGTCCATAGCGGTATAGGCCATTCCGGCGTGGTAAGAGAGCTGTTTCACCTTTGTGGAGCAGTGGAGCTGGACCGGATTTGCAGACCGGCGGTGCCCTATCGCGGACATTCCTCCATAGATCGCCGCAAAGTAGCGGTTTTTCGTGAGGATCGGGGCAGTGACCTCTTGGGCCGTCTGGAGGCGGGCATCGCCGAGCACCACCGGGCGATTCTGGCGTCTACGGCGCGGCTCGGACTGAAGAGCTCATGCGCGAGCTTGGTCATCTGGTGCGGTCCCTCGACGGCTGACCACCAGCCACCAGGTGGAGTTCCCGCATATGGTCATAAATGGCTTAGAGGGGAGTCACGTGCCTGATCTGCTGGTAGGCCCCATGCTTCGTTACGTCGATGAGACGAGCGCGTCCATATGGGTCGAGACCACCGAGCCGTGCGAGGTCGCCATCGCGGTCGGTGGCGTCCGGGCCACCGACCGCACGTTCGCCGTACACGGCCACCATTACGCGATAGTCGACGTCGAAGGCACCGGGCCGTACACCGTCGAGCTCGACGGGCGGCGCGTCTGGCCGCTCGACGGCTTCCCCGACAGCCAGATCTGCCCCCTGGAGGAGCTCAACCGGGTCGTGTTCGGCTCGTGCCGCACCACCGTGCCGCACGACGAGGAGTACGTGGCGACGCACGGCGTGGACGTGCTCCGCGAGTACGGCATGCGGCTGATGGACGGGGAGGACCTACCGAGCCTCATCCTGTTCCTCGGCGACCAGGTGTACGCCGACGAGCCCTCCCCGGAGATGCTCGACTTCATCCGTGCCCGCCGGAGTGACGGCCCCGACGAGATCGTGGACTTCGAGGAGTACGCCGAGCTGTACCGCCAGGCGTGGACCGACCCCGTGGTCCGCTGGCTGCTGTCCACCGTGCCGACGGCGATGATCTTCGATGACCATGACGTCCGCGACGACTGGAACACCTCCCTGGCCTGGCGGCGGAAGATGGCCGAGGTGCCGTGGTGGCCGAAGCGGGTGACCTCGGCGCTCGGCGCGTACTGGGTGTACCAGCACATCGGCAACCTGTCGCCCGCCGAGCGGAAGGCCGACCCCATGTTCGCCCAGATCCACGGCGCCGGCCTGGACGGCGGGCCGGCCCTGGACGAGTTCGCCAAGCGAGCCGACGAGGACCCGTCGTCGGCGAGGTGGAGCTACACCCGGGACATCGGCGGAACACGCTTGATCATGGTGGACACCCGCTGCGCCCGCGAAGTCGACCCGCGTCACCGTCGGATGCTCGACGATGAGGAATGGGCCTGGTTCGTCGACCTCGCCACCGGTGACGTCGACCACCTGCTCATCGGGTCATCGGTGCCGGTGTTCCTGCCGAGCGGCATCTTCGACGTGGAGAGCTGGAACGAGGCCGTCGCGGGCGGGGCGTGGGGCCGCCGGGCGGCGGTGTGGGGGGAGAAGATCCGCCAGGCTCTCGACCTGGAACACTGGGGGGCGTTCCGGGAGTCGTTCGAGCAGCTCGGCCGCCTGCTGGTCGACGTGGCTGCGGGCCGTCGCGGACGGGCTCCGGCCACGATCGTCCTGCTCTCTGGTGACGTTCACTACTCCTACCTCGCGGCGGCGGGGCGGAAGTCCTCCGACCTCGAATCGCCCCGCATCTTCCAGGCGGTGTGCTCGCCGATCCGCAACCCGCTGAGCCGCACGCTGCGACTGGCCAACGTGATCGGGTCCTTCGGCGTCGCAGGTCTCGTCGGCGGCGTCCTGGCGCGCATGGCCCGCCTGCCGCGCCGCGCCCTTCGCTGGAAGATCACCGATGGGCCGTGGTTCCCCAACGCGCTGGCGACCCTCGACCTGGACGGCCGCTCGGCGGCCGTGAGCTGGCACACCGCTCGTCCCGCCCTGGAGGAGATGGCCCGGATTCAGCTCACCCAACCCCGGTAACCCCCCGCCCGGTCTCCCCGCCCGGTCTCCCCGCCGTGATCATGCACGGGTTCCCGTACGGCGTGGCTGACCCGCGCCTTCCCCGCCCGTGATCATGCACGGCGGGGGATGCCATGCCGTACCTTCTGAGCGCCGGTACGGCTCACGCCCTGAGCGGTGGGTACGGCTCGCGCCCTCGGGGGCGTGAGCCGTACCGGAAGGGTCTCAGCCGGCGGCGAGCTCGGTGAGGACGGCGCCGAGCTGGTCCACCGCCCAGGTGAGGTCGTCCTCGGAGACGACGATGGGCGGCGCGAGGCGGATCGTCGAGCCGTGCGTGTCCTTGGCCAGCACGCCGCGGCGCATGAGGGCCTCGCTGACCTGGCGGCCGGTGCCGAGCGACGGGTCGATGTCGATGCCCGCCCACAGGCCGCGTCCCCGGACCGCCACGATGCCCGGCCGGCCCTCGCGGGCGTCCGCCAGCTCGCGCAGCCGCTCATGGAGGTGGGCCCCGAGCTCGCGGGCCCGGGACTGATACTCGCCCGTGCGGAGCAGCGCGATGACCGCGTTGCCGACCGCGCAGGCCAGCGGGTTGCCGCCGAACGTCGAGCCGTGCTGGCCCGGCCTGATCACACCGAGGACGTCGGCGTTCGCCGCCACCGCCGAGACCGGCACGACCCCGCCGCCGAGGGCCTTGCCCAGGACGTACATGTCCGGCACGACGCCCTCGTGGTCGCAGGCGAAGGTCTCCCCGGTGCGGCCCAGGCCCGACTGGATCTCGTCGGCGATGAACAGCACGCCGCTCTCCGAGCAGATCTCCCGGACCGAGGTGAGGTAGCCGTCCGGCGGCACCAGCACGCCCGCCTCGCCCTGGATGGGTTCGAGCAGCACGGCGACGGTGTCCTCGTCGATGGCGTCCCTGATCGCCTCGGCCGAGCCGTACTTCACGATCCGGAAGCCGGGCGTGTAGGGGCCGAAGCCGTCGTGCGCGTCCGGGTCGGTGGAGAAGCTGACGATCGTGGTGGTGCGGCCGTGGAAGTTGTCCTCCATGACCACGATGTTCGCCCGGTCCCTGGGCACGCCCTTGACCTCGTAGCCCCACTTGCGGGCGACCTTGATGGCGGTCTCGACGGCCTCGGCGCCGGTGTTCATCGGCAGGACCATGTCCTTGCCGCACAGGTCGGCGAGCCCGGAGACGAACGCCGCGAACTGGTCGTGGAAGAACGCCCGGCTCGTCAGCGTCAGCCGTTCGAGCTGCTCGCGGGCGGCCGCGATGATCGCCGGGTTGCCGTGGCCGAAGTTGAGCGAGGAGTAGCCGGCCAGGCAGTCGAGGTAGCGCCGGCCCTCCACGTCGGTCACCCACGCGCCCTCGGCCGAGGAGAGGACGACGGGCAGCGGGTGGTAGTTGTGCGCGCTGCGGCTCTCGCCGAGCCGGATGAAATCCTCGGTCACGTTGTCTTTTCGCGTGGTCATGGGCGGATCTCCAGGGTGCAGCACTTGGGGCCGCCGCCCGCCTTGCGCAGCTCACTCAGGTCGACCGGGACGACCTCGTAGCCGCGCCGCTTCAGCTCCAGCGCGAGCCCGGTCGCCTCGGCGTTGAGGACGACGTTCCGGCCGTCGCTGACCGCGTTGAGGCCGAGGACCTCGGCGTCGGCGGCCGAGGCGATGAGGGCGTCGGGGAAGAGCCGCTCCAGGACCTTGCGGCTTCCCGCGGAGAACGCCTCGGGGTAGTAGGCCACGTTCCTCCCGTCGAGCGGGAACAGGGCCGTGTCGAGGTGGTAGAACCTCGGGTCCACCAGCCGGAGCGTGACCACGGGCCGGCCCAGGAACTCCTGGGCCTCCATGTGCGCGGCCACGTCGGTGCGGAAGCCGGTCCCCGCGAGGATCATCTCGTCGAGCGTCAGGTAGTCGCCCTCGCCTTCGTTCGTGAACGACGCCTCCAGCGTCTCGAAGCCGCGCTCGGCGAACCACCGCAAATACGCCGGGCCCTCGGAGACCCGCTCCGCGTGGGCGAACCGTGCTCCGTAGACGCGGCCCTCGACGACCAGCGCGCCGTTGGCGGCGAAGACCATGTCTGGCAGCCCGTCCACCGCGTCGATCAGGCTGACGGTGTGGCCCAGGCTCTCGTACGCCTGCCGGAGGCTCTCCCACTGCTGTACGGCTCTCGCCGTGTCGGCGCCCGCGTCCGGGTCCATCCAGGGGTTGATGGAGTAGGACACGGTGAAGAACTCCGGCCGGCACATCAGGTAGTGCCGTGCCGTACCGGTGCGCTCGCCGGTGGTGGCGGTGGTGAAGGGCAAGGTCATCGAGGCTCCATACGGGAAACCGGTGAACAGGTCTTCAGCGTAGGAACCGGGAGGCGGGCGGCCAATGTGCCCGCGTTGCTCCTTGGTGGGGATCGGTTGCGTCTTTCACCCGGTTTGCGGCGATCCGTTAAGGCGACCGCTAAGGCGATCCGTTAATCAGGCGGGAGAGCACGATCGCGCTCTTCGTCCGCACCACGAACGGCTCGGCGGCGATGCGCTCGATGATGCGCTCCACGTGGCTCACGTCGGTCGCGCGGATGTGCAGCAGGGCGTCGGCCTCGCCGGTCACCGTGCAGGCCGAGACGATCTCCGGATGCCGGGCGACCGCCATGCCGATCTCCGAAGGGGAGGTCTTACCGCGGCAGAACAGCTCGACGTACGCCTCGGTCGTCCAGCCGAGAGCGGACGGCTCGACCCGCGCGCTGAAACCGGTGATCGCTCCCGTGGCGATGAGCCGGTCGACCCGGCGCTTGACCGCCGGGGCGGACAGCCCGACCTGAGCGCCTATTTCGGCATATGTCGCGCGGGCGTCCTCGACGAGAGCCTTGATGATGGCGCGGTCCAGCTCGTCCAACTTCACGTGGACCTGTATACCGGTCATCGCGTGCGAGGCATCGATCGCATAGAAACCCACGGCCCGTGTCTCCGGCCGTGATCATGCACAGGTTCCCCGAGGGCCCCTTTGACCTGCGCCGATCTGATTCGTGATCATGCGCAGATTCCCGGCCTTGGCCCTTGACCTGCGGCAACCGTGGTGGTGATCATGCACGAGTCGCGAGGAGCGATGTGCATGATCACGACTTGAGTCGCCGCAGGTCGGTGGCGGGATCGAGGAACCCGTGCATGATCACGCCGAGGGTTGGGGCAGCTCAACCAGGCTGTCCGGGAACCTGTGCATGATCACGCCGGGGGGTTGGGGGGGTGGGGGCGGTCGGGCCGGTCTCGGGCCAGCGGAGGGCGTAGTCGCCGACGCCGCGCTCCAGCAGGTCGAAGGCGCGCTCGGCATGCCCGCGGATGTCCGCGACGATCAGGGCAGTGTCCTCCCCGGCGAGCCGGCGCACCGCGAAGTGCCTCGTCAGCGTACGGACGACCGCGCAGAGCTGCGCCGCGACGATGTACGGCGTCAGGTCGTCGGGGTCGGCGTCGGTCGCGTCGGCGAGCTCCCGCGCCAGCCTGAGCTCCCTTTCGACGTCCAGCACCTGCAGGCGGGCGACGAGGGTGGGGCTCTCCCGCACCCGGCGGGCGAACATGTCGGAGCCCTCGGTCATGCCGTAGCGCCAGTCGCCGGTGTCGAGGGCGTCGAAGAAGTCGCGCCGCAGCGCCTCGACGACCGTTTCGCCCGGCCGCCGGTCGCGCACCACCTGCGCCAGCATTCCCTCGGCCGCCTCGCTGCGGTCGAGGAACATGTCCTCCTTCGCGGGGAAGTAGTTGAAGACCGTGTTCACCGACACGTCTGCGACCCGGGCGATCTCCGCGACGGTCACGTTGTCGAAGCCGCGCTGCAGGAACAGGCCCATCGCCACGTCCGCGATGCGCTGCCGGGTCTCCCGCTTCTTCCGCTCTCGCAGGCCCTCTTCCATGGCTCAGATTCTATGTGCCGCCTCAAACTTTAAGTGACTCCAAATTTGGTGTTACTCTAAACGGCATGATTCACGCGAGAGGACTCTCCCGGTCCTTCGGGGCCGTCGAAGCGGTCCGGGGCATCGATCTCGACGTCTCCCAAGGGGAGATCGTCGGGTTCCTCGGCCCGAACGGCGCCGGGAAGACCACCACACTGCGCATGCTGACGACCCTGCTGCGGCCCACGTCCGGCACGGCCACCGTCGCGGGACGCGACCTGTTCGCCGACCCCATGGAGGTCCGGCGGCGGATCGGCTACGTGCCCCAGGGCAACACAGTCGGCCCGTTCTCGATGGTGGGCGAGGAGCTCCGGCTCCAGGCCCGCCTGTACGGCCTGCGCCGGGCCGAGGCCGCCGAGCGGGTGGACCGGCTGCTCACCGAGCTCGACCTGCCCGGGATGGACCAGCGGCCCACCGCCTCGCTCTCCGGCGGCCAGAAGCGGCGGGTTGACATAGCCATGGGCCTGCTCCACCGGCCCGCCCTGCTGTTCCTCGACGAGCCCACGACCGGCCTCGATCCGCAGAGCCGCGCGAACCTGTGGGACCACGTGCGGCGGCTGCGCGACAAGGACGGCGTCACGGTGTTCCTCACCACGCACTACCTGGAGGAGGCCGACGCGCTCTGCGACCGGATCCTCATCATCGACCACGGGCGGATCGTCGCCTCCGGCACGCCGGCCGAGCTCAAGGCGGCGCACGGGGCGGGCACGCTCGACGACGTCTTCCTCGCGGTCACCGGCCGCGAGCTGCGTGAGGGAGCCGCCGCGTGAGCGCCCTGGTCCCGCTGACCGCCTACTATCTCCGCGCCACGTTCAAGAGCAGGTTCGCCGTGGTCTTCGGCGCCGTCCAGCCGCTGTTCTTCCTGCTGCTGTTCGGCCCGCTGTTCGCCCGCAGCGGCGTCGGCTCCTGGGACACGCTCGTGCCGGGCCTGCTCGTCCAGCTCGCCCTCATGAGCTCGGGACTCGTGGGCTTCGGCATCGTCTTCGATCAGCGGTTCGGCGTGCTGGAACGGCTCCGGGTCACCCCGGCGGGCCGCACGTCGCTGCTGCTCGGGCGGGTGCTCAAGGACAGCGTCGTGCTGCTGGTCCAGGCCGCCGCGATCGTCGCCCTCGGGTACGCCTTCGGCCTCCGCGCGCCTCTGCCCGGCGTCCTCCTCGGCCTGCTGCTGATGGTCTTCCTCTCGGTCGGCATGGCGTCGGTGTCCTACGCCGCCGCCCTGACGATCAGGCAGGAGCTCTTCGCGCCCCTCATGTCGACGCTTGTGATCCCGTTGATGCTGCTGTCGGGGGCCCTGCTGCCCATGTCCCTCGCGCCGGCGTGGCTGGACGCCGTCTCCCGGTTCACCCCGTTCCGCTACGCCGTCGAGGCGCTGCGGGCGCTTTTCGCCGGGTCCTACGCCTCCTCCGAGGTCCTGTGGGGCGTGCTGGTGTCGGCCGTCTTCGTCGTCGCGGGCGTCGTCATCGGCACCCGGCTCTTCCAGCGAGAAAACGCCTGATCAAGGCATGGAACGGTCCGCGCAACTTCATGGAGGCCCACCTGAGGGTTGCGGGAGCCGTACGGACGCGGGGCGGTCACAATGGGTGGCGTGGCGGACGTCAACTTCACCCTCGTCCAGCTGCGTTACTTCGTAACGGCGGCCGAGCTCGGCAGCATGACCGCGGCCAGCCGGGAGCTCATGGTGGCGCAGTCGGCGATCTCGGCTGCCATCGCCCAGGTCGAGCGGGAGCTCGGGGTGCAGCTCCTGATCCGCCACCACGCCAGAGGGCTGTCGCTCACCCGGTCGGGGGAGCGGTTCCTCGTCGAGGCGCGGGAGTTCCTGGCCCACGCCGCCGCGCTGGCCGAGTCGGCCCGAGGGCTGGCGGGCTCGCTCACCGGCGAACTCGCCGTCGGCTGCCTCACCACGCTGGCGCCGTTCTACATGTCCCGGCTGCTGCGCCACTTCGCCGGGCGGCATCCGGGGGTGCGGGTGACGGTGTCCGAGGGGGAGATCTCCGCCGTGGAGAGCGCCCTGCTCGACGGCCGGTGCGAGGTCGCTCTGGTCTACGCGATCGATCTGGCCCTCGATCTCGACATCAGGCCGCTCACCCGGGCCAGGCCGTACGTTCTGCTGCCACCCGGACACCCGCTCGCCGGGGCCGACGCGGTGTCGCTGTCCGACCTCGCGGCCGAGCCGATGATCCTCCTCGACCTGCCGCGCAGCCGCGACTACTTCCGCACGCTGTACGCCGCCGAACCCCGGGTGCGGTTCCGCACGTCGAGCTATGAGACGGCGCGGTCCCTGGTGGCGGGCGGGCACGGCTACTCGATCCTCAACCAGCGGGCCGCGACCGACCAGACCTACGACGGCGGGCGGGTCGTGAGCGTCCCGATCAGAGATGACGTGCCGTCGCTCGACGTCGTGCTCGCGTCGGTCCGGGGAGTCCGGCCGACCGCCCGCGCGACCGCCTTCGCGGAGACGTGCCAGGAGTTCTTCTCCGCATTGTCCGAGACGTGAGGATCTACCGGATCTCCGCGAGCAGCTTCTCCAGGAAGGCCTTGGTGCGGAAGGCCGGCCGGGCCTCGACGCACAGCATGTTCATGACCTGCATGTACGCCTCGGTGTCCTCGGGCTTGTCGAGATAGAGCGCGCTCGTGAGCTGTTCGAGGTAGACCACGTCGGGCAACTCCTGCTCCTCGAAGCGCAGGATCGTGAACGGCCCGCCGGCCGCCGAGTGGCCTCCGCGCTCGAACGGGACCACCTGGAGGGTCACGTTAGGGTGCCCGGTCATCTCGATCAGGTGCTCGATCTGGCCGCGCATCGCCTTCTCGCCGCCCATCGGCCTGCGCAGCGCGGCCTCGTCCACGACGGCCCACAGCTTCGCCGCGTCCGGCCCGGTGATGCGCTCCTGCCGCCGCATCCGCAGGCTGATCCGCTTGTCCAGCTCGGCGTCCGACGCGTTGGGGTTGCCGAGCAGGATGACCGCGCGGGCGTAGTCCGGGGTCTGGAGCAGGCCGGGGACGAACTGAAGCTCGTAGCTGCGGATGACCGACGCGGCCTCCTCCAGCCCGATGTAGACCTCGAACCAGCTCGGCAGGACGTCGCCGTACTTGTGCCACCAGCCGGGCGTGTTGGCCTCTCTGGCCAGGCTCAGCAGCGGAGCCCGGTCGGCGGGGTCGGTCATGCCGTACAGCGTGAGGAGGTCGGCGATGTCGCGCTCCTTGAAGCTGACCCGGCCGAGCTCCAGGCGGCTGATCTTCGCGTGGGACCCCCTGATGGCGCTCCCGGCCTTCTCCGGCGTGATGCCGCGATCCTTGCGCAGCCGTCTGAGCTGAGTGCCGAGGAGGATGCGCAGGACGGTCGGCCCGCCCCGCGCCGTTCCGATCCGCGCCGGCTCGGCGTTCGCCGCCTGTGCCGTGTTCATGTGGACTCCGTGGCGGACATGATTCTCAGTGAACCAGTCTCTCGTTGCGGCGGTGTTGCGGACAGATGATCACTGTATTGGGTCCACGACGCCGTTCGCCAGTGGTGATCGTGCGCGTACTTCCAGGCCTTCGCGGGCCTTCGCGGGCCTTCGCGGGCCTTCGCGGTCAACATCCCGGTGACCGCCACGACGGTCCTGGAGTACGGCTTCATGCCCAAGGACGCCAACGGGCGCTTCACGTCGAGTGGGTGACGGCGCCCCGGCCGGCGGCGACATCGTGTTTACCGTGAACTAAGGCGGAATTTCGCCGAGCGGGAACTTTGCACATTCACGTGTGCTTGCATCCGCAAGGCACGGGGCAAGAGACATGACGACAGGGAAGTTCACAACGTGTAACGCGTGACGACCGCAGGGGCTGGCGATGACTGCAGATCTGGCGGGCCCGGGAGCCGCGACAGCGCCTCCATGGTTGACCTCGTTCGACCGTGACGACGTCGCAGAACTGTCCGCCCCGCCGTCGGCGACGTGTGCCCTCCACGGCCGCACCACCTCGCCCGCCGTCGCCCGGGACTTCACCGCCAGGACCCTGTGCGGCTGGGGCGCTCCCCACCTGATCCAGGACGCCCAGCTCGTGGTGTCCGAACTGGTGACCAACGCCCTCCGGCACGCCTGCGTGTCCGACCCGGCGTCCGGCCCGCCCATCCGGCTGCGGCTGGTGAACAACCGGTTCCATATCGGCTGCGCCGTCCGCGACGCGAGCGAGCGGGTGCCCGCGATGTCCCCCGGCAGCGACCTGTCGGAGACCGGGCGCGGCCTTCATCTCGTCGCGGCCCTGACGGCCACCTGGGGGTGGATCCTCACCCGCGGCGGCGGCAAGGTCGTCTGGGCCCTCTTCGACGTCCGGGACTCCTGAGCCGAGATCATCGTCGTTCCCGCGGTCGTCAGTGGTCTTGAGGTGTTCTTGGCGCGGTCTTGGAGAGCGCCGCCAGGGCCTCCTTCTCCCATACCGGCGCGTCCCACCGCCGCGCGACCTCGATCGCGTGGGCGAAGTGCCCGGCGGCCTCGCCGGGCCGGTCCAGCAGCAGGGCCAGCTCACCGAGCGAATGCGCGACCGGCCGCAGCACCAGTGACGTGGACGGCGCGCCCGGAAGCTGGTCGCGGTAGGGGAGGAGCACCTCCATCATCTCCTCCGCCTCGTCCCGCTCCCCGAGCACGACGACGGCCATCGCGCGCAGCGTGGCGAACACCGCCCGGAAGTAGTCGTTCCGCAGCGGAGGCCGGTGGACTCGCACCGCCCTCGCCTCGTCCACCCGGCCGTTCGCGGCGAGCGCGAGGGCGTAGGCGTCCGCGCCGGACGGGCCGTACTGCTCGTAGAGCGCGCGGAGCAGTCCCTCCTGCTCACCGATCCGGCCCTGGCTGATGCGGACCGACGTCAGGGCCATGCTGTAGACGCCGTAGGCGTGTATCGAGCCCTCGCGGCGCATCTTCTCGTAGGCCAGGCCGTACAGCCGCTCGGCCTCGTCGAGACGTCCGCCGATGTGCGCCAGGACGGCCTGGGAGCACATTCCCACCGAGAGCGCCTCCGCCATCTGGTAGGTCTGGGCGATCTCCATGCTCCGCTCGACGTGGGCGCGGAGCATGGCCGCGTCTCTCGCCGCCGTCGCGAGGGTGTATTCGGCGAACCACCGGTAAACGACCAGGTCGTGGTCGTCGGCGAGCGCCCGCAGCCGAATCGCGAGCGCGGCCCGCTCGTCCGGGGCGTGCTCGAAGGAGGTCTCCTTGATCAGCAGAGTGATGGCCAGTGCCTTCAAGGCCGGGTGGTCGAGGTGCTCCACCAGCGCCACCGCCTCCTGGGCGGCGGCGAGGCTGCGCGGGTCGCCCTCGCTGTCCATCTCGGCGACGAAGGCCGCCAGCAGGAGGCAGCGGGTGACCGGCTCCAGGTCGGTACGGCGCAGCAGCCGGCCGAGCAGCCGCACGGCGCCGGCGTCGATCGTCCCGTAGGGGCGGATCTGCCAGGGCGTCGCCTCCGTCCAGGACGTGAAGGCGGCGATCAGCAGGTCGTCGCGGCCCGACTGCACGGCGATGCCGACGGCGCGCTGCCTGGACGCCCGCGCGGCGACGACGTCGCCCGCCCGGACCTGGGCCCGCAACAGCTCGCCGAGCAGCGCCACCCGCCTGGCGTCGTGGTCCGCCGCCCCGGCCACCCGGTCGAAGCAGTCGAGCGCCTGGGCCAGCAGCTCGGCGGCCGTGTCGTGCGCGTACCGCCGGGTGGCCATCTCGGCCGCCCGCACGGAGTAGTCCACCGCCATCGGGGCCGTCGCCGATGACGCGGCCCTGGCGTAGTGATAGGCGAGGGCGGTCAGGTCGTCCGGGTGGAGCTCCCGCAGCGCGGCGGCGACCCGGGCGTGCATCCGGGTGCGCCTCACCTGGGACAGGTCCTGATAGAGGGTGTCGCGAACGAGCGCGTGGACGAACCTGACGCGGCCCGGGGACGGCTCGGTGAGCAGGCCGGAGAAGACACCCGCCTCCAGCGCGTCGAGGACGGCGTCCTCGGTGCCGTCGGCGGCGTTGACGAGCACCTCCACCTCGGCCTCACGGCCCACGACGGCGGCCAGCCGCAGGACGCTCACCGCGGCGGCCGGCAGCCGCGACAGACGGCGCCGCAGCACGTCGCGCACGCCCTCGGGCACGTCGGACAGCGTGCCCTCGCTCGCCAGCAGACGGGCGCTCTCCCAGACGTAGAAGGGGTTGCCTCCGGTGCGCTCGGCCAGCGACGAGAGGGTCGCCGGATCGACCGGCCGGTCGCACACCGAGGTGACCAGGGTCTCGACCTCGGCGCCGGACAGCCCGCCGAGCTGCACCCGCACGGGGGAGTGCCGCGCCAGCGCGGCCAAGGTGTCCTCCTGCGCCTCGGTGACGTCCGACGGCCGGAGCGCGACGACGAGGAGGATGCGGGTGCCCGCCAGCTCTCCGGCGACGGAGGCGAGCAGGGCCAGGGTCTCGGCGTCGGCGCGGTGTACGTCGTCGAGCACGATGGCCAGCGCCCTCCGCGCGCCGTTGGAGGGGTTTCCCGCGATGGCCCGCAGCCACGCGGAGACCGCCCGGTGCAGGCGGAAGCGACCCGCCGAGGCGTCCTCAATCACGTGGCCCTCGCCCAGCAACGGGGACAGCGCGGTCTCGTGCTCGCCCGGCGGCACGACGCGGGCCAGCGGCCGCAGCGCCTCCAGCCAGGCCCATGCGGGGGGCGCGCCGTCGGTCTCCGGGCACCGGCCGACCGCGACCAGCCAGCTCGCAGGGTCGAGGCCCTCCTGCAGGCGGCCGAGCAGCGCCGACTTGCCCGCTCCCGCCTCGCCCGTCACCACGGCGATGCGGGGCATCCCGGCCAGCACGTCCCGCGCGGCCTCGTCGAGCGTGGCCAGCTCCGCCGTACGTCCCACGAACAGAGCCGGCCGTCCGGGCGCGCCGTGCGCCGGGGCCAAGCCGGGGGAGCCGTCAGGCGGGGTGAGGCGGGGGGAGCCGTCAGATGGGGACAAGCCGGGGGAGCCGTCAGATGGGGACAAGCCGGGGGAGCCGTCAGCTGCAGCCGGTACGGGGACGGAGGCGGCTGGTCGGCCTCGCTTGCCGTCGCCCAGCGAGGCGTGGAGCACCTCGACCCGCTGGCCGAGGATGGCGTCCTCCAGTGTCACCAGTGCGGGGTCCGGGTCGAGGCCCAGCTCGTCGGCGAGGGTGTGGCGGGCGCGGCGCAGCGCGGACAGCGCGTCGGCCTGCCGTCCGCTGCCCCACAGCGCGAGGGCCAGCAGCCGCCAGCCCTCCTCGCGGAGCGGCTGCCTGCGGGTGAGCATCTCGGCCACCGGGACGGCGTCGGCGGCGGGCGCCGAGCGGAGCGTCGCCGCGACGAACAGCTCGCCGGCCGCCAGCCGCTGCTCCTCCAGCCGGGCGGCCTCGGCGACGGCCCACTCCTCGTCGGCGACCTCCGCGAACGCCTGCCCGCGCCACAGGGCCAGCCCCTCACCGAGGAGGGTCCTGGCCTCGGAGGGGCGGCTCTCGATCCGCTGCCGCGCCTCCTCGACCAGCCGCTCGAACCGCCAAGCGTCCACCTCGTCGCCGCCCAGCCGTACGGCATAGCCGGGGGCCGCGCTGACCAGGACGCGAGCAGGCGCGCGGGGAGGCCGGTCGGGCTCCAGGGCCCTCCGCAGGTTGGCGACATAGGTCTGGAGGGACGCGATGGCCTTCGCGGGAGGCTCCCCGCGCCACAGGTCCTCGATCAGCCGGTCGACGGACACCACGTCGCCCCTGGCGGCGACGAGCAGGGCCAGCACGGCGCGCTGGCGCGGCCCGCCGAGCTGCGCCGTCGTCCCGTTCACCTCGGCGTCGAACGCGCCGAGCACACGAATGCGGATCATCGCCGGAACGGTCCGTTGAGCACGCGGACATCGTAGGTCACTTCGGGCCATCCGTCCCAAGACCGTCTCAAGAGGGCTCCAAGAGCGAGGCCGGAGAGTGGAGGCGACCACCTGCGAGAGGAGACGAAGATGACCCCCGCCGCCCACGGTGCCGCCCACGGTGCCGCCCACACCCGTCCGGACACCCACGACATGCTCGTCGTCCACCGTGTGTTCCGCCGCGAGTCCCGCCTGCTGGCCGAGCTCGTGCCAGCGGTGTCAGAGGGGGACGCCGGACGGGCCCGGGTCCTCGCCGGGCACTTCCGCGACTACGCGCTGGGCCTGCACCACCATCATTCCGCCGAGGACGACCTGCTCTGGCCCAAGCTGCTGGCCCGGGTCGATCTGGAGGCCGACCTGGTCCTGCGCATGGAAGCCCAGCACGAGACGATCTCGGCCACCCTCGACCAGGTCGCCGGGCTGCTACCGGAGTGGGAACGCACGGCCGCCGCGCCGGTGCGGGACCAGATCGCCCTCGCGCTGACCGGCCACCGGGCGGCCCTGGTCGAGCACCTGGGGGAGGAGGAGATCCACATCCTCCCACTGGCCGAGGAGCACCTCACCGCCGATGAGTGGGCGGAGTTGGGCGGCCGGTTCGCCACCGAGACCCCCAAGGACAAGCTGCTGTATTTCCTCGGCGCCCTCCTCGAGGAGGCGACCCCGGAGGAGCGCGCGGAGCTGCTCGGCGGCCTCCCGCTGCCGGCCCGGCTGGTCTGGCGGACCGTCGGCCGGCGCAAGTACGCCCGCCGGGCCCGCCAGGTTCGCGGCCAGTCCGGTTAGCCGGGCCGGTCGGGTCGGCCAGGGTGGTCCGGTTAGTTGGAGAGTTGGTTAGTTGGGGGGTTGGTTCGCGGTCAGGCGGCGTCCGCGTCGCCGGTGGCCTGCTCGACCGCGTCCTCCGGCGACTGCTCCAGGTCCTGGTCGGCCTGGGCCTGGGCCGACGCCTTGTCCAGGCGCACCCAGCTCACCACGCTCTCCACCGAGAACAGCACGACGAGGTAGGCCGTGAGGACCACCGCCACCGGGGTCAGCAGGCCCGTCGCCGCGCCCACGCCGAGGAGCAGCAGGCGGACCTCCCAGCCCAGCCCCGCCCGGAACACCCAGGCCGGTGGCCAGATGCCCTGCCTGGTCCGGTACACCGTGTCGTACGTGTGGTAGCCGACGATGTAGAGGAGCACGAACAGCAGCCACTTGGGCGTGTCCGCGGCCAGCCCGAGCAGGATGATCGTGAGGAACTCGGTTCCGCGCAGCAGCGGCGGGATCAGCCAGTCGAATCGCCCGAGGTGGTCGCGCGGCGCGGTCGGGACGACCAGGGCGACGATCACCAGCACGGGCACGAGCAGGATCGGGCCGTTCTTGAGGGTGCCGGTCACCGCCAGGACGACGACGGCCGCCAGCGCCACGAGCGTCGCGGGCACGGGGGGCAGGCCGGGGCCGAGGCGGCCCTTCAGTGCGGCGACGAGCGGGCCGTCGTCCCGGTAGGCCAGCAGCCGCTCGGTCTGGATGCGGCGGCGCTCCTCGTCGGGGTCGGGGATGGCGGTGACCTGTGGCTGGGTGATCATGCGAGAGACCTCAGGAGACGTCCGGTCAGGGTGTAGGTGGCCGCGACGCCGCCCCAGATCACCAGCGTGAGGAAGGTGACGCGGGGGTCGAAGAAGGCGGCGGTGATCGCGATGGCGGCGAAGCGCTCGCCGATGGGGAACACGATCATCTTGCGGGCCCAGTGCACGGCGCGGAACCTGCCGGCCCTCGACCAGAGCCGCAGCAGGCCGCGGATGCCGGTGCTCTGGGTGACCTTGCGGTTCTCCAGCGCCCTGCGCAGCGGGCCGTCGTCGGCGGCCGACAGCTCCAGCGTCGGCAGCGGCGCGGGCGGCTTGCGCCGGTTGGCCGCGCCGAACGAGAAGTCGAGCAGGTGCTTGACCGTCTGGAGGCCCAGCGCGACCAGCGCCAGCGTCCACACGCCCTCGCCGTCGCCGAACTGCCCGGACACTGTGGCCCCCACGGCGAGGCCGACGAAGACGGCGTACTCCTTGAACCGGTCGAACGTGGCGTCCAGCCAGGCCCCGAGCACGCCGAATTTCCGCGCGTACCTGGCGACCTGGCCGTCGACGCAGTCGAACACGAACGCGAAGTAGATCAGCACGCCGCCCGCCACCGCGCCCCAGCGGGTGCCGGTGGCGAAGGCGGCCGCCGACAGGAGGCCGAGGAAGATCGAGATCAGCGTGACCTGGTTGGGGGTCAGCCCCCGCCGGGCCGCCCACCGGGCGATGAACCGGGAGTAGGTGCTGACGAAGAAGGTGGTGAAGAAGCCGTCGGCGCCCTTCACCGCGTTGTCCAGCCGCGCCCGGTCCTCGTTGAACCCGGCCATCTCCGCCAGGGCCTCGTCGGCCTCCGGCTGGGTCCGGACGCGCCGGTAGAACAGGTCGCGGCGGCCGCGGACGCCCACGGACACGCCCCGCCGTACGAGACCGAGAACGAGCAGTTCGGTCACGTCGTCCTCGGGACCGAAGAGGTGGGCCATGTCCGCCAGCTCGCGGGCGACCTCGGCGAGGACGGCGGCGTGCCGCTGGTGGAGGTGGAGAGGCCCGAGCAGGGCCGCGTTCGGCCGGGTCACGGCGTGGTAGGCCGTGCCGACCGAGACCACGCGGCCGCGGCCGGCCCGGATGCGCTGCGGCAGGCCCTCCAGGACGCCCCGACCGATCTCGGGCAGCGCGTCCTCGATCGGCGGCTCCTCCTCTTCGGTCTCCTCCCGGAGGATCAGCGCGATGGCGGCCCGCTTGGCCTTGGTGAGCTGGTAGATCAACTCGTCGTGCACCAGCGACTCGGCGGGGAGGATCAGCACGTTGTCCGTGGCGCCCTCGACCGCGTCCGCCAGCGCGCGCAGGTCCCCGGCGACGTCCGTGCTCTCCACGACCCGCCCCGGGTGCTCCCGGTAGGACGGGGCGTCGCCCGGCCGGGCGATCGTCACGGGCGCCGGGTCCAGAGAGGTGAGCTGTCCCAGCAGCCTGCCGTACGCGGTGGGCTGACCGGCAAGGGATGTCAGGGTGATGTCCGTCGGCAGGACGGGCTGGCCGCCCGGGGACGGAGGACCGATCGGGCCGGGCGGCGAGCCCAGCAGGACCACGCGGGTCATGGCACCCTTTCACGCAGCGGGGGGATCAGGCCGTACGGCTTGACCGGCGCGGGGAACTCCGCCGGAGGCCAAAGCTTAGTGAGCTTTCGGTCAAGCCGTCGCATCCCAGGTTTACCGTATGGACACTTGATGTCCAGCTTGGGGCCGGTTCCGCCCGGGTGGGAGAGATCAGATCCTTACCGAAATTTCACCATTTGGGGTGCTCGTAGGATGGCCGTGTGAGCCTTTACCGTGACGAGGGCGTCGTCCTTCGGACCCAGAAGCTGGGCGAGGCCGACCGCATCATCACGATCCTCACCAAACGCACGGGCAAGGTCCGCGGCGTCGCCAAGGGCGTGCGCAAGACCATGTCGCGGTTCGGCGCGCGGCTGGAGCCGTTCTCCCACGTCGATCTGCAGCTCCACGCAGGCCGGACGCTCGACGTGATCACCCAGGTCGAGACCATCCGCCCGTACGGCGAGGCGCTCGTGAGCGACTATCCCCGCTACACCGCCGGGACCGCGATGCTGGAGACCGCCGACCGGCTGACCGTGGGGGAGAAGGAGCCCGCGCTGCGCCAGTTCCTGCTGCTGGTGGGAGGGCTGCGCACCCTTGTCGAGGGCGGCCACGAGGCCCGGCTGGTGCTCGACGCCTACTTCCTGCGCTCGCTGGCGGTCGCGGGCTACGCCCCCGCGCTCTCGGAGTGCGCCCGGTGCGGCGCGGACGCCGTGCGGGCCTTCGCGATCGTGGCCGGCGGCGTGGTCTGCGGCGGCTGCCGTCCGGCGGGCGCGGCCGTGCCTGCGGCCGAGACGATCGCGCTGATGATCGCGCTGCTGCGGGGCGACTGGCCGGCCGCCGACTCCTCCGAGCCCCGGCACCGCACCGAGTGCAGCGGCCTCGTGGCGGCCTACCTCCAGTGGCACCTTGAGCACGGCATCCGCTCCCTGCGGCACGTCGAGCGGGACGAGCCGGCGGGCGGCGGGTGGCGATCCACACAGGACCCCCACATTTCGCGCACCTGAGACCCGGCGGCACGCAATACGCTCATGAGCATGGTCCGTCCTCCTACTCCGCATCCGTCCGGGGCGACCCCGCCCGCCATCCCGCGCGACCTGCTGCCCCGGCACGTCGCGATCGTCATGGACGGCAACGGCCGCTGGGCCAAGGCCCGGGGCCTGCCCAGGACCGAGGGTCACAAGATGGGCGAGGCGTCGCTGTTCGACGTCATCGAAGGCGCGATCGAGCTGGGCATCCCCTACCTGTCGGCGTACGCGTTCTCCACGGAGAACTGGAAGCGCTCGCCCGACGAGGTCCGCTTCCTGATGGGCTTCAACCGCGACGTGATCCGGCGCCGCCGCGACGAGCTCAACGCCATGGGGGTCCGGGTCCGCTGGGCCGGGCGTCCCGGGCGGCTCTGGAAGAGCGTCATCAAGGAGCTCCAGGACGCCGAGCGCATGACGACGCGCAACACGACGCTGACGCTGCAGTTCTGCGTCAACTACGGCGGCCGGGCCGAGATCGTGGACGCCGCCGTCAAGCTCGCGCAGGACATCGCCGCGGGCCGGGTCAAACCGGGGAAGGTGTCGGAGCAGACCTTCGCCCGCTACCTCGACGAGCCCGACATTCCCGACGTGGACCTGTTCCTGCGCTCCTCAGGCGAGCAGCGCACCTCCAACTTCCTGCTCTGGCAGGCTGCCTACGCCGAGATGGTCTTCCTCAACCAGCTCTGGCCCGACTTCGACCGCCGCGACCTCTGGCAGGCGTGCGAGATCTACGCCAAGCGCGACAGAAGGTACGGCGGGGCCCTGCCGAACGAGCTCCGCTGAGTCGTTCCGGGGGGCCGCTCTGAGAGACAGGCGGGCTCAGGCCCGCCTGCGGGCCCGGTACGCGGCGACGTGCATGCGGTTGCCGCAGGTGCGGCTGTCGCAGTAGACGCGGGACCGGTTGCGCGACTCGTCGACGAACACGTGGGAGCAGTCGGGGGCGGCACACGTGCGCAGCCGCTCCCACTCGTCCTCGACCAGCACGTGGGCGAGGGCCACGCCGCAGTCGGCGGCGAGATGCTCGGCGATCGACGCGCCCGGTGCGAAGTAGTGAACGTGCAGCGCGAACCCGTCGTGCTCGGTGAGGCTGGGCGTGATCCGCGTGCGGCCGAGCAGCGTGTTGAGCCGGGCGATCGCCGTCGTCCGATCGGGGGCGGTGAAGACCTCGTGGAACGCGTCCCGAAGCACCCGGACCTCGGCGAGGTCGCGGTGGGTCAGCGCCGCCACCCCGCTGACCTGGCGGCGCCGCACGAACGCCTCAAGATCCTCGACGCCGGCCAGCCCGTCGCGCTCGCCTGCCGCGGGCGAGGTGTTGATCAGGTCCACCACGGTGGCCAGCGAGAACACCATGTCATGGCTGAACGGCACGGCATCTCCCTATTTCCCGGCGCAGGCAGCGTACCTCTCGGGGCGGCCCGGCGTGGCGACATGACCGTATATCCGCGTCATATCCAGGTCACGATCATGCGGCGGTCACCCCCGCCGCGTCACCCGCCCGGGGTGGCGGCCGCGCACGACGAGCAGGTGCCGAAAACCTCGACGGTGTGGGTGATCTCGGTGAAGCCGTGCTCCGCGCCGACGACCTCGGCCCACCGCTCGACGTCGGGACCGGCCACCTCGACCGTGCGCCCGCAGCGGCGGCAGACGAGATGGTGGTGGTGGGTGTCACTCTCGCACGCCCGGTAGACGGACTCGCCGTCGTCGGTGCGCAGAACGTCGACCCGGCCGTCGTCGGACAGGGACTGCAGCGCCCGGTAAACGGTGGTCAGGCCGATCTTCGCGCCGTCCGCCCGCATCTTCGTGAACACGTCCTGAGCGCTCCGGAACCCTCGGCTCTGACGGAGGGTCGCGTGAACGGCGTCGCGGCTCTTACTCATGAGGGACTCCCGTGTACGGCGTGGCCACTTCGAATCTACCGATGCTCACAGGAGTCCGAGCCGCGTGGCGGCGAGCAGCACCAGGAAGGTCACGACCGCCACGCGGAGCACCCGGCCGCCGAGCCGGAGCGAGGGCCACGACAGGTAGGCCAGCCAGACGACGAAGCCCAGCACGGGAAGCACGGCGAGGGCGCCCCGCCAGTCCGCGACGACCATGCCGGCGAGCAGCAGCGCGACCATCACGACGGGCACCAGCCAGCGCGGCAGCTGGAACAGGAACACCAGGGGCGTCGCGCTCTTCTGCTCGACCGCCTTCCGGAGCCCCGTCGCGCCCGGCGTGACGAACTGCTCGCCCGCCGGCAGCGGCCGCCTCGGCCCTGCCCCCGCCCGCGCACGTGGCTGGGCACTTGGCTGGGCCCCCGGGGCGGGCTTCCTCGCCAGGGGATGGGCCGTGACCCTGGGCCGGCGCGTCGGATCGGTTTCGCTTCCCACGAGTCGAGCCTAGAACACCGGCCACGTAACCCATCCGCACCCATCGGCGTGATCATGCATGCTTTCCCGGGAAGCCTGGGGATCTGGGGTTTCCCTAATTGTGACCATGCATGGATTCCTGCGCGAGCGGTCTGATCGGCACCGCCACGGTTCGTGATCATGCAGTGTCCGTCCGATGCGTGCGACCTCATCGTGCATGATCACGCGAGCCGAAGCTTCAGGTGGGGTGGTCCACGTGGGAACCTGTGCATGATCACGCTGCGCAAAGCGCCAGGCGGGACGATGCATGAGGGAACATGTGCATGATCACGCCAGCGGGGCGTACGGGATGGTGGCATGCTTGGCGGCATGCTCTCCCTGATCCGCTATTCGGTGCCCGGCGCCAGGACCGAGGAGTTCACGGCGCAGGCCCGTGACATCCTCGACGTGCTGGCGGCCCAGCCCGGCTACCTGCGGGGCCAGGTCGGCAGGTCGGTCGACGAGCCGGCCCTGTGGGCGCTGGTCAGCGAGTGGGAGGGAGCGGGCTTCTACCGCCGGGCGCTGTCGGCCGCGCGAATGGCCATGTATCCGCTCATGACCCTGATGATCAACGAGCCGAGCGCCTTCGAAGGCGTGTACGGCATGCCGGGGAGCCCGGACGGGGATCTTCCCGGGACCGATCGCGCGGGAACCGCGGGCGAGGCCTGAGCGAACGGCCGCCGGATTCCCCTAAGCTTGAGCACAGATTCGGGCAGGTGCCGAGCCTCTTGCCGCCTGTGGCACGCGCGATCCGGCCGGCCCGCCCGATCGACGCACCGATCGGACAACCGATCCCCGAACACCTGATCTCAGGGCCGACACCCAGCCGGATGGAGTTCCACTCATGGCACGTCGCACCGACGTCTTGGAAACGATCGTCAGCCTCGCCAAGCGCCGCGGGCTGGTTTTCCCGTCGAGCGAGATCTACGGCGGTCTGCGGGCGTCGTGGGACTACGGGCCCCTCGGTGTCGAGCTGAAGAACAACGTCAAGCGCGAGTGGTGGAAGTCCGTGGTCCAGGGCCGCGACGACGTCGTCGGCCTCGACTCGTGCGTCATCCTCGCCCCCGAGGTGTGGCAGGCCAGCGGCCACGTCGAGACCTTCACCGACCCGCTGACCGAGTGCCAGTCGTGCCACAAGCGCTTCCGGGCCGACCACCTGCTGGAGGCGTACGCCGCCAAGCACGGCGCCGAGCCCGCGGGCGGCCTGGCCGACATCACCTGCCCCAACTGCGGCAACAAGGGCGCGTTCACGCAGCCGAGGCAGTTCAGCGGCCTGCTGAAGACCTACCTCGGCCCGGTGGAGGACGAGTCCGGCCTGGCCTACCTCCGGCCGGAGACCGCCCAGGGCATCTTCATCAACTACCTGAACGTGCAGCAGTCGGCGCGCAAGAAGATCCCGTTCGGCATCGGCCAGCAGGGCAAGTCGTTCCGCAACGAGATCACCCCGGGCAACTTCATCTTCCGGACCCGCGAGTTCGAGCAGATGGAGATGGAGTTCTTCGTCAAGCCGGGCACCGACGAGGAGTGGCACCAGTACTGGATCGACGAGCGCCTGCGGTGGTATGTCGACCTCGGCATCAACAAGGACAACCTGCGGCTCTACGAGCACCCGAAGGACAAGCTGTCCCACTACTCCAAGCGGACCGTGGACATCGAGTACCGCTTCAACTTCACGGGCACCGAGTGGGGCGAGCTGGAGGGCATCGCCAACCGCACCGACTTCGACCTGACGGCGCACAGCAAGGCGTCGGGCACGGACCTGTCGTTCTTCGAGCAGGACAGCGGCGAGCGCTACGTGCCGTACGTCATCGAGCCCGCGGCCGGTGTGGACCGGGCCACGCTGACCTTCCTCCTCGACGCCTACACGGTGGACGAGGCGCCCAACGCGAAGGGCGTCATGGAGGAGCGCACGGTCATGCGGCTCGACCACCGGCTCGCGCCGGTCAAGGTCGCGGTGCTGCCGCTGTCGCGCAACGCCGACCTGTCGCCGATGGCCCGTGACCTGGCCGCGCAGCTGCGCCGCCGGTGGAACGTGGACTTCGACGACGCGGGCGCGATCGGCCGCCGCTACCGCCGCCAGGACGAGATCGGCACGCCGTTCGCGATCACGGTCGACTTCGACACCCCGCAGGACCAGGCCGTGACTATCCGCGAGCGCGACACCATGGCCCAGCAGCGGGTCGCCCTCGACCAGGTCGAGTCCTACCTCCGCCAGCACCTCAACGACTGACGAGCACGCGAAAGGCGCCTCCCGGGACGTCCCGGGAGGCGCCTTTTCCGTGTACGGCTCCGTCAGGCGAGGCTCAGCACCGGAGACCGTTGAGGGGCACCCTGCCGTCGAGGAGATAGCCGTTGACCGCCGTGTCGATGCAGGCGCTCTGGCCGTACGCGCCGTGGCCCTCGCCGTTGAGGGTGAGCAGCACCGCGGTGCGGAGCTGCTTGGTCAGGCTCGGCGCCCACTGGTATGGCGTGGCCGGGTCGTGGGTCACACCGACGACCACGATCGGCTTGGAGCCCGTGGCGTCGATGTGCTTGTTGGAGTCCTCGCCCGGGACCGGCCACACGCTGCAGATCCCGGAGCTCGACGCGGTGGAGGCGAAGAGCGGGGTCACCTTCCTGAGCCGGTCCGCCAGGGCCACCGCCTGCGCCACGGTGGGCCGGTCGGTGTGGTCGGCGCAGAGCACGGCGGGCAGGGAGAACTGCAGGGTCGAGTAGGAGCCGTTCGGCTGCCGCCCGGCGTACTCGTCGGCCAGCGTGAGCAGGCCGCTCCCGTCGCCCCTCCGCGCGTCGTTGACCGCCTCGGTGAGCAGCGGCCAGGCGAGCCTGCTGTACAGGGCCTGAGTGATGCCGGATCTCGCGACGGTCGCGTTGACCTCGCGCGCGCCGACCTTGAGCGGCTGACGCCCGAGGGTGTCGAGGAGCCCGAGGACGGTCGCGTTCGCCGTGGCGGGGTCCGCGCCGAGCGGGCAGCTCACCTTGGTCTTGGCGCAGTCGGCGAGGTAGTCGTCGTAGGCCCGCTGGAAGCCGAGGGACTGGGTCTTGGCCATGTCGAGCAGGCCCACCGTGGGGTCGAGGGCCGCGTCGAGCACCATCCGGCCCACCTTCTTCGGGTATTGCGTGGCGTAGACCGCCCCGAGGTGGGTGCCGTAGGAGAAGCCGAAGTAGTTGAGCTGGGGCTCGCCCAGGGCGTCGCGCAGGGACTCCATGTCGCGGGCCGCGTTGATCGTGCCGACGTAGGGAAGGATCTTGCCCGCGTTCCGCTGGCACCCCCTGGCGAACTCGGTGAGGAGGGCCGTCTCCTTGTCGACACTGTCGCTGGGCTCCTCGGTGAGGTACTGGTCCATCCGCTGGTCGCTCAGGCACCGGATCCCGCTGCTGCGGTCGACGCCGCGGGGATCAAAGCTGACGAGGTCGTAGCGCCGGCCGAGGATCCCGAAGGCGGACGCCGCGTTGAGCAGCGTGGAGACCCCCGAGCCGCCCGGCCCGCCGAAGTTGAACACGAGCGAGCCCAGCCGCTGGGCGGGGTCGGTCGCCCGGAGCCTGATCAGCGCGATCCCGATCTTCTCCCCGTCGGGCTTGGCGTAGTCGAGCGGCACCTTCATCGTCGCGCACTGAAAGCCCGACGCCGTCGAGACCTTCTCACACTGCTTCCACGCCAGAGGGTCGTGGGGAGTGGCGTAACCGGCGGTCGTCACCTGCCCCGACCCGCAGGCGGTGGCTCCCACCCCCAGCGAGCCGAGCCCCACGATCCCCGCCAGCACGACCTGCCAGACCCTGCGAGACACGAGCACCCTCCGCAATCGACGTCATTCGGAGGGTTGTTCATTTATACCGTACGGCGATGCGGCGTCGCCGGGCGGACTCACCGATAGCGGCGCCTTCCGGATGGCCAGGTAATGGTCTAAACCAATTAACACCGGGGAAACATGCGGTGAATCCGCGCAATGCTGGAAATTGGTTTATACCACTGGTCTAGGTCGATGAAAAACGAGCGATCTTTACGGGTATAAGTAGTGGATTAGACCTTTACGGTGTCGTCTAGCTGGCGATATGCCTTATCGGCTGGGGTGTGATGTTTGATGGCCTTCTTCGTCGGTAGAGTCCGGGTGCGGGGTCGATCCGCGCGTTTAATTTGAAGTCGCGAAGGAGCTCACGTGCCCAAGTACGTTTACGACTTCACCGAGGGCAACAAGGACCTCAAGGACCTGCTCGGCGGTAAGGGCGCCAATCTGGCGGAAATGACCAACCTCGGTCTCCCGGTGCCTCCCGGTTTCACGATCACGACAGAGGCGTGCCGTCACTACCTCGGCCACGGAGGCATGCCGTACGGGCTCGGAGACGAGATCGCGACCCACCTGGCGGAGCTGGAGAGCCGGATGGGCAAGCGGCTGGGCGGCGCGGACGACCCGCTGCTGGTCAGTGTCAGGTCCGGGGCCAAGTTCTCCATGCCCGGCATGATGGAGACGGTCCTCAACATCGGCCTCAACGACCAGTCCGTCCTGAGCCTCGCCAAGCAGTCGGGCAACGAGCGCTTCGCGTGGGACTCCTACCGCAGGCTCATCCAGATGTTCGGCAAGACCGTGCTGGACATCGACGGCGAGCTGTTCGAGGGTGCGCTCGACGAGCTGAAGGGCGACCGGGAGGACACCGACCTCGACGCCGCCGACCTTCAGCGGCTCGTAGAGACGTACAAGGGCATCGTGCTCGCGGAGAGCGGCCGCGAGTTCCCCGCGGACCCCCGCGAGCAGATGGACCTGGCGATCAAGGCCGTGTTCGAGTCGTGGAACGCGCCCCGCGCCGTCCTCTACCGGCGGCAGGAGCGCATCCCCACCGACCTCGGCACCGCGGTCAACGTGGTGGCCATGGTCTTCGGCAACCTCGGCATGGACTCCGGCACCGGCGTCGCCTTCACCCGCGACCCCGGCTCGGGACAGCAGGGCGTCTACGGCGACTACCTGCAGAACGCCCAGGGAGAGGACGTCGTCGCCGGGATCCGCAACACCGTGCCGCTCCAGGACCTGGAGACGATCAACGCGGCGGCCTACCGGGAACTGCTGGACATCATGGCCACGCTGGAAAACCACTATCGCGACCTGTGCGACATCGAGTTCACCGTCGAGCGGGGCAAGCTCTGGATGCTGCAGACCCGCGTGGGCAAGCGGACGGCGGGCGCGGCCTTCCGCATCGCCACCCAGCTCGTGGACGAGGGGCTCATCGGCATGGACGAGGCCGTCACGCGGGTGACCGGAGACCAGCTCGCGCAGCTCATGTTCCCCCGGTTCTCCACGACCGCCGGAAACACGCGGCTCACCACCGGCATGAACGCCTCGCCGGGCGCCGCCGTGGGCAAGGTCGTCTTCACCTCCGCCAGGGCCGTCGAGCTGGCCGGGCGGGGCGAGGCGGTCATCCTCGTCCGCCGCGAGACCAACCCCGACGACCTCTCCGGCATGATCGCCGCCCAGGGCGTCCTCACGTCGCGTGGCGGCAAGACCTCGCACGCCGCCGTGGTCGCCCGGGGCATGGGCAAGACCTGCGTCTGCGGCGCGGAGGAGCTGGAGGTCGACGTCCAGGCCGGACGGTTCACCGCGCCCGGTGGGATCACCGTCCAGGAGGGCGACGTCATCTCCATCGACGGCGGCAACGGAGCCGTCTACCTGGGCGAGGTGCCCGTGGTCGCCTCCCCCGTGGTCGAGTACTTCGAGGGCGGCCGGCCCGACGACGACCTCGTCGCCGCCGTGGACCGCGTCATGCGCCACGCCGACTCCGCGCGCCGCCTCGCCGTACGGGCCAACGCCGACACGCCGGAGGACGCCGCCCGCGCCCGGCGGTTCGGCGCCCAGGGCATCGGGCTGTGCCGTACGGAACACATGTTCCTGGGCGACCGGAGGCAGCTCGTCGAGGACCTCATCCTGGCCGCCACCCCCAAGGAACGGCAGGTCGCGCTCGACGCGCTCGAACCGCTCCAGACAGCCGACTTCACCGGGCTGTTCGCGGCCATGGACGGCCGGCCGGTCACCATCCGGCTGATCGACCCGCCGCTGCACGAGTTCCTGCCCGACCTCACCGACCTGTCGGTCAAGGTGGCCCTGGCGGGCGACCAGGCGACGGAGAAGGACCGCAGACTCCTCGACGCCGTCAAGCGGCTGCACGAGCAGAACCCGATGCTCGGCCTGCGGGGAGTACGGCTGGGCCTGGCCATTCCCGGCCTGTTCGCGATGCAGGTGCGGGCCATCGCGACGGCCGCCAAGCGGAGCGCCGGCCCGCAAGTCGAGATCATGATCCCGCTGGTCGGCGCCGTCCAGGAGCTGGAGATCGTGCGGGAGGAGGTGCTCGGGATCCTCGCGGAGGCGGGCGTGGAGGCGCTCGTCGGCACGATGATCGAGGTGCCGCGGGCCGCGCTGACGGCCGGGCAGATCGCTGAGGCGGCCCAGTTCTTCTCGTTCGGCACCAACGACCTCACCCAGATGACCTGGGGATTCTCGCGGGACGACGTCGAGAGCGCCTTCTTCGGCAAGTATCTCGATCTCGGCGTCTTCGGCGTCTCGCCGTTCGAGTCGATCGACAGGGACGGCGTCGGCCGGCTCATGCGGATCGCCGCCGAGGAGGGCAGGAAGACCAGGCCGGACCTCAAGCTCGGCATCTGCGGCGAGCACGGCGGCGATCCCGACTCCGTGCACTTCTGCCACGAGATCGGGCTCGACTACGTGTCGTGCTCGCCGTTCCGCATCCCGATCGCGCGGCTGGAGGCGGGCCGGGCCGCCCTGACCCGCACCAGATCCGGCGCCGGGTCCGACAGCCGCTGAGCACCCCCTCTGCGTCGCCGTGATCATGCAGGGTTTCCCGGGAAGCTCGCGGACGTCCCGTTTCTCCAAGCGTGATCATGTACGGATTCCGCCGCACCCGGTGTGATCAGCGCCGCCCCTGTTCGTGATCATGCACTGTCCGCCCGGCGAGGCGTGCCCTCGTAGTGCATGATCACGCCACCCGAAGTGCCGGGTGGGACGGTGTTTGCGGGAGCCCGTGCATGATCACGCCACACGAAGTGCCAGGTGGGACGGTGTTTGCGGGAATCTGTGCATGATCACGCTGGGGTTTTGGTTGGGGATCTAGGAACGGGTGATCGTCACGTCGTCGATCGCCGCCTCGACCAGGCTGGCGCCGGCCGCGTCGGCCGCATCGACGACGATGCGTACGGTCTGCCCGGCCTGGCCGGAGATGTTGGCGGTCGCCGTGGCCCACGAGGCGGCCCGGTTCCTGGCCGCGCCCGTCTGGTTGAGCACGGTCGCCGTCGTGGTGCCGACCACGCGGACCCGGAGGTAGTCGGCGCTCGTGGCGTTGTTGAGGTGCGCGAGATACCAGCTGAAACGCAGCGTGAGCGTGCCGGACGACGGGAGTGTGATGGCGGGGGACCGGATCGAGGTCACGCCGCCGTCAACGTCGTATGCACCCGCGCTGCTCCCGGCGAGCCGGCCGGTGACCAGGTCGTGGGTCCCGCTGACGGTCGTCCCGAGCTGGGTCGCCGTTCCGCCGGAGCCGGCGGCCTCGGGATCGCCGAGCTCCCACCTGCCCAGCGTGGCGGTGTCTGTGCCCGATGGGTTGACCGTCCAGCCGGTCGCGGTCTCGAACGTGTCCGAGAAGACCGTGCCCGTGGTCGGGGACGGTGACGGGGACGGTGTGGGAGTCATGGTCGGTGTGGGGGTCACGGTCGGTGTGGGAGTCGGTGTCGGTGTGGGAGTCGGTGTCGGCGTGGCGGTGCCGGCGGTGCGGAGCAGCAGGTTGGGCGAGCCGGTCCCCGGGCTCTTGACCACCGCCTGGGTGGCGCCGGACGTGAGAGCCGAGGAGACCTGTGCGGGGCTGAAGGAGGGGTTGGCCGCGAGGACGAGCGCGGCCGCGCCCACCACGTGCGGGGTGGCCATCGACGTGCCGCTGATCGTCTTGGTCGCGGAGGCGCCCGTGAACCAGTCCGAGGTGATGGAGACTCCCGGCGCGAAGAGGTCGAGACAGCTTCCGTAGTTCGACCACGACGCCCTGGTGTCGTCGTTGGCCGTCGCGCCGACGGTGATGGCGGCGGGGACGCGGGCGGGGGAGCTGCCGCAGGCGTCGGCGCCCTCGTTGCCTCCGGCGATGCCGTACGTGACGCCCGACGCGATGGAGTTGGCCACGGCCTTGTCGAGGGCGCTGCTGACGCCGCCGCCCAGGCTCATGTTGGCGACGGCCGGTTTGACGGCGTTGGCCGTCACCCAGTCGACGCCGGAGATGACGCCTGAGGTGGTGCCGCTGCCGGCGCAGTCGAGCACCCGGACGGCGACGAGCTTGACGCCCTTGGCGACCCCGTAGGTCACGCCGCCGACCGTGCCGGCCACGTGGGTGCCGTGCCCGTTGCAGTCGCTCGCGTCGGCGTCGTTGTCGACGAAGTCGTGCCCGCTGGACGCCCGGCCGCCGAAGTCGCCATGGGTGGTGAGCACGCCGGTGTCGATGATGTAGGCGTGCACGTTCGCGGCGGTGGTCGCGTACGTGTAGGTGCCGCTGAGCGGCAGGGCGGCCTGGTCGATGCGGTCCAGGCCCCAGGTCGCGCCCTGCTGGGTGTCGCTCGTCGTGACCTTCTGGTCCTGTTCGACGTAGGCGACGTCCGCGTTTGCCGCGAGCTTCTTGGCGTCGGTCTCGTCCATGCTGACCGAGAAGCCCTTCACCGCCCGGGTGAAGACGTGCCCGACCGAGCCGTCGTGGCGGGCCGCCAGATTCCTCGCCGAGGCGGGCACGCCGCGCTCGCGGACGGCGGCGTTGTCCTTCAGGACGACGATGTACTCGCCGGGGATCCTGTCGGGGGAGTCCGCCTTCCGGATGGTGCCGACGGGATCGTCGGCCGCCGCGGCGGGGGTGGCGGCGAGCAGCGTCGCGGCAACGGCTCCCGCGGCTGTCAGCCTCAGGAGCAGGGGCGCCGTCTTCATACTGGGGGTCCTCCAGTCGGGGGGACGGTCGGGGGGAAACGGTGGACAGGGGGCAACTTATGCTGATTGACCGGGCTGGAGTCGCCGATGTTGCGAAATTTGTTGATATGGCGGGCGCGGGGCGGCGCTCCGCCCGACCGCCCGGCAGTGTTTCCGGCGTGTTTGTCGTGAAGTCAGAGGAACAGGGGTACGGTTCACTCCCCGCAGCCGGAAAGCCGGGCCGGGAACCGCCGGGGGAGGAGGACGGATGACCCGCTACGACGAGCACGACCAGGCACGATGGGTGCCCGAGCCCCCCGGGAACCCCGAGCGGAGCGCGTTCGAGCGGGACCGGGCGCGGGTGCTGCACAGCGCCTCGCTGCGGAGGCTCGCGGCCAAGACCCAGGTGGTCACCCCGGCCGATTACTACAGCATGCACAGCCCCCGCACCCGGCTGACACACTCGCTCGAATGCGCCCAGATCGGCCGGGAGATGGGCAAGGTCCTCGGCCGCGATCCCGACCTGGTCGAGACGGCCTGTCTCGCCCACGACCTCGGCCATCCCCCCTTCGGCCACAACGGGGAGGTCGCGCTCGACGAGATGGCGGCCCGATGCGGCGGCTTCCAGGGCAACGCCCAGAACCTGCGGCTGCTGACCCGCCTGGAGGCCAAGGTCATGACCGAGGACGGCCGCAGCGCCGGGCTCAACCTCACCCGGGCGACGCTCGACGCGGTCTGCAAGTATCCGTGGACCAGCCACGCCTCCCGGGTCCCCGGAGTGCCACACGCCCGCGAGGGCCGGCCGTACTGCGTCTATCCGGACGATCTCCCCGTCTTCCAGTGGATCCGCGAGGGGACACCCGGCTACACGATCAGCTTCGAGGCCCAGATCATGGACTGGGCCGACGACGTGGCCTACTCGGTCCACGACCTGGAGGACGCGCTGACCTCCGGCCACGTCACCGCCGAGGCGCTGCGCGACCCCGACGAGCGGCTGGCGGTCTGCCGCCTGACCCGCGAGTGGTACGCCCCCGAGGCCGACCTGAACGAGCTGGCCGAGATCTTCGGCCGGTTGGTGGCCGAGCCGCTCTGGCCGGGCCGGTTCGATGCCGGGCTGGTGGACCTCGCCGCGCTCAAGCGCCTCACCAGCGCGCTCATCGGCCGCTTCTGCAGGTCCGCACAGGAGGCCACCCGCGAGGTCTACGGCTGTCGCGTCGTGCCGGCCGGGGGAGCGACCTCGGGACGCCACTCGATGGACCTCGTCGTGCCGAGGACCACGCGGCTGGAGTGCGCGCTGCTGAAGGGTGTCACCGCTTACTACGTCATGTCCCGCGCGGACCACCACGCCACCCAGGCCAGGCAGCGCGAGCTGATCGCCGAGCTCGGCTCGCTGATCACGCTGGGCGCCCCGGCGACGCTGGAGCCCGCCCTGCGTCCCGAGTTCGAGAACGCCTCCGGCGACGCCGGGCGGCTGCGTGTGGTCGTGGACCAGATCGCATCGCTCACCGACGCGTCCGCGATGGCCTGGCACCGGCGCCTCTCGGCCCGCGGCTGACGACAGGCGGCCCCGCTTGAGGGGAAACACGGTCCGGCTCATCCGCACCGACGGTCCTGCGTTACGGTCGCACCGAAGGAGGACCCAATGTCGACATTCGTGATCATCGGTGCGGGGCTGGCGGGGGCGAAGGCGGCCGAGACCCTGCGCGAGGAGGGCTTCGGCGGCAAGATCGTGCTCATCGGAGCCGAGGGGGAGCGTCCCTACGAGCGTCCGCCCCTCTCCAAGGGCTACCTGCAGGGCGCGACGGACCTGGAGAAGGTCTACGTGCACGAGTCCGGCTGGTACGCCGCCCATGACGTCGACCTCCGGCTGGGGACCACCGCCACGGGCATCGACCCCCGAGGCCACCTCGTCCACCTTGACAAGGGGGAGAGCCAGCCGTACGACAAGCTCCTGATCGCGACCGGCGCGACCCCCCGGCCGCTCGCCGTGGACGGCGGCGACCTGGAGGGGGTCCACTACCTCAGGACGGTCGCGGACAGCAAGGCGCTGCGGGAGGCCTTCGCGGGCGGGGGCCGCGTGGTGGTCGTCGGGGCCGGGTGGATCGGGCTGGAGACGGCCGCCGCCGCCCGCCAGGCCGGCTGCGAGGTGACCGTGGTGGCCCCCGGGCCGGCCCCGCTCCACCGGACGCTCGGGACGGAGGTCGGGGAGATCTTCGCCGCCGTCCACCGGGCCCATGGCGTCGAGTTCCGGCTCGGGACCTCGGTGAGTGTCCTGCGGGGAAGGTCCGGTGTGAGCGAGGTCGTCACCACGGCGGGCGAGGTGCTGCCCGCCGACCACGTCGTCGCCGGCATCGGCGCGACGCCCAACGTCGAGCTCGGCCGGAGCGCGGGGCTGGAGGTCGCGGACGGCATCGTCGTGGACGCGTCGCTGCGCACGTCCGACCCCGACATCTACGCCGCCGGCGACGTCGCGGAGGCGGACAACCCGCTCCTCGGCCGCCGGATCCGGGTGGAGCACTGGGCCAACGCGCTGAACGGCGGCCCGGCCGCCGCACGGGCGATGCTGGGCCAGGAGGTCGTCTACGACCGCGTGCCGTACTTCTACACCGACCAGTTCGATCTCGGCATGGAGTTCTCCGGCGACCTCTCCGGGCACGACAAGGTCGTCTTCCGGGGCGACCCGGCGCTCAAGGACGGGGCCATCCCCGGGTTCCTCGTCTTCTGGGTGACCAACGACGGGCGCGTGCTCGCGGGCATGAACGTCAACATCTGGGACGTGACGGACAAGATCCAGGCCCTCGTCCGGGCCGGGCAGGCGGGCGGGGCCGTCGACCTCGGCCGCCTGGCCGACCCGGAGATCCCCCTCTCCGACCTCCTGGGATAGGAAGTTAGTTCAGGGGGATCACCACGCGGGTGTCGTCGGTGTCGTCCTTGGGCGGCTTGGTCTCCCTGGCCGGGACCGGGGACTTCGACGAGCAGAGCTGGACGCAGCGCGGGAGCGCGCCGACGTGCTTGCGCATGGCCAGCGTGGCCTTGCGCGGCGACAGCGTCGCGTTCCCGTCGTACCACGCGTCCAGGTACGGCCAGGGCTCGACCATGCCCCGGCGCACCCACCAGTACTGGGACGGCGTCGGCCACGAGACGGCGAAGTAGAGGTTGCTCGCCATGTCACGCGCGTTGCCGGAGTTGCCGATCCGGCCGAGCTGCTGCCCGGCCTTGACGTGCGTTCCGGCCCGCACGCCCGGCTCGACCGAGTCGAGGTGGCCGCCCAGGTAGAGCACGCCGTCGTCACCCAGGACCGAGACGAACCGGCCCTCCCTGTCCGCCCCGCGGTCGGTGGAGGGCTTCCAGAGGTTCTTGACGTTGACCTCGTGGACCACGCCGTCGACGGGGGAGACGAACGCGCAGCCCTTGCCCGCCCAGATCGTGGTCTTCGGCAGGACCAGCAGTTTGCGGGAGTAGGACGCCCTGCAGCCCTTGACCGGGAACTTGTAGGTGAAGCGCGACAGCGTGGGCGGCGGAAGCCGTACGGGAGCGTCGCCGGGCGGCGGGGCGACCGCCACCATGTGGGACGGGTCGGCGGCGGCTGTGGCGGCGCCACCCCCGCTCGTCACGGGCGGCGCCGGCGGCAGCGTGCTCACGCCGGCCACACCGGCCGGCGCGCTGCACGCCGCGGCCAGGCACGCGGCGCTCGTGAGGGCGGCCAGTCTTCGCATGATCTCCACCTGGTCGACGTTATCGAACCTCTCCTTTGTAACGGACCTTCGCATTTGTCACGACCTGGATCGGCAAAGTCCCTGTGGGACGGGCGCAGCCCGAGGTGCCGTGGCTCCGTGGTCGTGAGGGGCTCTAAACTCGCCAGCGTGGCAGGGCGTATGAGTGGCCGGATCAGTGACGAGGACATCGCGCTCGTGCGGGAGCGATCACCGATCGCCGACGTCGTCGGCGAGCACATCCAGTTGCGCAACGCCGGCGGGGGAAACCTCAAGGGCCTGTGCCCGTTCCACGACGAGAAGTCGCCGTCGTTCAACGTCACGCCTGCCCGGGGGTACTACTACTGCTTCGGCTGCGCCGAGGGCGGCGACGTCATCACGTTCGTCCGCAAGATCGAGAACCTCTCCTTCTCCGAGGCCGTGGAGCGGCTGGCGCAGCGGGCCGGCATCCAGCTCCGCTACGAGCAGGGCGGCTACGTGCCGGGCCGGGAGCAGGGGGAGCGGCTCCGGCTCATCGAGGCCCACCGGGCGGCCGCCGAGTTCTACGCCGCTCAGCTCTCCACCCCGGACGCGTCGCCCGGCCGGCGCTTCCTGTCCGAGCGCGGCTTCGAGCGGGTGGACGCCGAGCGGTTCGGCGTCGGCTACGCCCCCGCCGAGTGGGAGGCGCTGTCGCGGCACCTGATGGCCCGCGGTTTCACCTCGCAGGAGCTCATCAAGGGCGGCCTCGCGCGGGAGGGCCGCCGTGGGCCGATCGACCGGTTCCGCGGCCGCCTGATCTGGCCGATCCGGGACATCACCGGTGACGTCATCGGGTTCGGCGCGCGCAAGCTGCTCGACTCCGACGACGGCCCAAAATACCTGAACACGCCGGACAGCCCGATCTACCACAAGAGTTCGGTCCTGTACGGCGTGGACCTGGCCAAGCGGGAGATCGCCAAGCGGTCCCAGGCCGTCATCGTCGAGGGGTACACCGACGTGATGGCCTGCCACCTGGCCGGGGTGCCGACGGCGGTGGCCACCTGCGGCACGTCGTTCGGCGAGGAGCACATCAAGGTCCTGCGGCGGCTGCTGCTCGACCAGGCCGAGTTCCGCGGCGAGGTGATCTTCACCTTCGACGGCGACTCGGCCGGGCAGAAGGCCGCCCTCCGGGCGTTCCAGGACGAGCAGAAGTTCGTCACCCAGACCTACGTCGCCGTCCAGCCCGACGGCCTCGACCCGTGCGACCTGCGGGTAAAGCACGGCGACGCCGCCGTCCGGGACCTCGTGGCCAGCAGGGAGCCGCTGTATGCGTTCGCGATCCGGAGCATGCTGTCGCGCTACGACCTGAACACCAACGAGGGCCGCCTCGGCGCGCTCGACGCGGTCGCCCCGGTCGTCGCCGGCATCAAGGACCCGGGGCTGCGCAAGACCTACGTGGTCGACCTCGACCGCTGGCTCGGCTTCATGGACGAGGGCTTCGTCATCCAGCGGATCCAGCAGGTCATCGGTCAGACCCAGCAGCACGGGCAGCCCCAGCAGCGCGGGACCGGCAGGGCTCCGGCCGTCCGCCGGGAGGAGCCGGTCGACCCCGCCGTGCGGCTGGAGGCCGAGGCGCTCAAGCTCGCCGTGCAGCGTCCTGCGCTGCTCGGCCCCGAGTTCGACGCCCTCGGCCCGGGGGCCTTCACGCTGCCCGAGCACGTCGCGCTCTACGGGCTCATCATGGCCGCCGGGGGCACCGCCACCGGGGGACCGGGCGGCCGCGAGTGGGTGGACCGGCTGCTCGACCAGACCGGGACATCCTCCACCGCGCCCGCCGCCGAGCCGCGAGCCGATCTGCGGTCGCTCGTCACGCGTTTCGCCGTCGAGGCGCTCCGCGCCGACGTCACCGGCGAGGAGCGGTACGGCACGGCCGTGCTGGCCAAGCTCCAGGAGGTCACGGTGGGCCGGGCCATCACCCAGGTCAAGTCACGCCTGCAACGGCTCAACCCGGTCGAGGAGCAGCAGGAGTACAACCGGCTCTTCGGGGAACTGGTCGCCCTCGAACAGCAGCGACGCGTGTTGAGAGAGCGTGCCACCGGGGCCTGAATAAACTTCCCTTTCCAGATCTCCCAACGGCCAAACATATGTTGTGATCTCAATCCGGTATTGACTTCTGCCTTACCTTGGGTGACAAAAATAGGCCTGCCATTTACTGGTCCCTATACCGCAGACTGTGTTCCGTGGGTGCATCGGTGCTGCCAAGCAGGCCGCCATCGGTAGATCAGGTGGCGGAACTCGTCGCGAAGGGAAGGGAACGCGGGAGCGTCACGGTAGACGACGTGGCCGCCGCGCTCGACCGATCCGAGCTGCCCGCCGACGCGCTGGAACGCGTCGTGCGGATGCTCGCCGAGAACGGGGTTGAGGTCCTCGAGCCGCAAGGCGACGAGGAGCCCAGCAAGCCCGACGAGGAGGACGTAGGCAAACGCGCGCCAACGAGTGACCTGGTCAGGATCTATCTCCGCGAGATCGGCCGGGTTCCGCTGCTGACCGCCGAGGAGGAGGTCGAGCTCGCCAAGGCCATCGAGGCCGGCCTGTTCGCCGAGGACAAGCTCTGCGAGAGCGCCGCCGTCAGGCTCGCCCGGCCGGAGCTGGAGGACCTCGTCTGGGAGGGCGTGCGGGCCAAGCAGCGGCTCATTGAGGCGAACCTGCGGCTCGTGGTCTCCATCGCCAAGCGATACGTCGGGCGCGGAATGCTCTTCCTGGACCTCATCCAGGAAGGCAACCTCGGCCTGATCCGGGCCGTCGAGAAATTCGACTACACCAAGGGCTATAAGTTCTCGACCTACGCGACCTGGTGGATTCGCCAGGCGATCACCCGGGCCATCGCCGACCAGGCGCGGACCATTCGTATTCCGGTTCACATGGTCGAGACGATCAACAAATTGGTCCGCGTGCAGCGTCAGCTCCACCAGGACCTCGGCCGGGAGCCCGCGCCCGAGGAGATCGCCGCGGAGATGGACCTGCCCATCGACCGTGTGGTGGAGATCCAGCGGATCGCCCAGGAGCCGGTCTCGCTCCAGTCTCCGATCGGCGAGGAGGACTCCGACCTCGGGGACTTCATCGAGGACGCCGACGCCGTGGTGCCGATCGAGGCCGCCGCGTTCATCATGCTGCAGGACCAGCTCGACGACATCCTCGCGACGCTGTCCGAGCGCGAGCAGCGGATCATCCAGCTCCGGTTCGGCCTGGCCGACGGCCACCCCCGCACACTGGAGGAGGTCGGCCGCGAGTTCGGCGTGACCCGCGAGAGGATCCGGCAGATCGAGTCCAAGACGCTCGCCAAGCTCCGCCACCCCACCAGAGCCCAGATGCTCCGGGACTACCTGGACTGAGGTTGTGAGCCCACGAAGCCAGTGACCTGTGCCATCGGCGGGTCACTGGCTTTCGCCTTGCCGGCCACATCGACCCCGGCTTCACGCCCTGTCCGCGTGTCCCCTTTCCAGACGGCATCAGCACTCGATCATGACGATAGTGCTGTCTCCGGGCCGATTCAGCAGCACTTTCGTCATGGTCGAATACGGGTCCGGAACCCGCCGGGCATATCGTGCCGCGGCGGACCCTCGTGCCGGGGCGAGTGGGACACCGGACAGCCGGCCTGGGCGCTGTGGCGGGCCGCTACGCCGGCCAGGGCTGGGCACCGGGTGCGGCCGGTCCCGCGGCGGATAGCCTTCCGGTATCAATGGTCGCGCTCACGGATGGTGCTCGTTGCCTGGTTCCAAGCTTTTCGGCCTCTTCGGGGCCCGGCGGCTGCCCGCCGAGGTCCGTACGGCTCTCGCGCTCGAACCGCGCGAGCGGGTGATCAGCCACGCCCACACGCCGGGCGGCGACTACCACGTGGCCACGACGCAGGCGCTGCACCTGCCGGGGGGAATCCGGCTGCCGTGGCACCTCATGGACAAGGCCGTGTGGGACGAGAAGGGCGTGACGGTCACGATGACCGACGGCGCCGTCCACCGGGCGCTGCTGCCCGAGCCCGGCCTGCTGCCCGAGACGATCCGAGAGCGGGTCACCGCGTCGATCGTGGCGAGCAGGCATGTGCCGCTGGGCGCGCGAGGGGGAGTGCGGCTGGTCGCCCGCCGCGTCCCCGGCTACGACGCGCCGCAGTGGGAGTTCGTCTTCGATCCCGGCCTGGACCCCGCCGACCCCGGCCTGCGGGCTCTCGCGGAGCAGGCCCTCGAAGAGGTACGGCGAAGCCTCGGCGTCTGAGGATCCCAAGGGCCTGATCACGCACTTCGGGGCTATGGAGCCAAGACACTGCGCATGATCACGGATGGCGTCCACGCAGGTCGGCATGTGACTGCGGGAACGTGTGCATGATCACAACAAGGGTTGGCGCAGGCAGGCCGGGAACACTGGGAATTCGTGCATGATCACGACACGTGGGGGGACCTGGGGGACCAGAAAGCCCCCGGCGTGAGCCAGGGGCCTGCTGTGTGGGGGATCGTCAGGTGATCCGGTCGGCGTCGGAGGCCGGCCAGCCGGTGGCGGCGCCCACCTTCTCGGCCTGCCACGGCTCCTGCCTCTTCAGGAACGGCACCTTGCCGCCGAACTTGTCACCGGCGAGGTCCTTGGCCTTCTCCGCCACCTTCGAGGCCTGGGCCCCGACCAGCCCCGCCGCCTCCTGGACGGAAGGACTGTCCGCCACCCGCTGCGCCATGCGCTTGATCTGCTCGTACCGCTCACGTCCGGCTCGGGTGCCCAGAACGTAGCCGACGGCCAGCCCGGCGGCGAACATCGCCTTGTACCGCATCTTCCACCTCCGCGCTCGTGTTCTTCGCCCTCCTACCCCGAAGGCCTGCATCTATCCAAGCCGAATGAACGTGACAGGCACCCCCCCGAGTGCGCTAATCTAGTTCCGCGCAGCAAGAACGGCCGCAAGACCGGATCGAGCAGCGCAGCAGCAATCCCGTGTAGCTCAATCGGCAGAGCAGCCGGCTGTTAACCGGCAGGTTATAGGTTCGAGTCCTATCGCGGGAGCGTTGGCCCCGGTTGCTTGATGGTCTTCGACCATCCGCGCCGGGGCTTTGTGTTTGCCTGGGGGGACGACCCCCCTGGAACCTCCCGGTGTCGCGGCTGCGCCGCGACCGCCCCCGGCAGTGTGATGACCTTGGTCATCCGCGCCGGGGTTTCTGCGTTGCCTGGGGATGATGTACCGAAGTCGGACGCAAGTATGCGAATGTGGCGGACAAATCACGAGACTTCGCCGAAAATGTGAGGCGCCGCGGATCACAGACAGCGCAGTGGGGTGAGGGCCACTGCGGAGAGGGCGTCCCGCCACCCCCGGAAACCGGTGCGATGCCCGCGAGTGCGAAGTGTGTGGCGGTCGTGCTGAGGTGGTTCAGGTCCAACAAGTGCAAGAAGATCACGGAAGCCGAACAAGAACCCGGGCGTGAGGAGGGGGTCGACAAGGAAGAGGCGGAGGACTTCATCCGGCTCTACCACGCGGAGAACCCGTCCGCGGGGTCGGTGAAACCCAGGCTGCGCGATGTCTTCGGAGAGATCTCGCAGACGGGAACGTATACGCACACGGCGGCAGAGCTGGCTTTCGGCGCGCGCGTCGCATGGCGGAACAGCAACAGATGCATCGGCCGCCTCTACTGGAAGTCGCTCCGGGTCCGGGACCGCCGGCACGTCGACACGGCGGACGGCATCGCCGAGGAATGCGCCGAGCATCTCCGGATCGCGACCAACAAGGGCAAGATCCGGCCGACGATCACCGTGTTCGCGCCCGACACGCCCGGAGAGCGCGCGCCGACGATCTGGAACGACCAGCTCATCAGGTACGCCGCGTACCTCAACTCGGACGGGGGCGTCGTCGGCGACCCGGCCAATATCGAGGTGACGAGAATGGCCCGCCGGCTCGGCTGGCGCGGCCACGGCACGCGGTTCGACGTGCTGCCCCTGATCATCGAGGCGAAGGGCGGGCTGACGGCGCACGAGGTGTCGCCCGAGCTGATCCTGGAGGTTCCGCTCCGGCATCCCGAGTTCTCGTGGTTCGCCGAGCTCGGCCTGAAATGGCATGCCGTACCGGCGATATCCAACATGTGCCTGGAAATTGGCGGGGTTCGCTACCCGTGCGCGCCGTTCAACGGCTGGTACATGGGCACCGAGATCGGCGCCCGCAACCTCGCCGACGTGGGCCGGTACGACCAGCTCCCGGTGGTCGCCGAGCGGCTCGGCCTCGACACCTCGCACGACCGGACGCTCTGGCGCGACCAGGCGCTGGTCGAGCTCAACATCGCCGTGCTGCACTCCTTCGCCGAGGACGGCGTGACGATCAGCGACCATCACACCGAATCGAGGCGGTTCATCGCCCACCTGGAGAAGGAGGAGCGCAACGGCCGGGTCTGCCCCGCGGACTGGTCGTGGATCGTCCCACCCCTCTCGGGCGCCACCACGCCCGTCTTCCACCGCTACTACGACGACGTCCAGCTCACGCCCATGTTCAGCCACCGGTCCCGGGAGTGACATGGGCCGCCGCTCGTGGCCACCAGGAAGCGCTTCCGGCGCACGACCAGGCCGGCCGGCTCGGGGTGCCGGTCATGACCCGGCCTACGGGATCGGAGCGCAGGCAGACACCCAGCTCGGAGTCCGTGACGCAGACCGGGCACCCGGCCAGCCTGGCGGACTCCCGCACCAGGGTGCGGAGCGTGGCCCGGGCGGAGACCGTGCGCATCTACACGCGAGGGGCCGCGACGGGATCCTGCCTGCTATACCTGCACGGCGGCGGCTTCGTCATCGGCCGCGTCGACTTCTTCCACAGCGAGACCACCCGCATCGCCGCCGAGATGGGTGCGGTGGTGGCGTCGGTGGACTACCGCCTCGCGCCGGAGCACCCGTTCCCGGCGGCCCTGGAGGACTGCTATGCCGCCCTGCGCTGGCTGGCGGGGCACGCCGATGAACTGGGGGTGGATCCGCAGCGGATCGGGGTGGCCGGCGAGAGCGCCGGCGGGAATCTGGCCGCCGCCGTCGCCCTGTACGCACGCGACCACGGCGACCCCGCCCTGAGCACGTTTCCCCGGTTAGCCTCCTGGTGTAGAACATGGTTCGGTGAAGGAGGGCAAGATGGTGGTGTTGTCCAAGGACGACGGCGGCGTGCGGATCCTCACGTTCAACCGGCCCGAACGGCTGAACGCGTGGACCGACGAGATGGGCCGTCGTTACTTCGACCTGCTCGAAGAGGCCGAACAGGACCCGTCGGTCAGGGTCGTCGTCGTGACCGGCGCGGGGAAGGGCTTCTGCGCCGGAGCCGACTTCGAGACTTTGACCGCGATCCAGACCGGTGGCTACACGGGCGAGCCGGACAAGCGGCCCAACACGTTCCCCATGACGATCCGCAAGCCCGTCATCGCCGCCGTGAACGGGGCCTGCGCCGGGCTGGGAGTGGTCCACGCCCTCGTGTGCGACCTCGTCTTCACAGCCGAGGACGCCAAGTGGACGACGGCGTTCTCCCGGCGCGGGCTAATCGCCGAGTACGGCCTGGCCTGGATCCTGCCCAAGCTGATCGGTCAGGCCAAGGCCATGGACCTGCTGCTGTCCGGCCGGGTCTTCACCGGCTCCGAGGCGTACGCCCTGGGGCTGGCCGGCCGTGCCGTACCGGGGGACCGGCTCCTGGAGGAGACCCTCGCCTACGCGCGTGAGCTGGCCACGCAGTGCTCTCCGACGTCGATGGCCGTGATCAAACGGCAGGTGTGGGGCGACTGGGCCACCACCCTCGACGAGTCGAGGGACGAGGCCGTGCGGCTGATGCTGGAGTCGTTCGGCCGGCCGGACTTCGCCGAGGGCGTCGCCAGCTTCCTGGAGCGGCGCCCCCCGCGCTTTCCTCCACTCGCCTGAGGGCTGCCGCTACAGGTCGACTCGGTGGGCTCCGGCCGCGCAGGTGGTGGGCAGGAACGTCGGCGCGGCCCAGCCGCGCTCCTCGTAGGCCTCCAGGACCTTCGCCCGCACGCGGTCCACCCTGTCCTCGGCGACGAGCGCGATGGCCGAGCCGCCGAACCCGCCTCCGGTCATCCGAGCCCCCCGGGCGCCGCCCCTGATCGACGCCTCGACCGCCACGTCGAGCTCCGGGCAGGAGACCTCGAACTGGTCGCGCAGCGAGATGTGGGAGGCGTTGAGGATCGCCCCGATCTCCTGTACGGCTCCCGCGCGCAGCAGCCCGATGAGCGCCTCGACGCGGTGGTTCTCGGTCACGACGTGCTGCGTCCGCTTCCGCTCGTTGCCGGTGAGCTTCTCAAGGGCGGCCGCGAGGTCGGTCACGTCCCGCAGAGCCGGGACGCCCAGGTGCTTGGCGGCGTTCTCGCAGTCCTGGCGGCGCTTGGCATACTGCCCGTCGGCCAGCTCGTGCCGCACGCCCGTGTTGATGATGAGCAGCCGCAGCCCGTGCTTCGCCAGGTCGAGGGGGATGGCGCGACTGGCCAGAGACCGGCAGTCGAGGAAGAGCGCGTGGCCCGCCTTGCTCAGCGCCGACGCCGCCTGGTCCATGATCCCGCACGGCATGCCGACGAAGTCGTTCTCGGCCCGCTGGCTGATCTTCGCCAGCCGCATGGGCTCCAGGCCCAGGCCGTACAGGTCGTTGAGGGCGAGCGCGACGGAGACCTCCAGCGCGGCGCTGGAGGACAGGCCCGCCCCCTCGGGGACGTCGCCGTCGATGACGATGTCGGCTCCGCGTACGGCCAGGCCGTCACCCCGCATGATCGAGAAGACGCCCACCGGGTAGCGGGCCCAGCCCTCGGCCCGGTCGAGGTCCTCGATCACCTGCGGCCCGCCGGGCGCCTGCAGGGAGGTGAGGCGGACGGTGTCGTCCTCTCGGGGGCTGGCCGCCACCGTGACGCCGTACGGGACTGCGAACGGCAGCACGAAACCGTCGTTGTAGTCGGTGTGCTCTCCGATGAGGTTCACCCGTCCGGGGGCGTACCAGACCCCGGCCGGCTCGCCGCCGTACGTCTCCCGGAAAGCATCAACAACCCGCATAATCACACACTCCTGAACAGACGGCGGCCTTCCCGTAGGGTAGCGACTCACGACAGGGGTCACGTACGTGGAGAAGCCCGTCTACGGCTGGGGCATCCCGTCAGGCGAGACGCACGGTGACGTGGCGGCGAGATACAGCCGGTCGCCCTCCGACCACACCAGCGCGAGGATGAACCCGTCCGGCCGGGACACGCCACCCACGCTGGGATGGCCGACCTGGAAGCCCCCGGTCGACGTGATGACGTGTCCCTGCCGCTGCCAGTGGTCCATCACCTGCCGCGCGATCTCCATGTTCGCCGCCCCCGGAACCTCCCGCAGCCAGTACGCCCGGCTGACGACGATCCTGTCCTGGGCCCCGTCGTCATGGGGTTCCAAGCATGGGCTCGACGTGCTCTGGCCGGCCAGCGGCTCCAGGCGAGGGCGCGGCCGGAGCACGCCGGCGGTCTGCCTGATCAGATCCTCCGCCCGGGCGAGGGCCTGGGCCGGAGTCTGGCTGGAGGAGGCGTCCATGGGGCTCCTCGTGGAGGCGCAGGCATCGAGCAGGGTCAGCAGAAGGAGCAGCCGAAGGGCGGTGCGGGTCGTCGGCGTCACCGGTTCAGGTCCTGGAGGAGGTCCGGAGCCAGCTCCGGCATGAGAAGCTGCGGGTGGTCCACAGGCTTCGGCAGCTCGAGCTCCTCGTATTGACCGTTCACGATCCGGGCGATGTTGCGCAGAGAAGCAGAATGCGGTTTCCAGTAGTTGGAGTGGGCTTGGGTAATGAGGCTGCGCTGGACGAAGAAGCGGCGGGCGCCGAAGGCGGAATCACCGGGGTCCGCCGAGAACCTGCCCAGGTACGTAACCATGTCGTTGCCCGCTTCCCCCACCCAGACATGGCCGGGGCCGGCGCCCAGCTCGCTCGCGTGCTCGACCCCGACGCCGGGGCTGCCGACGAAGATGAGGTCGTCCGCCAGCCGTCCCGGGCGGAGCACGGCGGCCCTGCCGGTGACCAGGGAGCCGTAGCTGTGGCCGAGGACGACGTTGCGGGCTCCCTCGGCGGGCCGGTGGGCGGCGTGGAGGCCGTCGCTGAACGCGGCCAGCGCCCCCGCGCCCTCGGCCGCCACGACCCCCATGGCGACGGAACGGCTCGGCGTGATCAGCCCGGGGTCGAGCTGCGGGGCGTCGTAGCCCAGCCATGCTATTGACGCGATCCGCCGCTTGCCCGACGTGACCTGGCACTGCTGCCACAGCTGTCTCGCTCGCTCGATGTCGCAGTCGAAACCCTCCAGCCGCGTTCCGAGCCCGGGGACGTAGGTCACGGTGGTGTCCGCGGCGTCGGGATCTCCCCAGGAGACGATGAGGCGGCCCGGCCCCGCGTGGCTGAAGGCCAGAAGCAGGACCGGGGGATATCCGGCCCTGCCCCCGAGCGCCAGCGTCTTCTCGACGATGTCGATCCTCTTCAGCGAACGGCTGACCGCGTCGAGCGTGAGATAGATGGCGGGCTGGGCGGTGCGGGCCATCTCCCGGGTGAGCCGGGCCGACTCCGCCAGGAGCCGGGCCTTCTCCGCCGACAAGAACAGCCGGTTGGCCCGGTCCCTGATCGCGGCGGGCAGGCCGTCGAGGGAGCCGACGCCCTGCGGCATCGCGGTGACCAGATCGTCCCTGTGATGTTGGGGGAGGGATCGCCACCACGCGTTGATCCGCGCGGCCAGGCCTGGGTCGAGCCCTTGGCTCTGCAGGCCCAGCAAGGCGGTGAGCGCCTGTCGGTCTCCGGCCGCGACGCGGCGGAGCAGGGATCCGGCCCCACCGGGATCCGCCGCGAACCCCTCGAACAGATCGAATCCGATCACGCCCGACGGCACCACGCCATCGGCCAGGCGCGTCGAGGAGTCCCGCTCGGCCCGCTGGATCCGGGACAGGCGCCGCCCGAGATCCCGCGCGTGATGCCCGGCCCAGTCCGCGCCCCGGGCGACTGCCGGCGCGGCCCCGCTGGGCAGGCACAGCATCGCCAGCTCGGCGTGCAGCCGCCCCGCCAGGCCCCACAGCCGCCCCGCCGCCTCCTCCAGGGAGCCGACGAGGGCCGTCATCGCCCGGACCTCCACGCCGCGGAACGGCCCGGGACCGGCCGTCATGCTCGTCACCGACGTGCGTACGGCAGGCATTCCGGGGGCGGGGGCGCCCTGCCGTACGAGCAGCCCGGAGATCGCGCCGAGGGCGTCCTCCAGGGCGGACTGCAGGGCCGTACGGTGGCGGGAGAGCTCGCCCGCGAAGCGGGGAGCGCCTCCGCCGACCCAGGCGTGCGCGGACATGAGACGGACGGCGTGGTCGAGGTCGGCGCAGTGGCCCGTGGCGAGTGCGGAGACCCGGCGGAACGCCTCCCACGCGGCCACCGTCTCCGACATGACGGCCAGCATGGCAGGGCACCGCCGTTCCCCACAGCGAATCGGCAGTTCACGGGGCTATGGGCGATACGCCCGCGGAAGGCCCGGCTCGGCCGATGCGCGTGGGTGAGCCGCTCGTGCAGTAAGCGGTGGGCGGGGGATGCGAACGCCGAAGGCCCGGCTCGGCCGATGCCGAGCCGGGCCTTGCGGAGGATCAGCCGGCGGTGAGGGTCGCCCGCTCGTCCGGGACGCAGTGCGTCATCGACAGACCCTCGACGTCGCGGGAGCCGTTCTTGCCGAGGTTGGCGAGCCGGCGACGGTCCTCCTCGGTGAGGTCCTGGCAGGCGAGCGGCTCCAGGTGGCGGACGTCGTCCGGCCGGATGCCGAGGCCCTCGCCCACGCGCAGCCCGAGGTCGTCCTCGACCAGGAGCAGGTGCCAGACCATGCGCTCCTGGATCGGCCGCTCGCACTGGGACAGCATGGTGACGAAGTTCTCCACCAGGTCGTCGCGCTCCCACTCCTCCATGAGCAGGTATCGCTGCCCGGCCTGGAGGTAGTCGTTCGTGAGTGGGATGCGCTCGCGGGTGAGGCGCCCGGAGATCACCGGCCCCTGTTCGCCGTGGGCGGGGTACTGCCCCTCTCTCAGCCCTCCCGTGATCGACGGCTCGTAGTTGACGTGGGGGTTCTCGCCCGCGTCGTCGACGTAGTAGGTCATCTGCCCGTCACGCTGGTTGGTCCGGACCTGCGCCCCTTTGGGGTGGTTGACAGGCAGTTGGAGGTAGTTCGGCCCGACGCGGTAGCGCTGCGTGTCGCTGTAGGAGAACGTGCGGCCCACCAGCATCTTGTCGTCGGAGAAGTCCAGGCCGTCGACGAGCACGCCGGTGCCGAACGCGACCTGCTCGTTCTCGGCGAAGTTGTTGCGGACGTTACGGTCGAGGACCATGCGGCCGACCGGCTTGGCCGGGAACAGGTCCTCGGGCCAGACCTTGGTGTCGTCGAGCGGGTCGAAGTCCAGCTCGGGATGTTCCTCGTCGGTCATCATCTGGACGAGGAGCTCCCACTCGGGGTAGTCGCCTCTCTCGATGGCCTCGTACAGGTCCCTGGTGGCGTGCCCCAGCTCGGTGGCCTGGATCCGCGCCGCGTCCTCCGCCTTCATGCTCCGGATGCCCTGCTTGGGCATCCAGTGATACTTCACCAGCCGGGTCTCGCCCTCCTGGTTCACCCACTTGTACGTGTTGACTCCGAATCCCTGCATGTGCCGGTAGCCGGCGGGGATGCCCCGGGGACTGAACAGGTTCACCAGCATGTGCATGCTCTCCGGCGTCTGCGACATGAAGTCGAAGATCCGGTTGGGCTCCTGGCGGAAGGTGACGGGGTCCGGCTTGAGGGCGTGGATCACGTCGGGGAACTTGATGGCGTCGCGGATGAAGAAGACCGCGAGGTTGTTGCCGACCAGGTCCCAGTTGCCGTCCTCGGTGTAGAACTTCACCGCGAACCCGCGAGGGTCACGGGCGCACTCGGAGGAGTCACGGCCGCCGATGACCGTGGAGAACCGCACGGCCACCTCGGTGCGCTTGCCGGCCTCCTGGAAGAGCTTCGCTCGGGTGAACCGGGCGATCGGCTCGCCGCCCCAGGAGCCGTAGGCCTCGAAGAAGCCGAACGACGTCGTGCCTCGCGCGTGCACGACACGCTCGGGGACGCGTTCCCGGTCGAAGTGGCTGATCTTCTCCAGGAACTGGTAGTTCTCCAGCGTGGCGGGGCCGCGTGCGCCCACCGTACGCTGGTTCTGGTTGTCGTAGACGGGATGTCCTTGGCGGTTGGTCAGCACCGGGCGGTTGTCTCCAGGCTCCGGGCCCTTGCTCGACACGTCCGTCATGCAAACGGCTCCTCTCTCGTGGATCTCGCGTCCCTCGGCATGCCGTGTTACTGCACGTCACGGTCTCCCTATCCGCTTTGGGGCCTGCTATTCATGTCATTCCGCCGGGCACGGACCCTCTCTGTATCTGCCCGGTGGGCACCCCGGTGGACGCCCCCTGGCTGTCACGTGTCCGCCACTCAATGGTCATCTCGCCGCTATTGCCCTTGTATGACGAGGGGGAGCAGGGTGCTGAGGTGTTTGCTCGGGATTCGAGGCCCGAGTCCTTTTTAGGAGGTTTGGTGCGAGCTCTACGAGCGCTGCCGCCTGTTCTGGCGGCGGCCGCGCTGCTCACGTCGTTCACCGGATCGCCGGCTTCGGCCGACGGTCATCACGGGGACGGCGGGCACGGCGGACGGAGCGTGGTGGGTCGGTACCACCATCTCGTGGTCATCTATGAGGAGAACCACAGTTTCGACAACCTTTACGGCGACTGGGGACCGGTCGGCGGGCGGCGGATCGACGGCCTTGCCCGGCCCGCGGCCCGCCACACCGCGCCGCAGGTGGCCCAGGACGGCACGCCGTACGGGTGCCTGCCGCAGAACGATGTGAACCTGGCGGCGCCGCCGCTCGCGGCCACCTGCCAGGACGCCGGCCACGGCGTCCCGGCCAGCCACTTCGCCAACCGGCCGTTCACCATCGACGACTACATCGGGCCGATGGACAAGACCTGCCCGGCGCCCGGTGTGTTCGCCGCCAACGGCGTGCTGAAGGACAGCGCCGGCGCGCTGCCCGGCGGCTGCACGCGCGACCTGGTCCACCGCTTCTACCAGGAGCAGTACCAGATCGACCACGGCAAGCAGGACCGCTACGTGACCGGCAGCGACGCCGTGGGCCTCACCATGGGGACCTACGACACCAAGAGCCTCCCGATCTGGAAGTACCTCCACGCGCCCGGCGCTCCGAAGTACGTCATCGCCGACAGGTTCTTCCAGGGCTCCTTCGGCGGCTCCTTCCTCAACCACCAGTACCTCATCGCGGGGCGGGCGCCCGTCGACACGGCCGCCGCTCCGGGCGGGGCTCAGGAGAGCCTGCACTCGGTGGTCGACTCCAACGGCTTCCCGAACGCGGGCTACCCGCTCTACAAGCCCACCGGGACGGTCAAGGACGCGCAGCTCACCCAGGCCTGTGGCCCGGCCGCGAACGTCGACGTGGCCTGCGGCGACTACGCCGTCAACACCATCCAGCCGGCCAGCACCCCGCGGGGTGGCGGCGCTCAGCTCCCGCTGATCGATGACGCGAAATATCCCAACATCGGCGATCGGCTGAGCGGCGCCGGCGTCGACTGGGCCTGGTACTCCGGAGGCTGGAAGGACGCGGACGCCGGTCACCCGGGCCCGCTGTTCCAGTTCCACCACCAGCCGTTCAACTACTTCGCCGCGTACGCCCCGGGACAGCCCGGCCGTACGCACCTGAAGGACGAGACCGAGTTCCTCGACGCGGCCAAGAAGGGCACGCTGCCGACCGTCAGCTTCGTCAAGCCGTACGGCGCGGAGAACGAGCACCCCGGCTACGCCAGCGAGGCGGACGGCAGCGACCACCTCGTGGACATGCTCAAGACCATCGAAAGCGGCCCGCAGGCCGACGACACGCTGGTCGTGGTGACGTACGACGAGTTCGGCGGCCAGTGGGACCACGTCTCCCCGCCCGGTAAGGGAAGCCGGACCAAGGGCGCCTTCGACCTGTTCGGCCCCGGCACCCGGGTCCCCGCCCTGGTGGTCAGCCGCTCCCTGCCGCACTCGGGGGTGGACCACACCGTCTACGACACGACGTCGATCCTGGCCACCATCGAGCGCGGCCTCCACCTGGCCCCCGTCGGGACCCGTGACGGTCGCGTCAACGACCTCTCCGGCGTTCTCCACGCCGCGGGCGCCCACCACTGATCACCGCCAAGAGGTCCGGTCCCCCCGCTCACCCTTGGCGGGGGACCGGCTCGTTCACGCGGCGGAGCCGCCGGGCAGAATGCCGCGCATGGCGATTGTCAGTGACACGATCTTCGGTCCGGTGAAGCTGGAGAGGCACGGCGACCTCCTGGTCACCGACGTGGACGGTGAGATCAGCTTCAAGGGTGTCGTGTTCGGCGGCTGGACGGCCTCGCTGGCCGCGCTCGCGGCCGCCGAGGGCCTGGGCGGCGCCGTCCTCAGCGCCGCCCACGTGCTGTTCTCCGGTCCCGTACGGCCCGGCCGGATCGAGCTGCGGGTCGAGGACCTGCGGACGGGCGGCTCGCTGACGGCCCGCCGGGTGCGCGTCACGCAGGGCGGCGGCACGCTCGTCTCGCTCCAGGCGTGGTTCTGCCTGCCGGACCTGCTCGGGGAAGCCGTAACGGACGGGACACCGCAGGCGTCGCCGCCGCCCCCGCTGCCAGAGGACTGCCCGACCCTCGAATGGTTCTGGACGGACGTGCCGTTCCTGCGGCACATCGACGAGCGGGGCATCGACTACCCGGAGTCGGTCGAGACGTTCCGGGATGGACCGCCGCGCGTCGAGCTGTGGGCCAGGCCCGCGGACCGGGAGGCGCGGCTGAGCCCGCTGGCGCGGCAGCTGTTCGATCTCGTGCTGTTCGACGCGCACCTGCTCGACTCCGCCTATCGGGCGACGGATCTGACCGCTGTGCACATCCTCTCGCTCGACCTCTGCGTCACCTGGGCCGCCGTCCCGCCGATCGGCTGGACCCGTCTCAGGGCCGACGCGATCACGGGCCCCGCCATCATGGCGACCACCGGCACCGCCCGCGACGGGCGCGGCACCGCCTATGCCGTCGCCACCAGCCAGGGCCGCGTCCGAGGGAGTGTCCGAGGGAGCGTCTGAGGGAGTGTCTGAGGCCGCCCCGGCCCGAGCCCGTCACAGGAAGGAAGCCGGGAAACCGTCCGGCTGTGGCCTGACGGCGGCCCCCGACAGGGATCTGAGCAGGCTCGCGGAGATGGCGTGGGCCGTCCGCTTGACCATGTCCGCGATCTCCGCGGAAGGAGCCGTGGGGGAGGGGCACGCCACGCCCACCGCCATCGAGATCCTGCCGTCGGGGCCGAACACGGGAGCGGCGGCGCAGACGACGCCCTCGGCGAACTCCTCCCGCGAGTAGGCCACGCCCTGGCGGCGCACGGCGCACAGCTCCCGGTCGAGAGCCGCCCACCCGACGAGAGTGCGCCGGGTCATCCTCCGCAGGGCCCCGTGCTCGGAGAACGCGTGCTCCCGTAACGCCGCGTTGAGCTCGTTGCCGAACGCGAGCAGCACCTTGCCGGTCGCGGTGCAGTGCAGGGGCGCGCGGTCGACCTCGTCGGACGGCGAGCTCACGCGGCTGTGCCCGTAGACCCGCTCCACGTAGGACACCTCAAGACCGCGCGGAACGGCCAGGTTCACTGTCTGGCGGGTCAGCTCGTATAAGCGGATCAGATGCGGCAGGACGAGGCGCCGGGCGCCGGGAACCATGCGCGACCCCGGACCCGCCAAGGTGGCCAGCTGGCCGCCGACGGCGTAGTCGACGCCGATCCGCTGGGCGAGCCCACGCCTGCACAGCACGCCGAGCAGGCGGTAGACCGTCGTCTTCGGCAGCCGGGTGGTCCTGGACAGCTCCGCCAGACTCATCGGCTCCCGGGCCGCGCTCAGCGAGGTGAGGATCGTTATCGCCTTCTCCAGGCTGCTCGGCGGGTGGGCGGGCGCCAGACGTCGTGACAGGGGTGGTTCCTCGGGGGCCTCGGGGGCGGCGTTTCGCGGCATTCGTGTCCTGTGCGGCTAGCTGGGGGTGAGAAGGCGCGCCCTTCCCGCGGGCTCGCCAGGGCATGACTACCCAGCGCGATGTGATGTCACACTCTGCGGTCGGCGGCGTGTGGCCTGGAGCGGCCACGCCGCCGTTCCGCTCTTCGGAATGGGATCTACTGCTTTCGGTAACCGATCAATAGCGTTCCGCTCATCACAGCGTGTCGGAGAGGGGCGGACGATGACCGTGGAGACCGAGCAGGCGTCGATCATGCAGACCTCCGAGCGGATAAGGGCGCTGATCGACGACCGGCTCGCCGCCTTCCTCGACGAGCACACCGCGCCCGTCGCCGACCCCGAGGTGGCCACGGCCTACCGGTTCCTGCGCCACTTCATCCTCGGCGGCGGCAAGAGGATCCGGCCACTCCTCTGCTACTGGGGCTGGCGGGGAGCGGGCGGCGAGGACAGCGACCAGATCATCTCGGCGGGCTCCGCGCTTGAGCTCTGCCATGCGGGACTGCTGATCCACGACGACATCATGGACAGCAGCGACCTGCGCCGCGGCCATCCGACCATGCACCGACGGCTGGCCGGCCTGCACCGGGGGCCCGCTGCCCGCTCATTCGGGCGGGCCGCGGCCATCCTGCTGGGCGCGCTCACCCTGGCCTGGTCCGACGAGCTGCTGTCAAGCAGTGAGGTCGAGCCGTCCCGGCTGCGGGTCGCCCGGGCCCTGTTCGACCGCCTGCGGACCGAGGTGATCACCGGTCAGTATCTCGACATCCTCGCCCAGGTCCGCGACCTGTCCACCGTCGAGCAGGCGCTCATGGTGGTCCGGTTCAAAACGGCCAAGTACACCGTCGAGCGCCCGCTGCAGATCGGCGGGGCGCTGGCTGGCGCGGACGAGGCCCTCCTCGACCTCTACTCGGAGCTCGGCGTCCCGCTGGGCGAGGCGTTCCAGCTCCGCGACGACGTTCTCGGCATGTTCGGCGACCCGGCGGAGACCGGGAAGTCGGTGCTCGACGACCTCAGGGAGGGCAAGCACACGATCCTCATCGCGCATGCCCTCCAGCACGCCTCCCGCGCCGAGGCCCTCCACCTGAGGACCTGGCACGGCAACGAGGACCTGACCGAGCAGCGGGCGGCCGAGCTGCGGCAGATCGTCGTCGCCACCGGAGCCCTGTCCCACGTCGAGGCCATGATCGGCGAACGCGCCCGCCACGCGCTCGACGTCCTCCGCACCGCCCCGATCGACCCTGAGGCCAGAAGCGGCCTGGAGGTTCTGGCCGGCAGCCTCATCAACCGCACCCGCTGACCCATCCGGTTAACCCACTGGCGCACCCCACCCGCCGAACCGCACCCCGCTGGACCGCACCCCGCTGAACCGCACCCCGCTGGACCGCACCCCGCTGGACCGCACCCCGCTGAATCACCCGCCAACCGGCACCCGTCCACCCGCACCCGTTCACCCGCACCCATGACCGGTAGTTCACGTTGACACAGAACAGGTGGTTCCCGTCATGACGGAATCTGCTCCCTCGAACGGCCAGTCGCAGCTCAGCCTCGGTACGGCTGCCGCGCGGAACCTGGCGACCACGACCAAGTCCGCGCCGCAGATGCAGGAGATCACCTCGCGGCACCTGCTGCGGATCCTCCCCTGGGTTCAGGTGCTCGGCGGGGCGTACCGATTGAACCGGCGGCTCAGCTACGGCGTGGGGGACGGGCGGATCACGTTCGTCTCGACCGGCGCGGACGTCCGCGTCATCCCGGCTGAGCTGTGCGAGATCCCGGCCCTGCGCCACTTCGACGACAGCGACGTGCTGGCGGCCCTCGCCGGACGGTTCGCCCAGCGGGAGTTCGAGCCGGGGGAGGTCCTGGTGTCCTCCGGCACGCCGAGGGACCAGGTGGTCCTCATCGCCCACGGCAAAGTCGACAAGCTGGGAGTCGGAGCGTACGGCAATGAAACGACGCTGGGGGTGCTGGCCGACGGCGACCACTTCGGCGAGCAGATCCTGACCGAGGACTCCGGCCCATGGGACTTCACCGCGAGGGCCCTCACCCACTGCACGGCGCTGTTCCTCTCACGGGAGGCGTTCCAGGAGGTCGCCGCACTGTCCGCGGAGCTCCGGACGCATCTGGAGGAGCAGAGGGCCGGCGCGAACCGGGCGGCAAACGCCCATGGCGAGGCGGCGATCGAACTCGCCGCGGGCCATGTCGGCGAGGTGACGCTGCCGGGCACGTTCGTGGACTACGAGCTGGAGCCCCGGGAGTATGAGCTGAGCGTGGCGCAGACGATCCTGCGGATCCACACACGGGTGGCCGACCTCTACAACGAGCCGATGAACCAGACCGAGCAGCAGCTCAGGCTCACGATCGAGGCGCTGCGGGAGCGGCAGGAGCACGAGCTGGTCAACAACCGCGACTTCGGCCTGCTGTACAACGCCGATCTCGGGCAGCGGATCCACACCCGCACCGGGCCGCCCACCCCCGACGACATGGACGCCCTCCTCGCCAAGGTCTGGAAGGACCCCGGCTTCATCCTGGCGCATCCGCGGGCGATCGCCGCCTTCGCGCGGGAGTGCAACAGCAGGGGCATCTACCCGCAGAGCGCCGAGTTGCACGGCAACCGCGTCCCGGCCTGGCGGGGTGTGCCGATCCTGCCGTGCAACAAGATCCCGGTCAGCGAGAGCGGGCTGAGCTCGATCATGGTGATGCGGACAGGCGAGGCCGATCAGGGAGTGATCGGCCTGCACCGCACCGGCCTGCCCGACGAGTACCAGCCCGGCCTGTCGGTCCGCTTCATGGGGATCAGCGACAAGGCGATCATCTCCTACCTCGTGACCACGTACTACTCCGCCGCCGTCCTCGTCCCGGACGCGCTCGGCATCCTCGAAAGCGTCGAGGTCGGCTAACGACGATGGGGACCGATGCCTCGGGACAGCCGTTCACGCTGCCGGACTTCTACGTGCCGTATCCGGCCAGGCTGAACCCCTACCTGGAGACGGCCCGCGCGCACACCAGCGCCTGGGCGCATGACATGGGCATGCTCGATCCCGCGCTCGGCGTCTGGGACCAGCGGCAACTCGACGCGATGGACTACGGGCTGATGTGCGCCTACACCCACCCCGACGCCTCCGCCGCCGAGCTGGACCTCATCACGGACTGGTACGTGTGGGTGTTCTTCTTCGACGACCACTTCCTGGAGGTCTTCAAGCGCAGCGGGGACATCGCCGGCGCGAAGGAGTATCTCGACAGGCTCCCGGCGTTCATGCCCGTCACCGCGGCCGAGGACACGCCGGAGCCGGTCAACCCGGTCGAGCGGGGCCTGGCCGACCTCTGGAGCCGGACGGTGCCGGACATGTCCATGGACTGGCGGGTCAGGTTCGCGGAGAGCACCAAGAACCTGCTCGACGAGTCCCTCTGGGAGCTGTCCAACATCAACGCGGGCCGGGTCGCCAACCCGCTGGAGTACATCGAGATGCGGCGGAGGGTCGGCGGCGCGCCCTGGTCCGCCAACCTCGTCGAGCACGCCGCCGGGGCCGAGATCCCCGCCCGGATCGCCGGAACCCGGCCGATGCACGTGCTGAGGGACACCTTCTCCGACGCGGTGCACCTGCGCAACGACCTGTTCTCCTACCAGAGGGAGGTCGAGGAGGAGGGCGAGCTGAGCAACGGCGTCCTGGTGTTCGAGCGGTTCCTCGGCTACGACACCCAGCGGGCCGCGGACGCCGTCAACGATCTCCTCACCTCCCGGCTGCACCAGTTCGAGAACACGGCCCTGACCGAGCTCCCCCCGCTCTTCGAGGAGCACGGACTGGACCCCCAGGAGCGCCTGGCCGTACTGGCCTATGTGAAGGGCCTGCAGGACTGGCAGTCCGGCGGGCACGAGTGGCACATGCGGTCCAGCCGTTACATGAACGGCGGCTCCGGCGAGCGTGCCGGGTCCGCGCTCGGCGGGCCGAGGGGTCTCGGCACCGCGTCCGCGCAGGTCGGGCTCATCGCCGGCCTGCTCGGGCCGGGAGGCGTCCGGAGCCACGCCCACGTCCGTTACCAGCACGTCGGCCCGCTGCCGCTGCCCGAGTTCTCCATGCCGCATGCCGTACGGCTCAGCCCGCACCTGGACGCCGCGCGGCGGGAGAGCCTGGAATGGTCCGGGCTGATGGGCTTCTACGACCCGCTGCCGGAGCTCGCCGGGGCGCCCCTGTGGACCGCGCGGAAGAACGAGGGCTACGACTTCGCCCTGTGCTCGGCGGGGATCGATCCGGACGCGGCGGCCCACGAGCTGACGCTGTCGGCGCAGTGGCTCACCTGGGGAACCTACGGCGACGACTACTTCCCGGCGGTCTTCGGCCCCACGGGCGACATGGCGGGGGCGAAGGCCCTCAACGAGCGGCTGTCGGCCTTCATGCCGATCGACCTGTCACCACAGACGCGGGGCGCCACCCCGGCGCCTGCGAACCCGGCGGAGCGCGCCCTGGGCGATCTGTGGGTCCGTACGGCGACGCCCATGACGGTCGACGGGCGGCGGCTGTTCCGTTCCGCCGTCGAGAGCATGACCGAGAGCTGGCTGTGGGAGCTGGCCAACCACATCCAGAACCGCATCCCCGATCCGGTCGACTACCTGGAGATGCGCCGGAGAACCTTCGGGTCCGACCTCACGAAGGCGCTCGCCCGGCTGGCGCATGGGCGGCACGTCCCCCCGGAGATCTACGGGACCCGGACGATCCTGGGGCTGGAGAACGCGTCCTCCGACTACGCCTGCCTGGTGAACGACGTCTTCTCCTACCAGAAGGAGGTCGAGTTCGGGGGTGAGCTGCACAACTGCGTCCTCGTCCTGCAGAGCTTCTTCAACTGCGACGCGGAGCGGGCCGCCGGCATCGTCGCCGACCTGACGGCGTCGCGGATGCGGCAGTTCGAGCATCTGGCGGCCGTCGAGCTGCCGGTCCTGTTCGACGACTTCGACCTGGACGCCGAGGCGAGGCGGGCGCTCACCGCCTACGTCGAGGAGTTGCGCGACTGGATGGCCGCGATCCTCCTGTGGCATCAGAGGACGCGCCGCTACGTCGAGTCGGAGCTGGAGCCGCCACCGGCGTTCGGGCGGCCGTTCGGCGGCCCCACGGGCCTCGGCACCGCGGTCGCGCGGATCACCTCGCTGCTCGGCGCCCGCGACGGCGTTCATGGCGGCGCTCGTGGTGCCGTTCATGATGGCGTTCATGGCCGCGGTCGTAGTGGCGTTCATGGTGGCGCGAGGTGACGGCCTCCGGCGCCGGGGACTCCCAGGCTCAGGGGGTGCCCGCCGCACACAGCCTGAGCCTCGGCACGGCCGCCGCGCGCAATCTGGCGACCACGGTGAAGTCGCTGCCGCAGATGCGGGAGATCACCTCACGGCACCTGCTGCGGGTGCTGCCGTGGGTCGAGGTGACCGGCGGCACCTACCGGCTCAACCGGCGGCTCAACTACCGCTCCGGGTGGGGGCTCCGGCGAGCCGAGGCCGGCGCTCCCACCCCTCAGAACAAGTACGGCGAGGCGGCGATCGAGCTGGCCGCGGGGCATGTGGGGGAGGTGACGCTGCCCGGCACGTTCGTGGACTACGAGCTGGAGCCCCGGGAATACGAGCTGAGCGTGGCGCAGACGATCCTGCGCGTTCACACGCGGGTCGGCGACATGTACAGCGAGCCGATGGACCAGATCGAGCAGCAGCTCAGGCTGACGATCGAGGCGCTGCGGGAACGGCAGGAGCACGAGCTGGTCAACAACCGTGACTTCGGACTGCTGCACAACGCCGACCCGCGGCAGCGCATCCGCAGCAGGACCGGCTGGCCCACCCCCGACGACCTCGACGAGCTGCTCTGCCGGCGGAGGAAGTCCCATTGCTTCGTGGCGCACCCGCGGGCGATCGCCGCCTTCGCCCGCCAGTGCAACCGCCGGGGCATCTACCCCGACACCGTCGAAGCCGGTGGATCGAGGGTCACCGCCTGGCGCGGCGTGCCGATCCTGCCGTGCGACAAGATCCCGATCAGCGGACAGGGCCTCAGCTCGGTCATCGTCATGCGGATCGGAGAGGAGGACCAGGGCGTCATCGGGCTGCGGCGCACCGGCCTGCCCGACGAGTATCAGCCCGGCCTTTCGGTCCGCCTGACGGGCGTGGACGACAAGGCGATCGCGTCCTACCTCCTCACCACCTACTACTCCGCGGCCGTCCTCGTCCCCGACGCGCTCGGCATCCTGGAAGGCGTCGACGTGACCTGAGTGTGCGGGTTCCTCCGTGGCCGGCCGCGGAAACGGCGGGCGCCGGAGCGGCGGGCGCTGGGGTGGCATGGGGGCGGCGGGGGCTGGGGTGACCTGGAGCGGTGGAGGCACTGATTACGTTTCTCCAGGTCGGCATAGCCGTCCAGGAATCCGTGCATGATCACGGGCAAGGGAGGGCCGGCTGACGCGGTGCCGCCGTCGCCGCGTTCCTCCGCCATCCGGGCGGGATTCTTCGTCGGCGTCCCGCTGATCCCGATCGTGGGCGGGTTCGTCGGCCTCCTCAATGTTCTGCACATGTTCGGCGACGGGCGGCGCCAGTGCTACCACGACCGGTTCGCGGACACCGTCGTGGTCGTCGTCCCGCCCAAGCCCCCGGCCGCGCCGCAGCCGACCGCCCCGCCCGAGCTCGCGGCCGCCTGACCTCGTCGGCGGTGACGGCCCGGGCGAGAATGAAGAGTGGCCCGCTGGGTGTTGCACGTCGATCTCGACCAGTTCGTCGCCGCAGTCGAGCTGCTGCGCCGTCCGGAGCTGCGGGGGCTCCCGGTCGTCGTCGGCGGTGACGGTGATCCCACCAAGCGCGGCGTGGTCAGCACGGCCTCATATGAGGCCCGGGAGTACGGCGTGCACTCCGGCCTTCCGCTTCGCACGGCGGCCCGGCGATGCCCGGACGCGGTGTTCCTGCCGGTCGATCGGGAAGCGTACGAAGCGGCTTCGTCGGAGGTGATGGCCGCGCTGCGGGAGCTCGACGCCGTGCTGGAAGTGATCGGCTGGGACGAGGCGTTCCTCGCGGTCGAGACCGACGACCCGGAGGAGATGGCGCAACTGGTCCGCCGCCGCGTGCGCGAGCCGACCGGCCTCGAATGCACCGTCGGCATCGGCCGCAACAAGCTCCAGGCCAAGCTCGCGACCGGCTTCGGCAAGCCCGGCGGGGTCTTCCGGCTGACCGGGGAGACGTGGTTCGAGGTGCTCGGCGACCGGCCGGCCGACGCGCTGTGGGGCATCGGGCCCAAGACCGCCAAGCGGCTCGCCGCGGTGGGCCTCACCACGGTGGCGGAGCTCGCGGCCGCCGATCCCGCTGCCCTCGCCGGGATCTTCGGCCCGGCGAGCGGGCCGTGGCTGGTCCGGCTTGCCCACGGACGGGACGACTCGCCCGTAACGGCCACGCCGTACCTCGCGCGTTCGCGCAGCCGGGAGACCACGTATCAGCACGACCTCCGCGACTGGGACGAGGTGCGGCGCGAGGTCGCCCACCTGGCGCGGCGCGTCGCCGAGGACGTCGCCGCCGAGCGGCGGCCCGCGACGCGGGTCGTGGTGAAAGTGCGCTACGCCCCCTTCGTCACTCACACCCACGGCCACGCGCTCCCGGCGCCGACCGCCGACGTCGCCGAGATCGAGCGGGCCGCCCTGGCCGCCCTCGACGAGTTCACCGAACGGCGGCCCGTACGGTTGCTCGGCGTCCGGGCCGAGCTCCCCCGGGAGTTGTGAGGCCGCCCTACAGGTCGATTCGGCCCGGCGAGGATCCACGCGGGAGCATGGAACGGGTGCCGGGCTGACTCTCACGGTTCAAAGGGCCGTGGCTGGGGGCTTGCCGGCTGCGAGGTGGAGCGCGAGCCCGGCGAGCACCGTGCCCATCACGTAGCGCTGGGCGCTCAACCACCTCGGCCGCCGCGCGAGGAAGGCGGCGACGGTGCCCGCGGTGAGCACGATCAGCGCGTTGACGGTCAGCGCGATGCAGATCTGGGTGAGCCCCAGCACGAGGCTCTGCAGGGCGACCTGGCCGCGCGCCGGATCGACGAACTGCGGAAGCAGCGACACGTACAGGATCGCGATCTTTGGGTTGAGCAGGTTGGTGATCAGCCCCATCGTGAACAGCTTGCGCGGCGGATCGACCGGCAGCTCCTTCGGTGCGAAGGCGGACACGCCGCCGGGCCGTACCGCCTGCCAGGCGAGCCAGAGCAGGTACGCGGCGCCGGCGAGCCTGATGACCGTGTACACCGCGGGCACGAGGGCGAAGACGGTCACGATGCCCGCTGTCACGGCGGTGAGGTACACGATGAACCCGGCCGCCACGCCCATCAGCGAGATCAGCCCCGCGCGCCGTCCCTGCGTGATGGACCGGGAGACCAGATAGATCATGTTGGGTCCCGGCGTCAGGACGAGTCCGAGCGCCACCAGCCCGATACCGACGAGTGCGTTGATGCTCACCATGTCGCCCATGTCCCCCGAATCACTGGAAATCCCGGTTCGGCCCACCGATGATTCGAGGCTATGGGTGGAGCAATTGCGAGTGCAATAGTTATATTGTCCTCGGTGCAATCTCAGTGAATGCGGTGAGGTTCGATGGAGGACTACCGGCTCGTCGCCGACGACGTGGCGGCGGAGATCGCGGCGGGGCACCTGCGGCCCGGAGACCGGCTGCCTCCGCAGCGCGCGTTCGCCCGGCGGCGCGGCATCGCGAACTCGACGGCGGGCCGCGTCTACGGCGAGCTGGCCCGGCGCGGGCTCGTCGTGGGAGAGGTCGGCCGCGGCACCTTCGTCAGGGCCGCCCAGCCGCTGCCGGCCCCGGCGCTCTCCGAGCCCGGCGCCGCCAGGATCGACCTGGAGCTCAACTATCCGGTGACGCCCGGCCAGGCCGCCCTGCTCGCCCAGGGCCTTGCCCCACTGCTCCGGCCCGATGTGCTCGGCGCCGCGTTGCGGCCAATCGGGGTGGCGGGGAGTCCCATGGCACGCGAAGCGGTGGTCCGGTTGCTGGGCCGGTCCGGCTGGCGGCCCGAACCCGCCCGTGTGCTGTTCGCGGGCAACGGACGGCAGGCCATCGCCGCCGCCATCGCCGCGCTCGTGCCTCCGGGCGAGCGTCTCGGGGTGGAGGCGCTCAGCTATCCCGTGGTGAAGGCTCTCGCGCACCGGCTCGGGGTTACGCCGGTTCCGCTGGCCGTCGACGACGAGGGACTGCGCCCCGACGCGCTCACGGCCGCGCATCGCGGCGCCCCGCTCCGCGCCGTCTACCTCCAGCCGACCCTGCACAACCCGCTCGGCGTCACCATGGGGGAAGCGCGGCGCGAGGAGGTCGCCCGCACGCTCCGTGAGCTGGGGGTGTGCGCGATCGAGGACACCATCTGGGCGTTCCTGCACGACAGCGCGCCGCCGCCGCTCGCGGCCCTGGCCCCGGACCACGCGATCCTGATCGACAGCCTGTCCAAGCGGCTGGCTCCCGGCCTGACCGTGGGCTTCGCCGTGGCGCCCGCCCGGCATGCCGAACAGGTCGCCGCCGCGCTGCGCTCGGGGGCGTGGACCGCGGCCCGGTTCGCCCTCGACGCCGCCACCCGCTGGATGGCCGACGGCACCGTGGCCGCCATCACCGAGGCCAAGCGGGCGGACGCGGCCGCCCGCCAGCGAATCGTGTCCGAGAAGCTCGCGGGCTTCGCCGTACGTGCCGACCCGCGGGCGTACTACTGCTGGTGGGAGCTGCCGGACCAGTGGCGGGCCGAGACCTTCGTCGCCGCCGCGGCCCGCAGGGGGATCGCCGTCACGCCCGCCGCCTCGTTCGTCGTCGGCTCCCGCAGCGCCCCCAGCGCCGTACGGCTCGGCCTCGCGTCCCCGCCCGTGGAGACCCTGTCGTACGCGCTGGAAGAGCTGGCCCGCATCGCCCGCGGCACTCCGGAGGACGCCGCGGAAGACTGACCCGGCACGGGAGGGACGGCAGGGGTCGTTCGCCAACCCGCGCAGCGCCGCGGCCGGGACGTTACGCGCGCGGATCGACACTCTCCGATCCTGCCCTCACCCCTTATGCCTTCGACGCCAACGGAGGTCGCCGCAATCTGGGGCAGGAGGAGAACCGGGCGTTTTGGGGCTGGGCCGCGGTGGAGTTTTCTCCCTCTCGTCCCCTCCTACGACCACCAGGAGAAGGTCTGGAATCCGCCCATGCCGCTGCTCTTCCAATGGCGCACGGGCGGGCAGAATAGGCCTGTCTCAGTGAACATGATCCGCCGGGCCCTCGACGAATTCCTGCTGGCTGCGGGGCTCGCTGAACGCCAAGGGTGAACCGCTGCGCTACCAGCCCCCGGCGAGGACTCGCGGACCCGCTCGACAATCTCGACGAGTTCTTCCGCAGCAGTGACCTGACAAACCCGACGGCCTGGCGGCGATCCCCGCCTACATCACCGTGCGCACCGTAGATGGCCCTGCTGGCGACCCTCGACCGCGTACAGTGATCACGCTGCGCGTTCAGGGCAACAAGCGCGAGCCTAGCGGCCTGTGGATGTTCGGCAGGGCGCTCAAAGGAAGGCGCTGACCTGGGTGGCGAACTCCTCTGGCGTGATGATGCGGATCCCGAGCGATTCGGCCTTGGAGCGCTTCGAGCCGGCTTTCTCGCCCGCCACCAGCAGTGACGTCTTGGTCGACACGCTCGAGGACGCTCTGCCCCCCGCGCGTTCTATAAGGGCGTTGACCTCGTTGCGCGACAACTCCTCCAGCGGCCCCGACATCGCCCCGGTGACCACCACCGACATCCCGGCCAGCGGCAACTCCTCGGAGGGAGCGACCGAGTCCGGGGACGACACCCCGCTCACCCCGGGCTCGGTCATGTTGACCCCCGCCGCGACGAGCTTGTCGATGAGCGGCGCCAGCTCCTCCAACTCGGCCACCACCACCGGCGCCTTCTCCGGCCCGATGCCCTCGACCTGCTGGATGGCGAGCGCGTCGGCGTCACGAATGGCCTGCATGGTGGCGAAGTGGCGGGCGATGCGGCGGCTCATGGACCGGCCGGTGCCGCGCACCCCGAGCGCGCAGAAGACGCGGCTGAGCGGCTGGGCCTTGGCCCGCTCGAAGGCGGTGAGCAGGTTGTCGGTGCTGACCGCGCCCATCCGCTCCAGCCCCAGCAGTTGCTCGCGGGTGAGGTAGAACAGGTCGGCGAAGTCGGAGATCAGCCCGGCGTCGAGCATCTGCTGGATGCGGTTGTCGGCCAGCCCCTCAATGTCGAGCTGGTCGCGCCCGGCGGCGTAGCTGATCGAGGTGATTGCCCGGCAGGCCCGTCCGCGCACGCACCGCCAGCGCTCCTGGCTGGTGTCGATGGCGTCGCCGCACGACGGGCAGACCGAGGGGATCGCGATGGGCTGCTCGTCGCCGGTGCGCAGGTGCACCACGGGCGCCTCGACCCGCGGGATCACGTCGCCCGCTTTGTAGACGGTGACCGAGTCGCCGAGCATGAGCCCGCGCCGGGCAATGTCGGCCACGTTGTGCAGCGTCGCGTAGGTGACGATCGAGCCGTCGAGCTCGACCGGCTCCAAGACGGCGCGCGGGGCGATGACGCCGGTGCGGCCGGTGTTCCACTCCACGGCGAGCAGTTTTGTGATCTTCTCCGTGGCGGGCAGCTTGTAGGCGACCGCCCAGCGCGGGGCCCGCGAGCTAAAGCCCGCCACGGCCTGGTCGGTCGCCAGGTCGCACTTGACCACGATGCCGTCGATACCGAACTCCAGCGTGGCCCGCGCCGCTGCGATCTCCTCGACCCGGCTCTGGACCTCTTCCAGAGTCGCGACCACGACCCCGGCGACCGCGGTCGCCCCGGTGGTCTGCACACCCTGCGCGGCTACCCAGCCCATCACCTTGCCGTGCGGCCAGGTGCGCAGGCCCTCGGCCAGCTCCGAGGTGTCGTCGAGGGCAGGCAGGGCGCCGTAGCCGAAGAAAGTCAGCTCGCAGACGTACGGTCGCTCCCTGGTGCGCAGCGTGCCCGCGGCGGCGCTGCGCGGGTTGGCGAACGTGGTGCCGTCGTGAGCCTGGCGCTTGGCGCACGCCTCCTCGAACTGGGCGGCGGTCATCATCACCTCGCCGCGCAGCTCGACCGTGACCGCGTCGGCCAGGCGGTCGGGCAGGCCCACGATAGTGCCCATCGCGTGACTGACGTCCTCACCGGCGACGCCGTCGCCCCGGGTGACCAGCTGGATTAGGCGGCCGCGCTGGTAACGCGCCGAAATGGCCAGGCCGTCGAGCTTGGGCTCCACGCACCACGCCGTGACCGGGCGGCCGATGCGGCGCTCGAGCGAGGCGGCCCAGTCGGCGAGTTGCTCGGCGCCGAAGACGTTGTCGAGGCTGAGCATCGGCACGGTGTGCGGCACGTCGCCAACCACCGCGCCGCCCGCGACCTTGCCGGTGGGCGACTGCGGCAGGACCTGGTCGGGGTGCTCACGCTCGTAGGCCTCGATGCCGCGCACCAGGCGGTCGTAGGCGTCGTCGTCGAGCGTGGAGGTGCCGTCGGCGTAGTAGGCCGCGGAGGAGTCGACAGCGAGCTGGACCGCCTCGGAGTAGGCGGTCTCGTCGGCGAGCACAGTGCTGGGAGGCGCGTCCGTCATGACTTCATCATGCCTGGTGGCACTGACAATTCGGCGATCGAGCGGGTCCGTGGAGATCACGGAAGGGAGCCCTTCGCCAGCCGCACCACTTGATAAAGGAGCGCCCTCCATGCCGCCTTCGAAGGTTGAGTTCTACGCCGCGATCCGCCGGGGGCGGTTTCGCGGTGTTCAAAGGCTGGGAATTCGGGCTGAGCGTTGCTGGGGATGGGTCATTCCGTCGATCAGAGCGGTAGTCAGGCGGGTGAGGGTGGGTTCGAAGTCGATGCCGATGTGCGCCATGGAGGGCTCTTCGGCGTAGAGGCGGGTGAGGGTTTCGGCGGGGTGGCCGGCCTGCCACAGCGATGCGGTCATCGCGATGAGCCCGATGATCACGTCGCCGGCCTGGGTCTTGTCGAGGGTGCTGGCCGCGGTGATGGCGTCGGTAAGGGCTCCCACAGCGATGATGGCGACGCTCTTGAAGGCGTGTACGCGCTCGTAGGAGACCTCGCGTTCAAGGCTCAGGGTGACGTGGGTGAGCAGGTCGCAGAAGAGCGGGCGCTCGGCGAGCGAGGCCGTGAGGATGCCGGCCAGTTCGTTCGAGGCGACTCGTTGGAGGCCTGCCAGGCGCGCGGCGATGTCCTGGGACCAATCGGCGTACCCCTCCTCGGCGAGGGCGAGCAGGATCTCTTCGCGCGAGGCGTAGTAGCGGCGTACGGCTGAGGCGTGGACGCCGGCATGGGTGGCGATCGCGGTCAGGGTGACCGCGCGGATGCCGTCCCGGGCACCGAGGGTACGGGCCGCTTCCATGAGGTCGGCGGCCCGCTGCTCCTTATGGCGGCGAGAGTAGGCCCGCTGAAAGGTGCTGCCTTCTGACATACGGCAATAGTACAACGCAATGCCGTTGCGTTGCACAACGCAACGGCATTGCGTTACTGTCTAGGTGTCGGCGGCGCAGGAACCGCACGAAGCCAACGCCCGCAGGGCGCGCCGAGCATGGATGCGGCTCTGCCGGGCGGGCCGCCGGCCGAGCGGCCTCTTGGCCGGCGCCCGGCGACCGCGCCGGCCTGGGGCGGGTGATCACACCCGCAGAGTACGAAGCAGGAGTTTTCGATGCATGCGATGACCATCAGTGAGTTCGGTGGACCCGGGGTCCTGGTTCCGGTTGAGCTGCCCGACCCGAAGCCGGGCCCGGGGCAGATCACCATCGACACCAGCCACGCCGCGGTCGGCCTGGTCGACGTCCTGTTCCGCCGCGGCGACCTGGCCGGCCGGGCCGGATACCCCCAGCCGCCTTTCGTGCCCGGTCTGGAGGTCGCCGGAACCGTCCGTGAACTGGGCGACGGCGTCACCGAATTCCAGATCGGCGAACCGGTCGTGACGCTCTCCCAGATGTCACTGGGCGGATACGCCACGGTGACCCTGGCCGACGTTGCCATGACCGTGTCCCTCAAGGGCAGCGGTGTGGACCCGGCTCAGGCTGTCGCGGTCCTGCCGAATGCAACCACGGCGTATCTGGCGCTCACCCGCGTGGCACACCTGCGCAAGGGGGAGAAGGTGCTGGTCCACGGCGCGGCGGGCGGCCTGGCCGCCGCCTTCCCCGCGGTCGCCCGCTCACTGGGCGCTTCGCACATCACAGGTACCGTCTCCTCGCAGAACAGGATCGCTGACACCACACACCTGGACTACGACGAGGTGTTCACCAGTGACCAGTTCGTGAAGGCCCTGGAAGGCCGCCCGGTCGACGTCGTCGTCGACCCGGTCGGCGGCCAGGTACGCACCGCCACCCTCGACGTCCTGGCGCCGCTCGGCCGCATCCTGCTCGTCGGCCACGCCGCCCGCGACCTGGACATCCCGCTCACCGGCGACGAACTGTGGATCAGGAACGCGGGCATGCTCGGCTTCGCCGTGGGTCCCTACCTCCAGGACAATCCCTCCGCCGCACGGCCGGCGGTCGAGCAGGTCGTCTCCCTCCTCGCGGCGGGCCGGCTGACCCAGCGCGTCGACGAACTCCCGCTCACCGACGCGGCAGAGGCACACCGCCGGCTGGAGGCACGCGAGGTACCCGGCCGCATCGTTCTGACCGTCTGACCATCAGGCACACGCGAATAATCCGCCGGCGGCGAGTCGGCGCACCCTTCCGCAGCCGGGCGACCGCCGGGCCAGTCCCCTTCGCGGCCTGGCAACCAATCGTGGCGCGCACGAAACCGGCCAGGAACACCGAACAGCCCGCGCCGAACGCGGACCGCTGTGATCGCGGCCTGTCGGCGGCGCCGGCTCACGCCAACGGCGGCGATGCCTAACGGGACGGCCGCGCTCAGACCCCCATCACAAGAAAGGAAACGAGTCATGACCGTGGAATCCGATGTCCGCTATCTGCTGGACCGGATTGCGATCCAGGATGTGATCGCCCGGTATGGCCTGGGACAGGACCTGCATCAGGGCGACAACGAGGACCAGGACATGCTGGCCCAATGGGCGGAGGTCTTCGCCCCGGACGCCGTGATCGATGCCTCCGACGTGGGGCTGAGTGCCGAGATCGGCCTGGAAGAGTACGTCGACTTCATGCGTGGCAAGGACCGCAGAGGCGACCAGGGGCTGGGCCGGCTGTTCGGCCTGTGGCAGCACCGGGAGGGCTACGCGACGGTCACGCTCGACGGCGACACCGCGACCGCGATCTCGCCCTTCTTCCACACCCATGAGACGCGGGACGGCAACGCCAACGTCATTCACACCGGCCTGTGGCACGACCGCCTGGAACGGCGCCCGCAAGGGTGGCGGATCGTTCACCGCCGCCTGGAGGACGGCTTCTTCAACACCCTCCCCCGCATCGCCAACCCGCACGACCTGGTCGAGCACGACCCCGCGAGCCGATAACCGGAACCTGCCCCGGCCCAAGGGACGCACCCGGGCCCGCGCGAAACAGTAAGGAAGCACAACGATGCAATTCGTCAGTCAGCACTTCATCAACGGCCGTTTCGTCGACTCGCACGGCCAGGACACCATCGACATCCACAATCCCGCGACCGGTGAACTCATCGGACGCTCGACGCTCGGCGACGCCGTGGACGCCGAACGGGCCATCGCCGCGGCCAAGGCCGCCTTCCCCGCCTGGTCCACGACCAGCCTTGACGAACGCAGGCAGTACCTGCAGCGCATCGCCGACGCGCTGACCGAGCGCATGGACGACTTGGTGGCGATGACCGTCGCCGAATACGGTGCCCCTGCTTTCTTCGCCGGCTACATCGACGGCCAGGCTCGCGACTTCTTCGTCCTCGTCCAGGACCTCCTCAAGCCGGAAACCTTTGAGGAGACCAACGGAAACGCCACCATCACCAAGGTGCCGGTCGGCGTGGCGGGCCTGCTCACCCCGTGGAACGGAAACCCCTGGTTCGTCTGCGGCAAGACCGCATCCGCGCTCGCCGCCGGCTGCACCGTGGTCATCAAGCCCAGCGAACTGAGCCCGCTCGAGGCGCAGATCCTCATGGAGTGCTTCGAGAAGGCCGCCCTGCCGCCTGGTGTCATCAACGTCGTCATCGGCCCCGGCGCCACCGTCGGCAACGCCATCACTCGCAGCCCCGACGTGCAGAAGATCTCCTTCACCGGCTCGACCCGGATCGGCAAGCAGATCAACCACGACGCGACCGAGACCATGAAGCGGGTGACGCTGGAACTCGGGGGCAAGTCACCGACCATCGTGCTCGACGACGCCGACATGGAGCACGCGATCGGGTTCGCGCTTGGGGCCGGCCTGATGAACACCGGACAGGCCTGCATCGCCGGAACCCGCATCCTCGTCCCCGAGAGCCGCTTCGACGAGGCAAAGACCGCGATCAAGGCAGGCGTCGAGGCTCTCAAGATCGGCGACCAGATCCAGCCCATGGTGTCCGCCGGACACTACGAACGAGTCCAGGGCTACATCCGCAAGGGCATCGAAGAGGGTGCCGAGGTACTCGTCGGCGGCGAGGGCAAGCCGGCGGGCTTCGAGGCCGGCAACTACGTGAAGCCCACCGTCTTCACCAACGTCACCAACGACATGACCATCGCTCAGGAAGAGATCTTCGGCCCCGTCCTGTCGGTCATCACCTACCGCGACGACGACGAGGCGGTCGCCATCGCCAACGACGTCGAATACGGACTCCATGCCTACGTCTATGGCCAGGACCAGGAACGCGCCCGCAAGGTCGCCAACCGCATCCTTGCCGGCCGGGTGATGATCAATCAGATCGTAGACGACCCCACCAGCCCTTTCGGAGGCTTCAAGATGTCCGGCTTCGGCCGCGAATTCGGCATCCACGGCCTCCAGGCATACCTCGAAACCCGCACCGTCTACGCCAGCTGAAACCGGCACACCGGCGTTGGTCACACTCCTCGGCAAGCGGCTGTGACCAACGCCGCCGTGCCCAGCTCAGGCGGCCAGGTCCAGGACGGTGAAGTCGACCTCCTTGAGGACGGGGGTTGAAATGCCTCGGGCTGGTGGGCGAGTTCGTCGATGGCATAGGCGCCGAAGCGGCTGATGTGGGACGCAGGTAGGGCGACAGTGCGGCGAACTGGTCGGCGGTGATCCGTCCACCCTTCGGCGATCAGGCCCCGGATCGCATCCATGAGGTGCAGTGCGTTGTGGAAGATGACCAGGTTGACCAGCCGGCCATGCCCGCCACCGAGCGACCCTCGCCCGTGCGCTTCCACCGTCACCGGAACAGACCTCAACTCGCCGAGCCCTGCCCAAGCGCCACGTGATGGGGACGCCCCATCTGCGTGCGTTTCGAGCCAGCGTCTTGGGCCTGACGCCAGCCTCGTGGGCCAGGTCGCGAACGGTCGTCGGTACGGTTCCAGCCGGACAAGCCGTGTCCGTAAATCTTGTTACCAGGGTGTTCGACTGGTGAGAAGATCGGGGGTGCTCCGAATAGCAAACGCAGTACTCGCAAGATTGCCGGAACCGCTGCACGCACTTGCGCTGAAGCACCGTGAACTGCTGAAGTTCGTGGTGGTGGGTGGAACAGCGTTCTTAGTGGACAACACGACGTTCTATGGGCTGAAGCTGACCATTTTGGAACCGAAGCCGGTGACCGCGAAGATCATCGCGGTGCTCGTGGCGACGATCGTGTCCTACGTGTTGAACCGCGAATGGTCGTTCCGGACCAGGGGCGGCCGCGAGCGCCGTCACGAGGCGGCGCTGTTCTTCCTGGTCAGTGGCGTCGGTCTAGTGCTCAGCTCCGCGCCGCTATGGATCTCCCGCTACGTATTTCGTCTAGAGACCCCGGATGTGAGCCTGGTAACCCAGGAGATCGCCGACTTCATGAGCGCGCAGATCATCGGCACGCTGATCGCCATGGTCTTCCGCTTCTGGGCGCTCCGGAGGTGGGTCTTCCCCGATGAGAAGGCCCAGTCCGGCAGCGTGCGACTGGCTCCCATTCCCGATTCCACGGACGAGGCGGCTTGATGGCAGCGAATCCAGAAGCCATTTCGGCGGTTGGACTGCTTCATGCCGCTGCTGCGCCAAACGAGCCCGGCCCTGCGGATGACCGCCGAATAGATAGCGAACAAAAGTCCCGTAGTCCGACATCACTGAGCGTTATCAAAGCTCATGATCCTGGAGACTTGCTCGGACAGTACTCGTGATCAGCCGCATCCCGTGATCGCTGTGCCAAGTGTGTTACCGGGCCGTTGGCTCGGTCATGATGGTGGCGTCGGCCAGGACAAGCATGTCCGTGACGAAGCAGACGACCTCGCCGTCCGCCATTCCCTGGTCTCGTGCAGGAAGGCGCGGCCTTTCGGACAGACGCCGGTATTCCAACCTGTCGGTCCGGCGTCCTCGAGCGTCGAAGAGCCACAGCGCGCGATAGCCCTGTCGCCAGGCGATTTCCAGAAGCAGTCTTGGACGTTCAGCGCTCAGGAGAACGGCGTACTGCTCGCCGAGCCGATCACGTTGGGCGGCGGACTCCCCGAGAGCAGCCCCACAGCTGATCTACCGGCGGGATCCCATCCCTCGCAGTAGGTGATGTTCAACTCCTCCACAGGCACCGCCATCGACCCGGCTCCTTGTTGGATCGGATCAGAATGACGCGACCATAGCGGCCACCGCTGACATCCCACGCTCGCCCGCTGAGGAACGGCCGCGCATCGGTTGGGTCTTGCGGACGGTGAGAGTTGTGCCTACGATCACCTCAACTATTAGGAAAGTTTCTTAACAGAGCTCCCGCGCCCAGTCCTCCGCCACGCCGATTGACATCACCCAGAGCGGAACCGTCCGAGGTCTCGGCCGACCGCGCCGTTCGACTCCCGATGTGGTGCTCTCCACCACGTACCTGTCCCGAAGAGGTGTGTGATGCGCCGTACTCCCATCATCGCCGGTGCCCTGGCCGTCCTTCTGTTATTCCTGGGCCTGGGGGCGATGACCGCCTCGGCCGCGACCAATCTGCTGGCCAACCCCGGCTTCGAGAGCGGTCTGTCGTCGTGGTCGTGCGCGGCGGGTGACTCGGTCGTCTCCGGCGGCGCGCACGGCGGCACGTCCTCACTGGCGGGCGCGACCACCGGCTCGGACACGGCGCAGTGCACGCAGACCGTGACCGTGGTGCCCAATTCGCACTACACGCTGACCGCGTGGGTGAAGGGCACCTACGTCTACCTCGGCATCACGGGCGGCGCGAGCATCTGGACACCGTCGGCGACATCCTGGAGCCAGCTCTCGACCTCGTTCGACACCGGCGCGTCAACCACCAGCGTGCAGGTGTTCCTGCACGGCTGGTACGCCCAGGGCACCTACGGCGCCGACGACGTCGTGCTGGCCGGGCCGGGGTCGGGACCGTCGCCGTCACCCTCACCGACGGTGTCGCCGACACCCTCGCCCACGCCGACCGTGTCGCCCTCGCCCTCGCCTTCACCGTCGCCGACGCCGACGATCACCCCGACCCCGCCGCCTCCGGGGGCCTGGCACCCGAACTACCTGGCGATCGGCACCGTCTACACGCCGGGCTCCACGGTGGACACGTTCTTCACGCAGCTCGCCACCCATGGCCCGCTGCCCAACTACGGCTACAAGTACCTGCTCGGCAACGAGCTGGCGAACTGGGCGAGCGTCGCGGGCACCCAGGTCAGCAGCGCCAAGAAGCTGGGCATGACGCCGGTCCTCGTCGAGTACGGCATGAACGGCAACATCGACGGGGCCGACGCGGCCTGGAACAACATGAAGAACTCCGGCTGGGTCTCGCAGTTCTTCACCTCGCTCAAGGCGGCCGCGCAGTCGGCCGCGTCGAAGGCGGGCGGCACCCCGGTCGGCTGGATCATCGAGCCGGACATGCTGGGCTACATCCAGCAGGGCCACGGATCGGCCTACGGCAACGACGCGACCAAGATATCGGCGGCGACCTCGGCGGCGTACTCGTCGGGCGTCCTCGGCTCCGGCGACCCGACGTACCCGAACACGCTCACCGGCCTGGTCCAGGCCATCAACCACACCATCAAGAAGTACAACCCCAGCGCGTTCATCGGCTGGCAGGTCAACACCTGGGCGGTGCGCAGCACGATCAAGGACACCGACACCATGGGCGTGACCGCCGGGCACACCTCGATCGTCAACACGGCCAACCAGGTGGCGGCGTTCCTGACGACCGCGAAGATCGGCAGTGAGGCCGACCTGGTCGCCTTCGACCAGTGGGGCCAGGACTTCGGGTACTTCCGTGACCCCAATCCGGCCGGCAACATCCGCTACCTCAACGCCACGCACTGGAACAACTACCTCCTCTACGTCAAGACGATCAGAGCGGCTCTCAACCGGCCTGGCGTGCTCTGGCAGATCGCCGCCGGGCACCTCAACTCCACCCGGACCGCCAGCCCGACGTACTGGAACTCCAGCGGCACGTTCCCCGACCTCGACGACGTGTCGCCGAACCGGTACCAGGACTCCGCGTCGACCTACTTCTTCGGCGACCGTTTCGCCACCAGCGGCAACTACCTGTCGTTCTTCGGCTCCAACGCCGACGGCGACCCGAAGGTGTCGGTCAGCGGCGGCACGGTGACGTGGGGCTCGCACATCCCGGAGGCCGCGGCCGCGGGCATCGTGGCCATCATGTTCGGCGCCGGCACCGGGACCGGAACGTACAACGTGCCGGAGATGGTCGGCGCCTACCAGAGCACCCCGTCGGACTACTACTACTGGGCCACGCGCACGCAGTCCTACCTGCGAGCACCCACGCCCCTGTAAAACACTGAGTGGGCGGGGCCTCCACCCGGAGGCCCCGCCCACTCGGATGCTCAGCCTCCGATCACTCGTACGGAGTCACAGCCCAGGAACGTGTAGGAGTTTCCGTCCGGCGCCCTGTACTTGCCCTTGAGGCACGCCTGCGTCGTGCCCGCTCGCAGTCCCGACTCGTCGGGCTTGAAGTGCAAGACCAGGTCGAGGTCGCCGTCGCGGGTGCGCTCGTCCAGTTCGTAGGAGCGCTCAGGGTGGCCGCGGCCGTGCATCTCCCGCGCTCCGACGGGGGTGGCCGTGTTGAAGAGGTTCTCCCTCAGGCCCCACAGGGTCGCCGACACGTCGATGGCGGTGGCGTCGAAGTCGAGCGGCAGGCCGTACTCGCCGGCTCTCGTGGTCAGCGCCGCCAATGTGGCGTCGGTGTTGAGGTTGATGGGGTTGGGGAAGCTTCCCGGCCGGACGTTGATGGCGATGGGTACGACGCAGTCGATCCGGAACTCGGTCGTGCGCCGGTTGTTGGTCGTGTCCGGGTCGATGTCCTCGGCGTTCCTCAACGCCAGCCCGGAGACGAGCGAGACCGTCTTGACTCCCGGTGACGTGCATTCCACCTGGGCCGTCGAGCCTAGGGTGCGCGGACTGCCGACCGTCAGAGCACGCACGTCCTGAGTGGACGCCGGCGGTGTGACGACGACCCCTCCGCCGGCTGTGGCCGTCGTGGACAGCACGGCGTCGATCGGAGTCGACGGACCGGCGTTTTCGACGGTCGTCTCCAGCGAGATCTGCGCGGGCTGACCGATGAGAACCTCCAGCGGACCGGAGCCCTTCACATCGGTGATCTTCACGTCCGCCATGGCGACGACGCGGGTGGTCGCGGTCGCCGAGTTGTTCGCCGTGTCCGTATCGGAGCCGTCATGCGAGACCTTGGCGGTGGAGACGATGTCCTTGGGGCCGCCGTTCTTGTAGACGAGATCGGCCGGCACGCTCACTTTCACGGTGGCGGAGGCGGTCGCCCCCGGCGCCACGTTCCCCACCAGGCAGGTCACTGTGCCCGCGGCGTGGCTGCACCCCGGCGAGGCCGAGACGAAGGTGACGTCCTCGGGCAGGGTTTGTTCGATCTTGACTGAGTACGCCGTGTTGGTGGTTCCGCGGTTCTGCGCCTCCAGCCCGTAGGTGAGCTGCGTTCCCGCGCCGACCGGGTCAGGCGTGTCCGTCAGGCGGATCTCCATGTCCGTCAGGCTCATCGCCTCGCGGACCGCCGCGCGGATGTAGTCGGCGGTGGTCTTGTCGAGTTCCTCCGATGACGTGACCGCCTCTCCGCTGGACGGGGGAGACAGGGGTCCCTTGTACTGCAGATGGTCCCAGTCCTTGTAACCGTAGAGCTCGGGCGTTCCCTTGCTGCCGGGCGGCGGCGTGGCCATGGGACAGCCCTGGGAGCCGGGGATCCCCATGAAGTTGACGTCGGCGGCGACGGTGCCCGCGTCGATGTTCGCCGGGTTGTCACGGTCCCAGTCGACCGCGACGTTTCCGGCGCTGGAGCGCCAGGGAAGTGCTCCGTCGCCGTCCCAGAAGAAGGTGTCGGGACCGGCTCCGATGCCGTCGCCCTCGTCCAGCGCGTCCTCGTCGAGGTCCTTCAACGCCACCCGGGAGTAGTCGAGCCGCAGGCGGTCACGGCCGTCGATGGTGCCGTCATCGTTCAGATCGACAGTCGGCGGTGGGAGGGAGGCGTCCGGTATGCCGGTCGTCTGGTACACGTAACTCATGATCGAGTGGTAGTTCGGCTTGCAGTTGACCTTGTCGCCGCCACCGTGGCCCAGCCCGAGCGCGTGTCCGAGCTCGTGCATGAACGATCCCGACTGGTCGCGCACGGTCCCGACGCTCCCGTCCCACTGGCCGAGGCTGATCAGGACGTCCTTGCCGCTGTCGGAGCAGCACAGACCGGAGCTGTCGTTGACCACGGGCGGCCCTCCCGGCGACGCGGGCGCGTCCGGCTGGTTGTGGCCCCACAGCGAGTAATGGAAGTAGGGCCGCAGCGCGGGATCGAAGTTCGCCTTCCGGATGGACTCGCCGGTGGCGCCTCCCGGCCCCGAAGCCCAATCGAGTTTGTCCGTCTCGGGCAGCGCGTCGTCGACGACGGCGAGCAGCTGAACTCCGCTGCTCTTGTCCGCGGTGGCGTACGGGCACCCGGGTTTGGCCGGCACGGCGCCCGCCCCGAAAGCCGCGACGGCTTCGTTCAGGGCGTCCTGTTTGGGCCGGTGCGTATGGTCGGGGAGGGTGTCGGGATCGGGGCCGTCAGGGCCGTCCATGTAGTCGATTTCGACGAGGATGGTCGGCCGGCACGGGCTGGCGCTCACCGGCGTGGGGCTTCCGTTGGCGGTGAGCGCGCGCAGGTTGCCGTGATCGGGGATTTTGCCGTCCTTGGCGGCGACGATCGCCGACCGCTCGATTCCGTCATGCAGCCCGTCGCCGTCGAAGTCGACGGTGTCCCCGAAGGTGACGGAGAAGAAGATCGCCGCGGAGTCGTCGCCGCTGCCCGTCGCGTAGCCGAGGTTGGCGGTCGGCACGTCGCCGGAGAAGTCGCCCGTGTTCGGATCGATGGTGATGTCGAGGTTCGAATCACCCGGCGCGATGTCGATCAGGTCGTCGCCGCTGGTGCTGTCGTGGTCCCAGAGCTGGATCCGGACGCCGAACGGTCCGGCATCGCGGTCGACCGTGCCGGAGAGTTGCCAGTTCGGCTCTACCTCGGAGAGATCGTCGGGGGCCCGGGGGGAACGGACCTCCCCGTCGGGGAAGAACACCTTGGCGTAGTAGTCGTTGCCACAGCTGTCTCCCAGGACGCTGTCGTTGTCGTCGCAGTTCACCTCCCAGATGTGGTGGATCGTGACCGTGACCTTCAGGGGACTCGCGGCCTCGGCCGCGGGCGGTGCCGCCACGGCGGCACCGAGTGCCAGCGCCGTGACGGCGACCAGCCACCTCGGCCGCCGGAGCCGCCCCCGTTTTCTCTGAGATAAATCGTGATCCATTGCCGTGTCCATCGCCGCGCCCTTCCGCTTCAGGCTCTGACCTCTGAACCGGACGGTAGGACCGCGCGCCGGGGCGGCACATGAGTAGCCCCATGCCCAAACCCCGGCCGGCCGCTCGCAGGGCCGTCGGCCGCGCGCTGCCGATCTCGGGTCCGGGAGGCGTGGGCCGCTCACGACGCGCACGCGGCGGCGCGGGTGGCTCAGTCGGCGGTGGACGCCGGGGCCGTGTCGAGGCCCCTCATCCTGGGGCGGCCCCGAATGTCATGTGCCGCACCTTATCGATCAAGCACAGCCGGGGGCGGCGCAGGTGAGGAAGTGATAGGCGTCGGTTCCGGTGGGGTCGGCGCTGCCGTACCAGAGGATGTGCGTCCTGCGGTCGGGGCCGACCGCCGCGTCCAGGTGGCCCACGCCGCCGAACGTGCGGATCAGGGGGGTCTCCGCGCGGCGGTCGCAGCGGTCGTCCTGGCAGCTGAGCACGGCCAGACGGTCGCTCGCCCGGTCGTATCCGGCCAGCATGGGACGGCCGCGTGAGTCCAGCGCGAGGCCGGGCGCGCCCAGAGCGATGATCTCGGGTACCCGGACCTCTCGCGGGGGCTGCGAGCACGCGGGATCGGCGCAGGTGAAGATCTTCGCCGTGTCGTCCTCCGGGTCGTTGAGGACCAGCACGGGCCTGTCGTCCGGCCTGAGCGCGATCTGGCCCCGGAAGGATCCCGTGGCCCGCAGGCCCAGCTCCGACCGCGATGCGTCGAAGGTGTTGATCGCGGGCTTCACGCAAGCCGCGGAGTCGCAGCGTGCCACGGTGGTCTTCTGGCTGCTCCGGTCGGTGTACGCGATGACCGGCCGGCCGTCCGCCGTCGCGGTGATGGCGAGGATCCGGTTGTCCAGGCTGACGCTGGTGGTGCTGTTCGTGACCGTTCCCAGCGGGATCGTCCGGTGGTCCGCGCATGCGAAGTCGCGGCACAGCGCGAGTTGGACGAGCGCGGTTTCGCCGTACCGGCCCCCGGGGCCGGGCGCGATCGAGGCGATGGCAATCCCGTTCGCCGTCGCGACGGCGGCGGCGTGCACTTCAAGCCAGGAACCGTCCCTGGCTCTCAACGGTGGTCCAGACCGTCGCGCGCACCCGGTGGGCCTGCAGGAGAACAGATGCAGCTCCATGCGGTCTCGGCCGCCGGGGATGAGCACCCATCCCGCGATCAGGACTGAGCCGTCGGCCGTCACCGTGACCGCGGGGTGGATGTCGAAATACTGCTTCAGAGTGACGGTGGTGTGGCCGCCGCAGGTCGCGTCGTCACAGAAGGTCAGCGTCGGATCGCCGTCGGCCCTGATGATGACCGGCCTGCCGTTGGGGAGGTAGGTGATCTGGGTGGTCGGGTACCGCGTCAGATGGTTCGTGCCCACCTCGTTGTCGATCACGCTGACCAGCTCGCGCGGGTTGGCGACCAGATAGGTGCCGTACAGCAGGCCGGGGAGCAGAGCGAGTATGAGCGGCCACCACCCGGCGCGCCGAGTCCCTCGGGCCGGCCCGCCGCCGGGCGCGGGCTCGGTGCTTTCCCGTCCGGCCTGCCGGAGGTAGGCGTAGCAGCACGCCAGCGTGGCGGCCTGAAACGGCGCCAGGAGGATGGAGGCGACCAACCGGAGGGCGTCGCTGATCGGCGCGCCGGTCTCCACCGGGAACGCCGCGCCCAGTCCGTAGAGGCCCAGATGGACCAGGCCCGGGAGGGCGACGAACCCCAATCCCGTCATCCATATGACGCCGACATAGTCGCGAGCGATCAGACGCATGGTCGTCTCAAGCGGAAGAACCCGGTCCGCCAGCGCCGCCCAGGCGATCAGGGTGGGAAGCGCGAAGATGCCCGCCGCGATCAGCAGGATGAGACCCGGCACGATGGAGGCCGCCTGGGTGGAAATCCACGAGGCGCCGACGAGCAACCCGAAGAGGACCAGCCCGAACTGCAGGGTCAGCAGAAGAAAGGAATGGGACCGGCGAAGAATCCGCAGTACGGCACGGCCCGCCGACAGCGGCTGACCCTCGATGAAATCGAGCACGAGGCGGGCGCCCGCCGCCAGGCAGAGGAGTCCGCCCAGAATCGTCGCCACGGCGGTCACGGCCAGAACCCCGATCATGACCGGCGACGATTCGACGAGGCGCGGCGAACCGTTGAAGAGGACGACTCCGTGTCCCATGGCCACGAGCACGACCAGGAGCGTCGCGATTCCCGGGAGAACGGTCATGGCGCATATCGCCAGCAGGTGCCGGTGAAGTCGCCAGGCCGTGCCGTACATGACGAGGAGGGCGGTGCCATGGTCCGTCATCTGGGTGAACGTGTCCGGTGACCATCCCGGGGATTCCGGCGTCGTGCTCACGGACCGTTCGAGAGCCATCTCTCTCCTCACGGGTGGCCGTCTTGTTTCGCGAGAAGACTCGGACGCGCCTGTCTGGGGGGACGATCTCAGTGTCAGCCACGCTGACCTCAGGCGCCACGGATTTCGGCTACGAACTTCGCTCCGCCGGCGTGGCGGGAACGATCTCGACCTTGAGGTGTTTCATGAGGGGTTGGTCGCTCTGCTCGCTGTAGTCGGCTGCCGCGCACAGCGCGTTCATCTCCGGCATGTAACCCACGGCGCAGCCCGGCGGGATGTCGTACCGGATGGCCCGGTAGCCACGGACGGACTTGGTGCTAGTCGTGGGGGACGATGGTCCGGGTGGCCGCGGCCTCGACGAGCGGGTTGACGTGCATGATCTGCGCACCCCGTCGGTAGGCCCGGTACGGCCACCGGCCGCACCGGGCGCCGCGCTCAATCCCCGACGGCCAAGATCAGGTCGGAGGCCTTGATGACCGCTGTGACCTGGCTGCCCTCGGCCAGCCCCAGCTCCCGAGCGGCCTCCACGGTTATCGAGGCAACCAACCGCACTCCGCCCGCGTCGAGTTCGACGTTCGCGATCGCCTCACCGTGGGCGATCGCGGTGACCCGGGCGGGAATCTTGTTACGGGCGCTCAGCCGCATGACATCCCCTTCCTCGCACCATCAAAAAAGGCCGCCCCCGCATTTCGGGGTGGCCTGCCTCGACGGTAGACGATCAAACTCGGAAGAAGAACGACCCCGGTCGGGACGGTGAGGATGTCATCCATTGGAAACCATGGGAAACCCGCTCTCGTCGCTGAGGTCATACGCGCTGGGCATGGGGCGCGAGCCCGCTGGGCCGAGGTCGCCGCGCTGCGGGAGCGGGGCTCCAGATTGGAGGAGGAGCGCGCGGCCGCCGCCCGCGAGCGGCCCGCGCGCTCGCGCTTGCTCACCGCGGCCATCCGCACAGGCGGAACCGGCACCATGTAGTGGTCGATCCGGTTACACCCGCGCGGGGGACTGGTTCCTGGCTGTGCCCGGCGCCGGCCGTTCTGGCAGTGGCTCGCGCGATTTGGAAGCATTCCGGCAATTAGCCGACTTCATCTTTTTGCCGGCTGCGAGATCATTTTGTGATGCCATGACGACAGGATTCTTCTCACAGGCGTCAGTCTTCTGGGGGATCCAAATGAAACGTCTCGCAATCGTAGTCGCGGTCACGGCGTTAACTGCCCTTCTCGCCGGTGGCGGTCAGGCCCAAGCCGCCGCTCCCGCGGACCCGATCAAGGCATTGAGGAAACAGTTCGCCGCTGGGCGTGGAGTCCTGGTATCTGAGACGACTCGTAGCACCGTCACCGGGATCAAGGGCGATTACCGGACCCGGACCGTGGGCATGATCGGATTCGGTGAGTCCAGAGCGGTGAGCTACGACCTCACGTCGCGGCTGATAATCACGTCTGAGATCAAGGCCAAATACAGCGAGGAAGAGCAGGAATACCTGCGCGCCCCTCTCCGCGCGATCAAGGTGGGCCGCTACACCTACGTGTCCGGCTTCGAATGGGGAGAAATGCCCCCAAGGGTGAGCTGGGTCCGATTCGGCAAGGCCAATACCTGGTGGGGCAATGAGGGGCAGCGTGGTGACCAGCTCGTCGACGTCCTCGACCCGGCGATACTCAGGCTGGTGATGTCGAAGGCCACCAGCCCCAAGCCTGGCGAATATCGAGGCACCCTCACCGCGAAGGAGCTGTACAAGGACGGGTATGTCTTCTCCGACGTGGCCCAGATGTCCTTCAGGCTCTTCGTCAATCGTGACCAGTTGCCAGTTCGCCTGATCACGGAGCACAGTCAGAAGACCTATATCCCCAATCAGGACGGCGAGTGGGTCAAGGCCACTCAGCATGACGTGGTCGACACTCGCTACAACGACTGGGGTGTAAAGGTGAAGATCACGGCGCCTCCGGAGAATGAGGTCGTCGACTTCATCGATCTGCCGGGCCCTTTCGCTCCGCCGAATCCGCACGGCGGATCATTGACGTTCCTCGTCGACCGCGTCACCCGGGCGAGCGAACATGGAGCACCCACGCGCCCTTGACGACTCATCCGCTCCGTTGAGCTTTCACCAGGACGTCGCCGGCGTCCGTCCGGTAGTAGAGGACGGACCGCCCGGCGCGTCGCCGCCGGACCAGGTGGGCGTCGAGCAGGACTTTGAGGTGGCGGCCCACCGAGCCCAGGCCCTGGCCGGTCAGCGCCACCAGTTGCGTCGTGCTCTTCGGGGTGTCGAGGAGGACGAGGACACTCGCCCGCGCGGACCCGAGTAGCCTGGCCAGCGATTCGGGGGCTTCCTGGGTCGCCTGCGCCAGCGTGCCGGAGCACGGGTAGATCGCGGCGTAACGGTGTGGAATGTCCCACGAGACCCAGCCCTGGCGCGGCGTGACGGGGACGAACAGCAACTGCGCCCCGGAGATCTCTCGCGGCGGATAGTTGTGTGTGTTGATCTGTAGCCTGCCCTCTCCGAGCCAGCGCATCCCGGGGCGCATGTCGTTCAGAGCCGCGGCCCAGCCACCCTGGGTCAGCTGGGCCGTACGCGCGACGACGTCGGCCTCGATGATCCGTTGCCGCCGTGGCCAGTAGGGGAGCACCGATTCCGTCCAGACCCAGTCGAGCAGGTCGGCGGCACGTTCCGGCAGGTCGGGGCGGTCCAACGGGGCGGGGAGGGGGCCGCCCAGCGACACGGTGAGGTCGGCTCGGGCGGACTCGGGCGGGGTCTCGCGGACGCGCGCCAGCTCCTCCGCGAAGGTGGGCGCACCCTCGCCGGTAGGCGCGGGGGTCAGGAAGTCCGCGTTCCAGATCCGGCACAGACCGACCCTAACGAGCAGCGCGGTGACCGGGTCGCCCGCCAGTCGGTCGTGGTAGGCGGGCAGGTGGACGTCGAGCCACGCGCGCTCGCCCGGGTCAGCCGCCGTTCCCCGCTCCAGGGTCTTCAGGGTCGCGGTCGCTTCGGCGAGGGGAGACACGACGAACCGGCTCCTCGCGAGCGTGTCCGCGTTGACCACCCACCAGCCCATGTCCGGGCCCCCTGTCGTTTCGCGCCCTGGCGAAACAGTAACGGCCCCAGGCGAGGATCTTCGAGACTCCGGCCATGCGCACCTATCGAGAGCTCTTCCGGGCGCCGGAGTTCACCCCGCTCTTCCTGACGGCGTCTCTGCAGGTGGCGGCCCAGACGGTGAGCGGGCTGGCCCTCGGCACGCTGATCTACACGGCCACCGGCTCACCCCTGCTCGCCGCCCTCGCCATGTTCGGTCCGGCCCTCGCCCAGGTGGTCGGCGCGGCCACGCTGCTGTCGGCGGCCGACCGGCTGCCGCCGCGTGCCGCGCTGAGCGGTCTCGCACTGGTCTTCGGCATCGGCACGGCCGCGCAGGCCATCCCCGGCCTGCCCGTGTGGGCCGTCTTCGCCGTGCTCCTCGGAGACGGCGTGCTCGCCTCACTGGGCGGTGGAGTGCGTTACGGCCTGCTCAACGAGATCCTCTCCAGGGACGGTTACCTGCTTGGCCGCTCCGTGCTGAACATGTCCGTCGGAGCCATGCAGATCTGCGGGTTCGCGCTCGGCGGTGTGCTCGTGGCGACGCTGTCACCACGTGGCACGCTGCTCATTGGCGCCGCCCTGTACCTCGCCGCCGCGATCACCGCCCGGTTCGGCCTGAGCCCTCGGCCGGCACGCGCCGCCGGACGGCCGTCGGCCGCCGAGACCTGGCGGAACAACGCACTGCTGTGGTCGTCCAAGCCTCGCCGCTACGTCTACCTCGCCCTCTGGGTGCCCAACGGGCTGATCGTCGGCTGTGAGTCCCTCTACGTCTCCTACTCGCCCCGGCACGCGGGGCTCCTGTTCGCCTGCGCCGCTCTCGGCATGCTCGCCGGTGACACCCTGGCCGGCCGGTTCATCCCCCAGCGGTGGAGGGAACGGCTCGGCGGTCCTCTGCGGCTGCTGCTGGCCGCGCCGTACCTCGTCTTCGCCCTGAAGCCGGCGCTGCCGTTCGCGGTGGCTGCCGTGGTGCTCGCCTCGGTCGGCTACTCGGCGAGCCTGCTGCTCCAGGAGCGGCTCATGTCACTGACACCGGACGAGCTGAGCGGGCACGCTCTCGGGCTGCACACGTCCGGCATGCTCACCATGCAGGGCGTGGGCGCGGCCCTCGCGGGTGCGGTGGCCCAGCGCACCTCGCCCTCGACGGGGATGGTCGTGATGGCGGCGACCTCCGTCGCCGTCACCCTTGCCCTGGCGCACGGGCTGCGGCCCGAGCGGCGGAAGCCGCACGTCAGGCCGTCTGGGGCCACGGCGTGATATCCGCGCCGATCCGTCGGCAACCGATTGATGATCGGCCGCGGATCACGTTTCCGGCAGGGCTGAACCAGTACTTCACCGCCCGGATCTACTCGTAGTAGGTCACTTCGGTTGGAGGGGTCCCGCTTCGCGGTGGGCCCCTTTCGCTTTGTGGAGACGCACCCGCCCGGCAGCGGATGAGACGACTGAGGCCCGATGAGGGCCGCGCCGTCGTAAGGTCTGTAGCTCCGGGGGAGGAAGGAGCAGGGATGAGCGCTTCAGGTCTGTCGACCGTACGGCTCGGACGGATGCGCGAGGTGCTGACCGGTCACGTCGAACGTGGCGAGCTGCCGGGCGTGGTCGCTCTGGTGGCCAGGCGCGGCGAGGCGCACGTGGAGGCCATCGGCACGACCGAGGCCGGTGGCGGCGGCGGGCCGATACGCCGGGACGCGATCTTCCGAATCGCCTCGATCAGCAAGATGATCACGGCTGGCGCGGCGATGATCCTGGTGGAGGAGTGCCGGCTGCGGCTGGACGACCCGGTGGACGAACTGCTGCCCGAACTGGCCGGCCGCAAGGTCTTGAGACGCCCCGACGGGCCACTCGACGACACGGTTCCGGCGCATCGGCCCATCACCCCGCGCGACCTGCTGACGTTCCGGATGGGCATCGGCGCGGTGATGGCGCCGCCGGGGGCGTACCCGATCCAGCGGGCGATGGACGAGGCCGGGCTGTCCCCCGGCCCGCAGGCCGCGCCGGTCGAGCCTGATGAGTGGATCAAGCGGCTCGGCGACCTGCCGCTGGTTCACCAGCCGGGGGAGAAGTGGATGTACCACACCGGCTCCGATGTCCTGGGGGTGCTCATGGCCCGGGCCACCGGGCGGCCGTTGGAGGAGTTCCTCAGGGAGCGCCTCTTCGAGCCGCTCGGCATGAGGGACACCGGGTTTCACGTTCCCGCCGGCAAGCTGGACCGGCTACCCGCCGCCTACCGGTCCGATCAGGGGACGGGAGGGCTCGTGCTCGAAGACGACCCCCGCCAGAGCCGGTGGGGACGGCCGCCCGCCTTCCCCTCTGCCGGAGGGGGGCTCGTCTCGACCGCCGACGACCTGCTGGCCTTCTGCACGATGATGCTGAACAAGGGCCGGTACGGCGGGGACCGCCTCCTGTCTAGGCCCTCGGTCGAGCTGATGACCACCGACCAGCTCACCGAGGAGCAGAAGGCGGAGAACGCCGTGTTCTTCGGGGGCTCGAGCGGCTGGGGGTTCGGGGTCAGCGTCGTCACCCGGCGCGACGACCTCCCCGCCGTCCCCGGACGGTTCGGCTGGAACGGCGGCACGGGCACCTCCGTCTACACCGATCCGGCCGAGGAGCTGATCGGGATTTTGCTGACCCAGAGATACATGACCTCCCCGACGCCGCCCGCCGTGTTCCGCGACTTCTGGACCTGCGCCTACCAGGCCATCGACGACTGAGCGTGCCCGCGATCGGCGTACGAGGGTGTGACGACGGCCGGGGTGCGGCCCGAGTCACGGTACCGGCGTCGTCGCCTGATCGAGGACCGCGTGGCCACACCGGACATCAGGAATGGTCCCGCATGCATCTGGGAGAAGTACAGCTTCGGTGACGTGGTGGTGACGTGCGTTTTCTCATCATCCCCGATCTTCACCGTCCTCGGCCAGTTGGCCGCGTTGCCGCCGGCCGAACGTGATGCGCTCGCCGGCCGGGTGCCGCAGTTGATGGCCTACCTGGCATGGGTTCCCGATCCGCGTGACCCGAGAGGGGTGCAAGGTCGCCACCAGCCACAGCGAGACCGTCCATGGGCACGGCCGTACCGAGCAACGGTCGATCAAGGATTGCTCCGTGGCCGTCGGTGACGGATATTTCTTCGCCAATTCACGGCCATTCACGGCCGGATATCGAAATCGGCGGGCTGGCTTCTACGCACGAGAGGTCCAAACCGGGAGGGACCTCGAGTCCGGCGCGGTAGACGGCTGACGCCGTACGCCCATGCCGGGCGGATCGTCTGACCGCAAACACTTCTTCGCGAAGGACTCTTTGCAAAGGATTGTTTGCAGTCTAGATTTCGTGACATGGACGAGCGCGAGAAGCCGGGCGGGCCGTACGAGCCGAACCCTGAGACAGATGTGGTCCTGGACGCCAAGGGTCTGCGTGCCCTGGCCCATCCGGTGCGGGTGCAGTTGGTCGGGCTGCTGCGGATGTACGGCCCGTCGACGGCCACCCTGCTCGCGGGCCGGATGGGTCTGACGTCCGGGGCGACCAGCTACCACCTGCGGCAACTGGCCGCCGCCGGCTTCGTCGAGGAGGACATGGCGCGGGGGAACGCCCGGGAGCGCTGGTGGCGGTCGGTGCACCGGTCCACCTGGTTCAACGACATGGAGCTGGCCGAGCGAGAGCCCGAAGCCGCGCTGATGTACATGCAGTCCGTGCTGACCGCGCATTCGCAGCGGGCGCATCAGGCGCTCAACGAGCTTCAGACGATGCCCCGCGCCTGGCGAGACGTCTTCGACCTCAGCGACTGGTCGCTGCGGCTCACCCCCGAAGAGGTGGCGAGCCTGCAGGAGGAGCTGCGGTCGGTCATCGCCCGGTACAGGCGTGAAGCGCCGGAATCGGCGGTGGCCGCCCCCGAGGGCGCCCAACGTGTCTCACTGATCACGCATCTGCTTCCCGAGTTGGACGTGGAGGCCGAGACCGCGACGGGGTCCGGACCAGCGGAGACGACGTGAAGAGGGCAGCCGCGAACGCGGGAGATGAGACACCTGGCGGCACATCGGGCGGACGGAGCCTGCGGCCACTGACCGGGTTGCTGGCGGCCGAAGTCGTGTCCCTGACCGGCACCCGGGTCTCGGCCGTCGCGCTGCCGTGGTTCGTGCTCGTCACGACCGGCAGCGCCAGTCAGACGGGGCTGGTGGCCTTCTGTGAGATGACCCCGTATGTGGTGGTCAAGGCGTTCGCCGGGCCGATGGTGGACCGAATCGGTCCGCGAGCCGTGTCCTGGACCGCGGATTCGGTCAGCGCCGTCGCCGCCGGCTTGGTCCCGCTGCTCCAGTCCATGGACCTGCTCTCGTTCTGGGTGCTGCTGGTCCTGGTCGCGATCGTCGGGGCGGTGCGGGGCCCGGGCGATCTGGCGAAGCACATCATGGTTCCGGAGGCGGCCGAGCGCAGCCGGGTGCCGTTGGAGAGGGCCACCGGTCTCGCCGGTGTGGCCGAGCGACTCGCGTCCACGGTCGGCCCCGCGGCAGGGGGAGCTCTGGTGGCGCTGCTCGGCTCCATGACGGGCCTGATCGTCAACGCGGTCTGCTTCGCCCTGGGGTCGTTGATCACCGCGCTGGCCTTGCCGCGCGGCATGGGGCAGGCGGCGAACCAGAAGCCGGCGCCGGCCGGTGAGAAGGAGCCCGGCTACTGGCGGCGTTTCGGCGAGGGCCTCGTCTTCCTCCGCGGTGAGCCACTGCTGCTCACCGTCATCATCGTGGTGGGCATCACCAACCTGCTGGACGCGGCGTTCAACGCGCTGCTTGTGCCGGTCTGGGCGAAGGAGTCCGGTGGAGGGCCGGCGGCTATCGGCGTGATTGGCAGCGTGTGGGGGAGCGCGGCGGTCTGCGGAAGTCTGATCGCGTCAGCGATGGCACACCGTCTGCGGCGCAGAATCGTGTTCTTCATCGGCTTCCTGCTGGCCGGGTCTCCGCGCTTCCTGATCCTCGCCTTGGGCGCGCCGATGTGGCTGGTCCTGGTGGTGTTCGCCGTCGGTGGGTTCGGCGGCGGATTCCTCAACCCGATCCTCGGGGCGATCTCCTTCGAGCGGGTTCCGCGCCGGTTGCTGGGCCGCGTCGGAGCGCTGGGGGACTCGCTGGCCTGGGCGGGAATCCCTCTCGGCGGGCTCATCGCCGGAGTGGCGGTCGCCTCCTTCGGGCTCGTGCCCGTGCTCGTGGCGAGCGGAACGGCGTACTTCCTCACCACCAACCTGGCGGGGCTGCGCCCGGAATGGCGGGAGATGGACCGGCTGCGTGGCAGAGGCCGGGCGAGCGACACGCTCGCGGTCGGGGCAGGCCGCCCGGCGAGATGACCTTCCGGGCCCTCCGGGCCCTTCGCGCCTTGCCGTACGCCGAGGGCTTTGTAGCGTGTGATCATGCGCATGTTCCCGCGTGTGCCGTCCTGCCTGGTGTTTTGTGGCGCGTGATCATGCGCATGGTCCTGCGTGTGCCGTCCTGCCTGGTGTTTTGTACAGCGTGATCATGCACTACGCGGGCGCGCCCGCCGGACGGACACTGCATGATCACGAACAGTGGCGGCGCTGATCAGAGCGCGCGTGGCGGAATCCATGCATGATCACGATCTGGGAAACCGCATGTCCCGCGCTTTCCCGGGGAAACCCTGCATGATCACGGCGACGGGGGTGGGCAAATCGGTTGGCTGACCGGCTTCCTAGTGCTCTTCGATGTGCTCTTCGATCAGTGTGTGCTCGTCATCCGCCTGGCCGCCCTCGGGGATCGGGATCCACTTGTGCGACCAGGCGATCACGGCCTCCAGCGCGGGCTCCAGATCGCGGCCCTTCTCCGTCAGGTAGTACTCCACCTGAACGGGGGATGCCGGGATGACCCGTCGTTCGATGAGCCCCTCCGTCTCGAGCAGGCGCAACCGCTGGGTCAACATGGTGTCGCTCAGACCTGGCACCGCGGCCTTTATCTGCGCGTAGCGGCTCTGCCCCGTGAACATCGCGCGCAGGATGGCGCCGGACCAGCGCGAGCCGATCAGCTCGATGGCGGCATGAAATCTCACGCAGACGGTGTGTACATCGCTCATCGATCTCACCTTGTCACATCCCGGTTGAGTACGCTTCCGCGCGCAGAGGGCGCAGGACGTCGCTCGTCCGGACCAGCTCGTCGAACATGGCCTTGGCCGACGTGGTCATGACGTCGTTCGGGCTGACGTGGTCCTCGTCGTCGACGAACTGGCGGACGAAGGGGATGGACACCGCCTCGGTGAGAGGAGTCATCTTGAGCACGTTCAGGACCTGCTTGATCATCTGAGCGGCGCGCGTGCCGGCGGCCACTCCGCCGTAGCTCACGAGGCCGACCGGCTTGTACTGCCACTCGTTGTGCAGGTAGTCGATGGCGTTCTTCAGCTCGGCGTTGTACCCGTGGTTGTACTCCGGCATCACGAAGACGAACGCGTCCGCCCCGGCGATCTTGGCGCTCCAGTCGCGGGTGTGCTGGTGGGTGTACTGCCCCAGCCGAGGGTGGTTGGGCTCGTTCATGAAGGGCAGGTTCACCTCGGCCAGGTCGACGAGCTCGACCTCCGAGAAGCCGCCGTGCGCCTTCGCCTCTCCCTCGATCCACTGCCCGATCGCGAGACCGACCCGGCCGGGCCGGGTGCTGGCGACGATGATTTCCAACTTGGCCATGACGCGTTCTCCTCAGATGTTGTACGGCTCTCGCATGGCGGACGGACCCGACGGGAGACCGTTTCACCATGTCGGATGCTATCAACAAACCTGAGCTACAAATATTTCCTTAGTCCTCCCTGTGTGGATGGCCCACCGGGCGGGGCGTCGCCGCATAGGGAAGGCCGGCCACGCGCGTCCGTGGCCGGCCGTCAGATCGGGAGATCGCTACAGGTCGGTGGCGATGATCTTCTCGATGTTCCGTTCGGCGAGCGCTGTGATCGTGACGAACGGGTTCACACTGGTGTTGCCGGGGATCAGCGAGCCGTCGATGACGTACAGGCCGGGGTAGCCGGCGAGACGGCCGTAGTTGTCGGTGGCCTTGTTCAGGACCGCGCCGCCGAGCGGGTGGTACGTGAGGTGATCGCCCCAGATCTTGTAGACGCCGAAGAGGTCGGTCCGGTAGATCGTCCCCTCCTTTGCGTTGATCTTGTCGAAGATGCTCTTCGCCATGTCGATGGACGGCTGCTTCCAGGACGTCTGCCAGCTCAGGTCGACCTGGCCCGTCGCCGCGTTCCAGGTGAACTGGGCGCGGTTCGGGTTCTTGGTGATCGACAGATAGAAGGAGGCGTAGGTCTCGATGCCGGTGGGGAGCGGCGCGACCTCGGCGAACGCGCCACCGGCGGCCCAGTTGTCGATGCCGCAGCAGGGAATGGCCGACTGGAGCGAGCCGGTCGGGTCCCACAGGTGGTTGGCGCGGCCGCACATGACGTTGCCGTTGTCGCCCCAGCCCTTGCCCACCTCGTCGTTCAGGCCGGGCAGCGCTCCGGTGGCCTTCAGCTTGACCAGCAGCTTGCTGGTGCCGACGCTGCCGGCGGCGAAGAGCACCTTGTCCGCGGTCACGGTCTTGGTGGCCGTGGTGTCGCCGTTGGTGTTGATCTGGTCGATGACGACCGTGTAGCCGCCACCGGCCGCCGGGGCGACCGAGGTGACCTTGTGCAGCGGCGAGACGGTGACCCTGCCGGTGGCCCTGGCCTGGGCGATGTAGGTCTTCTGCAGTGACTTCTTGCCGTAGTTGTTGCCGTAGAGGATCTCGCCGGCCAGCGCCGACTGGGGGGCGGTTCCGGCCGCCTCCTGCTTCATGTAGTCCCAGTCGTACACGTCCGGCACGAAGACGAACGGGAAGCCGGAGCGCTGCGCCTGCTTACGGCCGACCCGGGCGTACTGGTAGCAGGCCGTGGAATCGAACCAGGCCGGGTCGATGGTGCCGACCCCGAGCCCGGCCCGTGCGCGCGGGTAGTACGTGTCGTACATCTCGTCGGCGTTCACGGACGGGAGGATGGCGGCGAAGTTCTCCCGCTTGGGGGTGACCGCCATGCCGCCGTTGACGAGCGAACCGCCGCCGACGCCCCGGCCCTGGTAGACCGTGATGCCGCTGAACTCCTCGGCGTCCAGGATCCCGGTGTAGCGGGGGATGCTCCTGTCGATCGGGAAGCCGAGGAAGTAGTTGAGGGGCGCCTTGGTCCTGGTGCGCAGCCAGTAGGACCGGTAGTCCGGCTCCCGCGTGTTGCAGAAGATCTTGCCGTCGGAGCCGGGGGTGTCCCAGGCCATGCCCATCTCGATCATCTGCACGTCGACGCCCGCCTCGGCGAGACGCAGGGCGGCCACGGAGCCGCCGTATCCGGTGCCGATCACCAGGGCCGGGACGTGGGCCCCGTCGGCGATAGGAGCGGCCGCGGGGAGGGCCGCGGCTCGGGCCGCGGTCACGCGACCCGACAGGGCGGCGGCTCCCAGGATGGAACCGGTTCCAACGATGAATCGACGACGCGAGACTGGGCCGATGCGGGGGTCGCTGTCACTCATGTGACGTTCCTCTTTCTCAGCGAAATGAGAACATGTTCTATATTTGCTCGCGCCGTGAGTCCCTACATGCCGATAAGTGGTTCTCTGCCTGGTGGAGTCCCAGGTCAGATCGCGTCTGCCCGCCTGACGGAGGGCGATGCACCGCTGGGCAGCACGCAGACGGTGTCGAGGCCCAGCACATGGTTGAGCCGGCCGAACGCCAGCCAGGAGCCGATGCTCATGCTCAGCTCCACGATCTCGAGCTGGCTGTAGTGCGCGGTCATCCGCGCCCAGAACTCGTCGTCGAGGCCGTGATGGTCCAGGGCGTACCGCTCGGCATACTCGGCGGCCAACCGCGTGCGGTCGTCGAAGGCGTCTGTCGTGCGCCACTGGGTCACCGCGTCGGCGAACTCCTCCTCGACCTTCTGCCCGTCCCGTTCGGTTCGCCAGTCGAGGCAGAAGGCGCACCCGTTGATCTGGGCGATCCGCAGCCGAGCGGCCTCGAACTCGCGGAGTCCGAGGGTCGTGTGGGCGTACACCGCGAGTGAGAAGCCGGACGCGGCGATCCCGATGCCGGGGACCATCTCGCCCCAGACGTACTGGATCGCGTCCTTGCCCTCGGGGACGTCGATGATCACGGGTGTTTCCTTCCGAGTTTGCCGACCGCCGGGCGCAGGGGGACGTCGAGCGCGTCGTAGAGCCCGGGCTCCGCGTCCACGAGCCAGTCGATGGCGCTCACCAGCCGGCCGACCGCGGTGGCGTTCCCGCCCGCGGACCGGTTGCCGCCCTCGTCGGTGGCCTCGACCGTGACCTCGATCCGCGGACGGCCCTCGATGATCACCCGATGTGCCCCTTCGCCGTCGGGCGGCGTCGGCCAGTCCGGCGCGCACGACGGATGGATGCGGGTGACGTGCTCGATGACGATGCGGGGTTCGCCCTCGACGATGCCCTGCACCTCGAACCGCACGGCGCCCTGGGTGCCGGCCTCGAACTCGCCCATCGCCTGAGTGCTCACCGTGGAGTCGAGAGGGCGCCGATCCAGGGTCTCGCGGATCTCGTCGAGCTCGACGCCGAGGGCCCTGGCCATGAGCCGGACCTGTCCGCCCCACACCATCGTCGGAACCGTCGGCGCGATCATCGGCGGCTCGTAGTCCATCGGCTGGCCCATGCCGACCAGGTAGCGGACGGAGTCGGGCTGGTCGTAGGTGGAGTAGTCGAAGATCTCCTGGCAGCGGACCACGTCGACCGTGGCGCCGAGGCCGCTGATCAGCAGTGGCAGCACGTCGTTGCCCCAGCCGGGGTCGACGCCGGAGACGAACAGCGAGCCGCCGCCGTCCGCGACGGCCGCCAGCACCGGTTCGCGCAGCTCCGGTGGGGCGTTGCGCTGGTCGTACAGCGCGTAGATCGAGGGGGTGACGACCACGGCTCCGGCCCGGATCGCCCTCATGATGTCGGCGAGGGCCTCGTCGGGGCGGATGTCGCCGGACGCCGCGTACACCACGGCCTGGGGACCGGCGGCCAGCACCGCCTCGACGTCGCCGGTCGCCGCGACACCCAACTCGTAGCCGAGCCTGCCCAGATCGCCCGCGTCACGGCCGACCTTGTCAGGGTTGTGGACCAGCACGGCGGTGAGCTCCAGCGCCGGGTGGGCCTCGACGGCCCGGATGGCCGCCCGGCCGACGTTGCCGGTGCCCCAGACGATCGTGGATATCATGGCCGGAGCGTAGCAAGCGCTTGGTTTGGTGTATAGTGCCATCACAAACCCGGACGACGGCGTGTGAACCGGCCACGGCCGGAGCCGGAGGACGGGCAGGCCGGTGGGGCCGCTCGGCGGTTTGTTTTCGGTTAATTCCCATTTCACGGGCTCGATAAAGTGGCGGCGATTTCATACGGGCACGTCCCGAGCACGCACCGCAACTGGATTGACGAATAGCGTCAAATCAATTTAATTTGTTGATTGCCTCTGCCAACTATCCGGTAAGAGTGCTGTCCACAAAGTTCACGGGGAAGAACGGGGTTTCCAACGTGCACGCACCGGGCCCCGCGGCGAGCGCCGGGGCCGCAGACGACACCACCTTCGCCGTGCTGGGGCCGCTGGAGGCGCGCCGTGGGGAGCAGCCGGTGGCACTCGGTCCGTTCAAGCAGCGAGCGATGCTGGCGATGCTGCTGTGCCGGGCGAACCGCGTGGTTTCGGTGAGCACCCTCAGCGAGGCGGTGTGGGACGACGCGCCGCCGCGAACGGCGCACAAGAACCTGCAGGTCTACATCGCCACGGTGCGCAGGGACGTTCTGGGGCCCATGCGCGGCCACCTGGTGCACAGCCCGCCCGGCTACCTGCTCCGCATGGGGCCGGACGAGCTCGACCTGCTTCGCTTCGCCAAGTTGCTGGAGACGGCTCGCGCCGCGGCCGGCCGAGGCGAGTCGCCGTCCGCGGCGCGGGCCCTGCGCGACGCGCTCGGCCTGTGGCGCGGCGCGCCGATGCCCGACCTCACGGTGATGCCCCTCATCGCCAGTGAGGTGACGGCGCTGGAGGAGACCCGGATCAGCGCCTTCGAAGACTGGGCGGAGCTCGCACTGGCCCTGGGCGACCACGTGGGCATGTTGCCGTCGATTCAGCGGGAGGTGGAGAGCCACCCGTTGCGTGAGCGCCTGCGCAGCGCCCAGATGCTGGCGCTGCACCGATCCGGCAGGCAGGCGGAGGCGCTGGCCGCCTACGAGAGCATGCGTCAGACGCTCTCCAGAGACCTGGGCCTCCGCCCCAGTCCCGTCCTGGAACGCCTCTACCAGGGCATACTCACCGCGGATCCCAAGGTGGCGGCTCCCCTCACCCCCCAGGGCGTGGTGACGATCAGTCCTCCGAGCCGCGAGACGGGCGCTCCGACGCTGCTGCCGAGGGACCTGTCGGACTTCACCGGGCGCGGCGCCGAGGTCCGCGAGGTGCTGTCGGCCCTGCGGGTGGGGCGCACGGTGTCGGGTCCCATCGTGGTCGTGTCAGGGCTGAGCGGCAGCGGCAAGACCGCGCTGGCGGTGCACGCGGCGCACCGCCTGCGGGAGCGCTTCCCGGACGGGCAGGTCTTCGTGAAGCTGCGGGACATGTGGGGCCAGGCGCGCCCTCTTTCCAGCGTGCAGGCCGAGGTGCTGGGCGCCACCGGTTACAACGGCGAAATACCGTCCGCCGAAGGGAGCAGGACCGCTCTGTACCGGTCCTGGCTGGCCGACCGGCGCATGCTGCTGGTGCTTGACGACGCCTCCAGCGAGCGTGCCGTACGGCCACTCCTCCCGGGGGCCGGCGCCAACGGCGTGATCATCACGAGCTGGCGACGGCTCAGCGCGCTGGAGTCGGCCCGGCACGTGGAGCTGGGCGGGTTGCCGGCCACCGAGGCGGCCGAGTTGCTGGGCAAGATCATCGGCTCCGGGCGGGTGGAGTCCGATCCAGGGGCCGCCGAGCGGATCGTCGAAGCCTGCGGCGGGCTGCCGCTGGGGATCCGGATCGCCGGCGCTCGTCTGTCGGTCCAACGACACCTGGAGCTGGCCAGATACGCCGAGTGGATCAGCGACGACCAGGTCCTGGTGAAGGAACTCACGTACGGCGAGGGCGACCTGGTTCTGCCCGGCTCCGCCACGACCTACCGCCACGAAGTGGACCGGTCCACATGGTCGGCGTTTCTTCAGCTCACCGAGCTCGGCTCGGAGCCGTTCACCCTTGAGGAAGGCGCCGTGCTCCTGGGCCTGTCCACGTGGGAGACGGCGCGGATCATCGACCAGCTCATGGACGTCGCGATGGTCGCCTCTGCCGACGGACCGTCGCCTTCCTACCGGATTCCGCGCTGGCTTGCCGTGTCGGCGCGGACGCCGTCACACTGACGGGGGACACACGTGCATCTTCTGGACATCCTTGCCCTGCGTCCCGTCCCCGCCTCCGCGGTCTTCCTGTCCCTGACCCGGCGGTGCCCACTGTCGTGCCGCCACTGCTCGACGAACTCCGCCATCGGCAGCGAGGAGCACTCACCGGACCTCTTCACGCGCCTCGTCGAGTCCTTCACCCCTGACGCCCATCCCCGTCTCGTCCTGATGTCCGGTGGAGAGGCGCTGCTCCGGCCTTCGCTCGTCGAGCGGATCGCCACAAGGGCTCGGGAGTCGGGAACCGCGTCGTACGTGCTCTCGGGTATGTTCTTCGCCCGCGACGGGCGGATCCCCGGCCCGATCAAGAAGGCCATCGACGCGGTCGACCACTTCGCCGCCAGCGTCGACGCCTTCCACGAGGAGGAGGTTCCCCGTCGAGCGGTCCTGGAGGTGCTGGGCGCGCTGCGGGCGGAGGGCAAGGACGTCAGCGTCCAGCTCACCGGGCTGGGCGACGACGATCCGTATCTGGCCGAAGCCGTCGGAGACATCCGCGAGACGCTGGGCGACCGGGTTCCCGTCCTCGTCGGACTCGTCGGCCCGGTCGGCAGGGCCGCCGGCTGGCTGGGGGACTGGCCGGAGGAACGGCGCAGAGTCCTCACGCACCGGCCGATCGCCCTTCCACCCGCGCCGTGCACGATGGCCGCCTGGCCCGTGGTGACCTTCGACGGCACGGTGGTCGCCTGCTGCAACCAGGACGTGGCGGATCGGGGCGAGGCCGTACCGCATCTGACCCTGGGGCACGCGGCCCGGGACGGCTGGCCGGAGATCAGGGAACGCTGCCTCAGCAGGCCGCTGCTGAGAGCGATCAGAGCGGTGGGTCCGCAGTACGTCGCCTCGATGGGCGGCGTCCCCGAGGGCGGCGGCTACTGCGAGACCTGCCGGCTCCTCTCCGACGACCCGCGCGCCGAGGCGGTCGCGACCCGCCCCGTCTTCTCGCTCCTGGACGCGGATGCCACCCGCCGCCAAGTCGCCGAGGGGGCCGCCGGATTCGCCCGCCGCTACGGCTCCGCCCGGTACGGCGAGCTCGTGGGCCTGGGCCGATGACCACGCCGACGCCCCGCCTGTCGTACCGCGATGCCGCGCCGACGCCCCGCCTGTCGTACCGCGATGCCGCGCCGACGCCCCGCCTGCCGTTTCCGTGCGGCGAGGCCGCGACCTCGCCCCGCCTGAGGCTCGCGGACGTCGAGGCCGCCCGGGACACGCCCGGGGCCAGCGCCTTGCTGTTCATCACCGACCGCTGCCCGGTCGGCTGTGGTCACTGCTCGGTCGACTCGCGCCCGGACAGTCCGCGCGTGACCGACTTCACGCTGTTCGAGGGCGTCCTGGACGCTCTATGCGCCGGCGAACCGCGCCTCATCGGCGTATCGGGCGGGGAGCCGTTCGCCGAGCGGCGTGCGCTCACGCTCGCGGCCGACCGGATAACCGCCGCCGGTAAGCATCTCGTCGTGTACACCAGCGGGTTCTGGGGCAATCGAACCTCCGGCTGGGTCCGTCGAGTGCTGCGCGCCTGCTCGTGCGTGTTCCTCAGCACCGACGCCTTCCACCAGGCCCGGCTGGCCGACGAGCGTTTCGCGAACGCCGCTCGCGCCATAGCGGACGAGGGAACGCCCCTCGTCGTCCAAGTGGTCGACGACCAGGACGCCGTCGACCGCGCCGTGGGTCTACTCGAGCAGGCGCTCGGGCCGTGCTGGCCGGAGGCCGCGGAGCTCAACAGGGTCGGGCTGCTGCCGTACGGCCGCGCGGCCGGTCTGGTCGCGCCCAGGCCCCTCGTCGCGGGCAAGGACTTCGGCCCGTGCCGCGTCGCGCGCAGCCCGGTCGTCCGCTACGACGGCGTCGTGGCCGCCTGCTGCAACGAGGCCGTCGTCATGGGCCGAGGACCCGCCGAGTTCCGCCGCACGTGCGGTGACGCGCCCGAGACGGCGGAAGCCCTCAAGGAGTTGCGGCATCACGCCATGTTCTCCGTCGTGGCCACGGTGGGACCCGGGCCGATCACCGCCGACCCGCGCCTCGCCGACCTCGCGGACCGGCGGTTCACCAGCATCTGCGAGCTGTGCTGGCTGGTGGCCGAGCGCATCCCCGACCCGGCCCACGACCCGCTGCTCACCATGCTCGGCGTGCTCGGCGGGGCGCGGCGGCCCGGCCAGAGCTGACCGGGCCGCCGCCTTTTCACCTGTTCGTTATCCTGCACGAATTCTTACAGGTGTTCGTACAGGTCCCGGAACATGTGCTCTCCGTGCCGCACTGCTTCGGCTCAATGAGCTGTGCGGGCAACAGATCCAGCAGGGCGATGTCGATTTCCGCGATTCGGGTGTTGATTCGATGAAATGGCTGAGCCACAGCGCCGGCGACGGTCATTCGGTCACCTGACAGGAATCGCCACAGCTGTATGTGCAGGACCAGCTGCAACTGCTCCCCGTGGGATTGCACGGCACGCGGCCTGCCGCCCTCGCGGGAAGGAGCTCCAATGCGCTGATGTCAATCTCCACTGTTCTGCACCTCCTCGTGCCCCGTTGGGTCGGTCGTTGAGTGCCGGATGCCGGTCCGCGGTGAAGACCTCATGAGGCCATCACCGCCGCCGGCCGACGGCGGTCGGTGTGGGCACGTCCCTCCTGGGCCAGCAGTTCGTCGGGCATCCACCAGCGAGGCCCTCCGTGGCGCAGCCGGAGGAGGAACCCCAGCGCGCCGCTGAGCCCGGTGTTGTAGCCCACGTGGACGTGCATGCCGGATTCGTCGGGCAGCACCAGGAGCCCGTCCCGGACGGCATGACGGGCGTACATCACCGTGGCGAGCTCCTCCGCCCAGTCGCGGTAGCGCCGGTCGCCGGTGAAACCGGCGAGGTCCAGCAGGAACTCCCCGTCCCCGGCCAGCCCGTGGCAGGCGCTGACGGACGAGTACCACCGGTCCCGGCGGATCGCCACGGCGGCCGCTTCGGCGAGGTCCCGGAAGCGGCGCTCCCCGGTGGCCCGCCACAGGCGGATGAGGAACGTGCCGACCCCTGAGGAGCCGCTGCACCAGTGCCTCAACCGGCTGCGGGAGGGTTCGCCGGCTTCGCCGCTCGGCCACCAGGCCGCGCCGTCCTCGACGTCGGCCACCGCCTCCAGCGTTTCCCCCGCGCGGTGGGCGGCCCGCAGATACTCGGGCCGGCCGGTCGCGAGCCCGGCGTACAGCAGGAAGGTCCCGGCTCCGGCCACGCCGTGCGCGAACCCGTAGTGGGTCAGCCCCGCCAGGCTCGAGTCGAATGTCGCGGGTATGGGCCACATCAGGTGGCCGTCGCGCTCGCGCGCCGCATTCAGCACGCAGTCGGCGGCGAGGACGGCGCGGCGCGCCGGCTCCGGATCGCCGGTCGACGTCCACAGGTGAAGCTGGGCCATGCCCGCGCCCGCCGCGCCGTGGCAGATGTCCGGGTTGGGCCATTCCACGGGAACACGCTTGGCCAGCTCGACGGCTCGCGCGGCCATGTGGTCGTCCCCCAGGAACCGTGCCGCGTCATGGAGCGCCCATGCCGTACCCGATCTGCCGAAGTAGAGCCCGGGGAGGACGCGCGGAATGTCGAAGAGCCGCCCTCCGATCCAGCCCGCCACCGCCGCCACGCCCTCGCGCAGTTCAGCCCCCAGGTCATCACCGCGCAGGTCCCCGTGCAGGTCACCGCGCAGGTCCCCGTGCCGGTCACGGTGCGGGATGCCGTGCGGGTCGCCGCCGAGGACCTGCGCGGATCTGGTCAGTACGGCCAGCACCCCGCCCGCGCCGTGTTGGACGTTGCAGGGATCGGTGGTGTCGCCGAACGCCCCGGCCTTCCACAGCCGCGGCCCCTCGGGGGTCATCGTGCGCAGGACGTGCCTGAGCCCGTCGGCGAGGAGGCGCTCCTTCATGACGTCCCCGACTGCTTCCCGCAGCGTGTCCGTCGTCGCGTCGCGCAGCGTGCGCTTCATCGTGATCGGCGGCCCTTCGGTTCGCCGCCTCCCGGGGCGGCCCGCGGCGGCCAGGAAGTCCCGCGTCTGCTTCAGACTCCACCTTTCCTCCGGGTCGTCCCGCATCAGTCCCCGTACCAAGGGGGAGAGCGACCGCAGCGCCGGCATGCGGGATGCGATGGCGGTGACGAGAGCCTCCAGCCGCTCCTCGTCCGGCCGCCCGGCGGTCCCCGGACGGGGCTCGTCGGCGGGCAGCAGCGGATCGATGCCGGTCACCAGATAGAAAACGGTGGCGCCCAGGCTGAACAGATCCGACCGCGGTGACGGCGCCGGCCCGAACCAGGGCGCGGACGTCTGCTCCCGGCCCGCGTAGGCCGTGGTGTAGGCGCGGGCCACCCTGGAACCGGCCGGGACCACATGCTCCAGGTCGATCAGCCGCAGCCGGCCGTCCGGCGTGACCATGAGATTGTTCGGGGTGAAGTCGCGCAGCACGAGGCCCTGGTCGTGGACCGCCGTCATGATGTCCGCCAGCTGGACGGCCTTGTCGACGGCCTCGGCCGGTGGTGCCCCCTGGCCCCGCCATTCGGTGACGGCGCGTTCCGAGGCCCACTGGCGAAGCGTGACGCCCGGCACGGATTCCTCGGCCAGGAACACGTTCTCCTGGTGGGTGAACAACGCCACCTTGCGTGGAGTCAATCCCAGCGGGCCGAGCAGGTCCATGATCTTCGCCTCGTGACGCAACGCGTCCCGGGCGTCCCGCCCGGTCAGCGAGCCCAGGACGTGTGGCCGAGCCTGCTTGACGACGACCTCGGCCCCGGTGTGCTGGTCGGCGGCCCGGTAGACACCGCCCCGATAGGACTGCCGGATGGCTTCGCGGACGAGGAACCGGCCACCGAGAAGGACGGCTCCCGGCTCGGCGGTCCCGGAAGCCACCAGCGGTGCCGGTGCTTCCGGCAGCGCTTCGGCCGGTGCTTCCTGCAGCGCTTTCTGCAGTGGTGGTGCCGGCGCCCAGGACGGCGGGCTGAACCAGGCGAGCCGTTCGTCCTTCTGACGCCTGCCGTCCGGCGCGGTGAGCATGGACTCGAAGCCGCCGTCGTTGGAGAGCACCGGAGAGGCGCCGAAGACCCCGAAGCGGTAGTGGACCAGGCTCCCCGGGCGCAGTCGCCGATCGGAGAGGATCACCGGCCCGGGCAGCCCGTCGGTCACCCGGTCCAGCTCCGTCGCGAGCTCACGGAACCGCTCGTCGTCAGCCGGGTATGCCGTGACGAACTTCCCGCCGCTGCCGCGGTCGCAGTCGCCGTCGAGCAGCCGGCCGAGCTCCCGCAGCCCGCGTGCGAACTTGAACGCGCAGCCGCCGCGGACGAGCACCTCGGCGACACGGCTCAGCACGACCGGCGCCGACAGTTGCGTCGCCGAGACGTGCAACTTCCAGCCCTGGTCGCGCATGCGGCCTTCCGGTGGCGTCACGACACACCAGGGCTCCCGGGTTTCGACTTTCCAGGTGTGGCCCGCGTCTTCGCGCGCCATTACGGCCCGCAGGATGTCCTGCAGTAACCGCGAGTCGTCCACCTCACGTGCGTTCTCGTGGGCGCGCGTGTCACGCGGCCCGCCCCCATCGTTCATCCAGGTCCCGTTCTCGAGCTGAAATGGCCCCCGAACAAGGGCGTGCCATTCCGTGACATCTCGTTCCACGCCGGGACGGCGCCGCGCCTTCACCGCATTGCGGGAAGGTGCGCGCAACTCCTTCTCCACCTGCGAATTCGCCGTTTCCATACCGGGACCGAACTGTCTGCCAACCGGGGCTGCCTAGCTTCGTCGTTGCCGGCCGATGCCGGCGACGGAGCCACCGGACGCTTTGACGGGACACCTGATGCAGTACTTCGGCTTCACCCTCGCCCACCCTGACTACTACGAGCCGGCCGAGCTGGTCGAGCCCGGTGTCACCTACGCGCCGACGGTCGTGCCCGAGCACTGGAGCCGGCACACGAGCAGCGTCTGGACGATGTGGACACCCCCTGAGGGCGACCTTGCCGACCAGGGGTGGAAGGTACATGTCTCCAGCTCGCTGGAGAACGCGCAGGCCGTGCTCGACATCGTCACAGAGGTCTGCGCCGAGTTCTCCGTCCCCTTCAAGCATGTGAGCAGCAGGCGCCTGTTCCTGTGGATGCATCACAAGCACGGCTCCCGCGTGCAGAGCGGGAAGTTCTGCGCCCTGTATCCGGCGACCCCGCGGATCGCCCACGAAATCCTGGTGCGGCTGGAGGAGCGGCTCGCGGGTTTCGCCGGGCCGTACATCCTCACCGATCGGCGCTTCGGCGCCTCCTCGTCCGTGGCGTACCGGTACGGCGCGTTCCGCCCGCGGCACAGGCTTCAGCCGGACGGCACCCGGCAGCCGGTCATGCTCGACCTCGACGGGCAGGAGATCCCCGACGAGCGCCAGCCGATGTTCATGCTGCCGCCCGGGATCGCGGACCCGTTCGGGACCGAACCGGCGGACGCCGGCGACCAGCCGATCACGCTGGGCGGCTACACCTTCGAGTCGGTGCTGCAGCACAGCAACGCCGGCGGCGCCTACGTCGCCCGGACCGAGGACGGCAGGCAGGTCTTCGTCAAGGAGGCGCGGGCGCACAACGGCTACTGGTGGGACGGGACCGACGCGCAGACCCTGCTGGCGCAGGAGCACCGGACGCTGCGGGCGCTGCACGCCGCGCATCCCGGGATATGCCCCGAGCCGATCGAGCTGTTCCAGCAGTGGGAGAACACCTTCCTGGTCTCGGAACTCGTCCCCGGAACCACCCTGATGAAGTGGGTGGTGGCGAACGAGCCGAGCATCCGGGTGGAGCAGCGGCCGGAGGTGTTCGCGGGCTACTACCGGAGTTGCCTGTCGATCCTCGACCAGCTCAAGGGGCTGATCGCGACCCTGCACGACGTGGGATACGCGTTCGTCGACCTCAACCCGAAGAACATTCTCATCGACGACAACGAACGGATCAGGCTGGTCGACTTCGAGGGGGCCTGCCGCCTGGACGCGGAGTTCAGGACGATAGGAGCCCCCGGGTTCCTGCCCGCGGAGATCCGCGATCCGGAGAGTCCCGCCGCCAAGGACGCTCGGCGGATCGACGAGTACGGCATCTCGGCCGTGGCGCAGATGCTGCTGTTCCCGCTGCACAACGTCCTGGAGCGCACGCCGGAGGTGGCCGGTCACCTGCACCGCGACCTGACCGACCTCGCTCCGATCCCGGATCGGCTCTGGCGCGTCGTGACCCGATTCCACGCGAGTCCCGAGCGCCCGCTGCTGCCCACGCCCGATGAGGTACGGCAGGAGCCGCTCACGCACCTGCGATGGCTGCGGGAGCGCACGGCGGACGCGATCGAGGCCATGGCGCAGCCGGACAACCCGCGCTGGGTCTACCCGACGACACCCCAGGGGGCGGTGTCCAACACCCGGTGCGTGGCCCACGGGACCGCCGGAGTGCTCCACGCCCTGCGGGCGGCGGGCCGCCGGATCGACCCGCGGATCGTCACCCGGCTACGCGACGAGTCGATCCGGGAGCGCGACGAAACCCCGCCCGGCCTGTTCTACGGCAACGCCGGCATCGCCTGGGTCCTGGCCGACCTGGGGGAGATCGACGCGGCCGGCGAGTTGCTCGCCGCGGCCGACCGGCATCCGCTCAGCCGCGCCTGCGCCACACTCGGCGGAGGCGCCGCCGGGCTGGCCATGGCCCACCTGTCCCTCCACGGCCACACCGGCGACGACCGGCACATCGCGGCCGCCGAGCAGGCGCTGACCGCAATCCCCGACGGGGCCGCGCTCGTCCCCCTGCTCGGCCCCGACGACGCCTCCGGTCTGGTGGACGGGCGCCCCGGCATCGCGCTGGCCCTGTACTACCTGAGCCGGCTCACCGGTGACCGGGCGATGCTGGACCGCGGTGCCCGCCTCCTGCGCGAGGAGTTGTCACACGGCCAGCCGCTGGACGTCGACGCGCTCGGGTTCCGGGTGTCCACCGTGGACCGGCGCAACATGCCCTACCTGCAGTGGGGCAGCGCCGGATACGCGCACGTCGTGGCCCGCTACCTCACGATGATCGACGACGCCGGACTGGCCGACGCGCTGCGGCGCAGCCTGCGCTACTGCTCCGTGCGATTCGCCGCGGCCGCCGGGCTGCTCGGCGGGCAGGCCGGGATGGCCCTGGCCCTGGGGCAGGCCTCCGTACTGCTGGATCGCCCGGACCTGGCGGCCCAGGAGCGCGCAGCCGGGATCGCGCTCTTCAAGCACGCGGTGGCTGGCCAGGACGGGGTGCGGTTCCTCGGGGGCGGCCCGCTCCTCATGCGATTCTCCGCGGATCTGTGGAGCGGCTCGGCCGGCGTGCTTCTCGCACTCACGCGAATGCTCACAGGGCTTCCGGACCCGCTGTTCACGCTCGACGCCGTCCAGCAAGGAGAGAACCGTGACCGAAATTCTCAAGTTGCAGCTTCTGCGTAACTCCGGAGAGATCGAGGAGGACGCGCCCGTCAGCTCCGTCAGCAACTTCTACCACGGCTGCATAGTCCCCGAGTGAGCCGAGGCCATAGAAGAAGGGAAAACAAAGGTGACTGAGATTCTGAAACTCCAGGTTCTGCGCGGTCCGGAGGAGACGGACAAGGCGCCGTGGACGGTGAGCACATTCAGCGTCGGCGTTCTCTGCCCGCCTCCGAGACCGCCGAGCTGAACGCGGATGCGCAGCTCTGACCTGTTCTAATCCATAGAAGACTTTCCACGCCAGTGGCCGGTGTCCGTGGTCCGATACCCGGCGCCGTTCCAATAGACAAGCGATATCAGAGGGGAGGGAAAATGACCGAGATTCTGAAGCTTCAGGCCCTGCGCACTCCGGAAGGTACGGAGGAGGAGGCGCCCACCAGCACCAGGAGCTACTTCCTGTGCACCGAGCAGCAGTAGTAACGGCTCGAGTCCAAACGGGCTCGATCAGCCGGAGAAATTCAGGCCGGGGTGCGTTCCCCCGCGCCCTCCTGAACAAGTCAAAGAAAGGCAACACGATGACGGAGATTCTGAAGCTCCAGGCCCTGCGCACTCCGGAAGGCACGGAGGAGGAGGCGCCCGACAGCACCAAGAGCTACTTCCTGTGCACGGCACAGCAGTAGCAACGGCTCGAAGTCCGGATTCGGCTCGATGAGCTGATTCGGCAACCGATGGCGAGTGCCGGGTGGGGGCAGCGACTCACACCCGGCACCGACCTGAACAGCCCGAGAAAGGAAACGCGATGATTGAGATTCTGAAGCTCCAGGACCTGCGCAATCCGGAAGGCGCTGAGGAGGACGGGGCCTTCAGCGCCACGAGCTACTTCCTGTGCACCAATCAGCAGTAGTAACGGCTCGAGGTCCGGATTCGGCTCGATGAGCTGAATCAGCAACCGATGGCGGGTGCCGGGGACGGCGACTCACCCCGGTACCCAGCCGAACTCTGGTGAAGAGAAGGAACCATGGACCAAGTGATGTCACTCAACAATCTGCCGCACGACATTCCTTACGGGCTCGACGACGCGGACGTCCATGCGCACATGGACATGGAAGTGGAAATGGAGATGGGCTTCGACGCGCCCAACAGCGTGCTGTCGATGGCCTTCTGCTCGGATCCCTTTCCGGGCTGATCTCAAAGCGAACGACAACGGCGGAGTCTCCCGTGCCCCTCATCGCCCGACCTACCGACATGCGCCTCTATTTGTGGGGGCAGGCCACCTCGGCCTTCGGCAGCACACTGACCGCCACCGCCACCTCGGTGGTGGCGGTGGCCATCCTCGACGCCGGACCGCGTCAGGTTTCCCTGATCGTCGCCGCCGGGACCTCGCCGGCACTGTTGTTCGGGCCGATTCTCGGGGTCCTGGCAGATCGGGTGACCCGCCCACGGCGCACGCTCATACTCGTCGATCTGGCCTGCGGTGTGGCGACGCTCGTGTGCGCCGTCATGGCCTTCAGCGGCCTGCTGAGCGTCCTGATCCTGTCGGGAACGTCCTTCGCGCTGGGCCTCGCGCAGGTCGTCACCGGCGCCCTGTACTTCTCCCACCTCCGCAGTCTCGACGTCGGCGACCTCAGCAAGGCCAGGGGGAAGTTGCAGTCGTCCGAGCTGCTCTCCCGGTCCGTCGCGGCGAGCACCGCCGGGCCCCTTGTGGCGGGGCTGGGCGCCGCGTTGCTGTTCTTCCTGGACGCGCTGACCTATCTGGTGAGCGCCCTGGCTCTGGGCGCCCTGCGGTCACCGGACCGGCGGGAGGCGCCCACACAAGCCCGGGCCGGCCTGCTGCGGGAGTTGCGCGACGGGGTGACCGCCGTTCGCACGCACGGCCTCCTCGTCGCCTACACGGTCTACGCCGTCCTGGTGAGCGTCGCCACAAGTGGCACCACCGCCCAGCGTGCCGTGTTCCTGCTGGACACGTTGCGGCTGCCGGTCGCCCTCTACAGCGTGCCCGCGGTGGCGGCGACGCTGCTGGCCGCCGCGGGCACCTTCGTGGGGTCTCGCCTGCTCTCGGAGCGCCTGACCGCTCGCCGGCTGCTGGTGATCTGCCTGCCGGCCATAGCCGTGTGCGGCTTCACCCTTCCGGCGGCGCAGGGCCCGCTGTGGCTGGCCGTGACAGCCGTCGTGTTCGGGATGGGGCTGCCGGTGTTCTTCGGCGCCGCCGCCAACCTGGCGCTCGTCGGCATTCTGTCGGACGACGTGGGCGACGAGTTCTTCGGCCGGGTGGGCACCCTCCTGGGGTCGGTCACGACGTTCGCGAGCACGCTCGGCGCGCTGCTGGGCGGCGTCGCCGGTGAGCGTTTCGGCGTCCGTGGCGGCCTCTGGCTGTGCCAGGCCCTTATCGTCCTCGCGGCGGTGATCTTCCTGATCTGGGTGCGCCGTGGACGGCTGCACCTGACTCCTCCCGCCACGGACACCTCCCTCGTAGCATCCGGAGCCCGGCCATGACTTCTCCCGAACACCGGCGGGTCGCCGTTCCCGCGTATCCGCAGGCCCCCCGCGAGCCGATCGTCGAGGACTATCACGGGCACCCGGTCGCGGACCCGTACCGGTGGCTGGAGGGAGGCCACACCGAGGCCGTCCGGGACTGGATAGGCGATCAGCAGCTTCTCAGCACGGGATATCTGGAGCGGCTCCCCGGCCTCGGCCATTGGGGAGAGGCGATACGCGGCCTGATGAGCGGGCCCGTCCGTTCACCCGTCAAGATCGCTGGATCTCGGAGGTTCCGGCTCGGCCGGCGCGACAGCCTCGCCGCCTGGGAACCGGAGTTCCAGAGCCGCGACGGCGGTCCGTGGACGCCCATCGACGTCACCTTCCCGCCCGATGCCTTCATCCGGCGCTGGCAGCCGTCGCCGACGGGGGAGCACCTCTCCATTCAGATCGTCCTGGCGGGCGACGAGCGGCACACCCCGTTGTCGATCGTGGAGGTGACCACCGGGCGGATCGTGGACGCCATCGCGCACACCCGCTACTCGCCGATCGAGTGGCGGGCCGACGGCCGTGGTTTCTTCTATGTACGCGATCATCTCGACCGTCCGGGACGCGGCGTCTACTGGCACATGGTGGGCACCCCGGTCACCGAGGACGAGATCCTGATCGGTGACGAGGGGGCGACCACGCGCTATCACGTCGGGCTCTGCCACGACCGATGGCTGGTCTTCACCATCCGTGAGGGGACCTCCCGGGAGACGCAGGTGCTCGTCGCGGACATCGAGACAGGGGGGCGGCCCCGTCCGCTGTCGCTGGACGGGGCGTCCTCGGCCAGTGTCCTGGTCGACGAGGACGGCCGGTTGCTCGCCACGGTCTCGACGACGGCCGGGTTCGGGCAGGTGCTCGTGGCCGAACCCGTCTCCCGCGGGTGGGGGCCATGGCGGGTCCTCATCCCCGAGGACACCGCCGCCGCCCTCTCCACGGTGGCCCTGGCCCGGACCGGACGCGGCAAACGCCTGGTCGCCCTGCGCACACGGGACGGCCTCAGCCAGATGACCGTCCACGACGCGGAGACCGGAGCGGTCGTCACCGATGTCGTCCTTCCCGGCACGGGCGCCGTCATGGGGATCATGCCCGGCCCCGACCCGGGAGCGCTGACGCTGAGCTACACGGACTGGGTCATCCCTCCGTCCGTCTGGCGTCTGGACGTCGAGTCGGGCCGGGTGACGCCCGTCGACTCCGAGGGAACCCCCCGAGCGGACATCAGGATCCTGCACCGCACCTATCGCTCGTTCGACGGAACCGAGGTGCCCCTCACCATCCTGGCCCCGGCCGCGGACGGAGACGGTGACCCCGGCCGGCCCCGGCCGGCAATCCTCACCGCCTACGGCGGCTTCGGCATCTCCTTCCGCCCGAAGTACGAACCGGACTTCGTGGCCTGGGTGCTCCGCGGCGGCGTGAGCGCGGTCGCGGGCATCCGCGGCGGCGACGAGCGTGGCAGGCAGTGGCACCGGGACGGAGCCAGGACCAACAAGCCCAACGCGTTCGCCGACCTGCACGCGGCAGCCGACTGGCTCGTCCGGCAGGGCTGGACGACGCCGGAACAACTCGCCCTGCTCGGTGGCAGCAACGGCGGGCTCCTCGCCATGGGGACCGTCGTCCAGCGGCCCCACGCCTACGCCGCCGTCGTCAGCGCGGCGGCTCCCCTGGACATGATCCGCTACGAGCGCTGGGGCCTGGGCAGGGCCTGGCGTCAGGAGTACGGCTCGCCGGAGGACCCGGCGGACCTGGAGGCGCTGCTCAAGTACTCGCCGTACCACAACGTCAGAGCGCCCTTCGGCAACGCGGCGGTTCTCCTCCTCAGCGGAGACAACGACACGCGGGTCGATCCGCTCCACTCGCGCAAGATGGCCGCGCAGTTGCAGCACGCGGCCGATGGAGGGCCCATCCTGCACCACATGGTGGAGGGCGCCGGACACGCCGGTGCGATGGGGGACGAAGCAGTCCGGCTCGCCGCGAAGGTCCTCACCTTCCTCGCGCACCACACGGGCCTGACCGGATCGCGCGAAGGCGGCGCGTCATGACGGACACGATTCCCGGCCCTCGCAGCGGGGCCCGCGCCGGCGGTCCTGGCGGGACCCGTGATCGCACGATTCCCGGCACGCGCAGCGGGGCGCTCCGCGTCAAGATCGAGTTGCTCATGCCGGGCCTGCGGGCCGCCGCGGCCCGCCTGTGGGCGGCCCCCGACCTCCGGCTGCGCTACCCCGCCTACCTCGCGGCCATGCACGAGGTGATCACCGCGTCGGTCCCGCTCATGGAGACCGCCCTGTCCGAGGCCGTACGGCAGGGGCAGCGGGAGCTGGCCGGATACCTGCGTGGCCACATCGAGGAGGAACGCGGCCACGACGTCTGGCTTCGCGACGACCTGGAGGCCCTCGGCCATGCCCCGGGCCGGCCGTCCTCGTCGGCGGCCGCTCTCGTCGGAGCCCAGTACTACTGGGTGATCCATGACGATCCCGTGGCTCTGCTCGGTTACATCGCCGTCCTGGAGGGCTTTCCGCCGACCGGTGCGCTGCTCGGCCACCTGCGCGTGCGGACGGGCTACCCGGAGGCGGCCTTCCGCACCCTGCGGCACCACGCCGAGCTCGACCTGGAGCACCGTGCCGAGCTGGACGCCCTCCTCGACCGGCTGCCGCTGACCGGCCGGCAGGAGCAGGCGATCGGTCTCAGCGCCCTGCACACGACTCAGGCGGCGACGCGCCTGTTCGCCGACCTGGCCGGGCTGGCCGGGCTGGCCGGGCTGGCCGGTTTTCCGGGCCCGGCCGACCTCGGCGGCCCCGCCGGCCTCGCCACTCCGATCGCACAGAACACCTTGGAGGAACCGTGGCATTCGATCCGCTCCACGCGCTGACGGAGGCGGGCATCGACCTCGGCCCGGCCGATGAGGAGCAGCTCGCCGTCATCTCACGCCTCAGCGAGGAGGAGACGAATCTGCTGATCTCCATCCAGCTCCAGATGCTGGACGCGGCGCCCGACGTGGAGGCCCACATGATCGGCGGGTTGCTCTTCTGATGGACGTCGCCGGCACCAGGGTCATCCGCAAAGTCGTCTCAGTGATCTTCTGCGACCTCACCGAGTCCACGGCGCTCAGCGGCGAGCTCGACCCCGAGTCCCTGCGCTCGATCCTGCTGCGGTACTTCGACCTGATGCGGGACCGTGTCGAGTACCACGGCGGAGTCGTGGAGAAGTTCATCGGGGACGCCGTGGTGGGCGTGTTCGGCGTGCCGACGCTGCACGAGGACGACGCGCTGCGGGCCGTACGGGCGGCGCTGGAGATGCGGGCCGCGCTGGAGAGCTTCAACGACGAGGTCGAGGCCGAGATCGGGATCCGGCTGCGGGCTCGCATCGGCGTCAACACCGGCGAGGTGGTGGCCTCGGCGGAGAACGCCGGAAGCCAGGCGCTGGTGTCCGGGCAGGTCGTCAACGTGGCGGCGCGGCTGCAGACCGCCGCGGCGCCCGGCGAGATCGTCATCGGGCACGACACCAGGGTCGCCGCCGGGCAGGCCGTGGTGGCCGCCCCGACCGGCCCGCTCAGCCTTCGCGGCGTGGACCACCCGGTCGTGGCGTGGCGCGTCGAGTCGGTGCGAGCCGACGACCCGGCCGTGTCACGCCGGTTCGACCTGCCCTTCGTCAACCGGCACAGCGACTTCGACAGCCTGGACGCCCACCTGGACGCGGTGACCGCGCGACGCCACTGCCGGGTCGTGACCGTTCTCGGGGAGGCCGGCATCGGTAAGACCCGGCTGGTCCGCACCTGGGCCGGCCGCTCACCCGTGGCCCGCCGAGCCCGGCTCGCATCGGGCCGGTGCCGTCCGTACGGCGAGGGCGGCTCGCTGCTGAGCCTGGCCGAGGCGCTGCGCCCGCTGGCGCGGAAGACGGAGGCCGAACCGGAGATCGCCGCCGTTCTCGCCGCCGGGCTGCTCGCCGACGGCACGCCGGGAACCGGCCTGGAGGAGACGGTGTGGGCCGTGGGCGGTCTGCTGCGGGCCGTCTCCGGAGACCGTCCGGTGGTGCTGATCCTGGACGACATGCAGTGGGCCGCGCCCGCGTTGACGGACGCCCTGACCCTGCTGGAGTCGCAGGTGCGCGACCTGCCGTTGCTCGTCCTGTGCGTGGCCCGCCCCGAGCCGCGCGGGCACCGGGCCCCGGGGGTGCTTCACCGGGTGGAAAGGCTGACCGACGACGACTCGCGCGTGCTCGCGTGCGAGCTGGCCGATCTGTCCCGGCCATCGCAGACGCCCGAGGTGTCGGCCCACGCGGCCGGCGCCGTGATGACGGACCAGGTGGTGTCGAGGGCCGAGGGGAACCCGCTCTTTCTGGAGCAGCTCATGACGATGCTCGGCCATGGGGAGGAGCCCGAGCGGCTCCCCTTGAGCCTGCGCGCCCTGATCGCCGCCCGCGTCGAGAGCCTGCCCGAGGATGAGCGCGCGGTCCTGGAATGCGGGGCCGTCGCCGGCAGGGAGTTCACCCTGGCCCAGATCGGCGTCCTGGGGATTTCGGGAGAGCCGGGCGCGCCCGGAGACGCCGTCGGGTCGCTTGTGCGCGGCCGCTTCCTGGAGCCCGTGGACGGGGCCGAGGCCGGGCGGCTCCGCTTCGTCAGCGGCCTCATTCAGGAGGTGTGCTACCAGGCGGTCTCCAAGCGCAGGCTCAGCGATCTGCACGAGCGTCTGGCCGGCTGGTCGTCCGGGCACGGCGAGGACGACGAGGTGGTCGGGCGCCATCTGGAGCAGGCGTACCGCCACCGGGCCGGACTGGGCCGCCCCGACGAGCGGTCGGCGCGGCTGCGCGACAGGGCGGCCGCCCACCTGTCGGCCGCGGGCGCGTCCGCGCTGCGCCGGGGAGACCTGAACTGGGCGTCCGGCCTCCTGGAGCGCGCCGTCGGCCTGTACGACGCGGACGACCCGCTGCGCCTGCCCACCGCGGAGCGGCTGGCGGAGACATGGGTCATGCTCGGGCAGGTTGACCGCGGTGAGCGGCTGCTGCGTGAGGTGGCCGACGACGCGTCCGCCGCCGTCGCGACCACGTGGGCGGCGGCCGGCGTGGCCGCGCATGCCCGCCTGTTCCTCGGCCACCTCGACCCCGAGCCGTCGGCGCGGACGGCTCACGACTGCCTGCCGGTCTTCGAGGCGGCGGGCGACCATCTCGGGCTGGCCCGCGCCTGGATCAGGATCGGGCAGGCGGCTCAGGCGCGGGGCAGGCTCGTGGAGGCCGCCGAGACGCTGGACAGGGCGCTCGGCCATGCCGTACGGGCCGATGCCGAGCTGGAACGGGCGACCGCTCTCGGGGCGCTGTCGGTGTCCCTGTGGCTTGGCCCGGTGGCCGTCGAGGCGGCGGTCGAGCAGTGCCTCGGCCTGCTGCGTGAGCACGGCGAAGGGCGCAGGACGGTCGCCGCGGTGATGCAGTGCCCGCTGGCCGTCATGCACGCCATGCGGGGAGACACCGCGCAGGCCCGGGCCGCCTTCCTGGCGGCCGAAGCCATCATGACCGGCATCGGCCACGCCTTCGCGGGGGCGTTCCTGCCGCTGTTCTCCGCCTCGCTCGACCTGCTCGCCGGTCGGCCGGAGGCGGCCGAGACGGCGCTGCGCCGCTCCTGCACGGCGGCCGAGTCGCTGGGGGACGGGCAGCTCCTCACCACCGCCTGGCGCGATCTCGCCAGAGCCCGGCTGGACCAGGGCGATCCGGACGGCGCCCGCGGCTGGATCGGGCTGGCCCTTTCCAGCGCCTCGGGGAGCACCCCCATCAACCGGGCCGAGCTCCTCGGCATGAAGGCCAGGACCGTGGCGGGCGACCAGCCGAGCAGGGCCAGGCTCCTGGCGGCCAGGGCCGTACGGGAAGCCGCCCGCACCGACTCCCCGGCCTGTCAGGCAACTGTGCTGCTCGACCAGGCCTACGTCCTGACCGCGTTGTCCGAGCGGACCGCGGCGGGCGACGCCGCCCGGCAGGCGGGCACGCGTTTCGCCGCCAAGGGCCACCGGGTCGGCGCCGACCGCGCGGCCGCCCTGCTGTCCGTCCTGGCGGCGACATGACATTCGGCCCGGCCGTGGGGGGCGGAGTCAGGGAGCCCGCCAGACTGGTGTGGAACATGAGGAACATGGCCCCGGCCGACATACCGGTGGCCGCCGAGTGGACTCCCGGGATCACTCCCGACTGGGCATGGGGCGGCGCCACAGGCAGGGGTGTGCGGGTGTGCGTCGTGGACAGCGGCGTCGAGGACGGGCATCCCCGGGTCGGTCCCGTCACCGCCTCCTACGCCGTCGAGCAGGGCCCGGACGGCGCGCCCGTGGTGCGGGAGACCAGGCCGTCGGACAGCGCCGGCCACGGCACGGCGTGCGCGGGCATCGTGCGCCAGTTCGCACCCGAGTGCGAGCTGCACAGCGTGCGCGTTCTCGGCGCGGGCTTCTCGGGTTCCGGCGACAGCTTCGTCACCGGACTGCGCTGGGCCGTACGGCAGGGCTTCGACGTCATCAACCTCAGCCTGTCCACCACGAAGCACAAATTCGCCGAAGCTCTGCGTGAGGTGGCCGACGAGGCCTACTTCCGCCGCACCGTGCTGGTGGCCGCCGCCCACAACATGCCCGTCGAGAGCTTCCCGTGGCGCTTCTCGTCGGTCATATCGGTCGGCAGCCACGCCGAGGCCGATCCTCGGCTGGTCCTGTACAACCCCACGCCTCCCGTGGAGTTCTTCGCCCACGGTTCCAACGTGGAGGTCGCGTGGCCGGGAGGGAGGCTGAGCCGGTGCACCGGGAACAGCTTCGCCACCCCCCACGTCACCGGCCTGTGCGCGCTGATCCTGAGCAAGCACCCCGGCTTGACGGCCTTCCAGCTCAAGAACGTCCTCTATCTGACCGCCGCGAACGTGAAGAGTGGCCAATGAGTACCGACACGTACGCCGCCTCCGCCGCCTCCGCCGCGGAGGCCCGGACCGGCGGCGACCACGACCGCCGGCGGCTCCTGCAGTCGATCGTCGAGGTGGCCAGGGCCATCTTCGCGGCGCGGGCCAGCTCGATCTTCCTGTGCGACTCCGGCGAGCTGGTCTTCGAAGCAGTCTCGGGCGCGGGGGAGGAGTTCCTCATCGGCCGGCGCTTCCCCGCGGATCGCGGCATCGCGGGATGGGTGGTGGCCTCCGGCGAACCGATGATCATCGATGACGTGTCGGGCAGCGCCACCTTCGCCCACGATCTGGCCCGGTCGACGGGCTATGTGCCCAGCGCCATCATGGCGGTCCCGCTCCTTCACGACGAGAACGTCGGCGGAGTCCTGGAGGTCCTCGATCCCGCGCCGCAGGCGAGGTCGGCCATCTCCGAGCTGGACCTGCTCTCCCTGTTCGCCATGCAGGCAGCGCTGGCGCTGCGCATCGCCGAACGCGGCCGGAGCGCCGCCGCGATCGAGGCCCGTGGCGGCGAGTACGGCGAGCTCATCTCCGTCATGAGGGCGTTCGAGGACCTGGGAGCCGAACGCAGGGAGGCGGGCCTGCGCCTGCTCGGCTCGCTGCGTGATCTCCTCGCATGAGCGGACGGTAGATGGCCATTCCCGTCATCCGGCGCGTGCACGGTGGGACTCGCTGGACGCGCTCCGCGCGGCCGGGACGGGGTCAATTGGGCAGGTAGTAGCAGCGCAGGCCGGTGTGGATGGTGGCCCGCAGGGCGTCTCCGATGACGGAGTCGACCTGCGTGACACGTGCGATGGCACGCCGGATGGCCTTCCCGACGGCGACGCGGGCGCGCTCGTCGTCGCCGGCGAAGGTCCGCGACCGCCCTGCCATGCCGGTCGCGGCGGCCACTTCGTCGAGCAGCCAGCCGCGTTCGGCGCGGAGGGCGGCCGCGCGTTCGAGGTCGTTCAGCGCCTCGCTTTCGTCGATCTCGGCCTGCAACTGCGACAGCCGCAGTTTGTACGTGCTGACGGCCCGCTCGTCCAGCACGGGCTGCGCAGAGCCGCCGCCGGCCATGCCACTGACGCCGCCGCTGTCCGGCGTCGCCGTCCCCCGTGATCCGGGCCCCGCGGCCAGTTCGGTGGCGGGGATCTCCTGCCCGGGGTTGGACAGCAGCGTGGCCAGATAGCCCATGCCCACGCTGTGGTCGACGGTCACGCTGCACCTCCCCATGTCGATCTGCCACCGCCGGCCGCGGCGCCGGCACACCATGAGCGGTGACACCCCCCCGATCCCCTCGCGGGTGCCGGCGACGGCGTCGGCCGTACCGGGCGACTGGAGATCGGCGGGGAGCGCCATGCCCAGCCCGGCGGCCTCCCTGGCGGCCAGCGCGAGCTCGTTCCGCGCGGCCCGGTCGCGCGGCCCGTCGCGTAACGCCAGCGCCTGCCCGAGACGCGCACGGGACAGGGCGACTGCGGGCCAGTGCCCCAGCGCCAGGTTGTCCTGCACGGCCGACCGCAGGTGCCGCACCGCTCGGTCCAGATCACCGCTCGCGAGTGACGCCACTCCCAGGGGGTGATGCGCCGATCCGAGACAGGTGACGCCCAGGCTGGCGATCACCGGCAGATGCGCGAAAGGTTCGAGAAGGGCGTACGCCTCCGCCGCGGCGCCGGTGTTCCCGAGCAGACAGGCCGCCTCGGCCACGCCGTACATCGAGATCAGCCAGCTGCTCGACCGGGGAAGCTGAGCCAGGTCGCGGCCTCGCAGCCGGGCCAGGGTGCCCTCCGCCAGGCGCCGGTCGCCCGTGGTGGCGGCGGCCACGGCGAGGACTGCGAAATAGGAATTGTCCGTCGCGCTGAGCGTCGGAGAGTTCACCAGCTCGGCGAGGAACGGGACCAGCTCGCCGATGCGTCCCTGGAACCAGCGGATCGTCGCCAGCTGGCCTCCGTACCAGGCGGTGGCGTCCAGATCGTCGGCCGCCGCGCCGCTCTCGGCGCAGGCGGCGGCCAGCGCTTCGGCCTCCGCGAACCGGCCCTTCCTGATGGTCAGCATGACGTCGATCGCGTCGACGACGAAGCCGGCCGCGAGGTGGCCCTGGCGCGTCAGCATGCCGCGCAGCTCCCCGAGGGAGCGCTCGGCGTGCGGGTTCGCGTCAAGGAACAGATCGACCGTGCGCCAGAGCAGTCCCATCAGCAGATCGCTGCGGCGGCCGGTTCTGGACGCCTCTCCGATCAGTTCCCGGGCCAGCTCCAGCCGGAGAGACCCGTGCTCGGGACCCAGGACGCAGTGGTGGGCCAGGCTGAGCGCCTCGGCCAGGGACACCGGATCTCCCGAGGCTCTGGCCTCGGCCACCGCCGCCAGGACCGCGGCGTGCGTGCCGCCGCGGTAATCCTCCTCGGCGGCCAGCCTCGTCCGCAGTCGCAGCGCGGGCGCCGAGCGCGGATCGATCAGCGACAGGGCGTGGCGCTGCCGCGCCCAGACCTTCGCCGCGTCGGCGGCCGTGCGATGTTCGTGCACCCACAGCCCGCCCAGCCCCAGCGCGGCGCGCGCCATCGCCGTACCGTCGCCCGCGCGTTCGGCCTCCCGGTAGGCGGCGTCGAACCAGCATCGGCCGGCCCGCAGATCACCGTCCACCGTGAGCGCGCGATCCCCCGCGAGAATCGACAGCTCCCAATCCTCCTCGCACGCTGTGAGCTGTTCCATCCCCCACCCCCTTGCCACTGACCGCCCCTCCCCGAGCGCGTGTGGGCCGTGCGGAACCCCCGATCCGCGACGGCTGACATAAGACAGCGAACATCATTCGGAACGTGAGCACCCGCACTTTGGTTCAATTGCGTACTAATTGGGTCTGGAACGCAATTGATCGAGCAACGGCACAATGTGAGGCGTACGGCAGGACGATGTGCTCCGGCGGCTCGCGTTCCGGCGACGCCGCGTCGCCACCACTTACCGTGCCGGGTGAGGGCGGCCGCGGTACATGTCCTCGCTGTGGTCACCGGCGGGGACCTCGCAGCCCGGATCGACATCCGGTTCGGTGTACGGCTCAGCCCTCGCGACCCATGAAGTTGTCGCCTTAAAGCCAGATGTGGGCGCCCTCGGTCCGATCTAGCGTCTGCATTTGTCGCATGGTCGCGTATGGGGATGCGCGATCTGCGATCGGCATGGTCGCCCGGGCCGCGGACCTGCGTCGCCGGCTCCGTGGTCCTTCGGATCCCCTACCAAGAGGAGAAGCCACATGTCGCTGACCGTTCCGAACGATCTGCTCGACCAGGCCCGCGCGGGCGAGGTCGACGACGCGGCGTTCGTCTCGTGCGTCCGCGAGTCGCTGCCGTACGCCTGGGCCACGATCAGTGAGCTGGCCGAGCGGCGCGACCGGTCCGGCGCCGAGTTCGCCGACAACCGGGTCCCGCCGCCCGACGAGGCCGCGCGCGGCCAGCTCCTGCGCTGCCTGGCGAGCGACGCCATGCGGGGCGCGCTCGAACGGCACTTCGGCGTACGGCTCGCCTTCCAGAACTGCCACCGGGTCGCCGTCTTCCACCCGGCGGCCACGGACGCCTACGAGGAGTTCGTGACTCCCCGCGCCCAGATCCTCAACCAGAAGCCCGAACTGGTCGACTGCTGACGCTGATCCTGATAGGCGACGAACAGGGACGCGGCCCTCGCCCCCGTGAGCGTTGTCAGGAGGCGGCGGGCACCTCTTGCCGGATGCGGGCGCCCAGCAGCGCCAGGCAGTTCGCCCACAGGACGTCGAGGTGACTGGTGTTGTTGAAGAGCTTGGCGAACAGCACCTGGCCCTCCAGCTGGGCGACCACGGACCGTGCGGCTTCGCGCGTGTTCGCGACGTCGACCTCGCCGCGATCCCGGGCTTCCGCGATGACGGCCTCGACCATGCCGACCTGCGCGTCGAAGATCTCCTGCAGACGGACTCGGATCGCCTCGGCCTGGTTGCTCAGCTCCAGGGTGAGGTTGCCGAACAGGCAGCCGGACACGGTGCCGCAGCTCTGCTGACCGGCGCGCTGTGCGGCCTCGGTGACCTCGAACAGCCGGCGCAGCCGCTCAAGCGGCTTCCCGTCCCCTGCCAGAACGCCGGTCCAGTCACGGCGCTGGGCGGCCCAGTGCTCGTCGATGACGGTCAGCGCGAGGGCTTCCTTGGACTCGAAGAAGTAGTAGAAGCTGCCCTTCGGCACCCCGGCGGCCTTGCAGATCTCGGCCACGCCCAAAGCGGAGTAGCCGCGCAGCTCGATGAGCGACTGCGCGGCCGTGAGGATCTTGTTCCTGGCGTCACTGCTGCGTCCCATATTGCAAGTGTACGACCGGTCGTCTAATTTGTAGTAGACCAGTTGACTATCTTGCTGCGCGGAGGCGCCGGTGCACCTGTCGCCGGTCCTCCAGCTCGGCGAGGGCGTGTGGCGGATCGGCCAGTCCCACGTGTCCCGGGTCATCAAGGAGCATCAGTGACCTGATCGGCGTGGGTCACCCGCCTGCTCGTCCCCGGCGCCGGGTCGCCGGCCACGACTTGCGGCGCTCGCCGGTCCCGGTGTCGACTTGGGCCGGAGGTGTTCCCCCACGTCGAGGACGCGGGGCGGGCACCCGGCCAGGATCTGAACCCTAAGCCTCGGAGGTACCAAGCGATGGAGCCCACCTTGATCGATCGACTGTCCGACCCGTCGAGGCCGGTGCGCGGCTTCGACGTGGTGGTGGTCGGCGCCGGGCCCGGCGGCGAGGTGGCGGCCGGGCGGCTCGCCGAAGCCGGTCTCGAGGTCGCGATCGTGGAGGACCGGAAGGTCGGTGGCGAGTGTTCCTACTGGGCGTGCATGCCCTCGAAGGCGCTCCTGCGCCCCGGCGAGCTGCTCGCCGAGGTGCGCCGCGTGCCGGGGACGGCTGAGGCGGTGACCGGCCCGCTCGACCGGGCCGCCGTGCTGCGGCGCCGGGACGAAGTCATCAACGGTCTCGACGACAGCGCCCAGCTGCCGTGGCTTGAGGAGCGCGGCATCACGCTGTTCCGCGGTTGGGGCAGGCTGGCCGGCGAGAGGCGCGTGGTCGTCGGTGACGAGACGCTCGAAGCCCGCCGTGCCGTGATCCTCGCCGGCGGCACCACGCCGGCGTTGCCGCCCATCGACGGGCTCGCCGACGCCCGTCCGTGGACGAACCGGGAGGCGACGACCGCGCCCGCCGTTCCGGCGACCCTGGTCGTGATCGGCGGCGGCGTCGTCGGCGCCGAGATGAGCCAGGCCTACTGCTCTCTGGGCGCGCGGGTCATCCTGATCGAGGGCGAGCGGCGGCTGCTCCCGCGCGAGGAGGTGTTCGCCTGCGAGCAGGTGACCGACTCCCTGGTCGAGCAGGGCGTCGACGTCCGCACCGGCCAGAAGGCGACGTCGGTCCACCGGGACGGCGACTCGGTCGTCGTGACGCTCGGCGACGGCAGCACCGTTTCGGGCGACGAGTTGCTCGTCGCGGCCGGCCGTACCCCGCAGACGTCGGGGCTCGGACTGGAGAGCGTGGGCATCGAGCCGGGCGGCTACGTCGAGGTCGACGCGCACGGCCGCGTTCCCGGCATCGACTGGCTCTACGTGGTCGGCGACCTCAACGGGCGCGCGGCGTTCACCCACATGGCGAAGTATCAGGCGGCGATCGCCGCCGACCATCTGCTGGGCAAGGACATGGCGGCGGAGCATCTCGCCGACGCCGCGGGCTCGCCGCGGGTGATCTTCACCGACCCGCAGGTGGCCGCCGTCGGCCACACGACGGCGACCGCGCGGGAGGCGGGCCTGCGCGTGCGCGTCGTCGACCTCCCCACGTCGGGCAACGCGGGCGGCTCGTTCTACGGCCGCGGCGCCCGCGGAACCAGTCGCTTCCTGATCGACGAGGAACGCGGCGTCATCGTCGGCGCCACCATCACCGGCTCCGAGGTCGCCGACTTCCTCCACGCCGCGACGATCGCCATCGTCGGAGAGGTCCCGCTCACGCGGCTGCGGCACGCGATCCCCGCGTTCCCGACCCGCAGCGAGATCTGGCTCTACCTGTTCAACGAGCTGGGCCTCTAGCCCGGATCACCTGACCGAACGCGTCTCGTGCCGGGGCGCGCCGCAGGTGCTCGCGGATGGTCCAAGTAGGCGTCAGGCTGGGAAGGGCGCCGATCAGTTCTCGGTCGGCACTTCCGTATCGCGTTTCCCTCGTAGATGTGCCGTTATCCGGGGCAGGCAGAGACCCAGGAGGACGAGGGCGACACCCGCGAGCCTGGCGGGCGCGGGCATCGTCCTGTGCTGAACGCAGTCGATCGCGACGGCGGAGAGCACTTGGCCGCTGATGACCAGCACAGCGGCGTTCATCGCTCCGAGGCGCGGGAAGACGTAGCTGTTGACCGCGACGAAGAACGCGCCGAACACCCCGCCGACGTAGGCGGCGACGGGAACGTCCGACGCGTTCGGCCAGGTGTGGAGGACGAGCAGGACCGTCGTCAGGAAGACGAACCCCACCACGTGGTTCCAGACGGAGGCCCTGAATGGGCCCGTCCGGGTGCTCAGCTGGCCGTTGACCGCGCGGCTCGTTCCGATGAGCACGCCGTTGAGCAGTGCCAGCATGATGTGGAAGAGCAACGGTCACGCTCCGCCGAGCACGATGAGCACGCTGCCCGCGAGGACGCATCCGGCGACCAGCAGATCCATGGCGGTGATGCGGCGCCTGGGGATGCGCAGCAGGCCCAGGCGGTCCGACACGATGCCGAAGACGACCTGCCCCGTGAGCATCAGCGCGATGGTCCCGGCCAGGGCCAGCTCGCTGTTCACGGCGACGGCGGACACGATGACGACGAACGCGCCGGGGATGCCGCCCAGGTAGTACCAGAGGGGCGCCCTGCCCGCATCGTCGCCCGGTGTCTTCGGGCGGCCCCGGCGTACGACCACCACGAGGATCAGCGCCACCAGCGCCCCGAGCCCGTGCGCGGCCCAGGAGGCGTACACCGCGTCGGTGTACCGGGCCAGGACGGCGTTGGACAGGGTCATCAGCGTAAGGAGCACACCACCCGCGAGCGCGAGCAGCCAGTCGACGGCGCGTCCGGTCACCCGGCCAGTCCCTTTGGTTCCGTCCGCAGGTCCGTGCCGAGGCAGGCCACGACATCGTCGAAGGTGTCCGCGATCCAGGTGGGACCGGCCGAGGCCAGCTCCGCAGGGCCGTGGACGCCGTAGGTGACGGCGATCGACCGCATGGCGGCGGCCCGTGCCATCTGGATGTCGTGGACGGTGTCGCCGACCATCACCGCGTGTTCGGCCGGAACGCCGAGGGTCCGGAGGACAAGCTGTCCCGATTCGGGGTGTGGTTTGGGATGAGCGACGTCGTCAGCGCCCACGACCACGGAGAAATGGTCGCGCAGACCGGCCGCTCTCAGCAGCGCGTCGGCGCTCGCGTGGAACTTGCTCGTCGCGATGGCGAGGGTGATCCCCAGGCCGCGCAGTTCGTCCAGCCCTTCGGCGACACCGGGGAAGACCAGTCCGGGAGCGCGCGGCAGCACGATCTCCTTGAAATGCGCCAGGTAGTGGCGCACGCCGCGCGCCACGAGTTCGTCATCCGGTGGGAGTCCGAGCAGTCCGCCGAAGGCTTGTTGGAGTGGGATCCCGATCGTGGGCCGGATGGCCGAGGCGTCCGGGATGGCGATGTCCATGGCGCCGAACGCCGCGTGGAACGTCTCCATGATCGCGCGGGGAGTGTCGACGAGCGTTCCGTCGAGGTCGAAGACAGCGAGGTGGCGCATGACATCCTCTCCTGCTTCTGACGGGGGAGCCTGCCGGGGCCATGGTCGTTGAAGCCGCTTCGACGTATGGGCCTATCACCGTACATCAAGGGGGTTGAGCGGGTATGACCCGCACTCGACCACGACCACGACCACCGGGACTACCGCGCGGGGACAGGCACCACACCCGCCCCGCGCGGGGCCGCCGCGCCGACCCCTGCCAGGACGGCGCCGAGCACCAGCCAGCCCAGCGCGCCCGCCGGGAAGACGACCGCGGTGAGGACGAGCGGCATCACGAGCGTCTGGACTGTCGTGCCGAGGCTGAACCTGGCGAGGTAAACCGCCCGGCCGTGCTCGGGCGCGAGGTCGAAGGAGAGCTTCCAGCCGCCCGCCGACTGCACCAGCTCCGCCGCTGTCAGGAACAGCACGGCGACGACCGCGAGAGCGACGCCCGGAGCCCCGGACACGGACGGGAGCAGCACGGCCGTCACGCAGCAGGCGGCCAGCAGCGCGCCGGCGACGGCCAGCGACCGCGCGGCCGACAGGGTCGTGTCCACCCGAGCGCTCACCGGGACCTGGAGCAGGACCGCGAGCACCGTGTTCACTCCGAAGAGCAGCGGAACCGTCAGCTCGGGGAGATCGGTCGCGCTGATGATCCACAACGGCAGCCCGACGGAGAGCAGCGTCATGTGGGTGGTCAGCACGCCGTTCGCGACGGTCATGGCCAGGTAGCGGCGATCCTCCAGCAGGCCGGTCAGCTTGCGGGGCGCGGCGGTCCTCGCCGCGGACGGCGCCTCTGGCCGGGACAGCCTCGTCGCGAGCGCGGCGGCGGCGACGAAGCTCACCGCGTTGACGACCACGACGCTCCGGTAGCCGCCCAGCACCGGAGCGACCGACACCAGCGCGGCGACCCCGGATCCCAGGGCGAAGCCGACGTTGCGGGTCGACCGGATCCAGGCGAGCGCCCGCTGCCGGTCGGCGTCTCCGACCACCACGCCGACCAGCTCCTGCTGGATCGGGGCGGTCGGCTTGTCCACGAGCCCGAGAAGGCAGACCACGAACAGGTAGGCGGGAAAGCTGCCGACCAGCGCGTAGGCCGCGAAACAGGCGGCCCTCGCGAGCAGCAGCCCGAGGTAGACCGGCCGCGCGCCAACGCGGTGAGCCACATGACCCCACGGCACGGTAGCGGCCAGGCCGACCAGCGCCGAGACGGTGACCCCGACGCCGATCTGGCTGGACGACAGGCCCACCGTCCGGGTGAAGTACAGCGCCGAACCGGCGAGGAACGTGCCGGTGCCCACGGCGTCGATGAGCGCGGCGACGCCGAAGATGGTGATGTCGCGGTTCCGACGAGCCATCAAAGCTCGCTCGGTTCGATCACGATGCCGTCGTTGAACCACGCCGCCAGCTCTCTCAGCCGCCGCTCGCACTCCGCCCTGGTGGGGGCGGACCCCACGAAGGTGGCCATGAAGTCGCCGGCGAAGGCGGCACCCGGCGTGACCTGGCCGGGCCGTACGAGAAGCCGGTAGTGCTCCACCCAGTCGAACGGCGGCTGCCCCTCCGGAACGCTGATCACCTTGCCGGCGCGTTTGAGCAGCAGGAGCTGGCCCGCCATCTGCGTCGGCTCCAGCCGTGTGTCGCTCTCGGGCAGCGGCATCGGCAGCCCGAGCTGCGCCCGCACCCAGCACTCGGACGGGTCGGCGGAGAACATCGTCCGAACGGTGTCCCGGATCGCCGCGCCGGCCGTACGGCAGGCGATCTCGCACAGGACCAGCCGGTCGTCGGGCGTGTGAAAGATCTCGGCGTGGAAGGTGAAGGTCTCGGGGGAGGGGAGCGCGCCGAGGATGCGGTCCACCAGGTCGATGAGCCGCCGCGAGAGCGGGTCGTCCGCGTCGAGCGTGAGGTCGAGCCGCGCGCTGTGGTCGCCCCTGAAGACGGCGAGCGCGTACTGGTACTGCGACGGCCAGGAGAACACGACCCGGCCGCCGACCACCAGGCCGTCGACGTGGCACATCAGCCCGGGGACGTACGACTCGACCATCAGGTTGGGCAGGCTCGGCCCGCCCAGGTCCAGGTGGTCGAGGAACACGTCCAGATCGGGCTGGGTGCGGATGATCGTGACGTCGATGGACCCGCCGCCGTCACGCGGCTTGACGACGACGGGCAGGCCGTGCTCGTGCACGAAGGCGATGATGTCGGTCGCGCACTCCACCTCGGCGTACGGCGAGACCTCCACGCCCGCGGCCTGGACCAGCTCCTTCGTGAGAATCTTGCTCCGGAACGGGGTGACGCTGGGGAGATCCTGGCCGGGCAGGCCGAGGATCCCCCGCAGCTGGGCCGCCCGCTCAAGGTCCCGCTCCTGGGTGGCGATGATGTGGCTCACCCCGTGCTCGCGGGCGAGCTCCAGCGCGCGCACCTCGACCTCGCCCCCGAGGTCGTAGTCGGCGATGGCCTCCGCATGACGGTAACCCTCGCGGGGGAGCTCCTCGCCGAACTGGTCGAGCTGCTCACGCGACGCGAGGAGCAGCAGGTCACCGTCGTATTCCGCCAGCCACTGGTCGTACTCGCTGCCCGCGAGCGAGCCCCGATGCAGGATGAGAACACTCATGAGACCTCCTCCAGCTCGGGGGCCAGACCGGCCTGGGCGCGGACCGCGTCGCGGGCCCGCGCTTCGCCGAAATCGCAGGCCACCGAGCCGACGAGCCACGCCCCGCCGGCCGTACGGCATGCCTCCACGGCGTAGGGGTAGGGGCCGGTCGGCGGCGGCAGGGCCGTGAACGCGGCGCGGGCGACGGCGGGCAGGTCCGCACCGCCTACGCCGGTGTCCGGCAGCCGGGAACCGAGGTCCGTCACGACCAGGCTCCGCTCGGTCTGCGGCTCGGCCACGAGATCGGGCAGGGATTCGAGCTTGCCGGAGATGCCGCCCAGGGTGAACTCGCGCACCTCGGCCTCGTCCCGGAGCGTCGCCACGGTGGGCCACCCGCTCGTACGGCGCCGCCGGACCGTCAGGGGGAAGCCCCATTCGTGGGCGAACCAGTAGAGGTCCGACACCCGGCGCACCGCCCCGAAGGGCACGGTGGGGACCGCCTCTCCGGCCAGCCTCTGCCGCATGGCCACCAGATCCCGGAACAGGATCGCGCTCTCCCGTCCCTGTCCCGGAAGGCCGAGATGGTCGCGCAGGGCTCCCGCCCGGATCGAGTCCGCCGAGGCGGTCGCGACGATCGCCGTGACCGTCCGGACCTCCGCGAGTGCGAGCACGGCCCGCTCGACCTCGGCCGACCCCTCGTAACGGGCGAACGGGCGCACCCCGGCGTAGCCGTCCGTGTCCCGGATCTCCACCGGGGAGCGCCCCGTGAAGAGCACCACGTCGGCTCCTGCCAGCCACGACGGGTAGGGCAGGAGCGGGCCGGACGGCGCGTCAAGCACCACTACGGTCATCGCGTCCCTCCTCATCCGGCCGCGTGCGCGAGGGCGGGGGCGGCTGTCCGGACGGTCACCGAGTCGATCAGCCGCTCGCAGAGCTCGACCGCGGCGTCGGTGTCGGGCCCGGAGACGGCGACGAGGCCGAGCCGGTCCCAGTTGTCCTGGAGGGACCGGATGGTGTCACCGGGTTTGACGCTCAGTTCGGTGGCCAGCACGGCCGGGTCGGCCCTGACCTCCTCAATGCCGTCGACCGCCGCGACCTGGCCGGTCTCGCCGTGCAGGAAGCGCACGCAGGCACCGCCCAGCGCCGGTGGCCGGTCCGGCAGCTCGTCGACGAGCCGGAACGGCCAGCCGACCGTGTAGGTCAGCAGGTCGATGCCGTAGGCCGACGTCACGAGGTCCCTGATCCGGTCGCCGCCGATGCGGTTGTGCCCCTCGATCACGATCGGCCCGCGCTCGCTGAGCCGCACCTCGGTGTGGCTGGGCCCGTCCTTGACGCCGATCGTGTCGAGGAAGGCGGTGACCGCCGCGACGATCGCGTCCTCGTCCTCCCGGCCGAGGCGGGCGGGCAGCGCGTGGCCCAGCTCCGCGAAGTGCGCCTCGTCCACCAGTTTCTCGGTGACCGCCAGCACCACGTGGCGCCCGGCGAAGCTGAACGCCTCGACGCTGAACTCGGGCCCGCTGACGTACTCCTCCATGATGAATTCCTGGATCGTGAACAGCGTGGTCCCGCGGGTGACGCCGACCTTCCGCAGGTGCAGCACCTCGGCGTACACCTCGTCGATGTCCTGCGGGCCGGTGACGCGGTGCACGCCGTAGCCCGCCGTCATGTCGGTGGGCTTGACGATGAACGGGTACCCGTGGCGCGCGCCGAACGACGCGAGGCTGTCGCGGCCGTCGACCAGCTCCGCGCCGATCGTCACGGCGCCGGACGCGGCCAGGTGCCGCCGCATCTCCCACTTGTCGCGCAGCCGGTGGCTCACCTCGTAGCCCGTGCCGCCCAGGCCGAGCAGGTCGTTGACCCGGCCCGCGATCTCCAGCCCCGGCTCGGTGAGCGACAGGGCGACGGGGAAGCGCCAGATCTCGTGGGCGGCCCGGGCCAGCGGCCCGACCACCGACCAGTCGGTGTAGTCCACGAAGAAGGTGGCGTCGGCGAGCTTCGCCTGCACCGGGTCGATCTTCGTCGGGTGCTGGAAGAGCACCACGTCGAGGCCGAACGCCTTCGCCGTCCGCACGGTCTCCGTCTTGTGCCCGATGAGCAGGACGGTCTTCTCAGGTGTCATCGCAGCGCTCCTCCACGCTCGTGGCCCGCGGGCCGTTGATGGTCGCCCTCGGCGGGCCGTACGACCGCCCGGAGCAGGCCCAGCGCCGCCGCGCAGCGCTCGGCCGCCTGCCCGGGCGAGCCCGCGTCCACGACGACATAGCCGTGCCTGGTCCTCGAATCCACGACCGGGGGCAGCACGTCGCCCGGCTGGAACTTCACCTTCAGCGCGTGCACGTACGGCAGGGCCTCGATCTCGTCGAGGCCGTCGAGGGACTCCAGCAGCCCCGGTCCCAGGTCGAAGAACTCGACACAGCCCATCCGCCCGGCGGCGGGCGGCCGGACCGGCTCGCCCCGAAGTGCCCGGTAGACCGCCGCCTCGACGTCGAAGCCGGTGGCGAGCTCGATCAGCAGCGGGATCCGGTCGCCGCCGACCCTGGTCTGCGATTCGACGATCCTCGGGCCGCCGGCGGTGAGGATGACCTCCGTGTGCGCCGGCCCGAACCGGTAGCCCGCCGCGTCGAGGAACGCGGTGACCAGCCCGGTCACCGAGGCCCACTCGGCCTCCGCGAGCGGCGCCGGGTGGAGGTGGCCCGCCTCCACGAAGCCCGGCGGCGGCCCCAGCCTCTTGGCCGTCACGCCGAGGACGTGATGCGTGCCGGCCGCGGTGAGGGTCTCCACGCTGAACTCCGGCCCCCGCAGGCGCTCCTCGACCAGGACCTGGCCTGTGTAGCCGTACGCGCCGAGGCTCTCGGCCCACTCGTCCAGGTCCGCCCGGTCCCGGACGAGCCGTACGGCACGGCTGCCGTCGAGGCCGGTCGGCTTGACGACGACGGGCAGGTCGAAGGCGTCGAGCACGCGCGGCACCTCGGCGGGGGAGTCCACGGCGGCGGACCGCACCGGGGAGAGCCCGTGCTCCCGCAGCAGCGCCCTCATCGCGGCCTTGTCGTTGATCTGCCGGATGGCCGACGGCGGGTTCGGCGCGAGCCCCAGCGAGCCGGCCTCGTCGCAGACGGCCCACTGGGTGTCCTCCTTGCCGAGGTGCAGGACGTGGGCCACGTCGTGCCGCCTGGCCGTCTCCGCGACGAGGCGGCGCAGCCCCGCCACGTCGGAGAAGTCGGCCAGGATCAGCTCCTCGGCATGCGCCGCCACCGCGTCCAGGTAGGCGGGCGACTCGTACGAGGGATCCCAGATCGCGTAGACCCGGAAGCCCTCCGCCACCGCCTTACGGACGTACTGCTGGTACGGCATGAGCATGAGAATCCTGGTCATGGACACCCCCTTTCCGGTGCAGGTCGCCGGGCCGTCCGGCGGGAAGGAAGACGCCGCCGGGTGAGCCGAACCGGTCCCGTCCGGCGTCCCAGACCACCTCGCCCCGGCGGACGGTGAGCGTGGGGCGGCCGACGAACGTCCACCCGTCGTAGGCGGACCAGCGGCACTTGCTGCGCGGCTCGACCGGGCCGAAGGTCCATCGCTCCTCCGCGTCGAAGACCACGAGGTCCGCGTCCAGCCCCGGGGCGATCCGCCCCTTCCGGGCGGACAGGCCGAAGAGCCGTGCCGGGTTGTCCGCGCACAGCCGGGCGATCAGCTGGAGCAGGACGCCGGGATCGGCGTCCGGGCGGCGGGCCGTCATGCCGGTGAACACCGCGGGCAGCAGCTCCTGGACACCGGGGAGCCCGGGCGGGGCGTCGGCCGGGTCGCGAAGCTTCTCATCGATGCCGTGCGGGGCGTGGTCGCTCCCGATGGTGGCGGCCTGGCCCTGCCACACGGCATCCCAGAGCCGCTCCCGGTCGCGGACGGACCGGATGGCCGGGCTGAGCCGGGCCCGCGCGCCGAGCCGCGCCACGTCGGCGGCGGTGAACGAAAGGTGGTGCGGGGTGACCTCGAACGTCACCGGCAGCCCCTGGGCCGCCGCCGCGGCGAGCAGGTCCGCCTCCTCCGCCGTGGACACGTGGACGATGTGGGCGGCCGTGCCGTACCGCCGCACGAGCTCGATCACCTTGGCGACCGCCACGATGGCTCCGCTGCGGGGCCGGTGGGGCTCGTAGTCGCGGTAGGACTCCGGGGCGCCGCGCCAGCCGTCGAGGAGCTGGAACACCCCGTCGTCCTCGGCGTGCAGCAACAGCCGTAGCCCCGCCCCGGCCGCGGTGGCGAACACGTCGCGCAGCACCTCGGGGTCGCGGATGACGTTGGGCGCGGTGTGATGGCCGGCGAGGAACGCCTTGGCGCTGACCGCGGCCGCCGGGTCCGCGCCGGCCAGCAGGTCCAGGCGATCGGGCCGGACACCCAGATGGAACCGGAAGTCGACCAGCGAATCGCCGCGGACCAGCTCCGCCCTGCTCGCCACCTCGGCGGGATCGGCCAGTGGCGGCACCGTGTTCGGCATGTCGATCACCGTGGTGACGCCCCCGGCCACGGCGGCGCGGCTCCCGTGCCGCCAGTCCTCCTTGTGCGTCAGCCCGGGGGTCCGGAAGTGCACGTGGGAGTCGATCAGGCCGGGCAGGACGTAGCGCCCCCGGGCGTCGATCACCTTCCGTGCGGGCGGCCGGGCCGAGGGCGGCACGATCTCCGCGATGCGGCCGTCCCTGACCGTCACGCCGCCGGGCGTCACACCGTCCGGGGTGACCAGCAGCGCGTCGCGCACGAGAAGATCGGCGGCCTCGCCGCGCGTGGTCAGCTCACCCACTGGACGCTCACCAACTCCCGGCACAGGTCGTTGGTCGGCCCCATGAGCGCCACCGCGCGGGCGTCCCGCTGGAGGCGGTTCACCAGATGCGACCGGAGGAATCCGGCGCTGCCGAGCATCCGCGCGACGTCGGCCATGACGCCCTCGCACACGGCCGAGGCGAACAGCTTGCTGTGCAGCGTGGTCAGCCCCGGGTCCTCGGCGTCCCTGCGACCGGCCTGCTCGACGATGGCCCTGGCCGCCTCGATCCGGGTGGCCAGGTCGACGAGCTGGTGGCGCACCGCCTGATTGCCGAGCTGGCCGCGATCGCGCAGCCCGGCCACCAGGTGGGCGTATCCGGCCTCGGCGACCCCCACGCTGACCGCGCCCAGCGACGCGCCGGACTCCCGCACCCGCGCGATGATGCTCGCGGCCCGGCCGGTCTCGCCCAGCCGGTCCCTGTCGGGCACCCGGCAGCGGCGCAGGGTGATGCCGCCCGTCGCCGAGCTCCGCATGCCGACGAGATCCATCGCCGGGTTGTTGACCAGCCCCGGGTTGGTGGCCTCCACCAGGAAGAACGTCTGGCCCGCCGCGCCGTAGGCCACCTCCTGCCCGCCCTTCTCCCCGGTCTGGGTGAGCACGAGGTAGACGTCGGCGATCCCGGCGCCGGTCACGAAGGACTTCACGCCGTCGAGCTCCCAGGTCCCGTCGCCGCCTGCGACGGCGACGGTCGAAAGGTCGCGTTTGTTCGCCCCGGCCCCGGTTTCGCTCCAGGCGGAGGCCGCCAGCCATCTCCCCGAGGCCAGGTCGGGCAGGATGCGCTCCCGCTGCTCGGGGGTCCCGTGCTCGACCAGGCGCGCCGTGACGGCGAAGTGCTGGAACAGCACGATCGCCATCGACGCGTCCGCGCGGGCCACCCGCATCACCAGCCGGTTGGTGTCGATCGCGTCGCCGCCCAGCCCGCCGTACGGCACAGGCACGGCCGCGCCGAGCAGCCCTGAGCCGCGAAGGGCCTCCAGCGCGTCATCGGCCGGCCTGCCGTACTCGTCGGCGGTGGGCGCGGTGCTCTCCAGGACCGATAAGAGGTCCGATAACGATCGCGTCTTCAACATGGTCAAGCCAGCAGAGACAGGCATTCGGCACTCTCCTTGCCAACAAAGCGATGTAGTGGCTCGACGGCGAGGGAACCCAGGAAGCGGACGGTCTTGCCGCTGATGCTCACCCAGTGCAGCGCGCTCTCCGGCGAGTTGCCGCTGATCGCGGTGGAGACGTTCGTACGGCCTCCGGGAGTGTCGATCTCCACGGAACCGGGCGTGCAGCCCGCCCTCGTGGCCAGGCGGAAGGGGATGGTGCCCTCGATCGCGGAGGCCGCGCCGAGGCAGGTCGCCCCGGTGAGCGCCAGCGTGGGATGCCAGCTCGGCACGGAGATGGCCCGTACGGCGAGCCGTCCCGGCGTGAACTGCCCGACCACCGCCACCTTCGGGAACGTCCCGGTGACCGGCCAGCGCAGCAGCGACGCGGCGGCGGCCCGGACCTCCGACATCCGCGAGAACAGCACGGGGTCGTTCGCGAACAGCTCCCGCCGGCTTCCGACGCGGAGGTCCGCGGCGTCGATGAAGACGTAAGGGTTGCCCATCGAGACCAGGGAGACGGGGACCCGGCCGCCGACGGCCTCGACCGAGCTGACCGGCTCACCGGTCAGCAGCAGGTCGCCGAGCCGGTTCGACGGCTGGTGGAAGAGGTGGACGGTGAACCGGTTGCGGTACCGGTCGGCCTCGTCGACCTCGCAGACCATGTTGTCGCCGTTGTTGAGCACCTGCACCCGCACCCGGTCGCCGGGGGCCAGGGGCCGGAGCCAGCCCAGGCGGGTGGCCGCGACGACCGACGCCAGGATGGAGTGCCCGCAGCTCCCGCCCAGGTCGAACCCGGAGCCGTCGCCCGGGAGTGCCTGGACGAACCGGTAGTCCAGGTCGAAGGCGGGATGCGGCGACCGGCCGATGAGCGCGATCTTGAGCACCGAGCCGACCCCTCGGGAGATCAGCCACTGCCGGACGGCGGTGAGCACGCCCAGCAGCTCCCCCTCCTCCTCGGGGAGCGGGGCCCTGTCCAGCACGAGCGTGGGGCAGGGACTCCCCTCGGCGTAGGCGAAGTACCCGATCACCTGACCGCCCCCTGGCCCGTGGCGGCCCATCTGCGCACGCCGAACTGGTCGATCCATAACTGGTAGATCAGCAGTGCCCAGATCGCCGACGCCGCCGTGGCTGACGGCCGCTGGAGCTGGCGCTCGAACAGCCCCGTCACGGCGGCCGGATCGAGCAGCCCGTCCCGCCGCAGCCGGGACGGCGACAGGACGCTCCTGGCGAAGTCGAGCAGCGGCTCCCCCGAGCGAAGCATGGCCTGGATGGGCAGGGTGAACGGCTGCTTGGGCCGGTCGAGCACCGAGCGCGGCAGGGACGTCCCGGCCGCCGCGTAGAGCACCCTCTTGCGCTCGTCCCCGAGCACCTTGTGGTCCACCGGCAGCCGGCCGGCCAGCCGTACGACCGCGGGCTGGCAGAAGGGCAGCCGCACCTCCACGGCGTGCGCCATGCTGAGGTGGTCGACCCGGCGGAGATGGTAGGCGGGGAGCCGGAGCCCGATCTCGATCTCCGACAGCCGGGCCATCCGGTTCAGCCGCGAGGTGCGGAGCTGCTCGGCCAGCCGGGAGGACACCGATCCCTCCCGCTCGATGTAGTCCCGGTACTCGCCGGTGTAGAGCCTGGTCCGCAGGGCCGACGGCACCGCGGCCAGCGCCTCGACGTAGGGATCGACCCAGCCGTCCCCGTCTCCCGAGCCGGCCGTGGCGAGCGCCCGGGTGATCCGGTCGTACCCGCCGAACAGCTCGTCCGCCGCGTCGCCGGTCAGGGCGACCTTGAACCCCGCCTCGCTGACCTCCCGGAACAGCAGGTAGGTGCTCAGCGTGATCGGGTCGGCGTTCGGCTGGCCGAGATGCCAGACCACGTCGGGAAGCAGGTCGGGAAACGACCGAGGGTCGGCGAGCACCTGGTGGTGGACGGTCCCGCAGCGCTCGGCCACCTCGCGGGCGTAGTGGCGCTCGTCCGCGGGCCAGTCGCCCCGGTAGGCGATGTTGAAGCTGTGCAGCGCCGGCGCGGCCTCCGCCGCGAAAGCCGTGACCAGGCTGGAGTCCAGCCCGCCGCTGGTGATCGCCGAGACCGGGACGTCGGCGACCAGGAGCCGCCGCACCTCGCCCCGCAGCACCTCCCGGACTTCCTGGACGGACGCATGGAAGCCGGCGCCCGCCGGCGCTCCAGGCGTCGTGTCCTGCGGGGTGTCCTGCGCGATGTCCTGAGCGATGTCCTGCGCGATGTTCCGGTCGCGCCGCCAGATCCGTAGCTCGCCGTCCCGGCGGACCACCGCCGTCGAGGCGGGCGGCATGACGCGGATGTGTCTGAAGGCGGTCTCCTCGCCGAACGGCGTCTTCGTGGCCAGGTAGGAGTCCAGGCTCCACTGTGCCGGCTCCGGATCCACGCCTGGCACGGCGAGCAGCGCCGGTATCTCCGACGCGAAGTAGAAACGGCTCTCATGCGGTTTGCGGTGGTAGTACAGCGGTTTCATGCCGATGTCGTCGACCGCGAGGACCAGCGTGGGCCCGTCGCCCCGCAGGTCCAGCACGGCCACCGCGTACATCCCGTCCAGCCGCTCGGGGAAGTCGGCGCCGTGCTCCAGGTAGAGGGCCGGGATGACGGACCCGTCGCACTCGTCGGGGATGGCGTAGCCCTTGCCCCGCAGCTCGCTCCGGAGCCGCGCGTGGTTGTAGATCTCCCCGTTGAAGACGACCTGGATCCGGCCGGCCAGCTCGGTGTACGGCTGGTCGCCACCGTCGACGTCCATGATGGCCAGGCGGTTGTTGCCGACCGCGGAGTCGCCCAGGAGGCGGCTGACCTGCGCGTCCGGCCCACCGTGCCGCTGGAGCGCGGACAGGGTCCGCAGATGGTGAGGGGTCACCTCCTGGTCGAGGCAACCGAAGATCCGGCACATCACCGGACCTCGGCGGACACGCCGGCGAAGTCGTACAGCGCCGGGTCGAACGGCGTCGGCCCGCCGAACGCGACGAAGCGGCGCGCCCCCTCGCCGGACTGCGGGTTACGGGCACCGTGCAGGACGTTCGGCGGCGCGAACACCCCGTCGCCGGGCCCCAGGTCGATCCAGCGGTCCTCGAGGTAGAACTGCCCGGTGCCCTCGAAGACGAAGTAGGCCTCGTCGCTCGCAGGATGGAGGTGAACGTTGAAGGTCTCCTCGGGCATCATGATCCCGCAGTGCAGGCACAGGCGCGCGCTGCCGGTGCCCGGCCAGAACAGGAAGTTCATCGTGGCCGTACGGCTCGCCGGCGCGACCTGCCCGGTGCCGGGGAAACCGGCGAGCCGGGTCTCGGCGTTCCACAGCGAGCGGAACCTGGCCGGCCTGCTGCCCCGGGGGCTGCCCTCGGGCAGGACGCTGCCCCACACGTAGACCGTCATCTCCGTGTCGCCCGCCGACAGGGAGTAGCCGGTGCCGGTCGGCGAGTACAGAGCGGAGGCCGCGTCCATGGGGGAGAACCCGGAGCCGACGGTGCCGGCCCCCGACCCGGCCAGCACCACCGCGACGTTCTCCTCACCCGCGGCTTCCGGCGGTGCCCACCGGCCGCCGGGCGGGATCTTGACGGCGTCGACGGTGACGAACCGGGCGCCGATCTCGGGGCCGACCATCCGGCTCACCCAGCACTCGCCGTGCGGCCGATACTCCAGCTCGGCGCCGCGCAGCACCAAGCCCGTCGCACGCCTGATCAGGTTGCTCATGGGCACCAGCTCCCTATCTTCCGGCGGCCACGCGGCTGCGCCGAATGGTCCTCCCGGGCCGTCACTGGCCCGGCTTGGTCGCCCATACGACCCGGTTGAACAGCTCCACGGGCTCGGTCGCGACGATCCGCGGGTCCGCGAAGCCGGCGTCGGAGAGCGCCTCGACCCAGAACTCGGCGGTGGCCAGGATCTCGCCGTCCTCGCGGATGAACAGCGGCAGCAGGTCGAGCTGCAGCAGCATGCGCTCGAGGCTCGCGTGCAGGAGGTAGTAGCGAGCCTTGGCGGTCAGCAGCTCGAAGACGTCGAGCACCCGGTCGCGGTCGCCCGGCTCGCCCATCACCCGGCAGTACTGGTCGGCGTTGATGAACCGCCCGCCGGGCTTGAGCACCCGGAACGCCTCGGCCGCCGAGACGCGCTTGTCGTCGTGGCTGAGGTGGTGCAGGGCGAAGCTGGAGATGATGACGTCGAAGGACTCGTCGGCGAACTGGGAGAGGTCTTCGGCCACGCCCTCCACGAACCGGGTCTTCGGGTCGCCGGCGAACTTCACGCGGGCGTCGGCCACCATGTTCGGCGCAGGGTCCAGGCCGACGAACTCGGCCTCGGGCAGGACCTCCCGGCACATCGCGGTGAGGCGGCCGGTGCCGCTGCCCAGGTCCAGCAGGCTCTGGGCGTCGCGGGGCAGCAGATCGAGCACGCCGGCCAGCAGCGCCCGGTTCGACGGGTCGGTGGCCAGCACCACGTCGTAGTCGGTGTTCAGCTCGTTCCAGTGGGTGTCGGTGGACGCAGGGGTGTCGGTGGAAACAGCGGTCATCATCGGATCCCTACTCTCGGTCTTCTCCGGTTCATGCCGTTGTGATGAGGTGCCGCCGCCGGGGCGCCCATGTGGACGCCGGGGGCGACGTCGTGCAGCACCAGTGACTGGGCGCCGATCACCGCGTCGTCGCCCACGTCGATCGGGCCGAGCACGGTGGCGTTCGCGCCGACGACCACGCGGTCGCCGATCCGCGGATGGCGGCGCTCGCCGGGGGGCCGCAGACTGTCGCGCCACCAGCCGACAGCGCCCAGCGTGACCTGCTGGTAGATCGTCACGTCGTCGCCGACGACGGCGGTCTCGCCGATCACCACGGCGGCCCCGTGGTCGATGAAGACGCGGCGGCCCACCACGGCTCCGGGATGGATCTCGATGCCGCCGGAGACGACACGCGCGACGTTGCTCACCAGCCGCGCGAGCACGCGGTGCCGTCGCCGGATCAGCGCGTGGGCCAGGCGGTGAGCCCATATCGCGGGGATCATCGGATGAAGCAGCGCCTCCCCGACGCTGTGAATGGAGGGGTCCCTGACCATGACCGTGTGGAGATCCTCCTCGGCGCGAGCCAAAATCCTTGGCAGGCCAGTCATGTTCAGCCTCCTAAGAGGAAATGGCGCGTTCCCACTCCTCTGGTGGTCCGGCGTCGGCGAAGACGGTCAGGACGAGGGCGTCCGGTGGCAGCGTCTCGGCCAGCCGCCACGCCGCGAGCCAGTTGGCGGCGGAGGAGCTCCCGATGCGGATGCCGGTGAGGTCGAGGAACCGGCACATCGCGGAGAACGCTTCGGGGGCGGTCAGCGTGATGTGCGTGGTGTCCGGGACGAACGACTCGACGAAGGGATGACGGAGCCCGTAGCCGAGCCCGCCACCACCGGAGAACTTGGGCTGCGTGTTGGGGAGGGCGGGCGTGCCGTACGGCATCTCGGCGGGGGTGATGCCGGCGACCGCCAGATCGGGGAACTTCGCGCGCAGGGCGAGCGCGACGCCGGCGAGCGTGCCGGCTGAGCCGATCCCGGCCATCCAGTGCGTGGGCTTCCTGTCGCCGAGCTGGCGCAGGATCTCGTGGCCGGTGCCGTAGAGGTGGACGGCGACGTTCGCCAGGTTCCGGTGCTGGTAGAGCAGCGTCCAGCTCGGGTCCTGGGCGGCGATGTCCAGGGCCAGGTCGACGATGCCCATGATCCCCTTGGTGCCGTCCACCAGGTCGGTCTGCACGCCGTACGCCTCGATTGCGCGCAGCCAACTCGGGGGGATGAAGGCGGGCAGCGTGAACCGCATCGGGATGCCGGTGAACTGCGCCAGGTAGCCGAACGCCCTGGCCAGGCTGCCGCCCGAGTAGTCGAGGATCTTGAGTGGCGGTCCGCTCTCGTCGTGGCCGCGGATCGCCTCGCACAGCAGCGCGTAGGCCACCCGGTCCTTCACCGAGCCGGCCGGGTTCTCGAACTCGCACTTGGCCGCGATCCGCGCGCCGCCCTCGGGGGACGGCACGTCGAGCAGAGTGGTGTTACCGATCAGGTCGCGGCATGCCGCGAGGCCCGGGTACCGGCGCAGGGCCGGACCGTCGTCGATGGGGGTGAGCCGGAGGCTGGGCAGCGGGTCGTCCAGCCGGCAGAAGGTTCCGCTGATCATTCGAGTCCTCTCCGGGGGTCGGACTTCGGCGTACGCGAGGCTGGGAGCCCTGTGCACGATCACGCTGCGGCGCGGACTTATCGTCACAACCGGCCGGACAGGGGTGCATCTTCTCAATTGCGCGGTTCGATTTGCTTGCGTAAGGGATGTCAATCGATAGAAGAGCTGCTAAAATTCGCGCGCTCTTCCCACGTCTGGTAAGGCACTCAGGTACGGCAGGAATTTCCGCACGATTGCGATTGAGGACGCGAAACGGCGTCGCGGAGACTGTGACGATGACCGCCACCGAGAAGACCGCCACCAAGAACAGGGCCACCGTGTGGGCGACGTTCCGTGAGTCGCCGCTGGCGGTGAAGATACTTCTGGCCGGCATATTCGTGAACCGTTTGAGCGGGTTCCTCAACATCTTCCTGGTGCTGTTCCTCACCTCCAGGGGCTATTCGGCCGGGCAGGCCGTGATCGCGCTCGGCGTCCACGGCGCGGGCGCGATCGTCGGCGTCCTCATAGGCGGGGCGCTGGCCGACCGGCTCGGGGCGCGGAACGCGACCGTGATCAGCATGGGCAGCTCGAGCGCGCTGATCGCCTCGCTGCTGTTCCTCCCGAACTACGCGTTGCTGCTGTGCGCGGTGGCTCTGGTCAGCCTCATGGGCCAGATGTACCGGCCCGCCTCCGCCACGCTCCTTTCGGAGCTGACGCCCGAGGGCCGGCAGATCATGATCTTCGCGATGTACCGGTTCGGGCTGAACGTCGGCGCCACGGCCGCGCCGCTGATCGGGTTCGCGCTGTACAACCTCAACCACCAGCGCTACGACCTGCTGTTCCTGGGGCAGGCCCTGATCGCGCTCGTTTACGCCGCGCTCGCCCGGGTCGCGCTGCCGCCCGGCCGGGCCGCCGGCGCGAGCACCGGGACGACCGGCGAGTCCGGACCACGCCACCTGGCGGTGCTCCGTGACCGGCGCTTCGTCCTCTACCTCGCCGCCATGTTCCTCCACTCGATCGTCTACGTGCAGTACCTGTCCACGCTGCCGCTCGACGTGAAGGCGGCCGGGCTGAAGATCTTCTGGTACACGCTGGCGGTGTCCCTGAACGGCTTCATCGTGATCGCGTTCGAGCTGCTGGTGACGAAGCTCTCGCAGAGCTGGCCGTTCAGGGTGACGGTCGTGTCGGGCTTCGCCCTGGTCGGGGCCGGGGTCGCCTTCTACGGCCTGCCGATGGGCCCCGCCGTCGTCATCACCGGCACGCTGATCTGGTCGCTCGGCGAGATCGTCAGCGGCCCGGCGATCTACGCCTACCCCGGCATCGCGGCCCCGCCGGGTCTCAAGGGCCGGTACATCGGCGCCTTCCAGTTCGTCGTCGGGCTGGGCACGGCCGCCGGCCCGCTGGTGGGCGGCTGGCTGTTCATCCAGCTCGGGCACCAGGTCTGGCCGGTGCTCGCCGTCTGCTCCCTCACCGCCATCGCGCTCGGCCTCGTCGCCGTCCGTACGCCACCCGCGCCGGTGCCCGCCGCTACCTCAGGGGAAGGCACGGCGTCAGGGGAAGGCACGGCGTCAGGGGAAGGCACGGCGTCAGGGGAAGGCGCGGCGTCGGGGGAGAGCGCGGCGTCGGGGGAGAGCGCGGCCGAGCTCTCCCCCGCGAGCACCTGACCGGGCGAACCGCTCAGCCGTCGATGCGGTGAATGGTCCAGAAGGACGACAGGTCGACCGAGGTCGCGGCCTGGGCGGCGGCCTTGAAGTCCGCGGTGGTCGAGATCCCGTACCAGTGGGCGGTGGCGTAGCTCTTCAGCAGGTTCTGCATCGCCGTCGTGCCGATCGTGCGCCGCAGGTCGTGTAGCGCGCACTTGCCGTAGTTGTAGACCACGGTTCCGTACCGGCTCGAATGGGCGTCCCAGTAGGCCATCGAGTTGCTGATCTTCTCGGCCGACGACTGCCAGGAGACGCTGTTCCAGCAGTTGGTGCCCGAGATGTTGTTGTACAGGTCGGTCGCGTAGTCGGCGAACGACTCGTCCAGCCACGGGCTGTTGTACTCGTCGTCGCCGACGATGCCGTACCACCACTGGTGGGCCAGTTCGTGGGCGAGGGCCGTGGAGCTCACCACGTCGAGCACGAAGCCGGGATACTCCATGCCGCCGAACCAGAAGTTGTTGTCCAGCACCACGTCCGCCTCGCCGTACGGAAAGGCTCCGAACCGCCCGGCGTGGGCGACGAGCGCGTTCTTCGCGGTGGTCATCATCGAACTGGCGCTGCCCGCACTGATCGAGCTCACCCGGTAGACGTTCACCACGACGCCCGTGGTGGTGGTGCCGGTGGTCCTGACGAACGGCCCGGCCGCCCACGCGAACTCGCGGACACTCTTGGCGGTGGCCTTGGTGATCGTACGGCCGGCCGTCCCCGGCGTGTCGGCGGAGGTGCCGGTGGCGGGCACGAGCAGCGAGGCCGGATGGTCCAGCGTGACCGAGTAGTCGCTGATGAGCGCGTAGAAGGACTCACCGTTGTCGGTATACGGGTCGAGGTGCCAGCCGCTCGCGTCGCGGACCGCCAGAACCGGCAGCGCGTTGCCGATGAAGTTGTAGGACCCGTCGTGACCGAACCGGTCCGCGCCGGTGGGCACCACGATGCTCAGGTCGAACCCGATCGAGGTGCTCTGGTTCTGGTTGAGCGGGGTGGGCAGTGTGATCTTCAGCGCGGTGCAGGAGACGGACAGCGGGGACGGCGTGCCCCCGGTCACGTTGGTCACGGTGACCGGTGTGGACGGGCACGTCCCGTGGTAGTTGTCCCACAACCGGAGGTAGACCTCGGTCAACGGGTCCGCGGACGGGTTGGTGAAGGTGACGCTCTCGTGTCCCGTCCATGTGCTGCCCGACGCGTTGCTGGTCAGGGCGACCGTGTAGGAGGGCGACGATGGAGTTCGAATGCCGTCCACCGCGAAGGCGGCTGATGGAACACCCCAAATCAGGAAGAGTACGGCTGCCGCAGTGGAGATCAGGACTCGTCGCACCATGAGGACGGTTCTCCCTTCGAGGACCCCCCGATCTGCCGACGTAATGTAACTTTTTGTCAATTGCCGGTCAATGATCGCTCGTAGGTGTCATTTCGTCCGCCCTTGTCCCCGTTCGAATGTCAGGCCGCGACGTCCCTGCCGTGCCGTATCCCGTACACGCGAGCAATCAACGACCGGCTATCTGTGTGTGGTTTGATCGCCGAGGTCAGCCGCGGAGCAGGTCGGCGAGGACTGCGGCTTCGCTGATCTCGGGCTGCTTGGTCGCGGTGAGCAGCGTCAGCGTCCGGCCCTTCGCGAGCTCGCGCAGGTGCGCCAGCCCCTCCGCACGCTCTGGGTCGTCCAGTTCGCTGCACCACGCAACCTTTGACCATGGCCGGGCCACGAGGTAGGGAGTCGGTATCCAGGGAAGGTGTGGACTAAAGCTTTCAGCAACGTTCGCCGGATGAGCCAGTCTCTTTTAGTTCGGCGCCCATACCTCTTGACCGGACATCGGAGACAGTCGTTGTTCGTTATCATCGCGATTTCCCTGGGTGCGGCGTGCCTTCTCGGTCTGGGCTTCGTTGCCCAGCAACATGCCGCATATCGCGAGCCGTTGAAGGAGATGCTGCACCCGCATCTGATTCTGGATCTTGTCCGAATGCCGCTGTGGCTTATCGGGATCGGCCTCATGCTCTGTGGCCAGATCCTCGGAGCGGTCGCCCTTCGGGAGGCGAGCATGGCATGGGTGGAGCCGATTCTCGCGACGAACCTGCTGTTCGCCTTGGCCGCCGCGCATGTCGTCTACCAGGAACATTTCGGCCGGACGGAGTGGTTGGGCGCCGTACTTGTCAGCGGAGGAGCATCGCTCTTTCTGCTCTTCGGGCAGCCGAACGGAGACCATCTGCCTGAGCCGGGCTCTATGCGCTGGCTGGCGGTGCTGGCGGTGATCGTGGTCGCGGCCTGGCTGGTCTTCGCCGGACTCCGGCGTTCTCTGAAGATCAAGGCGATGTTGCTGGCGGCAGCCGCCGGAGTGCTGTACGGACTTCAGGACGTGCTGACTCACAGTTCATTGCTTGGCTTGAGCAAGGGGTTTCAGGTCCCCTTCGAAACCTGGCAGCCCTACACCCTGCTCTGCGTGGCCGTAGTGGGACTGCTGCTCAACCAGAGCGCGTTCGACGCCGCGCCGCTCCAGATCTCACTGCCGGCTACCACCGCGGCCGAACCGATCACCGGAATCGTGCTTGGGATCGCGATCTTTGCCGAGCGCTTGCGGGTCAGCCCGGAGGCGCTTGCGGCCGAGGTGATCGGCTTGATCGCGATGGTGGCGGGCATCGTGATTCTCGGGCGGTCCCCGTTCTTGGCCAAGTCGGAGCAGAACGCCGCCCCGCTTCCGGATGGGAAGACGCGATGACTCCCGTGGCACTGGCGTTCGGTGGCCGGGCGCCGGTGCGGATCCACCAGGCTGGTCGGTTACCGGAGCCGGGCAATCGATGACGACGGTCACTTCCGCACCGTCGTTCACCTCGCTGGTGGCCGCCGTCAGTGGTCGCTGGTCAACGGCCAATGAAGCTGGAGAACAGCTGCTCTGACTAGGAATCCCATTCCCCTGCAAGTCTGTCGCAAGACGGCTTTGTGACCGTTATCCGTGTTCGGCGAAGGTGGGGACCATTCGACTTACGGGGGACACGGCCGTGTCCGGGGGGATTGAAGCATGGGGGAAACAAATCATGACGCCATTGGCACCGAGATCGCGATCGTGGGCATGGCGGGACGCTTTCCCGGGGCGCGAAATCTAGACGAATTCTGGCGCAACCTCGAGAGCGGGATGGAATCGCTCTCGACCTTCACAGACCAGGAGTTGGCGGCTGCGGGGGTGCCCGAGGAGATACGCCGCGACAGCAGATACGTGCCGCGCAGGGGCGTGCTCGACGGCGCCGACCTCTTCGACGCGGCGTTCTTCGGCTACTACCCGCGCGAGGCTCAGATCCTCGATCCTCAGCAGCGTGTCTTCCTGGAGTGCGCCTGGGAGGCGCTGGAGCACGCGGGCCACGATCCGGGCTCCGGGACGGCCAGAGTAGGGGTGTTCGCCGGCGCCAGCGCCAATGAGTACGCGAGCGCGCTGAACGCCAGCCCCGAGGTGCGGGCCGCCGTGGACCCGTTCCAGATCGGCCTCGCCACCAGCCGGGACTTCTTGTCCACTCGCGTGTCCTACAAGCTGGGCCTGGAAGGACCGAGTCTCACGGTGCAGACCGGCTGCTCCACCTCGCTGGTGGCGGTCCACCTTGCCTGTCAGAGCCTGCTGACCGGCGACTGTGACATCGCGCTTGCCGGGGGCGTGTCGATCAGCGTGCCGCAGCGGGCGGGATACCTGCCGGTGGAAGGCGGGGTCCTCTCTCCCGACGGGCGCTGCCGTGCCTTCGACGCCCGGGGCAGGGGCACGGTCAGCGGCGACGGCGTCGGCATCGTCGTGATGAAGCGGCTGGAGGACGCGCTGACGGAGCGCGACACGATTCACGCCGTCATCAAGGGCAGCGCCATCAACAACGACGGCCGCGACAAGATCGGTTTCACCGCGCCGAGCGTGAAGGGCCAGGCCGCGGCCATCCGTGCGGCCCACCTCGTCGCCGACGTGAAACCGGAGACGATCGGCTACGTCGAGGCCCACGGCACCGGCACCCCGCTCGGCGACCCCATCGAGGTCGCCGCCCTCATCGAGGCGTTCGGCGACGCGGGGACGCGCTGCGGCCTGGGCTCGGTCAAGACCAACATCGGGCATCTCGACGCGGCCGCGGGAGTCGCGGGCCTGATCAAGACCGTCTTGGCGCTCCAGCACCGCCGGCTGCCGCCCACCCTGCATTTCACCGAGCTCAACCCCGAGATCGACCTCGGCGGGAGCCCGTTCCACGTGAACGCCGAACTACGCGCATGGGAGCAGGACGGGCCCAGGCGCGCGGGTGTCAGCTCCTTCGGCATCGGCGGCACCAACGCGCACGTGGTGCTGGAGGAGGCGCCGCCTCCTGCCGAGACGGGCCCGTCGCACGGCCACCACCTGCTCGTGCTCTCGGCCCGCACCGAGCCGGCGTTACGGCAGGCGAGGGCCGACCTGGCCGAGCACCTGTCCCGGTCGGGACATGACCTTGCCGACGTCGCCCACACGCTGCGACTCGGACGGCGCGCCTTCGCGCACAGGACCGCCGTGGTCTGCGCGGATATCGCCGGCGCCGTCGCCGCGCTCGCGGGCGCCGCGACGGGCCGAGAGGCCGCAGGGAACCGCCCCGTGGTCTTCATGTTCCCCGGCGGCGGCGCCCAGCGGCCGGAGATGGCCGCGGACCTGTACGCCCACGAGCCCGTCTTCCGTGAGGCCGTGGACGAATGCGCCCGCCTGCTGACGCCCCACCTGGGCGCCGACCTGCGCTCCATCCTGTACGGCACCGCCCGGGGCGACGGCGTCCACCGGGTCTCGACCTTTCCCGCCGCCCTCTTCGCCGTCGAGTACGCGCTGGCCAGGCTCTGGAACCACTGGGGCATCCGGCCGCAGGCGGTGATCGGGCACAGCCTCGGCGAATACACGGCGGCCTGCCTGGCCGGGGTCTTCTCGCTGGAGGACGCGCTGGCTCTGATCGCGCTGCGCGGGCGGCTCTTCGACCGGATTCCACCGGGCGCGATGCTCAGCGTGGCACTGCCGGAACGGGATCTGCGGCCCCTGCTCGGCCCTCCCATCGGCTCGGGCCTGGCGGTCGCGGCGGTGAACGGCCCCCGCTCCTGCGTGATCTCGGGAGACGTCGCGGCGGTGGAGACGCTGGAGCGGCGGCTGACGGGACAGGGCGTCACGTGCCGCAGGCTCCAGGTGGCGATCGCCGCCCACTCGGCGGCGGTCGAGCCGATCCTGACCGAGTTCGGGGAGTTCGTCCGGTCAAGGCGACTGAACGCGCCGCGACTGCCGATCGTCTCCAACCTGACGGGGACGTGGCTCACGCCCGAGCAGGCCACCGACCCCGGCTACTGGACGGCGCATCTCCGCCACACGGTCCGCTTCTCCGACGGCGTCCGCACGCTGCTGGAGGACCCCTCGCGCGTGTTCCTCGAGGTGGGGCCCGGCTGGGCGCTCTCGTCCCTGGTGCGGGCCCACGACACGGCGGACGAAGCGCCGCTCACCGCGGCCTCTCTCCGTTCCGGGCCGGAGAGTACGGAGGACACCGCCGCCGTGCTGGAGGCGCTCGGCACCCTTTGGTCCAGCGGGGTGGACGTGGACTGGGCCGCCTTCCAGGGGCGGAGCCGTACCAAGGTGCCCTTGCCGACCTACCCTTTCCAGCGGCGGCGGTACTGGCCCGACGGCTACCAGGAGGAGGCGCCGCAACCGGTCGAGGACGCCGCCCCGGCCCCGGTGGGCGAGGTCGCGGATCGGTTGCTGACGCTGTGGCGCGCTCTGTTCGGCAACCCGTCCCTGCGGGATGGGGATGACTTCTTCCAGCTCGGCGGCGACTCGCTGCTCGCCACCCGGATGCTCTCCATGGTCAACAGAGAGTTCGGGGCCGGCCTGGTCATCAAGGACCTGCTCAGCGCCTCTACCGTGGCCCGGCTCGCCAGGGTGATCGATCCGTCGGCGGCGTCCGGCCATTCCGAGTTACCTCAACAGGACACGCGGACCGGCTTCGGCACACGGCCCGACCGCGGCATGTGGCTCGACGAGGACGCGCGGCTCGACCCGGCGATCGTCCCGCCCGCGGGCCCCGATGCCGGTCCCGATGCCGCGCATGGGCAGTGCGGGGCGGTCCTGCTGACCGGTGCCACCGGCTACCTCGGCGCGCACCTGCTGGGGGCGTTGCTGGAGGGCACAGACCACCGCGTGCACTGCCTGGTCCGGGCCTCGACCGAGGCGGAGGCCGGCCGGCGCCTCCGCCGTGTGATGCGTGAGCACGGGATCGCCGACTCGGAGCGCGTCATCCCCGTGCCGGGCGACCTGGAACGCCCGCTCCTGGGGCTCTCGGAGGACGCCTTCGACCGGCTCGGCGCGGAGGTCGACGCCATCTACCACTGCGGGGCCGTGGTCCACTTCACCCTGCCCTACGCCGCGTTGCGCGACTGCAACGTCCTGGGCACTCAGGAAGTGCTGCGGCTGGCCGTACGGCATCGGCTCAAGCCGGTCCACCACGTGTCGACGACCGCCGTCTTCTCCGCCGACCGGGACGGAGAGATAGGCGAGGACGCGGTCCAGACGTCGGGCGAGGTGCTTCCGACCGGATACGCCCAGAGCAAGTGGGTCGCGGAGCGGCTCGCCGAGGCCGCACGCGAGCGCGGCATCCCGGTTGCGGTCTACCGCCCCGGCGCGGTCACCGGCGACACCAGGACGAGCGCGTCGCGCCCCGACGACGCCATCTGGCGCATGCTCAAGGGCTGCCTGCAGCTCGGCCTGGCCCCCGACATCGGCACCGGAATCGTCGGCGCTCCCGCCGACTACGTCAGCAGGGCCATCGTCCACCTCGCCCGGACGCCCTCGCCGAGCGGGACCTTCCATCTGATCGGCACGCGGGCCACGCCATGGCGAGAGGTCTTCGGCACAGTCCGTGACCTGGGATATCGCCTGGAGACCGTCGATTACCTCGACTGGCTGTCCAGGCTGGACGACCTACGGGAAGAGGACGGCAACGCCCTCTTCCCGCTGGTGCACCAGTTCGCCCGCACCCAGGAGCCGGCCTCGGCTCCGTTCACCTGCCGCGCGACCTCGGCGGCGCTGTCCGGCAGCGGCGTCGAGTGCCCGCCACTCGACGCCGAGCTGCTCCGCACGTACATCCGGCACTTCGTCGACACGGGCTTCCTGCCTCCGCCAGAGCGCGGCTTCCGGCAGCTCGCCCGCCTTACCCAGGTAGGAGGCACACATGCGTGAAACCACGAACGTCCTCGTCATCGGCGGGGGCCCGGCGGGATCGACCGCCGCGTCACTGCTCGCCCGCGAGGGCTTCCAGGTCACCCTGCTCGAACGTGACCGGTTCCCCCGTGAGCACATCGGCGAGTCGCTGCTGCCCTCGATCCTCACCGTGCTCGATCTCATCGGCGCCAGGGAGAAGGCCGAGCGGCACGGCTTCGTCAGGAAATACGGCGGCTACCTCGAATGGGGTGACGACACCTTCGAGATCGTCTTCGGCGACCCCGCCGAGTTCAAGGACGGGTACGGCTTCCAGGTCATCCGCTCGGAGTTCGACCACCTGCTGCTCGAACACGCGGAGAGCCAGGGCGTGCGCGTACGCCAGGGCGTCAAGGCGACCGAGGTCGTCTTCACCGACGGCCGTCCCACCTCGGTGAAATGGGTGAACACCCGCGATGCCGAGGAGACCGGCGAAATCTCCTTCGACTACCTCATCGACGCCTCGGGCCGCGCCGGCCTGCTGGCCACCCGCTACCTGGGCGGCCGCCGCTACAACGAGGGCTTCCGCAACGTCGCCGCCTACAGCTACTGGACCGGCACCACGCCGCCGCGGCACGGCCCGCCCGGGGCCATCCAGGTCGGCTCCATCCAGGACGGCTGGATCTGGGCCATCCCACTGCACGACGGCACCCTCAGCGTCGGCGTCGTCGCTCACAAGCAGAGCTTCCAGAGCCGTCGCGACCAGGGCCGCACGATCGAAGAGTTGTACGGCGACGCGCTGGCCGAGTCGCCGCTCATCTCCGGCCTGCTGGAATCGGGGACGCGGGTCCGGCCGGTCCAGGTCGAGCAGGACTTCTCCTACATCTGCGAGGAGTCGGCCGGTCCGGGTTACTTCATCGCCGGCGACGCGGCCAGCTTCCTCGACCCGCTGCTGTCCACTGGTGTCCACCTGGCCACGTTCAGCGCCACCCTCGCCGCGGCCGGGGTCTCCAGCATCCTAAGAGGCGAGCTCCGCGAGGACGAGGTCGCCGAGTACTACCGCGGCGCCTACCAGACCGCCTACATCCGCTTCCTGGTCCTCGTGTCGTCGCTCTACCTGAACTACCGGGGCAAGAAGTCGCTGTTCTGGGACGCGCACCGGATGTCGCGCGAGGAGGTCGCCGACGGCCGGATCATCCATGCCTTCTGGAACGTCGTGTCAGGGCTGGAGGACCTCGACGACGCGGAAGGTGGCGGCAGCGCGCTGGTCGTGTCGGAGATGCGCCGCCTCATCGACGTCTACTTCGCCCAGGGCTCCGGCAGGGACGACGCCTGGCTCGCCGGACTGCCCGAGGAGGAGCAGGAGCAGGTGCTGGCGGAGGTGCGGCCGCTGGTCGCCCCCAACGAGTACGCCCTGTCGGAGGAGACGGCGCTGAACGGCTTCTTCGTGCGGACCACGCCGCACCTGGCCCTCGTGCGGGTGGACGAGCCCACGGAAGCGGTGGAGCGATGACCTACCCCATGCCCGCGCCGCCCGGCGTCCGCGCCGAGGTCGACGCCTTCCTGCACGAGGTCGCCGAGGCGTACAACACGGGCGACTACGAGGCCTACATGGCGGCCTACCTGCCGTCCGAGGAGACCACGATGGTCATCTACGAGCCGGGGGACGGGCCCGTCCAGGACCGGGAGACCGTGGTGCTGCGCGGCACGTCGCGCATCGCCCGGTTCTACGCCGAGGCCCCGATGTTCAAGCCCGGGTTCGACCGGCCGACGCTGACCTACGAGCAGCTCCACACCGACGTGGTCGGCACTGGAACGCTCCACACCGTCGCCCTCGCCGGCATCAGCGGAGGGGACACGCGGGTCCCCGCGCAGGCCGTGAGCTCGCTCATCCTGGTGCGGGACGGCGGTCTGCTCCGGATCGCCCACGACCACAGCCACTGAGCCGATGACCGCCTCGCCACTGGCCTCGACACCCGGCAGGACCCTCTTCGGGCTGGTCGCGGCCGAGACGCTGTCCGGGCTCGGGACGCAGCTCAGCTTCGTCGCGCTGCCGTGGTTCGCCCTGCGCGCCACGGACTCGCCGGCCCGGATGGCGGCCGTCTTCGCGGCCGAGCTCGTCCCCGTGGCCCTGCTCGGGCTGCCCAGCGCGATGCTGGTCGCCCGCGTCGGGATCAGGGCCGCCATGCGGCTGGCCGACCTGAGCCGGGCCGTGCTGATCGCCATGATCCCGTTGCTCGACGCCCTCGGCGTGCTGTCGTTTCCGCTGCTCCTGCTGCTGGTGTGCGGGGTGGGCGCGTTCACCGCGCCGTATCTCGCCTGCCAGCGGTCGGTGCTGCCCGAGGTCTTCCACGAGGAGGTCACCGTCGCGCGGGCGAACAGCCTCATCGAGGGCGGCACCCGCTTCGCCGCCTTCGCCGGGCCCGCCGCGGCGGGCGCGCTGATCGCCGCCGTCGGCGCCGTCAACGTCCTCTGGCTGGACGCGGTGTCGTACGTGATCTCCTTCCTGCTGCTGGGCCTGCTTCCCCTGCTTCCCGGGGGAGGCGGACGGAGCTCGGCAGACGACCAGGGCGGTGTGTCGGCGGGGCTCCGCCACCTGCTCCGCGACCCGCTGCTCGTACGGCTCGCCGGCGCCACCCTCATGTACGGCTTCCTGTTCCCCGTCCTGCTGGCCACGCTGCCCGTCCTCACCCGGGGCAGATTCGGCGACGATCCGGCGGTGCTGGGCTGGCTGCTGGCGGCATGGGGCGGCGGCTCGGTGGCGGGGAGCCTGCTGGCCTTCCGGCTGGCGGGCCGGGTGCCACCCCTCCGGCTGGGCGGTTTCGCCGCTTGCGTCACCGCGCTGCCGCTGTGGGCGCTCGCCCTGCCGCTGCCCGCCGTGGCCGTGGGGGCGCTGCTGGTCGTCAGCGGCGTGTGCGTGCCCGTGCTCAACACCGCCTACATCACCGTGATCACGCTGCGGCCGCCCGAGGCGCTTCGCACCCAGGTCATGACCGCGCTCGTCACCGGCAACCTGCTGGCCGGCGCGGCCGGGTACCTGTGCGCGGGGGCGCTCCTGGAGGCGAGCGGCCCGGTGCCCGTGTTCCTCACCGCCGCCATCGTGGCCAGCGCGGGCGCCCTCCTGCTGACCCGCGTCGCGGCCACCCACGGCAACGCCGCCGCTTCGGCGAAAGCCATCACATTGGAGATTCCGGAGACGCAGTCATGAACAAGTCGGTCGTCCTGCATCAGATGGTCACCGAACAGGCCCTCGCCACCCCCTCGGCGGTGGCGGTCTCGGGCGCGGGCCGGTTCCTGACGTACGGCGAGCTGGAGCGCCGCGCCAACCAGGTGGCGAACCTGCTGAAGGCGCGCGGGGTGGGGATCGAGCATCGGGTGGCGGTGTGCCTGTCCCGAGATGTCGAGCTGCCTGTGGTGCTGCTGGGCGTGCTCAAGGCGGGCGCGGCCTATGTGCCGCTCGACCCGGGCCTTCCGCCGGCGCGGCTGGCCTACATGATCGATGACGTGGCGCCGACCGCGGTGGTGAGCACCGCGGAGCCGGCCGCGAGCCTTCCTTCGCATCCGGGGCTGCTGATCCTCGACGACCCGGCGGTCGCGGCCGAGCTGCGGGCGGCCGGCGGGACCGATCTCCGCGTTCCCGTACGGCCGGACCACCTGGCCTACGTCATCTACACGTCGGGCTCGACGGGACGGCCCAAGGGGGTGGCGGTCCCGCATCGGGGGATCGTCAACCTGATCGAGTGGCACTGCCGTACGTTCGGCGTGACGGCGGCGGACCGGGCCAGCCTCGTCGCCGGGCTGGGCTTCGACGCCGCGGGCTGGGAGCTCTGGCCGTACCTCACGGCCGGAGCGCGCGTCTGCCTGCCGCCGGAGGAGACGCGGCCCTCGGCCGAGCTGCTGCGGGAGTGGCTGCTCGGCGAAGGGGTGACGGTGGCGTTCCTGCCGACGCCGCTGGCCGAGCGGGCGCTGCTGCTGGACTGGCCGGCGGAGTGCGCGCTGCGGGTGCTGCTCACCGGAGGGGCGGCGCTGCACCGCCACCCACGGCCGGGCCTGCCGTTCACTCTGGTCAACAACTACGGGCCGACGGAGTACTCGGTGGTGACCACGTCTGGCGTGGTGCCGGAGGGGCCGCTGCCGGGCGAGCCGTCGCTCGGCGGCCCCATCTCCCGCACCCGCGTGTGGGTGCTGGACGAGGCGCTGGCGCCCGTCCCCGCCGGGGACGCGGGGGAGCTGTTCGTCGGCGGGGACGGCCTGGCCCGGGAGTACTGGGGGCGTCCCGGTCTGACGGCGGAGCGGTTCGTGCCGGATCCGTTCGAGCCGGGGGAGCGGCTCTATCGGACCGGGGACCGGGTGCGGTGGCGGCCCGACGGGACCCTCGAGTTCCTGGGCCGTCTCGACGACCAGGTCAAGCTGCGCGGCTTCCGCATCGAGCTCGGCGAGATCGAGGCCGCGCTGCGTGAGCAGGCCGGGGTGGACGACGCCGTGGTCGTGATGCGGCGGGCGGCATCCGGAGACGATCAGCTGGTCGGCTACGTGACCGCCGGCGGCGGGCGGCTGCCGGGCCGGGATCTGCGGGCGGCGCTGGCGGAGCGCCTGCCGGGCTACATGGTGCCCGCGGTGGTCGTCGTGGTGCCCGAGTGGCCGCTGACCGCCAATGGCAAGGTGGACAGGGCGGCGCTGCCCGACCCCGTCCCCGGCGACAGTGGCTACCGGACCCCCGCCGGCCCGGTGGAGGAGATCCTCGCCGGCATCTACGCGGCCGTGCTCGGGCTGCCGAGGGTGGGAGCCGACGACGACTTCTTCGCTCTGGGCGGCGACTCCATCGTGAGCATCCAGATCGTCGCGCGCGCCCGGCAGGCGGGCCTGCGCCTCACCACCCGCGACCCCTTCGACCACCCGACGGTCGCCCGGCTGGCGGCGGCCGTGCCGTACGAGCCGGTCCCCGTCGCGGCTTGCGAGGGGCCGGTCACGGGAGAGGTGCCGCTCACACCGGTCCAGCGGTGGTTCTTCGACCAGGACCCGGCCGACCCCCACCACTTCAACCAGACCTTCCTGCTGGAGCTGCGCGAACACGTCGACCCTGACGTGCTGGAGGAGGCGGTCAACCAGGTGGTGCGCCACCACGACGCGCTCCGCCTGCGGTTCGTCCGCGACGCCTCGGGGTGGCGGCAGGAGCACGTCGAGGAACCGGCCAGGGTGGTCCTGAGGGTGACCACGGCTCCGTGCACTGAGGACGCCATCGGGGAGGCCCAGGCCGATCTCGACCTGGGGGAGGCGCCGCTGGTGCGGGCCGTGCTGTTCGCGGACGGCGTCCTGCTCCTCGTGGTGCACCACCTCGTGGTCGACGGGGTGTCGTGGCGCGTGCTCATCGAGGATCTGGAGTCGGCCTGCGGGCAGCTCCGGCGCGGCGAGGACGTTCGGTTCCCGGCCAAGACGCTGTCCTTCCAGGGGTGGTCCCGGCACCTGCGCGAGCACGCCGACGGGCTGCGCGACGAGATCGGCTACTGGAGCGGCCAGGCGCCGCGCGACCCGGCGCCGCTGCCCGTCGACTTCCCCGGCGGTGCGAACAGCGTGGCGTCGCTGCGCAGGCACTGGGACGGGCTCGACGAGCGGCACACCCGCGACCTGCTCAGGAAGGCGTCCCAGGCGTTCCGCACCGAGGTCAACGACGTGCTGCTCACCGCGTTCACGCAGGCGTTCGGTGAGTGGACGGGGTCGCGCTCGCTCTTCCTCACGCTCGAAGGGCACGGGCGCGAACCGCTCGCACCCGACGTGGACGTCTCACGCACCATCGGCTGGTTCACCTCGGTCTTCCCCCTGCTGCTCGACCTCGGCCCGTCCCGCGACGACCGGGAGGAGCTGCGCCACGTCAAGGAGCAGCTGCGCCGGCTGCCGCGCCGCGGCATCGGCTTCGGTGTCCTGCGCCACCTCGGCGGGCGGCTCGCCGCGACGCCTCATCCGCAGGTCAGCTTCAACTACCTCGGCCAGTTCGACGCGTCCTTCTCCACGCTCTTCACTCTGGTCAGGGAGTCGGGCGCGGACGACAGGAGCCCGCGGCAGCGCCGTCCTCACCTCCTCGAGGTCGACGGCTTCGTCAGCGGCGGAAGGCTGCGCTTCTCCTGGACGTACAGCGAGGACACCCTGCGCGCCTCGACCGTCGAGCGCCTCTCGGACGCCTTCGTCCGCCGGCTGCGGGCCTACGCCGAACAGGCGGACGAGCCACTCGCCGCCTCCGACTTCCCCCTGGCGCGGCTCAGCCGGCGCGACGCCGACGTCCTCGCCGCCCTTCTCGATCCCGGACGGTCATGACATGAACCTGGACACCATCGAAGACCTGTATCAGCTGTCCCCGCTCCAGGCCGGGATGCTTGTGCACGAACTCCGCTCGCCGGACCGGGAGCTCTATGGGGTGCAGGTCACCTGCCGGATCACCGGGCCGCTCGCTCCCGGCCTGTTCCGTCAGGCATGGCGGCGAGTGATCGCCCGCCACCCGATCCTGCGTACCGCCTTCCTGTCGGACAGGCTGGAGCAGCCCGTCCAGGTGGTCCACAGGGAGGTCGTGCTGCCCTGGCGGGAGGAGGACCTGCGCGGCGCGGCGGACCAGGACGGCCGCCTGGAGGAGCTGCTCGCGGACGACCACTCGCGCCGCTTCCCGCTCGACCGCGCCCCGCTGACGCGGATCACCCTGGTGCGGCTCGGTGAAACCGACCACCAGCTCGTGTGGAGCTTCCACCACCTGCTGCTCGACGGCTGGTCCATGCCGCTCGTCCTCCAGGAGGCCCTGGCCTGCTACGCCGCCCTCGTGGGCGGATCGGCGCCGGCGTCGCCTGCCGTACGGCCCTATCGGGACTACATCGCCTGGCTGGGGAAGCAGGACACGGCCGCCGCCGAGCGTTTCTGGAAGGGGGAGCTGGCTGGGCTGGAGCGGCCGACGGCGCTGGGAGCCGACCGGGCGGCCACATCGGAGTCGCCGAGGTTCGCCGAGCACCACTGCGCGCTCACGGAGGCGGAGACCGTCGCCGTGCGTTCGTTCGCCCGCGACCACAAGCTCACGGTCAACACGCTGACGCAGGGCGCCTGGGCGATTCTCCTCAGCCGCTACAGCGGCGAACGGGACGTGGTCTTCGGGGCCACCGTGGCCCTGCGGCCCGCCGAGATCGACGGGGTCGAGGCCATGGTGGGCCCGCTGATCAACACGCTCCCGGTGCGGGCCCGGCTGGAGGGGGCGGCCCGGTCCGCGGACTGGCTCGCCGATCTCCAGGCCGCCCAGAACCGCGCCCGCCGCTACGCCTACGCCTCGCTGGCCGACGTCCAGTCGTGGAGCGGGCTGCCCGCGGGATCGCCGCTGTTCGAGAGCCTGCTCGTGTTCGAGAACTATCCGCGCGAACCGGACTCCGACGGCCGTTCGAAAATTGGCGGGCAGCCGCTCACCGTGCACGCCCCCCGCGTCAGCGAATGGACCAACTACCCGCTCACCATCGTCGCCCGCGACGGCGGCGGCCTGTCGTTCAAGCTGCTCTACGACGAGAACCGGCTCGACCGGGAGACGGTCGAGCGGCTCGGCAGGCACCTGCGCGGGATGCTCACGGCCATCGCCGCCGACCCCGGCGCCCGCCCCGCCGACCTGGTCTACTGGCCCGCCGCCGAGCGCGAGCTCGTCCTGTCCGATTGGAACGTGACACCCTCCGCCTATGCGGGGCCGCGGGTCGTGCACGAGCTGGTGGCCGAGCAGGCGCGGGCCAAGGCCTCCGCGGTCGCGGTTTCGTGCCAGGGCCGGTCCCTGACGTACGGCGAGCTGGACCGGCGCGCCAACGGGGTGGCGAACGAGCTGGCCGCCCGGGGCGTCGGCGTGGAGCACCTCGTCGGGGTGTGCCTGCCCCGGGACGTGGAGCTGCCTGTGGTGCTGCTGGGCGTGCTCAAGGCCGGTGCGGCCTACCTCCCGCTGGACCCCGGCTATCCCCTGCCCCGCCTGACGTACATGGTCGAGGACGCGGCGCCCACCGTCATCGTGACCACCGCGGAGCTGGCCGGCGGCCTGCCCGAGCACCCGAACGTCGTGCTGCTGGACGAGCTGGCGGGCGCGGGCGAGACCGCGCCCGAGGTGACGGTACGGCCGGACAACCTCGTCTACCTGATGTACACATCGGGCTCGACGGGACGGCCCAAGGGGGTGGCGGTCACGCACACCAGCGTGACGCGCCTGGTGAAGGAGGCCTCCTACGCCAGGCTCGCCGCCGACGAGGTGTTCCTGCACCTCGCCCCACTGGCCTTCGACGCCTCGACGCTCGAGGTGTGGGGCGCGCTGGCCAACGGCGCGCGGCTGGCGCTGTTCCCCGGGACCCGGCCGGCACTCGGCGAGATCGGCGAGGTGATCGCGGCCGAGGGCGTCACGACGCTGTGGCTGTCGGCCGGGCTTTTCCACCGGATGGTGGAGGAACGCCTGGACGATCTCCGTCCGCTCCGCCAGCTTCTCGCCGGTGGCGAGGCGCTGTCTCCCGCGCATGTGCGGCGGGCGCTCGACGCGCTCCCCGGATGCGCGATCATCAACGGGTATGGCCCGACCGAGGCGACGACCTTCACCTCCTGCCATCGGGTCGAGGAGGTCGGCGACACGTCGGTGCCGATCGGCACTCCCATCAGCGACACGTACGTGTACGTGCTGGACGAGGTGATGGCGCCGGTCCCTGTGGGGGTCGCGGGGGAGCTGTTCGTGGGTGGGCCGGGCCTGGCTCGTGGGTATTGGGGGCGTCCTGGTCTGACGGCGGAGCGTTTCGTGCCGGATCCGTTCGGGTCCTTTCCCACGTCCAAGGGGGGCCGGCTGTATCGGACGGGGGATCGGGTGCGGTGGCTGCCGGACGGCACGCTGGAGTTCCTGGGCCGCCTCGACGATCAGGTCAAGCTGCGCGGCTTCCGCATCGAGCTCGGCGAGATCGAGGCCGCGCTGCGGCAGCGGCCGGGAGTGACGGCCGCGCTGGTGCTCATGCGGAAGGCCGCCTCCGGCGACAACCAGCTCGTCGGCTACGTGACCGCCGACGAGGGGGTGACGGGTCCGGAGCTGCGGGCCGCACTGGCCGAGGAACTGCCGGACTACATGGTGCCCGCGGCCGTCGTCGTGCTGCCGGAGTGGCCGCTGACCGCCAACGGCAAGGTGGACAGGGCCGCGCTGCCGGAGCCTGCGGCGTACCACGGCGACTACCGGCCGCCCGCCGACCCGGTCGAAGAGCTT
>NZ_JAOEGB010000021.1 GCF_025420585.1 Planotetraspora sp. A-T 1434 | reverse complement strand
CTCCGGCAGGGTGCCGGCCGCGAACCGGCCCCGCACCACAGGCAGCCGCGCCAGCTCCGTGGCCAGCCGGAGCAGCCGCGACGCCCCCGCACCCGTCATCCCCGCAGCGCCACGCAGCCACGTCCCGGTCGAGGCATACCCAACGCTCTTGGCTTCCCCGGTGGCGTGGACCCGGCCCACCCGCGCGGCGACCGCCGAGATCAACCGGTCCCGGGCGTACAGCAACTCCTCAGCCTCGGCCAGGCAGATGGCGGCGGTGCCGGGCAGGTCGGCCACCGCCAGCCGGGACGCCTGCTCCCGCAACTCGGACACCAGCACCTCCGACCCCACCGGCTGACCGCCAGCCCCTTCACCATCAGACCCTTCACCGCCGAAGGAGGCACCGCCAGAGGGCGCGCCATCAGAGGAGGCACCGCCAGAGGGCGCGCCATCAGAGGAGGCACCGCCAGAGGGCGCGCCGCCGGAGGGGGCACTGGCGGAGGGGGCGGGACCATCTGGGCTGGCGGAGCGATCGGAGGGGCCAGCGGAGCTACCAGCGGCGGCCGACGACCCCCGGACGAACTGCCGGTATGCCTCGTGTTGCCAGGCGTCGCCGTCCGCCTCGTCGGCCGGGGCGTCGGCCGGGCGCTGCGGTGGGACGTAGTCAGGGTCCAGCACAGTGCCCTTGAGGATCTCGGGCAGCTTGCGCTTGGATGCGCCCGCCGTACGAAGGGAACCCAGCAGGTCGATCGGTGGTCCGACCATCGAAAGGCACCTCCCCGCGCATCCGAGCCGTCCCAAGAACTGCCCTCACGCTATCCAGCACCTACGACAAATCCGAGCCTGATCCACTAGAAAACCGCAGGTCGCAGGGGGGACGGAAAGATCTACCTAACGCTCCGGGCTCGCAAGGCTGCGACTCATCGCCAAGGCGACCGTCCATGAGTGCGTGATCGAGGACCCGCACACGGTCGGCGACGGCGAGCAGGTCACGGGCTATGGCACTTGGCGACCGGCCTCGGAACGGCTGAGCGACCGGCCTCGGAACGGCCGAGTGCGGGGCTCGGCAACGGCCACTGCACCTTCGCTCGCGATGTGACCGCCCCGGGTTACGTGATGGCTCCGGCTGCACTTGTCCTGCAGCACCACGAGGCCCGGCCGCTGTGGGCGCATGTCTATCCGCGCGTCAAACCGCTACCAGCCGACAGCCTCGCACCGAACGGCCGCGAGGTGCCGGATGGTGTCGGGTGACCGGGGTGTTCGGGGCCCGGAGACCCGCCTGATTTGATGGGCACATGACGACCCCCCCACGGGTGCTGACGATCGCCGGCTCGGATTCGGGCGGCGGCGCCGGGATCCAGGCCGATCTCAAGACGATGCTGGCTTTGGGCGTTCACGGCATGAGTGTGATCGCCGCTGTGACGGCGCAGAACTCGCTGGGCGTCCAGGGCTACTGGGAGCTGCCGCCGGAGGCGGTCAAGGCTCAGCTCGACTCGGTTCTCGGCGATATCGGCGCACAGGCCATCAAGACCGGAATGCTGGCTTCTTCCGTTCTCGTGGAGACCGTGGCCGAGGTGCTCTCCGGAGTGTCCGCGCCCGTGGTCGTGGACCCCGTCGGCGTCTCGAAGCATGGCGACTCCCTGCTCGCTCCGGCAGCCGTGGGGACGGTCAAGAGCAGGCTCCTGCCGACCGCGACCGTCGTCACCCCCAACTTGTGGGAGGTCGAACAGCTCACCGGGGTCAAGGTCGAGAACGAGGACGATCTGCCCCGGGCCGCGGAAGCCGTACTGGCACTGGGCCCGGAATGGGCGCTGATCAAGGGTGGGCACCTTCCCGGCGAGCCGGTCGATCTGCTCACCGACGGGTCCAAGCAGTACCGGTTCCATGCCGAGCGGCTCGACAACCGGCACACTCACGGCACCGGATGCACGCTGGCCTCCGCGATCGCCTCCCACCTGGCGCTCGGCGAGGACGTCCCCGGTGCGGTACGGCTGGCCAAGGAGTACGTCACGGGAGCGATCGCCTACGGGTTTCCTCTTGGATCCGGCATCGGCCCCGTCGACCACGCCTGGCGCTGGCGCACCTCCTGAAAGTGCCGCTCCCGCGCAGGGGCCCTGCCCCCTACGCGAGGCAGGGGCCCTGCGTGTCAGCAGGCGTGCGACAGGGTCGCAGGCGGCGGAGGACGGTCGCCGTCGCAGTCGCTGCCCGGCGTCCGGCTCCACCCGGGTGCCCGACTCGATCGCGCCTGCGAGGGCGTTGAGGTCGGTTCCGAGCAGCAGAACGCCTCTCGTCTCGCGGAGGTCGAGCCGTACGACCTTGCCCGAGGGGTTCCTGGCGATGAGGCGCGCAGTGCGGCGGCGGGCGATGCCGTCGTGGTGAGGATTGCCGGTGATGGGCCTGGCCACCGACTCGATGGGACCGTAACGCTCGCCAGGTCCGCCCGCCGGTTCCGCCGCGCGCCGCGGACTTCGAGCGTGGTGCCGGTGAGCCGGGCCGGTGCCGGAAGGTGTGCAGCAGGAGCGTGACCATACCGGAGGCCATCAGGAAGACGATCAATGCGAAGAGGCACGGGGGGACCGGTTTCACAGCGCTCGGGCAGCCTGGCCATCCTCGGGCAAATCTCTTTGACCTTTTCCCGGCTTCCTTATGACTCGGCGCGATCGCTGGCTGAGCACCGCCCCTTGCTGAGGCGCCTATGCAGGCGCCTACGCAGACGTGTATACAACGGCCGCAATTTTCAAGCGCCTCAATCCGATCGCGCCGCCTCGGGCCTGTCGCCGACTCTTGATCGTCGCAGCTTGGCCGGTACGGCAAGCTGTATCGCCGTAAATCATCAAATAATCGCAAATAATGCTACTCGGCCCCGAGGCGGCGCTGCGTACTATGGCGCGATATATGTGGCGAGAACCATTCTGACCTCGATTGGATTGATTGATCCGCCGACGGAGAACATGCGGAGAAAGGGCGGCGTCCGAATGAGACTCGTCGTCGACCTCACCCGATGCCAGGGTTACGCGCAGTGTGCCTTCCTCGCGCCCGACGTGTTCACCATGCATGGGGAGGAGGCGCTGCTCTACGACCCCAACCCTGATGACGCGCAGTGGGATCGCGTCCGCCGAGCAGCCGCGGCCTGTCCGGTCCAGGCGATCCTCGTGGACCAGACCGAGATCCCGGCCACCGCTCAGGAGGGCACCCATGTCCGCTGACGGGCCGGAACGGGCGCATGCCTTCAAAAAGGGCGGCCACATCGTCATCGTCGGCGCCTCCCTGGCCGGCCTGAGGGCCGCGGAGACTCTCCGGGAGGAGGGCTTCACCGGGTCACTCACCATGATTGGCGACGAGCCGGATCAGCCGTACGACCGGCCGCCCCTCTCCAAGCAGGTACTGCTCGGGATGGTGCCCGCCGAGCACACCGCTCTGCCCCGACGCCGCGAGATCGACGCGGACTGGCGACTCGGCGTGCCCGCCATCGGGCTGGACCTGGACGCCCATCGGGTGCGCCTCGCGGACGGGCAGGAGATCGGCTTCGACCGCCTCCTCATCGCGACCGGCGTCCGCGCCCGGCCCTGGCCGAACGAGAACGAGCGCGATCTCGACGGGGTGTTCGTCCTGCGCACGAACGGCGACGCGGCCCGGCTGCGCCGGAGGCTCGCGGCGAGGCCGCGGCGCGTTCTGGTCATCGGCGCCGGGTTCATGGGTTCGGAGGTCGCCTCCGCCTGCCGTGAGCTGGGCCTGGAGGTGACGGTCGCGGAACGCGGGCCGGTCCCGCTCGTCGGGGCGCTGGGCGGCGTGATCGGTTCGGTCGTCGCGCGGATGCACCGGGAGCACGGCGTCGACCTGCGATGCCGGGTGACGGTCACGGCCCTGGAGGGGGACCCGTCCGGGCGGCTGAGGCGGGCCCACCTGTCCGATGGCACCGCCATCGACGTGGACGCGGCGGTCGTCTGCCTCGGGTCGATAGGCAACACCGAGTGGCTCGCCGGGTCCGGCCTGGCCGCCGGCCCGCGTGGCGTGGCCTGTGACGCGGGCTGCCGAGCCTTCGACGTCAACGGAATCGTCACCGACGACGTGTTCGTGGCCGGTGACGTGGCGCGTGCCCCGAACCCGCTCTACGAGTACAACTTCCTCTTCCTCGAACACTGGGGCAACGCCGTCGCCCAGGCCGAGGTCGCCGGGCACAACATGATCAGCTGCGGCTCGGCCCGCCGCCCGCATCTCGCGATCCCGGCCTTCTGGTCCACCCAGTTCGGCGTGAGCATCCGATCGGTCGGCGTGCCGACGTTCGCCGACGAGATGATGGTCATGCAGGGCTCGCTCGAGGAGCGCCGGTTCGTCGCGGCGTATGGGCACCGTGGCCGCGTCACCGCGGCGGTCGCATTCGACCAGGCGAAATGGCTCGACTTCTACCGTGAGCTGATCATGGCGGCGGCGCCGTTCCCGCCGTCCTTCGTCCCCGTTGACCGGCCACCGGTGATGCGGTCGATGTCCCCGGAGTTCCCGGATCCGGCTCTGCCCAGCCACGGCGCCACAGTGACGATCACCGGCCACCTGCCGAACGACCAGCGCGTCGTCTTCACCCCCGCGCGGGCATGACCGCCCGACGTCGCCGCGCCCCGGCCGATCCCGTACGGCCTGGCGTACGCCCAAAGGCACGGCACAGAAGGCACACCAAGCCAGACCAAGGCGTACGGAAGACACCTCAGGAGACACCTCAGGAGACCAGCCATGACGCCGGACACCATGCTCAAGCGGATCACCGACTACGGTAGCCGCGCCGATCCCTACCCGCTCTACGCGGAGCTCAGGAAGACCCCGGTGGCGAGGCAGGAGGACGGCACGTACGTCGTCAGCACCTACTGGGAGATCCACTCGCTTCTCCATGACCCGCGGATCAGCTCCGACAGGCGGAACCTGGCAGGCCCGTGGGCGGATCCGGACATCGAGGAAGAGGACGCGACCCTGCCTCCCTCGATGATCAGGCTCGACCCGCCCGCGCATGACCGGCTGCGCCGTCAGGCGATGCGGCCCTTCGGCCCGCCGCACAGCCCCGAGTACGTCGACAGCCTCCGGCCCGAGCTGGCCGGGATCGTCGGCGGCCTGATCGACGGCTTCGAGGGCAAGGGCCAGGTCGACATCGTCGACGACTTTGCCTATCCCTTCCCCGTCACGGTGATCTGCCGGATCCTCGGGGTGCCGCGCGAGGACGAGCCGCGTTTCCGCGACTGGGTCGATCTGCTGGTCTCCACTCTTGACTTGGCCGCCTGGGACGATCCCGCCGAGCGGCAGCGCACCGCGCAGCGGGCGAGGCTGGAGCTTGGCCGCTTCCTGGGGGAGCTCGTGGCCGCCCGCAGCCGGAAGCCCGGCGATGACATGGTCTCCGCCCTGGTGACCGGCCACGGCCCGGATGGGCCGATGTCCCAGCTGGAGCTGATCAGCACCGCCGTGCTGCTGCTCATCGCCGGTCACGAGACCACGGTGAACCTCATCACCAACGGGATGCTGACCTTGCTGCGCCACCCGCACGTGCTCGAACGGCTACGCCGCGAGCCGGAGCTGGCCGTGGGCGCGGTGGAGGAGCTGCTTCGCTTCGAGCCGCCTGTCCACCTGCTGCCCCAGCGGGTCACGCTGGCCGACATCGAGATCGCGGGCGTCCTCATCCCGAAGGGCGCTCCAATGACCCTCGTGCTCGGCTCGGGAAACCGTGATCCGCTGCGCTTCGACGACCCCGACCGGTTCGATCCCGAGCGGCGGGACAACCAGCATCTCGGGTTCGGCAGCGGGATCCACACCTGCTTCGGCGCGCCGCTCGCCCGGCTGGAGGGCCAGATCGCGCTCGTCGAGCTCGCGCGGCGGCTCCAGAACCCGCGGCTCGTCGCCGACCCGCCGCCCTACCGGCAGAACCCCGTCCTGCGCGGCCCCCGGCACCTCCTCGTCGAGATCGACGGCATCGCCCCGTGAGCTCGGGTGCATGATCACGCACGATGTTCGCGCTGCTCAGGCCATGCGCACGGGAACCTGTGCATGATCACGTGCGAGGTGGGCGCTGCGCAGATCATGTGCACGGGAACCTGTGCATGATCACCACATGGTCACCACATGATCACCACATGATCACCAATGTGGTTGGTGGGGCAACGCGAAAGCCCGCCACCGGATCGGTGACGGGCTTACGCGGAGACCTGGGGTCCAGAGGGTCTAGCGGGTGACCTTGCCTGCCTTGATGCAGGAGGTGCACACGTTCAGCCGCTTCGGCGTCCCGTTGACCACCGCGCGCACGGTCTGGATGTTCGGGTTCCAGCGGCGGCGGGTGCGGCGGTGCGAGTGGGAGACGTTGTTGCCGAAAATCGGCTTCTTGGCGCAGACGTCGCAGACGGAAGCCACGGTAATCGCTCCTTTGAATCAGTCGATCGGCCCGGTCCGCCGGTAGAGCGGCTCATCCGAGCAATGCCGGGACAACCGGCTGGCCAGACGAGGATATCCGATGTCGGCCGGTCCACGCCAAACGGGGATCCCGGCGAACGGGGATAATCTCGTATCCAGCCAACCGTAGCGCATCGGGGGGCCGGAGCGCGCCCAGTAGGAAGGACGGCGTCAATGCTGGAGGTGCTCGATCCCCCCGCGGTCCGGCGCTGGTCACGGCACTGCGCGGACGCTCTCGGCCAGGCGAGGGCCGAGATCGACGCGCTCAACGTGTTCCCCGTCCCGGACGGCGACACGGGGACCAACCTGCACCTGACCCTGCTGTCCGCGGCCGAGGCCCTGGACGCCCTGCCGCGCGACGCGGGCAGCGACACGACGTGGCAGACGCTCGCCCGAGGGGCCCTCATCGGCGCTCGGGGCAACTCCGGGGTGATCGTCAGCCAGGCCATCAGGGGGATGGCCGAGGTGCTCAGGAAGGCCGAGGGCCGGGGAGCCGATTTACGTGACGGTCTCCTCAAGGCCGCCGAGCTGGCCAGGGCGGCGGTGGTCCGGCCGGTGGAGGGCACCCTGCTCACCGTGCTGGCGGCGGTGGCGCAAGCCGTACGGGACGCTCCGGACGATCTCGCCGAGGTGGCGCGGTGCGCGGCCGAGGAGGCGCGCAGGGCGCTGCGCCGGACCACCGGGCAGCTCGACGTGCTCGCCCGCAACGGCGTGGTGGACGCCGGCGCGGCCGGGCTGGCGATCATCCTCGAGAGCCTGTCCGAGGTGGTCGCCGAGGCATACAGCGACAGGCACGAGGTCCCGGCTCCACCAGAAAAGATCACGACCGAGAAGATCACGGCCGAGGCCGAGGCCGGCCTGGGCTACGAGGTCATGTACCTGCTGGACGCCGGTCAGGACGACGTCGACCGGCTGAGGGCCGCGCTCGATGCCCTGGGCGACTCCCTGGTGATCGTCGGAGGGGACGGTCTGTGGAACGTCCACGTCCACGTGGACGACGCCGGGGCGGCGATCGAGGCCGCGATGGGCCTGGGCCGTCCGCACCGCATCCGCGTGACCTATCTCGGCGGGCGCCCGCACGAGCCCAGCCGGGAGCGCGGCGTCGTCGCGGTCGCGGCCGGAGAGGGCCTGGCCGAACTGTTCCGGCAGGCCGGGGCTGTCGTCGTCCTGCGGGAGCCCGGCTCGACCCCACGCCTGGCGGCGGTCCTTCAGGCCATCCGGGAGGCCGGGGCCGAGGTCGCCGTGCTGCCCAACGACGGCGGCGTCCACGCCGTGGCCGTGGCCGCGGCCGAGATAGCCCGTGAGGAGGGCCTCACGGTGAGCGTGCTGCCCACCAAGGCGTCGGTCCAGGGCCTCGCCGCTCTCGCGGTGCACGACCCGCTCCGCCGCTTCGACGACGACATCGTTACGATGACCGACGCCGCGGGGCACACCCGGCACGGCCACGTCTGGATCGCCAACCGCGAGGCCATGACCAGCGCCGGGCTCTGCCGTCCCGGCGACGTGCTGGGCGTCGTGGACGGCGAGGTCGCCCTGATCGGTACGGCTCTCGCGGACACGGCCGTCGAGATCACCCGCAGGCTGCTGTCCGGCGGCAGCGAACTCGTGACGCTCGTGACGGGCGCCGACGCCCCGGAGGGGCTTCTGCGGGCCGTACAGGACCATCTGGAGCGGGCCCGCCCGGACATCGAGGTGACCGTCTACGAAGGGGGTCAGGGCGGCTATCCGCTCCTCATCGGAGCCGAGTGAGGGCCGAGTGAGGGGCGATTGAGGGGCGAGTAGCGGGCGACTGAGCGGGATTGTCGGCGATCCCGGGTAGAAACTGGTGGCGTGACGAGGTTCGACGAGCCGCTGAAGAGGGCCCTGGGCGACAAGACGGCCGCCCCGCTGGAGAGCGCCCTGGGCATCACGACGGTCGGGGAGCTGCTGCGGCACTATCCGAGGCGGTACGCGGAGCGCGGCGAGCTGACGCCCATCGCGTCGCTGGAGCACGGGGAGCACGTGACCGTGGTCGGCAAGGTGTCGTCCGCGATGCGCCGCCCGATGAAGAACCGGCAGGGCACCTGGCTCGACGTGCAGGTCACCGACGGCAAGGACAGGCTGCACCTCGCCTTCTTCGGCAAGGGGGCCTACGTCGCCGAGAACCGGCTGACGCCGGGCACCGAGGCGATGTTCTCGGGCAAGGTCGACGTCTTCGCCGCCTCGAAGACCAGGCGGGTGTCGCTGACGCATCCTGACTACGAGTCGTTCGACGAGACGGCCGAGACGGCGGAGGAGTTCGCGTCCGCGCCCGTGCCGATCTACCCCTCGGCGCAGGGCCTCGCCACCTGGAAGATCCGAAGAGCCGTCCGCACGGTGCTGGACGTCCTCAGTCTGGACGACCCGCTTCCCGCCGAGGTGAGGGCGCGGCACGGGCTGGCGACGCTGGAGGGCGCGCTGCGCCAGATCCACCGGCCCAGGGACTTCGGGGAGATCACCCGGGCGCGGAGCCGGCTGAAGTTCGACGAGGCGTTCGTCCTGCAGGCCGTGCTCGTCCGGCGGCGGCTGGCGGCGTCCGCCTGGCCGGCCAGGCCGCGGCCCGGGCGCGCCGGCGGGCTGCTCGGCGACTTCGACGCCAGGCTGCCGTTCGAGCTCACCGAAGGGCAGCGGGAGGTGGGCGAGGAGATCGCCGCCGATCTCGCCGGGGAGCACCCGATGCACCGCCTCCTGCAGGGAGAGGTGGGCGCGGGCAAGACCGTGGTCGCGCTGCGCGCCATGCTGCAGGTGGTCGACTCCGGCGGCCAGGCCGTCCTGCTGGCGCCGACCGAGGTGCTGGCCCAGCAGCACCACCGGTCGATCGTCGGCATGCTGGGCGACCTCGCCACGGGCGGGATGTTCGGGGGCACGGTCGTCGCCCTGCTGACCGGCTCGATGGGCGCCGCCGCTCGCAGGAGGGCGCTGCTGGACGCGGCCTCGGGGGCGGCCGGCATCGTGGTCGGCACCCATGCCCTGCTCCAGGAGCATGTGCAGTTCGCCGACCTCGGGCTGGTCGTCGTGGACGAGCAGCACAGGTTCGGCGTCGAGCAGCGTGACGCGCTGCGCGAGAAGGGGGGCGGCGGGCGCCCGCATGTTCTCGTCATGACGGCGACCCCCATCCCGCGGACGGTCGCGATGACGGTCTTCGGCGACCTGGAGGTCTCCACGCTGTCCCAGCTTCCCTCCGGCCGGGCGCCGATCTCGACGCATGTCGTGCCCGCCGCCGAGAAGCCCCACTTCCTCGACCGCACCTGGCAGCGGGTCCGCGAGGAGGTCGCCCTGGGCCGCCAGGCGTACATCGTGTGTCCCCGCATCGGCGACCAGGAGGGCGACGAGGGGGACGTGGACGGGGGTTTGGACAGGGGTGTGGACAGGGACGAGGAGGAGCGCAGGCCGCCCCTGGCGGTCCTAGAGGTCGCCGAGATGCTTTCGGACGGCCCCCTCCACGGGCTGAGGGTCGAGGTGCTGCACGGCAAGCTGCCGCCCGAGGAGAAGGACGCGGTGATGCGGGCCTTCACCAAGGGGGAGATCGACGTCCTGGTGGCCACCACGGTGATCGAGGTGGGCGTGGACGTGCCGAACTCCTCCGTCATGATCATTATGGATGCCGACCGGTTCGGCGTCTCACAGCTCCACCAGCTTCGCGGCCGGGTGGGACGGGGCGGCCTGCCGGGCCTGTGCCTGCTCGTGAGCGAGGCGCCGGAGGCGACGCCCGCCCGCGCCCGTCTGGAGGCGGTGGCGGCCACCCTGGACGGGTTCGAGCTGTCCCGGGTCGACCTGGAGCAGCGCCGCGAGGGTGACGTCCTGGGGGCCGCCCAGTCGGGCCGCAAGTCGTCGCTGAAGATGCTCCAGCTCCTCCGCGACGAGGACGTCATCGAGGCCGCCCGCGAGGAGGCCGTGACGGTCCTGTCCGCCGATCCCGAACTGGAGGCACACCCCGCCCTGCGGGCCGAGCTCGACGCCGTCGTCGCCGACGAGAAGGCGGACTATCTCGAAAAGGCGTGACGCGGCAGATCTCCGAGAGTCTCTCCGAAGCCGCCGAGAGTCCCCGAGAGTCCCCGAGAGTCCCCGAGAGTTCCAGAAGGTCTCGGCAAGGCCTCAATGGCCGGGAGACGCTGCCGGGCCGAGCGCCCTGGGCCTTTAAATGACCCAGGGCCCAGCCATGGGACGGCCTCCCCCCGAATGCCGTCCCCGGCTGGGCCCACCCTCGGGTCAGGTGCCGAGGGCGCCGACGTGCGGAAGGGCTCACGATCACGCCGGCCGGCCTTCCCCTGGGTCACCTTGAAGGCCGCAGAACTCATCATGCGGATGCGGACGGGTCCGCGATACCGCTCTTACCTATTCCTCGCCGTCCCTTGCCCACTCTTGACCTGGGAGGATCGCCGCTCGTGGTGGCCCGCCCGCGCGCCACGGCCGTGCCGGGCGGGAGAATGGGCGGATGACGCGGGTGATCGCAGGGACCGCAGGGGGCCGCCGGCTCGCCGTACCGCCGGGCAGGGCGACCAGACCGACGAGCGACCGGACCAGGGAAGGGCTGTTCGCGAGCGTCGGCTCGCTGCTCGGCACGCTCGACGGGGCCCGGGTCCTCGATCTCTACGCCGGATCGGGCGCCGTCGGCCTGGAGGCCCTGAGCAGGGGCGCCGCCCACGCGCTGCTCGTCGAGTCGGACGCGAAAGCCGTACGGACCATCAGGCAGAACATCGCCTCGCTCGGGCTGCCGGGGGCGTCCCTCAGGCCGGAGAAGGTCGAGCGGGTCGTGGCCCAGGAGTGCGCGGAGCCGTACGACCTGGTCTTCGCGGACCCGCCCTACGCGGTCTCCGACGAGGCGGTCACGCGCGTGCTGGAGGCGCTGCGGGACAACGGCTGGCTGGCCGGGGACGCCCTGATCGCGGTGGAACGGGAGTCGAGGGGTAAGGACCTGGTGTGGCCACCGGGATTCGAAGAAGACAGGGTCCGTCGCTACGGTGAAGCGGCCGTTTGGTACGGTCGCGCAGCCGGGAACCCGTAAACGTGGGGGTGCGCCTTGCGTCGCGTCGTCTGTCCGGGGTCGTTCGACCCCGTGACCAACGGACATCTGGACATCATCGGCCGGACCTCTCGGTTGTACGACGAGGTCGTCGTGGCGGTGCTGATCAACATTGAGAAGAAGAGCCTCTTCACGATCGACGAGCGGATAGAGATGCTCCAGTCGGTGACGAGGGAGTACGGCAACGTCCGGGTGGAGAAGTTCCACGGGCTCCTCGTGGACTACTGCAAGCAGCAGGGCATCCCGGCCATCGTGAAGGGGCTGCGCGCGGTCAGCGACTTCGACTACGAGCTGCAGATGGCCCAGCTCAACTACCGGATGTCCGGTGTCGAAACGCTGTTCATGTCCACCAACCCGGAGTACTCCTTCCTGTCGTCGAGCAGGCTGAAGGAGATCGCGCGGTATGGTGGTGACGTATCGGGCCTGGTCCCCGACCTCGTTCACAAGCTGCTCGTCGAGCGGCTCAGAGGCTGACAACAGGCTGGTATTCTTTCCTTTCAGCCTTGCACGACGGCGGTGATTCGCCATGCCTAACGAGAGCAGGATGACTCTGCGCAGCCTCGACCCCCGAGCCCCGTGGGTGATCTCAACCCATGACCTAGGGCGACGACCAGGGTCGATGCGCAAGATGACTCCGGTCCTCCCGGCTCCGGCGGACCTCGCGGTCGGAATGATCGGCGTTCCCAAGGACGCCGACGTCGAGCTGGACATCCGGCTCGAAGCGGTGATGGAGGGCGTGCTCGTCACGGGCACGGCGCGGGTTCCGCTCAGCGGAGAGTGCTCGCGCTGCCTGGATCCGTTGACCTCGGAGATCGAGGTCGACTTCCAGGAGCTCTTCTTCTACTCGGCGGAGGACGCTGGAGAGGACGATCAACTCCTCGACGGCGAACTGCTCGATCTCGAGCCGGTATTCCGTGACGCGGTGGTGCTCGCACTGCCGCTGAGCCCGGTGTGCGGTGATGACTGCCCCGGTCTCTGCGCGGAATGCGGGGTCAAGCTGGCGGAGGCCGGCCCTGACCACGGACACGAGAAGATCGACTCGCGCTGGGCGTCGCTGCAGGGCTTGGTTGTGAACAACGAAGACGATCAGGAGGGTTGACGTGGCCGTCCCCAAGCGGAAGATGTCGCGGAGCAACACCCGCGCCCGCAGGTCCCAGTGGAAGGCCGCCGCGGTCGCGCTCGTGAGCTGCCCGCAGTGCCGCTCGCCGAAGCGTCCGCACGTGGCGTGCCCGACTTGTGGCACCTACAACCGCCGTCAGGTCATCGAGCCGTCGGCCTGATCGCGCCATAAGCGGAGGGGGACGCCGGCCGGATCGTCAATCGACCCGGTCGGCGTTACCTTGCTTTACAGGCGCGTGCGGTGGCGGTTGGAGCGAGAAGAAGACCATCACAGCGTGCCCGAGGCCGTGGTGGACGCCGGGGCCCCCGATCATCGGTGGCCCGGCGTCCACCACGCCTTCGGGCTTCCAGCGATCCACCTGCCTCCGTGCTCGGCCCCGCCATGCATGAAGTCAGGAGGAAAAGTCGTGGGCGCATCATCGGTGAAGCCGGTGGCCGTCGAGGTCGCCCGTGATGAGCTGCGGGAGTTGCTCGATGTGCGGCTCAGCACGGACATCCTGGAGCGGGCGCTGACGCACCGCTCCTACGCGTACGAGAACGGCGGCCTGCCGACCAACGAACGCCTGGAGTTCCTGGGCGACTCGGTCCTAGGCCTCGTGGTCACGGACACCCTTTACCGCGGCCATCCCGACCTGCCCGAGGGGCAGCTCGCGAAGCTCCGCGCCGCCGTCGTGAACATGAGGGCGCTCGCCGATGTGGCGAGGACCCTCGACCTGGGCAAATATCTGCGCCTGGGCCGCGGCGAGGAGGGCACGGGCGGGCGCGACAAGTCGTCGATCCTGGCCGACACCCTGGAAGCCCTGATCGGCACGGTCTACGTCGACAAGGGCCTGGAAGAGGCCTTCCGCGTCGTCCACCTGCTGTTCGACCCGCTGATCACGCGGTCGGCCTCGCTGGGCGCCGGGCTCGACTGGAAGACGTCGCTGCAGGAGCTGACCGCCGCCGAGATGCTCGGCGTCCCCGAGTACCACGTCGACGAGAGCGGGCCCGACCACGCCAAGTCGTTCGTGGCGACCGTCCGGGTCGGCGGGCGGGAGTACGGCACGGGCGCCGGGCGCAGTAAGAAGGAGGCCGAGCAGCAGGCGGCCGAGGCGGCCTGGACGGCGATCCGCGCGCTGCGGGACGCCCGCGAGGGCGCCGGTCTCGGCCGGGCCTGAGCTCGCGTCACATGGCTCCCGCGCGAAGTGACGCGGCTCCCACGGGAAGTCACGGCGGTCAAGCGAGCCGGGAAGTCACAGCGGTCTGGCGGAAGGTCACAGAACTCCAGCCGAGAAGTCACGGCGCTCCAGTCCGAAACGAGCGAGGCGTGAACGAGCGAGAGGGGTCGGAGCGGCATGCCTGAACTGCCCGAGGTCGAGGTCGTCCGGCGCGGTCTCGAACGCTGGGTCGCCGGCCGTACGATCGCGTCCGCCGAGGTGCTCCACCCGCGCGCGGTCCGCCGGAACGCGGGGGATCTGCCCGACCAGCTCAAGGGCCGTACCGTTCTGTCAGCCGAGCGCCGGGGCAAGTACTTATGGCTGCCGCTCCGCGACGAGCCGGCCGAGCCGGGCGCCCCGACCGGCAAGAGCGAGCAGGGCGTCTTCAGCCAATTCAGCCAATTCAGCCAAGAGGGTGACGAGGCGCTGCTGGCGCATCTGGGCATGAGCGGCCAGCTCCTCGTGGTCGATCCGCTCGCGCCCGCGGAGAAGCACCTGCGTGTACGGCTCAGCTTCACCGACGGCGGCCCGGACCTGCGCTTCGTCGACCAGCGCACGTTCGGCCACGTCCTGGTCGCCCCCATGGTCGTACGGCTGCCGCGCCCGGTTCCCGAGCCGATCACGCACATCGCGGCCGACCCGCTGGAGGACGCGTTCGACGACGACGAGTTCGCGATCGACCTGCGGCTCCGCCGTACCGGGATCAAGAGAGCCCTCCTCGACCAGTCGCTGATCAGCGGTGTCGGCAACATCTACGCCGACGAGGCGCTGTGGAGGGCCCGGCTGCACTGGGCGAGGCCGACCGAAACGCTCACCCGCCCGAAGATCGCCGAGCTGGTGTCGGCCGTCCGGGCGGTCATGACCGAGGCGCTCGGCCAGGGCGGCACGTCCTTCGACAGCCTTTACGTGAACGTCAACGGCGAGAGCGGCTACTTCGACCGCTCCCTCGCCGTGTACGGCAGGCGCGACGAGCCGTGCCGCCGGTGCGGGACGCCGATCAGGCGCGAGGCCTTCATGAACAGGTCGTCCTACAGCTGCCCGAAGTGCCAGCCCCGGCCCAGGAACGCCAGGCCGTGAACAGTGCCCCCGGCGTGGCCGCGCCCGGACCCGTTTGGATACTTGTAAGCGTGATTCGGTTGACGGCGTGGGTCAGGGGACGGGTGCAGGGTGTCGGGTTCCGGTGGTGGACCCGGGCCAGGGCGCTCGAACTGGGCCTGGCCGGCTGGGCCGCGAACCTGGTTGACGGCAGGGTTGAGATCGTGGCCGAAGGTCCCAGGGAATCGTGCGACAAACTGCTCGCGATGTTACGTGCTGGTGACACGCCCGGCCAGGTCGAGGGGGTGGTCGAGCGTTGGAGTGATGCTAAGGGAAGTATGGCGGGGTTTGTAGAGAGGTAGGGCTTCCCTCAAACCACCCAAATGCGGTATATTTACCTACCGAGAGTGCCCACCGGTACATCCATGCGGAGCGTTCAACTTGACCGTCTCCAATGCCGGTGCGACTCTTGAGAGGAACCACGCGCACCCCTCCCGCGGCATGAAGTGCGCGAACCAGTCTGGTCACTCAGCGTGGAGGACCCTTTACTATGGCGAAGGCTCTACTCGGCCACGTCGGCGGTCCTGACCCTCGGATGGTCTCGGAAATGCGCCGTCTCCAGCAGCGCATCCGGGACTTGGAGGCAGAACTCACCCGGCTCCAGGCCCAGAACGACGCGCTCTCGGCGCAAACTCGTGATGAGGCTCTGGTCCGGCTGCAGGATCGCGAGCCGGCTCTCACCTGAGGACCGGCCAAGAACAGGAGATGGATTGTCAGGGACGCCTCCCAAGGCGTCCCTTGTCATTTGCGGACTGGTTCTGACGATATTTAGCTGGTGTTAATTGTCGGTAAGGGGCCATTTTGGTGACGACGCCACCCGGAGCCGGCCATTCTCGCCGATCGTCCGCCCGAGCGTTCCCGGTGGCCCCACTCGGCTCCGCCGGGTTGTGTGAGCGCCGGGTCAAGCCCCTCAGCGAGCCGTATCCGACGCCCCGCGCCTTCGGAGACCGGTAGTCTTCCCCACAGCAGGGCGGCAGGGAGGGGGCGGAGGTGTACCTGAAGACCCTCACCCTGCGTGGCTTCAAGTCCTTCGCCTCCGCGACGACCCTCCGTTTCGAGCCGGGCATCACCTGCGTGGTGGGGCCGAACGGCTCCGGCAAGTCCAACGTCGTCGACGCGCTCGCCTGGGTGATGGGCGAGCACAGCGCCAAGTCGCTGCGCGGCGGCAAGATGGAGGACGTGATCTTCGCGGGCACCTCCAGCCGCCCGCCGCTCGGCCGGGCCGAGGTCACGCTCACCATCGACAACTCCGACGGCGCGCTCCCGATCGACTACACCGAGGTGACGATCAGCCGGCTGATGTTCAGGTCCGGCCAGAGCGAATACGCCATCAACGGCGACACCTGCCGCCTCCTCGACATCCAGGAGCTCCTCTCCGACTCCGGCATCGGCCGGGAGATGCACGTCATCGTCGGCCAGGGCCAGCTCGACCAGGTGCTGCACGCGGGGCCCGAGGACCGCAGGGCGTTCATCGAGGAGGCCGCGGGCGTCCTCAAGCACCGAAAGCGCAAGGAGAAGGCGCTCCGCAAGCTCGACGCCATGCAGGCCAACCTCACCCGCGTCCAGGACCTCGCGACCGAGCTGCGCCGCCAGCTCAAGCCGCTGGGCCGCCAGGCCGAGATCGCCCGCAAGGCCGCCGTCATCCAGGCCGACCTGCGCGACGCGCGGCTGCGGCTGCTCGCCGACGACGTCGTGACCCTGCGGGACACCCTGCAGCGGGAGGCCGCCGACGAGGCGGCCGTCCTGTCGAGGAGGACCCAGGTCGAGGCCGAGCTCGCGCGGGGCCAGAGCCGCGAGGCCGAGCTGGAGACGGCCGAGAACGAGGCCCAGCCCCGCCTGAAGGCGGCCCAGGAGATCTTCTACCGCCTGTCCGCCCTCAGGGAGCGGCTGCGGAGCGTCGAGAGCCTCGCGGCGGAGCGGGAGCGGCACGCCGCCGACGCGGCCGCGATCGAGCGCCGGGGCCGTGACCCCGAGGACCTCGAGCGGGAGGCCGCCGAGGTCCGCGAGCAGGAGCGCGTACTGGCGGAGGAACTCGACGAGGCGCGCGAACGGCTGGCCGCCGCCGTGGAGATCCGGGCCGACGCGGAGGAGTCTCTGGGCGTCGAGGAGCGGAGGCTCGCCGCGGCCGCGCGGGCCGCCGCCGACCGGCGAGAGGCCCTGGCGAGGCTCCGGGGACAGGTCGAGTCGGCGAGGAGCCGCGCCCGTGCGGCGGGCGACGAGATCGGCCGGCTCACCAAGGCCCTGGAAGAGGCCCGCCAGCGGGCCGAGCGGGCCCAGGCCGAGTGCGACGAGCAGGAGCTGAGCGAGCCCGCCGCCGATCCCGAGCTGGTCGCCGAGCTGGAGGCCGCCCAGGAGGGCGTGGACCTCGCACGGGCCGCGGTCGAGGAGGCCAGGGCCGTGGCGGAGCAGGCGGAGGAGGTCGTACGGCAGGCGAAGGCCGCGGTGGCCGCGCCCCGCGACGCGCTCGCCGCCGCCAAGTCCGCGGTGGGTACGGCCCGCGCCGCCGACCAGGAGTCCCAGCGGGCCGTCGCCGCGCTTCAGGCCCGGCGTGAGGCCCTGGAGATGAGCCTGGCCGGAGGCGTCGACGGGGCGGCCGCGCTCGTCGGCGCGGGCGTCGCGGGAGTCCTCGGCCCGATCGCCACCATGCTGACCGTCCGCTCGGGAGCGGAGGCGGCCATCGCCGCGGTGCTGGCGGCCGACGCCGTCGCCGTCGACTCCCTGAACGCCGCCGTGGCCGCCATGGAGCATCTCCGTGAGGCGGACGGAGGCCGTGCGGCGCTGCTGATCGCGTCCGAATCCTTACCGGCGGAAACGCGCGGTCCGGCGCCGGTGGCCGGCGCTGAGTGGGCGGCCGCCCTGGTCACCGTGCCCGGCGCGCTCCGATCCACCGTGGCGGCTCTCCTCTCGGATGTGGTCGTCGTCGCCGACCTCACCGCCGCCCGGCAGGTCGTGGAGGCGCATCCCGGCCTGCGGGCCGTCACGCGCTCCGGTGACCTCCTCGGCGCCCATGCCGCCCACGGCGGGTCCGGTGGAGTGAGCTCGGTGCTCCAGGTGCGGGCGGCGCTCGACGAGGCGGCCGCCGATCTCGGCACCGCCCGAGCGGCCGCCGAGGCGAACGCCGAGGCGCTGACCGAGGCCGTCGCCGCCGAGCGGGAGTTCCAGCTCGCGGTCGAGGCGGCCCAGGCCCAGGTCAGCGAGGCGCAGACCGGTGTCACCGTGGCCCAGAACGGCGTGAACAGCGCGCAGAACGGTCTCAACGCCGCACAGGCCGTGCTCGACCGGGTGCGGGCCAGGCAGCGGGACGCCGACCAGAAGGCCGCCGCCGCGGCCAGGCAGCTCGCCCGCCTGGAGGCCGCCGTCAAAGCGGCCCAGGACGAGGCCGCCCGCCTCGCGAAAGCCGTACAGGACGGGGAAGAGGCCCGTGAGCTGGCCCAGGCGGGGGTCGTGGAGCTGGAGGAGCAGCTCGCCGAGGCGGAGTACGCCCAGGAGCTGGAGGCCGAGCCGACCACCGAGGCCCGTGACCAGCTCGCCGCGACCTGCGCGGTCACCCGCCAGGCCGAGATGGAGGCGAGACTGACGGTCCGGACGGCCGAGGAGCGGGTGGGGGGCATCGCCGGTCGGGCCGACGGGCTCATGCGGGCCGCCCGGCGCGAGCGCGAGGACCGTGCGAAGGCGGCGACCCAGCGAGAGCGCCGCCGCAGGCAGGCCGAGGTGGCCGCGGCCGTCGCCCGAGGCGCCCAGACGGCCCTGAAGGCGCTGGAAGGCTCACTCGTCCGGGCCGCCGAGGAGCGAGACGAGGCCGAGCGGGCGCGCGGGGAGATCGACGCGGAGCTCAAGGCGGTACGGCTGCGCGTCCGCGAGCTGAGCTCCGAGCTGGACGCCCTGGTCAACCGGGTCCATGGCAGCGAGATGGCCAGGACCGAGCAGCGGCTCCGCCTGGAGCAGATGGAGCAGCGGGCCCTGGAGGAGTACGGCGTCGAGCTGGAGCCGCTCATCACCGAGTACGGCCCGGACGCCCTGGTGCCCGGCGACCCGCCCGTGCCGTACGTCCGCGAGGAGCAGGAGAAGCGCGCCAGGACGGCCGACAAGCAGATGACCCAGCTCGGCAAGGTCAACCCGCTGGCGCTCGAGGAGTTCGCCGCGCTGGAGGAGCGGCACGCGTTCCTCACCTCCCAGCTCGAAGACCTCAAGAAGACCCGGAGGGACCTGCTGCTCGTCGTCAAGGAGGTCGACGACCGGGTCGAGCAGGTGTTCGCCTCCGCCTACGAGGACGTGGCCCGCGAGTTCTCGCAGATCTTCGAGCGGGTCTTCCCCGGCGGCGAGGGCCGTCTCCTGCTGACCGACCCGGCCGACATGCTGACGACCGGCGTCGAGGTCGAGGCCCGGCCGCCCGGCAAGAAGGTCAAGCGGCTGTCCCTGCTGTCCGGCGGCGAGCGGTCGCTGACGGCGGTGGCGTTCCTCATCTCCATCTTCAAGGCCCGCCCGTCGCCGTTCTACGTGATGGACGAGGTCGAGGCCGCCCTCGACGACACCAACACCCAGCGGCTGCTCACCCTCTTCGAGGAGCTGCGGCAGAGCTCCCAGCTCATCGTCATCACCCACCAGAAGCGCACGATGGAGATCGCCGACGCGCTGTACGGCGTGTCCATGCGCGGCGACGGCGTCACCCAGGTCGTCAGCCAGCGCCTCCGCGAGAGTGTGTAGCTGTGTCTGATTGCCTCGCCTCCGGCGAGGCGGGCACTGTGCCCATTGCGCTCGCTCCGCTCGGGGCGCCTTTGAGGCCGCGAGGTCGTGCCGGAGGCGCGCACTAAGCACAGCCCTCGTCGCTCGGGGTCGCTCGTGCCTCGCTCCCCACTCGACTCCTCAGTCCAGGCACAGCCGCGCCCCTCGGGGACCGGTTGGTCTCGATAGAGCGATCGCTGCCGCCCTTTGCTGGTTCGGGGTGTGGTTACCGCAGCAGTGGGGGTTGTCTGGGAAACTGCATGTTGTGGATGGTTACCTCGGCATCATCGTGATCGTGGCCCTCGTCGCCGTTCTGGCGGTGGGCGGCCTGTTCCTGCTGTTCCGGCCGAAGGCCAAGGACCTCCCTCCGGTGGAGGCGCCGCCTGAGCCGCGGGCCCCGGGCGTCGAAGAGCCGGGCAAGGCCGGTCTCGGCGAACAGGACGGTGGAACGACCACCACACTGCCGCCTCCGGCCGAGGAGCTGCTCAAGCCGCCGGCGATCGAGGTTCCGCCGCCGTCCGCGGGCCGGATGGTCCGGCTGCGCAGCCGCTTGGCCCGCTCGCAGAGCGCGCTGGGCAAGGGCCTGCTCGAACTGCTGTCGCGGGACCGGCTCGACGACGACGTGTGGGACGAGATCGAGGAGATCCTGATCACCGCCGACGTGGGCGTCGCTCCCACCCGGGCCATGGTGGAGGACCTGCGGACCAAGGTGAAGGTCCTCGGGACCCGCTCCCCGGAGGAGGTCCGCGGCATGCTTCGTGAGGAGCTGCTGGCCCAGATCGCTCCCGACCTCGACCGCACGCTCCACACCCGCGCTCACGGCGAGCGCCCGGCCGTGGTCCTCGTCGTCGGGGTCAACGGCACCGGCAAGACCACCACGACCGGAAAGCTGGCCCGTGCCCTCATCGGCGACGGCAACAAGGTCGTCCTCGGGGCGGCCGACACGTTCCGGGCCGCCGCGACCGACCAGCTCCAGACGTGGGGCGACCGCGTGGGCGCGGCCGTGGTCAGGGGTCCCGAGGGCGGTGACCCGGCGTCCGTGGCGTTCGACGCGGTGGCCAAGGGCATCGAGGACAAGGTCGACACCGTCATCGTCGACACGGCGGGCCGCCTGCACACCAAGACGGGGCTGATGGACGAGCTCGGCAAGGTCAAGCGGGTCATCGAGAAGAGGGCCATGGTCGACGAGGTGTTGCTGGTCCTCGACGCCACCACCGGGCAGAACGGCATGCGCCAGGCGCAGGTCTTCGCCGAGGTGGTCAACGTCACCGGCATCGCGCTGACCAAGCTGGACGGCACCGCCAAGGGCGGCATCGTCATCTCGGTCCAGCGGGAGCTGGGCGTCCCCGTCAAACTGGTCGGGCTGGGCGAGGGCCCCGACGATCTCGCCCCGTTCGACCCCGAGGTCTTCGTCGACGCCCTCCTCGGCGACTGAGCCCACCACCCCCCGCGCGTGATCATGCACAGGTTCACGGACACCCCGCCTCACCACGCCATACCTCGGCCGTGATCATGCAAAGGTTCCCGGGAACCCTGTGTGAGCAGTGCCGATTCCACTTGTGATCATGCATAGGTTCCCGGGCGCCTCCCCTGAGCAGGCCCGATCTCGTTTGTGATCACGCTCGGGGTCCAGGCGTCCGGCATGGGCGGCTTTCGGTGGCGGTGAATACCCCGGATTCGGTGGGAGTGTGAGGCGGGCTGTGCATAGGGTCCAGTCATGGACTGGCATGCGTGGCACGACGCGTACGACCTTCCCGACTCGGGCCTGGCGCGGCGGCTGCGCGTCGTCCAGGAGCGGACCCAGGCTGCCCTGGACGGCAGTCCGCCCGGTCCGTTGACGCTGATCAGCCTGTGTGCGGGCCAGGGCCGAGACCTGCTCCCTGTGCTGGCCGGCCATCCGCGCCGCGATGATGTCCGAGCCCGCCTGGTGGAACTGGATCCGCGCAACGCCACGATCGCCCAGAGCATGGTCACAGCCTCCGGGCTCGACCGGGTCGAGGTTGTGACGGCCGATGCCGCGCTCACCGACCACTACCGCGGCATGGCGCCCGCCGACATCGTGCTGGCCTGCGGGGTGTTCGGCAACATCACCGACGAGGACATCGAGCGGACGATCGGCTACTGCTCCCAGCTGTGCGCGAAGGACGGCACCGTCATCTGGACCCGGCACCGGTCCGCACCCGACCGGATTCCTCTGATCTGCGACTGGTTCGAGGAGCGCGGGTTCGAGCGGCAGTGGCTGTCGGAGCCGGAGGCGGGCTTCGGCGTCGGCGTGCACCGTTTCACCGGCCGGCCGGAACCCCTGGCACAAGGTGAGCACATGTTCACCTTCATCGACCGCCAGGTGCTCCAAGCCGGCCCATCCGGGGACGGTCTATGAGGAGGCGGGAACCTTCCCGAGATTCGGTGTGCCGATGGGGACGACCAGAGGGGTTCCAGCGACCGGGTTGGGGATGACCCTGGACTGGAGGCCGAAGACCTCCAGCACCCGCTCCTCGGTGAGCACCTCGTCCGGCGGTCCGGCGGCGACCACACGGCCGTCGCGCATCGCGACCAGGCGATCGGCATACCTGGCCGCCAGGTTCAGGTCGTGGAGCACCATCACGACGGTCTTCCCGGCCTCACGGTGCAGGTGGCGGACCAGCTCCAGGACCTCGACCTGATGGGCCAGGTCCAGGAAGGTGGTGGGCTCGTCGAGCAGCAGCAGTCCGGTGCCCTGGGCAAGGGCCATCGAGATCCACGCCCGCTGCCGCTGGCCGCCGGAGAGCTCGTCCAGCGGCCGGTCAGAGAGGTCGAGGAGGCCCGTCCACTCCAGCGCCTCGGTCACCGCCGCCTCGTCCTCCGTGGACCACTGGCGGTACCACGTCTGGTGCGGGTGCCGTCCCCGGGCGACCAGGTCGCCCACGGTCAGTCCCTCCGGGGCCGTCGGAGCCTGGGGGAGCACCCCGAGGAGCTTGGCCACCTCACGGGTGGGCAGCTTGTCGATGCGCTTGCCGTCGAGAAGCACGTGGCCACCGGCCGGTCGGAGCAGCCGTCCGAGGGCCCGCAGCAGCGTGGACTTCCCGCATCCGTTGGGGCCGATGATCGTCGTGACCGTTCCCGCCTCGACACCCAGGTGGAGCCCGTCGACGATCACTCGATCGCCGTAGCCGAGCCGTACGTCCACGGCCTGCAGTCTCATGAGCGCGCCTCCGGTGCGGAACGGGTGAGCGAACGGGGGAGCAAACGGGGGAGGAAACGGGGGAGGAAACGGGGGAGGAAACGGGGGAGGAAACGGGGGATGAGGCTGCGGCCACGGCTTTCCGGGCGCCGCCAGAGCAAGAAGATCAGGTAAGGGGCGCCGAGCACGGCGGTGACCACGCCGACCGGCAGCTCGGTGGGGGCGAACAGGGTTCTCGCCATGAGATCCGCGGCGGCCGTCAGGACGGCTCCCACTACCGCCGACACGACCATCGGCGGCTGGGCGATCCCAGCGAGGCGCAGCGCGATCTGAGGGGCCGCGAGGGCGACGAAGGCGATGGGCCCGGCCGCCGCGGTCGCGACCGCGGCCAGCAGCACGGCCGCCAGGACCAGCGCCGCGCGTCCCGCCGTGAGCCGCACGCCAAGCCCGGTCGCCGTCTCGTCGCCGAACCTGAGCACTCCCAGCGTGCGCGCCATCACGAGAGCGCACGGGATCAGGAACACCAGCGCGTACGCCACGGGGGTCATGTGCTCCCAGCCGCGACCGTGGAGCGAGCCGCTGATCCAGACCATGGCCCTGGCGCTGTCGTTGACGTCACCGACGGTCAGCAACCAGTACTTCACGTTGGTGAAGACGGCGGCGACGCCGATGCCCACCAGGACCAGGCGGTAGCCGTCCAGGCCGCGCCGCCAGGCCAGCGAGTAGACGATCGCCGCGCCCGCCAGCCCGCCGATCAGCGCCGCCGCCGGGATGCCGACGCCCGCCAGCGCGCCGCCGGCCCCGCCGTACGCGCTTCCCGTCATGACGATCACGAGGACCACGGCGACGCCCGCGCCGGAGGTGACGCCGAGGATGTCCGGGCTGGCCAGCGCGTTGCGGGCGACGGCCTGGGTGATCGCCCCGGAGAGTCCGAGGGCCGCGCCGACCAGAGCTCCGGTCAGGACGCGCGGCATCCGCAGCTCCATCACCACGAAGTGGTCGCCGCCACTGCCGAGGACCGCGTCCACGACCTGCCTGAGCGACAGGGGGAAGTCGCCCATCCGCAGGTTGAGCGCCATCAGCAGGGCCAGCGCCCCCAGGCCGGCGAGGGCGACGGCCACCCGCCGCGGCCTGACGAGCCAGGACAGGCCACCCAGGCGGTACGGCCGGGCGGCTTCACGGCGCGGGACCAGACACCGGACCAGACACCGGACCAGACACCGGACCAGGCGCCGGACCAGGCGCCGGACCACTCCCGGGACCCGTCGCGGGATAGGAGGCGGGGTCACGGGGGCGCCACGCCGGGCCACCGGCCGGATCACCGGTCCGCCGCGCCGGGTCACAGCCGCACCGGCTTCCGGCGGCGGACCAGGGTGATGAAGAAGGGCGCGCCGAGCAGGGCGAGGACCACGCCGACCTCCAGCTCTCCCGGTCGTGCCACGACCCGGCCGACCACGTCGGCGAGAAGGAGCGCCACGGCCCCGAGAAGGCCCGCGCACGGCAGCAGCCATCGATGGTCGGGACCGGTCAAGGCTCGGGCCACGTGGGGGACGACGAGCCCGACGAACGCGAGGGCCCCGCACGCCGCCACCGCCCCGGCCGTCAGGAACGTCACCGCCGCGAGCCCCACGGCGCGGGTGAGCCACACGTTCTGGCCGAGCGAGCGGGCCACGTCCTCGCCGAGGGCGAGGGCGTTGAGGCCGGGCGCGTTCGCCAGCGCGAGCACGAGGCCCACCGCGATGAACGGCGCCACCTGCCAGGCCGGGCCGGACCCGCGCCCGGCGATGGAGCCGGCCTGCCAGAAGCGGAAGACGTCCATCGCCTGCTCGTCGAGGAGCACGAGCGCCGAGGTCAGCGCGTACAGCAGGGCGCTGACGGCGGTCCCGGCGAGCGCGAGCGTCACGGGGGTGGGGCCGCCACGGCCGGAGACGGAGCCCAGCGCGAACACGCCGACACTCGCGATCAGCGCGCCCGCCAGGCCGAACCAGATGTATCCCCGCATGGTCGGCACGCCCAGCGCGATAATGGCGACGACCATGGCGAACGCCGCGCCCTGGGTCACGCCGAGGAGGCCCGGGTCGGCGAGCGGGTTGCGGGTGTGGCCCTGGATGAGGGCTCCCGCCACGCCGAGCGCGACCCCCGCCAGCACGCCCAGGACGGTCCGGGGAAGCCGCAACGAGCGGACGATCACGTCGTTCTCCGTGTCCGAGGGCGACCACAGGGCGTGCCAGACATCCGCTGGAGGCACGGCTTTCGCGCCGATCGCGACGCTGAGCGCGGCGGCGGCCACAAGGGCCGCCAGGAGCGCCATGAGAAGCCGCAGGCGGCGGCTCGTTGTCTTTTGTCCCACCTTGACCGCTTACTAGATTTAAGTTTAGGTATGCCTAACCTAACTTGAACCCACAAAGGGGGCAACCCAGTGAGAACGCTCCGTGCCCTGGCGGTTGGAGCCCTGCTGTTCCTGGGGGTGGCCGCGTGCGGTTCCTCCACGACCGTCTCTTCAAGCACTGACTCGGGCGGTACGTCGACGGGGGCCGGGGGGCCGTACCCCCGGGTGATTCACCACGCGATGGGGGACACCGAGATCAAGAGCGAGCCGAAGCGGGTGCTGGCGCTCGACCAGAGCTTCGTCGACGCGGTCCTGACCCTGGGCACCGAGGTCATCGGATATACGACGTACCGATCGATCGAGGGCGGCCTGCCGAGCTATCTCGCGCCGGTCATGGCGAAGGCGAAGAACGCGGTGTCGGTGGGCACACTCCAGGCGCCCAGCCTGGAGAAGATCGCCGCGCTCAAGCCCGACCTCATCGTGTCGGCCAAGGTCCGCCATGAGGCGTTGTACGGCAGGCTCAGCCAGATCGCGCCGACGGTGTTCAGCGAGACGACCGGCGCGATCTGGAAGGACAACCTCCGCCTGGTGGGGCGAGCGCTCGGCAAGGAGGCCCTGGCCGAGCAGAAGATCGCGGACTACCAGGCCCGCGCCGCCAAGATCGGCGAGGAGATCAAGGCCAAGAACGGCGGCACGCCGCCGACGATCTCCATCGTCCGGTTCGCGGGTGAGCCGACCGCCCGGCTGTACGTGGAGAAGTCCTACTCGGGGATTGTCCTGAAGGACGCCGGGTTCGTCCGCCCGGAGGGCCAGCCGACCGTGAGCGACGCGATCGCGGTGGATCTCAGCGAGGAGCGCATCCCGGAGATGGACGCCGACCACATCTTTGTCTCGGCCTACGACGACCCAGCCGCGGCCGCCGCTCCCGTGAAGCAGAAGTTCGAGGCCAACCCGCTGTGGAACCGGCTGAAGGGGGAGAAGCACGAGGTCTCCGACACGACGTGGATGACCGCCGTGGGGATCCAGGGCGCTCACGCGATCCTCGACGACCTGGCCATGATCTTCGGCGTCGCCCTCACCCGCTCGCCGTGATCATGCACAGGTTCCCGGGCACCTGGCCTGAGCAGCCGGGACGCCTCGCGTGATCATGCACGAGTTCCCGCACTCCCCGCCTGAGCAGGCCGAACCTCGGTCGTGATCATGCACAGGTTCCCGGACGTGCGGCCTGAGCAGGCCAGACCTCGGTCGTGATCATGCGGAGGTTTCCGCACCCTCCATCGTCTGCGGATACCTGGCCACCGGGAACTCGCGCATGATCACGCGCGGAAGGTGGCCTGGCCAGAAGGCCCTCCCGGGAACGTGTGCATGATCACGCGCGGAGGATGGCGAGGCGAGAAGTTCTTTCCGGGAAGGTATGCATGATCACGCGCGGAAGGGGGACGGGCCGGAAGGCCGTCCCGGGAAGGTGTGCATGATCACCCACAAGGGCGGTGGCGGGGCTCTGTTCAGGTCAGGAGGAACTGGTGGAGCTCGGCGAGGTGGGGGGTGATGTCGATCCCCTTCTCGGCGAGCCACGTGGCGCTGCCGTAGGTGTCCCGGTAGCGCTCGCCGCCGTCGCAGATCAGCGTGACCACGCTCCCGCGCTCGCCGTTCGCCCGCATCTCCTTGATGATCTGTACGGCCGCCGCCATGTTGGTGCCGGTGGAGCCGCCCACGTCACGGCGGGTGGCCTCCCGCACCCAGTGCATAGCGGCGATCGACAGGGCGTCGGGCACCTGGGTCATCCGGTCGATCACCGTGGGGAGGAACGACGGCTCCACCCGCGGCCGTCCGATGCCCTCGATCCGGGAGCCCGACCCGGGGTGCTCGTCCCCGGACTCCCAGGAGGGGTAGAACGCCGAGCCCTCCGGGTCCGCGACGCAGAGCCGGGTCTGGTGGCGGCGGTACCGGATGTAGCGGCCGATCGTCGCGGACGTGCCCCCGGTGCCCGCCCCGACCACGATCCAGGACGGCTCCGGATGCCGCTCCAGGGACATCTGCTGGAAGATGCTCTCGGCGATGTTGTTGTTCCCGCGCCAGTCCGTGGCCCGCTCGGCGTAGGTGAACTGGTCCATGTAGTGCCCGCCGGTCTCGGCGGCCAGCCGGTGGGACTCCGCGTAGATCGTCCCGGGGTCGTCCACGAGATGGCACTTGCCGCCGTAGAACTCGATGATCTCCCGCTTCTCCGGCGACGTGGTGGCCGGGATCACGGCGATGAACGGCAGGCCGAGGAGCCGGGCGAAGTAGGCCTCGCTGACCGCCGTCGAGCCGCTGGACGCCTCGATGATCGTCGTCGTGGGCCCGATCCACCCGTTGGCCAGGCCGTACAGGAAAAGGGATCGGGCGAGGCGGTGCTTGAGTGAACCGGTGGGGTGGACCGACTCGTCTTTCAGGTAGAGGTCAACGCCCCAGTGCGAGGGGAGTGGGAAGACATGCAGGTGGGTGTCGCAACTACGGTTCGCGTCGGCTTCCACGGCCCGGATGGCGTCGGCCGTCCACGCCCTCGTTACCGGGTCGTGCCGGTCCACGTATTTCATGCCAATACTCTATCGAGTGACGTTTGCCACACTTTACCTGCGATTGAGGCTAGAGTGTTACGCTACTGAGACTTGCCCGGCCTGCGCGTGACCTGCCCGCGTCGGCCCGCTGTGCTATGCGACCCTCGCTGACCAGGGAAAACATTTAACATCGCGCTTACGACTCGCCTGGGACGATGTCCTTGAGGCAAGAATGAACGGCTGTATCCGCATGGGTCCACGCCGTAGGGGTAACGGGGGAGAAGTTCTGTAGGGGGATGAGATGATCTCGATGACTGACGAGCAGCGACAGGCGTGGTTCGAGCGCGATGTCGTGCCGGTGACCAGCCAGCTCTACGCGTCCGCCATGCGACTCACCCGGAACCCCGCCGACGCGGAGGACCTGGTCCAGGAGACCGTGGCCAAGGCGTTCACGTCCTACCACCAGTTCCGCGAGGGCACGAACCTCAAGGCATGGCTGCACCGGATTCTGACCAACAACTTCATCAACGACTACCGGAAGAAGCAGCGCTCGCCGAAGCTCTCGGCTGCCGAGGACATCGAGGACTGGCAGCTCGCCGCGGCGGAGTCGCACATGTCGACCGGCCTCAGGTCGGCGGAGACCGAGGCGCTGGACCAGCTCCCGGACACCGTGGTGATGAACGCCCTGCGTGCCCTGCCCGAGGAGTTCCGCGTGGCCGTCTACCTGGCGGACGTCGAGGGGTTCGCCTACAAGGAGATCGCCGATCGGATGGGCACCCCCATCGGCACGGTCATGTCCCGCCTCCACCGTGGCCGCCGCCAGCTCCGCGGGATGCTCGAGGACTATGCTCGCGAAGAGGGCATGGTGCGCGTCCCGGTGGCAGCCTTCGCCGCTTGAGCCCGCTTGAGCCCGCTTGAGCTTGCCTGAGCCGCCTCACGGACCTTCGCCGCCTGACAGATCTTCACCAGCCTCACACCTGATCCCCGGTACGGCTGCCGCGCCGCGCGGCAGCCGTACCGGCCATTTCAGGGCTCATTCGCGAGGGCCGGTCAGGCTCTGGCGATGAGGGCGACCGCGCCGAGGGCGAAGCCGACACCGGTGATCTGCACCGGGCTCAGCCGCTCGCCGAGCACATATCGCGCCAGCAGCAGCGTGCTGGCCGGATAGAGCGACACGAGCACCGCGACGAGGCTGAGCATGCCGCGCTGGGCGGCGAGGAGATAGAGGACGTTCGCTCCCATGTCCAGCACACCGGCGGCGACGGTGACCTTCAGCGTCCCCGGAATCGGCCGCAGATTTCGCCTCGTGACGAACGCGAGCAGCACGACGAGCGTGATCGAGGCGATCCGGGCTCCGAGGAGCGGCCAGCCGCCCGCGTCGGCCGGGGAGAGCTTGAGGAGGATGAAGAACCCGCCGAAGCCGGCGCCAGAGGCGAGGGCGTTCGCGAGGGGGCCGAGCCTGGCGCCGGACGCCGCGCCGCCCGGACTCCGGCTGACGAGCACCACCGCGAGCAGGCCGAGCGCGACCCCGGCGAGCGCCACGACCGACGGACGCTCACCCGTGACCAGGCCGAAAATCACCGGCACCGCCATCGAGGCGGCGGCCGTGGTCGGCGCGACCACCGACATCATGCCGGTGGCCAGACCCCGGTAGAACAGTACGATGCCGGCGGCTCCCGCCACTCCGGAGGCCATCCCCCACAGCAGGGCCGCGGTGCTCGGCCTGCCCGGCAGGAAGGGGATCAAGGCGGCGATCAGCAGCACGCCGCCCAGTTGCGAGAGCACGACCACGGCCAGCACGCGGGAGCGCCTGGTGGCCAGCCCTCCGAAGAAGTCGGCCGTTCCGAATATCACCGCGCACGCCGTAGCCAGTGCCACCGCCGTCACCGGGCAGACCTCCCCGAAGCAAGATGCCGAAAGTGAGTCAACGACTCTGGCCTGAAGGCCGGAGCTTGCAGCTCATCGTCCCTGGTTGGGGACCAGGTGTCAGGCCCGCGTTCGGCTGGTTGACCACAGCCCAGCCCACGACACCGCGCGAGGCGATGTTGCGGGCTGCGTTGACGTCGGCGTGCTCAGCGAAGCCGCACGACGTACAGACGAAGGTTTTCTGGTCGGGCCGGTTGCGCTTGTCGATGTGCCCGCAAGCGCTGCACCCCTGGGGGTATAGGAGGGGTCGACATGGACCACAGCCACCCCGGCGCGGCGCGCCTTGTAGGCCACGAACTGGCCGAGCTGGTGGAACGACCAGGAGTGCAAGGTGACCCGCTGGGGCTTGCGGAGCCGTACCCGGTTACGGATGCCCGTGAGATCTTCCAGGGCGATACCGCGTCCGGTGCGTGCAGCCTCGGTCACGATGCTCGTGCTGATGACGTGGTTGACATCCCGGGCGAACCGGGCTTCCCTGCGGCGGCGAGCCTTGAGCAGCCGCTTGGCGGACTTGGTGGCCTTGGCCTGCAGTCTGCGGCGCAGTTCCCGGTTACGGTGCCGGACGGCGTTGAGGTGCATGCCGGCGTAGGTGGTTCTGTCGCTGGTGGTGGCGATGTTCGCGATACCGAGGTCCACGCCGAGGAACCCGTCCGGCTCGGTGGCGTCGGTGTCGGGGATGTCGCAGGTGGTGATCAGCAGCCACCTGCCGTCCCGGTGGACCAGATCCGATTCGCGTAGTTACGGAACACCGTGGAGTCCCAGGCGATCTGGGAGACCAGGTTGGCGGCCTCGTTGCACAGGCGCAGTGTGTCGGCCAGTGCCGCCTCTTGGGCGGGCGTGGGGAACAGCCGAACCTGCACAACCAACTTCACGCTGCAAGTTTTACCAAATCATTGAAGGAGTCGTACCTGGGACAGCAACATACCCGCAGACCAGGAAGCGATTCCACCCGGGCGTAAACGCCCAGGGTTCCTCGCAAGATAGTGCTGAAGTGCATTGGTGGGCACCGGCAGGTCTCCGCGACTGTGGGTGTGCGATTGTCACCGTCCTGACTCATGAGTAAGCCTGCGCCGTCACGCATTGGAGCCCCATCATTACTAAATGAACGTGCGAGGGGCGGACCAAGGTTGGGTACATCCCTTTTTGTGCTGGTCTCTTCGGCAGCAAACCGCGTCTTCGCGGCGGCGGGTGGTGGCGGGTGAGTGAGTCGGGCGCCGCCTTGGAGAAGCTGCACGCGGAGCTCGCCGCGCTCGGGGTTCACGACGCCTACGAGATCGGCGACGACGCCACCCTCTCGGTCTGGATCGGCCTGGTGGTGAGCTTCCGGGAGGGGTTTTACCGTTGGCGCGAAGGTGCCGTGAAATGCCGGCACCTGGGTACGGACCCGGGTGGATGCGCCATCCGGGTAGCGCGTAGACATGCCGAGCTCAAGGCAGACGTGCCGCCCTGGTGGGAGGACCTGGCCAAGGTTCTGCGGGGGGAAAGGGCCGAGGAGTATCCGTAGCGTTCATGCCCCCCGCCTGCTCCGGGGGGACGTATGCGGATCGGGTCGGCGCTGCTGTCGCTGTTGCTGGTCGCGGGGTGTGGTCAGGCGAGTTCGGTGGCCCTCCCGGCCGGATCGTCGCCGTCGCATGATCCGCTGCGGGCGAGAAGGGACATTTCCGAGCAGACGGCGGGCAAGGAGACGATCCGGAGGCAACTCGCGAGGAGGTTCGAGGCGGCCGTCGTCGGCGGGCGGCTGACCGCCGCGCAGCACGGGTGGCCGGGCCCCCGCCTTCCGATCGCGCCGCCGGCCCGGCAGATCGACTGCACGAGGCTCAAATGCGTGGCGCTGACCTTCGACGACGGGCCGGGCGACAACACGGGAAAACTCCTCGACATACTGGCCGCCCACCACGCCCGCGCCACGTTCTTCATGCTGGGCCAGATGATCAACGATGAGACTCGCGACTTCGTCCGCCGGATGGTCTCCGAGGGCCACGAGGTCGGCAACCACTCCTGGGACCACGCCTCGCTGGCCGGGCTCTCCAACGACGCCCTCAAGCGCGAGCTCCAACGCACCCAGGAGGTCGTCCAGCAGGTCACCGGCGTGCGGATGACCGTGATGCGGCCGCCGTACGGCTCGACGAACCAGCAGGTCGAGGCCGCCACACGCGAGGAGGGGCTGGCCCAGATCATGTGGGCGGTCGACACTCTCGACTGGCGGGACCGGAACTCCGCGATCGTCGCCAAACGCTGCGCCGAGGCCAAAGCGGGCGACATCGTGTTGATGCACGACATTCACCCGACGACGGTCGACGCGGTGCCGCATCTCCTCGACGAACTGGACCGCAAGGGCTTCACCTACGTGACCGTGTCCGAGCTGTTCGGCAGCCTCACACCCGGAAAGCAGTATTTCAACCGATGAACGGCTACGACTTCGCCGGACCGGCGCTGGAGCTCGGGGCGCTGGTGAAGGACGACGGCACGGCCGACCCGTCCTCCAAGATCCGCGTTCCACTGAGCATGATGAACCGGCACGGCCTGGTCGCCGGGGCCACCGGCACAGGGAAGACCAAGACGCTCCAGCTCATGGCCGAGCAGCTCGCCGCGCAGGGCGTTCCGGTGTTCCTGGCCGACGTCAAGGGCGACCTCTCCGGCATGGCCTCGCCCGGCGTCCCCTCCGACCGCGTCAGCCACCGGGCCGCCGAGGTGGCCCAGTCATGGTCCGGTACGGCGTGCGCCGTCGAGTTCTTCTCCCTTGGAGGGCTGGGCGAGGGCATTCCGCTGCGGGCCACCATGACGTCCTTCGGGCCGACCCTGCTCGCCAAGGTCCTGGGGCTCAACGACACGCAGGAGTCCTCTCTCGGCCTGATCTTCTTCTTCGCCGACAAGCACGGCATGCCGCTGCTGGACCTGAAGGACCTGATCGCCGTTATCCAGTATCTGACCGACACGCCCGACGCGCTCAAGGGAGTCGGTGGCCTGTCCAGGTCGACGGCCGGGGTCATCCTGCGGGCGCTGGTGAATCTGCAGGCGCAGGGGGCCGACGCGTTCTTCGGCGAGCCGCAGTTCGACACCCGCGACCTGCTGCGGCGCGCTCCCGACGGCCGGGGGATCGTCTCCATCCTGGAGCTGCCCGCCGTACAGGACCGGCCGCGGCTGTTCTCCACGTTCCTGATGTGGCTGCTCGCCGAGCTGTTCGAGGAGCTGCCCGAGGTGGGCGACCCCGACAAGCCGGTGCTCGTGTTCTTCTTCGACGAGGCGCACCTGCTGTTCGACGAGGCGTCCAAGGCGTTCCTGCAGTCGATCACGCAGACCGTGCGGCTGATCCGCTCGAAGGGCGTGGGCGTCTTCCTCGTCACCCAGACGCCCAAGGACGTGCCCGCCGATGTGCTGGCCCAGCTCGGCGCGCGGGTGCAGCACGCGCTGCGGGCCTTCACGCCGCAGGACGCCAAGGCGCTGAAGGCCACCGTCTCGACCTTCCCCACGTCGCAGTACGACCTGGAGAAGCTGCTCACCGAGCTCGGCATCGGCGAGGCCGTCGTGACCGTGCTGTCGGAGACGGGCGCGCCGACACCGGTGGCGTGGACCCGCCTGCGGGCTCCGCAGTCGCTCATGGCGCCATCGGCCCCCGACGTGATGCGCGGCATCGTCGCCGCCTCGCCGCTCCTCGCCAAGTACGGCACGGCGGTCGACCGGGAGTCGGCCTACGAGATGCTCTCCGCCCGCCTCACGCCGCCTCCGGAACCCGCCGCACCCGCTCCTGAGGCCGGCCGGGCTCCCAAGGGCCGCCGGGCTCCTGAGCCGGCCCCCGACAGGTACGGCATGCCACCGTCGGAGGGGCCGGTGGAAGGGCCGGTTGAAGGCCCGCAGTACGAGCCGCGGCCGTCGGTCCTCGAAGGCGTGTTCGGCTCTCCGGAGTTCAAGTCGTTCGCCCGCTCGACGGCGTCGGCCCTGGGGCGGGAGATCACCCGGTCCATCTTCGGCACCGCCCGGCGGCGACGGCGCTGAGGGGCCCCCGCCCTCATTGGGCCCGAGTCGTGGGGGAAGGCTGTTGTCGGTGCGACGTGCCAAGGTGGGTGCCATGGAATTCAGCGGGTTTCCTGATGAGGCGCTCATCTTCTACGAGGGCCTCGTGGCCGACAACTCCAGGGCGTACTGGACGGCCAACAAGGAGCTGTACGAGGCTGCGGTGAAGGGGCCGATGACCGCCCTGATGGACGAGCTTGCCCCCGAGTTCGGGCCGCCCTACCTGTTCCGGCCCAACCGTGATGTCCGTTTCGCCAAGGACAAGTCGCCGTACAAGACGCATCAGGGCGCCTACGTGCAGTCGGGCGTGGAGGGCGTCGGCTACTACGTGCAGATCGACGCCGAGGGGTTATACGTCGCGGGAGGCTGGTGGGCGAGCGGCGACCAGATTGTCCGCTACCGTGACGCGCTGGACGACGACACGGCGGGCTCCCGGCTTGAGGCCATCCTGGCCGCCCTGGCCGTCCTGCCGGAGGACCTCGTCGTCGGGGGCGACCGGCTGAAGACCCGCCCGCGCGGCACCCCCGAGGATCATCCCCGGCTGGAGCTGCTCAGGTACAAGTCGCTGCACGCCGGCCGCCGGTTCGAGCCGGAGCCGTGGCTGCACACCCCCGAGGTCCTCGACCACGTCCGGGCGACCTGGCGGGCGCTGGGCCCGCTGGTCGACTGGCTGAGAATCCATCTCGCGTGAGCACGGCCCGCCTCTCCGCTGAATCCCCCCGGCATCCCCCGGAATCCCCCGGCATCCCCCGGCATCCCCCGGCATCCCCCGGCATCCCCCGGCATCCCCCGGCATCCCCCGGAATCCCCGGAGTCTCCGGAATCCCCCCACCCGGGACATCCGGCGACACACCGCGACACCCCGTGCGGGCCGTGCCCGAACTCAGTGCCCGAACTCAGTGCCCGGACTCAGTGCCCGGACTCAGTGCCCGGACTCAGTGCCCGGACTCAGTGGCCGAGCAGCAGCGCGACCAGGGCGATGACCATCCACGCCCCCAGCAGCGCCGCGTGAAAGCTCCCGCTGGCGTTTCTCATGACGGTTTCCTTCCTCGGAAGCCGAGCGCTCCCAGGAAGGATGGTGACGCGAGCGTCTTGCGTCGGGCTGTGGACTGACTTGGATGCGAAGATCACGTGATCAGGCCAGGAACCTGATCACTCCGCACGCGATGCGAGGTCCGGCGTCGCCGGTCTTGAGGGTCGTGGCGTCCGGCCCCGACGTGCCGGTCGAGTCGGCCGGATGGGTGTAGCGGGTGGGGATGTTGGCGAAGTTGTCCGGCTTGGCGTGGATGATGATCGAGCTGCCGTCGGCGTCGCCGAGCTGCGCCACGCGGAACCGGTCCGTAACGAACGAGATGCTGCCGGTGCCGTCGGCCGTCACGAGCAGCGGCGGCAGGTTCCCCGCCGTGATGCCGGGCGTGCTCATCCCGGAGCCCATGCCGGAGCCCGAGCCGCCCAGGTCGAGGTGGCCGCCCGCGCTGAAGAACGCGCTCCCGGTCGCGGCGTCCACGGATTTCGGGTCGCACGTTCCCGACGAGTGGATGTGGAAGCCGTGGAAGCCCGCGGGGAGCCCTCGAACGTTGATCGTGACCCTCGACTTGGTGACGTCGTACGGCTCGATCTGGACGGTGCCAAGGGTGACGCCGTTCACGTTCTTGATCGCCGCGCTGGCCAGCGCACCGAGGGGGTGCCGGGCCACCGGCTGGGCCAGATTTTCGGTCGACGGCCGGATGATCGCCAGGACGCCGGTGACGGCGCTGAGGATCAGGTTGGCGGTCAGGGCGAGACGGGTCGTGCTCGGCATAAACGGCTCCTTCATGTGCGGCTCGTGCCCGGCATAGGACAGCACGCACCCGGCCGGCCACGAGACCCGGAAACGCCGCCCATGGCAGCTCGTTTACTTCCGCGTTGCCGTACGAGGATCGCCGCGCAAAGCCTCACCGTGATCATGCGCGGGTTCCCGCGTAGCTCCCCGACCGCGCCACTCACCAGTCGTGATCATGCACGGGTTCCTTGAGTGCCCGCCCGATCGCGCCACACCCTAATCGTGATCATGCACGGGTGTGCCCCGGCGCCGCGTGGGGGACCGCGCGTCAGCCGGCGCGGGCCGGCAGCACCTGGATGGTGTCGCCGACCGGGCGTTCCCCGGTGGCGTCCGAGGGGTTGTTGACGAGCTGACCGCCGACCGCCATGGCGGTGGAGCCGCCACCGTCGAGGTTGAGCGCCTGTACGGCGCCGAGTGAGCGCGTGAAGTCGGCGGCCTCGGCGATGGTGAAGCCCTTATCGGTCACAAAGTTCGTGATCGATAAGAGCGCTTGCGTGCGTCGCTCTCGATGCTCATGAGTGAAGGCACGGAGAAGCGGTGCCGAACTTTTCGCGTGCCCACAGGGGACCCCGCGAAGGGAGGCCGCGAACGACGAGGGTCCCGGGCCGCTGATCGCTCAGCGGCCCGGGACCCTCCAGGACTTCTAGTTGGCGCGCTTCGCGCGAGCGGCGGAGCGGCCACGGGTGGCCGCGTCGAGCACGATCTTGCGGATCCGCACGGTCTCGGGGGTGATCTCCACGCACTCGTCGTCGCGGATGAACTCCAGCGCCTGCTCCAGCGACAGGACGCGCGGCGGGATCAGCTTCTCCGTCTCGTCGCTGGTGGACGAGCGCATGTTGGTGAGCTTCTTCTCCTTGGTGATGTTCACGTCCATGTCGTCGGAACGCGAGTTCTCACCGACGATCATGCCCTCGTAGACCTCGGTGGTCGGCGAGACGAACAGCGTGCCGCGCTCCTGCAGGTTCAGCATGGCGAAGGCGGTGACCGGGCCCGACCGGTCGGCGACGAGGGACCCGTTGTTGCGGGTGCGCAGCTCGCCGAACCACGGCTCGTAGGCCTCGAACACGTGGTGGACCAGGCCGGTTCCGCGGGTCTCGGTCAGGAACTCCGTACGGAACCCGATGAGGCCGCGGGCGGGGACGACGAACTCCATCCGGATCCAGCCGGTGCCGTGGTTGGTCATGTGCTCCATGCGGCCCTTGCGGACGGCCAGGAGCTGGGTCACGGCGCCGAGGTACTCCTCGGGGCAGTCGACGGTGAGCCGCTCGACCGGCTCGTGCACCTTGCCGTCGATCTCCTTGGTGACGACCTGCGGCTTGCCGACGGTCAGCTCGTAACCCTCGCGGCGCATCTGCTCGACCAGGATGGCCAGGGCCAGCTCGCCGCGGCCCTGGACCTCCCAGGTGTCGGGCCGCTCGGTCGGCAGCACGCGCAGCGACACGTTGCCGACGAGCTCCTTGTCGAGGCGGTCCTTGACCATGCGGGCGGTGACCTTGGAGCCCTTGACCTTGCCGACCAGAGGGCTCGTGTTCGTGCCGATGGTCATGGAGATGGCCGGCTCGTCGACCGTGATCAGCGGCAGCGGGCGGGGGTCGTCGGGGTCGGCGAGCGTCTCACCGATCATGATGTCCGGGATGCCGGCGATGGCGATGATGTCGCCGGGGCCGGCCTCCTCGGCGGGCTTGCGCTCCAGCGCGTCCGTCATGAGCAGCTCGGAGATCTTCACCCGCTGGATGCTGCCGTCGATCCGGCACCAGGCGACCTGCTGGCCCTTCTTGATCGTGCCCTGGTGGACGCGGCAGAGCGCGATCCGGCCCAGGTAGCTGGAGGCGTCCAGGTTGGTGACGTGAGCCTGGAGCGGCGCGGTCGGGTCGTAGACCGGGGCGGGGATCGTCTTTGTGATCGTCTCGAACAGCGGCTCAAGGTCGTCGGAGTCGGGCATGCCGCCGTCCTCCGGACGGTTCAGCGAGGCCCGGCCGGCCTTGGCGGAGGCGTAGACGATCGGGAAGTCGATCTGCTCCTCGGTGGCGTCGAGGTCGAGGAACAGCTCGTAGACCTCGTCCACGACCTCGGCGATCCGGGCGTCGGGCCGGTCCACCTTGTTGATGCACAGGATGACCGGCATCTTGGCGGCGAAGGCCTTGCGGAGCACGAACCGGGTCTGGGGCAGCGGCCCCTCGGAGGCGTCCACGAGGAGGACCACGCCGTCCACCATGGACAGGCCGCGCTCGACCTCGCCGCCGAAGTCGGCGTGGCCGGGCGTGTCGATGATGTTCAGCGTCATGCCGCCGTGCTTGACCGCGGTGTTCTTCGCGAGAATGGTGATCCCCTTCTCGCGCTCGAGGTCGTTCGAGTCCATGACGCGCTCATCGACGTCCTGATTGGCCCGGAACGCCCCGGACTGCCATAGCATGGCGTCCACCAGCGTGGTCTTGCCATGGTCGACGTGCGCGATGATCGCGATGTTCCGCAGGTCGTCGCGGCTGTTCAAAGGCATAGTGGAGTCTCGCTCTGGTTCGTCGGGGTGTCGTCCGCGTCCCGGGACTGAAGCGAGACGCACATCGTGCCGCAGAGTGCGGCTTTCCCATTTTAGTTGATCCCTGTTACCGCCATGTGCCGTGATGGCGCGAATCAGCACAATCCCGAGGGCCTTGGAAGCAACGCCGGGTCTTCTGGGCGCATTCCTTGCCGTTCGGGGCTGTCCCGGCCGCCGCATGTGGTGAAGAAGATGCCTCCTGGTGTCTGAACACTGACTTTGGGGGCAGCAGGCCGATGTGATCGATGAGGGACTGGTGCTCCTGGGCGCGTGGGCGGAGTTGCTCGCCCTGCTCGGCGTGCTCGCCTACTTCCTGCTGCGGCGCCGCACATGAGGCGGCTGGTACGGCTCGCGCCCCTGGCCCTGCTTGTGGCCGTGCTCCTGAGCTCGTGCGTCAGCCCGGCCTGGAACGACCACGACTACGAGCTGAAGGCCGGTGCGACCGCCGAGTCGGCCGCGTCGTCGCTCCAGATCGTGCGCTCCGCCGTACAGCATGAGGACCGGCTGACCCGGCCCTATCTCAAAGTCGTCCTGACCGAGGCAGCCGAGGCGCTGGGGAGCGTGAACGCGCAGTTCGGAGGCGTGCAGCCGCCATCGGACGCCGCCGACCAGGTCAGGGACCAGGTGACCGGGATGACCGAGGAGGCCGAAAGCCAGGTGCAGGACCTGCTGATCGAGGTCAGGCGTGATCGTGTCAAGGACCCGGCGAAAGCCGTACGGGAGCTGGGACGGCTCGCGGACAAGCTCGGCGCGTTCGCGGAGGATCACCGATGAAGAAGCTGTTCGCGGTGACTCTCGGGATCCTGACGGCCTTCGGGGGGTTCGTCGACATCGGCGACCTGGTCGCCAACGCGGTCGTGGGGGCCAGGTTCGGGATGTCGCTGGCCTGGGTCGTCCTCGTGGGGGTCGTGGGGATCTGCCTGTTCGCGGAGATGTCCGGCCGGATCGCGGCGGTGTCGCAGCGGCCGGTCTTCGACCTCGTCCGCGAACGGCTCGGGCCCCGGGCGGGTCTGGTCAACCTCGGCGCGTCGTTCTTCATCAACGTGCTGACGCTGGCGGCGGAGATCGGCGGCGCGTCGCTGGCGCTGGAGCTGGTGACCGGCGTCAACTACCTGCTGTGGGTGCCGGCGGTCGCCCTGGTCGCCTGGCTCGTGATGTGGCGGGTCAAGTTCGAGACCATGGAGCGGATCTTCGGCCTGATGGGCCTCGCGCTCGTCGTCTTCCTCGTCGCGCTGTGGCAGCTCGGCCCGGACTGGAGCGCGCTGTCGCACCAGCTCACCCGGCCGCCGCAGGACGAGGGCGTGCCGACCTACATCTACTACGGCATCGCGCTGCTCGGCGGGGCCATGACGCCGTACGAGGTGTTCTTCTTCTCGTCGGGCGGCGTGGAGGAGCGGTGGACGCGCAAGAGCCTGATGATCGAGCGGGCGAACGTGTTCGTCGGCTTCCCGCTGGGCGGCGTGCTGTCGCTGGCCATCGCGGCGTGCGCGGCCACGGTCTTCCTGCCGGTGGCGGCCCAGCCGGACACGCTCGGCCAGATGGTGCTCCCCGTCGGGGCGGCGCTCGGCAAGATCGGGCTGGGCGTGGTGATCCTGGGGGTCTTCGCCGCGACGTTCGGCGCGACGCTGGAGACCGCTCTGTCGTCGGGCTACACGCTGAGCCAGTATTTCGGGTGGCAGTGGGGCAAGTACGTGCGGCCGTGGCGGGCGGCGCGGTTCCACGTGACCGTCCTGGTCTCGACGATCGTCGCCACGGCGCTCATCCTCACGACGGTGGACGCGATCAAGGTGACGGAGTATTCGCTGGTCTTCTCGGCGGCGGCGCTGCCGCTGACGTACCTGCCGGTGCTAATGATCGCCAACGACCCCGACTACATGGGTGACCGGGTCAACGGCAGGTTCTCCAACACGCTCGGGACGGCGTACATGGTGCTCCTGCTCCTGGTCGCCGTCGCGGCGATCCCGTTGATGATCGCCACCAAGGCGGGGCAATGAGCCGGCGGAGGTATCGATGAGCGAGCACACCCCGACCCCGCGCACCCCGACCCCGCACGCCCGCACCACGCACCCCCGCACCACGCACGCCCGGACTCTGCACGCGCAGCTGCATCTGCTCGACCGGCAGGTGGTCCGCGCCGGCGACGACCGGCTTCTGTGCAAGGTCGACGACCTGGAGCTGGGGGCCGACGACCACGGCACGCCGTACGTGACGGCGATCCTGGCGGGGCCGCTCGCGCTGGGGCCCCGGATCGGCGGCGTCCTGGGGTGGCTCATCGTGGCGGTGAACGGGCTGTTCCGGCGCGAGGAGGATCCCCAGCCCTACCGGATCGGCATGAGCCTGGCGACCGAGATCGGCAGCGCGGTCAGGGTGAGCGGGGAGTTGGAGGAGCTCGCGCTGGAGCGCTGGCTGGCGGAGAACGTCGTGAGCAGGATCCCCGGAGCGGAGCGGGTCACGTCCGGGCCGGCGAGCCGCCGGGCCGTGGAGGGGGGAACGGAGGGGCGAGAGGCGGGGAGCCCGGAGGCAGTGCGGCTGAGCGGCCTGCTCGGGCGGGAGGTCCGCGACTCATCCGGAGACATCGTCGGACGCATCGCCGACGTGAGGCTCGTCCAGGATGGGCCGATGCTGGCGGCCGTTCAGCAGGCGTTCCGGATCGACGGGTTCGTGGTGGTCCCGCGGCACACGGGGCAGCTCTTCGGCTACGAGCGGGGGCCGGGAGGCCGGGGGCCCGCGCCGGTCAGCGCACTGATCCGGTGGCTGCACCGGGGCAGCCGCTACGTGACCTGGGACCAGGTCGAGTCCCTGGACGGTCCAGTACGGCTCCGCGTCCGTGAGGGGGAGCTGGCCGCTCTCGCCGACCTGTACGAGAGGGACAGCAGGTGAGGAGTGCATGATCATGGACAGTGAATCTCCTGTTCCGCCGTGAGCGGGGGAATCTGTGCATGATCACCTGTCAGGTTCGTGGAGGTCGGAGCCATTCCCGGGACTCCGTGCATGATCATCAACAAGAGTGCGGGGGCGCGAGCGGCAAGGGCCGGAGTCGGTCACGTGGTCGCGGCGGGGCGGCGAATAAGGTCGGGGGCATGGCTTTTGCTCCCTCGTTCGGTGCGATGCTGCGCACGTCGGACGGTGTCCGGATCGACGCGGCGCATACCCCGAACGGCTCTCTCGATCTCGGCATCGTCGTCGCTCACGGATTCACCGGCTCGTGGCGGGAGCGCCAGACCCGGCGCATCGTCCACGTCCTGTCCCGCTTCGGCGGCGTGCTGTCGTTCGACTTCCGGGGCCACGGGCGATCGTCCGGGGAGTCCACGGTGGGCGACCTGGAGGTGCTCGACGTCGACGCCGCCGTGAAACACGCCCGGTCGATCGGCTACAAGCGGGTGGCGACCGTCGGCTTCTCGATGGGCGCGGCGGTGGTCGTGCGGCACGCGGCGCTCCACGGCGGCGTGGACGCCGTCGTGGCGGTGAGCGGCCCGGCGCGGTGGTACTACCGCGGCACCAAGCCGATGCGCCAGGTGCACTGGGCCATCGAGCAGTGGTCGGGACGGCTCGCCGCGAGGGTGGCCAAGGGCACCCGGATCGCCCGCGGAACCTGGGACCCCATCCCGATCCCGCCGTACGAGGCCGTGGCCATGATCTCCCCGACTCCGCTGCTGATCGTCCACGGCGACGCCGACCCGTTCTTCCCGCTGGAACACGCCTATCAGCTGTACGACGGCGCCAAGGAGCCGAAGGAGCTCTGGGTCGAGCCGGGGTACGCCCATGCCGAGTCGGCGGCCACCCCTGAGCTGGTCCGGAAAATCGGCCGATGGATTTCGCGAACCAAATCCTGATAACGGTCGTCTATGGGTGATGTACGGGTCCCGTGAGGGGTCCGCGCCGCCGATCACGGGGATCGGCGCACACCATCCCTGGTGTGGCCCAGCGTCGCGGGGGCGCGCTGGGCGGCTCTCCCCGTCCTGTACGGCATGCCGTACAGGACGGGGAGAGCCACGGGGGTCGGACTCGCTTCAGCCGAGACGGGCGATCGACTTGTACTCCAGGTAGGCCGACAGGCCCTCGGGGCCGAGCTCGCGGCCGAGCCCGCTGGCCTTGTAGCCGCCGAACGGAGTGCCCGGGTCCATCGTGTTCATCATGTTGACGCCGTAGGTCCCGGTGCGGACCTGGCGGGCGACGTCCATGCCGTGCGCGGTGTCGGCCGTCCAGACCGTGCCGGACAGGCCGTAGTCGCTGTCGTTGGCGATGCGGATCGCGTCGGTCTCGTCGTCGTACGGGATCACCGTCAGGACCGGGCCGAAGATCTCCTCGCGGGCGATCCGCATGTCGTTGGTGGCGCCCGCGAAGACGGTCGGCGCGACGTACCACCCGCGGTCGAAGGGGCGGTCGAGGCCGCCGACGACCGGCTTGGCGCCCTCGTCGATCCCGATCTTGATGTAGCCCTCGACCCGCTCCTGCTGGCGCTTGGCGACCAGCGGGCCGATGCCTGTGGCGGGGTCCGCGGGGTCGCCGACCGGCTGGCCGCCGACCATGTCGGCCACCGCCTGGACCACCTCGTCGTACCTGCTCCGGGAGGCGAGGATCCGGGTCTGGGCGACGCAGGCCTGGCCGTTGTTCATGAGCGAGGCGATGGACAGGAACCCCATGGCCGAGGGCAGGTCGCAGTCGTCCAGGATGATCGCGGCGGACTTGCCGCCCAGCTCCAGGCTGCACCGCTTGAGCTGCTCCCCGCAGATGGCCCCGATCCGGCGGCCGGCGGCGGTCGAGCCGGTGAAGGCGACCTTGTCGATGCCGGGGTGGGAGACCAGGTGCTCACCGGCCTCGCGTCCGGCGGCCACGATGTTGACGACGCCCGCCGGGATCCCCGCCTCCTTGATCATCTCGGCCAGCAGGTAGGAGTCGAGGGGCGTCTCGGGAGCGGGCTTGAGCACGACCGTGCAGCCGGCGATGAGCGCCGGGGCGAGCTTGGTCATGATGACGAACTGCGGGACGTTCCACGGCACGATCGCGGCGACGACTCCCACTGGCTCGCGGCGGACGGTCACCGGTCCGAACATGCCGGGCCGCTCGTCCTCGATGGCGAAGGTCTTGCCGAGCTCGGCGAAGTACTGCAGCATGCCGAGCGGTTGGGGGGCCTGCGCGAGCTGGGAGAAGGTGATGGGGCAGCCCATCTCCAGAGTGATCACATCGGCGATCTCGCCCTGGCGGGCCGCGTAGATCTCCGCCAGCCTCGCGACGACGGCGGCGCGCTCGGCCATGCTGAGCCGGGGCCAGGGGCCGTTGTCGAAGGCGTCGCGCGCCGCGGCGACCGCGCGGTCCATGTCGGCGGGCGTGCCGTCCGGCACGCGGCCGACGATCTCCTCGGTGTGGGGCGAGATGACGTCGATGATCCCGGTGCCCGCGGGGGCCACCCAGTCGCCCCCGATGAAGAGCTTGTCGTGCTGAAGCATGTGTCTGCCTCCTGGTCGGGCGCGCCTCATGGACTTGAGCGAATGCTTGCTTGGATAGTCTCTTCTCGCGAGGGGGCCGGGACAAGCCCCACGCCACAGTGAGACCGAATCATGTTCTATCGACCGTTGGCAAGAGTCCGCGCCGCGTCGCGGATCCGGCGCATGATCACGGATGGAGTGTGCGCAGGCCGGAGGGGTCTTGCGGGAACGTGTGCATGATCACGCCGGAGAAGGGGGGTGGCTCCCGCCCTCGGAATGGGGGCGGGAGCCGTACGGGATCGGTTCAGGGGAGGGGCGTGCTGAGCAGGTGGGTCATCGCGCGCTTGACCAGGTCGGTGCGCATGGCCTGGGTGGTCGCGCCTTCGGCGCCGAAGCCGAAGTAGACGGTGTCCTTGGTCGTGATGCCGGCGCCGTCCTCAAGCGACTGGTCGCTGCGCGCCCAGTCGTTGATCGCGGCGGCCGAGCCCGGAGGCGGCCCGGCGACGGTCCAGCCGCCGAGGTCACTCTCGAACGACGTCTCCGAGACCGTCGCACCGTCGGCCTTGATTGTCGCGTCGTCGAGCCAGACGCCGAGGCCCTGGGTGCCCCAGTCGCTGATGTAGGAGATCGAGACCTCGACCTGCTTGCCGGCGTAGGGGGACAGGTCGATCGACCACTGCTGCCAGCCGTTCGAGGAGCCGGAGGCCGCGTGCCACGCGCCGGTGGTGCCGGTCGCGGTGCACGAGGACGCGCCGTCGTAGGTCTGGTAGTGGGCGGTGAACGGGTGGATGGACGCCCAGCCGCCGCCGCAGCTGTCGCCGGGCTCCTCGGAGGTGTGCCCGTTGGCGTCGGGCAGCGTCGTCCAGTCGTCCTGGCCGGCGGTGTGGGCCTCGACGGTCAGGAAGTCCCAGTTCGGCTCGGTGTCGTACGACGTCCAGAACGACAGGCTGCCACTGGTCTTCCCGGTGAGGTCGATGGTCCGGGTCAGGCGCTTCCAGGACACGTCGGCCTGGCCGCTCTGCACGTCCCACGCGCCGGTGTGCGGGCTGAAGGGCGCTCCCGCGCTGTACTGCCACTTGAGCGGGGCGGCGCTGGCGAACTGCGGGAACTTGTCCGGCGTCAGCACCGAGGAGGTGCTGACGAAGGTCGACGTGTGGCTCTGGTTGCCCGGCGAGTCGCCGCCGTTCAGCGTGCCGATGAACCCGGCGAACGCGCCACCGGTGCCCTTGAGCGGGAGGGTGTTCCCGTCGGCGTCCTGGCCGCCGCCGTCCACGAAGCTGTAGGCGCCCAGGTAATACTGCGCGAAGTCGTTGCTCAGCGCGAGGCACGGCGGCTTGGTGCGGGTCGTGCACTCCGGCTGCGCCGGATAGTCGGGCTCGTACCAGTAGGCGCCGTTGACGTTCTGCGCGTAGAGGGCGTACTTGCCGGTGGTGAGGAGCTTCCCGCCCTCGTTGAGGTAGTCGCGGAAGGCCAGCTCAAGAGCCTCGGCCAGGTTCGCGGCGGTGCCGCCCGGCTGCCCCACGGCCCGCGGGATGGTGTCGTCGCCGGTCTCCCAGATGACGGCCTTGTAGTGGCTCAGCACGCCGAGCGGGTGCGGCGCCTTGCGGCCGTTGGCATCCACGTCGTAGACGTCGGAGGAGTAGCCGGCCTCCGACAGCGCCCTGGCGTAGTCGTCGGCGTACTTCGCCTCGGTGACTCCCTGCGCCGGGCTGGCGCCCGTCACGTCCTCGGCCGCCACGACCAGCACCTTGCCGCCGATGTCGGTCGCGACCTTGTAGGTGAAATCCTCGCTCTGCTTGGTGATCGAGGAGAACCAGACCTTCACGGTGTCACCGGGCTTCGCTCCCGTCACCGTGCCCCTGAGCTGGTGGAAGTAGGTGTTGTAGCCGTCGCCGTAGCGCTCGCCGCCCTTCCACTCCGACGTCAGGGCGATCTTCGTAGGCCCGCCGTTGATCTGATATTTCAGGAAAACGGGGCCGAGCTTGCGCTTGGCGTCCACCTGGACGACCTGGTCGGTGCCGTAGCTGACGTCGAACTTGTCCACGACGAAGTCGGGGACCGTGTTGCCGAGGTGGCTGACCGGCTCGCTCGGGTTCAGCGCCGACTTCGCCACGTCGAGCGCGAAGGGGAGTTGCTTTTCGAACTCGCCCTGGACGAGCGCCTCGTCGTCGGGGAAGACGAAGCCGCAGCCCTCGCACCCCTCTTCGAGCTCCGGCGTCCAGGCCAGCGTGCCGTACTGCCTGTGCGCGTGGTCGGTGGTCTCGCCGTTGGTGGTGTACAGCTCCGCGCCCACGCCGGGGTCGAACCCGGGGACGGCCGGCTTCTCGTCCGTGCCGGTCAGGGCCAGGTAGACGGGGTCGTCGGCGGTCTTCGTCTCGACCTGCCAGCCCTCCGGGTAGAGCAGCAGCGGGCCGTACGAGTGGTAGTTGACCTGGGCCTTGAAGCGGAGCCTCCTGAGCAGCCCGTCCATGGCGCGGGTCTCCGGCTCGGACCCGGGGGCGGTGCCGCGGTAGGTCTCGCTGCTGAGGACGCTTGAGGAGCCCTCCTCGTCGTAGCGCCACCTCGTGGGGAAGTTGCGGTTCGGGTCGACGCCGTCGTTGCGCGTGATGACGCCGTCGCCGTCGTTGTCCCGGAGGTTCTTGCGCCAGAGCCGGTTGCCCTCGGTGAAGGTGAAGTCGTAGCCGTCGGGGTTGGCCACCGGCACGAACCAGATCTCCGTCGTGGCGAGGAGCCGGCCGATGTCCGGGGTGGACTTGCCGGCGACCAGGTGCTTCAGCAGCCGCATGTCCACTTCGGTCGCGATCCACTCCCGCGCGTGCTGGGTCGCCGAGTACAGCACGGCGGGCTTGGCCCCGTCGGGCAGCACCCGGGCGAGCTTCGTCAGCTTGATCGCCAGGATGTCCTTGCCCTGGACGGTCTTCCCGATGGACTCCAGCTTGGCGACGTCCTTGTTGGCGTCGGCGATGGCGCGGAGCTGGTCGGCGATGCCGCCCTTCTCGGAGTAGGACTTCCATACGGTGTATCCGCCGGCCGCCTGTGCCTTGGCCGCCTGGAGCTGGGTCTGGCCCTGCGGGTTACGGACGGGCTGTGGCCTCAGGCCGAGGCCCTGCAGCTTCTTCAGATCGATCTGGGTGGCGGTGAGCTCGATGTGCTCCTTGTCGCCCGCGATCTTCTGCTGGACGACGTCGAAGCCCTTCTGCAGCAGCGCGCCGGCGGTTCCCGGCGGGCTGTCGAGCTGGTAGAGGTCGCTCCGGTCCGATGGCGGCAGGGGGTCTCCGGAGGCGGCTTGCGCTCCGGCGATCGGCGTCAGCAGTGCCGCTCCGAGCGCGCCGGCCGCCAGGACTGACATGATCAGTCGTCGGGACATGGGTACGGCCCTTCGTGAGGGGGACGATCACCCGAATCTGACCGCGCGTAAGGTCACGTGCAACCCATGTCAGGACTCGTGTAAGTCACAAATTGATCACGTCCTGTCCCCGATGAATTGGGTCAAGTGGCGGCAGAGTGTCACATTGTTCACCAAAGGTGCATGTGTTTCTCCTGTTCCGGTAGCAGGCATAAAGATCGCCTTCTATAGTTTCGGACCGAATGTGAGTGGAGGTCGCGTGCAACCGGGGCGCTGGATCGGGCTGGCGGTGGTGACCACCGCACTACTCGGCGCGCTCACGGTTCCCGGGGCAGAGGCGAAGCCGGACCCGCAGGCCAAGCTGCGCGCGCTCACCAAGGAGGCAGCCGAGCTCTCCAAGGCGTACCGGGGCGAGATCATCAGCCTGGAGGACGCCCAGCAGGCGGCCGAGAAGGCCTCGAAGCGGGTGAAGAAACTCAAACGCGATCTCCGTACGGCCGAGCGGCAGGTGGCCGAGTTCGCGCAGACGTCCTACATCAACGGCGGGATAGACGACTCCCAGCTGTTCACGATGCGGGTCGATCTCGGGACGGTCTCGACGATGGCCTACCTCTCCAGCCAGAAGACCGAGCGGCTCAACCACGTCAAGGATCTGATCGCGCAGCAGCGCAAGGCCAGCAAGGACGCCGACGACGAGATCGACAAGCTCCAGGCGCACATCAAGGAGTTGAAGGCCAAGCGGCGCGAGGTCGAGAGGCGCATGGCCAAGTTCGGCTTTCAGGCGCCGGACGCCGGGTCGGGCCTGACCCCCCGCATGATCACCGTGCGTAACGCCATCATGCAGGAGTTTCCGATGCCGTTCAGCGTCGGCTGCCTGCGGCCGGGCGACCCGGGAGAGCACGGCAAGGGCCGGGCCTGCGACTTCATGATGAGCAGCGGCGGCCGCATGCCCGAGCCCGACGCCAAGGAGCGCGGCGACGCCCTCGCCCAGTGGTGCATCGCTCACGCCCAGCAGTACGGGATCATGTACATCATCTGGCAGCAGCGCTTCTACGACATGCGTACGGGCACCGGCTGGCGGATGATGTCAGACCGGGGCGGCATCACGGCCAACCACTACGACCACGTCCACGTATCAGTCCTTTAGCGTTTCGATGAGGCCCTTCAGCCAGTGGTAGGACGCCTTGGGCGTGCGCTTCTGGGTCTCGAAGTCGACGTGGACCAGGCCGAACCGCTGGTGGTAGCCCTCGGCCCACTCGAAGTTGTCGAGCAGTGACCACACGAAATAGCCCCTGAGGTCGACGCCCTCGCGCTGGGCCTGCCGAATGGCCGCGATGTGGCCGTCGAGGTAGGCGATCCGCTCCTGGTCGTCGACCCCCTCGTAGGAGCAGCCGTTCTCGGTGATGTAGACGGGCGGGAGCGCCGTGCCGTACCTCGCCTTGAGGGAGACGAGCAGCTCGCGGAGGCCGTCGGGGACGACGGGCCAGCCGAAGGCGGTCGTCGGGTAGCCGGTGATGCCCGCGTCCTCGAACGGCAGGCCGCCCGAGCCCGGCCCCGCGATCCGGGTGGGGTTGTAATAGTTGATCCCCAGGCCGTCGAGGGGCTGGGCGATGGTCTCCAGATCGCCGGTACGGATGAAGTCCAGCTTCGCTATGCCGTACGCCGAGAAATCGGGATAGGTCCCGAGGAGGACCGGGTCGTTGAACAGCAGGTTGTGCAGCGTGTCGTAGGCGTCGGCGGCGGACAGGTCCTCGGCGGAATCAGAAGCGGGCCACACGGGCGTGCAGTTGTTGGTGATCAGCACCTGCTCGGCTCCGGCCGCCCGCAATGCCTGTACGGCGAGGCCGTGCCCGAGCAACTGGTGATGGGCCACCGGGAGAGCGTCGAGGAAGAGCGCCCTGCCGGGAGCGTGGACGCCCAGGCCGTACCCGAACACCATGTGGACGAAGGGCTCGTTGAGCGTGATCCACATCTTCACCCGGTCGGAGAGCCGCTCGGCGACGATGGCGGCGTAATCCGCGAAATAGCCGGAAATATCGCGATTGAGCCACCCGCCCTCATCCTCCAGGGCTTGCGGCAGGTCCCAGTGGAAGAGCGTCGGCGCGGGGACGATGCCCTTCTCGCACAGCGCGTCCACCAGCCGGTCGTAGAAGTCGAGCCCCTTCTTGCCGGGCTCGCCCCGGCCGGTGGGCTGGACGCGGGGCCAGGCGATCGAGAACCGGTAGGCGTTCAGGCCGGCCTCGGCCATCAACGCCACGTCCTCCGGCCAGCGGTGGTAGTGGTCGCAGGCCACGTCGCCGGTGTGCCCGTCGCGGGTCCGGCCCGGCTCGTGGGAGAAGGTGTCCCAGATCGAGGGCCCTCTGCCGTCCTCCCCGACGGCTCCCTCGATCTGATAGGACGCGGTAGCCGTACCCCAGAGGAACATGTGTACGCCCTCCTGTGCGCACGTCATGTGACGTGAGTACAACTCATGTTAGTGCGCTTGCCATCTGGTAGGTAGACAATGTCGGCATGACGAACGCCACTGGGGGAACGCTGCGTCGCCGGCCCGCCCAGCGCCGCAGCCAGGAGCGGGTCGAGCGGATGCTGGACGAGTGCGCCGGGCTCCTCGACGAGGTCGGGTACGACGCGCTGACCACCAAGGAAGTCGCCCGCCGGGCCGAGGTGCCTATCGGAACCTTCTACCAGTTCTTCCCCGACAAGCAGGGCCTGGTCAGGGCGCTCGCCCTGCGCAACCTCGACGCGTTCCTCGACAGCGTCGCGACGAGGCTGGCCGACGCGCCGCCCACCGACTGGGCCTGCGCGGTCGACCTCGGGATCGACGAGTTCGTGCGGATGAAGCGCACCACGCCGGGGTTCGGGGTCGTCGACTTCGGTGAGGTGCTCGCCGCGCCGGGCGGTCCCGCGTTGCCGGGAACCCAGCGGATGCTCGACGCGGCGCTGGAGAACAACGTCGTGGTGGCCGACCGGCTGCGCTCGCTCACGGTGGAACTGCTCGGCGTGCCGCGCAGCGACGAGATCGCGCGGGCCTTCGTGGTCGCCGTCGAGGCCGCCGACGCCGTGCTGAAGCTCGCCTTCCGCGCCCACCCCGACGGCGACCCCGACCTGATCGCCGAGTGCAAGCGCCTCGTCCGCCGCTACCTCTCCGACCACCTCGGATAACTCCACAGGGTTTGGCGCGCCCACCGTCAGCTCGCCGAGCACTTTCCGCGATGGCGTCGTTGAAGACGGCGGCCACGCTGACGGCCTTCCCAATCGCGACCACACATCTCGAGAAGCAGGCAGTCGAGGGAGGCACATGACCTGGGCATGGGACGAGACGCTCTATTTGGGAAGCGCGCCTTACTACGCCAGAGGACGACTTCCTTATGCCCCCGGTCTGGCGGAGGCACTACGGGAGTCTCTCGGCCTGGACGGGAGCGGACGGCTGCTGGACGTGGGCTGCGGCCCGGGCGTGGTGGCGTTGACCTTGGTCCCCCTCTTCGAGGAGGTCGTGGGCGTGGATCCTGACCCGGGAATGATCGAGGAGGCGCGGCGGCGTGGCGTCGAGGCGGGGGTGTCCAACGCGGAATGGGTCCAGCTGAGAGCCGAGGACCTGCCGGCCGGCCTCGGCTCGTTCCGCGTCATCGTCTTCGCGCAGTCGTTCCACTGGATGGACAGGGAGAAGGTCGCGGCCACGAGCCGCGAGATGCTGCCCGACGGTGGGTCCCTGGTGCACATCAGCGATCTGAAGGAATTGCCGCCGCTGCCGACTGGGGCGGCACCCAGGCCGCCTTTCGACGAGATCAAGAGCCTGGTGCGGAGCTACCTCGGCGCGACGCGACGTGCCGGGCAGGGTCTGTTGCCCGACGGCACGCCGTCCGGCGAGGCGCGAGTGCTACGGGCCGCGGGTTTCGCCGGGCCCCGCCACCTCGTGGTTCCCGGAGGCCAGGTAGTCGAGCGCAGCGCCGACGACGTGGTGGCGTGGACTTATTCGCGATCAGATTCGGCTCCGCACCTGTTCGGCGAGCGGCTTCCGCAGTTCGAGGCCGATCTTCGGTGGCTGCTGCACCGGACTTCGGCCGTCGGTCGGTTCACCGAGGTCGTGCCAGACACCGAGGTCTTCATCTGGGACAAGAAGACGACCGCGCCTGGGTGACGTCGTGGCGTCCTGTGCGGCGAGAGCCCGGTAGCCGTCGCAGATCTCGGGAGCGCAGTGTGGCCCGCCTGCCGAGGGGGGACTGTACGGCAGGCGGGCGGTCTTGGGTGCGGGGAGGCCGCGCGGAGCCCTCGCCTGGATCCCGCCGTTGGAGTTCATGGATTGACCGGCGGTGCGGTGGTCGTCACTGCGACACCCCCGTGCTCGCAGTGACGTCCACAGTGGATCTCAGCCGGAGTGCCGCGTCCGCGCCGGGCTCGGGATGCCGCGCAGCAGGAACAGCACCGCGGCGGAGCCGGCGAGGAGCACGATCGAGCCGACCTGGAAGGCCGACGTGAAGCCCGACACGGCCGCCTCCACGGCGTTCGCGCCACCGGCGACGGAGGCCGACTGCTCCCGCAGGGCGATCGGCACGAATACGGTGAGGCCCAGCGCGCCGCTGAGCTGCAGCAGTGTCGTGAGTACACCGGAGCCGAGGCCCGCGTCCATCTCGGCCACGCCGTGCATGGACGCCTGCTGCATGGCAGGGTTCGTCATGCCGAAGCCGATCGCCACGAGGACGGTCGCGGGCAGCAGGTGCGCCCAGAACGAGCCGTTGACGGGGAGTTGGGCCAGCAGCAACAACCCGGCCGCGGCGATCAGCAGGCCAAGCGACATGGCGGGGCGGGGGCCGAACCGCATGATGATCCGCATCGACCCGAAGAGACCGCCCATGAAGGCGAGGCAGAACGGCACCCACGCCAGGCCGCTTCGCAGTGGCGTGTAGCCCAGCACGTCCTGCGCGTACAGGACAACCATGAAGAACACGGCGGCCGAGACACCACCGATGATGGCGGTGACGCCGTTGGCGGTCAGCCGGATGCGGTTGCGGAAGAAGCGGAGCGGCAGCAGCGGCTCGGCGGCATTCGCCTCGACGACCAGCGCGACGGCCAGGGCGGCCAGGCCGCCCACGAGCGGTGCCCACACACCCACCGCGCTCCACGATTGGTGGACGGCGGTCAGCAGGCCGTAGATCACCGCGAAGAGGCCGCCCGTGATCAGCGCCGCACCGGCCCAGTCGATCCGCCGGTCGGCCTGGGGCATGCGGCTCTCCTCAAGGATCTTCGGCAGGGTCAGCAGCGGGACGACCGCCAGCGGGATGTTGATCAGGAAGATGAGGCGCCAGGTCAGCAGGCCGGTGAACACGCCGGACAGCAACACGCCCGCGCAGGCGCCGAGCCCGGACAGGCCCGCCCAGACACCGAACGCCTTCGCGCGCTCCTTTGGGTCGTTGAACAGCAGCGCGACGATCGCCAGGCCGGCGGGGGCGGCCAGGGCCTCCGCGACGCCTTGGATCACCCGTCCGGTGAGCAGCATGCCGGGGTTGACCGCGAGACCGGCGATGAGCGACGCGATGGCGAACGCGGCCGAACCGACGCAGAAGACCCGACGCCGGCCGATCCGGTCGGCGAGGCGGCCGCCGAGCAGGAGGAGGCCGCCCGCCGCGATCAAATAGCAGTTGACGACCCAGATCAGCCCGTCGGACGTGAAGCCGAGTTCCTTGCGAATCGTGGGCAGCGCGACGTTCACGATGGTGGCGTCCAGGTAGATGATGAACTGCACCAGGGCGAGGATCGAAAGCGCCTTCCACCGCAGTGGATTGGCCCCTGTGCTCTCCGGCACTCGGGTGTCTTCGAAGGTGGACATGATGGTCAGCTCCATCGAACGATGCGAGTGGTCGATGGCCGAAGCCAGGGCACTATTGCAGCCGCCGTCCCGAGCGCCGGTCCAACAACCCCGCGAGGAATTGACAACGAGTGGTTGTCAATCGAAGGATGTCCGGCATGGACCTCGACATGGCGCTGATCCGGGCGTTCATTGTGTGCGCCGAAGAGCTCCACTTCGGGCGGGCCGCGGAGCGGCTGTCGATGACCCAGCAGGCGTTGTCGAAGCGCATCGCCAAGCTGGAGTCCGGTCTCGGCACCACGATGTTCGACCGCTCGACCCGGAGTGTCGCGCTCACCGACGCGGGTCAGCGGTTCTTGCTGCCGGCCCGCGAGGCGCTCGCCGCGGCCGACGCCGCCGTGGCCGCCATGCAGGGGAGCCCCCGCAGCCTTCGTGTCGACGTCCTGCATGAACGCCTCGCGCCGGCGGTCCTGACCCGCAGGCTGATCGAGGAAGCCCCGGCCATCCCGGTGGAGCTCAGCTCGCGGCGCACCCTCACCCTGACCGTGCCCGCGCTGCTGCGCGGTGAGATCGACCTGACCTTCGGCCGCATCGTCGGCCGGCAGTCGCGGACGCTGAGCCACCGTCTCATCCGGTTGGAGCCGCTGATGGTCGTCGTGGACACCGAGCACCCGCTCGCCGCGCTGGACGCCGTTCGCCCCGCCGACCTCGCCGAGTTCGGCCTGTGGACGTCCACGCCGGACAGCGCGTCGGAGTGGAGCGGGTTGGTCAGCCACTTGGCGCAGAGCTTCGGCTGCGCTCTACGTTTTCCCAACGTCGACAACGTGACCGCCGAGGAGATTTTGCGGTGGTCGCGCGACCGCGGGCCGGCGTTCCTCACCGGCACCGACGTGCGGAATCCGGAAGACCCGCGCCTGCGCGTGGTGGACCTGGTCGACCCCATGCCGGTTTACCCGTGGTCGCTGGTGTGGCGGACGGCCGAACGTCACCCGCTCGTACGGCACGCCGTATCGGTGCTCACTGAGCTCAGCGCCAAGGACGGCTGGTGCGCGGCGCTCCGGCTGCCGCACTGGCCGGAGGGCCTCGCCACATAACTACCGAGGCCGAACTCCCGCCCGTTTCGCTCGACGAGCACCCGCAGCCGTACAAAGGCGACCGACCACGTCATGGGGATCACCGGAAAGCGCGGCAGGGTTCCGGAGGGCAACGATTCGATCTACAGTCTGCGGGCCAGGTGACTCGTCCGGAAGGATCATCGACGCACAGACGACACTAGAATCCCCCCCACCGGGAGCCATGCGATGGCGTACCAGCAAGGTCCCCAGGACAGCGGCACCTACAGCGCACCTTACGGCTACCAGCCCGCGCCGCCTCCACCGCCAAAGGGCAAGAGCCTCTTCTTCTGGGTCATGGTCATCGCCGTCCCCCTCCTGCTGCTCGGCGGAGGTTTCGCGGTGGTGGTCGGGGCGGCGAGCGAAGGCGCCAACGAGGCACAGAAAGCCATCTCCGATGTCACCCCACCTGCGCGGAGAGCCCATACCGTCGTGTTCGAAGCGGAGGGGTACGGCGGCGCGACCAAGGCGGGGAACGTCGCCTATAGCGTCGCGTTGCGAGTCAGGCGGGAAGCCGACGTTCCACTCCCCTACACCAAGACGATCAAGGTCGCAGACCCGGAGTCCGCGCTGTCCCTGTGGGCGCGGAACGGGAACGCCGAAGGCACGGTGACATGCCGCATCAAGGTGGACGGACGCACCGTCCGCCAGGACACCGCCAAGGGTCCGTACCGCGCGTGCCGGGTTCAGGCAAGCTCCCTGAACTAATGCCTCCCGTCGAGGCGGGCGCGCGACTCGGCGTCGAGCTTGACTTCGGCCAGCAGTTCCTCAAGTTGGGCGAGCGAGCCGCACGCCGGGGCGCGGGCGCAGATAGGAGTGGCGGAGCTGCACATGCGTGTACGGGGTCCAGCCGTGCGACGCGGCCAGCGATCTGGCGCGCTCCAGCCGCCAGGCGGCGTGGTTGCTCGCGCCGACCGACTTGACCTTGCCCGCCGTGACCAGGTCGTTGAAGGCGCCGACGGTCTCCTCCAAGGGTACGGACCGGTCCTCGATGTGGGCCCAGTACACGTCGATGTGGTCGATGCCGAGCCGCCGCAGGCTCCCCTCGGCCGCGTCGCGGATCACCGGGGCGGACAGCCCCTCGGCCACCTCTTGTCGTGATCATGCACACGTTCCTCGATTGTCCGGCTGATCTGGGACGATACGTTTCGTGATCATGCGCGGATTCCTTGGTTGCCTGGTCAACCTCGGACGATGTGCTTGGTGATCATGTGCGTGTCTCATGTTTGATCGCGATGTTCATTGGCGCAGCTCAAAGTCAGTCTGGGGAACGTGTGCATGGTCACGACATGTAAAAGTGCTGGTCAATGCCAGGACACAGGAATGTGTGCATGATCACGACAAGAACGTCGGGCTACGATGGCGATCTCCCCCTCCGAGACCAGGAAGACGATGGGCTGGCCGGGGAGGGGAGTGTCGGGGCGGACGAGCCAGAAGGCGACGTAGCCGTCGATGCCGTCCTCGCCCAAGACACGGAAGCCGTCGCCGTTGCGGTCGTCGTCGCCGGTCCAGGCGCGGATCTCGTGGCTGGTGGAGATGGACGGTGAGCCGCTTGCAACGGCTGGCGCTCTTTGACCTGGACAACACGCTCGTAGACCGAGTTTCGGGGTTTCGCCTGTGGGCGCTGGAGTTCTGTAGGACACATGGGCTCGAGCCAGCCGAGGCCGAGTGGATGGTCGAGGCTGATGGGGACGGTCTCGTGCCTAAGGAGACCTTCTTTGCCCAGGTCCGGGAGCGGTTCTCGCTGGCTGACTCCGTGGAGGAGTTGTGGGCGCGGTATCGCAGGCGCCACTCCGCCCTGATCCCGGCTTGTCGTGGCGCACTCGCCGGACTCGCCCAACTGCGGCATGCGGGCTGGAAAGTCGGCTTGGTCACAAACGGCTTCGCCGACGTGCAACTCCGCACGATCATTAGCAGCGGCGTTGCCGAGCACGTGGATGGCTGGGCGATCTCTGAGGCGGAGGGCGTCCGTAAGCCGGAGCGGCAGCTGTTCGAGATCGCAGCTGAGCGGTGTGGCATGACCTTGGCGGCCGGTGGGTGGATGGTCGGTGACAGTAGGGTGGCGGACATTGGTGGCGGACAGGCCGCAGGCCTGCGAACGGCATGGATCGACCGGGGTCGACTGTGGCCGGACGAGGTCGGCAAGCCTGACCACATCGTTGCTGACGCTGCTGAGGCGGTCGCGCTTATCCTCGCCCAGTTGCCCGCATAATGTGATCAACACGATTTGGTGGGGCTCAGGCGCTGCGGTAGGCCTGGGCCTGGAGGTTGTAGAGGTCGGCGTAGAGGCCGTCGAGGGTGATCAGCTCCTGGTGGGTGCCGTGCTCGACCACTTTGCCGTGGTCGAGCACGTAGATCCGGTCGGCGTAGCGCACGCTCGCCAGCCGATGGGTGATCAGCAGGACCGTGCGCCCGTCGGCGTGCCGCCGGATCCGGTCGAACAGCGCGTGCTCGGCCCGGGCGTCCAGGGCGGCCGTGGGTTCGTCGCAGATCAGCAGCGGGGCATCGCGATAGAACCCGCGGGCCACGGCGATCCGCTGCCACTGGCCGCCGGACAGCTCCTGACCGTCCTTGAAGCGGCGGTCGAGCAGGGTCTGATAGCCGTGCGGAAGCTCCTCGATGACCTGGTCGGCGCCGGCGACCTCGGCGGCGTGGACCACCGCGGTCTCGCCCTTCTCCATGCCCATCGTGATGTTGTGGCGAGCGGTCAGCGGCCAGCGGGTGTGGTCCTGCGCGATGACTGCGATGTTCCCCCGCAGATCGTGCGGGTCGACCTCGCTGAGGTCGGTGTCATCCCAGAGGACACGGCCGCTGTCGGGGTCGTAGAGGCCGGCGAGGATCTTCGACAGTGTCGTCTTGCCCGAGCCGTTCTCCCCGACGAGAGCCACCACCTCGCCCCGGTCGATGTGGACCGACACGCCGCGCAGGGCCGGAGTGGCGGAGGAGGGGTAGCTGAAGGTGACTTCCTCGGCCGTGAGGCGCTGGAAGCCCGATGGGGCCTTCCCCGTCCGCTGGGCTGGGATCCGGGCCTCGGCCTGCGCGACGAAGTCGAGGAAGTCCGTGAAGTACAGCCCCTGCTCGTAGAGGCGGTTGGTCGCGTACATGAAGTTCGCCAGCGAACCCTGACCCGAGCGGATGGCGAGGACCGCCGTGCCGGCGACCGCCAGCGGGACCGCGCCCACGGCCAGCAGCAGCCCCAGCGCCACGTAGACGGCGCCCTGCCCGATGCCACCGAGCGCCTCGCCCACCACGCGCGCGTACGTCTGGCGCCGGGCCAGGTCGAGCAGGACCCGCTGCTCCGACCGGGCGACGTTGTCGTACATCCGCATGAGGAAGCCTCGCATGGTGAAGGTGCGGACCTCGGCGGCGGTGTCCTTGTCCGCCAGCAACTCCGTGATGATCCACTTGCGGCGGCGGGCGGGGATGAGCAGGAGGTCGGTGGCGTAGCCCATCCGGGCCGACCGGACCGCCGCCCACGCGTCGGGGATGACGGCGAGCAGGAGCAGCGGCAGCAGCACCGGGTGCAGCACGCCCAGCACACCGGCGGCCGCCGCGATGCCGATGACCCCTGTGAGGGTGTCGATGGCGGTGTCCACGACCATGTCGGCCATGGCCATGCCGCGCAGCCGCGCCCGCTGGAGCGAGTCGTGGAACTGGGGGTCGTCGAAGCACACGAGATCGACCTGGCTGGTGAGGCTGTAGAGGCGCTCTTCGCTGATGCGGCTGATCTGGGGGCCTAAGCGGGCCTGAGCCCAGCCCGCGCCCGCCTGGAGCGTGGTCCGGATGGTCGCCGCCGCGCCGACGAGCAGCAGGCTCGGCAACGCGGCCCGGACCCGGTCCGGGGTCGGGCCCTCCTCGAACAGCGCCGTCAGCACGCCCGTGGTCGCGAGAAGCCCGAAAGCCGTGAAGAGGCCACCGAGCAGGCTGAGTGTCACGGTGGCGACCGTGTCCCTGGGACTGGCCTGCCAGGCCATGCCGAGCGCCTGGCGGATCAGGCCGGGGAGACGGCGGGCGACTGTGAGGAACCCGATCCCGGCCATCGTGTCGCCATACCGGAACCATTCGGGCGAATCGATATCCGCCAGCGTCGGCAGATCCTCCGCGGGCTTCCCGTCCCCTTCGGCGTGCTCGTCCTCTTCGGAATGCTCGTCAGCAGTGACCGCCATGCCTGCCAGTGTGACCGCCGCCACCGACATTTCCCATGCCGTCCGGGACGGCCTGCCCTACCCGCGCGGGAGCGCCGCCGTACGACCGCGACGGCCGTATGCAGAGACGTTATCCGCACATGCCTTGACGCGAAGTGGTGCGAAGTGGGTTGATTGGCCGGTGCTGACAACGTTGTCAGCTGTGGTTTCTCAGGGGCAGAAATCATCACGGATACCCCGAAGGGATTGTTGCGATGAGACGACGGTGGATGGCGGCCGTCGCGGTCTCTGTGGCAGGTCTGCTCACCCTCACCGCCTGTGGAGGCGGCGACAAGGGGGGGAGCGGAGGCGGTCAGGCCGCGCAGAAGAAGGTCGAGGTCTTCTCGTGGTGGACAGGCCCCGGTGAGGCCGACGGCCTGAAGGCGATGCGCGGGATCTTCGAGAAGCAGAACCCGAACTTCACGTTCTTCGACGCCGCCGTGGCCGGCGGCTCCGGCGACCAGGCTCGCGCCCTCCTGTCCAGCAAGCTTCAGGCCAACCAGCCCCCGGACACCTTCCAGGGCCACGCGGGCGCCGAGCTGCAGGGCTACATCAAGGCCGGCAAGCTCGAGTCGCTCAACTTCCTGTACGACGAGCTCAAGCTGAAGGAAGTCTTCCCGCAGCAGCTCATCGACCAGATCTCGGTTCAGGGCCAGGTGTACTCGGTGCCGGTGAACATTCACCGCTCGAACGTCCTCTGGTTCAACCCCGGGGTCCTCAAGACCGCCGGGATCGCCGCCGCGCCGGCGACGGTCGACGAGTTCATCGCCGACCTCGCCAAGGTGAAGAAGGCCGGGAAGATCCCGCTGTCGATCGGCTCGCAGTGGACCGTGGTCCACCTGTTCGAGAACGTGCTGCTCGGCTCGCTCGGCACCGACGCGTACAACGCGCTCTGGGCGCCGAACGCCGACTGGTCGAACGCGAACGTGACCAAGGCGCTGGAGAACTTCAAGACCGTCCTGTCCTACGCGGGCACTCCGCAGGAGGACTGGCAGCCCGCGGCCAAGCAGGTCGCCGACGGCGAGGCCGCCTTCAACATCATGGGTGACTGGGCCTACGGCTACTTCCACAACCCGCCGGACGGCGGTCTCGGCAAGCAGTCCAAGACCGACTTCGACTGGGCCGCCTCGCCGGGCACCGACGGCACCTTCATGTGGCTGTCGGACAGCTTCACGCTGCCCAAGGGCGCTCCCAACAGGAACGGCGCCGTGGCGTGGCTGAAGGTGGCCGCCAGCAAGGAGGGCCAGGACGCCTTCAACCCCCTGAAGGGCTCCATCCCCGCCCGCAAGGACGCCGACAAGTCCCTGTACAAGGACTACCTGGCCTGGAGCCTGGAGCAGTGGTCGGCCGACAAGCTGGCCGGCTCCATCCAGCACGGTGTCGTGGCTCCCGACGCCTGGAAGACCGCGCTCAGCGACGCTATCGGCCTGTTCCAGCAGGACCAGGACGTGGCCAAGCTCCAGCAGGCGCTGGTCGCCGCGGCCAAGGCCGGCGGCCAGTAAGTTGATCTCCCTGTACGGCTCACGCCTGCCCTGGGCGAACTTCGGCGGGCGTGAGCCGTACATGACTTTTGAGAGGTACAAGTGACGCGGGTGCGCAGGTGGCTGCCGGGGCTGCTACTGGTGTCGCCATCGATCGTCCTCATCGCGGTCTTCGTGTACGGCCTGCTGGGATGGAACTTCAAGGTCGCGATGACCGACCAGCACGACGAGATCTCGCCGGGACACTTCGTCGGGCTGGACAACTTCATCAGCATCTGGGACCAGGAGCGCTGGGGCATCTCGGTCCGGCACTCGATCATCTTCACCGTCGTCTTCGTCGTCGGCGCGCTCGCTCTCGGGTGGTTCCTCGCCTTCCTGATGGAGAAGGGGATCAAGGGCGAGGGCGGCTTCCGGACGGTCTACCTGTTCCCGATGGCCGTCTCGTTCATCGCCACCGGCGTGGTGTGGCGGTGGCTCATGAACAGCGGCACGGGCGAGCAGGCGGTCGGCCTGAACAGGCTGTTCCACTACCTGGGGCTGGACTTCCTCCAGTGGCACTGGTTCCGGGACCAGGACTGGGGCATGGCCGCGATGGCCATCCCGGCGATCTGGCAGATGTCCGGATATGTCATGGCGCTCTTCCTGGCCGGGTTCCGGGGGGTGTCCGAAGACCTGCGTGAGGCCGCACGAGTGGACGGCTGCAGCGAGTGGCAGGTCTACCGCTACGTAGTGCTGCCGCTACTGCGGCCGGTGACACTGTCCGCCCTGATCATCCTCGGCCACATCTCGCTGAAGGTCTTCGACCTGATCGTCGCAGTGTCCGGCAAGCAGATCATCACCGACGTGCCCGCGATCTTCATGTGGACCGCGGTTTTCGACTCCCACGACCCCGCGAAGGGCGCCACGATCGCCTCCTACATCGTGCTGTCCGTGGCCGTCTTCGTCGTGCCCTACCTCATCTGGAACGCCCGCAGGGGGAACCGCTCATGACCGCGGACGTCATCGAGAAGACCCGTCCCGTCGCTCCGGTCACGCACGTCCGGCAGCGGGCGGCCGTCGCCCGGTGGGTGCGGCTCGCGCTGCTGATCCTGTTCGTCGTGGTGTTCCTCATCCCGATCTACGTGCTGCTCGTGACCAGCTTCAAGCCGCTGAGCGAGGCCGACCCGGGGCAGGCGTGGAACCTCCCACAGGTCTGGACGACCGAGGCGTGGAGCATCGCGTGGGAGAAGTTGGAACCCGGCATCGTCAACAGCTTCCTGCTGGCGATCCCCGGGTCGCTGATCTCGGCCGTGCTCGGCTCGATGAACGGCTACGTCCTGGCCAAGTGGCGCTTCCCCGGCGCCGACGTGGTGTTCACGCTGTTCCTGTTCGGCATGTTCATTCCGTACCAGGGCGTGATGATCCCGCTCGTGCAGCTCATGGTGAACCTGGGCGTCTACGGCGGCATCCCGGGCCTGACGCTCGCGCACGTCGTGTACGGCATCCCGATCTGCACGCTGATCTTCCGGAACTACTACGTCACGATTCCCGATTCGCTCATCGAGGCGTCCCGGGTCGACGGCGCCGGGATGCTGCGCACGTTCTGGTCGGTCGTGCTGCCCGTCTCCGCCCCGGCCTTCGCCGTGGTGATCATCTGGCAGTTCACGTCGATGTGGAACGACTTCCTGTTCGCGGTCTTCCTCACCGCCCCGACGTCGTGGCCCACCACGGTCATGCTCAACAACATCGCGGGCGCCCAGACCGTGCCGTACAGCCAGCAGATGGCCGCGGCCATCCTCGCGTCCATCCCCACGATGATCGTCTACGTGCTGCTCGGCCGGTTCTTCATGCGCGGCCTCATGGCCGGCGCGCTGAAGGGCTGACCAGGGCTGCCGGGTCAGGCCTCGATGAGCTCGATCTCCTGCTCGCCGGTCTCCGAGTCGATCGCGACGTCGAGGCTGCCCTGGTCGAGGTCGTAGTGGCCGGCGCATTCCTGGCACAGCGAGCCGGGCAGGTCCTCGAACGCCGCCTCGATGGCGTCTTCCCTGGTCTCGGCCTCGACCTCGACAGTGGTGGTCACGGTGCCCGCGAAGCGAATGCGGTACTTTGCCATGCGCTTATTCCGATTCTTCAGCTCATCCGATGAATTTGCGGAGCATAGCACTCGCGGCCGGGCCGTTCGGCGGGGGCCGTGGAGCCCGGTTGTGCGTTCACGCTGCGGTGGCCTGGGGAGGGGCGACGACCTCAGCTCGCGCCTTTGCCGCCCTGGCGGGGCGGGACCTCGCCCGAGCCGCGCGCGATGATCCGGGTGGGCAGCTCCACCCGCCGGGACGGCCCGACGTCTCCGGACATCCGGCGGAAGAGGAGCTCGGCGGCGGTACGGCCGAGCCCCGACGGGTCCTGCGCCACGACCGTGATCCCCAGCACGTCGGCCAGCTCGAAGTCGTCGAACCCGACGACGGCCATTCCCACGAGGTCCGTGAGGCGGCCGCCGTGCCGTACCGGCTTGGAGGGGAGCGCGCTGAGGGCGCGGAGGATCGCCACGGTGGTCCGGCCGTTGCCGGTGAGCAGCGCGGTCGGGGGGTCGGGTGCGGCCAGGAGCCGCTCCAGGCCGGCCTGCACCCGCGCCTGTTCCGGCGGCCCCATCGCGACCAGACCCTCGTCGTACGGCAGGGCGGCCGCGGCCAGAGCTTGGCGGTAGCCGTACAGCCGCTCGGTGGCCGTGAAGATCGCGGGGGAGTCGGCGAAGAAGGCGATGCGGCGGTGGCCATGGGAGATGAGGTGCCGGATGCCCGCCTGAGCGCCTCCGGCGTTGTCGCAGAGCACCGTGTCCGCGTCACAGCCCGTGCCCGGCGGACGATCGGCGAAGACGGCCGCGATGCCGGCGTCGAACTCGGGGGAGAGGTATCCGTGGTCCGTGCCCGCGGGCACGATGATCAGGCCGTCGACGCGGCGGGCGCAGAAGGCGAGGACGAGCTCGCGCTCCCTCGCGGGGTCCTCTCCGGAGGATCCCGTGAAGACGAGGTAGCCCTGGCGGAGCGCCAGATCCTCAACCGCCCTGCTCAGCCCCGAGTAGAAAGGGTCGGCCACGTCCTCGATCACCAGGCCGATGCTGGCGGTGCGACCGCTGCGGAGCGTCCTCGCGCTGTCGTTGCGCCGATACCCGAGCCGGTCGATGGCGGCCTGGACCCGCTCGGCCGTGGCGATGTTGACCCCCGGCTCGTTGTTGACCACACGGGAGACGGTCTTGAGCGCCACTCCGGCGGCGGCCGCGACGTCGTTCATGGTCGGACGGCCGCGTCTCGTGTCTCCCACTAGTGGATCATCTCCCATTCGGCGGCTGTGACAACGTTGTCACCCACCCCCCACCTTAGGGCTGATCTTGCGGTGATCATGCGCAGATTCCTGGAAATCCCCCGGACCGCGCCAACCCCTGTGTGTGATCATGCACACCTTCCCGCCGGATGCTCCTGAGCTGGGCCAGCGGTAGCCGTGATCATGCACGCCTTCCCGGCCGATGCGCCTGAGCTGGGCCAGTGGTCGCCGTGATCATGCACTCTTGAGGCCGGATCGGCGGCTTTGCTATTGGGTCCAGAGCGGCGAGGGCCGTGCGTGCATGGCCCCGTGCATGATCACGCTGCGCCTTGGGGCAGGTGAGAGGCGGGTTTCGGGAATCCTTGCATGATCACGCTGGGAGTCGGAGCAGGTAAGGAGGGGAGTCCAGGAAGGTGTGCATGATCACGCCGGTAGGGTTTGGGGGATGATGAGGGCGATTGTGGTCGATCGTGGTCGAGTGTTGCTCTTAGCCGGTTTCGTCCTGGCGGCTCTGAACCTCCGGCCCGCGCTCGCGGGGGTCTCTCCCGTGCTGAACCAAATCATGGGCGATCTCGGCCTCAGCCCGGCGGCGGGCGGCGCGATCACCACGGTCATGGTGGTGTGCCTCGGCCTGCTGGGCCCGCTGGCGCCCGCTCTGGCGGGCCGGCTCGGCCTTGACCGCACGCTCCTCATCGGCCTGCTCATACTCGCGGCCGGCGTCACCGTGAGGAGCGCCGGCGGCCTCATCGCCCTGTACGGCGGGGCCGCGCTCGCCGGCACGGCCATCGCCATCATGAACGTGGCCATGCCCGGGATCGTGAAGCAGCACTTTCCCTCCCATATCGGGATCTTCACCGGGGTCTACGTCTCCTGCCTGGTGGCGGGGGCCGCCGCGGCGTCGGCGGCGATGGTGCCGCTCTCCGGCCAGGTGGGCTGGCGGACCGCCACCGGATCGGTGGCCGCTTTCGCCCTGGTGGCGGCCGTGCTCTGGGCGCCCCAGGCGGTCCGCTCACGGAAGGGAGGCGGCGGGGACCCGGGCCACCGGCCCTACCGCGCCTTGCTCCGGAGCAGGACGACGTGGTTCGTGACGGCGTTCATGGGTTTTCAGTCGCTCACCTTCTACATCGTGCTCGCCTGGCTGCCGACGATTTTCCAGAATGCGGGGCTTCCCGCCGATCAGGCCGGATATCTCCTGAGCCTCACCAACCTTTCCCAGATCGCGGCGACTCTCAGCGTGCCCGTGCACGCCGGCAGAGCAAGATCCCAGGTGCCCCATGTGGCGGCGGCTGCCGTCCTGACCATCGCCGGATATGCCGGAATCCTGCTCGCGCCGACGACGCTTCCGTGGCTCTGGATGGTCGTTCTGGGCATCGGGCAGGGCGCCTCTATCGCGCTCGCGCTCCTGATCATCGCGCTGCGGGCGCCGGACCCCGCCTCGGTCACCGCGCTGTCGGCCGTCGCGCAGTCGACCGGTTACGTCCTCGCCGCGCTCGGGCCGTTCGCCATCGGCCTGCTCCACCAGGTGTCCGGCGGCTGGAGCCTGCCGTTGCTGGCCGGGATCGGCGCGTGCGTCGTCCAGCTCGGGTTCGGCGTGCTCGCGGCCCGCCCCACCGCGAGGGCCCAGTGACGGCCCGCGACCGCTCCGTGGCGGCTGTGCGACGGCCCCATGACGACCCTTGATGACCCTGTGACGGCCTACCCTGGGGGCGTGCCGCTGCTCGATCCTCTCGCCGCGACGCTGGAGAGCCTCGCGGCCGAACGCGGCGGTGCCCTCGGCGTCCTTCCCCGGCTCGTGACCGAGGACTCGTCGGAGTGGACCCGCGCCCCCGAGCTGGTGCGCGAGCCGTACGGCACGCTGCTGTCCCTGGTGGACGAGACGGCGGCCCGGTGGGGCGCGCCGCGCCATGTGGCCGCCGCGCTGCTGTGGAAGACCTACAGCTACTGGCACACGCTGCCGATGGCCCTCGGCTGGGCGCTCGGGCGTCGGGTGCCGCTGATGCGCTTCGCGGACACCGTGGTGAGATCGTCGGACGCGGGCGTGACGATCGCGGCGCTGAAGATCACCGTGGCCGTGCTCCCGCACGATCCGCTGGCGGGCGCCCCCGGCACGAAGGTGGTCGACCATCTCGGAACCGCCATCGGAGACGCCCTGCTCGACGGCCAGGAGCCGCTGATCACGGCCCTCGGCAGGCTCACAAAGGTGGGCGCCCGCACGCTGTGGGGCTCCACCGCCGAGGCGTTCGTCCACCCACTGCTGAGATCCGGCACGTACGGCCAGGCGGCGGCGCTGCTGAAGGAGATCGGCGAGCCAGTGGACGGTCTGGTGGTTCCCCACGAGACGGGCTACCGCCGCCGCACCTGCTGCCTCTGGATCACCCTTCCCGACGCCGACCCCTGCTCCACCTGCTGCGTCGTCTGATCCATGCGCTAGCGCGGCAGGCCGTCCAGGTCGATCTCGATGGGAAACGGCACCTCCACGGCGAGCCGGGAATGGTAGATCCCAGTCACCGCGTACGTCCGCGTGGCCGGATCGAGCTCATAGACGTAGACAACCGGCCGGTTGTCATTGTTCTCGACACGCCAGAAGTGCGGGATCCCGGCAGCGGCGTAGCGTTGAGGCTTGACTTCCCGGTCCCGATATTCGGACTCCGGGGAGACCACCTCGACCACGAGACAGATCTCCTCCGGCAGGTAGTAGGTCCTGCCGTCGTCTTCCGCCGCGGAAGAGTCCACGAGTGACACATCGGGGCAGGGCCGTTGCCGCTGGCCGAGCTTGACGTCCATCTGCCCCACCGCGACGACCTTCTCGGGCAGTTGGGCGTTCAGGATCGTGCGCAAGCCGTACAGGACGCGCTCGTGGAAGCGCTTCTGGGGGGACATGAAGATGAGGGCTCCATCGACGAGCTCGACGTGCTTGAAGAAGTCCAGCTCGCCGTTGGGGCCGTCGCTGGGGAGCAGGTCGAGGTCGTCGGCCGTCCACCCCCCTGGCGGAGGGTAGGGCCAGTCGGCAAGCACGCTGGTCATGTCACGCAGCGTAGCGTCGTCGCCGTCACCGTTCGTGGTCATCGGGATACAATCTCGTCGTCTCGTCGCTCTCTCTGATTGTTCCCCCAAGACCGTGATTGATGTGACGTGGTCACCTCCAGCCGGTGGGGACGGCGGGGGCGATCTTGCGGTAGCGGTCCGGCTCCTCGGTGACTATCGCCCAGTCGTACAGCGGGCTGGCCGAGCGCCTGCGGAGCAGCGCGACGAGGGCCGTGTGGCCGTGGGCGAGCTCCGGCTCGTTGCCGAACGCGCAGATCAGCCCCACGTCGCGGCCTCCGGCCGCGTCCAGTGAGTCGACCGCTTCGGCGAGTCGTGTCAGGCTCGTGATGCGCTCGCGCGCCTGCTGGGTCGCCGCAGTTCGGTAGCTCTCGGCGAGCGCCAGGGCTGGGATGACGATCGGCCGCTCGTTCTCCAGCGCCCAGCCGATCATCGTCTGGGTGTAGATGTCGCCCGCGGCGTGAGCGCGGAGCGTGCTGGGGTCCAGGACGAGCCCTCGCCCCAGAACCGTCACGAGGGAATCTGCAGGAACGACCTGATGCGGGCCTCGGCGGCCGAGAGCTCCGCCGCCGCCGTGTCGGGCTTCCCGCCGATGCTGGCGTAGTACGCGTTGACCTTCAGATCCCGCTCGACGCGAGCTCGCACGGCGTCGATGATGTACGCCGACATGTTGCCGCCGGCGAGCTCGCGGAGATGCGCCTCTAGATCCTCGGGCATCGCGACGCTGATACGGTTCATACCTTCACCATACGCGTCGCATACCGGCGGAGAGGCGTTCCTCCTTTAAGAGGGGCCGGCCGCTCGTCAAGAGGGCCGGCCGCTCGTCAGGCGGGGTCGAGCGGGCGCAGCTCGTCGGCGTAGCTCACCGACAGGCGGCGCATCATCCCGCCCTGGCTGATCGAGTACTGCCCCAGGCGCCACAGCGGCGGCGAGTAGGCGTGGATGGAGACGCTGCCGTGCTCCGCTCCGGTCAGCCGGTGGATGTGGTCGGGGCCGAAGGTGAAGGACTCACCCTCCTTGACCGTCGTCTCCAGATGCTCGCCGCCGATCCGCGGGTTGCACTCCTTCAGCACGCCGGACACCACGCGCACGGCACCGGACGAGATGTCATGGTCGTGCCAGCCGGTGTCGTCCTCGGGTCGCCAGCACAGCAGCCATACATCGACGTAGGAATCCCGGTAGAGGGACGCGTAGTGGCGGCCTCCGTCCTCGGCTCCCTCGAAGCTCAGGTGTTCCTTCCACAGCTCGGGCTGCTCCGCCAGCTCGTTGACCAAGGCCGACAGTTCAGAACGATCAAGTGGGCGTGCGGGGAGGTCCTCAAAAGGAGCACAGCTCTCGGCGACCTGGACGGTGGGGGTGCTCATGACTGCGACTCCTTTCGTGACAACAGGCGGTTGGCGTTGGCCACGCGGATGGCGTGGCGGGCGGCGTCGCCGAACTCCAGCGACGGCGCTTCGGCGTACGGAACGTCCGAGCCGTTGACGACGACGTCGATCCCGAGCTCCCGGATCACGGCGTCGATGGCGCGGGGCCCGTAGGAGGAGGTCTCGACGAACACGTCCGGGTCCACGAGCCCCCGTCCGGAGGCTCCCCGGTTGATCTGCCGCTCCGAGTGAAGCGGGGCTAAACCGGCCAGCAGAGCGAAGCAGACCTTCAGCCCGGGATGCCTGGGCCTGGCGAAAGCCTGGAAGGCGAACCACGAGGCGTGCATCTGCTGCACGTACGGCACGACCGCGGCCCACCACGACGGCCCCTCGGAGGTGGCGGCCGGCCCGGGGTGGACGAACAGCGGCAGGCCGCGCTCCTCCAGCACGTCGAGCAGCGGGGCCACCGTGCCGAAACCCTCGGCGCTCTGCAGGGCCGTCGCGGGAAGCTGGAGCCCGGCGAACCCCTGGTCCAGGGTGTGCGAGAGCCGTACGGGATCGATGTCGGTCACCGGGGCGGCGGCCCAGGCCCGGAACGGCCGGGGCAGCCCGCGGGCGCCGAAGTGGTAGGCGTCGATCAGCGGCCACGCCTCGGACGGCGGCAGGTGCTCGATCCCAAGTGGGCTCGACAGCGAGATCAGGGCGAGGTCGAGATCGGCGTTGAGCTTCACCCGGGCGTCCACGTCGTGGTCGCCGGGGTCGACCTCGTAGGGCGCCTCGCCGTCCAGGACCAGGGTCCACCCGTCGAGAAATGGCGGCTCCGAGCGACGGCGGAGGGCGTCGAGGAACGACGGCGTCCACAGGTGCTGGTGCACGTCGATGCTCATCGCCACCTCCTCGTTGTCCCCATTCCCGACTCATAATACATGTAATGGCTAGAGGTCTTCCATGTCAAGCCGTTGAAGCGATTCACTGATCCGTTTCAGTGAAACGCTTCACCTCCGCACTGTCAAGACGTCGGGGCCTGTCCGGCATAGGGTTACGGAGTGGCTCCGCGTAAGCGCGCGACGATCCGTGAGGTGGCCCAGGCGACCGGCCTGTCACCTGCGGCGGTGAGCTACGCCCTTCGCGGGATGCAGGTGTCCGAGGAGACCATGCTCCGCGTACGGCAGGCCGCCGCCGAGCTGGGTTACGAGGCCGACCCGATAGCGAGGGCCCTCGCCAGCGGCCGGACCGGCATGATCGGCCTGCTCTGCGGCTCGCTGGAGGACCTCTGGCAGCAGTCCCTCGCGGTCGGTATCGGGCGGTCACTGCGTGAGAAGGACCGCTACGCGCTCATCCTGGACGCGGCCGGAGACCCCGCCCGCGAGCGGACGCTCGCCCTCCAGCTCAGGGACCAGCGGGTCGACGGGCTGATCGTGCAACCCGTGGACCCGGCGGCCAGGTTCTGGGCCGATCTGACCGACTCGTTGCCGGTCGTGGCCATCGGAGACGCCCTGCGGAACGGTCAGACCGCCGCCGAGGTCGTCTTCGACAACCGGAGCGGGGTCACGATGGCCCTGGAATTCCTGCGCGAGAAGGGCCATCGCCGCGTCGCCGTGCTCACCCCCACCCGTCCCAGCACCCCGGACCGGCCCGCCGACGTGCATGTCATCGCCGAGGCCGAGCGGCTGGGCCTGGACATCGAGGTCCAGACCGCCCGGCAGGGGCTCGCCGACTCGGCCGGGGTCGCGAGCGAGATCCTCTCCCGCGCCGACCGGCCGAGCGCGATGTTCTGCTTCTCCGACTCCATCGCGTACGGCGTCTACAAGGCGGCCGCCGAGCTCGGGCTGTCGGTGCCGGGGGACGTCGCCGTGATGGGGTACGACGACCATCCGATGTCGGAGTTACTGGGGCTGACGACCGTCAACTGGGACCTGGACGGCATCGTCCGCGCCGCTGTACGGCTCGTCGTCGCCGCCTCGGACGGCAAGACGCGGCGCCGTCGCATCGTCCAGGCCCCCGACCTGCGCGAGCGCGTGTCGGTCCAGCCTCTCGGCTGAGCGGCTGGGTTCGGCACGGGCCGGGCCGTACGGCAGGCACCTGAAGGCGCCGCCGGAGGATCTCAGTCGTCGCCGAGGATCATGTTGAGGACCCAGCTGATCACGCCGACGACGATCGCGCCCCAGAAAGCGGCCCAGAATCCGCTGACGTGGAAGGGAAGGTCCAGCTTCTCGGCCAGCCAGCTCGTGAGCAGCAGCAGGGCGGCGTTGACGATGAGGGCGAAGAGGCCCAGCGTGACCACGTAGAACGCGCAGCCGACCGTCTTGATGATCGGCTTGATGATGGCGTTGACGAGGCCGAAGATGAGGGCGACCGCCAGGAGGGTGGCGATCTGCTTGGCGGTGGTGTCGGCGGTGACCGCGATGCCGGTCACCAGCTTCGTCGACGCCCACAGGGCCGCGGCGACGACCACGATCTTAAGTATGACCTTCACGGGGAGATCCTTCCATGTCGGGGCAAAACGCGCGCGGGTGCGCAGGGGATAGGCTCGACGTGCTTTCGGTCCGTGACAGGGCACGCCCGCTCGGCGCCCCCCGGTGACCCGCCACGCCGACACGGTGTGATCGTATGGTGCGCGCGCCATGAGGGCTGGTGAAGCCGCATGTTCGTCGCTGCGCTGTATCGAGTCGCTGGATCGAGTCGCTGTATCAACTCGCTGTATCGAGTGACTGAGTCAAGTCGCTGAGCCGGCCGCCGAGCCGCCGGCTCAGCCGATCGAGGGGAGCCATCATGAGGACTCGCGAGATCCGCCTCGCATCCCGGCCGACCGGCTGGCCCGAGCCGGGCAACTTCGACCTGGCCGAGGCCGAGTTGCCTGGTCCCGCCGAGGGTCAGGTCCTGGTCCGCAACCTGTTCATGTCGGTCGATCCGTACATGCGGGGCCGGATGAACGACGTCAAGTCGTACGTGCCGCCGTTCCAGATCGGCCGGCCCCTCGAAGGGGGCGCGATCGGCGAGGTCGTCGAGTCCGGCGCGCCCGGCTTCCAGAAGGGCGACCTCGTCCTGCACAGTCTCGGCTGGCGGGAGCACGCCGTGCTCGACGCGTCCGCCGCGCGGAAGGTCCCGGAGGTGCCCGGCGTCTCTCCCTCGGCCTACCTGGGGGTCCTCGGCATGCCGGGCCTGACGGCCTACGCCGGGCTGCTCGACGTGGCCGAGTTCAAGGAGGGCGACGCCGTGTTCGTCTCGGCCGCCGCGGGGGCCGTGGGGAGCCTCGCCGGGCAGATCGCCCGGCTCAAGGGCGCGTCGCGGGTCGTCGGCAGCGCCGGGTCCGACGCCAAGGTGGCCTACCTCAAGGAGGAGCTCGGATTCGACGAGGCGTTCAACTACAAGAACGGCCCGGTCGCCGAGCAGCTCCAGAGGGCCGCCCCCGACGGCATCGACGTCTACTTCGACAACGTCGGAGCCGACCACCTCGAAGCCGCCATCGAATCGCTGAACCCCTTCGGCCGGGTCGCCATGTGCGGTGCCATCGCGAACTACAACGCGACCGAGCCGCAGCCGGCGCCCCGCAACCTCGTTCAGTGCGTCGGCAAGCGGCTCACGCTCCGCGGCTTCATCGTCAGCGACCACGCCGCCCGGATGCCCGATCTCATCGCCGAGGTCGGCGGCTGGCTCCGCGAAGGCAAGATCACCTTTGCGGAGACCGTGGCGGAGGGGCTCGACAACGCGCCGGAGGCGTTCCTCGCCTTGCTTCGCGGTGAGAACACCGGCAAAATGATCGTCCGCCTCTGACTGGCTTTTTCCCGCTCATGGGCATAACTGGCAAAACTCCGGGAAATCACCAGGCTTGGGGGTGAGCGGATGGACGTGGAAGAGCTCGAGTCGCTGTCGGCGAAGGAGCTGCACGACCGGGCCGTGCACTATGCCGTACGGCACGGCGATCTCGCGTTCCTCTGGGATCTGCTGAAGGTCATCCCGGCGGCCGAGGCCGCGAGCGGCAACACCGACGAGACGGCCAACGACCTCAGCCGGGTGTCGGCACTGCTCAGCGACGCGATGGCGGCAGGAGAGGGCGAGCTCGGCGACGCGCTCCGGCCGGTCTACGTCGAATATCTGTCCCGGCACCCCGACGCCTGACCCTCGGCCCGCCGTACGTCCGGCTGTGTGGGGGGCCGCACCCGGGCCGGTGAAGGCGTGATCACGTGGCGGGCGAAGCCCGGCGTGCTCAGGCCTCGCCCGTCGTCCGTGATGATCAGGAAGTCGTACGGCTCGGGCAGGGCGAAGCTTCGCGCCCGCATCGAGCCCATCGCGTAGAGCGCCGTCGCGTAGGCGTCGGCCACGGCCAGGTCGGGGCCGGCGACTGTGACGGAACCGGGCTCGGTCACCGCCCGGGCCCGGTGCGGGTCGATGATGTGGGGACCTCGCGCGTAGCTTCCCGAGGTCGCCACCGCCAGGTCACGGGCGGCCAGCACCTTGCAGACCACATCCCTGTGGGGGTGGCGGATGCCTATTCGCCATGCCGTGCCCGGCCCCGCCCAGCCCCGGACGCGCACGTCTCCTCCGGCGTTGACGCAGTGGTCGGTCGCCCCGGCGGCGGCCAGCGCCCCCGACACCCGCTCGGCCGCCCATCCCTTCACGTATCCGGAGGGGTCGAGCCTGCCGCCTGCGTAGGCGTCGAAGTAGCCCCCTGTCGTCTCGCGCAGCTCCGCACAGCGTTCCAGGACCTCGCGTATTTCTGGGATCTCATGAGCGTCCGGAAGGAGGCCGGCCGGCTCCGCGCGCGCCAGGCGGCTGATCGGGCTGCCGGGCCTGTAGGTGCTGAACGTGTCGTCCACCCAGCGCAGCCAGCCGAAGACGCCGTCGAGCAGCCGGTCCAGCAGCCTCGGCGGCAGCGGCGTGCGGACGTCGATCCCGACGGCGGTGCCCATGACCATCTCCACGCGCCGCCCGCCGCCCGTGCCGGTGCCTGTCACCGGGTGGTGCCCGACCTGTCCAAGGCGCTCTGCAGCGACCGTCTGTAGCCGTCGGTCGTCATGGTGGCGCCGCTGATCGTGTCCACGTGGGCGTTCTGAGCCGTCAGCACCTCCTGGTCGAGCCGGGCGATGGCGCGGGCGCTGACCTGCCGGGAGCGGGGAGAGGTCGCGTGCTGTACGGCTGTCGCTCTGGTGATCCTGCCGCGCGAGAGGGTGAGGGTCACGGCGATCATGCCGTGACCGGTGTCCGCCGGCTCACCGGTAACGGTCTTCGGCGACGCCGTCCTCGTCATGCCGGTCGGCGCCATCGGGGTCGTCCGGTGGGTCACGATGAGGGCCACACCGGCGATCGTGGTCAGCAAGGCGAGAACGGCTCGTTTCACGTCGGCCTCCCTTGGTCGTGTCCTCCAGGTTTTCCGCGTGCTGCCGGCACCGGCCACGGCGAATCTGCGGCATTCCTACAGCTCGAAGCAGTCGACGTGGACGTGCCGGTCCCGCAGGCCGGCCTTGCGCAGCTCCGCCCGCAGGTGACGGACCAGGCCGGGCGGCCCGCACAGGAAGACGTCGCGGGATCTCATGTCGGGCACCAGCCGCGCCAAACCCGGAGCGGTGAGCGCCTCGGGAACGCGGCGGTGGCCACCGATGCCGACCGTGTGGCGGTCCCCGCCTCGCGGGTGGTCGCCCTCCGGGGAGTGGTCCCCGTCCGGCGAGTGGCCCCCGTCCGGCGAGTGGTCCCCGTCCGGGCAAGGGTTCCGGCTCGGCAGGTGGTCCTCGCCGAGCACGTATACGAGCTGGGCGCCGCGAGTCCGGGCCAGCTCGTCGAGCTCGTCGCGGAAGACGACCTCCTTCTCGGATCGGGCCCGGTAGACGACGACCGTTCCGGGCGGCATCTCCTCCAGCAGGGCTCTGATCGGGGTGATCCCGATCCCGGCCGCGATCATCAGCACCTTGTCGTTGACGCGGGAGGCGGCCGTGAACCCGCCGTAGGGACCGTCGACCAGAACACGGGTGCCGATGGGGACGCTCCGCAGCGCACGGGTGTGGTCCCCGAGGGCCTTGACCGTCACGCGCAGGCCGCACCCGTCCGGCGCGGCCGACAGCGAGAAGGGATGGGCCTGCCACCAGCTGTCGCGGGTCAGGAACCGCAGCCGGACGAACTGCCCGGACCGGGCGGTGAACTCCCGCATCCGGCGGCCCCCGATGTGGATGGAGGTGACGTCCGGCGTCTCCCTGACCACGCGCGACACTCGGAAGCCGTGCCTCGCGGCCAGCGCGACCGGCCGGACGATCCGTCTCCAGACGGCCAGGGCGAGGGCCGTGCCGTACATGGCGATCCACAGGGCCTTGGCGACGCCGGCGATGTCGGTGGAGATGGTGACCGTGTGGGCGAAGGCGAGCGCGGTGCCGAGGTAGGCGTAGAGATGGACGTAATACCAGGTCTCGTAGCGCAGCCGCCGCTTGATCGCGCGGACCGAGGTCAGGCCGGCCATCACGAGCACCGCCGTGCCGGCATAGGCCGCCAGCAGCCAGGGGTAGCTCTCGATGAACGTCATCGTCTGGCCCGCCAGGCTGGCCCCCGCGGCGTAGCCCACGGTGGTGAACACGATGTGGGCGCAGACGAGCGTGAAGATCATGCCGCCGAGCCTGCGGTGCCATAGAGAGACGATCCGCGTGTCCGGCACCCGGCTCATGAGGATGAGCTGGATCGCGATGAGATATCCGGCGAGCAGGCCGGTCAGCCTGCCGACGGCGGTGATCGGGGCGGACGCGAGGTCGCCACGCGCGTGGACCGCCCATGAGGCCAGGACGGCGGCCGCGCCCGACCAGAAGAGCGCCGGCCAGCGCCACGTCATCGAGGCCCGAGCCGTACCCGTCCACGAGTGGACCGGTGGGGCCGCGCCAGTCGGGTCGGTGGGTCCCATTTTTCGACGGTCGCTGACGGTTATGAGACAGATCTGAACGAGTAACCTACGGGAAACCGCGGGATCGCCCACACCGCCGGGGTCGTGGACACTTCGCGGCGGCGTTCCTTCAGGAACTTTTCATCTCTCCTCACCAGGATGGCGGCTGTGACCAAGACACGCGTGCTCGTCGTGGACGACGAGCCGGAGGTGCGTGACGCGATCGCGCGTGCCCTCCGCGTCGAGGGCTACCGGGTCGCCACCGCCGACGACGGCGTCGCCGCGCTCGCCGCCATCGCGGGCAGCCCGCCGGGCCTGGTGGTGCTCGACGTCCTGATGCCCCAGATGGACGGCCTGGAGGTCTGCCGGACACTGCGCGAGAACGGCCACCGCATCCCGGTGCTCATGCTGACCGCGCTCGACGGCATCGGGGACCGCGTCGCCGGGCTCGACGCCGGGGCCGACGACTATCTGGTTAAGCCGTTCGCGCTGGAGGAGCTGTTCGCGCGGGTCAGGGCGCTGCTCCGCCGTACGGCCCCGCTGGAGCCGGAGGCGGGCTTCGCCGACCTCAGCCTGCTCCCGGACAGCAGGCAGGCGAGGCGCGGGGGCCGGCTGATCGACCTGACGAGAACCGAGTACGCCCTGCTTGATTTGCTCATCCGCAACGGCGGCCAGGTGCTCACCCGCAAGGTGATCCTCGAGCGGATCTGGGGCCATGCCTTCCGCCCGGCCTCCAACTCCCTGGAGGTCTACATCCGCTACCTGCGCAAGAAGACCGAGGCCGGCGGGGAGCCGCGGCTGATCCAGACCGTGCACGGCCTCGGCTACGCGCTCAGGGACACGGCGCGAGAGGCCGCCCGGGAGACGGCGCGAGAGGCGGCGCGGGAGACGGCCGGGGAGTCCTCGTGAAGCTGCACTGGCGGCTCGCCCTGGCGTCCGCGATGGCCGCGGCGGTCAGCGTGATCGTGGTGATCGTCGCGGCGTACCTGATCACCTGCCGCAGGGTCGAAAGCGCGATGGGCCAGTTCGACGGCTATCCGGATGTGTCGCCGAGGGGCGTGCTCGCGGGGCTGGCGGACATCGACGATCTCGGCTGGCCGTTCTTCGCCGTGGCCCTCGGAGGGCTGGTGCTGTCGGGCGCGCTCGGCTGGCTCGCCGCGCGGACGGCGCTGCGGCCGGTGGGGGCGTTCAAGGACGCCGCCCGGCGGGTGGCGGCCACCCGTGACCTGACCACGCGGATCGACATCTCGGGCGACGACGAGCTGGCCAGCCTGGCCCGCAGCTTCAACGCGATGCTGGACGCGCTCGAACGGTCGGCGAAAGCCCAGAAACGGCTGGTCGCCGACGCCTCGCACGAGCTGAGAACCCCGCTGACGGCCGTGCGGACCAACACCGAGCTGCTGATCCGAGGCGGTCTGTCGCCGAAGGACCGTGACGAGGTGAGCCGGGCCGTGCTGGGCGGCCTGGAAGAGCTCACGGCGCTCGTCTCCGACGTGGTCGAGCTGGCGCGGGATGAGGAGCCGGCCGCGTTGGTCGAGACGGTGCGGCTCGACGAGCTGGTGAGGCGGGAGGTCGCGCGGGCGTCCCGGCACTGGCCCTCGACGTCCTACTCGGTCGCGGTCGAGCCCGCCGTCGTGCGCGGCGTGCCCGACCGGCTGTCGAGGGCTGTGGCCAACCTGCTCGACAACGCCGCCAAGTACAGCCCCGCCGGGAGCCGGGTCGAGGTCTCGCTGCGGGATGGCGTGCTGACCGTCCGCGACCACGGGCCGGGGATCTCGGCCGAGGATCTGCCCCACGTCTTCGACCGTTTCTACCGGGCGCCCGAGGCCCGCGCGCTGCCCGGATCGGGGCTGGGCCTGGCGATCGTGGGTCAGGTCGTGGACAGCCACGGCGGCAGCGTCTCGGCCACCGCCGCTCCGGGGGGAGGCACGCTCGTACGGCTTGCCCTGCCAGTAGGGTGACGGCATGGCATCTGTCCACGTAGAGCGCACTGAAGACGGATTTGTTGCCCGAAACAGCCGCGGTGCGGAGATCAAAATTGGGGCGGGCGACGGTGTGTTCAGCCCGGTTGAACTGCTGCTGGCCGCCGTGGGCGGGTGCAACATCATGACCGTCGAGCCGCTCACCGCCCAGCGCGGCCACCGGCTCGTACGGCTGGCGGTCGACGTCACGGCGGAGAAGGCGGCACCGACCCTGCTGGGATCCGTCACCGTCACTTACGACGCCGAAGCGCCCACGGCGGAGGGCCGCGAGGTGTTCGAGACCGTCGCGGAGCGGGTCCACGAACGGCACTGCATCGTGAGCCGCTCGCTCCAGCAGGGCACCGAAGTCAAGATTGTCCTCGGCGAGTAGGTCTGCACGCGCCGGCTATGGGCGCGGCGGCTGTGGACGGCGCGGGGTCGATGTGGCCGGTGTGGCGGAGTGAGAGCAGTCGTGCGAGTCGGATCTGGTCGGTAAAGCCCGGATGTAGGGAGATGTAGGCCGAAAATCCACCTCTGGATGACGACTTCATGACATCCGGCTTTGTACTGTGGTAGCAGGTCGAGCAGATCAGAGCGACCGAGAGCTTTGCCGAAAGGACGTGGAGGGGGAACCACGTCCGATAGAAAGCGGGGGCCCGCCGGTGCCTTTGGGGAGGGCATTCCCTGGCGGAACCGCTTCAGCCGGGGCCGGACAGTTGGGGGACTGTCCGGCCCCGGCATTTTTGTTCCCTCTTCCTCCCGCCTGATCACCCCCGGACTGTCATCGGCAGGGCTCGCCATACCTCCTGATCGGCGCGGACACCCCTCGGAGCCGCCCTCTGGGCAGCCGGACCGTTGCCGTGGTCACTGTTTCCGGGTGGATCCCCGAGCGGGCGCCCCTTGCTCGTCATCAGGTGGCGGCTCCTGGACCGGCCCGTGCGACCCCGGCCGTCGCCCGCCGATCAGGCCTGGATTTCCGCGGTCGGCCGGCAAGACAGCCCATGGTTCCGCGTGATCACGCCGGGGGCTGCCTGCCGTACGCGCGGTCCTTGACAGCCTCTTGGGAGGGTCTCCGTCGGGGTGTGGTTTCGTGACATGAGCTTGGCCTTCTGGCCTGGCCTTGGGGTAAGCGCGTAGATCTTCTGGGTGTTATGGGGCATTTGCTTTGCTCTGTCCTGACTCGTCCTGTAGAGTCCAAATTGCTGCCGACCGGTGGCTGGATTGTCCCGGGTGACGAGGCCGCGTGAGGAACCCCTCACAGCGATCTCCGACCCAGGTCCTTCGGACCATATGTGTGACATAGACCGCCATTCCGGCCGGTCCCCATAGCTCAGCGCCTCAGCGCGCGTCCTGCGGGCGATCGACTTCTCTCGCCCGGCCTAGCGGGCCGTTTCCGTGGGCCCTGCCTTCACCAGGCAGGCCCATGGGTGACGCACGGCCCGCTCTCCCTGTCGTCTCACGGAAGACCCCCAGTTTTCATGAAGACTCTGCTCGACGTGCGTAGTAATCGAACCGTCAAGTCCCTTTCCGCCCTGGTGGGCGCCGCGGCCCTCGGCATGTCGATCATGGCCGCCGCCCCCGCTCCCGCGGTGAAGCTTCCGGTGAGCGAGAACGTCGTCGGCATCTCTGCCACCTTCAACAAGGAGCAGGTCCTGCTGAGTGGCAGCACCAAGGGCTCGTACTTCTGGGACGACGCTTCCGGGCGTGAGGGCGACACCGGCATGCCGGCCATCGGCAAGCCCATGCAGAAGGGTCTGTTCGCCAGCCCCAGTTGGCCGCTCGGCACCGAGGGCTACGTCTTCTACAAGGGCAAGGCGGCCAAGTTCTTCATCGGTGACCGCGGCCCCGGCACCCCGTCGGACGACGGTGTCATGCTGGACATGGACGGCCAGACCTTCGCCGAGTTGACCGGCACCCGCTGGAACAGCGACACGCTCACGGTCAACAGCGACGAGGGCCACATCGATGTCCAGTACGTCGTGACCAAGTGGGGCGACGGACCGGGCATGAAGGGCGAGCCCGTTCCCTTCTCCACGGGCGCCTGGAGCGGCTGAGCACGGCTCTTCGGGTCACCTCTGGGGGTTTGCCCATAAGAGAGCCACCGACGACGTTTCCGATGTGCGTGCCGTGGACGGGACTGCTAAGGTTACGGACGTCGCAAGCGCCGCTAGCTCAGTTGGTTAGAGCAGCTGACTCTTAATCAGCGGGTCCGGGGTTCGAGTCCCTGGCGGCGCACAGACACGAAGCCCAGGCCGGTGACACCGGCCTGGGCTTTTGTTTTCTCGGCACCAGGAAGAACCTGTGACCAGGGCAAAGGCCACTCCCGATCACTCGGGAGTGGCCTTCGCGCGTACTGGCTAGCGACCCTGCAGCGACTTGACGTTGTCGCCGAAGGTCCAGTTCTTCGACCCGTCCCAGTTGATGGACCAGGTCATCAGGCCCTTGAGGCTGCCGTTGAAGCTGTTCCAGGCCTGAGACACCAGGGAGGGCGTCATGTAGCCGCCCCCGGCTCCGGGCTGCGCCGGCAGACCGGGGACCTGCTTGTCATAGGGGACCCTGATCGTGGTGCCCTGGACGGTCAGGCCGTTGTTCAGGCAGGTGGTCTGGACGGTGAATCCCTGAACCGTGCCCGCCTGGTAGGTGTCACCGGAGCAGCCGTACATGCTGCCGTTGTAGTACTGCATGTTCAGCCACCAGAGGCGGCCGTTGTCGGCGTACTTCTTGATGATCGGCAGGTAGGATCCCCAGATCGAGCCGTAGGTGACGCTGCCGCCGGTGACGTACGCCGTCTCGGGGGCCATGGTCAGGCCGAAGTTGGAGGGCATCTGGGCCAGCACGCCGTCGATGATGCGGATGAGGTTCGCCTGCGACGTGGACAGCTGGCTGATGCTGCCGCTGCCGGTGAGGCCGGTCTCGATGTCGATGTCGATGCCGTCGAAGTTGTACTTCTTGAGGATCGGCACGACGGTCGCGACGAAGCGGTCGGCGACGGCGCTGGAGCTGAGGTCGATGCCGGCGGCGGCGCCGCCGATGGACATCAGGATCGTCGCGCCGGCGGCCTTGGCCTGGCACATCTCAGCCGGGGTGGACACCTTGACGCCCGCGTCCATGCCGTCCTCCCACAGGACGGTGCCGTCGGAGCGGATGACCGGGAACGCCGCGTTGATCACGTTGTAGCCGTGGGCCTTGATGCGGGAGTCGTTGATCGGGACCCATCCGAACGGCGGGTGCACGCCGTTCGACGCGCCGTCCCAGTTCTCCCAGTACCCCTGCAGGACCTTGCCCGACGGCCTCGACTTCACCGCGCAGGTGCCTCCCGTCGGCGAGGCGGACGGCGACGGGGACGGCGAAGGTGAGGCCGAAGGAGACGGCGAAGGAGACGGCGAAGGGGAGGGCGACGGTGAGGGGGACGGCGACGGCGAAGGAGAAGGAGAAGGAGAAGCCGAGGGAGACGGTGAGGGAGAGGGCGAGGTCGTCCCTCCGGGCCCGTCGAAGTTGACGTCGTCGGCGTAGTAGGTGCCCTGCGCATACCAGCCGTGCAGGTAGATCTGCGCGGTGGTCTGGCCGGCCGCGGTGGTGAAGTTGAGGGTGAGCTGCGTGTACGCGGTCGCCGACGGGGTCCAGGTCGATGGGCCGCCGGTGACGCCGAGATAGACGTAGTTGCCGCGGACCCAGGCGGTGAGGGTGTAGGCGGTGCTCGGCTTGACGCTGACGGACTGGGTGCACTGGGCGTTGTCGGAGGCGCTCGCCGCGCCGGCGAGTGCCTTCGTGCCTGAGTGGACCGGAGAGCCGACCACCGATCCCAGCCCGCCGGTGCAGGACCAGGGCGAGAGGCTTCCGGTCTCGAAGCCCGGATTCACAAGCAGGTTGGCGGCCTGAGCCGCCGTCTGCGTGACGAGGACACCCACGATCGCCAGCAGTAACGAGACTGCCAGCACCAGGAGGCGGGGGGTTCGCTTCATGGGGGGACAACCCTTCTGGTGCCCGGGCATGGGAGGTCACCGGGCATCGACATGGCGATGGGTTGCGAGGCCGCGGTGACAGAGGCTCGCGAGCAACAGTTCTCCCAGAATTATCGGGAAGTTCGCGGTCAATGTCCATAACGAACAGGCGGCGTGATCAAGGAAGCGGCCCCGCGGTGAGGCCGGGCCGGCTCTTGGGCCGTGCGCTGTCAGGGCCGCCTTTTGTCGGTAGTGATCTCTACTGTGCCTGGCATGACGAGTGCGGTGCAGGCGTACTCCTACGCCGGGCCCTCCACCCTCGTGGGGGACCAGCTGGGACTTTCCACATCGGGCGGGCGAACCGCCGGCGGCCTGGTCGGCCGCCCCAAGTTCTTCAGCGGGCTGGTGACGCAGGCGGCCCCGGCCGCGGCCGCGTTGCTGGCGGTCGCCGACGTGGCGCTGGCCCGCTACCACCAGCCGCGCGCCGGTGGCGGCTGGACCCGCGACCCGGTGATCACCTGCGACGGGGAGCGGTTGCGGCTCGAGTCGTTCTCGGCCTGCGGCGGCGTGTACGCCCGGCTCGACCTGCTCGGCGGCGCGCTCGACGGCGAGGTGTTCGACCGGGGCACCACCAATGTCGACGTCAACGGGCCGCTGCGCGAGGCGCTGGCCCGCACCGGAGGGCGTGACCCGCTCCATCTCGGCGTGGGCGCGGACGAGCTGACCGTCACCACGCTCGACGGCGCGGTGGTGGAGAAGAAGGTGCCGCTGCCCGAGCGGTGGCTACGCGGGTTCGCCGAGGTGCAGGTGATCGTCTCCGGGTTCGACCGGCGCGCCGAGCTGGCGGGGATGGCCGCCGTCCGCTTCCTTCGCGGCCTGCCGAGGAAGGCCACGGCGACCGTATGGGCGGTCCCCGCGGGCCGTGACCTGCGGGTGACCGATGCTCCCGCGAGTGGCGGGGTGTGCCTGTCCGGTGTCGGGCGGCTCGCCACGCTGCACCCGCTGCTGCGCTTCGCCAAGACGCTGCGCGTGTACGGCCCGGCCGTACATGATCAGGTCGCGTCGAGCGCGTGGGAGCTGGAGCTCCCGGGCATGCGGTACACGCTGGTCCTGTCCCCGCAGGCCTGGCGGGGTTTCTCCGGCGAGGGGCAGGTGCTGGCTGATCTGGCCGGCGAGGACGCGGAAGCCGACGCGGACGTGGTCGGCATGCTCCTCAACTTCGAGCCGGCCGTGGAGACAGGGCTGCTGGCCGGTCGCTCGGGGCTGACTCCGGCCAGGGTCCGGGCCGCGCTCACCCAGCTCGGCATGGCGGGCCGGGTGGGGTACGACCTGGCCGAGGCGGGACATTTCCACCGCGAGCTTCCCTACGACCGCGAGCACGTGGAGACGCTGAACCCCCGGCTCGCCGCCGCGCGGGCGCTGGTGGCGGCCGGTGCCGTACGGCTCGACGGAGCCGGCGTCGCGCGGGTGACCACCGACGGAGGAGCCCGGGAGGTCGGGCTGGAGGCCGGCTCCTGCACCTGCCCATGGTGGTTCGACCATCGAGGATCACGCGGCCCCTGCAAGCACGTGCTGGCCGCCCGCATCGCCGTACGCGACACCGAGGGAGCCCTGCGATGACCGCCTGGGACGAGATCCGCGACCTCATCGACGCGGGAGACGCCGGCAAGCTGATCGAGCGCCTGGTCGCGCTGGACGACGGCGAGCGCAAGCTCGTCGCCGGTGAGCTGCGCGGCCGCATCCCCGTGCTGCGTGACCACGCCGAGACGATGCGGCAGCGACGCTGGGCGGAGGAGAGCCGGCGGTGGGACGAGGAGGACTATCGGGGGCGGCGAGCCTGGCGCGAGCCGGAGCACGAGCCCTGGGAGGATTGGGCCGACCTCCTACGGCTGGCCGGAGCCGGCACGTTGAGCGCGGTCAGCGCGGTGGCCTCCTGGGTGACCCGCCGTGACCTCATCACCTGGCGCCGGTTCGCCCGCAACGCCGAGTTCGGCGACCCCGCGCAGGTCGTGCGGCTCCTCGACCACAGGCCCGCCGAGTGGCAGGCCGAGTTGGCCGTACGGCTCGCCGCCAAGATTCGCGGGCCCCGCGATGCCGGGATCCCGCTCGCGCTGGCGATGCTGCGGCACACCGGGGCGGAGCCGCCCCAGCACGACCCGCTCGTCGTGGCCTGGGTGTCGGCCGGGGTGGGGTCCGAGCCCGATCCGCTGCTCCCGGTGCTGCTGCCCCGGATCTTCGAGGCCGACGGGGTCGGCAGGGCGTTGCAGCACGAACGCGTCGACCCCATCTCGCCGTGGCTCAGGACGCTGCGCGACTCGGGTGACCGGGAGTCGCTGCTCGACGGGTGCGTGCGCCGGTTCCTGCGCGGCGGGACCGCACAGGACCTGCGGTTCTTCGTCCGCCTTCACGAGTTGCTCGAACCGTCCGCCGCCGAGGTGGAGCCTCGCCGGCGTGACTACCTGCGGCTGCTGCCCGCCGCCCCGGGGCCGGTCGCCGAGCTCGCCCTGCGCCACCTGCGACGGCTCGACGCGCACGAGCCCGCCGACGTCGTGGAGGCGGTGGAAGGGCTCCTGTTCCGGGCCGAGGCCACGCTGGTCCGGGCCGGTCTCACGTGGTTCGACCAGACCGTACGGCAGGAGCCCGAGCGGGCCGGCGAGCTGGCGCCGGCGCTCGTCACGGCCTTCCACCACGAGTCCTACGACGTCCAGGGCCGCGTCGCCCAGTTGGCGCTCAAGCACGCGGCGCGCTTCAGCCCTCTCGGCGCCGAACAGATCAGGGACGCCATCCGGGCCCTGCCGCCCGCGCTGGGCGCCCGGCTGGTCAAGGTCTTCGGCGGGGAGCCCGCAGTGGAGGAACCCGCCGCGCCCTTCACCCCGCCGCCGCTGCCCGAACCGTCCCCGGCTGAGGCTTTTCCGACCGTCCCGGCGAGCCCCGTGGAGATGCGGGCGCTCGGCACGCACACCTGGCGCTGGCAGGACGGCGAGCGCTGGCTGGCCGGCTTCGTCCGTCTCGCCGGGCAGGACAGGGACGGCCTGCGGTCGGCTCTGGCTGAGACTTTCGGCGGCAATTACCCGCATCTGTTCGACATGCGTTATTGGACCGACGACAACTACTGGCGGGCCGCGATGGCCAGGGAGCTGATCACCCCTGGCGCCGACCCAGGGATCCGGATCGAGGAGCCCACACCGTACGGCCGGCGCCTTTCCTCGTTCTCATCGGTTCTCATCGAGAAGGACGATACGTGGGACTACGAAGGCGACGACGTCGAGTGGAGCGGCGTGGAGGTGGTGGAGGTAAGCGACTGGCACGGGCAGGCACCTGGAGAGGGTGCCGGTTCCCAGAGCGATGAGGAGGACGGCGAGGTCATCGCGTTCGCCGACCTGCCCGCGGAGTTTCGGGAGCAGATATTCGCCCAGTTCGAACAGGCCGGCATGCCGAAAGAACACGTGGCCGAGGCGCCGCGCGACCGGTTACCCGACCCTCCGCGTGTCTCGCCGCCGCACCTGTTCCTCCTGCGCAGGTGCGCGGAGGTCATGGCCGCGCTCAAGGACGGCACGCTGCCCCCGGTTCTGCTGGCCACGCCCACCTCCTCGACGGGGGCGCTCGACCCGGACGTCCTAGTCTCCAGGTTGGAGGAATGCGAGGCAGCCCATGCCGGGCCCCTCGCCGCCGATCTGCAGCAGGCGCTCCTTCGCCTGCCGCGTGGCGCCCATCCCGAAGCGGCGGCCAGGGCGGCGCGGCTGACCTCCGAGGCGGGCCGTACGGCGGCCCGCTGGCTGGCCGGCGACGGCCTGCGCGACCCGGAGGCGGGGGTTCGCTGCGGTTACATCGAGGACGCTAACGAGCACTACTTCGACGAGCGCCCGCCGGGTCGCGTCGACGGAATTCGGCTGACGCCCGTGCTGAACGCCGTGCCGACCGGGCTGGACCTGATCGACGAGTTGCTCACCGAACCCTCGAAGTGGGCCTGGGAGGACCATGGCGGCTGCATGGACTGGTGGTCACCGACGCTGCCCTCGCATCGGGAGGTCGTGGCCGTCAACCTGCTGCCGCACCTGCTGCACCAGTGGAACGGGCCTGGCGTTTACCCGGTTCACGCCGCGAGACTCGCCGCGGCCGACGGTCCGGTCGGTGCGGCGACCGCGCTGGTCCTGGCGTACCTGATGGCGCAGAAGGAATCCGGCGACGCGGTGTCGGTCTTCCTGACGATGGCGGCGTGCGGGGATCTTCCCGCAGCAGAGATCGGTGCCCAGTTGGGGCTGCTCATCCGGTGGACCTGGCTGAAACAGCAGCACGTCGTGAACGCACTGGAGAGCGCGGCCCACTGCGGCGCTCACCGCGAGGTCTGGCAGGTGCTGCGGACGCTGGTGCCCGCGATGCTTCCCGCGCCGGGACAGTCGCCTCGTCCAGGCGCGGCCAAGCTGGTGAAGTTCGCCGTCACGGTGGCGGGCTGGGCCGACGCCCGAGGTGAGATCCCCGAGGTCGGCGTGATCGCCGGACGCAAGAACACGAGCATGTTCACCCAGGAATGCCGCCGCCTCCACGGATACCTGACCCGCCACTGATGCCGGGCCCTCCGCAGTCATGAGCCCTCAGGGGCCGACTGCCACGTATCGACTGCAAACCGAACAGAGAAAATGCTACTTTCCGTGCTCTTGGCGAAGCGAAGCGTATGCATTGCTCCGTCGAGCCCCCGCAGGGTGAGTGCAGCAGCACGGTCCATGCGGTCACGATCGGCAATCGCTGAAAGGATCTCGGGTGCGCGAGCTGTACAGGTTCGAGGTTGAGCCGGAAGTTCGTGAATGGTTCGACACCGTGAGTGACAGCGATTTCAAGCGTGTCGATGAGGTGGCCGGGCTGCTCGCGGAAAAGGGCACAGAACTCGGCGGACCATGGTCCGACCATCTGGAAGGGCCTGTCTGGGAGCTGCGGGTCCGGCTTCGCGATGTTGCGGCCCGGGTAACGTACTGGTGTACTCCGAGCAGGACCATCGTGTTGCTGACCGTCTTCCGCAAGACCAAGCAGCATGATCAACGACAGATTGACCGGCGGTTCGGGCGCAGAAGATTTGCGAGCGTGACCATCGTGGACCGGCGACCGAGATCTTTGAAAGGCTGGTGTGATGGCTGGTTACCACACCCGCTGGGTACGCCCTGGCGCGGAGGCCGATGATCCCGAACGGATCGCGATCCGCGAGGCACTGGCGTTCGGCAAGGCCCTGTATGACCGGCGCATCGCTCTCGGCCTAACCGTCGCGGAGCTCGCCCAGCGTGCGGACATGGCCGAGGACGAGATCGAATGCATCGAAGAAGGAGGCACGGCGCCGACAGTCGCGCTGCTGCGGCATCTGGCCGCCGCTCTCGACGCGGATGTGCGGCTTACTTCCGGACACGATCTCGGTTCTCTGTGGTTCGAAGCCCACGCAGCCTGATTACCTGCACGAGCGGCAACAACCAGTCCCGCCGGCACCCGCCGAAGCCCTGGTCGTAGTCGCGGGACCGATGGTGAAGGGTTGTCGTGATGAACGAGCGGCTGGTGCGGGTTTCCAAGTTCCTCGCCAAGCATCTGCGGCATGAGCCCGAGCGGATCGGGATCGAGCTGGACGCGCACGGCTGGGTGGAGGTCGGCGTGCTTCTCCGGCCCGCAGCCTCGCACGGGTTCCCGATCTCTCACGTCGAGCTGCGGCAGGTCGTGGCCGACAACGACAAGAAGCGGTACGTGATCGAGGAAGGAAGGATCCGGGCCAGCCAGGGGCACTCGGTGGCCGTCGATCTCGATCTGCCGGTGGTCGAGCCGCCGCCGTTCCTCTTTCATGGCACGGTGGCCAGGAGCATGGCCGCGATCCGGGCCGAGGGCCTGCGGCCCATGGACCGGCAGCATGTGCACCTGTCGCCCGACCGGCAGACCGCGACGAGCGTGGGCGCGCGGCGGGGCAAGCCGGTCGTCCTGGTGGTGGACGCCGCCGCGATGCACGCAACCGGTCATGCCTTCCGGGTGAGCGCCAACGGGGTGTGGCTGGTGGACCACGTCCCGTCCGCCTTCCTCCGATTCCCGGACTGACCGTGACGGCCGGGTGCAGGTCGAACGTCTGCCGTCGCGGAACGCCCCAGCGACCGCCTCCGCCTGGCCGATCTTCTCCAGCACTGAAGCACGATCCGGGATGTAACCAAGCCTGCCGTACGGCAGGGGTGCCCTGGCGTACGGCCCGCCGGAGACCACGGAAAGAGTCGGTATCGCAGCGAACTTGGATGACAGCGGAGCGTCACAAGGGTTACGTTGAGCTGCGCGTCCACGTGTCTGTGCCCCCCGCAAAGGAGGACGCATGGGTGCAAATGAGCGGATCCTGCTGTTCATCGCCATCGCTTTCGCGCTGTTCGCCGCAGGGCGCCAATGGCAGAGAATGGCCGACCTGTGGAAAGGGTGGCGCGAAAGCGTCGCCGCGGTTCCCGTCCGACGCAAGGCGGCATGGGGTGGCGTGAAGACGATGATCCGAGTGGGTCTCGTCGCGGCACTGGTGTTCTGGCTGGTGACCAATATCAACTACTTCATGTAGCTTTCGCGCGCCTCCCCGGCGGTTCGGCGCGGTATTCAAGCCGAACCTCTCCCCGAGCTCACCTGCTCACGCCCCGAGATGAGACATGTCGAACCCAGCCGGGATCTCCGGCGGATCGGTCGCTGGCGCGGTCCAGGGCTCCGGCTCGTGGAGGACGCTCTCGTAGTGGCCGAAGAGCTGGTCGCACACCGCGCTCCAGGTGCGGGCGAGCACGGACTCGCGAGCGTTGCCGCTCATACGGACCCGTGTCACCTCATCGGCGGACAGGCGGGCCACGGCCTCCCGCATCTCGGATGGTGCGTCGGGAGGGTAGAGCAGCCCGTTGTGTCCCGGCTGGACCAGATCAAGAGGCCCGCCCGCGGCTGCCGCGACGACCGGGACTCCGGCCGCGAGAGCCTCCTGTACGGCCTGGCAGTACGTCTCGTTCGCTCCGGTGTGCACGAAGATATCGAACGAGGCGAGAATTTCGGACAGATCCTCGCCGGTGCGCAGCCCGCAGAACACGGCGTCCGGCAGGCGCAATCCCCTCGCGGCCGGGCCGTCACCCACGATCACCAGCCGGGTTCCCGGCAGGCCCGCCAGCATGGTCAGCAGATGGACGCGCTTGTCGGCGGCCAGGCGGCCGACGTAGCCGACGATCACCTCACCGCCCGGGGCGAGCTCCCGGCGTAGCCGTTCGGATCGGTGGCGCGGGTTGAAGCGGTCGAGGTCCACGCCGCGGCCCCAGAGCCGGAGCCGGGGGATCCCGTGCTCGGTCAGCTCGGTCATGGTCGCCGAGGAGGGGACGAGCGTCCGGTCAGCCCGGCTGTGGATGTGGCGGAGCCATGACCAGATGGCGCTGTCCGTGCCGCGCATGCCGTACTGGCGGGCGAAGCCGGCGAGGTCGGTCTGGATAGACGGCGACGGCGGGCACGCCGAGCCGGGCCGCGGCCGTCATGCCCGACGCTCCGACGACCGTGGGCGAGGCGAGATGCACGACGTCCGGTTCGAACTCCTCCAGCACGCAGCGGATCTCGCGGCTCGGCAGGCCTACCCGGAACGACCGGTAGAACGGCAGGCGGAACGCCGGGGTGGCGTGGACGGGGAATCCGGCATGGCTCGCCGGGCACGGCCCCGGCGCTATCACCATCGCCTCGTGTCCGTGGGCGGCCAGGTGTTCCAGGACGCGGCAGACCGAGTTCGTCAGGCCGTTCACCTGGGGGAGGAAGGACTCGGAGACGATGGCGACTCTCATGGGCGGGATCTTCCGTAGGGGGAGACGTTCACGATCGCGCTGTCACGCGAGGAGGGGCTGGGCATCGACGCGCCGCAGGATGCCGTCGAGCTCGGCGTGGAACCGGTCGTCGAGCACGGCGGTCTGACCTCGGATCTCGTGCCAGGCCTCGCTGAGGACGAGCCTTCCGAGCGTGGGGAGGAAGTCCCTGGAGCGCCTGACCACCCAGCCGGTGCCCTCGGTGGCCAGCCAGCGCGCGCTCGCCCACGCCGACGGATTCGCGCCGGTGGGCTCCTCGTCCGGCAGGGCGTGTACGGGAAATCCCTCGCGGCCAGCTCGGCGGCGAAGAGACGGGCCAGCATCCGGTGGCCGCGCTCGCTCGGGTGAAGCCGGTCGGCTCCCCACATCCGCCGTTTGTACAGCGCGGGATGGGAGGCCAGGTCCACGTGGACCGTGTCGTACCTGCCGGCCACGTGGTCGACGACCGAGTTGATGGCCCGGCGCAGCGCCGGGTCGTGGCGTTCGGGGGTGAAGTGGGCCAGGTCGACGCCGAGCGGCACGCGTGCCAGGTTGGGCACGCCGAGGCGGCTGAACTCGGCCGCCGCCCATCCCGTCGTGCAGACCACGAGATCGAAGTCGGCCGCGCTCGCCCGGTTGAGCCGGTCCGCCAGCCCGCCGAGCGGAGGCCCGGCTCCGGGCAGGAGGCAGGAGCCGTACAGACGCAAGAGGCCGTCGAGGCTCTCGTGCGACACCATGACCGAGTGGATCCCGCGCGATCGCGCCCACCGGCCGGTCCATCGCAGCGTCGTGCGGTCCGAGACCTCCAGCCGATCGGGTTTCAGGCGGTCGAGGAGCCGGCTCTCGCGCGACGATGACCCGGTAGCCGCCTGTCCCCGGCACGACCGGTCCCGGCACGCTGATGACGCGTCCCGCCGGTGTCTCCCGCTCCCCGGACTCGGCTCCCGGGATCACGAGCAGCGGCTCGTGCCCTGCGGCCGCGTACCCGGCGCCGAGTTCGTTCAAAGCGGTGCGGAGGCCACCCGAACGAGGGGCGACGAAGTTGGCCAGCCGTACGATCCTCATGGTCCATCCCGGGGGAGCGTCAGCGAGAGCACTGCACCTTGCCGAGATGGTGGCGCCGCCGATTACCAGGACAGATAACCCCACATGGCCTGATCTCTAACCTTCTCCGAATACCCGCGTCATATCCGGCGGAGGCATGGGGCGGCTCGGGTCACGGAGGCTCGGATCAAGATCAGGTGAAGTGACCGCAGCGAGTGGGAGATCTTCGCCGTGCCGGGGGTGGCGGCGCCTCCGGAAGGGGGAGACCGCCTCTCACTACCCATCGTGTCCGGACGAGCACATCGTTGTTTCCCGGCACCTAGCCTGGAGGTGGTGACGCGTGCGCTTCTCTGCCGAGGACGCTGCCTGGAGAGAGCTGAGCAGCCAGTACGCCGGACGCTGGTCGATCTGGAGGAGTGACGTGGGCCGCTGGTACGCGACCCGGCTGACGAGATCGCTGTCCCGCGCCGAGATGGACAAGGGCCTGGTCATGACGGCCTCAGGCGAGAGCGCGGAGGAATTGCGCGGCCTTCTCTCCGCTCAGGAGCGGCTGGGAAGCCAGATGATCTCCTCATAAGCGGCGTGCGGGGGTGAGACGCGCGCTGTGCGGGGAATGCGGTGACCACGCGGATCTCGCTTCAGGGAGCGGCCATTGCTCGCGGATGTGGCGCCGGCGGCCCTGCACGCCCTGTGGCGCGCTCTCTCGCTCGCCTTCGCGATGGGGTGGGAGATCCTGTGGGCGCTGATTCTCGGGTTCGCGCTGTCGGCCGCCGTGCAGGCGGTGGTCAGCAAACGTGAGATGGTGCGCCTGCTTCCGGACGGCTCGCCGCGCTCGCTGCTGAAGGCGGCCGGCCTCGGGGCGGCCTCGTCGTCGTGTTCGTACGCGGCGGTCGCGCTGGCCCGGTCGATCTTCGTCAAGGGCGCGAACTTCACGGCGGCGATGGCCTTCGAGATCGCCTCGACCAACCTGGTGATCGAGCTCGGCATCCTGCTGGCGCTGCTGCTGGGCTGGCAGTTCACGCTCGCGGAGTTCGTCGGCGGCCCGCTCATGATCGTCCTGCTCGCGTTGATGTTCCGCGTGTTCCTGCGGCCGCGGCTCGTGGAGAAGGCCCGCGTGATCGCCCGCCGGGGAGTGCAGGGCCGCATGGAGGCTCATGCCCAGATGGACATGAGCGTCGAGCACGGTCCCCTGTGGCGCAGACTCCTCTCGCCACAGGGTCGTACGACTGTCGCGCACTACTTCGTCATGGACTGGCAGGCCGTCTGGATCGATGTCGTGGGCGGGCTGCTGATCGCCGGGGCGCTGGCCGCGTGGGTGCCCGAGTCGTTCTGGCGCTCGTTCTTTCTGACCGGCCATCCGGTGGAGGCCAAGATCTGGGGGCCGCTGGTCGGGCCGCTGGTCGCGGTGGTCAGCTTCGTGTGCTCGATCGGCAACGTCCCGCTCGCGGCCGTCCTGTGGAACGGCGGGATCAGCTTCGGCGGCGTGGTCTCGTTCATCTTCGCCGACCTGATCGTGCTGCCGATCCTGGACATCTATCGCAAGTACTACAGCTGGCGGATGATGGCCTTCCTGACCGTCACCTTCTACGCCGCCATGGTGATCGCGGGGTACGCCGTCGAGGTGCTGTTCGGGCTGCTGGGGCTGATCCCTGCCCAGCGCGCGGCCAAGGTGCTGGAGGCTCACCCGTCGCTCAACTACACGACCGTGCTGAACGTCGTCTTCCTCGTGCTCGCCGCGGCGCTGCTGGTCCGCTTCTTCCGGACGGGCGGCCGGGACATGCTCGCCATGATGCGGAGGCGGCCGAACGACGCGAGCGGCAGATCGAAATGAGAAAATCGCCGGGTGACGGACTCCGCGATTGGACACAGCCCTGAAAACGGCGACGGCCCCCAGACCGGCCCCGGCAACGGCGCCGAGAAAGGGACCGGGACGAGCCCCGATTGCGGGACTGAAACGGGCGCCGGTGTCGGCAGGAGCGTCCCGACCGTCGCGCCGACCGGGACGCAGCACACGATCGCAGCCGGTGGCTACCGGGCCGTCCTGACCGAGGTGGGCGCGGGAATCCGGTCCCTGACTTATGACGACCGCCCGCTTCTCATGGACTACCCCGCCGGCCAGCCGGCGGTCGGAGGGGCGGGGCAGTTACTCCTTCCCTGGCCGAACCGGGTCGAGGACGGCCGCTACGACTTCGACGGCCAGACGAGGCAGCTCGCGATCAGTGAGCCGAGGACGGGTCATGCCACGCACGGGTTCACGCGGTGGCTCCCCTGGACGGTCCTGGCTGAGGACGCCACCTCGATCCGCTTCAGGCTGCGGTTGTTCCCCCAGCTCGGATACCCCCATGTGCTCGATCTCACCGTGGCGTACTCGGTCAGCCCCTCGGGTCTCGAGGTGGAGGTGGCCGCCACGAACGTCGGCGCGAGCGCCGCGCCGTACGGCATGGGCGCCCATCCGTACCTCACGCTCGGCACCGGGCACGTGGACGACGCCGTGGACGACGCCGTGCTGGAGCTGCCCGCGGCCCAGTGGCTGGAGGTCGACGACCGCAAGATCCCGATTGCCCGGCATGGCGTCGAAGGAACGGACTACGACTTCCGTACGGCACGGCCTGTCGGCGGGCTGGCGCTCGACACGCCGTTCACCGGCCTGCGGCGCGACGCCGACGGGCTGGTCCGGGTGCGGCTGCGCTCCGCGGACGCCTCGGCGGACGGTCCCGCGGACGGCTCCGCGGACGGGGCATACGGCGTCGAGTTGTGGGCGGGCGACGGGATCGAGTGGCTGCAGGTCTACACAGGTGACACGCTCCCCGACGGCTACCGCCGGGCCGGGATCGCGGTCGAGCCGATGAGCTGCCCGCCGAACGCGTTCGCGACAGGGGAGGACCTCATCCGGCTCACGCCCGGCGATCATGTCAGCCACCGCTGGGGTGTCCGGGCCTGGCCTGATTCCGCGCGGGCCTGACGTCACCCTCAGGGGTCGAGTCCCGCGTGCTCTCGTCTGAGAGGGCAGTTCGCGAGTTGATGTCCCTTTGTCGTTGGGATCAGCGGGCCATCACGTCGCTCGTCGCCCGGTACGCGCGCGATTCGAAACTGGCCGAGCGGTATTCGTAGTCGCGGACCAGACGACGGTGCAGGGCGCCTCACGATCATTCGAAACACGCCCTAGTCGATCTTGGCCTTTCTGCTCAGCCTCGCGTAGTAGTCCTCAAGCATCATGCGGAGCGCTGGGCGGTCGGTGAGCTGGATCGACTGGACGACGTGGGCCACTTCGGAGCCGCTGAAGGCGGCTTGCTTGCCCTGCCAGATGCGGTCGGTCAACTCGAAGAGGATGTTTCTGGCGATGGCGTCCGGGGCTCCTTTCGAGGCCCAGTCGAAGGAGACGGTGACCGTGGTCGCGGTGGGCGTCGACTCGAAGGTCAGGGGTTGGGTGTCGTCGAGCGTTGCCGGCCGCTGGTGCGCGCCGGGATCGTCCTTGGTGCGCTGCTCCGGAGCGCGGTTGAGCCCGCCTCCCGCCTGGGCGCCGAGCCTGAGGACGAGGTAGTCGTTCACCGCGCTCATCAGGGTTTCGAGCTGGGCGAAGAGCTCTCTCAGCACAGCGGTGAGCAGTGGTCCGGAGTCTGAAGGCAGCGGCGGCAGTCCGCGCAGCTCCCCGGCGGTGATCCGCCCGTTCGCGGCCAGGCCGATCAGGTCGTAGACGCGGACCCAGGCGCGGACCACCCGTGAGCACATCAGCGCGTGCACCTGCGCCAGCGAGTCGCCCGCACCGTCCCGGAGCGCCTCGACCTCACCGGCGTTGAGCTGACCCGGCATTCCGCCGATCAGGTCGATGACCACCTGCTCGTAGTTGCCCGCGTTGAGGAGAGCCAGCTTCGGCGGCAGCAAGTAGTGGGCGTGGGCGTCGCGGTAGGCGAAGTCGACAGTGGGCTCCACCGCGAGCGTGTGCGAACCCTCGTGCACCAGCGTGGAGGCAGCCTTCACGTCGGACATGAGGTGCGGGCGAAACTCGGAGGACAGGTCGATGCATGCGACCGCGCCGCTGCCCCGCCCGAGCGCCCCCATCGAGCGGGGCAGCGCCGGATTGTAGAGCATCCCCTTGCTCTTGCCGTCTGAGCGGGCATGGATGGCCTGCAGCTGCTGCAGGATCTCCCGGAACCGGGGGACGGCCGCCGCGGCCTCGTCCCCGAAGCAGGTCCGCACACTCGCCATCGCTCGCGGCGAACCAGTCTCGATCGGGCGGACCACCTTCTCCTCGACCAGTTTCAGCAGCCGGATGATCCACGGGCTCCCTGCCACCGGTGGAAAATCCTCCGCCGGCTGCTGTGCCTGGGTGGCTGCGGGAGCGAGAAGCTGGTTGAGGTCAGTGATGAACTGCGGCAGCTCGGCCGCCCTGCGTCGTGCCGTACCCTCCTTGGCCTCCCCGGGAGGGATGAGGTTGAGCTTGCTCCACTGGACGATGAGCCGCTGGTAGGAGTCGCCACGCGTGGCCTGCTTCGCGAGGGCAGCATCGATCAGCCGACGGTAGGAGGCGTAGACATTGTTCTCGTTTGCCGTGATCTGCTTGAGCAACGCGGGAGTGGGAACTGGGATCATGCCACCGTTGTAATCCCCCGGGATCGGTTGCCGATTGCCAAGCGCTTGCAGGAGGCGACATATCGGTGGACGCTTTGTGCGCTATTCCTGCCCATGCCGCAACACGTCGCTTTGGCAGGCCGGAACAAACAGTCATGACCTCGCGAAACGCCCTCTGAGAAGTCGAGCCTCGCCTGAGGCGTCCGGCGGTGTGCTGACAGAGTGAGAGCGCACGCACGTGTCCCGGCGAGACGGGCGGCCGAGTGCTGATCTCCGGCCGCGCTGCGGCGGAGCCTTCCGTGATACAGATCACAGGAACCGGGCAGGCGCAACGGGACAGGTCCCTATCTGGGCATGAGTGACTACCTGCTCACCGACTCCGACAGGGGCGAAGCCGGGACGATGCTGAGCGCCGCCGCCGTCGTCACCCAGAAGGTCGTCGACGAGGCGGGTGGAACCGAATGACGACCTGACCGAGGTCCGGCCCTCGGCCCAGCCGCTCCGCCACCTGACGTCTCGTTCAAGGGTTCCGTTCCGCTGGGGGGATGGGCTGCCGGGGGCGGAAGTGGGCGAGCACCGTCGCCGCGATCTCCTCGGGGGTGTGCGCCGACGTGTCCACGCTCAGGTCGGCCACCTCCTGGAAGTGGCCCAGTCGGCGGGCGCGCTGCTCGGTCAGCATCTCCACCAGGTCGGGCTTGAAGTGCGGCCGGTGGGGGCTCGATTTCATCCGTTCGGCGAGGACTTCCGGTGGCCCGTCGAGGAACACCACGAACGCCGGAGCCAGCGCCTTCCTGGACTCCGGGTCATCGACCGTGCTCGCCGCCGCGGCGATCACCGGCACCGGATCGGCGGCCAGGGCCTCCCTCAGCACCAGTGCCTCTCGCGCGTGCAACTCGTCGGCGCCCAGGTCAAGGGCCATCATGGCGGCCGTCGCACCGTACCGGGCCGTGAGGTCGGCATCGCTGTCCCGCATGGGACGGCCGAGCGCATCGGCCACGAGTCTGGACACCGTGCTCTTCCCCGCGCCCATGAGGCCCATCACCACTACGGGTATATCGGTCATGAAACCCATGCTGCCCGGCGATCCCGCGCACACGCCGAAGTTTGAGATTCGTGGAGGGGATAGAGCAAAGGGCGAAGGAGGGATTCGCCATGACCATCGCCGGAAGCATCATTCTCATCATGCTGGGGGCCATCCTCACCTGGGCAGTCGATTTCGCGGTCGCGGGCATCGACATCCAGGTGATCGGGGTGATCCTCATGGTGGGCGGGCTGGCCGGGCTGCTCTTCGGCATCTGGCGGCTGACCACGGTACGCCGAACCGCCACCATCACCCCCGCCGTCCCCGTCGACGAGGCGACCACTCACCGCCACGTCTACGAGGAGCGGCGCTACACCGACCCGATCTGAGACCACCCGCGGACGGGAGCCGCGTGCCGCCGGTCACGACGCGCTCCCGCTCGCCGGGCTCCGAACGGAGGAACGATCATCATGCCAGGACGCAAGGAACTGCCGTCGACCCTGGAGCGCTCCCCGAAGGAGGCCCAGGAGACATGGATCAAGGCCCACGACTCCGCCGTCAAGACGTACGGCGAGGGTGAGCGAGCCCACCGGACCGCGTTCGCCGCGCTCAAGCACTCCTTCGAGAAGGTCGGCGACCACTGGGAGAATAAGGCCAGGCGCGGCCCTTCGGACGAGCAGGCGGCGAAGAGCACTCCCAAGGCCGGGGAGACCGCCGAGGGTGTGAACGCGAACGCGTCCAAGCAGCATCTCTACGAGACGGCCGCCCGTCTCGGCGTCACGGGGAGGTCCAGGATGACCAAGGAGGAACTCGTGGACGCGATCAAGAAGGCCAACCGCCGAGCGACCGCCAAGGCCCGCTGACACCACGGCGAGCGTGGATACCTCGCCGCGCTGAGACCGCCGCGCTGAGGCTGCGACGCGCTGAGGCCGGGACGCGGGTTGTGCGGATCCGCCGGACCGGGCCGATCGCGGCCGGGTGGCGCGACGCCCTACCCGGCCGCGGTCGCGGCAAAGGCCCTACCGTAGGCCCTCCCATGCGGGCCAAGGCCTATCGGCTCCAGGGCTTTCGTGAGATGTACGGCACGGATGCGCGAAACTCAGCGGACCATGTTCCGTACGGCTTCGCGGATGGCCTGGCGGTCGATGCCGGCGTCGGCGAGTTGCTCCTCCGAGGTGGCGGAGCCAGGCAGACCGGAGACGGCGAGCTTCACGACCTGGACCGGCAGGTCGGCGAGCGCCGACAGCACGGCGTCGCCGAGACCGCCCTCCGGCCAGTGGTCCTCGACGGTGACGACCCTGCCCGTAGCGTTGGCCATGATCCGCAGCTCGTCCGAGTCGAGCGGTTTGACGGAGTAGGCGTCCACCACGGTCACCGAGATGCCGTCCTCCTCCAGGAGTTCGGCCGCGGCCTGAGCCTCGTGGACGGTGATCCCCGCCCCGACGATCGTGGCGTGACCGCCCGTCCGGAGCACCTTGCACCCGCCCACCGGAAACGTCTCCTGCGGGCCGTAGATGACCGGGGTCTCGCCCCTGGTCGTACGCAGGTAGCTCACGCCGTCCAGGTCGGCCATCTCCGCCACCAGCCGGGCTGTCTGGTTGGCGTCGCACGGGTAGAGGACCGTGCTGCCGTGGACGGCCCGGAACGCGGCCAGATCCTCCAGGCCCATCTGAGACGGCCCGTCCTCGCCGATCGACACGCCGCCATGGGAGCCGACCAGGCGGATGCCGGCGCGGCTGATCGCGGCCATTCGCACGAAGTCGTACGCCCTGGTCAGGAAGGCGGCGAATGTGGCGGCGTACGGCTTCCAACCTCGCGCCTGCATGCCGATCGCGGCCGCGACCATCTGCTGTTCGGCGATGTAGCACTCGAAGAACCGCTCGGGGTGGGCCTTGGCGAACGTCTCCAGCTTCGTCGAGTCGGCCACCTCGCCGTCGAGCGCGACGACGTCCCCCCGGGCGGTCCCGAGCGCGGCGAGCGCCTCGCCGAAGGCCGTGCGCGTCGCCACCCGCTCACCCACCTCATAGGTCGGCAGTGTCAGCGCGCCCTCCGCGAAGCCGTACGGCTGGCTGACCCCGAGCGGCCGGTTCAGCGGGACGGTGACGCTCCTCGGGCCGCCCAGCTCGGAGATCGCCTGCTCGGCGTCCTGGAGCGGTTTGCCGTGCTTGCCCTCCCTGTCCTCGACGGCGGAGACGCCGAAGCCCTTGCAGGTCCTGGCCAGGATGGCGGTCGGACGGCGGCGGGTGCTCAACGCGTCGCCCAGCGCGTAGTCGATCTGCCCCGGGTCGTGGCCGTCGATCTCGATGGTGTGCCAGCCGAAGGCGGCGATACGCCGGGCGTACGCCCCGAGGTCCCAGCCGTGCCGGGTCGGCCCACGCTGTCCCAGCCGGTTCACGTCGATGATCGCGGTCAGGTTCGCCAGGCCCTGGTGCCCCGCGTGCTCGAACGCCTCCCACATGGAGCCCTCGGCCAGCTCGCTGTCGCCGCAGAGCACCCAGACGTGGTACGGCAGGCGGTCGAGCTTGCGGCCGGTCAGCGCGAGGCCCACGCCGACCGGCAGCCCGAAGCCGAGCGAGCCGGTGGCCACGTCGACGAACGGCAGCCGTGGGGTGGGGTGGCCCTCCAAGCGGCTCCCGTGAGCCCGGAACGTCAGCAACTCCTCGTCCGTGATCACGCCCGCGGCCTTCAGCATCGCGTAGAGAAGGGGAGAGGCGTGCCCCTTGGAGAAGATCAGGTGGTCGTTCGCCGGGTTGGCGGGATCGGTGAGGTCCAGGCGGAGATGGCGGGCGAGAAGCACGGCCATGAGCTCGGCGGCCGACATCGAGGACGTCGGATGGCCGGAACCGGCCGCCGCCGAGGCGCGCACCGAGTCCACGCGCAATTGGGCCGCGAGCTCACACAGAAAGCGATAGTCAGGCTCGTCCATCGCCCCCGACTACCCCGCCATACGCCTTCATATTCCATCGAAATGCCCACAACAGCGGCATGCCGGCCCCGCGAAGCCGGCAGACTCAGCGGCGTCGCAGCGCCGCCCAGCCGGCGGCGGTCTCCGCGCGGGTTGAGCGGCGAAGGTGTCAGTGACGGCGGTCTCGGTGGTGGTCGTCTCGGTGGCGGTCGTCTCGGTGGCGGCGGTCTCCGCGCGGGTTGAGCGGCGGCAGCCTCAGTGGCGGCGGCGGAGGGCGTATGCGGCGGCCGCCGCCAGCCCCGCCGCTCCGGCCGTCACCAGGCGGCGGTGCTGGGACATCCACACCTGCACGCTGCGCTGGTGAGAACGGTCGTCGAAGCTGCCATGGGCGCCGTAGTCCCGCTCGTCGTCGGCCGGTTCCCACAGGTTCGACACCCCGGTGGGGGCCTTGCCCTCGATCTGCTGCGACTTGACCCCGGTCCTGCCGAGGTAGCGGTCGAGCAGGCCCGGCACGAACTTCTCCGCCATGATGGTGGCCGCCGTGGTCGCGCCGACCCAGTATTCCCTCCGCTCGGGATGCTCGGCGGCGAACAGCACCGCCCGGGCGGCGACCTCCGGCTGGTAAATAGGCGGCACCGGCTGGGGGTGGCGGCGAACGCGGGTCAGCCCCCAGTCGAACTGCGGCGTGTTGAGCGCCGGGAGCTGCACCATCGTGATCTTCACTCCCGAGTCTTCGGCGAACAACTCGGTCCTGACCGACTCGGTGAAGCCCTTGATCGCATGCTTGGCCCCGCAGTACGCCGACTGCAGTGGGATGGCGCGGTAGGCCAGGGCCGACCCGGCCTGCACGATTACGCCCTTGTCGCGGGGCTTCATCACCTCCAGAGCCGCCCGGGTGCCCCAGACATAGCCGAGGTAGGTGACCTGGGTCGTCCGCTCGAACTCCTCAGGCGTGATCTCCATGAACGGCGCGAACACCGTGGTGAAGGCGACGTTGATCCAGACGTCGATGGGGCCCAGCTCGGCCTCGATCCGCTGGGCGGCACGCCGCACCTCGTCGTAATTCGCCACGTCGGCGCTGAAGACCTTGGCGCTTCCACCTCCGACGCCGACCTCGACGGCGGCGCCGGCCAACCCGGCCTCGCCCCGCGCGATCAGGGCCACGATGGCGCCCTGATCGCCGAGCTGCCGGACGACCGCCCGGCCCACCCCGCCGCTGGCTCCCGTCACCACGACGACCTTGTCGCTCAGGCTCACGGTCTCACCCTCTCGATTCGGGGCCGCCGCCGAGGCTTCGCTGCCTCCGCACGGCCAGCACCATGTCGGCGATCACTACCACCGCGATCACCAGCACGACCGCGGTCAGCCACCACAGGTGGACGAGGGCCGACAGGAGGCCGACCCCGACGCAGAACACCAACGCGAACGAGCCGATCCGGACGTGGATCACGTCCTTCGGCGTCGCCGGCACCATGGGCTTTCCAGTCGGTGATCGCTGTTCCTCAGTCATGGGCGGCCCCCTACCCTCGAATCCTGTTCACTATCGCCGTGGTGGACAGGTCCGGGACGTACCCCAGCACCCGCACCTCGCCACCCAGCTCCCTGACCAGGTCCGCCTCCGGGACCATGGCGGGGTGGTAGTCGCCGCCCTTGACGTAGAGGTCGGGCCGGACGAGCCGCAGGAGCTCCTCCGGGCTGTCCTCGTCGAAGACGGCGATGTAGTCCACGCAGCCCAGAGCCGCCAGCACGGCCACCCTGTCCTCGCAGGTGTTGATCGGCCGCCCGGAGCCCTTCAGCCGGGCGACGCCGTCGTCGCTGTTGACGGCCACCACGAGCACGTCCCCGAGGCGGGCCGCCTCCTCCAGGCAGGCCACGTGACCCCGGTGCAGCACGTCGAAACAGCCGTTGGTGAAGACGACGCGCCTGCCCTCGGCCCGGTCACGGGCGATCCGTCCGGCCAGTTGGTCCGGGGAGAGCGCGATGTCCGGCCGCAGGACGCCCAGCAGGTCCTCCCTGGTGCAGACCGCCGTCCCCGGACGGTTGACGACCACGCTCGCCGCCGCCTGCGCGACGTCGGCGGCCGTCTCCTCGTCCGTCCCGACGGCCAGGCAGAGCGCGAACGTCGCCGTGAACGTGTCGCCCGCGCCGATGCTCATCGTGTCCGGCGCGGGTGTCGCATGAGTCCTGTACGGCTCTCGCCCCCATCTGTGCAGGAGCGTTCCCTCGTCGTCGAGCGTCGTGACCACCGACTCGGCGCCGGTGGCGTCGAGCAGGCGCTCCGACTGGGCGGAGAGGAAGCCGACGCGGTCGGCGTGGCCGTTCTCGCCGAGGAGCCGGGCGACCTCGGCGTAGTTGGGCAGCACGGCCTTCGCGTGGCAGTCCCGCCACCTGCCGGCGTCGTGCGCGTCCACCACCAGAATCGGCCCTCGGCCCCCTTGGGTCAGCTCGCACACGACCTGCCGTACGGCCGGGGTGCAGACACCGCCGCCGTAGTCACACGCGATGATCACGTCGGCGCCGGCCGCGAGCGTGACGAGCTGATCGATCATCCCGCGCTCGGCGGCCTCCGAGAGCGGCGAGCCGTCCTCCTCGTCATAACGGGCCACGATCCGGCCGTCGGTGAGCACCCGGCGCTTGACCGAGGTCCGCCTGCTCCGGACGATCACCAGGCCCTCTATGTCGAGCCGTCCCAGGGTGGCGTTGAGCGTGGCCCCGGCGGGATCGGCCCCGGTCACCCCGACCAGGTGGACCCGCGCGCCGAGGGCGGCCAGGTTCACGGCGGCGTTGGCCGCGCCGCCGGGCTGGTCCTCGATCTCCTCCACCGCGACCACCGGGACGGGCGCCTCCTGCGCCATCCGGTCGCTGTGGCCGCGCAGCCACGAGTCGAGCATGACGTCCCCGACCACGACGGCCGTGACATCACCGAAACGGTTGAGCGTCTCCTCCGTCATAAAGGGGCGGCTACCCGGAGAAGCCGGAGGGAAACGGCGGCCACTCGCCCGGCCCCACCCCGGCGGCGGTCCGCACCGTGTTTGCGTGGAGGTTCATGGGGTAGCCGGGACGAGTATCGCGGCACGGTCGCCGCCGGGGGCAGGGGCGGCCGGGACGAGCAGCAAATGGGGAGGTTTCGGCCGGAACCGGTGCGGTACAGGGCCGCATGGAGTGGGGGGTGCGTATGGGCGACCGCATGAGCCTGATGACGGCAGACGTCCTGATGAGGGCGGACGGTCCGATGACGACAGCCGGTCTGAGCGCGTCGGGCGGCATGGTGGCGGCTGGCGGGCGGGTGCCATGACGGCGCTGCTGGTCGAAGGCGTCGAACGGATCGCCGTGCTGAGGGCCAACGCCCTGGGCGACCTCCTGCTCGCCCTGCCCGCCATGGAAGCGTTGAGAAGGGCGTATCCCTCCGCGAAGATCACTTTGCTGGGGCGGGAGTGGCACGCCCGGTTCCTGCGGAATCGTCCGGGCCCCGTGGACGAGGTGGTGGCCCTCCCGGCGATCTCAGGTGTGACCGCCGACGGATCCGAGGCTCCCGGCGAGATCTATGATGACCTGCGCGCACGCAGATTTGACGTCGCGGTGCAGATGCACGGCGGCGGGCGCAACTCCAACCCCTTCATCCGCCGGCTGGGGGCGGCGCTGACGGCCGGGCTGTGCACGCCGGATGCCGAGCGGCTCGACAGGTGGGTTCCCTATATCCATTACCAGCATGAGACGTTGCGTTATCTGGAGGTCGCCGGGCTTCTCGGCGCGGGAACCTGCGACGTCGAGCCTCGAGTGGCCGTCATCCGGGAGGACTGGGCCGAGCTGAACCAGACTCTCGGCAGGCTGCCCCGGGGCCTGGTGGCGATCCACCCGGGAGCGGGGGACCCCCGCCGTCGCTGGCCGCCGGAGCGGTTCGCCGAGGTGGCCGACCGCCTGGGGCGGCCGGTCGTCGTGACCGGCACCGAGGCGGAGCGGGACGTCGTCGAGCAGACTCTGGCCGCGATGAAGCGGCCCGCCAGAGCCGTGATCGACGAGCTGTCGCTGGGTGGGCTCACCGCGCTCTACGCCGCCTGCGACCTGCTCGTCTCGAACGACACCGGGCCGCGTCACCTGGCCGCCGCCACCGGGACGCCGACCGTGGGCGTCTACTGGTGCGGCAATCTGATCAACTGGGGCCCGCTGAGCAGGCGCCTGCACCGGCCGCTGATCTCGTGGACCACGCGCTGCCCGACCTGCGGCAGGGACGGCACGAGCCCCGGCATCGAGGACTGCGGGCATCGCTCGGCTTCCTGGGTCGGTGACGTGATCGTGGACGACGTGCTCGACCAAGCTCAGGATCTCCTCCGATGACGGCGTCCAGGGCGGCTCGGGCCAAGGCGTCGGGCCGATCAGGAAAGGCGGCGAAGGCGGGAGAGCCGGCTCGATCGGCGAAGAGCCCCGGGAGGGCGTCGGCGGCGATCTCCACGAAGAGCGTGAGGAGGGCGGGGGGAAGGGCGTCCACGGGACCTTCCGGGAAGGTATCGAGGAAAGCACTGGCGAAGGCGTTCGAGGCTCCCGCGATCACGTTGCGTCCAAGTGATCCGAACGAGCCCGGCATCAGGCGGCGGCGGCACGGGCGCGGGTTCGGCTACACCTGGGCCTCCGGACGGCCGGTCAGGGATGCCTCGACGCTGCGGCGGATCAGGTCGCTGGCCATCCCGCCCGCCTGGACCGACGTGTGGATCTGCGGGTCTCCCGACGGGCATCTCCAGGCCGTGGGGACAGACTCGGCCGGCCGTCGTCAGTACCGGTATCACGACGTGTGGCGCCGGCAGCAGGACGAGGCCAAGTTCGATCACGTGCTGTCGATGGCCAAGCGGCTCCCGGCCTTCCGGGAGCGGGTGGCCAAGGACCTCCAGGGCGACGGGCTGAACCGTGAACGGGTGCTCGCCGCCGCCGCGAGGATGCTCGACATCGGCTTCTTCCGTGTCGGCGGCGAGGAGTACACCGACTCGTACGGCCTGGCCACCCTGCGGACCTCGCACGTCAAGTGCCGTGACGGCAAGGTGGTGTGCAAATACCTCGCCAAGGGCCGCAAGGAGCGGGAGCAGGTGCTGGCCGACTCCGATGTCTGCGCCGTCGTCGGCGCGCTGTCCAATCACAGGGGTGAGCTGCTCCGCTACCAGACCGATGAGGGCTGGGCCGACGTCCGCAGCGCCGACATCAACGCCTACCTGAGGGACGTGTTCGGCACGGAGGTCACGGCCAAGGACTTCCGCACCTGGCACGCGACCGTCCTGGCCGCCGTGGGCCTCGCCGTATCCAAGCCGGTGCACAGCACGGCGGGACGGAAGAAGGCGGTCTCCAGGGTGATGACCGAGGTGTCCGAATATCTCGGCAACACCCCGGCCGTGGCCCGCGCGTCCTACGTGGACCCCCGCCTCGTCGAGCTCTACGAGCGCGGGAAGACGATCCCGCTCGAAGGGCTCGGCAAGGACACCGGCCAGGGGCAGCTCGCCACCCATGGCCCGGTGGAGGAGGCCGTCATCGCACTCCTGCGCCGAGAGCGCGTTCGGCGGCCTTGAGGACCTCAGCCGGCAGGACGTCGTCCGTGACGTCGGTGCTCCGCTGGAGTGACTGCCGCGGCGACCCGGGCGATGACGGGCAGAACGTCTGGAGGAGGGTCTGATGCTTACGGCTCCCACCGGACCTCTCGCCGGATTGGGCCGAGCGCGCCGATCCCTGCTGGCCGAGGACGACCACCGACGGCGTGCCGTACGACGTGGCGAGCTGGGCCATCCCGGCGTCGCCGCTGATCACCAGCCGCGCCCCGGCGACCAGGGCGCACAGCTCACGCAGGGACGTGCGGCCCGCGAGCACGATCTGCGGGGGCAGCACGGCCTGCGTCGCGACGAGCAGCGCCATCGGCCGCTCCCGGCGGCTGCCCGTGATCACCACGGGCAGCCCCTCGCCCGCGATGGCCCGCGCGACGGCGGCGAACCGCTCGGGCGGCCAGCGCCGCGCCACGTCGAGCCCGCCGGGATGGATCACGACGGCCCCGGGCGCGGGGCTGGCGACCATCGGGGTCGGCAGCCGGAGATCCTCCGGGTCGGCCGGCACGCCGTACCACTCGACCAGGCGGCACCACCGGAGCACGTCGGGCTCGGACGGGTCCCACCGCGGGCCCTTGACCCAGGGCAGGCTGGGGTTGGCGTACGCCCACAGCCGGCGTGGCCGGAGGTCGTGGAGGACCTGGTGACTCTTCGGGCCGCTGCCGTGCAGGTTGATCGCCAGGTCCGGCATGAGCGGCGGATGGTCGGATTCCTCCTCACCCGGGCCCGGCCACGAGAGGGAGGCCAGGCCGTACGTCGGGAGAATCCTGTCCACGGCCCCGGTCAGCGCGGCGAGCTCGCTGAGCTCGGGCGGGGTGGCGAGGACCACCCGGATCCCTCCACGCCGCAGGGCGCGGAGCGCGGGCACCGCGGTCAGCAGGCCGCCGATGCCCATTGAGCGGAGAACAAGAGCCGTCACCGCCACGATCTGTCCTCCGGCGCGTACGTGTCGATCAGTCGTTCTGAGAGTTGTCGTCCTGAAAGCTTTACGAGGTCCACGAGTTCTACGAGCGGTGATCTCAAGAGGCGTTCCTTTCGAGGGTCCGGGAGGAAAGGACCCCGTTGTAGATCGCCAGCGTCTCCGAGGCGATCCGGTCCCAGCTGTACCTGACCTTGGCCCGGTCCGCTCCCGCGATGCCGTACGCGGTGCGCAGCACGGGGTCGTCGAGGAGCTTCCGCAGCGCCCTGGCCAGCACCAACGGCTTCCGCGGCGGGACGAGCACGCCGGTCACGCCGTGGACGACGGTCTCCTTCTGGCCGCCCACGGCCGAGGCCACGACGGGGACCCCACAGGCCATCGCCTCAAGGGCCACCATGCCGAACGGCTCGTACCACGGGACCGAGACGACGGCGGACGCCGAGCGCATCAGCCCGGGGAGCGCCTCCCGGCCGACCTGCCCCAGGAAGCGCACCCGGGCGCCGACGCCCGCCTGGGCCGCCGTCCAGCGCAGCCGGGTCACCTCGGGGTCGCGGTGCAGCGCCGAGCTGGGGGGGCCGCCCGCGATCACCAGCTCGGCGTCCCTGAGGTACCGCAGAGCCTCGATGGTCGTGTCGACACCCTTGCGCGGCACGAGGCGGCCGACCGACAGCAGCCGCGGCCTCGTTTCACGGTGACGACCCGGCCGCTTCAGCGGCGCCACGCGGGAGTTGAACATGCCGGCGTCGACGCCACAGGGCACGATGTGGGTCGCCCGGCGTGGCACGCCCATCCGGATCAGCTCGTCCACCTCGTCGCGGCAGGTCGCGATGATCGCGTCGACCCGGTGCCCGATCCCGGCCTCGGCCCTGATCCGGTCACGCGGGCTGGTGTCCGCCGGGCCCTGGTGGCGCCGTTTCACGTTGCCCAGCGCGTGGTAGGTGTGGACGACCGGGACGCGGAGCTCCTCGGCCGCGGCCAGCGTGGCGAGGCCGCTCATCCAGAAGTGGCTGTGCGCGATGTCCGGCCGGTCGAACAGCCACCGGTCGTGCAGCCACTTCCCGAACTCCGGAATCCAGGGCGGGATCTCGTCCTTGGGGATCTCCTTGGCCGGGCCCGCCGGCACGTGGACGACGTTGAGCCTGGGGCCGAACGCGACCGACTCGGGAAGGTCGGGGCTGTCCTTGCGTGTGTAGACGGTGACCTCGTGCCCCTGCCCGGCGATTTCCCGGGCCAGCGCGGCGACGTGGACGTTCTGGCCGCCAGCGTCCACGCCGCCAAGGGTGGCCAGTGGACTGGCGTGTTCGGAGACCATTGCTACCTTCACCGGGGTACCTCCATGAGTGGGAGTGGCGAGTACCCGGCTCGGGGGTCATGGAGTCCAGGTGTGAATGCCCGGAAACCGGACAGATCGGCGCAGCCTGCGGGGAGACGGCGCTGCGCGGCGGGCGGCTGTGTACGGCCGGGCTGTGTACGGCCGGGCTGTGTACGGCCGGGCTGTGTACGGCCGGGCTGTGTACGGCCGGGGTGTGTGTCGCCGGGCTTCGGGAGATGCCCGTGGTCGGTGGCGTGATCCGCGGGGCGGTAACGCCTCTGCGGACGCGCCGGAAGACGCTTGGTGCGGCACTGGGTGTGGCCCTTGTCCAGGGTTGCGCCGACGTGGCCCAGAGGCCTGTCGACGCGCGGGGAGACGCGACCCATTCCCAAGAACGCTCCTCCATAACGGCATGCTTACGCCAAGGAGATACCTGCGTCTTAGGCACCAAGGTCCTTAATCACCATATCCTGACAGATGGACCTCAAACCAGTGAGTTTCGCCGCTAAGCCGGTGGGCAGCACGGCAGCACGCGCCGGCGGTAGCCGTACAGGATTGAGGGGGAAACCATGGAGACGCCGCACTATGCGCCGCACTACGTCGCGGCCCGCGTCCAGCGGGTGCTCGCTGAGGACGACCGGACCAACGAGCTGGGCATCCGGGTGGACGTTCGCGGGGAGGAACTGTTCCTCCGGGGCCAGGTGTCCAGCGACGAGCGCCGGCACCAGATCGAGGATGTCGCGCGGGAGACGGCTCCCGGACTGAGGGTGCACAACGAGATCAAGCTCGTGGAGGTACGCGAGCCGGGGGAGGAGGAACACCTGTGAGGGACCTGCGGATCGCCGCGGTGGCGGACATCCATCTGGGCGAGGACGTCCGCGGCCACTACCGGAAGAAGCTCGAAGGCATCGAACAGCGCGCCGAAGTCCTGCTCGTCGGTGGGGACCTGACCAGGCACGGGACGGTCCAGGAAGGCCGCGTGGTCGCCGAAGAGCTGCGGGACCTGCCCATTCCGGTCGTCGCCGTGCTCGGCAACCACGACTACCACTCCGACGCCAACAAGGAGATCATCGAGGTCCTGAGGGACGCCGGGATCACCGTGCTCGACGACGACTCCACGGTGGTGCCGCTCGACGGGCTACGGCTCGGCGTGGCCGGGGGAAAGGGCTTCGGCGGGGGGTTCGCCGGCAAGTGCGCCAGCGAGTTCGGCGAGCCGGAGACCAAGGCGTTCGTCCGGCACACCAGGGAGATCGCCGAGCGGTGGCGCCTGGCGCTGAAGGGCCTCGAAGCCGACCACAAGGTCGTGCTCAGCCACTACTCGCCAGTCAAGGACACCCTTACGGGAGAGCCGCCGGAGATCTACCCGTTCCTCGGCAGCTACCTCCTCGCGGAGGCGGCCGACGCGGAGGGGGCCGACCTGTTCGTGCACGGCCATGCCCACGCGGGAACCGAGAAGGGCATGACCCCCGGCGGGATTCGCGTACGGAACGTCGCGCTTCCCGTGATCGAGCACGCCTACGTCGTCTACTGCCTCAACGGGGACGGCGACTGCTGATCAGCGCGTACGGGGCGGCCTTTCATGGGCGGCCCTTACGCGTGCCCTGTCTTGGTGTCGCCCAGTCTTGGCGGTGTTGTAGAGAAACGTGCGTCCTTTTCCGCAGGCGGCTTTCTGTAGGTTTTGTCCGCGCAGCTTCGCAGACACACGGCTTTACGCGGGACGGCTTGTCCGGGGCAGCCTTGCGTGGACAGCTTTGTCGGGGACAGCTTTGTACGGGCGGCGGCCGGTCGCTAAGCCGGCCGCCGCCCGTCGTATCAGGGCTGAAACGGTTAGGGATTGAAGATACTGACGCCACCCGGGCCGACGAGGAACCCGAGGACAATGAGGACGATCCCCCAGAGGATGTCCCGACGGGCCAGGATGACGTAGATCCCGGCGATCACCAGTACTACGGCGATGATCCAGAGCAGAGTAGCCATGGCCCTCAACTGCCCTCACAAATGGGCTCGTAACATCACCAAGCCCCAGAGGAAGTCGAATTTGCCGCTCAATACCTCCGCCTGACGTTTGCTTTACCGATGCCGGGCATGTGAAGAACATGACAACGTTCGGATACTTCCTGTCAAGCGAGGAGCACGACCCCAAGGAGTTGGTACGGCAGGCCAAGCTGGCGGAGCAGGCCGGCTTCGAGGCGCTGTGGATCTCCGACCACTTCCATCCCTGGCTCGACGAGCAAGGCCAGAGTTCGTTCGTCTGGTCGGTCATCGGGGCACTGTCCGAGGCCACGTCACTGCCCGTGACGACCGCCGTGACCTGCCCGCTCATCCGGATCCATCCGGCGGTCATCGCGCAGGCGGCGGCGACGGCGCAGATTCTGCTGGACGGCAGGTTCCGTCTCGGCGTCGGAACGGGCGAGGCACTCAACGAGCACATCCTCGGAGATCGATGGCCTCCGGCGGAGGAACGCCAGCAGATGCTGGAGGAGGCTCTGGAGATCATCCGCGAGCTGTGGACCGGTGAGCTGGTGACCCATCGGGGTGAGTTCTACGAGGTCGATACCGCGAGAATCTACTCATTGCCCGAGCGGTTGCCGCCGATCTACATCTCCGGCTTCGGCCCCAAGGCTGTCGACCTGGCCGGACGGCTCGGCGACGGGTACATCTCCACGGCTCCGGCGGCGGACCTCGTGGAGGCGTTTCACAAGGCCGGCGGTGAGGGGAAGCCCTCGGCGGCCGGGGTCAAGGTCTGCTGGTCGACCGACGAGAGCGGGGCCCGTCAGACCGTCCACCGGCTGTGGCCCACGAGCGCCATCCCGGGTGAGGCCAACCAGTTGCTGCCGCTGCCGCGGCATTTCAAGCAGCTTTCGGAGCTCGTCACCGAGGAGGAGGCCACCAAGTCGATCGCCTGCGGGCCCTCTCCGGAGGCACACCTCGCGTCCATCCGGCAGTACGTCGAGGCCGGTTTCGACGAGGTCTACATCTCGCAGATCGGCCCGGAGCAGGACGGGTTCTTCGAGTTCTACTCTTCGGAGATCCTGCCTCGGCTGCGGGACGGCGAATAGTCCCGGAAGTACCTTCCAGGGCGTACGACGAATTCCACGATCGCGCTGTTGTGATTTGGGATGGCGTTGCCGTAATTCGCGTGCGCGCCGACGTGGGTGAGAGGGGGTGGCGCCGGGCGGCTGGGGCGATGCGGGTGTCCGGCGAACCTACGGTGCGCGGCCGTTCTCAAGATCGCGGCTCACGTGATATGTGCGGCCGCCCGTGGGCGACTGGCCGCGCTTCCGGGCGCGGAGGAGTGACATGAGCGGCTGGATGAACCAGAGCCAGGCGCTTAACAAGCCCACTGCCACTCCGATGATCGCCGCTGGCCACCCACCCGTCATGGCCTCGACGACCAGGCTGGTCGAGCAGGCCATGGAGATCGCCAGCGAGATTCCGCCCACCACTCCCAGCCGGTTGGCCCGGCGGAGCAGGAGCTCTTTCAGCCCCGACCTGAACAGGATGCGCTGCTGGGTGGCGGGGGCGATGAAGCAGATCGACGCCACCGCCGCGGTCACGACCGCGACGTAGAACAGCCCGTGACCCATCGTGTCGATCTTGTGGAAGCCGGACGAGAAGGGCAGCGTCAGTAGGAAGGCGAACAGGACCTGCACGCCCGTGCCGGCGACCCGGAGCCCCTGCAGCAGCTCGCCGAGCTCGCGATCGACGCGCTCCTTGGGGGTCTCCCCGGGGTCGGCCAGAGGTTCAAGGGTTTCACCCATCGGAGGCCTTCATCAGACGGCTGTAGGCCAGTTGGAGCCAATCGGAAATCGCCACCGCCGCCATCGTCGCTCCGGCCACGCGGGTGAAGCGGGGGGCGAAGACCATGCCCGCCGCGTATCCCGTCGCCACCCACTGGGCCAGACAGAACGGGCAGCTCACCAGCTCGCCGAGAGCGTGCCGGAGCCCGGAGCCGCGGACCTCCTCCTTGAGCTCCGAAGGGCCGGAAACGCCTACATATCGGGTGAACGGCGCCCGGATCGGGCTCGTGACCGTGTCCTTGGCCAAGGTGCGGGACAGCCGGTGCGTGAAGAGGCCCATCAACATGAGATCCATCGGGCTGATCTTCTCCGGCGCCCTGCGGCCGGTCAGCTTCGCCGCCGCGAGCAGGACCGAGACGGCTCCGCCGTACACCCCGAGGACCCGGGCATATCCCTCGAGTGGGCGGCTCTCATCGCCTTCGTAGTCGCGCTGGATTTCCTTGAGAGTCTCCGTCATGGCACGCGCCCTACCCCGGATTGTTTGCGACGAACCTGGTTGGGCAAGCGTCGTGAGTGGGTAGTCACAGTCACGCCGTCACCGACGCGATCCTCGAAACGCTCAAGCGCGCCGGCGCCGGCCTCAAGGAGGCCGGGGTGCGCTTCGCTCTTGCCGGAGGATGCGCCGGCTATGCCAGAGGCGCCGCGCCATCACTACACGACGTCGACTTCGCCCTGGTCGAGGAAGACGTCCCCCTCGCGCTGAAAACCCTGGAGAACCTGGGATTCCGTACCGCGAAACCGCCGGAGGACTGGCTGGTCAAGGCGTTCGACGAGGAGGGCGTGCTCGTCGACATGATCTTCTCGCTCGCCGACCGGCCGGTCACCGAAGCCATGATCGCCCGAGCCGAGATGATCAACACGGCCGCGCTGAGCCTGCCGGTCCTGGAGGCCACCGACCTGGTCATCTCCTGGATCCTGCCGCTCTCGGAGCACACCTGCGACTACGGTTCGCTGCTGCCGATGGTCCGGGCCATGCGAGAGCAGGTCAACTGGGACCGGGTGGCCGCGGTCGTCGCGCCGTCGCCGTACGCGTCGACCTTCGTCACCCTGCTCGAACGGCTCAACGTCATCGCCCCGACCTCGCCGTCCGGGGACAGCCCGTGGCCGTGATCCGGCCGAGGCCTGATCGCCCGGCCCCGAAGGGGAGGTGACCTTAAGGGGCCGGGTGTGAAGGAAGACATAGCCGGCTCCGCACAACGCGTACGGACAACCGCGGACATGTCGTATAAATAGCCCCGGCCCTGTCGTACGGACAATCGGGACATGAGGAAAGGGCCGCGCCTTCCGGCGCGGCCCTTCCGATCAACTAGGGGATTGATCGAGTCTTACAGGCCGCCGCCCGTGTAGGGGAAGCGCCCGTAGTACTCGCCGAGACGGTCCCGGTAGGCCGATTCCTTGAACGCCGACTCGTCGAACTCCGGAGCGTTCTTGATCTCCTGCTTGGTCCTGCTGACGAACACCTTGCGCTCCTGCGGGTCGATCTGCGTGACCACGCGCGCCGGCAGCATGACCTTCTTGCCGAAGATCCAGGGACCGGTGTCCACGACGATGTAGCTCTGGCCGACCTCGTAGGTGGCCTCGTCGACGGACCCGATCTTTCCGTCCGTCGCCTCGACGTCGTATCCGATCACGTCGAGGTTCTGTCCGGTGTCGTACACGTTCTCGGGGTACGACCAAAGGTCCGGTGTCATGGTTTCTCTCCCTTCGTTGCCACACCCTCTACCCGAGCCGAAAGCCTGAAACATCGACGAGGGGTTAGGCCCGGGTGGCCGCGGGGTCAGGTCACCCTTCGACACTGCTCCCGCCGGTGGCTCCGGGCGCCTCCGAGTGCCGCTACCCTTATGGGGGTCGCGCGCCGCTAGCTCAGTTGGTTAGAGCAGCTGACTCTTAATCAGCGGGTCCGGGGTTCGAGTCCCTGGCGGCGCACACCGCATCCGACCAGCGCATCCACGGTTCCACGGTTCCGTGGGTGCGCTGGTCGCGTTCAGGCCCCCGGTCGGCGACTCGTGTTCCGTCCCTGTGCGCTGGAACGCCGCCAGTCCCGCCAACCCGCCATGGAGGATGTTCCGCGCAGCGGATGCTCCATTGCGGTGTCACACGACGGCCTCAGGCGCCCGCGGCGGCCAGTGGGCGTCGTCAGATTCGGGGGGCGCGACTCTTTGTGTCCCGCATCGGAGGGGGACGAGTCGGCTGAGCGAGTCTGCCAAGCCCTTCGCTGTTTCGGAGCAAGCCGTCGGTTCTTGCATTTTGGGCTGCCCTTTAAGGGATTAATCTGCTTCCTTCTGGGATGGGCCGACAGGGCCGTCGGGATGGGACTTTCCGAAGGCGCCAGGGCCGCGGGATGTTCTTCGGGGAGGTGGGACAGAGGCGGGCGAAATGTGCTGGGATGGCAATGGGCATCGGTCCCGGGAGGCCATTCTTGGACAAAGGTATTCTGCAGCCTTTTGTGGGGCGGGAGGCTGAGTTAGCGGTGCTGGAGGAGGTGTGGGGTGCGGTCCGCGGGCGGCGTGCGCAGGTCGCGGGGATCGTGGGCGCGACAGCCGTGGGGAAGACGGCACTGGTCGCGGAGTTCGTGCGGCGGACCGGGGCGGACATCGCCAGGACGGTGGCAACCCCCGAGGGGATGAGCGTGCCGTGGGGCACACTGCGGCAGCTCGCCAAGGGGCTGCCCGGGTCAGAGCTGGCGCGGGTGGTTGCGGAGGGCGGCCCCAGTCCAGAGGCGGAGCCGTGGTACGTCGGGCAGATGGTGCTGGCCGATCTCAAAACGGCCGGCGAAATCGTTCTTTTCGTGGACGACGTCCAATGGGTGGACCCCAAATCAGGGCAGGCGCTCAGGTTCGCCGCGCAACACATGTTCGGCATTCCCGTGCTAATGATCATTGTGCACAATGACGGCCATCAGTTCGATGACGGGTGGCGGCACATCCTGGAGATGGACAACAGCCGGTCACTCAGTCTGGGCGGCCTTTCACCGGGTGAGCTCATGCGGCTCGCGACGGCTGTCGGGCGCCCGGGGCTCTCGCCGACCGGCGCGGCCCGGCTCTTCGAACACACGTTGGGCAATCCGCTGCACGCGCGGGCTGTCCTCGACCAGGTGCCGATGCACGTGATCGTCAACGGTGACGGGGCCCTTCCGGCGCACCGCAGCCTGGCCTCGTCGATCGCGGCGGCATACGACCGGTGCGGCGAGCGGACGCGGGCGCTGCTCGACGCCGGGGCCGTGCTGGGCGACCCCTTCCCACTGGCCAGGGCGAGGGAGCTTGCCGGGCTCGACTCGACCGGGGCCGCTCTCGACGAGGCGGCCGGGGCCCTGCTGATCCAGGAGGCGCCCGGCACCGCCGGACGCGAGGTCGCCTTCCTCCACCCATCCGTTCGCACGACCGTCTACGACCGGCTCAGCGTCGTCGCCCGCTCTTCCCTCCACCGCGCCGCCGCTCGCCTCACCGACGGCCCGGAGGCTCTGCGGCATCGGGTCCGGGCGGCCGACGGGCCGGACGCCGACCTTGCCGCCGACCTGGACCGGGTGGCTGGACAGTTACTGGAGCGCGGCCTGGTCTCGGCGGGCGCACAGGCCGCCCGTACGGCTCTCGACCTCACCCCACCGGGTCCCGACCGGGTTCCGCGGTTGCTCACTACCGTCGAGGCCCTGCTGGTCGCGGGGGATGTCATCGGCGCGAGCGAGTTTCCCGTCGAGGCCGGCGGCGACGGCAGCCCCTGGTGGAACTACGTGGCCGGCTACCAGGCCCTGCTCTCAGGCCGCGTCGAGGAGGCCGCCGAGTTGTTCGCGGATGCCCTCGCCAAGGTCCAGGCCGGGCAGCCGAGCCCCAAGGGCGCGCCCCAGGACCTGGAGGCGAGGATCGCGACCCAGCTCGCGATAGTGGGAATCGTCACCCTGGCCTACCAGTCCATGATCAAATACGGGTCGGTCGCGCGATCGGCCGGAACTCGTAGCCCAAGGGTCGCGGCCTTCGCCGAATTCGCGCAGACCGTCGGCCTCGCCTTGGCCGGGCGCTCCGCGGAGGCGCTGGAGATCCTCGCCCGGCCCGACACCGGCCTGACAGCCGGGCTCGACCGACTGGTGGCCCGGGGAATGGTCAGGCTCTGGACGGACGATCTCCCGGGCGCCGACCGCGATCTGCGCGAGGCCGTCGACCGGGCCCTGCTCGGCGAGCCGTTGCGGGTCGGCCAGGCAATGGCTTTCCTCGGAGAGGTCCTGTACCGTCGGGGCGAGCTGACCGAGTCGGTGCAATGCGCCCGCCTGGCGGTCGGGGACGCCGAGGCCAACCAGCGGGTGTGGGACTACGCGCTGCTCAACGGCCTGGCCTGCTACCCACACGCCGCGATGGCGCTGTGGCAGGAGGCCGAGGCCCACGCGGCGACCGCACGGGAGTGGGCGCCGCTGGTCGGCAGCCGGGCGGGCCTGGTGTCGGCGGCGGTGGCCGATGCCCTGATCGCCCAGGCCCGCGGCGACGATGAGCGCCTGCTCCGCGCCGCCGAGCAGGTAGAGGAGCTCTTCGATCCGCTGGAACCCGGCACCTATCTGCTGGGCCCCGCCCGCGCCGACGCCCTGACGGGGCTGGGCCGCCTCGCCGAAGCCCGCGACGCCCTGGACCTCTTTGAGCAGCGGTTCCCGTCGGAACGCGACTCCCACCGCATGGGCATCGGCCGGGTCCGAGCAAGGCTGGCCCTCGCCGAAGGCGACCACGGGGCCGCCCTCGTCCACGGCCGGGACGCCCTCGCGCTGGCGGTGAAGGTTGGATTGCCCCTTGAGGCCGCTCGGATCCGCGTCCTGCTCGGGGAGGCACTCGCGGCGGCGGGCCACAAGACCCGCGCCGAGATCACGATGGTCGAGGCTCTGACCGCGCTGGACCGGATGGGCGCCCGCGCCTTCCACGACCGCGCGACCGACCTGCTCACCGCGCTCGGCCTCTCCGCCGAGCCGCCGAAGGCGGCTCTCACCCGGGGCCAGCACAGGGTGGCGGTCGCCGCCGCACGTGGGCTCACCAATCAGCAGATCGCCGACAGGCTGAAGATCAGCGTCAAGACTGTCGAAACCCAGCTCAGTGCGGTCTATCGGATCCTCGACGTGTCCCGGGACGATCTGCGCCGCCTCTTCGGCGACCGCGACTGACTTCAGGGTGCCTTTCCCCATTCTTCGGGGTGCCTTCACTGATGTCAGTCGCCTTCCGCCGGATCACGCTCCTGGTATGGCGAATCCGATTCCCGCAGTCCTCTGAACGGCGATGCCATGGGAGCTCTCGCGGGTGCGCTGGCTCGCCGCCGTGCCGGTCCGGACGACCGGCCCGTGCGCCGGCTGCGGGGCCGACCCCATGCCTGGCGGAACGGCCGTCTGCTGCGGAAGGCCGATCTGCCTGCACTGCATCTACGGGTCGAGTCACGACGTCTGCCCTTTCTGCGATGAGAGATTTATAGAGGCGAAGATGGTGGACCTGCCTGACTTCAGCGGCTTCTCCGGCCACGACCTGCCGGACGTCCCGGACGTCCCGGACGCCCTCGACCCGTCCGACCACCTCGACCCCGGCGCCTCGGACGGCACAGACCCTCACGGGTCGCACGACCCGTACATCCACCCCGATCCCGCGCAGCACGACCTGAAGTTCGGCGCGGGCCAGTGCGTCCACTGCCACGGGGGCCGCACTGTGTGGATCTCCTCGCAGACCGAGGAACCCTGCTGGTACTGCGGCGGCTCCGGGATAGCCCCCTGATGCCACTCGGGAGAAGCTGACGTGGAACCGATCACCGCCAGCCTGCTGGGCGTCTACGCCCTCAGCCAGGCCGCCGGCCACGTGATGAACTGGTACAAGGGCAAGCGCGACGGCTCGTGGCGCGAGCAGCAGGACTACCTGGCCAAGGTCAAGAACGAGCAGATCCAGCGGTCCCACGAGAACCTCCTCTCCCGCGACCGCGAGAACTACGAGCGGTCGCTCCGGCGGGAGCGCGAGGCGACGGCGCAAAGGGAGCGCGACGCCGCCCTCGCCCATGAACGGACCCTCGAACGCGACCGGCAACTGGCCGCCGACCGTGCGGAGGAGGCGACGATCGCATACGGCCGGGCGCTGGAGCGCGACGCGTACCTGTCCAAGCTCCGCGTTGAGGAGGCCGAGCTCGCTCTCGAAAGGTCCGAGCATCTCGCGATCGTCCAGGCGAGGCTGCAGTTGGAGACCCAGCGGGAACTGCAGCGCCGCACACTGGAGCAGGCCAACAGCCCCTTCGCGGAGCCGTTGGAGAAGATCCGCGAGCGGGTGGAAGAGAGGACGGGCGGCGGCAGCGTGCCCGCAGTGATCATCGCTCCCTTCCACGACGCGGAACCCGGCGCGGTCGTCAAGGCCGACCTGGGCATCCGCCAGGCGTTGAGAACAGCGGCTTGGGCGCAGGATGTCGAGATCTTCGGCGGACTGGTCAACCGGCCCCTCATCTGGACCGACACCGACATCCAGACCATCAGGATGCTCCTGCACGACCTGCCGGTGGTGCTGGTCCAGGGCCAGGTGCAGGCGGGCGCCCGCGCCTGGGTGTCGATGACCGCCTGGAACCTCGGCGACACCAGCGGCACCCGGGTCGTCGACGTGGACTTCCCGCCGATGATGCTGCCCGGTGTCGAGGAGGGCCGCCCGGCCACCACAGTCGAACGGCTCGCCTTCGAAGACCACGTCTCCGGCCTGGTGACGCTCACCACGGGCGCCTACGCCGAATGGTTCCACATCCTGAAGAGCGGCCGCCCGCCGAAACTGCACACCATGCTGCCCGACCAGTACGACGCCGAGCGCAGCGTCCTGGCGGCCAACAGCGCCGCCCTCTACGAAATCTGCGCCGAGCGCGGCCTCGTCACCGAAGACCGCTCCCGGTTGACTCAGGCCGTTGTACTCGCTGAGGGCGGCCACACGGCCCGTGCCGTGGACCTCGTCAGAGCGGGTCTCCCCGCCCTGGGGTCGGCCCTGGCGGGCGGAGCGCACGACCCCGAACTCGCCGATCTGCTGAGCCGCCTCATCGCCCTGGTCGAGGACGGCACCGACGAGGAGACCCGACGGATGTTCCACATGACATTGGAAGAACTGCGACGGCAGGCCGTCCTGTACCGGCTGGGCTGGGGGGAGGCACGATGAGCGGCAACCATCGCGTGGTCGCGGCGATCGACTTCGGCACGCACGGGACGGGCTTCGCCTGGGCGGTCGTCAACGAGACCAACCGGGAGATGACTCAGCGAGAGATCTTCTACTTCGAGGACTGGGGCTCCCAGCAGGTCGTCTACGCCAAGAATCTGTCGGCCCTCGTCCTTGACCGAGACGGGAAGTTGCTGGAGTGGGGTTACGCGGCCGAAGCCCTCTGGTACAGCGAAGGCCCTGTGCAGGGCCGCCGGTACTTCTCCGGCTACAAGATGGCCCTGCAGGCCAACATGAGCAAGAAGAAGGAAGTCAAGGTCGGCGAGGGCGACGGCGTGCTGTCCGATCAGGTCGACGACGTGCAGAACCTGATCCGCCTGTGCCTCAGGCAGGTCTACGAGAAGGCTATTGATCACATCAAGCGCGGCGGAATCTACACCGAGGACGACATCCGCTGGTGCATCACCGTCCCGGCGATCTGGGACGACTACACGACCGACCTCATGTACGCCGCCGCCGTCCAGGCCGGTCTCCCCGACGACCGGGAGCGGCTGCTGTTGTCGCCGGAACCCGAGGCGGCAGCGCTGTACTGCATCGTCAAAGGTGAGGAGGCGTTGCAGCGTCCGGGCCAGGTTTTCATGGTCGTGGACGCCGGCGGTGGCACCATCGACATCACCTCCTACCGGGTGGAGCCGGGCCGCAAGCTGAGCCAGCTCGCCGCCGCCAACGGCAACAAGGCCGGATCTGAGTACCTCAACCGGTTCTTCGTCACCGAAGTGCTGTGCGACCGGTTCGGAGTGGGCTTCATCGAGAAGATCTCCAAGAAGCACCCGCACGTCCTCTACCAGCTCGTCAAGTCGTGGGAGGGGCTCAAGCGGACGGTGACGACCACTTATGCCAAGAACCTCACCCTGCCGCTGACCGCCGAGATGTACGCACTGGTAGCCAAGGACGCCGAGGCGTCCGCGCGGTTCGCGGAACGACAGGGGACGGTCGGAACGGCGATCATCATCCCGGCGCAGGAGGCCAGGGATGTCTTCGAGCGGGTGGTGTCCACGGTCGTCGAGGAGACCCGCCAGCAGCTGGCCCGCATGCGGACCGCCGCCGGGACGAGCGGGAGCGAGGTGGCCATCCTGGTGGGCGGGTTCGCCGAGTCCCCGTACCTCAGAGAGCGGCTGACCGAGTATCTGGCCTCGGAGGGCGTCGCGCTGCATATCCCGCAGCGCCCGTCGCTGGCGGTGCTGGCGGGTGCCACCCATTTCGCTTACGACCCGTCCGTGATCCGAGCGCGCCGGGCGCCGCTGACCTACGGGGTCGGCACGGCGAAGTTGTTCCGCAAGGGCGTCGACCCGAAGGCCAAGCGGTTCGAAGACGAGGACGGCCAGGTTCTGTGCGCCGATCGGTTCGATGTCTTCGTAGCCAACGGGGATCCGGTCGACACGGACTCCTTCGAGCGCAGCACCTACGTTCCGGTCTACGAGGCGCAGACGGGCCTCCAGATTGACGTCTTCTCCACCCGCGCCGCCGATCCGGAGTACACCACGCAGGCGGGAGTCGACCAGGTGGCCTCAATCGAGATCAGCCTGGAGAAGTCCATGCACTTGCCCCGGGACAAACGGGCCGTCGAGGTCAAGATGTTCTTCGGCGAGTCGCGGGTGCGGGTCGAGGCAAAGAACCTGGACTCGGGAGAGAACAACCATGCGGAAATCAAATGGAAGCCGACATGGTGATTGGCCCTCGCAGATTGGTGGAGAAATTGGTCGACGCGGTACGCATCAGCATTCCGGGCCGCAAGTCCGAACTGGTCGAGCTCAGCGAGTGGGCGTCGGGCGTCACGGCGTCCGTCCATGATGTCAGGGTGGCGCTGGCCGGTCTGACCACGTCGGTGTCCGAGCTCAAACAGCAGAACGCCGACCTGCGGAGCCTGGTCGCCCGGCAGCGGGCCGAGCTGTCCGAGGCGGTGACGACCGCCAGCCGGCTGCGGGGGCAGGTCGACAACCTGCAAAAGCAGGTCGCCGAGCTTCAGTCGCTCGAGGATCGGTTCACCGGCCTCGACCGGCGGTTCACCAACATCGCTGGAGACCTTGCTTCGGTCATCCATCCGGGCAAGGTTACCGAGGACGAGCACGGCCATCTCGATCTCGGCGCCGCCTATGCGGACTACCTGGTCAGGCACGTCCAGCCGCTGGTCTACCTCGAACGGACGGGCGGCAAGCCCTTCGACGCGCGCGGCCAGGCCGAGGTCATCGCGGAGGTCTGCCAGAGCCTGTTCGGCTCCGAGGCGGCGGTCCCGGCGCGGCTCGGACAGGTGCTGGCCGCCCACAAACTTGTCGCGGACCGAGAGACCCTCGACGAACTGTGCGCGGCCGCCGGACGGTTGCGAGCCGAGGCGGAACGACTCGGCCGCGACCAGCGGTGGGAGTTCTCCTGCCCGGACGACCGGTACGACCCGGAACGACAGCGCCCATTCGTCGGCTCCGAACTCGGGGAGACCGCCGCAGACGTCCGGGTGGCGTTCGTCGTCACCCCCTCCTACCTCGTGGGAGACGGCAAGCAGATCGTCCCTCAGCAGGTCTTCACCGTCGCCGCCTAGGCGTGCTGACCCGGAAGAGCGAGACACACGGGGCCGAGGGGAGACGGGATGCCCGGGCGCCCGGTTGGCACCGTGTCCTCACCCGGACAGATCTGTCGGTCGGTTCTGGCAGGATGCGATCACTTCCGACCTGTCAGGAGATCACGATGGAGACGTACGACTGGTTCGACGGCAGCCACCTGGGATACTGCTTCACCTTCGTGCGCGGCTTGACGCCGGAGGAGGCGCTGCGGCGCATCGGCGCGGAGCCGTACGAGGAGGACGATGACGACGACGAGGGCCTGATCACCGCCCAGCGGGTTGAGGGCGGCACGCTCCTGGTGGAGGAGAACGGCTTCGCGGGCACCCTGGACGAGGTGCAGCGGGCGCTGTCGGTGGGCACGGTGACGGCCAGCGTGTTCCGGAACGTCAACCACGACCAGACCTTCACCCACTGGGTGGACGGAGTGGAGATCCTCGGCTTCGACCCGCAGTTCCCCTCTTTCAGCCGAGGTGGAAGCGAGCCCGATGGGTTCCTGCCCGAGATGCGCGAGCTGGGCCTGCTCACTGAGGAGGACAAGGACGCCCCCGACACAGGGGTGCACCGGGCGCTCGTGCTGGCGAGTCGTCTCACCGGCCTCAACGTCGACGACTTCGCGGACACCGATTCCGCCGTCCGCGGCGTACTGGAGCATTACTGATACTTCGATAGTGAGGACCATCGTGACCAGCACGCCGTACCGGACGGGTGAGACGGCACTGGCGATGCCTGTGCTCGCCGCCGAGCCGGTCGCGGGGCGGTGGCGCGAGCGCTACGACAGCTCGGCCGCGTACGGTGTGCCGGCGCACGTCACCGTGCTCTATTCCTTTCTCCCCTCTGACCGCCTCGATCAGGGGACGCTTGGGGAGTTGCGTGAACTGTTCGCCGCGCAGTCGCCGTTCGACGTGCGGTTCAGACGGTGCGGACGGTTCCCCTTTGTGGGACACGCTGGTCGCCGCAATCCTTCGTGGCGACAAGACGACCACCACCGGCTTGCCGGAGGAGCACGAGCATGCCGCCGAGCCGCTTCGACCTGAGCCCGGAAAGGCTCGGCTTGCCTGGATCGCGACCCGCGCACCGCAGTCGCCGGCGCTTCCGCCTGCTCTGCCGTACGGAACCGGGAAGGTCATGAGACGACCGCGCCTCAGGCAGAGATTGTCAGTGGGGTTTGCGAGACTCCCATGTCGTGGATGCTGATGAATTCTGGGCGCTGATCGACGGGTCGGCGCGGCAGGTGGCCGGCCGGAATGAGCACGCCGGCCTGGATGAGCGGGGCGGTCCGGATCTGCGGGCTGCCCTGGATGAGCGGGCCGAATGGCTGACCGAGGCGCTGTCCAGGCGTTCTCCCGAGGAGATCATCGGCTTTCAGATCCGGCGGGCCGAGGTCAAGAAGGCGGCCGACACCTGGCCGATGTGGGGCGCCGCCTACCTCATCGCCGACGGCTGGTGCTCGGAGGACGTCTTCTGGTACTTCCAGTCCTGGCTCATCAGCCTCGGGCGCGAGACCTTCGAACGGGTCACCGCCGAGCCCGACCTCCTGGCTGACGTCCCGGCCGTGCTGCGTCAACTCGACGGCGAAGACGACGAATGGGAGGAGCCGCAGTGGGAGGTGCTCGACTACGTCGCCGAGCGCGCCTACGAGCGGGTCACCGGCGAGGAGGACGGGCTGGCGAATGCCCTGTGGAGGCGAGGGATCGATCTGGCGGTCAACCCGGAGCCCCCCGACGACGGCCTGCCTGGAGGCCAGGCCGAGCGCGCTGGTCGCCTGCCGCGGCTGAGCCGGTTGTTTCCGAATCAGCAGCTGGCCAGTCCCACGCCTATCGTGGAAAAGTGATCGAATTGGGTGCCCGGGAGCGGACGCAGCCGCCGCCCCCGCGGATCGTCTGGGAATCTCTCGCCAACCCTCGGCGGCCAGGTGGCAGGCAATGGCTTGACCTGCTCCCCGATGAGATGGAGCCGCGGATTCTCGAGGCGGTCGAGCCGGGGCTCGTGGTCTGGTCGTCGCTGTGGCCGGCACGGGCCGAGGACCGGATCCGGTTCGACATCCGGTCCGCCGACGCTGGGTGCTCCCTGCGCTGGACGCTGCTAACGCCGGATGAGCCGCCGCAGTCGCAGGTGCTCAACCACCTGCGACATCGGCTCAACTTTCTGATCAACGCGCAACTGCGTTTCTCCTTTGGGCAGTAGGCGTTTGGGCAGCAGGCGTTCGGGCAGCAGGCGTCCACGAGATCGCGCGGACCGGTGCGGCCTGGCGTCTGCACCCGTGAGCCTCCGTTGCGGCAGGCAGGAACCCGACCGGTTATATTGCTGACGCATCCGCAAACAGTGGACGCACCGCAAGACCTTGCTCCTCTGCCTTTGGTGGGTCGCACACGTTCGCCGTTGTCCACCGAGAGCGGGACGGCACAACCTGGAAGGCCCATCGCAATGACGAGCGCACCTGAGATCCATGTCACCGACAACACGGAGTTGCACCGCTTCGAGATCACGGTCGACGGGCACCTTGCCGGGTTCGCCGAATACGCCTTCCGCCCGAGGGCGATCCTGTTCATCCATACGGAGATCGACGACGAGTACGCCGGCCGGGGACTGGGCGGCATCCTGGCCAGGGCCGCGCTCGACTCCGCCCGCCACCGGGGGCTCGACGTGCTGCCCTTCTGCCCGTTCATCCGCGACTGGATCCGCAGGCACCCGGAATACCTCGACCTCGTGCCCCCGACCCGCCGGCGTTCCTTCGACCTGGAGGACAAGTAGGGGGAGCCAGGGGCAAGTAGGAGGAGCCAGGTTCGCGCCGGGTGCGGTGTGTCGCGCCTCGCGTGAGCATCGCCCGAGTTCGCTACGGGTGCGATGTTGCCCCTCGCGGGACGATCTCTCCACCGGGCCCCAGCGGAAAGCGGCCTCAAGATTGTTTGTCGGAGGGGGCGTTCACACTCGCCATCGAAGCGCTTCTTCTTCGAGCCTGGAGGTCTCACGATGGCGAGGCGTAGATCACCGGTACGGAAACGAACCCGGCGGCGAAGATCTCAGAGCACCTGGCCGCTCGCGGTCGTGGGGATCATTCTCCTCTTCGTCCTGGCGCCCAAGGCGGGGGACATCCTCGCGTCGAGCTGGCCACTGCTGCTGATTGGCGCCACCGCGCTCGCCGGGCTGCTGGTGATCGCCGCCTTGCTGATCCGCCGCCTCGGCGACGACTACCGGGCCGAAGCTCTCCGGCGTGCCGGCATCGACCGGTTGACTCCCGGACAGTTCGAGCACCTGACCGCCGAGCTGCTGCGCAACGACGGGTTCACGAGGGTCCGGGTCGTCGGGGGGCGGAGCGACCGGGGCGTCGACGTCATCGGGATCGCCCCGGGCGGCACGCCGTACGCGATCCAGTGCAAGCTCTACACACGCCAGGTCGGCCCCGGGCAGGTCCGCGACTTCATCGGCGCTCTCCAGGCCCCGGCCTACCGAGGCCATCGAGGTGTCCTGGTCACCTCCCACGTTCTCAGTGGCCAGGCCGGTCACGCGGCCAGGGAGGCCGGGTTTATCGTCGTGGACCGGGATCGGCTCGGCGACTGGATGATGGGTGTCTACTCGCTCACGCCGGCCAAGCGCTCCCGGCCGGCCTTCCTCGATCGGCTCCGGCGCGGTTACGCCACCCACAGGGGCTCCCGCCTCCCGCCGGAGAACGACCTCGGCCCGGCGTGAGGCCTCTGGTGCTGGGTGGGTGGTGCTCGGGTGGGTGGTGCTCGGGTGGGTGGCGCGCGCGGACGCCGACGATGGCGCGCTCTGAACGAACCGAGGTGCCCCGGAAGTGAGTCCGGGGCACCGGGTTCCTACGTTCGGGCGGGCGTTCCTACACTCGGGCGGGCATGACCATGGCGCCCGTGTTCAGGCGCACGTGATCGTGGTGCCGGCCCAGTCGGCGTGGTCGCTGTCGTTCCCGTCACCACCGTCCGTGACGACGAGCCGGAGCAGGGTGGCGCCGGACACGTCGGCGGTGAGGGTCTTGGCGGGCATGGCGTTCGTCATGACCCCCGAGTCCGCGACCTTGTCGCCGTTGGCCCAGATTTCGAAGCTGACGGTTCCCTTCGAGCCCTTCTCGTCGTCCAGCCCCACATCCGTCGTGACGGTGGTGCAGTGGCCGCCGAGGTAGTACTCGATGGTGCTGGGCGCGTGGGCCCCGAGCCCCTTGGCGTACTTCGCGCCGTTGATGGTGATCGTGTGGCCGTCGGTCGCCCCCTTCTCACCGTTGCTCCGGTCATGCTCGACGGGTCCCCAGCCGTTGACCATCGACAGCCATGGCAGGTCGCTCAGGTATCCGCCGGCGGTCGGTGGCGGGGGTGGCACAAGGAACACCGCGAAGGACGACGCCGACGCCGAGGCCCTTCCGCCGCTGCTGGTGTAACGGGCGGTCAGCCCGAGGGTGTACTGCCCTTGGGCCAGCGTCGCGGGCGGCGTCACCTGCCAGGTGGCGGAGGTCGAGGCTCCTGGTGGCAGGTTCTTTATCGTGGTCGGCGAGGTGGCGGTGACGTCCCATCCCTCCGGTCCCTGGACCTGCAACTCCACGCGCTGGGCGGGGGTGTGGCCGTTGTCCGTGGCCGAGGCGGTGACGGTGAACGGCTTCCCCGGCTCGGCCAGCACGGGGCCGCCCGGATAGGTGGAAGGCACCTGCACGTCGAGGCCTAGAGCCGGCGGGTAGCTGTTCCACTTGTGATCGACGCTCACCCGGAGCAGGACCGTGCCGTGGGGAGGCACGGCGGCCGAGATGACGTCCTCGGCGTGCGTGTCGGTGTGCGCCCACACGTCCCGCAGGCGATAGGCGGGCACGTCACCGCGGTCGAGCCCGATCTCGGTGCCCGACGTCGCGATGCGCTGCGGCTTGTCGGTCTCGTTGAACAGCGCCACGGCCTTGTCGCCGTTCTCCAGCGGTTTGACGACGACCCAGGCGCCGCCCGTCGACTTGAGCACCGCGCCCTGAACCCCCAGCGGGTCCTGGTCGATCGCGATGACCTCGCGGTTCTCGAGGATCTCGTACGTCGCCGGAGTGGCCTTGCGCAGGTCGGACCCGATGAGCAGCGGCGCCGCCATGATGGCCCACATGCCGAAGTGCGTGCGGTACTCGGTGTCCGTCATGCCGCCGTTGCCGACTTCGAGCATGTCCGGGTCGTTCCAGTGTCCCGGGCCCGCGTACTGCGCGAGCGGCAGGTTGGCCTTGATGATCGACAGGGTCCGTGACCAGGTGTCGTTGATGTCGCCGGTCGTGCGCCAGAGGTGACCGACGTCCTTGCCCCAGAGCCACGGCTTGTTCTGGCCCCACTCGCAGATGCTGAACACGATCGGCCGGCCCGTGGCCTTCAGCGCGTCACGCATCTTGGTGTAGCGCTGGACGGCGTCGACGCCCTGATTGTTGCAGTTGTCGTATTTCAGGTAGTCGATGCCCCAGGACGCGAACAGGTTCGCGTCCTGCTCCTCGTGGCCGAGGCCGCCGGGGAAGCCGGCCGTGTTACAGGTCTTGGTGCCCGCGCTCGTGTAGATGCCGAGCTTGAGGCCCTTGTCGTGCACGTAGTCGGCGAGGGCCTTGATGCCGTTCGGGAATCGCTTCGGGTCGGGCACGAGGTTGCCGTCCGCGTCGCGCTGGGGGAGGGCCCAGCAGTCGTCGAGGTTGACGTACTGGTAGCCGGCGTCCTTGAGGCCCTTCGAGACGAAGATGTCGGCGATGCCCTTGACCATCGCCTCGTTGAACTCGGCCCGGCAGTGGGTGCTGTTCCAGTTGTTGAAGCCCATCGGAGGAGTCAGGGCGAGGCCGTCATCGAGTGCGTGGGCGGGGGCCGCGACCGCGGTGAGCCCAAAACTGACGAGAAACGCCGTGGTAAGAGCCGCGATGGTTCGACGCATGAGCCTTCTCGATGTGCGTTGTGGTGGAACTCCGTGGGGTCTTCTGTTTGATCGCGATCGATATTGTTTGTAACAGCACACGGTCGGGTAAAGCAAGAGTCACGCGTAAAGTCCCGTGTCAGGACACGGCGGTCGCCCGGCCGGGCGCTGCGCTGGCAGCTGCGGTCAGCGGGGCCAGGAGTACGTGACCTCGGCGTCCTCCACGCCGATCGCGGCGAAGCCGTGCCGTACGTAGAAGCGGCGGGCGCTGCTGTTGGCCTCCGGCGTGTGGAGGATGAGCCTGCCGGGCCGGCGTCGCTTGGCGTGGGCCAGCAGGTCGGTTCCGATCCCGCGGTTCTGCGCCTCCGGGCTGACGTAGAAATAGCCGAGCTGGTCGAACGTCAGCATGGTGAAGCCGACGACCCGGCCATGGAGTTCGGCGACCCAGATCTCGTGGAAGCGGCCACAGTCGAGAAAGCCCTGGATCCAGTCCGGGATCCCGACGTCGGGATCCACCTCCCGCAGGTACGGCTTGCCGGCCGACGCGTCGAGGAACACCTGGCGGATCGCGGCGGCGTCGCCGATCCATCCCCGCCGGATGAGCGGCAGCGCGCCGTGGAGGATCAGTTCCACCAGCGTGGACAGTCGGCGGAAGTGCTGAAACGCCTGATGGTCCCCCTGGACGTGCACCTTGCGCAGGGCCGCGGCGCACCGGCGGATGCCCTCGCTGTTACGCCGGTCCAGGCGGCCGTCGCCGCGCAGGTAGGCCCGGACGCAGTCGGCCGTCGAGGCGTCGAGCACGACCAGACCCGGAGGCGGTGCCGGAACGACCGGTTCGAGCCCCGGGATCTCCGGAAATCGCGAGACCTCCGGCGCCGGACGAGACAGCGGAGCGTGGTCGGCCCACAGTGCCTCGACCGTGGCGTACATCGCTTCATGGGCGTCGGGGCCGGGCCAGCGGAACCCGTTCCGGTAGCGGACCTCGTCCTGGCGCACGCCGTACCCCTGCTTCTTCTCGGCCGTACGGCGGGCCGCGAACGCCGCCTTCTCGGCATGCCAGGCGGCGCGGCTGATCTCCAGCACGTCGAGGGCCCGGAGCAGCGCGTTCTCATCGGCGCGGACCCGCCCCGCCTTGGCCGCGAGGTAATCCCAGGTGGCGGTGAAGCCGAGCGGTTTGTACAGGTGCACGGCGCTGCGCAGCGCGCCGTGCCGGTGACCGTATGGGAGGTCCCGATTCCGCACACGGCGCGCGTACGTCTCGAATCCCACCCGATCCTCCGTGGCGTATCCGCCTGAGTCCTTACTTAGCCGGGGTCCCGCCGGACACGGTCTCACGGTGTCATCTGTCCGCCCCGACCGCCAGTCCGATATCGCCCGCTCCCTCGGCGACCCGCACCGTACGGCTACCGCCAGGCCGGTGCGAGGAGGGTGGATACCGGCTCGGGAGGCAGTGGCGGGACGGCCCACGAGGCCGGCGGCACGAAGTCGCACCACGTACCGTCGAAGGGGAAGGCCCCCGCCTCGGCCAGACCGGCGACGTGGCGGCCTTCGGCACGGATGGCATGCGCCTCCTCGGCGCTCCAGTAGGCGGGATGGCCGGTCTTCTCGGCGAAGGAGCGCTCGTCCTTCCACTGCCAACTGCGGTCCGGCGCCACGGTGACGTCGAGTTCGAGGTCCTCCACGTCGATGTCTTCACCACGCCGGGTCCGGCGTTCCAGGTTGACGTACCAGCCGCGGAAGCCGAGGTCGGCGGCGTAGAACCAGAACACCGCGTGGGACGCGCCGGTGGGTTGGTAGATGAGCGCGTCGCCCAGGCTCCAGCGGTCGGTCTTGACGGGATGGCCGCCGGCCGGCCGGTCGTGCGGTGGCAGGTCGCGCAGGTGCACTCCACCCGGCAGATCGACCCGCCACACGGGTGACCCGGTCGCGAGCCAAAGGAGCAGACCGTCGGGCGTGTGCTCCACCACTCGTAAGGGAGTCGCCGTGCTCAGATGGCCGCCGATGTACAGGTTCCAGCGCACGACCTGTCCCGGTTGGAGATCCATGGGTTCGATCATGGCAGCAGGGGCGACGACGCTCCCGAGCCGCCGTCGCCGGACTGGTGCTGGGCTATCTGGAACTTCTCGCCACAGTGCTTTCGTGGCCGCGCTCTACCTGCTGGCGCTCTACCTGCTGGCGGAATCCCATCCGTTGGTAGCGGTAGTCTCGTCCAGCGTCATGGGGCCATGACGTCCGGTCTCTGGGGACGGCTGACGCCGCGCTAGTCGCCGAACTCGTTGGCCACGCCGTAAGGGGTCAGAGCCGAAATGTAATGGTGCGGAAAGTGGTCTTCGAAGGAGTACATGACCGGGAGCGAGCGAGTCGCCTGGAATTTGCGGGATATGAAGGACATCGCGCCCAGGGCGATGCCGAGAACGCCGGGCATCTGCGGAGTCGGAGACTTCTTCGCCACCCAGTGGCCCTTTCTGGGGTTGTAGGTGCACCCGAGTAGGCCGAGCAGGTCCATCAGGCCGTTCCGGACATGGGGCACCTGATACTGGAATTCCCGGCCGAAATGCTTGAACCGGCCGGACGTTGTCGGGGGAAGGCTCGGGACGATGTCGCTGTCGTGGACGTATCGAATCGTCTTCTCCCGCAGGAAGTCGTCCCTCTGGCACGCCTCCGCGAAACTGGGATCGCCGATCATGGGCTGGCCGAACGTGTACACCGCCTTGAGCCGGTCGGCGAACTCCTCCCGGTACTTGCGCTCGTGCCGCATCATCACGCCCATCATCGCGGCCATGGCTCCGCCCAGACTGTGGCCGGTGATGTACAGCGCTTCGAGATTGTTCTGCATGCCGGGGAACTCGGCGCCGTAAAGCCCGTTCGGCAGTGGGACGCGCACGGATCGCCGGTTACAGGCGTCCCTGAGAGCGTTCATGACCTCGTAGCGGGTGGTCCGTACATTGCGGTAGAAACCCGCGTGCACGGTGGCGCACGGATCTCCGAACTGGTAGCCCATCCGCTCCGGTTCGAGGTCGATGTCGGTCAGCCAGTTGACGAAATTCATGGGCTCGGTTCCTCTGTAGCAGAGGATGGCGACCCGCCCGCTGTTGCTCTGAATCACGAACGACGTGGAGCAGATGAGCATCGCGTCGACGGTTGACGCGATCACGCGGCAGTTGTTGTCCGCCAGGCCCATCCTCGCCATGATCATCGAAAGCGTCTCGGCTCCCGAATAGGCGTATCCGGCGCACGTCGCCAGGACGTGGGCGATCACCGGGTCCGGATGGTCCTCGGCGCGCAGAAGCCGCTCTTCCAGGTCCTTGTAGACGGGGAACCCGGAGGTCTCGCGATGGCCGTAAGGCCGGAGTTCCTCGTAGCTGGGAGCGCGCGTGTCCCGGGTCCAGAGGCCGCCGGCCGCCATCACGTCGCGCAGTCTCCGCTCCCATTCCAAGACGGGAACCTCTCCCATGAGCGGCGCCTTCCCGGCCCGCGGCATGGCCCTCGTGCCAGTCTCGCGCGTGGCCTGGGCTCGCATGCCCTGGTCCCGCGCGGCGGCGTCCCTGGTCGCCGACTCCATCGCGCTCGGGGTCGTCCTCGTGCCCTGGTCCGCTTTGTCGGTCTGACGGGGGGTGCGCCTGGCGGTCTCTGCCACGACATTCACCTTCCGGACGGGATGGGGGCCGGAAACGCCCGGTCGTCAGATCCCCGGCGGATTATGGGGGAAATCCCACGCGCTCATAGATAGCTGTCCATTAGATGGCTCTCCATGGGACCGGGAAATCGTCGGATCCAGCCTCGGCGGGCGCCCACCAGACCGGCTCGCAGCCGGGTTGAGGTTCGCCTCACCGCGGCAACCGCGACGAGGTCAGCACTGAGAACTCCTGAGGACGTCACGTCCTGAAGCGGACAGGGAGGCTTGCCGCGCACAATTTCCGGTGAGACCGTCAGTCGGGGGGCTTTCTGAAAGGAATCCTGACATGACGGAACTCAGGCAGTTGCCGTTCGACCGGAACGACCTGCTGGAGATCTCGCCGGAGTTCGGCGAGCTGCGTGCCGAGGAGCCCATCGCCAAGGTTCTGACCCGGACGGGGGACGAGGCATGGCTGGTCACGGGGTACGACGAGATCAGACAGGTGTTCGCGGACGCGCGGTTCGGCCGGTCGCACCCCACCCCCGAGTCGGCTCCCCGGCTGTCGAACAGCGCGCTGCTGGGCGGCCCGATCGGCGACTATGAGACCGAGCGGGAAGTCCACCAGCGGATGCGGCGGCTGCTCACCCCCGCCTTCTCGGCGCGCCGCATGCGCAGCCTCTCGGACCGGGTCCGGCTTCTGATCGACGACCTGCTGGATGGCCTGGCCGAGCAGGGGCCGCCGGCCGACCTGCACGAGCGGTTCTCCGTGCCGCTGCCCATGCAGGTGATCTGCGAGCTGCTCGGCGTGCCGTACGAGGATCGGGAGAGGTTCCGGGCGATGGCCGACGACATGGCCGACCTGGACGATGGGGAGCGTTCCGCCGCCGCGCAGGCGGAGTTGCGCGCGTATTCCTACGCCATCGTTCAGGCCAAGCGCGAGCGGCCGGGCGAGGACGTGTACTCCGACCTGGCGGCGGCCGACCTGCCCGAGGAGGACGTCGCCCGGATCGCCGCGGGACTGCTGTTCGCCGGGCACGAGACGACCGTCAACCAGATCGACCAGGGCGTGCTGCTGTTCCTGCGCAACCCCGAGCAGCGGGACGCGCTTCTCCGCGACCCCTCTCTCGTCTCCACCGCCGTGGAGGAGATCCTGCGGGTGGCCGCCCCCAGCGAGCATGGAATCATCCGGTACGCGCATGAGGACGTCGAGATCGGCGGAGTGACCATCAAGGCCGGCGAGGTCCTGATGCTGGCCACGATCGCGGCCAACCGGGACGAGCGCGTCTATCCCGACGCCGAGCATTTCGACATCGCCCGGGAGAACGCCGAGCCGCACGTCGGATTCGGCTACGCGATGCATTACTGCCTCGGGGCGAGCCTCGCCCGGGTGGAGCTGGGGGCCGTGTTCTCCTCGCTGTTCCAGCGCTTCCCCACGCTGCGCCTGGCTGTGCCGTACGAGCAGCTCAAGCCGCGCTCCGACCGGCTCACCGGCGGGTTCGCCGAGCTCCCCGTCACCTGGTAGTGCCCCTGCGGCCGTCCCGGCGTGGCCGGGCCATCCGACAGAATCACCACCATGCGATTCGGGATCCTCGGCACAACCCGGGCATGGCATGACGACGGGAGCGAGGCGCCCATCGGCGGTGCGACCCGGCGCGCGCTGCTGGCTCTGCTGCTCGTCCGCCCGGGCGAGGTGGTCACCGCCGACCGCCTCGTCCACGACCTGTACGGCGAGCAGGCCACGAGCGGAGCCGCGCACGCCCTGCAGTCGCAGGTGTCCAGGCTCCGCCAGGCGTTGAGGCACCACGCGCCGATCGAGCTCGCTCCCGGCGGATATCGGCTCGCGGTCGATCCCGGCGACGTCGACGCCCATCGCTTCGAGCGGCTCGCCGACGCGGGACGGCACGCCCTTCGGAACGGCAGGCCGGGAGAGGCCGCCGCCCTGCTCCGCGAGGCGCTCGCCCTGTGGCGGGGACCCGCGCTCGCCGACGCCGGCCAGGGCTCCAGGGCGGCGGGCCCCGGCGAGGGCGACTCGATCCAGGCCGAGATCGTACGCCTGGAGGAGCACAGGCTGGCCGCGCTCGAGGACCGGATCGAGGCGGATCTCCAGCTCGGGGAGCACCGGGCCGTCGTTCCGGAGCTCCAGGAGCTGGCCGGCCGCCATCCGCTGCGGGAACGGCTGCGCGGGCTACTCATGCGGGCCCTCCAGGCCGACGGCAGGCAGGCCGAGGCCCTCGTGGTGTTCGAGGAGACCAGGCGGCTCCTGGCCGACGAGCTCGGCGCCGACCCCTCCGCCGAGCTGGCCGAGATCCACCAGGCGTTGTTGCGGGGCGACCGGTTGTTCGAGCCGCCGTCGCTTCCGGCGCAGCTCACCAGCTTCGTCGGCCGTGCGGACGACCTCGCCCGGGTCGGGGAGCTGCTGGCGACGACCCGGCTCGTGACGCTGCTCGGCCCCGGTGGCGCGGGGAAGACCCGGCTGTCGATCGAGGTGGCCGGCCGGGAGCCCGACGTGTGCTTCGTCGAGCTGGCGCCGCTGCGCGACCTGCCCAGGCGCGGAGGGGGGCCGGAGGTGGCGCAGGCCGTGCTGGGCGCGCTCGGCCTGCGGGAGGGCGGCCTCCTCGCGTTGCCGGGCGAGACGACGCCCGCCTCCCGGCTGGTCGCGGCGCTGGCCGACCGCCCGCTGCTGCTCGTCCTCGACAACTGCGAGCACGTCGTCGAGGCCGCCGCGGCGCTCGCCGAACGGCTGCTCGCCGGCTGCCGCAACCTCCGCGTCCTGGCCACGAGCCGGGAGCCGCTCGGCATCACCGGCGAGAATCTGTGGCCCGTCCGCGCGCTGTCCCCCTCCGCGGCGGCGCGGCTGTTCGCCGACCGGGCCGCCGCCGTACGGCCGGGCTTCGCCGTGGACGACTCCAACGCCGACGCCGTACGGCACGTCTGCCGGGCTCTCGACGGCCTGCCGCTGGCCATCGAGCTCGCGGCGGCGCGCATGCGCACGCACGACGCCGCCGAGCTGGCCGCCCGCCTGGGCGACCGGTTTCGCCTGCTGTCGCGCGGCAGCCGTACGGCACAGGCACGGCACCAGACGTTGCGCGCGGTCGTGGCATGGAGCTGGGACCTGCTGTCCGAGGACGAACAGGTGATGGCGCGGCGTCTCACCGTCTTCTCCGGCGGCGCGACGGCCGAGGCGGCGGAGCGCGTGTGCGCCGTCCCCGGCGCCGAGGATGTGCTCGATTCGCTCGCCGACAAGTCGCTCGTCGAGGTCGGCAACGGGCGTTTCCGCATGCTGGAGACGATCCGCGCGTACTGCGCCGAGCAGCTCGACGCCGCCGGCGAGTCCGACGCCGTACGGCGGGCGCACGCGGAGCACTTCCTCGCTCTCGCGGAGGACGCCGGCCCACGCCTGCGCCGTTCCGAGCAGATCCAGTGGCTGGAGATCCTCGCCGCCGAGCACGAGAACCTCCAGGCCGCGCTGCGCTGGGCCGTCGACGCCGGGGAGGCCGAGCTGGGGCTGAGACTCCTGGCGTCGCTGTCGTCGTACCTCTGGATCCGGGGCCTGCGCACCTGGGCGACGGGACAGGCCGTGGCGCTCCTCGACCTGGTCGGCACCGAGCCGCCGCCGGGGCTGGGGGAGGAGTACGTCTTCTGCGCGCTCACCGCGGCGGCGAGCGCGGCCGGACGGAAGGCGTGGAACCGGAGCCGGCAGGTGGCCGAGCGGCTCGTCGTCGCACCTGACCGGGGGCACCGCCACCCCATCATCACGCTGCTGTGGCCGATGCTGACCGCTGGGGAGGGCGACCCGTCCGTGGCGCTCTCCGTGATGACCCGAGGGGGCGCCGGGCCCGATCCCTGGGAAAGGGCCCTCGTTGAGCTCTCGTGGGGATACCCCCAGTTCGCCGCGGGTGACTTCGCGCAGGCCGAGCGGCAGTTCGCCATGGCGGCCGACGTCTTTCGCTCACTCGGCGACCGGTGGGGTACGGCGTTCGCCCTTGACGCGCTGGCCACGGTGGCGGACATCTGCGGCGACGCCACGAGGGCGATCACCCTGATCGACGAGGCGCTCACCCTCACCGAGGAGCTGGGCGCCGTCGAGGACCTCCCCGACCTGCTCGTCAACCGGGGAGACTACCGCTCTCGCGGCGGCTCGGCCCGTGTTGATATGGGCGGTGGTGATGTGGACGGGGGCGATCTCGCCGGGGCGCGGGCCGACTACGAGAAGGCGGCCGAGATCGCCCGGCGCGCCGGAAGCCTCACCTACCTGGCGGCGGCGCTGCGCGGTCTCGGCGACATCGCTCGCCAGGAGGGCGACCTGCCGGAGGCGGCACGGCTGTATGAGGAGGCGCTGGAGCGCTTCGACCCGCACTGGGTCAAGAGTGTGGGAAACCGGGCGGGCGCGCTCATCGGGCTCGGCAAGGTGGCCGAGGCCAGCGGCGACCTCGCCGAGGCGCGGGACCGGTACCGGCAGGCCGTCGAGGTCGTGGTGACCGTGGGGCCGCTCCCGGGGAGCGCGCGTGCGGTCGAGGCCCTGGCGGGAGTGGCGCTCGCGGAGGGCGACGCCGTGTCGGCCGCCGAGCTCCTCGGGGCCGCCACGGCCCTGCGGGGCGTCGCCACCGGCAGCGATCCCGAGGCGGCGCGGGTGGCCGCCGCGGCCCAGGCGATCCTGGGCGAGTCGCCGTACGGCGAGGCGTACCGGAAAGGGATGCGGCTGGCCCCGGAGGACGCGCTCCGCCTCGCGGGTGTGCCGGACGCCGTCATCCTGGCCTCGCCCATCAGCGCTGTCATCGATCTCGGCTCCGCAGGTCCGGGGTTCGGTGAGGGCCGGTGAGTCCGCGGTGAGCGCGCGGTGAGCGCCCTCCGCGAAGGTCTGAGTCATGGACACCACAGAGCGCCACACGAACGCGAACATCCTGATCTCCGGGGCGAGCGTCGCCGGCCCCGCGCTGGCCTACTGGCTGCGCCGCCACGGCTTCACCCCCACCGTGGTGGAGCGGGCGCCCGCTCTCCGCGACGGCGGCTACGCGGTCGACTTCCGCGGCGAGGCCCACCTGACCGTGCTGGAGCGCATGGGGATCCTCGACGAGATCAAGCGCGTCGCGACGAACATGGGCGCGATGTCATACGTCAACGAGGACGGCAGGCAGATCGCGAGCATGCCCGCCGACCTCTTCAGCGGCGACGTCGAGATCCTGCGGGGCGACCTCGCGCGCATCCTGTACGACGCGACCAGGGACGACGTCGAGTACATCTTCGACGACTCGATCACCTCCATCTCGGAGACCGCCTACGGTGTCGACGTCACCTTCGAGCGGGGCGCGCCGCGCAGGTTCGACCTGGTGGTGGGGGCCGACGGCCTGCACTCCAACGTGCGCGCGCTCGCCTTCGGCCCCGAGTCGCGGTTCGTCAAGGATCTGGGGCTCTACTGCGCGATCTTCACGACCGCCAACCACCTCGGGCTCGACTACGCCGGGCACGCCTACGGCACGCCGGGGAAGCTCGTCGCCATGTACAGCGCCCGGAAGAACACCGAGGCCAAGGCGCTGTTCTACTTCGGCTCGCCGTCGCTGGCCTATGACCGCCGGGACGTCGCGCAGCAGAAGAAGATCCTCGCTGAGGCGTTCGCCGGGGTGGGATGGGAGACTCCCCGGCTGCTGCGGGACATGCGTGACGCCTCCGACTTCTACTTCGACTCGGTCAGCCAGGTCCACATGGACCGGTGGTCCACGGGGCGGGTGGTGCTGCTCGGAGACGCCGCCTACTGCGCCTCGCCGCTGTCGGGCATGGGCACCGGCCTCGCCATCGTCGCGGCGTACGTCCTCGCGGGGGAGCTGGCGGAGGCCGGGGGCGACCATCGCACCGCGTTCGCCCGCTATGAGGAGGCGATGCGCGACTACGCCAGGGGCTGCCAGAAGCAGGGGGAGGGGGTCAGCAGGTGGATGGTCCCGGAGAACCGCTTCATCGCCTGGTTCATGAACACGAACTACCGGCTCCTGCCGTACGTGCCGTGGAAGGGCTTGATCGCCAAGGGGGTCCGGAAGACGGCGAGCGCCATCACGCTGAAGGACTACACCTGAAGATCGAATATGTGTGCGAATGGACGTCGTACACTGAGCCTATGGAAAGCCTGTTCCAGGGTTCGCTGCTGGACTGGCGCGATGAGACCTGCGTGGGCCCTCTGGGGCCCACGGTGAAGCGGACCCTGCTCGATCACGGAGCCTGGATCGATGTGCGGCGGGGTTGGATCTCCGGGTCGGACGCGCTGTTCGACCGCTTGCTCGATGTGGTGCCCTGGCATGCCGAGAGGCGGCACATGTACGACCGGATGGTGGATGTCCCCCGGCTGCTGAAGTTCTACGACGAGGGAGAGCCCCTTCCGGACGGTGTGGTGGAGGTGGCGCGGGACGCGCTCAACGCCCACTACGCCGAGGAGCTGGGCGAGCCGTTCCGCACGGCCGGGATGTGCCTCTACCGCGACGGCCGGGACAGCGTCGCCTGGCACGGCGACACCATCGGGCGCGGCAGTACGGAGGACACGATGGTGGCGATCGTCTCGATCGGCACGCCGCGCAACCTGATGCTCCGGCCGCGTGGCGGCGGAGGCCCCACGCTGCGTCACGAGGTCGGCCACGGCGACCTCCTCGTGATGGGCGGTAGCTGCCAGCGGACCTGGGAACACGCCATCCCCAAGAGCACACGGGTCGCCGGGGCGCGGATCAGCATCCAGTTCCGCCCACGCGGCGTCGCCTGAGCCGTCACCAGGCCGGGTCACGGTTCGGCCCCGCCGTCCCGGCAAAGGGCAGCGGGGCCGAACCGTGCTCAACGAGCAGTGCCGGGCGAGACCGCTTACCGGAGACCGGCGGCGCGGATGACGGTCTGGGTGACCGCATTGCCCTTGGTGTCCCGGGCGGCGGCCCGGATGGAGACGTATCGGGCGGTCACCGGGGCGTGCAGGCCCGCCCTCCACGCGCCGGCGCCCGTCGACGTCAGCGACGCCCTATGCCAGGTCGCCCCGTCGTCGTAGGACACGTCGAGGGTTATCGGCCCGACCGCGCCCGCGCCCACGGCGCCGGGAAGGTGCGCCACGCTGACGGCCAGGTCGCCCTCGCGCCGGACCCTGCCGTCCGCGTCCGTGTCCACCGCGTAGTCGAGCTGGAGCAGAGGCAGGACCGAGCCCTCCTCCCCGGGAGAGGTCTCGGACTGGAAGTCCCACTCCGTGCGGGTCTTCGACGAGTAGGGGCTGACCTGGGGATCCCGTTCCGCGGCCAGCACGACCCGGTACGGGAGCCGCCCGGGGCCGGGCGCGTCCGCCGAGACCCACGTGTTGAAGGTCGCCTGCCGGAGGAGGGTGTCCCCCTGGTAGAGGGACAGGGTGTGCCGCATGCCCTGGTAGTCCATGGACATGCCGACGTGGTCGGCCCCGCCCCAGCCGGGGATGTCGATGCTCAGCGTGTCACCGGTGCGGCGGGGCAGCTTGTAGTTGTCGTTCAGGTGTGGCCGCTCGATGGGCGCGAACCACTCCTCCTTGGTGGTGCTACCGGGCCGGTAGCTCGCCCGGGCGTCGATCTGGTACAGCATGCCCTCGACGTACGCCTCCTGGCCCCAGCGGTAGCCGCCGCCCGTGGAGACCCAGTCCGTACGGCTGCCGCGTACGGGCTCGTCCGTCAGGGAGCCGATGCCCCACTCGGAGTAGGACGGCCAGTCGAAGCGGAACTCGCCGCCGCGGCGCGTCGGATCCGGGTGGCGGAAGGCCACGTCGACGCGGGCCAGGTTGCTCCGGTCCGCGCGGTACACCACGTCGGCGGGGATTGCCCCATGCCGCATCTCGACGAGGTCGTAAACGTAGTCACTGACGGGCGTGGAGGTCACCTCCAGCGTGTTCTTGCCGCCTCGCGCCTGCGCGATGAGCTTCTCTCCCTCGTCCGTGCTGAGCAGGGCCACCTCGATCGGGGAGCGGTCGAGCGGGGTGGGGCTGTAGTTCCGCACCTCCCGGCCGATCTGGTCGTTCTGCACGAGAAGCAGCTTCGCTCCGGCCGCCGCTGCCGCCGCGGCCTGCTCGCGGTCGCCGATCACCGCTGGGTCGCGCCGTACGACGACGGCCTTGCCCTTGGCGTCCAGCCCGGCGTAGTCGGAGGGGCTGCCGTTGCCCGCGTAGACGGCGCGGAGGTCCCAATGTCCCTCCGGAAGGCGCGTCGTGCCCGACTGCGGAAGCACGTCGGTGTAGTCCGTGGTCTTCGACACCACCGCCAGAAGAGGCTGCTCCTTGCGCCAGCGGGCGGTGAAGTAGAAGTCGCCGTGGGTCACCTTCTCCCCGGTCGGCTGCGCCCAGATGCTGTCGTAACGATCCCCGGACAGGAGGAACGACCGCCAGGGCCAGTTCAGCGAGCGGTAGTACTCCATGCGCTCGAACGTCGTCGCGCTCTCCCTGGGCGTGGTGGCCTTGACCTGGTGCGCGGCGGACGCGTCGAGGACGACCTCGGTGTCGTGGTCGAGGACGATCTCGGGATCTCCCAGCAGGGCGAGCCCGAGGGAGTGGGGGCCATGCGTGCCCCGCACGTTGACGAACGCCATCGCGGAGTAGACGTCCTTCGGGAGCGCCAGATCCAGCCTGCCCGTCTCGTCCACGTAGAGGAAGTCCAAGGGGCTGTGTTCCCCGATGAACTCCACCGTGCCGGACATCGGCCTGCCCGCGCCGTCCTTGAGGATGAGCGACAGCGTGTGGAACTCGCGCACCGTGCCGACGCCGATCGTGGTGTGGGCCAGCACCACGCCGCCGGAGCCGGACGCCCGGATCTGGCCGGTGTAGTGCGCGCCGGTCGCGGCCCGGCTCGGGTCCATGGTGAGAGTGACGGTCGCGGTCCCGCGGGCGGGCACCGTCACCTGGTTCTCGGAGAGCGCGAACAGGCCGTCGGGAGCCTGCGGAGCGTCGACGGCCAGGTCGAGGACGACCGGCTCCTCGGCGGTGTTGGTGTACGTCACCACGTGCTCCGACGTCCCCGGGTGGGCCCCCTCGGGGATGCCGGTGTAGGCGGTGGCCGTGGCGAACACGGTGCCTCGCACGGCGGCCGCCACGTCCAGGCGACCGCTTCCACCCTGGTAGGCGTCGTACTGCGGGGTGGGTTTCGTGGTGCTGACCAGGGCGTCCTTGATCTGCGGCCCCTTCCAGTCCGGGTGGGCGGCGGCCAGCAGCGCGGCGGCCCCCGCGACGTGCGGAGTGGCCATCGAGGTGCCGCTCATCGTCTGGTAGTAGCCCACGCCCTCCGGCGCGTACTGCGAGCGCGCCGCCAGCACGTCGACGCCGGGCGCGGTGAGCTCCGGCTTCAGCGCCTCGTCGGCCAGGCGCGGACCCTGGCTGGAGAACGGCGCGAGCTGGTCCGAGGTGTCGACCGCGCCGACCGTCAGGGCCGCGTCGGCCGCGCCCGGAGCCGAGACCGTGGAAGGAGCGCCGAGGTTGCCCGCCGCGATGACGAACAGTGCCCCGGTCTCCGCGCTCAGCGCGTTGACGGCCTTGCTCAGCGGATCGGAGCCGTCGGTGGGGCCGGAGCCCAGGCTCATGCTGATGACCTTGGCGTGTTGGTCGCGGGCGGCCCACTCCATGCCGGCCAGGACCCAGGAGTCCTGGCCGCTGCCGGCGTTGGAGAGCACCTTGCCGATGTGCAGGCTCGCGCCGGGGGCGACGCCCCGCTCCTTGCCGTCGGAGGCGGCGCCGGTCCCGGCGATGGTCGAGGCGACATGGGTGCCGTGCCCCTGCCGGTCGGTGACGTCCTCACCGGGGACGAAGCTGGCCGAGGCGGTGATCCGTCCGGCCAGGTCGGGGTGTCCGGCGTCCACGCCGGTGTCCAGGACGGCCACGTCCACGCCCTCGCCGGTGTTCCCCCCGGCCCAGACCTCGGGTGCTCCGATCTGGGCGGTGGTGTCCGAAAGGGTGGCCTTGACCTTGCCGTCCAGCCACACCTTAGCGATGCCTCCAGCAAAGGCCGGCGCAGCGACGCCCGTGCCCGGGCCGGTGCTGCTGGTGCGGGCGCCGGTGCCGTTGGCGGTGTGCGTGCCGCCGGTGAGCGCGGTCCAGAATTCAGCGGAGTGGTCGCGGTCCTCGGTCACCGCCGCGCCCTGGATGCTGCTGAGGGTCCGCACCTTCGCGGCTCCCTCGGGCACTCCCTGCGAGCGGGCCTGGGCCGCGCCGTCGCTGTAGGACACGATCAGGGGCAGCCGGTCGAGGTGCGCGTCGTCGTACCCGTCCCTGATCAACTGCGTGACGTCGAAGAGACGCTTGTCCAGCCTTCCGGCCGCGACGTACGGCAGGACCGACTGCGGATAGACGTACAGGTCGTCGCCCGATTCGACGATGTGGGCCTCGGAAGGGGAGCCGTCGGGGCGACGGACGTCCACCGTTCCACCGCCGTGGCTCCCACTGTGGCCGGCGCCGTCTTGCCGCTCGTCTTCCGCGCCGTCTTGTCCGGTGGCTCGCCCGCCGTTGTGGCGCACGGTGACGGTGTCACCGGTGATCAGGGTCACCTTGTGGACGCCATCGGCCGTGTTGGCGAGGGCGGCCGCCAGGGGGGAAGGCGGCTCTGCGCCGGGCGCGGCCATCGCGGGCGGGATTCCCGCCATGGCCATGAGGGCAGCCCCCAAGGCGATCAGCCCGGCCTTGCGAGGGGGGAAAGCGCTCAAGGAGGCTCCTTCAACTGGTTTGGGGCACGTGAGTATCCGCGGGAAGTATGGGTACGGCGGTTAGCGCACCGAAAGATCGTTTGATTGGCGAATGTGCGACATGTCGCGATCTCGCCAGGAAGCCCTACTACCTCGACGGCTGGGAGTTTCTGAGAGGGGCCGTCGGCTTCCTGGCCGCGGGGCCGGGCGGGCTTCTATAGCCGATCTCCGATATCCGCGGAGTCAACGACAAGCAGGTGAGCACGCGCTTGGCCTTCACGCTGCTGCTGAAGTTTTACACGCAGCACGGACGTTTCCCTCGCGGCCGGGGCTGAGTTTCCCGACGAGGTGATCGACTACGTCGCGCCCCAGACCAAGACGCCGGCCGGCACGTTGGGAGAGGTCCTGCGCTTGCGACGGCGCTGATGCGCTCGGCCCGCTCATGCCATAGCTCGTCGCCCCTCCGCAGGGCGGCACGCCTGTCAATGGGAGCGGGGCGATGGGAGCGGGGCGATGTGATGAGCGCGGCAATGGCGCCGAGGACGCGGTCGAGTGGTCGGGAGCGAGGCCCACGACTGCGACCCTGGGCGCTATCTGCATGGTCTTTCCTGATAGTCCTTATGTACGGCTTTCGCCACTCCGGCGGGAGCCGTACGTCCACGAAGAGAGGCCTCGCATGTCCCCGCAGTCCCCCTATGCCGCCGCACCCGGCCGCTACGACACCATGACCTATCGGCGGAGCGGACGGAGCGGGGTCCTCCTGCCGGAGATCTCCCTCGGGCTGTGGCACAACTTCGGCGGCATCACGCCGCTGGACCGCCAGCGGGCCGTCCTGCGCCGCGCCTTCGACCTCGGGATCACCCACTTCGACCTGGCCAACAACTACGGCCCGCCGTACGGCTCGGCGGAGGAGAACTTCGGACGGCACTTCCAGGCCGACTTCCGGCCGTATCGCGACGAGCTGTTCATCTCCACCAAGGCGGGTTACGACATGTGGCCCGGGCCGTACGGGGAGTGGGGCTCGCGGAAATATATGCTGTCGAGCCTGGACCAGTCCCTCAAGCGGATGAACCTCGACTACGTCGACGTCTTCTACTCCCACCGCCCCGACCCCGAGACGCCCATCGAGGAGACCATGGGGGCGCTCGACACGGCCGTCCGCTCCGGCCGGGCGCTCTACGCCGGCATCTCGAACTACTCCGCCGAGCAGACCGCCCGCGCCGTGGCCGCCCTGCGGGAGCTCGGCACCCCGCTGCTGATCCACCAGCCGAACTACTCGATGCTCGACCGCTGGATCGAGGGTGGGCTGCTCGACACGCTTGAGGACGCGGGGGCCGGGTGCATCGCCTACTCGCCGCTCTCCCAGGGCCTGCTGACCGGCCGCTACCTCGACGGGGAGGTCCCCGCCGACTCCCGGATGGCCGTCGGCCGCTTCCTGTCGCGCGACGACCTCACGCCCGAGCTGCTGGAGACGCTGCGCGGGCTGAACAAGGTCGCCCAGGCCCGTGGGCAGAGCCTCGCCGAGCTCGCGATCTCCTGGATCCTCCGCGACAGCCGCGTCACGTCGGTCCTGATCGGCGCGAGCAGCGTCCCTCAGCTTGAGCAGAACGTGGCCGCTCTGGCCGGCCCGCCCCTGTCCTCCGAGGAACTCGCCGAAATCGACCGTCTCCTCGGATAGCGGTTGGAGCCGCTCGGGCGGCAAGGCCGATGCCGTCCCGGGGCCGTACGGCTGTGGGACGGCGGCACGCCCCGCCGGGAGGCGCTCATCTACATCATCACTGTCAGTCGACGGGAACCGTCTCCCCGGCCAGGTCGGCGTCCGCCCTGGCCGCGATCCGCCGCCGTACGGACATGCCGTACGCGGCGACCAGCAGGCCGGCCGCGCCGGAGACGACGAACGGCCCGGCGGGCCGCCACGTGTCGTGCAGCACGCCGCCCAGCGCCGAGATGATCATTACGCCGGCCGCGCCGCAGAGCGTGTGCACGCCGAACGCCGACCCCCGCACGTCGGCGGGCGCCTGCTGCGCGAGCAGCGGGCCGGCCGTGGTGATGACCGCGATCTCGCCCAGGCCGATGAACACGGCGACGACCATCATGCCGGGGCCGAGGGGATCCGCGACCAGCAGCGTCGACAGGTACGCCACCCCGGCGACGACCTGGGCGATGATGACCATGTCCTGGCGGCGCACGCGGTCGCCCAGCCAGCCGAACAGCGGCGCGGTGACGAGCGCGACCGTCTGCGAGATCCCCACGATCGCGCCCGCCTTGGCCACGGCCTCGGCGCTGGTCATGCCCGCGTGCCCCTTGGCGTAGTCGGAGATCCACAGGGTCATGAAGGACACGACGATGGCGAGGTCTGCTCGCGCGACGAACGACGCCGCGTACGAGAAGGCGACGCCCGGATCGCGCGCCAGCGACACGCCCTCGCGGACGAGCCGGGGCAGCGGGGTCCGCTCGCCGACGGAGCTCACTCTCACCCGCGACAGCGACAGCGACAGCGCGCCCGCGGACACCAGGATCCCGGCCGCGATCACCAGGAACGCCAGCCGCGCCGCGGCGACCGGCTCCAGCCCCGCGGCCTCCAGCGTCTGCGGCAGCCGGACGAGGGCGAGCACGGCGATCACCGCGCCGAGCCCGCCGAAGACGCCGATCAGCCCGTACGACGTCCCGCGCGAGCGGGTGCGGACGTAGTCGATCGCGATGGTCGACAGCATCGCGTTGATCGCGGCCACGCCCAGCCCGAACACCACACGGAGCGCCACGAGGACGGCCGTGCTTCCGGCGAACGGGAACAGCGCGGTGCCGGCCGCGCACAGCCCGAGGCCGGCCAGCACGACGAGCCGCCGACCGGCCCGATCGGCGAGCGCGCCGTACCACGCGAGGCTCAGCACCATCGCGAGTTCGGCCGCGAGGTTGAGCACGCCGATCGTCGTCCCCTGGCGCGACTCCGGCACGCCGAGGATCGTCGTCAGGATGTGCGGCTGCGCCGACGGCAGGAAGGACACCACCGCCGTGCCGATGGTCGCGAAGAACAGCAGGGCCCACATGTTGACGGGGGTGATTCCGGAGGCGAGCTGGGCGCCCAGGACCCGGCGCCGGGGGGAAGCGGCCATGAGACGATCATGACAGGAAGTGCGATATTCCTACCATTGTTTAACGAAATACCATGCAATTTAGTGTCTAATCTAAGATCGCCCGAAGTGTCGACTAATGGGGAGGATACGCATGGACCCGGATGTCCTCGGTAACGGCTTCGACCCCACCGTCCCCAATGCGGCACGTATGTACGACTACTTCCTCGGCGGCAAGGACAACCTGCCCGCCGACAGGGTGGCGGCCGAGCAGGTCCTGCGCTACGTCCCCGAGATCCCCATCGGCATCCGCGAGAACCGCGAGTTCCTCGTCCGGGCCGTGCGCTTCCTCGCCGAGCGCGGCATCCGGCAGTTCCTCGACATCGGCGCCGGCCTGCCCACCCAGCGCAACGTGCACGAGGTGGCGCGCGAGCACGCCCCCGACGCCCGGACCGTCTACGTGGACAACGACCCGCAGGTCCTCGCGCATGCCCGTGCCCTCCTCCAGGACACCCCGCTCGTCCGGGTCGTCGAGGGCGATCTGCGCCGTCCCCAGGACATCCTGAACAACCGGGAGCTGCGCGAGCACCTGGACTTCTCTCAGCCGATCGCCGTCCTCCTGCTCGCCATCATGCATTTCATCCCGGACTCCGACCACCCCGCAGCGATCATCGCCCAGATCCGGGGGGCCCTCGCGCCGGGCAGCCACATGGCGATCTCGCACGTCGCGGCCGACGCGCGTCCCGAGGTCGCGCCCGGGGTGGAGAAGGTCTACCAGAACGCCAGCGCCCAGTTCGTCGCGCGAATGACGGGCGAGATCGCGCCGTTCTTCGAGGGACTCGACCTCGTCGAGCCCGGCATGGTCAACCTGCACGATTGGCGCCCGGACAACCCCTTCATCGACCCGTCCATCGAGCGGACGAAGGCGTACTTCCTCTGTGGCGTCGGCCGTGTCTCCCCGTCGCGGGCGGACGGCTGAGCGTCAGTCGACCTCGGCGCTGCCGTTGACGCGGAGCTTGCGGCGGGCGCGTTCGTAGAAGGTCGTGGTGCCGAGCCGTACGACCTGCGCGGCGGCGCGGAGGGCGGTCACGGTCAGGCGGTCTCCCGGGCACAGGTAGCCGCCGATCGTGCCGTCCACCTCCATGGCGAGCTGCCCGCTGGTGGGGAGGACGTCGAGGGTGACCTCCTCGTCGGCCGACAGGACGAGGGCCCGGTTGAACGCCGAGTGCGCCGCCGCCGGGACGACGAGGAAACCCTCCACCGTGGGCGAGACGATCGGGCCTCCCGCGGAGAAGCTGTACGCGGTGGACCCCGTGGAGGTGGCGACGATCACGGCGTCGGCGGCGTACCGCACGAACGGATGCCCGTACACGTTGACCGCCACGGCGGACAGCCCGTCGCCGGGGATCCGTACCAGCGCGATGTCGTTGAACGCGGTCGCCGTCTTCCCGTCCGAACCGGTGGCCTGGATCGCCATGCGCGGCTCGACGGTGAACCGGTGGCTGTCGATGGCCGACAGGGCGGGCGGCAGGTCCTCCACGTCGATCTCGGGGAGGAACCCGAGCCTGCCCAGGTTGACGCCCAGGATGGGCGTGGGATGACCTTCGATCAACCGCATCGTCCGCAGCATCGTGCCGTCACCGCCCAGACTGACGAGCAGGTCGGCCCGCTTGACCAGGGTCTCCGCATCGACCGGTACGGCACTGCAGTCGATGCGGCCCACCTCGTCGGGAAGGCCGAGCACCGTGACATCGCGCCCGCGCGCCCACTCGACGATCGTCTCGATCGCCTCCGCCGAGTCACGCCGAGGGTGCAGTACGAGCCCAACCGTGCTGACCATGCCCATGACCACACTGTACGAGCACCCGCGAGTGAGGTTGGCCACTCACCCGCTATACGGAGGCTCCGTCGGTGATCGGCAGGTAGACCCGGAACCTGGTGTCACCAGGCACCGAATCCACCCGGATGTCACCGTGATGCTTGTTCACGATGATGCGGTAGGAGATGTCCAGCCCCAGGCCAGTGCCCTCGCCGACCGGCTTGGTGGTGAAGAACGGCTCGAAGATCCTCGGCCGGACCTCGGGCGCGATGCCGGGGCCCGTGTCGCCGACCTCGACGAGGAGCCGGTCCTCCTCACGACTGGTGCGTATGGTCAGGGTGCCGCTCTCGCCCATCGCGGACACCGCGTTGTCGATCAGGTTGGTCCACACCTGGTTCAGCTCGGCGGCGTACGCGGGGATCTTGGGGAGCGTCCGGTCGAACTCCTTGACCTTGCGGATCCCCGGCGGGATCTTGGCCTGCATCATCGTGAGGGTGGCGATGAGCAGGTCGTGCACGTCGACGGTCTGGTACGGCGCGCGGTCCAGCTGGGAGTACTGCTTGGCCGCCGCGACCAGCCCGGAGATCCGGGTGACCGCGTCCTCGATCTCCCCCATCAGCAGTTCCGTGTCGATGGTGTAGGTCAGCCACCGTACGGCCGGCTCCAGGTTGTCCTCGCCCACCGCGTCCGCGATCTGCTCGAGCCACGTGATCTCGACGCTCCCCGCGACGAGCGTCGGTGCCAGGTCCCACCCGCCGGTGATGTCGTGGTCGTCGAGCCAGCCGGCGATCACGTCCTCGGCATCGGACGTCTCCAGCGCGGACAGCTCCGGCGCGGTGGCGGCCCGCTTGACGGCCGCCTCCTGGAGCTCGACGAGGTCATGCAGCTGTGTGCCGTCCAGCCGCCCGTCGGCGATCATGGCCAGCTTGTTGCGCATGCCGGCGACCCGGTCCCGCAGCGCGGAGGTCGCCCGCACGGCCGCCGCCGCCGGGTTGTTCAGCTCGTGGGTCAGCCCGGCCGACAGCGAGCCGAGCGCCAGCAGCCGCTCCCGCTCGCCGACGATCGTCTGGCTGGCCCGCATGCCGACGAACAGCCCTTCGAGCAGGTGCATCGCCATCGGGAACCATTCGCGGACCGACGCGGCCATGACGTCGGCCGGCAGCACGAAGAACTCGGCGTCGGTGATGGCCCGGAGGGTGTTCATGTAGACCTGGTCGGCCAGCGCGAAGTACGCCTGCGTCGCGCCGCCGTAGACCCCGCGCTGCTCGGTGCGGCTGACCTCCACGTCGTCGCCGTGGATCCGCCTGCTCATCGCGACCGTGCCGTTGAGCAGCACGAAGAAGCAGGTCGCCGGCTCGCCCTCGGAGTAGACGTCCGTGCCCGCAGCCCGCTGCTCGACCTCTCCCACCTCGGCCAGCCGGGCGAGCTGGCTCTCGTCTAGAGCCTCGAAGAGGAAGAGCGTGCGCAACTCGCCGGGCGTGAGCCGCCGGGTCATCGGGCCTCCATGTAACGGTGGATGAGCGACACCGCCATCGCGCCCTCGCCCACGGCCGAGGCGACGCGCTTGACCGAGTCGGCTCGCACGTCTCCGGCGGCGAAGACGCCGGGCATGCTCGACTCGAGATGGTAGGGGTCCCGGGGCGGCGTCCAGCCGGGCGGGCGGCGTCCCTCGGCGAGCAGGTCGGGGCCGGTGATCACGAAGCCGTGCTCGTCCCGGGCGACGGCGCCGCCGATCCAGTCGGTCCGCGGTTCGGCCCCGATGAACACGAAGAGCCAGGAGGTCTCGACGGTCCTCGTCTTGCCCGAGCTGGGGTCGCACAGCGTCAGCCGTTCGAGGTGGTCGGTGCCCTCGCCGCATACGACGGTCGTCCGCGGATGCACCTCGATGTTCGGGATGCCGGCGATCTGATCGATGAGATAGCGCGACATCGAGCGCGTCAGGTCGTCGCCGCGGATCAGGATGTGCACCCGGCTCGCGTAGCGGGAGAAGTACACGGCCGCCTGACCGGCCGAGTTGGCCCCGCCGACGATGTAGATCTCCTCGCCCGAGCAGCTGGGCGCCTCGGTCGACGCCGAGCCGTAGAAGACGCCGCGACCGGTCAGCTCGGCGAGCCCGGGGGCCTCCAGCATCCGGTAGGAGACGCCGGTGGCCAGGACGATCGTGTGCGCGGCGATGGCCGTACCGTCGCCGAAGTGCAGCACCCGGGCCGAACCGGCGCATTCGAGGCCGACCACCTCGCGGGTGGTGAGCAGCTCGGCGCCGAACTTGAGCGCCTGCCTGCGGGCCCGATCGGTCAGCTGGGCTCCGGACACGCCGTCGGGGAAGCCGAGGTAGTTCTCGATCCGGCTGCTCTGGCCGGCCTGGCCACCGGTCGCCCGCTGCTCCACGAGGACGGTCCGCAGCCCTTCGGAAGCGCCGTAGACGGCCGCGCCGAGGCCGGCCGGCCCCCCGCCCACCACGGCGACATCGTAGAACTCCAACGTCGGCGTGGTCGTCAGCCCCACGTGGGCCGCCAGATCGATCTCGCTCGGCCTGGCCAGTGACTTGCCGTCGGCGGTCACCACGACCGGCACGTCCGCCTCGGACAGCCCCGCCGCGCTCAGCAGGCGCCGGCCCTCCGGGTCGTCGGCCAGCAGCCAGCGGTACGGCACGAGGTTGCGGGCCAAGAAGTCACGCACCTCGAACGACGGCGCCGACCAGCGGTGGCCGATGACCCGGGTCTCCGGCATCGCCGTGTCCGGGGTGGCCGTCCACGCGTCCAGGAGGGCGTCGACCACCGGGTAAAGCTTCTCCTCGGGCGGGTTCCAGGGCTTGAGCAGGTAGTGGTCGAGATCGACGACGTTGATCGCGTCGATGGCCGCGTCGGTGTCGGCGTACGCCGTGAGCAGAACTCTGCGGGCCAGCGGGAACAGGTCCATCGCGGCCTCGAGGAACTGGATGCCGTTCATCTGCGGCATCCGGTAGTCGGCGAGCATGACGGCCACCTGCTCGCCGCGCAGCTTGATCTCGCGCAGCGCGTCAAGGGCCGCGTCGCCGGACTCGGCCCGGACCACGCGGTAGCGGTCACCGTACCGGCGCCGCACGTCACGGGCCACGGCGCGGGACACGGCCGGGTCGTCGTCGACGGTCAGGATCGCGGGGTTCGCCATAAACGACATCAAACCATGCGTTTTCTGTGCCTGCTTGAGTCGACTGACGGTATCTCCCCAGGAAGGGGGCACCGGGGATCCCCACAAGAAGCGTGATCTGGGCGGGGGACGTAAGTCCCGGAACGGGGTGACCTTCGCCGCTGCCCCTCTCCCGTCCGGGCGGCGGAGCCTTGAGCGGAGAGGGCGGAGCTTCAGCGGAGGGCCGAGCATTGACTGGACGCAGGGGTGCACCATGTCGATGAGCGTGAGAGACGTCATGCACCGGTTCGTGATCGCGGTCGAGACGGGCGCCTCGTTCACCGACGTGGTCAAGGCGATGTGCCGGTTCCACGTGGACGCCGTACCCGTCGTCGACGAGGACAAGTGCGTGCTGGGTGTCATCTCGGACGACGACCTGCTGCTCAAGGAGATCGACACCAGACGCCCCGGCGATTCGATTTTCGAGGGTCCGTCGCGCCGCCGGCGGCACAGGAAGGCGGCGGGCCGCACCGCCGCCGAGCTCATGACGAGCCCGGCGATCACCGTCACCGAGGAGACCGACCTCCGGTGGGCGGCCGGGATCATGCACAAGAACAGGGTCAAGCAACTGTCCGTGGTCGATCCCGAGACGGGACGGATCGTGGGCCTCGTCCGCCAGTCCGACCTGCTGCAGGTGTTCGTCCGGCCGGGGGAGGAGATCCGCGACGAGGTCGCCGCGGTGGCCGGGCTGCTGTGCCGGGATTGTTCCGTTCGGGTGAACAACGGCGTTGTCTCGCTGGCGGGCATCGTGGAGCGCCGTTCGCAGATCGCCCCTCTGCTCGACGAGGTCTGGAGGGTGGAAGGAGTCGTCGATGTGGAGGCACACCTCTCCTTCGAGATCGATGATCTCCCCCGGGCCGTCCCGCCCCTCTACATCTGAGCAGGCCGCTCAGTACGAACAGTGCCTCTACCCCTGCTGGAGTTGCTCGCGCACCCGCGGTGCGACCTCGGTGCCGAAGAGGCGGAGGTTCTCCATGATGAGTTCGTGCGGCATCGGGCCCATGCCGTACTTGAGATCGAAGCGGGTGGCGTCCAGGGCGGTCATGGTCCTGGCGATGCGCCGGGCGACGGTCTCGGGAGACCCGACGTAGAGGGAGCCATGTGCCACCTCGTGCTCGTAGTACTCGCGAGTGATCGCCGGGAACCCGCGCTGCCGCCGCGCGTCGAGCATGAAGCTCTCGTAGGTGGGCCAGTACTGCTCCTTCGCCTCCTCGTCCGTGGCCGCGACATGTCCAGGCGAGTGCACCCCGATGGGCAGGGGAGCGAGGCCCGCCTGCGCGGTGGCCTCGCGGTACAGCTTGGACAGCCGGGCGAAGCGCGCGGGGTTGCCACCGATGATCGCGAGCATCAGCGGAAAGCCGTACTTCGCGGCTCGCACGACGGACGCGGGGTTGCCGCCGACGCCCACCCAGGTCGGCAACGCCCCGCCGGCGGTGCGCGGGTAGACCTGAAGCCCGGGTAGGGCGGCCCGCGTGGTTCCCGCCCAGGTGACCGGCTGTTCCGTGCGCAATTGGGCGAACAGCTCGAGTTTCTCCTCGAAGAGGCGCTCGTAGTCCGCGAGGTCGAATCCGAACAGCGGGAACGACTCGATGCTCGACCCGCGGCCGAGGATCACTTCGGCGCGCCCTGAGGAGAGGGCGTCGAGGGTCGCGTACCGCTGGAAGACGCGCACCGGGTCGTCGGAGCTGAGCACCGTCACCGCGGACCCCAGGTGGATGCGTGAGGTACGGGCCGCGATGGAGGCCAGGACCAGGTCCGGCGCCGGCAGCGGCATCTCCTCGATGTGGTGCTCGCCCAGGCCGAAGAAGTCGATGCCCGACTCCTCCGAGAGGACTCCCTCCGCGACAAGCGCTCGGATGTTCTGTGGCTGGCTGAACATGGTGCCGTCGCTGTCGAGGGTCATGTCTCCGAAGCTGTCGACCCCGATCACGATCGGGTGCTCTTCAGGCGTGGTCGCCATCGTCGTCCCTTCAATGCTTGACGTATCAAGCATAGGCATATGATTGACGTGTCAATCAAGCGGGCCCGGCGGACCCGTCTCCGGGGCGTGTCGCCACGACTTCGAGCAGGCCCTGCGGAGCAGGGTCGCCCGGGACGTCCCCGGTCGCCTTGCCCACTCCGACCACGGCAGAACCCCATACAGAACAGCGAGACCTGGTATGACCACCACATCCACCGAGCCGGCATCGGACGGGGACTCCACGCGGTTCCCCCTCATCCTCGGCCTCGACACCTTCGGTGACACCACCAGCGATGAGAACGGCCGCCCGCTCTCCCACGCTCAGACGATCCGGAACCTCGTCCAGGAGGGTGTCTTCGCCGACCAACTCGGCATCGACTACTTCGGCATCGGTGAGCACCACACCGACGACTTCCCGCTGTCGGCCGGCGACGTGGTGCTCGGCGCGATCGCCTCGCGCACGACCCACATCCGGCTCGGGTCGGCCGTCACGGTCCTGAGCTCGGACGATCCCGTCAGGGTGTTCCAGCGCTACTCCACGCTCAACGCCATCTCCAACGGCCGGGCGGAAGTCATCCTCGGCCGAGGCTCCAGCATCGACTCCTTCCCGCTCTTCGGGTACGACCTGGCCGACTACGAGGAGCTCTTCGAGGAGAAGTCGCAGCTCTTCGCCGAGTTGCTCAAGGGCGGTCCGATCACCTGGCACGGCAGGAAGCGCGCTCCGCTCGTCGACCAGGACGTCGTGCCGCACCTGGAGAACGGCCCCATCCCGGCGTGGATCGGCGTCGGCGGCAGCCCCCAGTCCGTCATCCGCGCCGCGCGGTACGGGTACTCGCTGATGCTCGCGATCATCGGCGGTTCCCCGGCGCGTTTTGCACCGTTCTCGCAGCTCTTCCAGCAGGCTTTGGCGAAGTTCGGCCGCCCCCCGCTGCCGGTCGGAGTGCACGCCCCCGGGCATGTCGCCGCGACCGACGAACAGGCGCGTGAGGAGTTCTGGCCGAACTGGCTGGAGATGGTCACCCGCATCAGCAAGACGCGCGGCTTCGCCATCCCTACCGAGGACTCCTTCCGGCACGAGATCGGGCCGCACGGCGCGCTCTACGTCGGCTCGCCGGAGACCGTCGCACAGAAGATCGCGGCGAACCTCAAGGTGCTCGGCGCGACCCGCTTCGACCTGAAGTACGGCATGGGCCCCCTCTCGCATGAGAAGCTCATGACCAATATCGAGCTCTACGGCACCAAGGTCATCCCCCGAGTCCGCGAACTCATGGCCTGAGCCCAACTCGGAAGCGCAGAGCATGATCGTCAACTACTGGTGACGCATGCCCTTTCGTGTGTTGCATATCGCCGCCGTCGGCGGGGAGTGACTGGTATGGCTGGAACCATGATCTTCTTGAGCCGGGCCCTCCGCGCCGCCGTACTCACTCTTTTGGTCATCCCGATCACCGCTGTCACCGCTACTCCGCAGGCGGCGGCCGACTCGCGAAAGTGGACACAGGCCGATGCCGGGGCGCGGACCCGCCACATGCTGGCCCAGCTGAAAGTCGCCAGGCCGTTATCGATCCGTGGGTACAGCCATCACCGGTTCCAGCCCCGGTGGGCGCACCACAGGGGTAGGTGCGACGCACGAGAGGTGGTCCTTGCCCGCAGCGGACGGGGCGTGCGCAGGAATGCGGCCTGCCACCCGATCAAGGGCGTCTGGTACAGCCCGTACGACGGCAAGTTGCTGAAGAGCGTGAAGCAGGTGGACGTCGACCACATCGTGCCGCTGGCATACGCCTGGCGCTCGGGCGCCGCCAGATGGAGCCAGGCGCGCCGGCGTGCCTTCGCCAACGACCTCACCCGTCCTGAGCTGATAGTGGTCAGCCACTCCGCCAACATCGCCAAGGGAGGCCAGGGACCCCAGAGCTGGCGCCCGCCGCGCCGAAGCTTTTGGTGCCGATATGCCACCTCATGGATCACCGTGAAGTATCATTACCGGCTCTTCGTCACCCGGAAGGAGAAGGCGGCCTTGCTCAACATGCTCCGCACCTGCAAAAGGTGATGATTCACACGCTCACTGACGACCGGCGCCGCCCCGCGAAGAAGGGCACCCCCGCCAGGCCGGCTGATCTCTTGCGAGGGTCCATCGAGAGGTGACGCTACCTCGGCACGGAGACCGCCCCTCCCGGCTGCCATGCCGACCGTGACCAAGAACAGCTACCGCAGGTTGGGTGGCACCGGTGTCAATGCAGGTGACCCCGTCCGAGTCAACGCCGTTGCGTTTAGCGCTGGGAGCGTGAGGCAAGCCCCTTCTCGAAGATCGTGACGGCGGCGTGGAAGCTGTAGGTCTGTGTGGTCGAGGGATGCTGCCCGGCGTTCGGGCTGTACTTGCTTGTCGGGTTCTTACGGGTACGGGCCTTGAGGCGGGACCTGCGCCAGGCGGGCAGGAGCGCGCCTAAAACTGCCCGGCCGATCGTGCCGATCAGATCGACCGGGCCGGTCGCAAAGATCCGGGTAGCGGTGGTCACCGTGTCGCCGGCGGCCTGGAGCAGGACGGTGAAGCTGATCCGGTCCATGTCCAGGCCTGGTCTGGTGGTCACGGCGTCGGCGGCGGCGCGGATGAGCGCCTGGTAGGTCACCAGCAGGGCGTAGACCTCCTGCTCGATGCCGCAGGTGGTGCGTGAGCGCAGGACGCGGCCGTCCAGCATCGTCGCCTTGATCGAAAAGTAGGTGGTCTCGGCCTGCCACCGCTCGTGATAGAGCTCCACCAGCTCAGACGCGGGGTAACGATCATGGTCGGTCAGGGAGGTGACCAGCCGCCACTGCTCGCGGCGGACGGTGCCATCGGCCAGGGTGACGGTGATGCGCGCCTCGACGATCCGGACCGTCAGCGGCGTGACCAGCACCCCGTAACCGATCTTCGCCAGGTAGGAGCCGTCGGGCAGGCGCCGGGCGATGAGGGGGCAGCGGCGGGCCGAGGAGCGCACCAGGAACTGCGCCCCGGTGGAGACCAGGCCGCTCAGAAAGCCGGCGGCGTCGAATCCAGCGTCGGCCAGCACGAGCACACTACGGTCCAGTACACCCAAAAGCTGGCGCGCGTAGGTGAGCTCACCGTCGCGCTCAGGGCCGAAAGCGGCCGCCAGCAGGGCGCGGGTGCCGCACTCGATCACCACCAGCAGACGCAGCAGCGGGTAGCCGAACTCCAGCGTCTCACCCGCCCGCTTGCCATAGCGCCAGGTGACCGCCTCGGTGTCGGGGACATGCAGGTGCGTGCCGTCGATCGCGACCGTGCGCAGGCCCCGGTAGAACACGCCCGGCACAGCCTGTCCGGCGACCGGCCCGGCCACAATCTCAAAGAGCCGGCGCAGCGGGGCGACGCCGATCCGGCGCCGGGCCCGCGACAGCGAGGACAGGCTCGGCGCGAGGAGGGGCAAGCTGGCCAAAGCGGCGGTGAGCTTACTCCAGACCGCCCGGTAGGAGCAGTGCTCGAACAACGCCAGCGCGAGGACGAAGTACACCACCACCCGCGAGGGCAGCAGTCGCAGCCTGCGCTCGCGGGTCCCGGTCTCCTCCAGTACCGCGTCCA
>NZ_JAOEGB010000020.1 GCF_025420585.1 Planotetraspora sp. A-T 1434 | reverse complement strand
CCCGGCGCGACCGGTAGCCGTTGCTCCGGCCCGGCCTGCGGCTGTTGTCCCGGGCCGGCCTGCGGCTGTTGCCTCGATTGCCGCTCCGCCGCCGCTTCCGCCTCCTGCGAGGACTGTTCCCCGCCCTGTGGTTCTCCGGGTTCGGATTCGGTGTGGAGTTCGGGCTCAGGTTCTGGTGGTGCTTGCTCCACGATGACATGGGCGTTCGTGCCGCTGATCCCGAAGGACGACACGCCGGCACGCCGTACAGAACCGGTCTCAGGCCAGGGGGTGTTGCCGGCCAGCAGCGAGATCGCGCCGTCGGACCAGTCGATGTGCGGGGTCGGCTCCTCCACGTGCAGCGTTTGGGGCAGGATCCCGTGGTGGATCGCCTGCACCATTTTGATGACTCCGGCGATTCCGGCGGCGGCTTGGGCGTGGCCGATGTTGGACTTCAGCGAGCCGAGCCATAGAGGATGGCCGGCGGGCCGGCCTTGGCCGTAGGTGGCGAGCAGGGCCTGGGCCTCGATCGGGTCGCCCAGAGTCGTCCCGGTGCCATGGGCCTCCACCGCGTCCACTTCTGCAGCGCTCAGCGCGGCGTCCTTCAGCGCCTCCCGGATCACCCGCTGCTGTGAGAGCCCGTTTGGGGCGGTGAGTCCGTTGGACGCGCCGTCCTGGTTGACGGCTGAGCCGCGGATCACCGCCAGCACTCGATGCCCGTGGCGCCGCGCGTCCGACAGGCGTTCCACCAGAAGCAGGCCGACTCCTTCGGCCCACCCCGTGCCGTCGGCCGCCGCCCCGAACGCCTTGCACCGCCCATCCGGAGCGAGCCCACCCTGCCGGGAGAACTCCGTGAACATGCCGGGGGTGGACATCACCGTGACCCCGCCCGCCAGAGCCAGATCCGACTCTCCCGATCGGAGCGACCGTACGGCCAGATGTAGCGCCACCAGCGACGACGAGCACGCCGTGTCGACGGTCACCGCGGGCCCCTCCAAGCCGAAGGTGTAGGCGATCCGCCCGGACGCGACGCTCGTCAGCGTGCCGGTCAGCGCGTAACCCTCGGCTCCTTCGGCCGTCTCGTGCAGCCGCGGGCCGTAGTCCTGCGGCATCATTCCGACGAAGACTCCCGTGCGGCTGCCCTTCAGCGACTCCGGCACAATGCCGGCCCGCTCGAAGGTCTCCCAGGCCACCTCCAGTAGCAACCGCTGCTGCGGGTCCATCGCGGCGGCCTCGCGGGGGCCGATGCCGAAGAACTCCGCGTCGAAGCGGTCCGCGTCGTGCAGGAACCCGCCCTCCCGGGTGGTGGACGTGCCGGGCCGTACGGCATCGGGGTCGTACAGTCCTTCCACATCCCATCCCCGGTTGGCCGGGAAGACGCTGATCGCGTCGGTCCCGCCCAGCACGAGACGCCAGAGCTTCTCGGGGGTGTCGGCCCCTCCCGGCCACCTCCCGGCCATCGCGACCAGCGCGATCGGCTCGTTCTCGGGCGCCGCCCCGGTGTGCGCGACCGCGGTGGCGGTGGGCTCAGCCGTACGGCCGGCCGACGTGGCCCGCAGATGCCGCGCGAGTGCGAGCGGCGTGGGGTGATCGAAGGTGACGGTCGGCGACACCGGAAGCCCGGTCGCGGCGGACAGGCTGTCGCGTAACTCCACCACGCCGAGCGAATCCAGTCCCAAATCCTTGAACGTGTGGTCGGGTGCGACGGACGCCGCATCGGCGTGTCCGAGGACTCCGGCGGTGGCGGAGACCACCAGGTCCAGCACCACTTTTTCCTGCGCCTCGCCGGTCAGCCCGGAGATCCGAGCGGCCAGCGCGTTGCCCGGTTCGAGCGCCCCGCCGGTCTCGTGCTGGCCGGTCTCGTGCTGGGCGATTCCGTGTCCGGTGGTTCCCGGCGTGGCGATGTCCGGCCGCACTGTGGTTTCTGGTGTGGTCGCTGGTGTGGTCGCCGGAGTGCCGAGCCAGTGGCGGCTGCGTTGGAAGGCATAGGTCGGCAGGGGGACGCGCCGCGCGCCGGGCCGTACGGCATACCGCCAATCGACCGGAGACCCGTGCACGTGGAGCTGGGCGAGTGCCCGGAGGAACTGGCCGAGATCGCCGTTGTCGCGCCGCAGCGTTCCCGCGACCACGCCGTCGCGTGCGGCGGGGATGTCGGGGGCGGCGCTTTCGAGGATCTGCCGGAGCCCCACGACGAGGATCGGATGCGGGCTCGTTTCGACGAAGACGTTGTGGCCGTCGCTCAGCGCGGCGTGGACCGCACGGTCGAACTCGACAGTCTGGCGGAGGTTCCGATACCAGTAACCGGCGTCCAGTTCGGCGGTGTCGAGCAGCCCACCCGTGACGCTGGAGTAGAACGCGGTGCCGGTGCTCCGCGGAACGTACCTCGGAAGGCGCTCCAGCAACTGCTCCCGCACCGCCTCCACATGGGGAGAGTGCGAGGCGTAGTCGATCCGCACCCGGCGCGCGGACACGTCCTCGGCCAGGTATTCGGCCACGAGTTCGTCGAGCGCGTCCGCGTCGCCGGACACCACGGTGGCCGACGGGCCGTTGACCGCGCCGATGTTCAGGCGTCCGGCCCAGCGGGTGAGCCGGGTGCGCACCTGAGCCACAGGCAGAGGGATCGACGCCATCCCGCCGCGTCCCGAGATGGCGGCGATCGCCTGGCTGCGGAGCACCACGATGGCGGCGGCGTCCTCCAGGGACAGCGCCCCGGCGACGTGGGCGGCGGCGATCTCGCCCTGGGAATGTCCCATCACGGCGTCGGGGCGGATGCCGTACGACTCCCAGAGCCGCGCGAGCGCGACCATGACCGCGAACAACGCCGGCTGGACGACGTCGACCCGGTCCAGCGAGGGTGCTCCCGGAAGGCTCCACAGCACGTCGACCGGCGACCAGCCGGTGTGGGGCGCCAGGGCGTCCGCCACGGCTATCAGGTGCCGGGCGAACAGCGGCGAGGCTTTGGCCAGGTCCCGCCCCATGCCCAGCCACTGGCTTCCCTGGCCCGGGAAGACGAACACCGTGCGCCCGACGTCCCGCCGCATGGCGCCATGGACCACTCCGGGAACGTGGTCTCCCACGCTGAACGCCAGGAGCTGATCCCGGAGTTCGCGGCGGTCCTTCCCCACGAGGACGGCTCGATGTTCCAGCGTGGCCCGCGTGGTGGCGAGGGAGAAGGCGACGTCGGACAGGTCCCCGTCGAGGGCCGCCGAGCCGTACAGCCTTCCGGCCTGCTCACGCAGCGCGGCGGCGGTCCGGGCGGAGAGAACCAAGGGCACAGCGGGCGGGGTCTCAGGAGCGGTCGCCGTGGCATCAGCCGTGGCATCGGCCGTGTCGCCGGCAGGGCCATCCGCTGGGACTTCGGTGAGGCCATCGGCGACCGGTGGCTCACTGAGCACGACGTGGCAGTTCACGCCCCCGACCCCGAAGGAGCTGACCCCGGCGACGAGCGTGGCGTCCGGGCGCGGCCACGGCCGCAGCTGGTCCGCCACCTTCAGATTCAGGGCCGCGAAATCGATCTGAGGGTTCGGCGTCTCGAAGTTCAGACTCGGTGGAACCTCGCGATGGCGGATGCTCAGGACGGTCTTGAGCAGCCCCACGATGCCGGCGGCTCCCTCCAGATGGCCGACGTTGGTCTTGGCCGACCCGACGATCAGGGGCTGCTCCGCCGGCCGGGCGGTACCGAGGGCCGCACCCAGCGCGGCGGCCTCGATCGGGTCGCCGACCTTCGTCCCCGTGCCGTGCGACTCGACGACCTGCACGGCGGCGCGTTCGACGCCGGCACGGCGCACGGCCAGCCGTACGACCTCTTCCTGCGCTGCGGCGTCGGGTACCGTGAGTCCGCTCGTCGCCCCGTCGTTGTTGACCGCGCTGCCGGTGATGACGGCGTACACGTTGTCGCCGTCGGCGAGCGCCCTCGACAGCGGCTTCAGCACGACGAGCCCGCCACCCTCACCCCGGACGTAGCCGTTCGCGCGGGCGTCGAAGGTGAAACAGCGTCCGTCCGGCGACAGTCCGCCGAACCTGTCGGCGGTCACTGTGCTCTCCGGCGCCAGGTTGAGATTGACCCCTCCGGCCAGCGCCACGGCCGACTCGCCCGATCGCAGGCTCTCGCAGGCCAGGTGCACCGCCACGAGCGCGGACGACTGGGCGGTGTCCACCGTCAGGCTCGGGCCGCGGAGCCCGAGACAGTAGGAGATCCGGTTCGCCAGGATTCCGCGGTTCAGCCCCGCGAGCGAGTGCCGGGTGATGGCCTCGTCGCCGTGCCGGTGGACCAGAGTGGCGTAGTCGGAGGACATGGCCCCGAGGAACACCCCCGCGTGGACGCCCGCCAGGTCTCCCGGTGGGAGCATGGCGTCTTCCAACGCCTCCCACGCCAACTCCAGGACAAGCCGCTGCTGGGGATCCATGGCCGCGGCCTCGCGAGGAGAGACTCCGAAGAAGCCCGCGTCGAACTCGTCGACATGCTCCAGGAACCCGCCACGGTGACCCGCCAGTCTCGGCTCCGCGCGCAGCCGTCTCTCCGACGGCTCACCGATCGCGTCGCGCCCGGAGCGCAGCAGTTCCCACAGATCCTCCGGAGTCGGCGCGCCGGGCAGCCGGCAGGCGAGCCCGATCACCGCGATGGCACCCTCGCCCGCACCGCCCCGCCGGATCGAGTCCGCCGTTCCGTCTTCAGCCATCCTCAATGTCCGCCTCTTGTCGTGCTCTTGTCGCGCCTCATGCGCTCCACCGCCCGCCTTCTTGGACACGGCCTCTCACACACGGCCTCTCACACACGGCTTCTCGCATGGTCAATGTGGTGTCGTCGCGTATTCGCCGCCGCTGACGCGCCGCAAACGAGTCATGCGTGTTGGTGAATGCGACCGGAATCGCACCGCCGTCCGTGTCCCCTCGCATGAATCGCCGTCGGAGAGTGCTACACCGCAGGTAGCGGCGATGTGACTCGGGCGAAACATGTATTTAATAACGCATTTCTCACACCATTGACGGTCGCACGAATTTCACGGCGAAGTCAACAGTGACGTGGATCACCGCGCCTACCGAAGCCATTCATAAGGATTTCTTTCCGTCTTTCATCAAGGAAAGTAATGGGAGGACGGTGGGGCGAATCTCTTAATGGCGATGAGGCGATCCGGCGAAAGGGGCGGCTCCGGGCCGCGGACGCGATCCGCGTCGCAGGCCCCCGCTGGTCACGCGCCGTCCACCGTCTGGTGGTATGTGGTTTGTGGAGGTCCGGTCACTAGGATCATGACAATTCGCTCAGAAGAGGAGGAACCAATGGGGATCATCTCCCGTGGTTTCCATGGCCGGTCACGTGACGGGGACGTGAAGCTGCCGCCCGGCCAGTATCTGACCCATGACTTCCCGGTGCTCTCGGCCGGGCCGACGCCGAGGGTCCCGCTGGAGCGGTGGGAGTTCACCGTCACGACCGAGGCCGGGCAGGTCCATCGCTGGTCGTGGCAGGACATCCTGGCACTGCCGAGCGTCACGCCCACGGTGGATCTGCACTGCGTCACCAAGTGGTCCAAGCTCGGCACCAACTGGCAGGGCGTCTCCCTGGACGTGCTGCTGGCCGATGTGGAGACCGCCGCGGACTACGCCCTCGTGCACTCGTACGGCGGCTACACCACGAACCTCCCGCTGGAGGACCTGCTCGACGGGCAGGCATGGATCGCCTACCGCTACGACGGCGAGGACCTGATGCCCGAGCATGGCGGCCCCGCCCGGCTGCTGGTCCCGCACCTCTATCTCTGGAAGTCCGCCAAGTGGGTGCGCGGCATCCAGTTGCTACTGGAGGACGAACCGGGCTTCTGGGAGACGGCCGGCTACCACAACTACGGTGACCCGTGGCGCGAGCAGAGATACCAGGGCGACTGAGCGGCCGCCGGCTGGGCTGGCAGGCCGCCCGGCTGACCGAGGTTCGCGAAGAGACGCCCACGGCCCGCACGCTGGTCTTCCAGATGCCCGACTGGCCCGGCCACCTGCCCGGCCAGCACGTCGACGTGCGGCTGACCGCGGAGGACGGCTACAGCACTCAGCGCAGCTACTCCCTGGCGGCCCCCGCCGACGGCGACCGGATCGAGCTGACCGTGCAGGACGTCCCCGGCGGGGAGGTCTCGCCGTACCTCACGGAGGTGCTGGAGGTCGGCGACGAGGTGGAGATCCGCGGGCCGGTGGGCGGCTGGTTCGTGTGGCGTCCCACCGGCACGGCCCCGGTGCTGCTGGTGGCCGGAGGCTCGGGCCTCGTCCCGCTGATGGCCATGATCCGCGCCCGCCGTACCGCAGGCAGCCGCACGCCCTTCCGGCTGCTCTACTCGGTGCGCGAACCCGCACAGCGCCTCTACGCCGAGGAACTGCGCCGCCCCATGCCGGGGCTCGACGTCACCTACCTCTACACGCGGACGGCCCCCGACGGCTGGTCCCGCCCGCCGGGGCGGCTCGGTGTGGCCGACCTCAACACCTATGGCTGGCCCGCGCAGTTCGAGCCGGACTGCTTCGTCTGCGGGCCGACCGGGTTCGTGGAGACGGCCGCCGACATCCTGGTCGCCCTCGGTCATGATCCGCGCCGGATCAAGACCGAACGCTTCGGCCCCACGGGAGGCTGACATGACCGAACGAGACGACGCCTACCGGGACGGCAACTCCCTGGCCGGGCCGCTCAGCGAGATCTTCGCCGTCGACGTCACCGCGGCAGGCGGCCGATGCGCGCACTGCGGGCTGACCGGCCCGGTCGCGACCATGCGGGTGTACGGCTCGGCCGAGGCCATGGTCGGCCGCTGCCCCGGATGCGAAGAGGTGATGATGCGCCTGGTCCGCGGCCCCGACGCCGCCTGGCTGGACCTGCGCGGCACGGTGACCCTGCGGATTCCCCTCCCGCCGGACTGACCGGACCGGCCGGCCGGACCGACCGGACCGGCCGGCGCGGGCTCACGCCTGCGCCGGCGGATGCCGTTCCCGCCAGGTGTGCTGGTGCAGGGAGACCTGGTGGAAGACCCGCTTGAAGTGGGCGTAGGCCTCCTCGCCCACGGCTTCCGCGTGGCGCCGCTCGATGGCGGCCATGATGGCGTCGGATCGGGTCATCTGGTCGAGGCCGCGCGCGGTGGGCACGATCAGCTTGGCGCGGCGGTCCTGGGGGTCGGGCACGCGCCGCACGTAACCGAGTTCCACGAGTTCGTCCACCAGCGTGCCGATGACCTGTTTGTGCTGGCCCGACTGTGCCGCCAGGTCGGTTGCACGACTGCCCTCCGCGTCGAGGTAGGCGAGGACCGCCCCGTGCCGGGGCCGGAGCCCGGGATGGCCCTGCTCGGCGAGAGTCTCGAACAGCTCCTTCTGGAGGGAGAACAGCACCCGGCTGCTCAGGATGCCGAGGTCGGGAGCGTTCTCCTTGCGTTCACCGCGCCGCACGGCTCGTGTTTCCGGCAAAGTAGTCACCAATCTTGACCGTCAATATTGCTTACTATATCGTCGTCGCCACCTGATCATCCAGCAGGAGACGTGCCAGAAGGAGACGGCTATGGCAACGACGGTGGAACTTACGCGGTTCCGGGTGGCGCCGTGGCGCACGGAGGCGCTGCTCGACGCGCGCCCGGCGATGCTGGCGGACTTCCGGGCCGACCGCGAGGGATTCCTCGGCGCCCGGCTGGTCCGGCTGGGCGCGGACGAATGGCTGGACATCGTCGACTGGCGCGCGCCCGAGGACCTCGCGGCCTCCCGCGCCAAGGGCGGGAACCTCCCGGGCATCCGGGCCTTCTTCGCCGCCATAGACGAGCTGATCAGCTCTGAGGAGGGCCAGGAGTCCTAGGCTCAGCCGGAGGCGGCGGTCGCGTTGTTGGCGGCGGCGATCACGCGCATGAGGGACTCGTGCAGGTCCTGAAGCTCGTCGAGGCCCATGCCGAGCCGTTCGACGATGGCCGGGGGGATCTTCACGGCCTCGGCCCGCAAGTCCTTGCCCGCGGGCGTGAGGGTTACGGCCAGGGCGCGCTCGTCGTTGGTGTCCCGCTCGCGGCGGACCAGCCCGCCGGCTTCGAGACGCTTGAGCAGCGGTGACAGCGTGCCGGGGTCGAGTTGCAGCATGCGGCTGAGCTCCTTGACCGACAGCGGCGCGTGCTCCCAGAGCGCCAGCATGACCAGGTACTGCGGGTGCGTGAGACCCATGGGTTCCAGCAGCGGCCGGTAGACCGCGATGACCCCGCGCGAGGCGACGGCCAGGGCGAAGCACACCTGCCGCTCCAGTGAGAGCGGATCCGGCATCGGAAGACCGCGCACCACGGCAGCCTCGCTCATCGCACCCCTTTCCATCACATATTATCTGTACACCAACTATTGGTACACAAACTACTTGATTGTGGAGAGTGCGATGGCCCGCCGGAAGTCACTGGAAGAGCGGATCGCCGACCGTCAGGCGCGGCGGCCCCCGCTTGAGGAAGGGAAGACGTTCGAGCACGGGCCGGCCAAGTATCTCTTCGTCGTGCTGATCTCGATCATCGTGCTGGGCCATTTCATCGGCCTCTTCGTCCTCATGGGCCTGGGCATCCACTGACTGCTGGGGAGGGCGCCTCCTGGGAGCGCTCTCCAGACGCGGCGAAGCAACCGGCGGCGACGCAGAGAGCGCTCTTCCGGGTGGTTGACCAAGTGGCCGTCGGAGAGTCAAGATCGGCGCAATGCGGTCGTGGCGCTGTCCCCGGCCGCTGCCGCGCCTCGAGAACGGACTCGCCATGCCACGACAGTTGGCCCGTTTACGCGCTCGCCACAACTCATTCGCCGCGCTGGCGGCGATCGCCCTCCTGGCCGGGGGCGTCGCACCGAGCGCGGGCGCCGACACCACGAAAGGGACCCACCAACCTGTGATCGGGATGCCCGCCCTGGACGACGACGGCTGCGCTCGCATCGAGAAGAAACTCCCCACGCTCTCCGACTGGCCCAAGGTCGAGAGCCGGATCAAGCGGAACCCCGCTGACGAGAAGCGGGTGGCGAAGATCCTCGCCGGCATGACCCTGGCCGAGAAGGTCGGCCAGATGACCCAGCCGGAGATCAACTCCATCAGTCCCGACGAGGTCAGGCAGTACGGCATCGGCTCGGTGCTCAACGGCGGCGGCTCGTGGCCCGGCCGGGACAAGCACGCCTCCCCGAAGGCCTGGCTCGACCTCGCCGACGCGTACTGGGAGGCGTCCGTCGGCACGAGGACGAAGATCCCCGTCATCTGGGGCATCGACGCCGTCCACGGCAACAACAACATCTACGGCGCGACGATCTTCCCGCACAACATCGGCCTCGGTGCCGCCCACGACCCCTGCCTGATCCGTGACATCGGGTCGGCGACCGCCGCCCAGATCCGCGCCACGGGCCAGGACTGGGCCTTCGCGCCCACGCTGGCCGTGGTCAGGGACGACCGGTGGGGCCGCACGTACGAGGGCTACTCGGAGGACCCCCGCATCACCCGGGCCTACGGTTACGAGGCCATCAGGGGCCTGCAGGGCGGCCACGCCCGCCGCATCGGCGACCACGGCGTGATCGCGACCGCGAAGCACTTCATCGGCGACGGCGGCACACTGAGGGGGCAGGACCAGGGCGTCAATCCCTCGTCCGAGGCCGAGATGATCAACATTCACGGCCAGGGCTACTACGGCGCGCTCGCGGCCGGAGCCCAGACCGTGATGGTCTCGTTCAACAGCTGGACCAACGCCGACCTCGGCATCACCGAGGGCAAGTTGCACGGCAGCAGGCACGCCCTCACCGAGATCCTCAAGCAGAAGATGGGCTTCGACGGCGTCGTCGTCTCCGACTGGAACGGCGTCGGCCAGGTCGCCGGATGCACCAACTCCAGCTGCGCCCGGGCCATCAACGCCGGCATCGACGTCGTGATGGTGCCGCAGGACTGGAAGGCGTTCATCGCCAACACCATCGCCCAGGTCGAAGCGGGCGAGATCCCGATCTCGCGCATCGACGACGCGGTGACCCGCATCCTGCGAGTCAAGCTCCGCGCCGGCGTGTTCGACGCCCCCAAGCCGTCGGCGCGCGCCCTGGCCGGGTCGGCCGACGCGCTCCAGGCGAGAAGAGACGCGCTCCAGGCGAGAAGACTCGCCCGCAGGGCCGTCCGCGAGTCGCAGGTCCTGCTGAAGAACAACGGCAAGGTGCTGCCCCTGTCGCCGGAGGCGAAGGTGCTCGTCGTCGGCAAGAGCGCGGACAGCCTGCAGAACCAGACCGGCGGCTGGAGCCTCACCTGGCAGGGCACCGGCAACACCAATGCCGACTTCCCGAACGGCACGACCATCCTGGGCGGCCTCCGAGAAGTGCTCGGCGACGCCAACGTCACCTTCAGCGAGACGGGTGACGGTGTCGACCCCGGGGCGTACGACGCGGTTATCGCCGTGATCGGCGAGACGCCGTACGCCGAGGGAGTCGGCGACCTCGGGCGGCGCACTCTCGAGGCGGCCAAGCTCTATCCCGCCGACCTCGCCGTCCTCGACAAGGTCCGCGGCAAGGGCGCACCTGTGATCACCGTCTACGTCACCGGCCGCCCGCTGTGGGTCAACAAGGAGCTCAACCGCTCCGACGCGTTCGTCGTCGCCTGGCTTCCCGGCACCGAGGGCGGCGGCGTCGCCGATCTCCTGGTCCGCGGCTCACACGGGGACTCGCACGGGGACTCGCACGGGGACTCGCACCAGGGCTACACCGGGAAGCTGTCGTACTCCTGGCCGAAGACCGCGTGCCAGACGCCGCTCAACGTGGGCACCGAGGGCTACGACCCGCTCTTCCCCGTCGGGTACGGCCTGCGCTACGGCGAGTCCGGTTCGGTCGGGACGCTCGACGAGACCTCACCCGAGCTCGGCTGCGGCGGCACGGGCGGCGGCACCGCGACCGAGGACCTGGAGATCTACAACCGGACGGACGTCCCGCCCTACAAGAGCTACATCGGATCCGCCGAGAATTGGGGCGGCACCGAGATCGGCGTCGACGGCCAGGCGGCGCACTCCGAGATCAACGTGGTGCAGTCCGACGTCAACGTGCAGCAGGACGGGCTCAAGGCCACCTGGACCGGCAGTGGACCGGCGCAGATCTACCTGCAGAACCCGGCGGGCGGCACCGATCTGCGCGGCTACCTCAACGCCGACAGCGCTCTCGTCTTCGACACCATCGTCCACCAGCCTCCGGCGGCGAGAACGGTGATCAGCGTCCACTGCGTCTATCCGTGCTTCTCCGAGGTGGTGGCGACCTCGCTGTTCCAGAAGCTCCCGGTCGGCGTCAAGGCGACGATCAAGATCCCGATCGCGTGCTTCGCCGCCGGAGGCCTCGACCTGGAGAACGTCAACACGCCGTTCCTCGTCTACACCGACGGGGCGTTCTCCGCGTCGTTCGCCAATGTCCGGTGGGTGCCCAAGGCTGCCAAGGACGCCGACGCCCAGAGCTGCGCCGGCCTGACGTAGCGGCCGTGACGTAGCGAACGCGACACAGCCCGGCGTCGCAGCGCTCGTGTCGCAAGCGCTCGTGTCACAGCGCCCATGTCACAGCGCGGTGGCCGACTCCGGCTCGATCGGGGCCGGCCGCCGCGCCAGCGACCCGGCGCCGAGCACCATCGCCGCCATGAGCGCGGTCACGACGGCGAACGACACGGGCAGGCTGGTCGCGTTTGCGATGCCGCCGATCGCGCTCGGCGCGACGAACCCGGAGGTGTAGCTGATAGTCGCCACCCCGGCCACGCCCTCGCCCGGCGTCGGGGCGGCGTTGCCCGCCGCCGTGAACACGAGCGGGACGACCACCGCGATGCCGACGCCGATGAGCATGAATCCGGTGATGGCCGGCAGGGGAGTGCGGGCCGTCGCGACGAGCAACCCCCCGAGCGCGGCCAGCGCGCCGCTGACCCGCACGGCCCACACGGCGCCGATCCGGCGCACCACCATGTCCCCGCAGAGCCGCCCGGCGGCCATGGTGAACGCGAACGCGGTGAAGCTGGCCGCCGCCACGCCGGGGGATGTGCCCGTGACCTGCTTCAAATAGACGGCGCACCAGTCCTGGCTGGCGGACTCGCCGAAGACCCCGCAGAAGCCGACCAGCCCCATGACGAGCACGCTCCGGGACGGCAGCACGAACCTCGGCGGCGCCGCCTGGTCCTCCGCCGCCCGGACGTCCAGCAGGAGGGGGCTGACACCGAGGCCGATCGCCAGCAGCGCCGACGCCATGACCGCCAGGTGGACGCGGGCGTCCACATCGGCCTGGGCGGCGAGGGAGCCCACAGCGCCGCCCGCGAGGGCGCCGACGCTCCACATCCCGTGCAGCCCCGACATGATCGAGCGGCTGAGCCGCTGCTCGACCACCACCCCCTGGGCGTTCATGGCGACGTCGCACATGCCGGCCACGGCCCCGTACACCACAAGGATCCCGAAGAGGGAGGGCAGGTTGGGCGCGAGCGCGGGAAAGGCGAGCACGGCCGACCAGAGAGCGATGAGCCACCGGGTCGCCGTCCGGCCACCGAACCGGTGGATGACGCGCCCGGCCATCGGCATCGCCACGAGCGAGCCGACCGCCGGAGCCAGCAGCGCCAGCCCCAGCTCTCCGGGCCCGGCGTGCAGATGCTCCTGAATCCAGGGAATGCGGGTGGCGAAGCTGCCGGTCACCGCCCCGTGCACCGCGAACGTCACCGCCACGGCCACCCGGGCCCGTCTCAACCCCCGTTGATCCACCACGCCACGCTAACAGAAAGGTTTGTTACCTGGTGGAGTCCCTTCACGCATACCTGACCCTGGCGGGGGTGGCCTCCCGGGTGTTGCGGGTCCACCAGTCCGCCCGGGAGAGCACAAGCCTCCCGAAGCGCCGGGCGAGGGCGAGCTCGCCGAGAGACGCTCCCCGCGCGGGGACGCGGCAGGAACGGATCTCCCTCTCCAGCTCGACGGTGACCCGCTGGTGTTTCAGCCTCACGGTCAGCCACGGCATGCCGTACGGGCCGGTTCCGCCGGTCACGGCAGCACGGCCTGTACGGAGGGATCCGCCGGGGCCGCGCTCTCCTGGGCGCGGACCCGTGAACGGTTGAACGCCCAGGTCGCGGCGAAGCCGATCACGAGCGCGAGCAGCACGCCGAGGTTGGCGAAGGCCCAGGAGCCGGTCTTGCCGCCGAGCCCGAGAGGCCCGAGGAGGTAGCCCTGCCAGCCCAGCCAGCTCGCGGCCCCGTTGGTCACCAGGCCCCAGCCGACGGCCGTGCTGACGACGATGACCGCGACGGGCAGCAGCGGGACGTCTCCGTAGCGGCCCGACGGACGGTAGAGGTCGGTCTCGGCGTAGTCCCGGCGGCGCAGTGCGAGGTCGGCCAGCATGATCCCGCACCAGGCGGCGATCGGCACGCCGAGCGTGGTCAGGAAGCCGATGAACGGGCCGAGGAAGTCGTCGGCGACGAACACGATGTAGATCGTCCCGGCGACCATGAGCACGCCGTCGACGAGGGCGGCGACGTAGCGCGGCGCCTTCAGCCCGGCCGCCAGCAGGGCCAGGCCGGAGGAGTAGATGTCGAGCACGGCGCCGCCGACGAGGCCAAGGACGGCCACGGCGGCGAAGGGGATGAGGAACCAGGTCGGCAGGACCTCCGTCAGCGCCCCGATCGGGTCCGCCGCGATCGCCTTGCTCAGGTTCGGGGAGCTGCCCGCCAGCAGCAGGCCGAACAGCAGCAGCAGGACCGGGGCCAGCGACGCCCCGAACGTCGTCCAGCCCACGACGCCCGCGCTCGACGACCTCCGGGGCAGGTAGCGGGAGTAGTCGGCCGCCGCGTTCACCCAGCCCAGGCCGAACCCGGTCATCATGAAGACCAGGGCCCCGATGAACTCCTGCGCCGATCCGCCGTGGATCCGGGAGACCGTGTCCCAATGGATGTGGCCGGCCACCAGCACGATGTAGACCACCGTCAGCACTCCGGTCACGACCGTGATGACCGTCTGCATGCGCATGATCAGGTCGAAGCCCATGACGCCGCCCGCGACGATCAGGGCGGTCACGACGACCAGGGCGACGACCTTGGTGGAGGTGCCCCCTCCCCAGCCGAGCCGTCCGAACACGGTCGCCGTGGCCAGCGTGGCGAGCGCGGTGAGCACGGTCTCCCAGCCCACCGTCAGGATCCAGGAGATGGCGGACGGCAGCCGGTTGCCTCTGACGCCGAACGCCGCCCGGCTCAGCACCATGGTCGGGGCCGAGCCGCGCTTGCCGGCCACGGCGACGAAACCGCACAGCAGGAACGAGAACAGGATGCCGATGAGCCCGGCGGCGAGCGCCTGCCAGAAGGAGATCCCGAAGCCGAGGGCGAAGGAGCCGTAGCTCAGCCCCAGGATCGACACGTTGGCGCCGAACCACGGCCAGAACAATTGTCTCGGACGGCCCTTGCGATCGGCGTCGCCGATCACGTCGAGCCCGTGGGTCTCGACCTTGAGCTGCCGCCCGCCCGTGCCACCGGGTTCTTCCTGTTCGCCCTGCATGCCGGCCATGGAACCTACCTGTCTAGACGTGTTCGGCGAACGGTACGTAGCTCGCCACCAACCAGTCAAGGGCCCGTCAAAGCACCCAAAACACCCAACGCCTGGCAGGCCGTACGGCGGGGCCCGAAGCGGAGCCCGAAGCGAGGTCTGAAGCGGGGTCTGAGGGCGCGGGCGGGCCTGGAGGCGCAGGCGGGGTCTGAAGGCCTGACCGGGTCGCTCGCGCCCGCCCAGCCGGCGGCTCTCCTCGCCCGCGTATGGCTGCCGGGATGTCCCGTGGTAACCGGAGGCGGGGCGTGAGACTGATATTGACGGGTTCGGAGCCCCGATCTACCTTTCCCTTAGGAAAGTTTCCTAAGAAAAGCCCCGGCCGGATCGTTCCAGGAACAGGCTCACCCCCCACCCCAACGGACGACGAGTCTCCGCGCGCGTGCGAACGTCTCCGCGGCACGGCCTCGGTGTCCGACGGCACCCCCACAGGAGTCCTGCATGAACGCCAGAAAATGGGTCGTCGCCGCCTTCGCCACCACACTGCTGACCACCGGGCTGGTGGTCGGTCCCGCGTCCAGCGCGTTCGCCGCGCCGACCGACTGCAGCTACCAGCTCAACACCGTCGAGCGGTGGGCCTCCAGCTACTGCGCCAGCGGCACGGGGGAGCACCGGATCCACGTCCTGCAGAAGCACTTCCTCCCGGAAGGGGGTTACATCCCCATCGAGGGCCCCTGGGTGCCCGCCGGTCAGACCTCGTGGACCTCCATCACCGCGCACACGGTCGTCAACGTCTGGATAGAGACGAGAGGCTGATCTTCGGCCGCGTCTTCGGTCGCTGGTCTCGGTCGCCGGCCCTGCCCGTTGATCGAGTCGCCCCCGCCGCCACGTGGACCATGGCGGCGGGGGCGACGCCGTTCAGGCCGCCGGCGCGGTCGCGGGCGACATGACGGCGAGGCCCAGGCACATCTCGTCGCTGGTCCCCTCTCCCCACACCACGTAGCGCGGGGGCAGGCCGTGCAGCGCGGGCAGCAGCTTGCGCAGCCCGGCGTCGTACGTGCAGGTCACCCGGAAGGTGTCGCCCGCCTTGACCACGACGGGCTTGGCCAGCGGGTGGATGGCCTGGTCGTCGAAGTTGTACTCGGGGATGTCGAGCAGGGTGCGCGCCTCTGGCGTGCCCGGATTGAGCTCAAGCTTGATCGAACGGCCGAGCAGGTGCATGTGCCCGGCGACGGCGTAGATCGTGCCGCCTCCCTTGGCCGGCAGGTCGCAGTGGTGCGTGGCCGAGGGGACCGGAGTCTTGCCCTGGTCGCACAATCCGTTCAGCTGCTTCACGGTCTGGGCGGCCTGCTCACCGAAACGGTGGGACAGATCCCGGATCGCGGCCTCCCGGTCGCACAGCGCGCCGGACTCCTCGGCCGTGCAGGGCAGCTCGATCGGCGCCGGCAGCTGCGCGGTCACCAGGGGGGCGAGATCGGTCTTGCCGTCGGTGAGCCGCAGCCGGATCCCCGACTGGTCACTGCCTCCCGGCTTTCCGCCCGTGGCCAGCAGGTTGTAGTGCACCTGAAAGATCAGCCGGCTGCCCGCCGGCATCGGGTAGCCGACCTTCTGAGTCAGCAGTGTCTCGTTGGCGCCCGGCGCCCAGTGGCCCACCCACGTGCCGCCGTCGATCCCCGCGTCGCCGAAGCAGGTCCATCCCTCACCCGGCGTGCGGGCGTCGAGGTCGCCGGCCGCCTTCGCGTCCTCGGGGCCGACCCTGAAGATGATCGCGTGGTGCACGATGGCGGTGTTCTGCGGCAGGAACTGGCTGCCCGTGAGGAACGCCCGGCTCGTCAGGCCCGGGTCGACCAGGAAGCAGCGGTACTCGTCGGTTCCCCCGGAAGGGGCCTTCGGCGTGTACGGCTCGGGCAGCTTCAGGGTCACGAACCGCTCCGAGGCGCGCAGCGGGGCCGCCGGGGGCGGCGTAAACGGCCCGCTGTGTCCGCTGTGCCCGCTGTGCCCGCCGAGGGCCGCGCTTGGGGCCACAGCGCCCACAGTGGAGGAGGCCGCGGGATGCTCCCGGGCGGAGCACGACGCGATCAGAAAGACGGCGGCGAGAGCGACGACCGCTCCACCCAACCACCGCGCCGGCCGGACTGCGTGTTCCATGACGCCCCCTGCTCTGCTCCGACTGCCCCCGGTCCTGGACTACGCGGGGCCTCGACTTCCAGCGTCCTCCGTTCTGGCCGGCTCGCCGTCCACCACGAGGCTGAAACGACTCCTCCGCCGGACTGAGACGCCTTCTACGCCCTGAGTGGCAGTACCCCCGCCGACGGGATGATGAGGGATGATCGGCTCATGTCTGAGCGCAACCTGCCGGAAGCCGATGCCTGGGCCTGCCCTCACGGGGAGGACGCGCGCCGAGGCTGCGTGGCCTGTTACGAGCAGTCGGCCAATCCCGACCCGGCCCTGCCCTTCTGGGAGGTCGCCGCGTGGTTCACCACCCACCGGCCCATCCCGATCAGGACCCTGCAGGACGTTCACCATCACGGCCGCCGCTTCTCCATCGACCAGCCGTCCACCCCGCTCGTCTACGTCCTCAGCGGCCACGCACGCGCCGGGGGCGGCGTCGAGGCGCTGGCGGGCGTCATCGGGTTCCTCCTGCACAATCGGCACGTGGTGGACGACTTCACCGTCACCGAGACACGGGCGGCACGGCTCTCGGCCGCGCGGACCCTCTCCAACCACCGCGACGAACTGCGGTGACGTACGCTCACGGGCGGCGCCTCGCCCGGGCGTGGATCGATGTCGGAGTGGCCCCGACGCCGCGGTGGCGTGGCCGGAGAGCGGCCCGTCCGACATGGGCACACCGCGCACGCGGGATCATAGAGTCGTGTCCCACGTGCGCGTTCGCCCCAGGAGGAGCCCGACATGGTCGTTAACGTGACCGACGAAGCGATGGGCTTCGCCGAGCTGTCGCTGCGCCCGGAGCTCCTCGGAGCCCTCGCCGGGCTCGGCTATGAGGAGCCCACCCCGATCCAGCGGGAGGCGATTCCGCCGCTGCTGGAGGGGCGTGACCTGCTGGGCCAGGCTGCTACCGGCACCGGGAAGACGGCCGCCTTCGCGCTGCCGGTCCTCCAGCGGATAGCCGCCGGCGGCGGGGGAACGGAGCCGATGGCGCTGGTCCTCGTGCCCACCCGCGAGCTCGCCGTACAGGTGTCGGAGGCCATGCACCGCTATGGGCGCGACATGGGCGCGCGGGTGCTGCCGATCTACGGCGGGCAGCCGATCGGGCGGCAGTTGCGGGCGCTGGAGCGCGGAGTGGACGTGGTGGTGGCGACGCCCGGACGCGCGCTTGACCACATCGGCCGCGGGGCGCTCTCCCTGGCAGGTCTCCAGATGGTCGTCCTCGACGAGGCCGACGAGATGCTGGACATGGGCTTCGCCGACGACATCGAGGCGATCCTGCAGGAGACTCCGGAGAGCCGGCAGACGGTGCTGTTCTCGGCGACCATGCCGCCGCGCATCGACGGGATGGCCCGCAGCCACCTCAGCGACCCCGTCCGCATCAAGATCGAGCGCGAGGCCGCCACCTCGGGAGAGGCCCCGCTCGTACGGCAGAGCGCCTATGTGGTCACGCGCGCCCACAAGCCGGCCGCGCTCGGCCGTGTGCTCGACGTCGAGGCGCCCACGGCGGCGATCGTCTTCTGCCGCACGCGCGACGAGGTCGACACGCTCTCGGAGACGCTCAACGGCCGGGGATACCGCGCCGAAGCCCTGCACGGCGGGATGGGCCAGGAGCAGCGCGACCGCGTGATGGCACGGCTGCGGAGCGGTACGGCCGACCTGCTGGTCGCGACCGACGTGGCGGCGCGGGGCCTCGACATCGAGCAGCTCACGCACGTCATCAACTACGACGTCCCGTCCGCGCCGGAGTCGTACGTGCACCGGATCGGGCGGGTGGGCCGGGCCGGTCGCGAGGGCGTCGCGATCACCCTGGCCGAGCCGCGGGAGCACCGGATGCTCAAGACCATCGAGCGGGTGACCAGGAGCCGCATCCAGGTCGAGAAGGTGCCCACGGTCGCCGACCTGCGCGCCCGGCGGCTGGAGCTGACGCGGGCCGCCCTGCACGAGAGCATCCTGGAGGACGATCTGGAGCGCTTCCGGGTCGTCGTCGAGACGCTCACCGACGAGTTCGACGTCATGGAGGTGGCCCTCGCGGCGGTGAAGCTGGCGCACGAGTCCAGCGGGGCCGCGGCCGACGAGGAGGAGATCCCGGACGTCCCCCTGACCGCGCCCAGGGCGCGCCGGGAGCCGGGGACCTCTCAGGGACGCGAGGAGAGGCGCGGCGGCCGCGCGTCGGGGCGGGGCATGGCGCGCCTCTTCGTCGGTGCGGGCCGCAGCTCGGGGATCCGGCCGCAGGACCTGGTGGGCGCCATCGCCGGGGAGACGCGCGTCAGCGGGCGCGAGATCGGCGCGATCGAGATCGCCGACCGCTTCTCGCTCGTGGAAGTCCCCGAGGCGGCCGCCCACGAGGTGATCACGGCCCTGCGGAAGACCACCATCAAGGGTAAGAAGGCGACGGTCCGCCGCGACCGCGCCGCCGGCTCGTAGGAGTTCGCCCGGTTCCCCGTGTACGAGGTCAGCCGCTCGCCTGGATTCGGCGCATGCGGTTGACCTCGGCGGCCTGGGAGACGGAGATGTCCTGCGCCATCTCCTGGATCGTGATGTGGGACCCCTTCTCCATCTCCTCGGCGGCCATGGTGATCGCGCCCATGTGATGCGCGACCATCAGACGGAGGTAGAGCCGGTCGAAGCCCGCTCCGCCGGCGGCCCGCAGCGCGGCGAGCTCCTCGGGCGTGGCCATGCCGGGCATGCCGTGATGCATGTCGTCTTGTTGCTCGTCATGCTGCGCGTGCGGGCCGGGGATCGGTTGTCCCTGCTGCTGTAGCCAGCGGATCATCGCCGCGATTTCCGGGCCCTGGGCCCCGGCGATCCGCGCGGCCATCCGCCTGACCTCGTCCGAGGCCGCCCGCGTGGGAGCGAGAGCGCTCATCTCCAGTGCCTGACGGTGATGGACGATCATGTCCTGCACGAAGCGCACGTCCGCCGCGTTGGCGGAGGGGGCCGGTGCGGCCGTCGCGGCCTCGGAGGGGCCGAGCGTCCGCGCGGTCTCGCCGGGCCGACCGGGAGCGATCACCGGGGCGGTGGACTGGGCGGTGGGCTTGGCGGACGCGGTCACTGGCGCGGTGGACTGAGCAGATGTGGTCACTGGCGCGGTGGGCCGGGTGGATGCAGTCGCCGGGGCGATGGACCGGGCGGTGGGCTTGGCGGATGCGGTCACCGGCGTGCCGGAGCAGCTCGCCAGAGCCGGCACCGCCGTACCGATCACAATGACGCCGGCGAATGCGGCGCGCACCCTTCCCGCTCTCAGGATCAGTGCCTCCTTGAGGACCGTGCTTCCTCGGGTGCCGCGGTGTGAGGATCGCCGCGAACCCCCTTAACTCGCCTCATTGACCACAGTAAACACAATCTGTTGATCTGTCTAACGACATCCTGCACTATGGCTGACAGATTGCTGTTTAGGTGGCTATCTCCGCGTATGGGTTCGCCTGGGCGGACGACCAAGGAGGGTTCCCGCGTGTTCTCCATCCCCTTCGCCAGCCCCCGCGGAGGCGGCCGGGCCGGCCGGTTCTCAGGCGTGGCAGGAGTCGCAGGAGTGGCGGCGGTGCTGGCGCTGTCGGCCCTGCCCGCCCGGGCGGCGGACATCCCCGGCGCCGACGAGATCGTCATGAGTCCGAACGTCAGCCATGTGGCCAACGTCCCCAAGCCGGCCGGCCTCGCGGCCACCATCAACACCGACATCGCCTTCCAGGGCGACTACGCCTTCGTCGGCAACTACGGCGGCTTCTCGATCTACGACATCAGGAACCCGAAGAAGGCGGCCGTCGTCAGCTCGGTCGTCTGCCCGGGGTCCCAGATGGACATGTCGGTGTACGGCAACCTGCTGTTCGCCTCCGTGGACTCCTCGCGAAGCGACGACTCCTGCTCCAGCGTCGCCCAGCCCGCGTCGGTCAAGCAGTCGTGGGAGGGCATCCGGATCTTCGACATCAGCGACAAGGCGAGCCCGAAGTACATCAAGTCGGTCGAGACCAACTGCGGTTCGCACACGCACACGCTTGTGCCGGACAGGCGGCGGCACAATGTCTACCTGTACGTCTCCTCTTACCTCCCCGCGGCAAACTACCCCGACTGCCAGCCGCCGCACGACAAGATCTCGATTGTCAAGGTGCCGCTCGGTGACCCCACCTCGGCGGCCGTGGTGAACACGCCGGTGGTGTTCCCCGAGGGCGGCAACGAGACCCAGCCGGGCCTGCTGCTCCCGACAAGCGGCTGCCACGACATCACCGCGTACCCCGAGAAGGGCATCGCGGCCGGCGCCTGCATGGGCGACGGCGTGCTGTTCGACATCAGGGACCCGGAGAACCCGAAGGTCACCGTGCGGACCACCGACCCGAACTTCGCGTTCTGGCACTCCGCGACCTTCAACAACGAGGGCACAAAGGTGGTGTTCACCGACGAACTGGGCGGTGGCGGCGAGGCGACCTGTAACGAGGCCACCGGGCCGACCCGGGGCGCGGACGCCATCTACGACATCGCCGACGGCCGGCTTGTCTTCAAGAGCTACTTCAAGATCCCGCGCTACCAGGCCGACTCGGAGAATTGCGTCGCGCACAACGGCTCCCTCGTCCCCGTCAAGGGCCGCGACATCATGGTTCAGGCGTGGTACCAGGGGGGCGCCTCGATCTGGGACTTCACCGACTCCGCCCACCCGAGTGAGATCGGCTACTTCGAGCGCGGCCCGGCCCCCGAGGGCTTCGGCGGCTTCTGGTCGGCCTACTACTACAACGGCTACATCTACGCGAGCGACTTCCACAAGGGACTCGACATCATCAAGATCAACGATCCGCGCACGAACAACGCGCGGAAGGTCCACCTCGACCGGCTCAACGTGCAGACCCAGGGTTCGTACGGCGGGCACTGATCGGGCCCGAGATCGCCCACGCATTATGCGGACAGACAGGCGATCGAGCCATGCGGCCGAGCCATGCGGCCGAGCGGATGGCGGTCACCAAGATGCCCGGCTTACCTGGACCTCGACGCCGACGGTGTTCAGCCGTAGGCGAGACTCCTCCAGCAGCGACGGCCGAGTCTCGCCCGCCGAGACGGGACCTTGTCCCGGGGGAGATTTCGCGCGCATCTGGCGGACGGCACCGGTGGCCGTTTGGTAGATCTTTTCCCCGGCTCTCTGACCTGCGGGTTTGTAGTGGATCAAGCTCTGGTTTGTCGTAGGTCCTGGATAGCGTGAGGGCAGTTCTTGAGATCCGTGGGAGCCCAGGGGGAGGTGCCTTTCGATGGTCGAGTGGCCGATCGATGTCTTTGGCTCCTCTCATACGGCGCGTGCCGCCAAGCGCAAGCTGCCCGACGTCCTCAAGGGCACTGTCCTGGACCCTGCTTACGTCCCGCCGCAGCGCTCCGCCGAGGATGCGTGTGGCGACACCTGGCAGCACGCGCCGGGCGGCTGGAAGGCATACCGGCAGTTCGTCCGCGGGTCCGCGTCCACCGGGCGGGTCTGCCATTCGGTGATCTCTTCGGTCACCACGTCGGTGACCTGGCTGATCAGTGCCGGGGAGACATCGGCGCCATACACCTCGGCCAGGTGGTCTTTGATGTCGCGGGTGGTCATGCCTCGCGCATACAGCGAAAGGATCATGTCGTCGACCGACCCCAGCCGCCGGGTCCGCTTGGGCACGATCTTGGGCTCGAAGGTGCCGTTGCGATCGCGGGGTACCTCGATTCGCACCGGCCCTGACGTGGTGGTCACCGTCTTGCCGTAGTGCCCGTTACGTGAGTTGCCCGACCCGTTGCCGGCCGGATCACCCTTCTCATAGCCCAGGTGATCGGCCATCTCCACGCCCAAGGCCCGCTCGATCACCGCCTTGGTCATCTGATGGAGTAGCCCATTCACGCCGTCCAGTGGGGTGCCGGTCGCCTCCGCATCGGCCAACAGCCGATCAATCGCCTCCGGGCTGACCAGTTTGGCCAACCGCTTCGCAGCTGCCTGCTCCTCGACAGCCGAACCCGGCTGTGACTCCGGGTCCAGCTCAATCTTCTCGATCACGGATCGTGTCCCTTCCACCGATGTCCCATCTGTCACATCGGTCCTTCAGGCCACCCCCTTACACAGAAGATCAAACACCTCCCGGCTCCTCCCGCTCCCGGGCTGCTGATCGCGACCGGGCAACTGCTGCCGATCTCCGATGTGCATCGGCTGGCCCGCACCTCCCGCCTGGTGCGCATGGTGGTGGACGCCAAGGGACAGGTCCTGAACATGGGCCGCGCGGTACGGCTGGCCACCCCCGCCCAACGCCAGGCGTTGATCGCCCGCTACGCCACCTGCTACTGCGACGGCTGCGCGATCCCCGCCGACATGGCCGAGATCGACCACGTCAACGGGTGGATCAACGGCGGCGCCACCGACCTGGAGGACATGGCCCCCGCCTGCACCTGGCACAACCGCGACAAAGCCGCCCACCCCGACCGCTACACCACCCACCGCAACCCCGACGGCACCTGGACCCTCACCCACCTCGGCAGACTCACGCCCCTGCCAAGCAAACCGCAGGGGTTTTGCGAGGGCCGACAGCCGAAGACAGGCTGCGGAGACCACTACGAAGACCGGCTGCGAGGAGCGACTAATAAGGTGCCGGTATGAGGATTGGCTTCGCCGTACCGTCATCTGGCTCGTGGGCCACGCCGGACAACATGAAGCGCGTAGCGCGCCGGGCCGAGGAACTGGGCTACTCCGAGGTCTGGACCTTTCAGCGGCTGCTCTATCCGGTAGGGCATCCCATGGGGCCGGTCTATCGGAGCGTGCAGGACCCGGTCGTAACGCTGTCCTACCTGGCCGGGGTCACCGAGCGGATCCGGCTCGGAGTCGCGGTGCTCAACCTGCCCTTCTTCTCCCCGGCGCTGCTCGCCAAGCAACTCGCCACCCTGCAGATCGTCTCGGGGGGCAGGCTCGACGCCGGGCTGGGGCTCGGCTGGATTCCCGAGGAGTTCACCGCCACGGGCGTGACGATGGAACGGCGGGGCAAGCGCGCCGAGGAGTACATCCAGTTGCTCCGGCGTCTGTGGAGCGAGGACGTGGTGGAGCACAAGGGGGAGTTCTACGAGGTGCCGCCGGTGCACCAGGATCCCCGGCCGGAAACGCCGCCGCCGATCCTGCTCGGTGGGACTGCGGCTGTCGCGCTCAGGCGGGCGGGCCGGATCTCCGACGGATGGATCAGCTCCAGCCGGGCCGACCTCTCGAAGATCGACGAGCAGATCTACATCGTAAAGGAGGCGGCCCGGGAAACCGGACGCGACCCGAGCGGCCTCCGCTTCGTGGTCCGCGGAGTCACCAGACCGGGAACCACCGACGGGGGACCGCTGGCGGGGTCTTACGAGAAAATCCGGGAGGACGTCGAGGCCCTGGCCGCCAAGGGCGTCACGGAGGTGTTCCACGACCTCAACTTCAACCCGGAGATCGGCGATCCCGCCGCCGACCCCCGGGAATCGATGCGCCGCGCCGAGGAGGCCCTGGAACGGCTCGCCCCGGCCTCGTGACACCGGCCTCGTGACACCGGCCTCTTGACACCGGCCTCGTGACACCGACTCCAGGGCCGGACCCGTCACCGGTCTCCGCCACCGTCTCGGGACGGGTCACGCAGACATGCCGTACGCCTTGGCGATGAGCTCGTAGGAGCGGAGGCGGGCCGCGCCACCGTGGACCATGGTGGTGATCATCAGCTCGTCGGCGCCGGTGCGCTTGCGCAGCTCCTCCAGCCCGGTCCGGACGCCGTCCGCGTCGCCGTACACCACGGTGGACAGGCGGTCGCGGATGAACTCGGCCTCGGCGGGCGTGTAGGGGTAGGCCTGGGCCTCCTCCGGCGTGGGGACCGGGCCCGGCCGGCCGAAACGCATGCGCAGCCATGAGAGCGCGCCCGGCATGGCCTGCCGCAGCGCCTCCTCCTCGGTGTCGGCAGCGAGCGCGGCCACCCCGATCAGCGCGTATGGCTCGGCGAGCACCTCGGACGGGCGGAAGGCCGACCGGTAGAGCTCGAGCGCGGGCTCGGTGTTGGCGGCGCTGAAGTGGTGAGCGAAGGCGAACGGCAGCCCGAGCAGCCCGGCCAGTTGGGCGCTGAAGCCGCTGGAGCCGAGCAGCCAGATCGGCGGGCGGCTGGAGCCGCCGGGTACGGCGAGGATCTTCGCGTAGGGATGGCCCGGCGGGAACGCGTTGTCGAGGAAAGCGGTCAGCTCCGCCACCTGCTGCGGGAACTCGTCGGGGTCCACCTGGGCGGAACGGCGCAGGGCGTTCGCGGTCGCCATGTCGGTGCCCGGGGCGCGGCCCAGGCCGAGGTCGATGCGCCCGGGGTGCAGCGCGTGCAGTGTGCCGAACTGCTCGGCGATCACCAGCGGGGCGTGGTTGGGCAGCATGACGCCGCCGGAGCCGAGGCGGATCGTGCCGGTGGCGGCCGCGAGGTGGGCGATGATCACGGCGGGCGACGAACTGGCCACGCCGGGCATGCCGTGGTGCTCGGCGACCCAGATGCGGTGGTAGCCCCACTCCTCGGCGCGTCTGGCCAGCTCGGTCGCGTCCTGAAGGGATCCGGCCGGTGAGCCGCCCTCCCCGACGGTCGCGAGCTCCAGGATCGACAGCGGCACCTCGGCGGACCCGCGCGGGACGCCGCGAATGTTGTCCTTGCTCATGTTGGCGGCAACCGGAGGTCGCGTCCGATTATTTCTGATACGGGGGCACACCTGCCATCCTGGATACATGAGCGAGCGAAAGCCCATCGAGTCCTGGCTGTCCGACATGGACGGCGTGCTGGTCCACGAGGGGCAGCCGGTGCCGGGCGCCGATGAGTTCATCAGGCGGCTGCGCGAGTCCGGCAAGCGGTTCCTCGTGCTGACGAACAACTCGATCTACACCCCCAGAGACCTCTCCGTACGGCTCCGCGCGGCGGGGCTGGAGGTGCCGCCGGAGGCGATCTGGACGTCCGCGCTGGCCACCGCCAAGTTCCTGGCCGACCAGCGGCCCGATGGCTCCGCCTACGTCATCGGTGAGGCGGGGCTGACGACCGTCCTGCACGAGTGCGGGTATGTGCTGACCGACCTCGATCCGGACTACGTCGTCCTGGGGGAGACCCGGACGTACAGCTTCACCTCGATCACCCGGGCGATCCGGCTGATCGACAACGGCGCGCGGTTCATCGCGACCAACCCCGACCCCATCGGACCCTCGAACGAGGGCGCTCTGCCGGCAACCGGCGCCGTCGCCGCGATGATCACTAAGGCGACCGGTGTCGAGCCGTACTTCGTGGGCAAGCCGAACCCGATGATGATGCGCAGCGCGCTCAACCAGATCGACGCGCACAGCGAGAGCACCGCCATGATCGGCGACCGCATGGACACCGATGTCGTCTGCGGGATCGAGGCGGGTCTGCACACGATCCTGGTGCTCACCGGAGTGACGCAGAAGGACCAGATCGACCGCTACCCGTTCCGGCCGTCTCAGGTGGTCGCCTCGGTGGCGGACCTCATCGAACTGGTCTGAAAGGAGCTCGTCTGAAACCTGTCACGTCCTGGCAGGTTCGGGTGTGATGCTGAGCCACATGAATCGCGTGTATCTCGAACTCGGCGCCAAGAAGGTCTTCGCCTGCTCCTTCGACTGGCCCGGCTGGTGCCGGAGCGGGAAGTCCGAGGAGGCCGCGCTGGACACGTTGACGGACTACCTTCCGCGATATCGCGTGATCGCCGAGCGCGCGGGGCTGGAGTTCGAGCCGGGTGATCCGATGGTGGTCGAGCGGACCAAGGGCGACGCGACCACCGACTTCGGGGCGCCCAGCGCGATCCCGGACCTTGACCTGGAGCCGATGGGGGCGGACGAGGCGGCCAGGGCCGTCTCGCTGCTCCGCGCCTCCTGGGCCGTCTTCGCCGAGGTGGCGGCCGGGTCCCCCGAGGAGCTGCGAAAGGGCCCCCGGGGCGGCGGCCGGGACCGCGACAAGATGGTGAACCACGTGATCGAGGCGGAGCGCGCCTACGCCCGGAAGATCGGAGTACGGCACAAGCCGCCGAAGGACGACGCGGCTCTCGCCGCCATGCGGGAGGAGATCGCCGAGGTCCTTGGGCGGCCATCCGACGGCGGCCCGTCCGGCAGGGGCTGGCCCGCCCGCTACGCGGCCCGCCGCATCACCTGGCACGTCATCGACCACGTCTGGGAGATGGAGGACCGGAGGATCTAGTCTTCCGGCCGGCGCAGGCGCTTGACGTCGGAGCGGCGCTTCTTGGCCGCCAGCCGCCTTTCGACCGCCCCGCGCGACGGCTTGGTGGGGCGGCGCTTCTTCGGCGGGGGAGCGATGGCCTCGCGGATCAGGCCGGCCAGCCGCTCTTCCGCCGCCTCGCGGTTGCGGAGCTGGGAGCGGTGCTCGGAGGCGGCGATGGTGACGACGCCGTCGATGAGCCGGGGGCCGAGCCGTTCGAGCGCCCGAGACTTCAGGACCGGCCCGAGCGCGGTCGTGGTCTCCAGGTTGAAGCTGAGCTCGACCCGGCTGTCGGTCGTGTTCACGCCCTGCCCGCCGGGCCCCGACGAGCGGGAGAAACGCCAGCCGAGCTCCGCCTCCGGGATGACGACCGAGCCGCGGACGTGCAACGGGCCTGGCATGGGAGCCTCTCTCAAGCGGGAAGTTCTACGAGTGGTCACAGGTTAGCGATCGCGCATGACCTCCCAACAACTGGTTTATCCCCGCAAATCAGACTTCGCCTTGTAACGATCCACCGGCTCCTGCACAGTGTCTCCGGGGGCGGCAGCGGGGGTCACACGGAGCGGAGGCGGCGGCTCGACCATGACCACGATCGTCGGGGTCCACGGCATCGGCAAGTATCACTACTACGAGGAGGCGGGCGGGTCCCCGGGCGGAGCCGCGGAGGCCATGCTGGCCAAGTGGAACGGCTACCTGCACAAGGGTCTCAGCGGAGGAGCCCCCTACGCGGGCCAGCGGTACTTCTCCGAGATCGCCTACTACGCCCACCACCTGCACAAGGGGCCGCCGAAGCCGCCCCGGCAGATGGACCCTCCGGCGAAGCTCGTGTTCGCCGACTGGGCGGCGCAGCTCGACGGGCGCGTCCCGAGCGCCGCAGGGGAGTCGCTCACCGGCGTCGCGCACCGGCTCGCGGAGTGGCTGCTGGCCAGGCTCGGCCCGGGCGCCGTGAAGTTCGCCCAGGACTTCTGCCCCGAGGTCGCGGCCTACCTCGGCGGAGGCGACCCGAGGATCCGCGCGCGCGACGCCGTGGCGGACGTGATCCGCAGGCGTCAGCCTCGCGTGGTCGTCGCCCATTCGCTGGGCAGTGTGGTGACCTACGAGGCGTTCTGGGCGCATCCGGACCTGTCCACCGAACTGCTCATCACGCTCGGCAGCCCGCTGGGTATGAAGAACGTCGTATTCGAACGGCTCAGCCCCATCCCGGCGCACGGGCGGGGCGCCCGGCCGCCGGGCGTCGCCCGCTGGATCAACATCGCCGACAAGGACGACATCGCGGCCATTCCGCCCGCCCTGCGCGACCGCTTCGACGGTGTCGAGCGTGACGTCGCCTGCAACATCGACTGGCTCGACTTCCACACGGTCCGCAACTACCTGGGCTGCGGGACGGCCAACGACTACCTCAGGCCGTATGTCACCTGAACGTTATGATCATTCGATGAGGAAACATGTTCTCTTCGACTACGGCAATGTCATCTCACTCGCGCAGGACGCAGCCGACGTGGCGCGGATGGCGCAAGGCGTTCCCGGCTTCGAGGAGCGGTACTGGGACCTGCGCCTCGATTTCGACCGGGACACGCTGGACCCTGAGGCGTACTGGTCCCGCGTGTACGGCAGGCCGCTCGGCGGCGCGGAGCTCGACCGGGTGATCGCCATGGACGTCGCGAGCTGGTCGCGGCCCAACGAGGAGACCGTCGCGATCGTCGATGAGCTGGCCGCCGACGACGTGCCAGTGGCGCTGCTGTCGAACGCGCCCGTCTGCATCGCGGACGGGCTCGACGAGCTGCCGTTCATGGCCCCCATCAGCCCGCGCTTCTACAGCGGCCGCATGGGCCTGGTGAAGCCGGACCTGGAAATCTACCGCCGGGTCGCGGAGGGACTCGGCGTGCCACCCGGGGACATCGTCTTCATCGACGACCGCCTGGAGAACATCGCGGGCGCCGAGGCGGCGGGCATGGCCGGGATCCACTTCCGCGACGCCGCGACACTGCGGGACGATCTCAAGCTCGCCCTCCGGGGGTAATCAGGCCAGTCGGTGGCACTCTCACCGGCACTGTCCTCACCGGCACTGTCCTCACCGGCGCTGTTCAGCAGCGCCGTTCAACAGCACTGTTCACCCGTGGTTTCGGTGCGGGTCACGGCCGTAGAGGCTGCGCGTCGACCGCGCGGGTTGCACTGGTGTCGTGCAGACGAATGCCTCGCGACGAGTGTTCCTGTCCGCTGTCGCCGCCGGAGCCGGTGGCCTCCTGCTCTCCGGCTCCGCCCTGCCCCGCCGCGCCCCGCGGCAGGATCCGTTCGCCCTCGGAATCGCCTCCGGGGAGCCGACCTCAGACGGTGTCGTGCTCTGGACCCGGCTGGCCCTCGATCCCACTGCCCCCGACGGCCTCGGCGGCATGCCCGCCAACTCCGTCGAGGTGGACTGGCAGCTCGCCTCCGACGAGGGCTTCTCCGAAGTCGTCAGGTCCGGTACGGCGACGGCCCGCGCGGCGGAGGCGCACAGCGTCCACGTCGAGGTGGGCGGGCTCCAACCCGGCCGGGAGTACTTCTACCGCTTCCGCGCCGGCGGCCATCTGTCGCCCGCGGGCCGCACGCGGACGGCGCCGGCGGGGCTGTCGCCGCTGACCTTCGTGGTCGCGGCCTGCGCGCACTGGGAACACGGCTACTACACGGCCTACCGGAGGATCGCCGAGCAGGACCCGGACCTCGTCGTGCACCTGGGCGACTACATCTACGAGTACGAGCCGCAGGGCTACACGGCGCTCGGCGGCAACGTGCGCACGCACGCGGGGAACAAGTGCCAGAGCCTGGCCGACTACCGGATCCGGCACGGGCAGTACAAGACCGACCCCGACCTCCAGGCGGCCCACCGGGCGGCGCCGTGGCTGGTCGCGTTCGACGACCACGAGATCGAGAACAACTGGGCGGGGCCGATCTCCAGCACCGACGCGCCCGGGTTCCGGGAGCGGATGGCCCACGCCTTCCAGGCGTACTACGAGAACATGCCGCTGCGGCGGGCCAGCGTGCCGAGGGGCGCGTCGATCCGGATCAACCGGCGGATCTCGTGGGGGAGCCTGGCGGCCTTCCACCTGCTCGACACCCGGCAGTTCCGCGACGACCAGGCCTGCGACGACGGCGACCGGGCCGGGTGCGACGAGCGCCTGGACGCCGGCCGCACGATCCTCGGCGCGGACCAGCGCCGCTGGCTGCTGGACGGGCTCGCCGGCTCGGGGGCCAGGTGGAACCTCATCGGCCAGCAGGTCCTGATGGCCCAGCGCGACTTCCGGCCCGGGCCGGGCACCGAGCTCAACATGGACAGCTGGGACGGCTACCCGGCGGACCGGGCGCGACTGCTCGAAGGCATCAAGGCGTCGGGTGCGGCCAACCCCGTCGTGCTGACCGGGGACGCGCACATGCACCACGCCGCCGACCTCCGGCCGGACTTCGGCGACCCGGGCTCGCCCCGCGTGGCGGTCGAGCTGGTGACGTCGTCGATCTCCAGCGACGGAGACGGCTACCGGGACGAGGCGCGGATCGCCGAGATCCTCCGGGAGAACCCGCACATCTCCTACATCGACCAGCGCCGCGGCTACATCGTCTGCCGGGTGTCACCGGAGGAGATGCGGGCCGAGTTCCGCACGCTCGACTACATCAGCAGGCGGGGCGCGCCGGCCAAGACCTCGGCCTGCTTCACCATCCCCTCCGGCCACGCCCAGCTCAACGCCTAGCCCGGCTAGCTCAGCGCGTAGCCGAAGAGGTCGTCCTCGCCGCCCGTGTCGATGACGCGGGCGGTGCGTGGGAGCACTCCTGGATAGGAGCCCTTCTTCGCCTTCGTCCCGATGAGCGTCAGACGGCCCGTGCCCGGCGCGGCCACCAGTAGCTTCCCGCCCTCGACCATGATCGAGGCCCCGAAGTCGCCGTTCGCCGGTCCGGTGAGCAGCAGGTTGTGGTTGCGGGTCAGGCCGCCGCTCCGGGTGCCCGCGATGACCTGGACCGCGCCCTCTCCCGGCACTCCGACCACCAGCTCGTCGTCCCCGTCGCCGTTGAGGTCACCGGCGGCCAGCGACGTGCCGAAACGGTCGAAGTAACGCGGCGTGCCCTTGAGTACCGTCTGCGACCAGACCTCGCTGCCGAGGGCGGTCAGGCCGCGGGCCGAGCCGTACAGCACGTTGACCGCGCCGTCGCCGTAGTCCATGCCGCGCTGGAGCATCGACAGGTCCTCACCCGGCACGCCGATCGCCAGGTCGTCGCGCCCGTCGGCGTTGAAGTCGCCCGACGCCAGGGCGGCGCCGAAGGCGTCCCACTTCTCCCCATAGCCCTTCACGTCCGGGCTCTCCTGGGTGTAGACGCCCGCCCGCCGGGCACGGGGGTCGATGATCGTCACGACGCCCGAGCCGTACCGGAGGCCGCCGTCGCCGGGCGCGCCGACCGCGATCTCGTCCTTGCCGTTCCCGTCGAAGTCGCCGGTCGCGAGGGCCGCCCCGAACTGGTCGGTCGCGCCGGGCTCCTGCCCCACCCAGCCGGTCGTCTGGGTGATCAGCGTGCCCATGCCGTACGGCGAGCGGTCCTTCATGCCGAAGACGCCGATGCCGCCTCCGCCGTCCATGCCGGGAGCTCCCACGACGAGCTCGTCGTCGCCGTCCCCGTCGAGGTCCCCGGCGGCGAGGGCCGCTCCGAACCGGTCGGTGCCGTGCCGGCGCCCGAGGTGGGCGACGTCGATGGTCTCGGCCCGGGTGAGGCCGTCCGGCGAGCCGAACAGCAGGTGCACGACGCCGTGCCCGTCGGCTCCGGGGACGGGCGCGCCGAAGAACTCCTCCGACGCGCCGATGGCCAGGTCGGCGCAGCCGTCGCCGTCGAAGTCGCCCTTGGCGAGCGCCGACCCGAACGCGTCGTTCCGTTCCGGGGTGTCCCCGATGCCGCCGGTGCCCTGGATGAGGGTTCTCGTCTTCTTCAGGCCGCCCAGCGTCTTGTCCGAGCTGAACAGGGTGACCGTCCCCGCGCGCGGCTGCCCGTGCACGGTCGCGTACGGCGCGGCCACCGCCAGGAAGCCGGGCGTGAGGACGCCCGGGCAGCTCCGTGCGGCGGAGGCCGGAGAACCGGCAGGGAGCGCTGGAGCGGCGAGGACGGCCGCGAGCAGGGCGCCGGTCCTGATCCACGTGCGAGTTGACGTGCGGGTCGACGGGCGGGAAACGCTCATGTGCCGGATCGTTTCCCGGGATCAGGACACGCGCCCCACCGGCACATGAACCGCCCCCGTCGGCTGGCTGAACTCAGGCCGTTCCGTCGCGCTCCAGCGGCGGGGCGTCCAGCGAGCAGTGGACGTGGCGCTTCGGCTCGGGAGCCTCGGCCAGCACGTTGGTCCTGATGGTGAGGAAGGACACCAGCGCGGCGAGGGCCAGCATGGCGGCGCTGATCAGCATCGCGGTGTGGTAGCCGTGGGTGAACGCGGCCGGTGAGTTGTAGGCGTCGCCCATCAGGCCCACGAGGGGCGGCACCGCGGCGACCGCGAGCAGGCTGCCGGTGCGGGCGAGGGCGTTGTTGACGCCGCTGGCCACCCCCGCGTACCGCTCCTGGGCCGTGGCGAGCACGGTGGCCGTCAGCGGAGCCACCGCGGAGGACAGGCCGATCCCGAAGACGACCACCGCGGGCAGCACGTCGACGAGGTAGGACGACCCGGGGCCGATCCGGCTCATCAGCAGGAGCCCGGCGGCGCACGTGAGAATGCCGGCCGCCATCGGGACGCGCGGCCCGATCCGCTTGGCCAGCTCACCCGAGCGGGCCGACAGCAGCAGCATCAGGATCGTCACCGGCAGCATCGCAGACCCGGCCGCGATGGGGGAGAACCCGGCGGAGACCTGGAGTTGCACGACGAGCAGGAAGAAGACGACGCCCATCGCCGCGTACATGATCAGCGTCACGATGTTGACGGCGGTGAACACGCGCGAGGCGAAGATCCCCACGGGAACGAGCGCGTCCGGCGAGCGCCGCCTCTCCAGGATCACGAACCAGGCGCCGAGCGCCACGCCCACGGCGAGCGGGAGGTAGCCGCGGCCCCCGAGGATCAGGCCGTAGGTGAGACCGGCGAGCGCGAGCGCGGCCAGCACCGAGCCGAGCACGTCGAACCGCCCCTGCGTGTCGACGTCCCTGGTCTCCGGCACGTGCCGTACGGCTACCGCCACGACGACGGCCGCGAGTGGCAGGTTGAGCAGGAACACCCAGCGCCAGCCGGCCGTCTCCACCAGCCACCCGCCGAGCAGCGGGCCCACGGCGGCGGCCACGCCGCCGAGCCCAGACCACGCGCCGACCGCGCGAGGCCGGTCCTCGTGCGCGAAGCTGCCCTGGATGATCGCGAGTGATCCCGGGGTGAGCAGCGCGCCGCCGACGCCCTGGAGGGCGCGGGCCAGGATCAGCACGGGCATGTTCGGGGCGAGGCCGCACAGGGCCGACGCGACCGCGAACCACGTCACGCCGATGAGGAAGACCTTCCGCCTGCCGTACCGGTCGCCGAGTGAGCCGCCGAGCAGGATCAGCCCCGCCAGCGTGAGGGTGTACGCGTTGATCGTCCACTGGAGTCCCGAGATCCCCGCGTCGAGGTCGCGGGCGAGGGTGGGGAGCGCGACGTTGACCACGGTGCCGTCGAGCATCGCCATGCCGGATCCGAGGACGGTCGTGAGAAGGATCCATCGCCCTGTGGGGGAGCTGAGTCGGATCTGGCCTGATTCCATAGGGGACATCATGGTGTCCGGTTCGCACACCGGGCCACGCAGCCCCACGTTTGACCGATACCGACATTCCGGGCGGCCAGAGCTGCGATTACACGATTACGATCGCTCACAGCGAACTGACGCAAAACTGGGAACACGGTGAGGCTCCTGTTAGTTGAGTCGGCATAACTCAACCTTGGGAGTAGGCATGGCAAAGATCCTTCCCGTCCTTCCTCTGGACGACGAGGTCGTCCTGCCCGGCATGGTCGTCCCCCTCGACCTGTCGGACTCCGAGGTCCGGGCGGCGATCGACGCGGCACGGGCCAGCGGCGAGAGCAGGGTTCTCCTGGTGCCGCGCGTGGACGGCCGGTACGGCGCCATTGGCGTCTCCGCGGTCGTCGAGCAGGTCGGGCGGCTGCCCGGAGGCGAGCCGGCCGCCGTGGTCCGCGGCGTGGACCGCATGCGCGTGGGCACAGGAACGACCGGCCCCGGCGCGGCGCTCTGGGTGGAGGCCACGGTCCTGGAGCCGGTCGCGTCCGGCCATCGGGCCGAGGAGCTCGCCAAGGAGTACAAGTCGCTGACCGTCACGATCCTGCAGAAGCGGGGCGCGTGGCAGGTCGTGGACGCGGTGAACCAGATCAAGGACCCGTCGGTCCTGGCCGACAGCGCGGGCTACGCCCCTTGGCTGTCCACGCCGCAGAAGCAGCTCCTGCTGGAGACCCCCGACCCGGCCGAGCGCCTGGACAAGCTCGTCACCTGGGCCCGCGAGCACCTCGCCGAGCTCGACGTCGCGGAGACCATCCGCAAGGACGTCCAGGAGGGCATGGAGAAGCAGCAGCGGGAGTTCCTGCTGCGTCAGCAGCTCGCCGCCGTCCGCAAGGAGCTGGCCGAGCTCAACGGCGACCCGTCTGACGAGGAGGAGGACTACCGGTCCCGCATCGAGGCGGCCGACCTCCCCGAGAAGGTCAGGGAGGCCGCGCTCAAGGAGGTCGACAAGCTGGAGCGCACCTCCGACCAGTCTCCCGAGACCGGCTGGATCCGCACCTGGCTGGACACCGTCCTCGACATCCCGTGGAGCACCCACACGACCGACGAGTACGACATCGCCGGCGCCCGCGCGGTGCTCGACGCCGACCACACCGGTCTGGACGACGTGAAGGACCGCATCATCGAGTACCTCGCGGTCCGCAAGCGCCGGGCCGACCAGGGCCTCGGAGTGGTCGGAGGGCGTCGCAGCGGCGCCGTCCTGGCGCTGGCCGGCCCGCCCGGAGTCGGCAAGACCTCCCTCGGCGAGTCGGTCGCGCGGGCCATGGGCCGCAAGTTCGTCCGCGTCGCCCTCGGCGGCGTCCGCGACGAGGCCGAGATCCGCGGCCACCGGCGCACGTACGTCGGCGCGCTGCCCGGCCGGATCGTCCGGGCCATCCGCGAGGCCGGCTCGATGAACCCGGTCGTGCTGCTCGACGAGATCGACAAGGTCGGCGCCGACTACCGCGGCGACCCGACCGCGGCGCTGCTCGAGGTCCTGGACCCGGCGCAGAACCACACGTTCCGCGACCACTACCTGGAGGTGGAGCTCGACCTCAGCGACGTGCTGTTCCTCGCGACGGCCAACGTCCTGGAGCAGATCCCCGGCCCGCTGCTCGACCGCATGGAGATCGTGACGCTCGACGGCTACACCGAGGACGAGAAGGTCGCGATCGGCCGTGACCACCTGCTCCCGCGCCAGCTGGAGAAGGCCGGCCTGACGGCCGCCGACGTGACCATCGACGAGGGCGCGCTGCGCAGGCTCGCGGGGGAGTACACCCGCGAGGCGGGCGTCCGGTCGCTGGAGCGGTCGATCGCGCGGGTCCTCCGCAAGGTCACGGCCAACGTGGCGCTCGGCCAGGCGGAGCTGCCGGTCGCGGTCTCGGCCGGCGACCTGGTGGCCTACCTGGGCCGGCCGCGGCACGTGCCCGAGTCGTCCCTTCCCGAGGCCGCGCAGCGTACGGCGGTGCCGGGCGTGGCGACGGGCCTCGCGGTGACCGGCGCGGGCGGCGACGTGCTCTACGTCGAGGCGTCCCTGGCCGACCCGGAGACGGGCTCCACCGGGGTGACCCTCACCGGCCAGCTCGGCGACGTGATGAAGGAGTCGGCGCAGATCGCGCTGTCCTTCCTGCGCTCGCGCGGAGTGGAGCTGGAGCTGCCGGTCGGGTCGCTCAAGGACAGGTCCGTGCACATCCACGTCCCGGCGGGCGCGGTGCCGAAGGACGGGCCGTCCGCGGGCGTCACGATGACGACCGCTCTGGCCTCGCTGCTGTCGGGCCGCCCGGTCCGCGGTGACGTGGCGATGACCGGCGAGGTGTCCCTCACCGGCCGGGTCCTCCCGATCGGCGGGGTGAAGCAGAAGCTGCTCGCCGCCCACCGGGCGGGAATCACGACGGTCCTCATCCCGGCCCGCAACGAGCCCGACCTGGACGACGTTCCGGCGGACGTGCTGGCCGACCTCACCGTCCACGCGGTGAGCGACGTCCGTGAGGTCCTCGACCTGGCCCTGACCTCCGCGACGGTGGCCCAGCCGGCCGCCGCCTAAATCACACATATATGGGCGAATCATTCGGTCACTTGACTAAATGATTCGCCCATGCTGTTATGGGCTCATGCTGTACGGCACACCGACGCTGGATCCGATAGACGAGAAGGTCCTCGCCGAGATCGAGGACATGCGGCGCGACCTGAAATATCGGCTCGCCGAGGCTCATCGGTGGGACGGCCTGCTGCGGCGTCAGTTGCAGGCGAGGGCCATCCAGGGCTCGAACTCGATCGAGGGCTATCGGGCGAGCGTCGAGGACATCGAGTCGATCATGTCCGGAGAGGAGCCGCTGGAGGCGTCGGCCCGGGTGGCCCGGGAGATCGCCGGATATCAGCAGGCGCTGACCTACATCAACCTGCTGTCCAAGAGCCGGGCGTTACGCTACGACGTGGGCCTGCTTCACGCGCTGAACTTCATGATGATCGGCCACCACATCGACAAGACCCCGGGAACGGCGCGGCCGGGCGGCATCTACGTCCGGAACTCCGCCACCGGCGAGGTCGTCTACGAAGGGCCGGACCACGAGGCGGTGCCGGATCTCCTCGACGAGCTGGGGGACTGGCTGAACACCGGGGATCTCGCCGCCCCCAGCTACGTGCGCGGCGCGATGGCGCACTTCAACCTGGTGGCGATCCATCCCTGGCGCGACGGCAACGGGCGTATGTCCCGTGCCCTGCAGACGCTCGTGCTCGGCCGCGACCAGATCACCACACCCGAGTTCTCCTCGATCGAGGAGTGCCTCGGCATCGGCGAGAACACGCTCGAGTACTACGGCGCGTTGCGGGCGGTGCAGCACGGCCATTGGAGCCCGCACGGCGACACGCTGTCGTGGGTGCGGTTCGTCCTGCGCTGCCATCACATGCAGGCGCAGCGGGTCCAGCGGAGGCTGGCCGAGGCGGGCGAGGTCTGGGTGCTGCTCGAAGAGCGGTCCGACGCCGAGGGCCTGCACCCGCGCACGGTCTCGGCGCTTTACCAGGTCTTCGTCTCCAGCAGGCTGAGGCGGAGCATGTACCAGGCCGACGAGGGCCTGAGCCAGGGCCAGGCCGCCCGCGACCTGCGGGAGCTCGCGGGGAAAGACTGGCTCCAGCCGTACGGGGAGACGAAGGGCCGTTTCTACGCCGCCGGCCCGAAGATGCGGGAGATCAAAGAGGACTTCGCACAGCGGGCGCGGCCGTTGCGTGACCCCTACCGGAAAACCGACTAGCGTTCGGTCATGCATCCGGGAGCCATCGCGGCGGTGACGCCGGACAAGCCCGCCGTGATCATGGCGGCCACCGGCCGCGTGGTCACCTACCGTCAGCTCGACGAGGAGTCCAACCGGCTGGCGCACCTCCTGCGCGCCGCCGGCCTGCGGCCCGGCGACCACGTCGCGTTCATGTTGGAGAACCACCCGCTGTTCCTGGCCGTCGCCTGGGCGGCCCACCGGTCCGGCCTCTATTACACCGCGGTCAGCTCCCGCCTCCAGAGTGAGGAACTGGCCTACATCCTCAACAACTGCGAGGCGCGGGTCTTCATCTCGTCGGCGGCCCTGGCGGACGTCGCGACCTCCGTCACCGGCGGCACGCCCGGCGTCGAGGTGCGGCTCATGCTCGACGGTGTGGCCCCCGGCTTCGCGTCCTACGAGGAGGCGACGGCCGGACAGCCGACGGCTCCCATCGAGGACGAGTGCCAGGGCGCGGACATGCTGTACTCCTCGGGGACCACTGGGCGGCCGAAGGGCGTCAAGCCCACCCTGAGCAAGGCGCCGCTGGACGCCGCCGGACCGATGTTGCAGCTCGTCCAGTTCCTGTTCGCCCCGTCGGCGGACAGCGTGTACCTGTCGCCCGCCCCTCTCTACCACGCGGCGCCGCTGCGGTACTGCCTGACCTTCCAGCGGCTGGGGGCCACGATCATCGTGATGGAGAGGTTCGACGCCGAGGAGGCGCTGGCGCTGATCGAGCGGTACGGCGTCACGCATTCGCAGTGGGTGCCGACGATGTTCATCAAGATGCTCAAGCTGCCGCCCGGGGTGCGGGAGCGCCACGACCTGTCCTCGCTGCGGTGCGCCATCCACGCGGCGGCTCCCTGCCCGGTCCCGGTCAAGGAGCGGATGATCGAGTGGTGGGGCCCGATCATCCACGAGTACTACGCGGGCACGGAGGGCAACGGCTTCCTCTACGTCAGCTCCGAGGACTGGCTGAAGCACAAGGGCACGGTCGGCCGGTCGCTTCTGGGCGTCGTCCACATCTGCGACGACGAGGGCAACGAGCTGCCGCCGGGCGAGCACGGCACGGTGTACTTCTCCGGCGGCCCCGAGTTCGTCTACCACGGCGACCCGGGCAAGACCCGGTCGGTCCAGGACCCGATGGGCCGGGGCTGGACCACGCTCGGCGACATCGGCCACCTTGACGAGGAGGGCTTCCTCTACCTGACCGACCGGCGCTCCTACATGATCATCTCGGGCGGGGTGAACATCTACCCCCAGGAGGCCGAGAACCTGCTCGTGACGCACCCCAAGGTCGCCGACGTGGCCGTCTTCGGAGTGCCGGACCCGGAGATGGGGGAGCAGGTCAAGGCCGTCGTCCAGCCGGTCTCCGCGCAGGACGCGGGCCCCGCCCTGGAGGCCGAGCTCATCGACTTCTGCCGCGCGCACCTCGCCCACTACAAGTGCCCGAGGTCGGTCGACTTCCGCGACGAGCTGCCACGCCACCCCACGGGCAAGCTTTACAAGCGCCTGCTGCGGGACGAGTACTGGCCGGCTGTCTGATCGCTTAGCGTGACCTTATCGCGGGCCTGCCATTGTAGTGATGTACCGGCGGAGAGCCGGATTACCGGCAGATCCAATTAGGGGGATGGCGATGAGCTCAGGAGAGCGCGTTCCCGGGACCGACACCGAGGTGCTCCCCGGCCACGGGTGGAGCCAGTTCGGCAGGACTCCCCCGCAGTACGGCCAGTACGGCGGGAACCAGGGCGGCTATGGAGGCTATGGACACCACGGAGGTCCCGGCCCGTACGGCCCATATGACACCGCGGTGTTCGGCAGCCCTCTGCCGCCGCCGCAGCGCCCGGCCGGCACGCTGACCGGCAGGCAGAAGGTGGTGGCGGGTCTCGCCCTCGCCGCCGTGGCGCTAGGTGGCGGGGCGACGGGGGCCCTCGTCGCCAGCGCGGCCAACGGCGGGCAGACGGTGATCTCCAGTCCGCTGGTGAAGCCGGTGTCGAGCTCGTCGGGGAACACCATCGCGGCGGTCGCCAAGGCGATCCAGCCGTCCGTGGTCTCCATCAAGATCACTACGCCCACCGGCGGCGGCGAGGGGTCCGGTGTGATCCTCTCGGCCGACGGCCTGATCCTCACCAACAACCACGTGGTGGCCGAGGCCGGCCAGGGCAGCACCGTCACGGTGAAGTTCAGCGACGGCAAGACGGCGTCGGCCACGGTGAAGGGCACCGATCCCACCACCGACCTCGCCGTGATCCAGGCGCAGGGCGTCTCGGGCCTGACTCCGGCCTCGCTGGGCGACAGCGACAAGCTGGAGGTCGGCGACAGCGTCCTCGCGATCGGCAGCCCGCTGGGGCTCGAGGGCTCGGTCACGTCCGGCATCGTGAGCGCCCTGGACCGCACGCTGACCGAGGGCGGCGAGCAGCAGCAGCCCCCGCCGTTCCCCTGGGGCCAGGAGGAGCAGCAGCAGCAGCCGAGCCAGGCCGGCACCACCATCGGCGGCATGATCCAGACCGACGCCGCGATCAACCCGGGCAACTCGGGCGGCGCCCTGGTGAACTCCTCGGGCCAGGTCATCGGCATCAACACCGCCATCGCCACGTCGGGCTCCAGCTCCGGCAACATCGGCGTGGGCTTCGCGATCCCGATCAACACGGCCAAGCAGGTCGGCGAGCAGCTCATCAAGAACGGTAAGGCGACCCACGCCTACCTGGGCGTGAGCGTGGCCGACGCGACCGGTGACGCGGCCGGGGCCGTGGTCAGCTCGATCACCGCCGGGAGCCCCGCGGACAAGATCGGACTCAAGGACGGCGACCTGATCACCAAGATCAACGACACGGTGGTGGACGACGCGGAGACGCTCGTCGGCGCGATCCGGAGTTCCCGGCCCGGCGACAAGGTGACCATCACCTACACCCGCAACGGCAAGTCCTCGACCGTCACCACCGCCCTCGCCGAGCAGTCCGCCACCAGCTGAGTCCGGCAACCCCGGCGTGATCATGCACAGGTTCCTCCGTACGGTCCGCGACGTGCCCCGACGCCGTGCGTGATCATGCGCGGGTTCATCCGTACGGCCTGCGACGTGCGCCTATCCGGCGCGTGATCATGCACGCGGCTTCCGCGGTGACCGGTCACTGGACGCTCAGTGACCGGTCATCGCCTCGGATTCCCAGAGGTCGCGGTAGTAGCCGGGAACGGCGAGCAACTCGGCGTGCGTTCCCCGCTGCGCTACCCGGCCGTTCTCCAGCACGACGATCTCGTCGACCTGCTCCAGCCCGCGCAGCCGGTGGGTGACCAGCAGGGTCGTCCGGCCCCGCGTGGCGTCGAGCAGGTCGGCCATCAGCAGGTCGGCCGTCTCCTCGTCGAGCGCCTCCGCCGGCTCGTCCAGCAGCAGCACCGACGGGTCGAACAGCAGGGCGCGGGCGAGCGCCAGCCGCTGGAGCTGCCCGCCGGAGACCGTGCGCCCGTCCTCGCCGAGCGTCGTGTCCCAGCCGGTCCGCTCCGCCCAGGCGTCCAGCCTGGCCTGCCGTACGGCATGCGCGAGGTCGTCCTCCGACGCGTCCGGGCCCGCGAGCCGGAGGTTGTCGCGGACGGTGGCCTGGAAGACGTAGGGGTCCTGGGTGAGCCCGGTCATCCTGGCGCGGACGTCGTCGGAGGAGTACGCCCGGACATCCACCCCATTGATGCGGATATTTCCGGACTCAATGCCCACCGTGCGCATCAGGGCCGACAGGAGCGTGCTCTTCCCGGCCCCGCTCGGGCCGACGATGGCGACCCGTTTGCCCGGCGTCAGCGTAAGGCTGACCCCGTCGAGCGCAGGCTCCCGGTCCCTGTGGCGGACCACCAGGTTGTCGACCTCGACCGTCAGCGGCGGCTCCGGCGGGGGAGCGGGTGAGTCCGGCTCGGCGACCGCCGGGGGCGTCGCCCTGATCTCCCTCAGCCTGCGCAGCGCCGCCAGCACCCCGGCGAACCGCTCACCCGCGGCGGCGAGCGGCAGGACCGGCTCGAACGACACGAGAGCGGTCAGGGCCAGTACGGCTGTCGCGACCGTGCCCAGGTGCGCGGCCTGGGCCGTCAGCACCACGGCCACGACGGTCAGGCCCTGGGCGAGCACCCCGAGCCCGAGGCCGGCGGCGTTGATCCGCGCCTGGCCCCGCTCCAGCTTCGCCAGCCGCGCGTCGGCGTCCATCCCGGCGGCCAGCGCCTGGTCCCGCGCGCCGTACGCCGCGAGGTCGGCCGCGCCGTGGACCAGGTCGGCGACCTTGGCGGCGAGCTCGGCCCGCGCGGGGGCGATCCTCGCCGACCATCTCCGCGCGGCGGCCGTCGTACCGGCCGGGAGGAGGGCCCCCGCGACCAGCAGCCCGGCGGCGAGCGCGAGTGCGGCGGCGGGCAGGAGGAAGGCGGCGACGACCACGGCGGCGATCCCGGTGAGGAGCGCGGCGACGGCGGGCAGCACGCACCGGACGAGCAGGTCCTGGACGGCGTCGGTGTCGTCGACCATCCGGCTGAGCAGGTCGGCGCCCCGGTGTGACAGCGGCCCGGTGGGAATGAGCGCCTGGTAGAGGCGCTCACGCGTCCCGGCCTGGGCCCGCAGGGCCACGTCGTGGCCGGCCAGCCGCTCGCCGTACCGGAAGATCCCCCGGGTGGTCGCGAAGGCCCGGACCGCCACGATGGCGACGGACAGCGCCGCCAGCGGCGGCTGCTCGGCGGCCCTCGTGATCAGCCAGGCCGCCGAGGCGATCAGCGCCACCCCGGCGAGGTCGGCGGCCGACCCGGCGAGCGCGGCGAGGGCCAGCCGCCGGGTCATGCCCGGCCCGAGGAGTGTGGCGGTCACGCGCGGCCTCCGATCACGTGGTCGCGGGGGGTGAGCCGGCCGGATTCAAGGTGGATGACCCGGTCCGCGAGGTCGATCATGGCGGGGCGGTGGGCGACGATGATCGCGGTGCGGCCCTCCGCCAGCCGCCGCGTGGCCTCGACGACCGCGGCCTCGCTCCTGCCGTCCAGGCGGGCCGTCGGCTCGTCGAGCAGCAACACCTCCGCCGACGGACGGCAGAACGCCCGCGCGAGCGCGACTCGCTGGCGCTGCCCGGCGGACAGGTTCGCACCGCGTTCACCCAGCGGCGTGTCGTAGCCGTCGGGCAGCGCCTCCACGAACTCGGCCGCCTGGGCTTCGGCGGCGGCCGTACGGACCTCCTCGGGCGTGGCCGAAGAGCCCAGCGCGATGTTGGCCGCGACCGACGTGGCGAACAGGTGCGGCCGCTGGGGCACGAAGGCCAGGCGGCGGCGCCACTCGTCGAGGTCGAGATCGGCCAGGTCGGCGCCGCCGACCAGCACTCGGCCCTCCGACGGGGTGACGAAGCCGAGCAGGAGGTGGAGCAGCGTGCTCTTGCCCGCCCCGCTCGGGCCGACGATGGACACCCGCTCGCCCGGCGAGATGACCAGCGAGACTGCGTCCAGCGCCACGTCGTCGCGTCCGGGGTAGCGGACGGTCACCGCCTCCAGGCGGATCTCGGGCACTGCATGATCACGACCGCGTTCGCGCAGGTCAACGGGCTGGCCGGGAATCCGTGCATGATCACGGTCAGGGTGGCGCCGGTCAGGGCCGTCGCCGGGAACCTGTGCATGATCACGGCCGGTTAGGGCGAAGGCCTCGTCGGCGGCGGCGACGCCCTCCATGGAGGCGTGGAACCTGGTGCCCATGGCCCGGAGCGGGAGGTACGCCTCGGGGGCGAGCAGCAGCACGAGCAGGGCGGTGTGGAGGTCGAGGGAGCCCGACAGCAGCCGGAGGCCGACGGGCACCGCCACCAGGGCCAGCGACAGCGACGCCACCAGCTCCAGCACCAGCGACGACAGGAACGCCACCCGCAGCGTCTTCATGGTCGCCGCGCGGTGCGCCTCGGCCACCTCGCGGATCACCGAGGCCTGGTAGCGCGCGCGGCCGAAGGCCCGCAGTGTCGGCAGGCCGCGGACCACGTCGAGGAAGTGCCCGCCCAGCCGGGCCAGAGCCCGCCACTGCCGCTCGGTCACGGCCTTGGTGGTCCAGCCGACGAGCGCCCCGAAGATCGGGATCAGCGGCAGCGTGAGCAGGACGATCACGGCCGTGCCCAGGTCGGCCACGAAGAGCCGGATGACCACCGCGATCGGCACGACCCCGGCGACGGCCACCGCGGGCAGGTAGCCGGTGAGGTAGGGGTCGAGCGCGTCGAGCCCCCGGCCCGCCAGCGTGACAAGCTCACCGGAGCGGTACGCCGCGGGGCTCAGCTCCTGGAAGCGCGACAGCAGCAGACGGCGCAGCGCCGACTTGAGCGCGGTCGCGGTGCGTCCCGCGGAGACGCCCTGCGCCCAGCCGAGCAGTCCACGCGCCGCCACCACGAGGGCGAGGGGGAACAGGGCCGCTACGGCGAACCTGCCGGACAGCACCCCCGCCAGCAACTCCGCCTGCGCCAGCACGAGCAGCCCGGCCGCCACCGCCGCGGCCAGGCAGGCGGCGAGGTGGAGCCGGACGGTCCGTTCGGCGCGCGCGAGCCGCAGAAGATCCTTGTGCAACGAACACCCAATCAGAAGAACGTCGGCACGGCGCCCCGGCTGAACGCGCGCCATACCCATACTTGCGCGCCCACGAAGGGGCGAACGGCAACACCATGACACTGAGCACACTCAGGGTCACCGGCGGGGTCGCGTGGCCGACGATCGCCGAGGCCAGGAAGCACGCGGCCATGTGAGCGGGTCCAGGCAGACGACCTCACCGGACAGCTGATGCCGTCCGATCGGCGTGCCGATCGACGGGGCGCCCGCGCCGGCGACGAACGGGTACAGCCCGCACACCTGCGTGGTCGTCGCCTGATACTCCACTGTCGTGGTATGCCGCCATCAGCGTTCGATCTTCGCGCCGTCCACTGGCCCCGAATCGTCGGCGGCTTTGGCGTAACGGCGGGCCAGGTGCGCGAAGGCGGCTTTGAGCTCGGCCGGGCCGACGACCTCGATGTCGGCGTCGAACCTGCCGACGGCGGCGGCCAGGCCGGCCCATGACCACGAGCCCAGGACGAGCCGGCAACGGTTCGGGCCGAGTTCCTCGACGGCTCCGTCAGGGGTGTAGCGGGACACGGCGGCGGCGGGCAGGTCGAGGATCACCTCACCGACGCACGGCCAGTCGCCAGAGCCGCCCGCGCCCCGGAATCGGCCGGCCACGAAGGCGGCCACCTCGCCGCCGGGCGGCTCGCGCGGGGTGAAGCGGGGTCCCGTAGGGGTGCGCGGGCTGATCCGGTCCGCGCGGAAGGTACGCCAGTCCTCGCGGTCGAGATCCCAGGCCACGAGGTACCAGCGCCCGCCCCAGGTGACGAGGTGATGGGGCTGCACCCGGCGCGGCGGAGCCTGCGTGCGGTTGTCGTCCGCCCGTGCTGCGGATGCGGGGGTGTAGTCGAAGCGCAGCACCTCGCGGGCGTGGACGGCGGCGCTGAGCGCCGTGAGCACACTGCTGCCGACCTGCGGGGTGGGCCGGATCGCGGGCCGTTGGACGGCGGTGATCTGGAGGGTGTCGATCCGGTGGCGCAGCCGGGCGGGCATGACCTGCCGGACGGTGTTCAGCGCACGCGCCGCGGCTTCCTCGATGCCCGCCCCGGCGGTGGTGGCGAGCTGGAGTGCGACGGCCAGAGCCACGGCCTGCTCGTCGTCGAACAACAACGGGGGCAGCTCCGTGCCGGCGTCCAGCCGGTAGCCGCCGTCGGGGCCCTTGATCGCCACGATGGGATAGCCGAGCTCGCGCAGGCGGTCGACATCACGCCGCACGGTACGCGGGCTGATGCCCAGCCGCTCGGCCAGCAGCGCCCCCGGCCAGTCCCGGCGCACCTGGAGCAACGAGAGCAACGCCAGCAGCCGCGCAGAAGTCTTCGGCATGGCCCCATATTGCCCCAGGTAGCGGTCACACCCTGTCCTCTTCCCCTGTCACTGTAGTCGCCGAGCAGGGGCCGGGCGGGCGATCCCCGTGATCGTCATCGGCGGCGGGAGAGCAAGCTCCCGCAGTCACAGCGAACCGGCCCAGCGGTCGACACGGGCCGCCGGACGACGACGGCGACACGTAAGACCGCCCAGATGACAGGAATCGAAAGGCAAGGACCGCATGATGTCCGTCAATGTTGTGACCCACCTGAACTTCCGGGGTGACGCCCGCGCGGCACTCACGTTCTACCAGTCCGTGTTCGGCGGGGACGTGGCCGTGGTCACGTACAAGGACGCCGGGAACGTCCAGGAGCCGTCCGAGGCCGACCAGGTGATGTGGGGCCAGGTGGCCGCCGACAACGGCTTTCGCGTGATGGCCTATGACGTGCCCTCGCGCCAGCCCTGGAACCAGGGCGAGAACGCGTTCTTCGTCTCACTGAGGGGCGAAGCGGCCGAGGAGATCAGGGCGTACTGGGAGAAGCTCACCGACGGCGCGACCGTCCTGCAGCCGCTGGGGCCCGCGCAGTGGGCGCCCCTCTACGGGATGCTGAAGGACCGGTTCGGCGTCACGTGGGTCGTGGACGTCGTCAGCGAGTACAACGCGTCCTGACCTCCGAAGCCCGGGCGGCGGGCACCCGCCGCCCCACACCCTTCCTTCACGCGCCCAAACCCTGAGGCTTGATTGGTAGGAGATTTCCTACCTATAGTGGGTCCCGTGGAAATTCGCGAGGTCGACACCCTGGTCGACGCGGTCTTCGCGGCGCTGGCGAACCCGGCGCGGCGCGAGCTGCTGCGGCGGCTGCGCGACGGCGGGGCGCAGCCGGTGCGGGAACTGGCCGCCGGCTTCTCGATGAGCCGCCCGAGCGTGTCAGAGCATCTGAAAGCGCTCAAGGACGCCGGGCTGGTCAGCGAGGAGAAGAGCGGCCGGCACCGCTACTACCGGCTGGAGGCGGCTCCCCTCATGGGCATCCGTGACTGGCTGACGCCGTACGAGGACTTCTGGCGAGGGCGGCTCACGAGCCTGCGAAGTGTCCTGGAGGACATGGACACAGAGGACACGGACACAGAGGACACGGACACAGAGGACACGGACATGGAGGAGACGGATGACTGACGAGCGGACGGGTCTGCACCTGGACGAGTTCCTGCCGCATCCGCCGCACAAGGTGTGGCGGGCGCTGACCGAGCCCGAGCTCGTGTCTCGCTGGCTGATGACCGACGACTTCCGGCTGGAGGTGGGGCACCGCTACACCATGACCGCCCAGCCCATGCCGTCCACCGGCTTCAGCGGGGTCGCCACGTGCCGGGTCCTGGAGTTCGAGCCCGAGAAGCTGCTGACCACCTCCTGGAAGGACGAGGCGGGCAACGGCATCGAGTTCACCGTGAGCTGGCGGCTGGAACCGGAGGGTCGCGGCACCCGGCTGTTCCTCGACCACGAGGGCTTCGACCCCGGCGATCCCCTCCACCAGCGAGCCAGGAGCATCATGGAAGGCGGTTGGAGAGCGGGGGTGTTCCCGGCGATCGCGGCCGTCCTCGACGGGATGTGACCGCCGAAGCTCCGGTGTCCGCGCAGCACCACCCCCGGCAGGTGACCCCCCGGACGGGGGATAGCCTGGAGAACCAGAGCAGAGATCCCAGCTTCCGGACATCACCGCCCGCCCCCCACGGTGAGAGGGGCGGGCGGTCGCATGGGAACACCGAGGCGAGAGGGTCCGGTCTTTTTAACGTTTCGCCCCAGCAACACCGTATTAATCCGGGTAGGCGAGACTTGTAGCGGAGAGCGAGGCGGACGTGGACCAGGCGAAGATCGTGGTGGGAATCAACGGCTCGGCGGCTTCGGCCGCCGCACTGCGGTGGGCCGCGGCGGAGGGCGTCCTCCGAGACGCGCGCGTCGAGGCGGTGTACGCCTGGGAGTGGTCGGGCGGTTTACACGCCCCCTACGCGCCGCTGTCGAACCGGACCTCGCGCGAGGACGAGCGCCGCGCCGCCTCCGACATGGCCGAGCAGGCCGTCCGGGAGCTCGGGGAGCCGCATGTCACCCCCGTCGTCGTCGAGGGGACGCCCGTCCAGGTGCTCCTCCGCGCGACCGCCGGCGCGGACCTGCTGGTCCTCGGGGCGCATGAGGCCGTCGCCCAGCCGTATCCCGCGATCAACCCGGTGGTGGCGTCCTGCCTGCTCAGGGCGCACTGCCCGGTCGTCGTCGTGCTGCCCGGCGTGACGCACGGGCGTTCGGCCGGGATGCTCGCCGGCACCCGCGCGTAAACCCTCACGGGGGGCCGGAGGTCATCCCCGTTCGGGACCTTCCTCCCTGCCGCGCCGCCGGACACGGCCGGACCATGAAGGCATGGACCCGATGACCGCGACCGGCGGCGTCGTCGTCGGATACGACGGCTCCGACTTCGCCATGCAGGCTCTGGACTGGGCGATGGACGAGGCCGAGCTCCGCGGAACGCCGCTCACCGTCTGCCACGCCTGGCGTTCGCCGTACGGCGAGGCCGACGAGGAGGCCCGCAAATCGCTGCACCACGCCGCCGAGCACGTGCTGTGGCACGGGGCCGAGTGTGCCCGTCAGTGCACCAGCGGCGTGCGGGTGCGCGAGGACCTGTTCGAGGGCCCCGCCGCCGAACGGCTGGTGGAGCTGTCGCGGGGCGCCGACCTCGTCGTGGTGGGCTCGCGCGGGCTGGGCGGCCTCGCCAGGACCCTGACCGGGTCGGTGGCCGGGCACGTCGCCGGGCACGCCGCCTGCCCCGTCATCGTCGTCAGGGGAGCGGGCTCGCTGCCGCACCCGGAGCATCCCGGCCCGATCGTGGCGGCAGTGAGCGGGGACGACGGCGACGTCCTGGCCTTCGCCTACCGCGAGGCCGAGCTTCGGTGCCTGCCGCTGCTGGCCGTGCACGCCTGGCGCTACCCGGTGGGTGCGTGGAGCAGCGGCATGGCCCCCATGGTCATGTCCGACGTCCCCGGCAAGGAGGCCGTCGAACTGCTGGAGCGCGCCGTCGAGCCGTGGCGCGGCCGGTACCCGGACGTGGAGACCCGGCTCCAGTGCGTCGAGGGGCCGGTCCGCGAGGTCCTCCTCGGCGCCGCCGCGAGCGCCACCCTGCTCGTCCTCGGCGCCGCGAAGTCCTCCACAGTGAACCACGCCCCCTGCCCGGTAGCGGTCGTCCGGTCATGACCGCTCCGGTCTACGCACTGCTGGCCGACGGCGCCACGGTCGAGATCCGGCAGGCGCGGCCCGGCGACGCCCCGGCGATTCGCGCGATGCACGCGCGGATGTCGCCCGGCAACCTCTACCTGCGCTTCTTCAGCGACGATCGCGACCTCGCGGCAGACGTGGCCGACGTGCTGTGCCGTACGGACCCGGGCCACGGCGCGCTGCTGGCGCTCCTCCGGGACGAGGTGGTGGGGATCGCCAGCTACGACGTCATGGGCGACGGCGTCGCGGAGATTTCCTTCGCCGTGCCCGACCACATGCAAGGCCGCGGGATCGGAACCCTCCTGATGGAGCACCTGGGCTCCCTCGCGGTCTCACGGGGCGTCCACACGTTCACCGCCGACACGCTGGCGTGGAACCACGCCGTGTCGAGGGTGCTCAGCGACACCGCGCTTCCGCTGCGGACCCGTTCCGGCGGCGAGGTCGTGGAGATCACGATGCCGCTCGCCATGGACGACCGGTACTTCGAGATCATCGCCGAGCGGGAACGCCGCGCCATCGTCGCCAGCCTGTCGTCCCTGTTCCGGCCGCGCTCCGTGGCGGTCGTCGGGGCGAGCGAGTCACCCGGCTCCATCGGCGACGCGGTGCTCGGCAACGCATCCGGCTTCGGCGGGCGGCTCTACGGCGTCGGCCCGGGCCTCGCCGGCCTCCCGGAGCCGCCGGACCTGGCCGTGATCACGGTCGCGGCCCCGGAGGTCCGCCAGGCGGCCGAGAACTGCGGCAGGTGCGGAGCCCAGTCGCTCGTGGTCACCGCCCGGCTCGACCAGGAGGCGGGGGCCGACCTACTGCGGATCTGCCGCAGGTACGGCATGCGCCTGGTCGGCCCCGGCAGCCTGGGCATCGCCACGGAAGGCCTCAACGCGACCTTCGCCGCCACGCCGCTCCTGCCGGGGGTGGCCGGAGTGGCGGTCCAGTGGGGCGGCGTCGGCATCGCGCTCCTGGAACACCTGGCGCGGACCGGCATCGGGGTCTCCTCGTTCGCCGCACTGGGCGACAAATGTGACGTGAGCGGCAGTGACATGCTCATGTGGTGGCGGTCGGACGAGCGGACCCGGCTGGCGATCCTCCAACTCGAGTCCTACGGGGACCCGCGCCGGTTCGTCCGCACGGCGAGGGCCGCGGCCCGGGCCATGCCGGTCCTCACCATGCTGGCCGTGCCATCGCCGGCTCCCTCCCCGGCCGCCTCCCCGGCCGCACCCGAGGTCAGCCAGACGGCCCTGTTCCACCAGGCGGGGATCGTCGCCACCGATACCATGGGAGAGCTGGTCGAGGCGGCCGCCTTCCTCGCCACCCGGCCGGTGCCGAGAGGGCGGCGGGTCGCCGTGCTGTCCAGCGCCCGCGGTGCCGGGGCGCTGGCCGCCCGCGCCTGCGCGGAGGGCGGCCTCGAGATCCCGCCGCTCAGTGAGGGGCTCCGCCGCGAGCTGAAGCACCTGCTTCCCGTGGACGCGGACTGCGGCAACCCGGTCGACACCACCCCTGCGGTCGGTCCGGCGACGATGCGGGAGTGCGTCGCCCGCGTCGCCCGTTCGGGTGAGGCCGACGCCGTCATCGCCATCGCGGTGCCCACGGCGCTCGGCGACCCGACCGAGGGCCTGTTCGGCCTCCCGGCGTCCCTCCCGCTGGCGGTGGTCCTGCTCGGCCAGGCCGGCAACGTGACCGTACGGCGGGGCGTGCCGATCTTCGGCTACCCCGAGAGCGCCGCCGGCGCCATCGCCCACGCGTCCCGGTACGGCGCGTGGCTGGCCCGGCCCCCCGGAGTCGTCCCCGAGTTCGCGGCGGACCGGGAGGCGGCGACGGACATCGTCAGCCACTTCCTCGAACGCCACCCCGCCGGCGGCCGGCTCGACCCGGCGGAGGCGTTCCACCTGATGGAGGCCTACGACGTCCCCGTCACCCCATGGCGCTGGGCCACGACGGCCGACGAGGCGGCCCGCGCGGCGCGAGAGCTCGGCGGCCACGTCGCCGTCAAGGCCCACATCGCCGCCGAAGCCCACGTCGCCGCCCAAGCCCACGTCGGGAACGGGGACGTCGAGAGCATGCCGGGGGCCGTCGAGCGCGGCCTGTGGGGTGAGGAGGAGGTGCGGGCGGCGTGCGGGCGGCTGGCCGTACGCTTCGGAGGCCGGACGCGCGGCATGCTCGTCCAGGCCATGGCCGAGCCCGGCGTCGAGACCAGGGCGAGCGTCGCCGAGCAGCCGGTCTTCGGGCCGCTGGTCCTCTTCGGCCTCGCCGGGATGGCCGCCGACGTCCTCGGAGACAGGGCCGCCAGGCTCACGCCCGTCACGGACGTGGACGCCGACGAGATGATCCGATCGCTGCGCGGCTCCCGGCTGCTGCTCGGTGGACAGGGACGGCCCGCCGTCGACACGGTCGCGCTGGCCGGGCTGCTGATGCGGCTGTCCCTCCTCGCCGAAGACCTCCCCGAGGTCGCGGAGCTCGATCTCGACCCGGTGGTCGCCCGCCCGGACGGCGTCGAGGCCCTCGACGTTCGCATCCGGCTCGCTCCCGCGCAACGGCAGCACCCATACGTACGCCGCCTCCGCTGATTGTTAGATATATACGATTTCATTCTTTAGTCACGCATAAGACCAGAGATCAGGGTGGCATGCGCCTAAAGTCCGGGTCATGCCTTTTTTACTCCGTGCTTATGAACACGCACATCGGAGGTCGGCCCGCGCGGTGGCGGCGATCGTGACCGTCGGTCTCGTGGCCGCCGGAGTCACGGCCCTCTCGCTGGCCCCTGCGTCGGCCGCACCCGGCACCGTGGTGATCAGCCAGGTGTACGGCGGGGGCGGCAACGCCGGCGCGCCGCTGACCAACGACTACGTCGAACTGTTCAACCGGAGCGCCACCACCGTGTCCCTGGACGGTTGGTCGCTGCAGTACGCCAGCGCCACCGGCACGGGGCCGTTCTCCAGCAACAAGGTCGACCTGGCGGGCTCGCTGGCCCCCGGGCAGTATCACCTCGTCCAACTCGCGGCGGGCACGACCCCCAGCGGCTCCCTGCCGCCGGCCGACACGACCGGCAACCTGAACCTCAGCGGCACCGCCGGCAAGGTCGCCCTGGTCCACTCGGCCACCGGGCTCGCCTGCAACGGCGGCTCCACCCCCTGCACTCCCGAGCAGCAGGCCCAGATCGCCGACCTCGTCGGGTACGGCTCGGCCAACTACTTCGAGGGCGCCGCGGCCCCCGCGCTGAGCAACACCACCGCCGGGTTCCGGGCGAACGGCGGCTGCGCCGACACCGACGACAACGCCGCGGACTTCCAGACCGGCGTCCCCGCGCCGCGCAACACCGCGACGGCCCTCGCCCCCTGCGACGGCCCCAGCCCTTCGCCGTCGGAGTCCCCGAGCCCGTCCGACACGCCGAGCCCGTCGGACTCCCCGAGCCCGTCGGACTCCCCGAGCCCGTCGGACTCCCCGAGCCCGACCGCTCCCGTCTCGCCGAGCCCCAACCCGTCGGACCCCGTTCCGCCCACCCCCACATCAACTCCCACGCCGACCCCGACGGCGGCGTGCGACGTGCCGGCGAACCGGCAAATCGCGGAGGTTCAGGGCAGTGGGGACGCCTCGCCGCTCGCCGGGCAGACGGTCCGGGTCGAGGGCGTGGTGACCGGTGACTTCCAGGAGACCACCCAGCTCAGCGGCTTCTTCTTCCAGGACCCCACGCCGGACGCCGACCCGGCCACCTCGGACGGCCTGTTCGCCTTCGCCAGGTCCTCGTTCAAGGACGTCAAGGTCGGCGACCGGGTGCTCGTCACGGGCAAGGTGACCGAGTTCAACGGACTCACCGAGCTCTCCCCGGTCACCGCCCTCGACGTGTGCGGCACCGGGACGATCGCGCCGCAGAAGTACAGCCTGCCCAGGCCGGAGGGGGCCACCTTCGAGCCGTCGGAGAGCGTGCTCGTCACCTTCCCCGAGCCGCTGACGGTGTCGGAGCACTACAACCTCGGCAGGTTCGGCGAGGTGACGGTCTCCTCCGAAGGACGGCTGTTCCAGCCGACGGACCGGACCGGCGTGGACCCCGCGCTGAACGCCCGCCGGTCGCTGCTCATCGACGACGGGTCGAACACGCAGAACCCGGCCACGGTCCCCTACACATCGCCCCGGGTGGTCCGCGCGGGCGACACCGCGCTGGGGATCACCGGCGTGCTGAGCTACGGGTTCGGGACGTACCGCCTGGAGCCGACCAAGACGATCGACTTCCTCCGGACGAACCCGAGGCTGCCCGCGCCGCTGCCGGTCTTCGGCGACGTGCGGGTGGCGAGCCTCAACACGCTGAACTGGTTCACCACGCTGGGCTCGCGCGGCGCGAACACCGCCGAGGAGCAGCAGCGCCAGCTCGCCAAGCTGGTCGCCACGCTGAAAGGCCTCAACGCCGACGCCGTCGGCCTCATGGAAGTCGAGAACAACGGCCAGACCGCGGTGAACGCGCTGGTGGACGCGCTGAACGCACAGCTGGGCGCGGGCACCTACGCCGCGCTGACGCATCCCTTCCCGGGAACGGACGCCATTCACGTGGCGGCGATCTACAAGCCGGCGACGCTGCGGCCCGTCGGGGCCACGCGATCGTCGACCGACCCGGTGTTCCGGCGGCCTCCGCTGATCCAGAGCTTCCGGCGGGTGCAGGGCGGCCAGACGTTCACGATGATCGTGAACCACTTCAAGTCGAAGGGATGTGACGGCGCCACGGGGCCGGACCTGGACCAGAACGACGGCCAGAGCTGCTTCAACGCCGAGCGGATCCGCCAGGCGCAGGCCGTGCTCGGCCTGATCCACAGCATGAACCTGACCAACCCGCTGGTCCTGGGCGACCTCAACGCGTACGGCGAGGAGGACCCGATCCACACCCTGGAGGGCGGCGGCCTCACCAGCGTCTCGAAGAGGTTCATCCCGGCGTTCACCCGGTACAGCTACCTCTTCGACGGGCTGTCCGGCGAGCTCGACCACATGCTGGCAGGCGGCTCGCTCCTCAAGCGCGTCACCGGGGCGACCATCTGGCACGTGAACGCCGACGAGTCGCGGATCCTCGACTACAACACCGAGTTCAACCCGCCGGGCCTGTACGCGCCCGACGCGTTCCGCTCGTCCGACCACGACCCGCTCCTAATCGGGCTCAACCTGTAACACCCGGTAACTCACCACGTAGGGGGTCAGTCCGCCGTCGGGTCCAGGGCGTCACGCTTCCCGGTGGCGGTCTCACCCGGTTTCCCGCCGAGCCGCGGGTAGCGCAGGTCGAAGGCCGGGCGCTCGGAGCGGATCGGCGGGATGTAGGTGAAGTTGTGGCGCGGGGGCGGGCACGAGGTGGCCCATTCCAGGGAGTTGCCGAAGCCCCACGGGTCGTTCTCGGTGACCCGTTCCCCGCGCCGTGCCGTACGCCAGACGTTGTAGAGGAAGGGGAGGTTGGACAGGCCCAGCAGGAACGCGCCCGCGCTGGAAATCTCGTTCAGGCCCGTGAAGCCGTCGAAGGGGGAGTAGTCCCCGTAGCGGCGTGGCATGCCCTCGACGCCCAGCCAGTGCTGCACCAGGAACGTCATCTGGAAGCCGATGAAGACCATCCAGAAGTGGATCTTGCCGAGCCGGTCGTCGAGCATCTTCCCGGTGAACTTGGGCCACCAGAAGTAGAACCCGCCGAACATCGCGAACACGACGGTGCCGAAGAGCACGTAGTGGAAGTGGGCGACCACGAAGTAGCTGTCGGTCACGTGGAAGTCCAGCGGCGGCGACGCGAGGATCACCCCAGTGAGGCCGCCGAGCAGGAACGTCACGAGGAACCCCACCGAGAACAGCATGGGCGACTCGAACGTGAGATGGCCGCGCCACATCGTGCCGGTCCAGTTGAAGAACTTCACCCCGGTCGGCACCGCGATCAGGAACGTCATGAGCGAGAAGAACGGCAGGAGCACCTGGCCGGTGGCGAACATGTGGTGGGCCCACACGGTCACCGACAGCGCCGTGATCGCGATGGTCGCGCCGACCATGCCCACGTAGCCGAACAGCGGCTTGCGGCTGAAGACCGGGATGATCTCGGTCACGATGCCGAAGAACGGCAGCGCGACGATGTAGACCTCCGGGTGGCCGAAGAACCAGAACAGGTGCTGCCAGATCAGTGGGCCGCCGGACGCGGGGTCGAAGACGTGCGCGCCAAGTTTCCGGTCGGCCTCAAGGACGAGCAGCGCGGCGGCGAGCACCGGGAACGCGAGCAGCACGAGAATCGACGTGAAGAACACGTTCCACGTGAAGATCGGCATCCGGAACATGTGCATGCCGGGGGCGCGCATCGCGATGATCGTGGTGATGAAGTTGACCGCGCCGAGGATCGTGCCCACCCCGGCCAGCGCCAGCCCCATGGCCCACATGTCGGCGCCGAGTTGAGGGGTGTAGGTCGAGTGGTTCAGCGGGGCGTAGGCCGTCCAGCCGAAGGCGGGCGCACCGCCCGCGAAGATCCCGCCGAGCACCATGAACCCGCCGAACAGGAACAGCCAGAAGCTGACCATGTTCAGCCGGGGGAACGCCACGTCTGGGGCGCCGATCTGCAGTGGCATGATCTCGTTGGCGAACCCGGCGAACAGCGGGGTCGCGAACAGCAGCAGCATGATCGTGCCGTGCATCGTGAAAAGCTGGTTGTAGGTCTGGAGGTCCACGAACTGCATGCCCGGGGCGGTCAGCTCGGCGCGGATGACCATCGCGGCCGCGCCGCCGACCAGGAAGAAGAAGAACGAGGCGATCAGGTACATGTGCCCGATCACCTTGTGGTCGGTGCTCGACAGCCAGGACGCGAGCACGCTGCCCTTCCGGTTCCGCACCGGTGTGGGGCGAACGGCCTGTGTGGTCATCCGGTGCTCCCTTCGCCAGGAGGATCACCAGGAATGGAATGCTGGATCTGTGTGGGTGGTTATGCCCGCTGAAGGCCGGACGAAAGGAGTCGCCCGTGGCGACCATCGAGGTAACCGAGAAGAACTTCAACGAGATCGCCGACAAGGGCATCGTACTGCTCGACTTCTGGGCGTCCTGGTGCGGCCCCTGCCGCAGTTTCGCACCCATCTTCGAGAAGGCGTCGGAGCAGAACGGCGACATCACCTTCGGCAAGATCGACACTGAGGCTCAGCCGGCCCTGTCCGAGGGGTTCGAGATCACCGCGATCCCCACGATCATGGCGATCCGGGACGGGATCGTGGTGTTCGCCCAGCCCGGAGCCCTCCCCGCGCCGGCGCTCGACGACCTGATCAGCCAGCTCCGCGCCCTCGACATGGACGCGATCCGCGCCGAGATCGCGGAGGAGGCGAAGCAGAGCTAGGCGAGCCCTAGAGCTTGCGGCCGACGCCGCCGTAGCCGACCGACGCCGTCCGCGAGAACCTCGGCTGGCCGGCGTCGGGCCGCCAGTCCTCCGGATAGACCAGGCCCGGCTCCAGCAACTCGTATCCGTCGAAGAACCGCTCTATCTCGGCGTGCGTGCGCAGCGCGAGAGACGCGGTCGCCCGGTTGTAGACCTCCAGCGCGTCGGGCGTCAGGTCGGGCCTGGCGTCCCGCGCGTGGGAGATCGCCAGGTAGCTCCCCGGCGCGCTCGCGTCCCGCAGCCGCCCCACGATCTCGTACGGCTTGGCCCCGTCCGGGATGAAGTGGAGGATGGCGAACAGCAGGAACGCCACGGGCCGGTCGAGGTCCACCAGCCCGTCCAGCGCCGGAAAGAGCACGTCGGGCTCCCGGAAGTCGGCCTGCAGGACCGACACGTTCTCCCCGCGGCCGAGGATCGCCCGCGCGTGCGTCACCACCACCGGGTCGTAGTCAACGTAGACCACGTGCGTGTCGGGCGCCGCCCGGTGGGCGACCTCATGCACGTTGCCCTGGGTCGGCAGGCCGGAGCCGATGTCCACGATCTGCCGGATCCCCTCCTTCACCAGGAAGTCCACGGCCCTCGCCAGGAACGCCCGGTTCTCCAAGGCGGACAGCCGCGTGTCCGGGAAGACCTTGAGGATCCGCTGGGCGGCTTCCCTGTCCGCGGCGAAGTTGTCCTTGCCGCCCAGGTAGTAGTCGTACATGCGGGCGACGTTCGGCGTGGTGGGGTCCACGCCCTCGGGGGCGGGCCGGGGATCCGTCATCATGCTTCTCTTCTGTTGTGGGAGAGGGTCAGCTCGACCGGTACAGCTCGGCGACCCGGAAGGCCAGGTCGAGGGACTGCCCGCGGTTGAGCCGGGGGTCGCAGGCCGTCTCGTAACGCAGCGCCAGGTCCTCCTCGGCGAGCCCGTGCCCGCCGCCGACGCACTCGGTCACGTCGTCGCCGGTGAACTCGATGTGGACGCCGCCGGGGTGGGTGCCCAGCGCGTGGTGGACCTCGAAGAAGCCCGCGACCTCGTCGAGGACGTCGTCGAGCCGGCGGGTCTTGTGGCCGCTTGGCGCCTCGAACGTGTTGCCGTGCATGGGGTCGCAGATCCACGCCACGTTGGCGCCGCTGGCCCTGACCTTCTCGACCAGCGTGGGGAGCGCGTCGCGGACCTTGCCCGCGCCCATGCGGCTGATGAAGGTGAGCCGCCCCGGCTCGTTGTCGGGGTTGAGCTTGTCGATCAGCGCGACCGCCTCTTCGGGCGTGGTCGTCGGGCCGAGCTTCACGCCGATCGGGTTGCGGATCCGGCTGAAGAACTCCACGTGGGCGCCGTCGAGCTGCCGGGTGCGCTCGCCGATCCACACCATGTGCCCCGACACGTCGTACGGCAGGCCGGTCCGGGAGTCGATCCTGGTGAGCGCCCGGTCGTAGTCGAGGATGAGCGCCTCGTGCGAGGAGTAGAACTCGACGGTGTGGAACTCCTCGGGCTCCGCCCCGCAGGCCCGCATGAACGCGAGGGCCTGGTCGATCTCCCGGGCGAGCTGCTCGTAGCGGCGCCCGGCGGGCGACTCGGCCACGAAGTCCTGGTTCCAGGCGTGCACCTGCCGCAGGTCGGCGTAGCCGCCCTTGGTGAAGGCCCGCGCGAGGTTGAGCGTGACGGCCGACGAGTGGTAGGCCCGCAGCAGCCGGCCCGGATCCGGGCGGCGCGCCTCGGCGGTGAAGTCGAAGCCGTTCACCATGTCGCCGCGGTAGGCCGGCAGCTCGACGCCGTCTCTGACCTCGGTGTTCTTCGACCGCGGCTTGGCGAACTGCCCGGCGAGGCGGCCGATCTTGACGACCGGGACGCGGCCCGCGTAGGTGAGCACGATCGCCATCTGCAGCAGCGTCTTGAGCTTGTTGCGGACGTTGTCGGCCGTGGCGGCGGCGAAGGTCTCCGCGCAGTCACCGCCCTGCAGCACGAACGCCTCACCCCTGGCGACGGACGCGAGCCGGTCCTTCAGCTGGTCGCACTCGCCCGCGAACACCAGCGGAGGAAGGCCCTCCAGCTCGGCGACGACCTTGTCCAGCTCGCCGCGGTCGGGCCACTCGGGCTGCTGGGCCGCGGGCAGGTCACGCCAGGTATCAAGGTTGAAAGTGCTCACGACAGACTAGGTTATTGCACCGTCCCCGCCGTGACCCCCATGACGTCCAACTAGTGAGATCCTTTTTGAGTCAGCCGCACGTGCTCCGGAAGGACCCCGAGCCCGACGAAGCGGCGCGCCAGCGGGCCGATGACCGGGAGGCGGGCCACCGGCGGCACCCTGAGCGGCCTGGCGTCCAGGGCCGGGCGGATCAGGCGGTCCTGCACCATCCTCTGGGCGGCCTGAGTGATCACGGTCGGGACCATCCGTCGGTGCTCCACCTTGGCCAGCAGGGCCTCCGGAGCCTCGCCCCGCAACAGGGCCGGTCCCACGATGTTGGCCGTGGCCACGGCGTCCTGCACGGCGAGGTTGATCCCGACGCCGAAGACGGGCGACATGGCGTGCGCGGCGTCCCCGATCAGCAGCAACCCCGGCAGGTGCCAGCGGCTCAGCCGGTTCAGGGCCACCTGGAGCACGCTCACGTCGCCGAAGTCGCGGATCCGGCCGACCCGGTTCTCGAGGAACGGCAGCAGCCGGGCGACGGTGGAGCGCAGCGTGCCGATCCCCTCGGACCTGAGGTGGTCGAAGCCGCCCTTGGGGATCACGTAGGCGAGCTGCCAGTACGTCTCCCTGTTGATCGCCACCATCAGGTGGCCGGAGGACGCCCGGAGGAACGGCTGCCCGGGGTCCCCCTCCTGGCGCGGCAGGCGGAACCACACCACGTCCATCGGCGCGCCGTACTCCTTGGGCACGAGCCCCGCCGCCCGCCGGACGTCCGAGCCGCGCCCGTCGGCGGCCACGGTGAGCGTGGCGCGGATCTCGTGCTCGCCGCCCGGCTCGTCGCGGTAGCGGACGCCCCGGACGGCCCCGTCCTCCCGGATGAGATCGATGACCTGGGCGTTCATGAGGAGCCGGAAGTTGGAGTGCTCCGCCGCCTTGGCGGTGATCAGGTTGAGGAAGTCCCACTGCGGGACGAAGGCGATGTAGCGGTATTTGGCGTGGAGCCGGGTCAGGTCGGCGATCGGCACCCGCCCGTCATCGGTCTCCATCGCCATGCCGTACGCCTTGTGGTGCGGCAGCCGGTGGAACTCCGCGGCAAGCCCGAGCTCGTCGAGCACCTGGAGCGTCGAGGGATGGATCGTGTCCCCGCGGAAGTCGCGCAGGAAGTCGGCGTGCTTCTCCAGAAGTGTCACATCCACGCCGGCGCGGGCCAGGAGCAGTCCGAGCATCGCTCCCGCGGGCCCGCCGCCCGCGATGACGCATGTGGTCTCCATAACTCACCACCCCAACAGCCGTAATTCAACAGCCACTGAAATCATCTCACGGGGATGGGCCTACCCGGGAGGGCCTCCAGGAGATACGTTGGTGGTCGGTCCGCCGTCTTTCAGGGGGTTCGCGTGAGTTCAGGCATCTCGACCCGTGCTGTGACGCGCATGGGTGCGGCGGTCATGGTCACGACGCTCGTGGCCTCGCTCACGGTCGGCGTCCCGGCGGCCGTCGCCGCGACGGGAGACTCCGAGCCCCACACGGGCAACGGCTGCGGCTCCCTCGTGCTCAACGCCTGAGGACGTCGAGGCTCCGGGCCAGAGACTGGGTGGCCAGGTCGCGGATGCGGGCGTAGGACTCCTCGGGATACTGCCGGGGGCCGTTCTCCACCAGCAGGATCAGGTAGAGGTAGACCTGGTAGAGCGCGATCCGGATTTCCGCGGCCCCGGTGAGCCGGATCGTGCCGCCCGCCGCCCGGTAGCCCACCAGCAGTGGGTCGTCGTCCCGGACCTCCCCGAAGATCGTCGGAGTGATGAACTCGGCCAGCGGGTCGCCCCAGAACGCCCGCTCGTGGTCGATCAGCGCCTGGATGCGGTTGTCCTCCGTCAGGAACACGTTGCCCGGCCACACGTCGAAGTGGATCAGCGACGGCGTGACGACCTCGTCGAGCGCGGCGGCGTTGGCGTGGACGAGACCGGCGATCTCGACGAGCGACACGGGCAGCGGTGTCCCGTAGTGGACGGCGTCTTCCAGCATGGCCCCCGTCATGGCGAGGAACGCCTCCCGCCAGGTCCGGCCGGTCAGGCCGGCGTACGGGTAGCCGAAGACGCCCGTGCCGGGTATCGAGTGCAGCCGGGCCAGGTGACGGCCGACCTCGAACCGCAGCGCGGCCTCCTCGGCGGGGTCCAGCGAGGCCCGGTTCCACGGCACGCCGTCGAGCGCCGACAGGATCAGGTAGTCGCCGCCGAGCCGCGGGTCGTCGAAGGCCGCGTGCAGCAGGGACGGCAGCGGCAGCCCGAGCGGGGCGGCGAGGCTGTAGACCATGGCCTCGGTCCGCAGCAGGTTGCGCTCGTAGGTGAGCAGCCGCAGGTCCGGCGGCGGGCCCACTTTGAGCACGACCCGGCGACCGTCCGCGAGGCCGAGCAGCCACACGGCGTTGGCGAAGCCGTCGGCCAGTTCCTCCGAGGACACGACCCCGGCGCCCAGGGCGTCGAGGGCGAGCGCGTCCAGCTGGGCGGGGGAGAGCCGCCTCTTGGTTCTGCTATCCACGGATGGTCCAGGTCGCTCGGTGGGTGTCGCCCGGCTTGAGGACGACCAGGTCGATGCCCGAGTTGAACGCGTCGGGCGGGCACGTCATCGGCTCCACCGCCAGCCCTCGGTGGGCGAGCCCCGTGCCGGTGCAGATCTGGACCCAGGGCATCGCCGCCGCGTCCCAGAGCACCTCCACCTCGCCGTCCGGGCCGCGGAGCCGTATGCGCCCGGTGGTGAGCCCGGTGAAGGCGTTGTCGATCGCGGTGTCCCCGATCACGCGCGGGCTCCGGAAGTCGTACGGCGTCGCCGCCACGTCCTCGACGGCTCGGGGGGCCAGTGACTCGTCGGTGAGGAGCACGCGCGACGCGGGCAGGTCGAGCTCGTAGTCCCGCACGTCGGCCCCGGCCAGCAGCCACGGGTGGGAGCCGCAGCCGTACGGCGCGGCAGTCTCGCCGATGTTCGTGGCGGTCAGCGTCGTCGTCAGCCCCTCGGCCGACAGCGCGTACCGCACCTCCAGCGCGATCCGGAACGGGTATCCAGGGGCCGGCTCGACCGTGTGGGTCAGCCGTACGAAACCGTGCTCGTCCTCCGCGGAGAGGAACTCCGCGCACGTCCACGGGCGGTCGGCGGCCAGGCCGTGCAGCGCGTGCCCACGCTCGGGCTCGTTGACGGTCAGGCCGTGCCGCGCGCCTCCGAAGGTGTAGGCCCCGCCGGCGACCCGGTTCGGCCAGGGGGCGAGCAGGGTGCCGCTGTAGTAGGGGATGGGCTCGTCCTCGCCCCACGCCGTCACCAGATCCCGGTCGCCGTGGCGCAGGGACCGTAACGCCCCGCCACGCTCGCTGATCACGGCGTGGTATCCGCCACCGAGAAGTGTGTAGCCGGGCAGGGGGGTCATCTCCATACTCACGATCTTGACAGCTCAGGCCGAGGCGCGCGTCACCAGGTGGGTCCCAAGGCGGCCGCCGCCCGGAAGGGACGGCGGCCGCGAGGTCTGACCGCTCACTTCACTGCTCGCTGCTCACTGTTTGGGGGCGCCGCCGGGCGGCCCCCGGGCCATGCGGGCCCTCAGCCACAGCTGGGCGGCGTCGGCGATCCGGCAGCTCCCGCCACTGCACTCGTGCAGTACGGCCAGGCGCGCGGACAGCGTGCCGACGAGGACCGGGTCGGCGGTCGCGGCGATGTTGCGCAGCTCGCCGGGGTCCGCGTACAGGTCGTAGAGCTGCCGCTCACCCGTCTCGTACTCCACGTAGCTGTACCGGTCGGTGCGCAGCGCGTTATAGGTCGGGGGGCAGTCCGGGGAGTAGGCCGCGTGGACGAACTCCACGAGCAGGGCGTCGCGCCACGGCACCTCCCGCCCCTGGAGGAGCGGGACGAGCGAGCGGCCCTCGGTGAAATCCGGCGTGGCGGCCCCGCCCAGCTCGGCGAACGTGGGGGAGAGGTCCACGGTGGAGGCGAGGCGGTCGATCGTGCTGCCTGGGGCGATGCCGGGCCCTCTCACCACCATCGGGACGCGGATGTCCTCCTCGAACGGGGTCGTCTTGCCCGGGAGCAGCCGGTGCTGGCCGAGATGGAAGCCGTTGTCGGAGGTGAAGAAGATGTAGGTGTCGTCGAGCCGCCCCGCGCGGGCGAGCGACGAGACAAGGGCGCCGACCATGTCGTCCACGCCGAGCATGGCGCGCATCCGGTTCTGGTGGACGCGGTCGATCCGCTTCACGTCCCTCGCCGACAGGTGCGGCCTGTCCCGCAGCCAGAGCGGCTCGGCGGACATGTCCTCCTGGTCGAACGAGGGCGTCCGCGGCGCGGGCTCCCCGCTGAACGCCGCGTCGTGGCGCGGAGCGTGGTGGGCCGGCAGGTGGGGCGCCACGGGCGCGAGGTAGAGGAAGAAGGGGTCGTTCTCCGCGACGAACCGGTCAGCCTTGCCGCTGAGGACGTCCTCCAGGTAGTCGCCCGGGGCGTCGCCGTACTGGAAGACCGTCCCGTTCTCGTTGAGCGCGTAGCCGTACTCCTGGTAGAGCCGGGTGACCGGCACCGCCCACTCGTCCCACCCGGGCGGAATGTAGGACCGGGGCGCGCCGGACGGGTACTGGTTCAGGTACTTGCCGAACAGTGCGGTGCGGTAGCCGGCGTCGTGCATCCACGTCCCGACGGTGGATGACTCCATAGAACGAAATTTCGGGAAACCCCCGGTCGGGGACCGGTTGCTCTCCACCTGGTGGCTGTGGACGTACTGCGAGCGGAGGAGCGACGACCGGGACGGGCAGCACCACGGGTTGGTGACGAAGAAGTGCGAGAACGACGCGCCCTGCCGGACCAGCAGGTTGTAGATGTTCGGAAATCTCTGGAGATCGGTGGTGTCGAGGTCGTCCGTCAGGATCAGCACGATGTTCGGACGGTGAGGGGCCGCGGGCTCCCCGCGGGCGGCTCCGGCCAGCGTGGCGACCAGCACCAGCATGACGGCGAGCCAGGAACACCATCCTCTGAACAGGGGCACGGCCTAAAGCATTGCCGTGCCCCTGTCAGCGGAAACGCGTAACCGCCAGGGTTAACCCATCCAGTCGAAGACCGCCGGATCCGGGCCGAGCCGCCGGCCGTTGCCGAGCGCGTCGACGGCCGCCATGTCGGCGGCGCTCAGCTCGAAGTCGAAGACGTCGATGTTCTCGGCGATCCGGGACGGTGTCACCGACTTCGGGATGACGACGTTCCCGATCTGGAGGTGCCAGCGCAGCACCACCTGGGCCGGGCTCTTGCCGTACTTCGCGGCGATGTCGGCGAGCTCGGGCAGATCCAGCAGCCCCCGGCCCTGCCCGAGCGGGCTCCACGCCTCGGTGACGATGCCGTGCTCGGCGTGGAAGGCGCGCAGCTCCCGCTGCGGGAACTGCGGGTGCAGCTCGACCTGGTTGAGCGCGGGCACCACGCCGGTCTCGTCGAACAGCCGCCGCAGCGTCTCGATCGTGAAGTTCGACACGCCGATGGCCCGGACCCGCCCGTCGGCGTAGAGCTTCTCCAGGGCCTTCCACGCCTCGGCGTACCTGCCGCGAGACGGGACCGGCCAGTGGATCAGGTAGAGGTCCAGCACGTCGAGGCCGAGCCGCTCCATGCTCGCGTCGAACGCGCGCAGCGCCTTGTCGTACTCGTGCTCGTCGTTCCACAGCTTCGTGGTGACGAAGAACTCGTCGCGGGGGATCCCGGAGACCCGCAGGGCGCGGCCGACGCCCTCCTCGTTGTAGTAGAGCTTCGCGGTGTCGATGCTCCGGTAGCCGGCCTCCAGCGCCGTGGCGACGGCCTTCTCGGCCTCGTCGTCGGGGATCTGCCAGACGCCGAAGCCGAGCTGCGGCATGACGACGCCGTTGTTCAAAGTGATGGTGTCCATGCCCCCATGCTGCCCCAACGCGGGATGGTGATCCCTTCGGGGTCTGTTCACCGCGTGTTCCCGCTCGTGTCTTCTTCACGGGATATCGTGAGCGCGTCGTGAACGGGTCTTTACGGAACGTAGGACCGGCCGTCGCCTGGGTCGAGTCCCCTCTGCAGCTTCTGTGCGTCGTCGAGGCGCACCACGCCGGGCTCCTCGGGAGCACCACGCGCGTGGTGCCGCGCGCCGGGCTGCCCGCGCTGAGGCTGACGCGCCGCGAGCTCAAGCGGCTGGGTCTTCCCGAGGGCCTGGAGTTCGACGAACCGGCGGGCCGCATGCCGAGGCCGAGCCGCACGTGGGTGGTGGGCGACGCCTTCTCCGGCCGGGTCCAGCTCGCGCTGGTCACCTCGATTCCGGGCCGCACGGTCCTGGTCGACGACGGCCTCGCCACGATCCGCCTGCTCGAACTGGTCACCGCGCGCCGGCCGCTGCTGCGGGCGCGGGGGAAGGCCGGCCTCGGCCGCACGGTGCTCGCGACCGCCGCCGGGATCCGCCTGCGGAGCAGGAACCTGACCGTCTTCACCGCGCTTCCCGTGCCGGAGGAGCTCGGCCAGGCCGTGCGGGACACGGGGGCCGAGCTGGTGGGGCACGACTTCGCCTGGCTGCGGTCGAAGCCGGCCGACCGGCCGCCGGACGAGCGCACGGTCGTCCTCGGCACCTCACTCGTCCGCAACGGGCTGATCCACCGCGATCGCTACCTCCACTGGCTGGAGCGCATCGAGGAGCCGGTGGCCTACTACCCCCACCGCCGTGAGGACCCGCGTGACCTCGACCGGGTGCGGCGGATCTCCGGCCTCACCGTCTACGACGCGGGCATCCCCGCCGAGATGACCCTGCGGGACCTGCGCCCCGGCCAGCGCGTGCTCAGCCTGCCGTCCACCGCCGTGACGTCGCTGCGCGTGCTGCTGTCCGCCCGGGGCGTCTCCGTGGACACCGTGGACGTCCCCGACGACTGGTGGACCGCCTCGGCCGGTCCGTCCCTGCGCTCGCATCTCCAGCTCTTCGCTCATGAAACCCCGCGAAAGGTTGCTCCTTGACCCGCGTGCTCGCCGTCGCCGACTCCGACTCGTATCTGAAGTGGGCCGCGGGCCTTCTGAACGCGCTCCCCGCGTCGTGGATCACGGAGCTGACCGTGGTCCGCACGCCGATCACGCCGTCGGACGGCCAGATCGAGGCGGCCGTGAGCGGGACCCGGAGCGCGCCCGCGCCGGTCCTGTCCGCGCGCCGGCTCCGCAGGTCGGCGGAGCGGTTCCGGCCCGACGTGGTGCTGCTCGCCTGCACCGGCCCGGTCGTCGACGCGCTCGCCGCGGAGATCCTTTCCGACCTGCGGCCCCGCCCGGTGTTCGTGTCGGGGCTGCCCGGCATCTCCGTGCCCGCCACCGAGAAGGCGTGGCTCTACCGCAGCGGCTGCGACCTGTTCGTCGTGCACAGCGGCCGGGAGGTGGCGGAGTTCTCCGCCATCGGCCGCGAGCTGGGGGGTGGCGGCGGGGTCGCGCTGGCCCGCCTGCCGTACCTCGACCTGAGCGCCCCCGCGCCCCAGGGGGGACCCGCTCGGCGCGACCGGGTGGTCTTCGCCACCCAGGCGAAGGTGCCGCGCCGCCGGGAGGAGCGGGAAGAGGTCCTGCTCGCGCTCGCCGCGCTGGCCGTGGCCCGGCCGGACCTCGACGTCGTCGTCAAGCTCAGGGCCCGCGAATCCGAGCGGCAGACGCACAACGAGCGGCACCACTACGAGACGCTCTGGACGGAGATGGCCGAGGAGGGCCGCCTCCCCCAAGACGTCCCCCGGGATGCGGTGAGCTTCGCCGCCGGGGCGATGCACGAGCATCTCACCCACGCCGCCGGGTTCGTCACGGTCAGCTCGACCGCCGCGCTGGAGGCGATCGCGCGGCGGGTGCCGCTGCTCGTGCTGTCCGACTTCGGGGTCAGCGCCGAGATGATCAACCTCGTCTTCGAGGGCAGCGGCTGCCTCGGCACGATGGAGGACCTGGCCAAGGCCGGCTTCCGCATGCCCACTGAGGAGTGGTGCCGGGCCAACTACTTCCACGACGCCTCGGCGAGCGACTGGATCGCCCGGATCTCCGCGCTGGTGGAGGACGCCCGGGCGGGACGGCACGTGCCCGCGAGGTCCGTCCTGGACGGGCCCGAGCACGCCACCGCCCGCCGCCGCGCCCGGCTCCGCCTGGAGGTCCCGCCCAAGGTGCTGAGGTACGGCTATCGCGCCAAGCGCCGCATGCGCCGATACCTCAAGACCTTCTGAGCCATCAAGACATTCTGAGTTTCAAGACATTCTGATCGTGGCGTGCATCTCCCAGACCAGGATCTCGGAGGGCTCGGTCGCGGTCACCCGCTGACCGCCCGTCGCGGTGAAGCGCACGGCGTCGCCCTCGGCGAGCGGCCCCGCTCCTTCCAGCGCGACGCCGCCGCGCGCCACGAACAGGTGCAGATAGGGGGCGTCGGGCAGCTCGGCTGTCTCACCCGGCTGCAGCCGCGCCACATGCAGGGCGGCGAAGCGGTTCTTGATCCGGATCGCCGAGTCGTGACCCGGCATGCCCGAGGCGACCGGAACCAGGCGACCGCCGAGCAACTCGCCGTCGATCTCCAGCTGCTCGTAGCCGGGGTCGATGCCCGCCTCGTCGGGGACCACCCACATCTGCACGAAGCGGACAGGCTGGGTGTGCTCGTCACCGCCGCGCAGGCGCCAGGAGTCGTTCTTCTCGGAGTGCAGGATCCCCGTGCCCGCGCTCATCCGCTGCGCCAGGCCGGGATAGATCACGCCGGAGTGGCCCTCGGAGTCCTGGTGGACCAGCGAGCCCCGCAGGACCCAGGTGACGATCTCCATGTCCGCGTGGGGATGGGTGTCGAAGCCGGTGCCGGGCTTGACGATGTCGTCGTTGTTCACCAGCAGCACGCCGTGGTGGGTGTTGCCGGGGTCATGGTGCCCGCCGAACGAGAAGGAGTGCCGGGAGTCCAGCCAGGAGATCGTGGTGCGGTCCCGCTCGCCGGCGCGCCGGATGTCGACGCCTGGGACGAGGGTCGGTGTGGTCATCTCGCGCCTCCAGTCAGAAGTTAGTTGAAAGCTGAACCATCTGACGGGCGGCTGTGTTCCCCTGACGGTTCTCCTCAGCGCGAAAGGTCCTCCTCAGCGCGAGAGAAGGCGGCGCAGCCGCGAGGCGGGGCGGAGCTGCCGCTGGTCGGAGGCGAGCTCCAGCGCCGCCAGGCGGCGGCCCTTGAAGTAGCGCGCCGCGCCGTTTGCCTCCAGATAGCGCGTCGCCGCCTCCCGCAGGCCCGGGTAGGCCGCGCTCTGCATGCAGTAGCCCACGGCGCTCACCAGGGCGCTCAGGTCAGCGGGGGGCGGCTCGGTGATCGAGCCGTCCGCTTCCAGCCGGGGGAGGCCGGCGTCGGCGATCGTCGCCGGGATCCGGTTGCTGTTCTCGTACGGTGAGAGCCGTTCGAGAACGGTTTCGCCGCCCATCGTCGCGACCGGGATGCCGAAGAAGCGCCGCGCGGTCACCAGCGCCGTGGAGAAGCACCCGACGACCAGCTCGGGGCGGTTCACGGCGAAGCAGACCTCGGCCGGGGTGGTCTCCCTCGCCACCACCAGCTCGACGCCCAGCTCGCCGGCCACGGGCCGCAGCTCCCGGGCGTGCCGCCGCCCCGCCGCGGGGTGCGGCTTGAAAAGCACCGTCCGGTGCCCGCGCGCCGCCAGCGCCCGGAGCATCCGCTCGTGCAGCCCGGCCTCCTCCTGCGGGGTGAGGATGCCGAGCGAGGAGAGGTACTGCCCCAGGATGACGGCCTGCGCCCGCGGCACGCTGTCGCCGACCGAGACCTGGCGCACGACGGTCGTGAAGGACGAGCCGGACAGGGCCTCGGCCGGCACGCCGTACTCGGAGAGAAGCAGAGGGGCGAGGCCCGGCACGAGATCGAGGTGGAGCAGGCGGGTGATCCGCCCGCTGATCTCGTGGGGGAGCGGGTCGCGGGTGGGGCCGTAGCTCATGAGGCCGTCGGAGTAGACGGTGATCGGGGTCTCCTTGAGCAGCCCGGCGATCGTCCGCGTCGGGGGCACCGGGATCGACTCCAGGACCAGCTCGCCGACCTCCCCGAACCGCTCCCCGAGCAGGCGGCCGAGCATCGGCGTCTCGATCGCGCGGGCCTTCCAGTCGGACGGGTGCAGCGGCGCGATCAGCTCGTTCCAGGACATGACCTGGTCGAACCTGCCGCGCAGGGCCGCGAAGCCGGGGGCCTCGTCGAGCGGCGGCGTGATCTCGGGGATGGCGGCGTTGTTGGACACCAGGAGGACGCGGCGGCCCCGCTTCGCCGGTGTGGAGCTCGCCGGTGTGGAGCTCGCCGGTGTGGAGCTCGCCGGTGTGGGGCCGAACCGCCCCTCGTCGATGGCCGCGGCGAGTGTCATGGCGCCGAAGAACGTCGACGCGTAGAACAGCCGTGATCTGTCAGGCACGGATCCCTCCCGGGACGTACGGCTCCAGCAGGGCCCGGCGATCGCCCTCGGGCTCCATGCCGCCGAGCGCGCCGGTCAGGATCTCCGCGGGCAGCCGCCCCAGCGTCGCGGCGGCCCGCTCGTCGAAGCGGGCCCGAAGCGCGGGCGTGAACCTGCCGGCCAGCTCGGCATGGTGGGCGAGGAGTGCGCACAGGTTGCGGGCGGCCTTCGGCAGGAACTCCGGCTCCACCTCGTCCAGGATCAGGTCGTAGGCGTCGAAGAAGTGGAGCTGCCGCTCGTCCCCGATCTGGGTGAGCGAGGCCGGGACGCCGCGCCGGTAGAACAGCCCGGCGAGCGACACCACCGCGAACGACCGGGCCCGCCGGTGGAGCCGCCAGATCCACGGGCGGTCCTCGGCGGTGTGCAGCCCGCTCGGGAACGTGAGGAGGTCGCCCAGCTCCCGGCGGTAGATCCCGGCCCAGGCGTAGGGGTAGTCGACCATCGTCTTGTAGCCGGCCGGCATGATGCCGTCGCGCGGGTCCAGCACGACGCCGCGCCTCGGCTCGGGCGCCCGGTGGGTCTCCCGCTTGCGGCCCTCCACCTGGACGTGGTCCACGCGGACGAAGTCGCAGCCGAGCCCGTCGATCGCCGCGACCAGCCGCGCCAGATAGCCCGGCGCGAACCAGTCGTCTCCGTCGAGGAACGTGACGTACCGGCCCGAGGCCAGCTTGAGGCCCATGTTGCGGGCGTCCGCCAGCCCGACGGGGACCGCGTTGCGGGCGACCGCCAGCTCCGGCAGGTCATGCCGGAAGTCCTCGATCACCGCCGGCGTGGCGTCCACCGACCCGTCGTCCACGACGACGACCTCGAACTCGAAGTCGCGCGGCCTGTTGCGGACCAGCGAGGCCAGTGCGTCGCCCAGGTACGGCTCGCCGTCCCGGACCGGCACGATCACCGAAAGTGTGACCATGATCCCTCCGCGAGGTCAGGCGGTGACCCGGCGCAGGCGGGCCCGGGGGGCCTCCTCGCCGGGGAAGACGCGCTTGACGCCGTCACCGAGGGCGGTCTCGATGATCCGGATGTCCCGGACGAGGTGCTCCAGCCCGCTGGGCTCCAGGGACGCGGCGTGGTCGGAGCCCCACATCGTGCGGTCCAGCGTGATGTGCCGCTCCACGGTCACCGCGCCGAGCGTCACCGCCGCGAGCGAGATCTGCAGGCCGCGCTCGTGCCCGGAGTAGCCGACCGGCACGCCGTACCGCTCCTGGAGGGTGACGATCGTGCGGAGGTTGGCCTCCTCCGGCGGCAGCGGGTAGGTCGAGGTGGCGTGCATCAGCACCAGCTTGGAGGTGCCGAGGATCTCCACCGCCTTGTCGATCTCCTCTAGGGTCGACATGCCGGTGGACAGGATGATCGGCTTGCCGGTTGCCGCGAGGGCCCCCAGCAGCTCGTGGTCGGTCACCGAGGCGGAGGCCACCTTGTGGGTGATCACCTCCATCTCCTCCAGGAACTCGACGGAGGGCACGTCCCACGGGGAGGCGAACCAGTCGATGCCGCGCTCCGCGCAGTACTTGGCGATCGCGGTGTACTCGTCCAGGCCGAACTCAGTCCGGATCTTGTACTCCATGTAGGTCATCTCGCCCCACGGCGTCTGCCGGATCTGGCCGCGCTGCTCCAGCGGCACGCAGATCTCCGGGGTCCGCTTCTGGAACTTGACGGCCTGGCAGCCCGCGTCGGCCGCCACGTCGATCAGCCTGCGGGCGATGTCGATGTCGCCGTTGTGGTTGATGCCGATCTCACCGATCATGTAGACCGGCTGCCCGGCTCCGACCAGCGAGTCGCCGATCCGCACCGGCGCCGGGCTCGCCGCCACCGGCCTGGCGGTGACGGACGCGGCCGTGATCTGAGTGCCGATCGGGGTGCTGATCGGGGTGCTGATCGGAGTGGTGTCGCTCACCGCCGGGCGGGCGGCGAGCACCCGGTCGGACAGCTCCCGTACGGCTCCCGCCCCGCCGGGGGTCGAGAGCACGACGCGGGCGGCGGCCCGGACGCGGGGGTGCGCGTCCGGCACGGCCACCGGCCAGCCCACCAGGGCCATGCAGGCCAGGTCGTTGACGTCGTTGCCGACGTAGGCCACCCGCTCGGGGTCGAGGCCCTCGCCCGCCAGCCAGTCGCGCAGGGCCGTGTGCTTGGCGCCGAGCCCCTGGATCACCGGCACGCCCAGCTTGGCGGCGCGGGCGGCGACCACGGGGTTCCGCTCCGTGGACAGCACGAGCACCTTGACGCCGGACCGCTTGAGGAGGGCGACGCCCATGCCGTCCGACCGGCTGACCGCGACGATCTCCCGGCCGTCGGAGTCGACGAACGCCCGGTCGTCGGTGTGCACGCCGTCGAAGTCGGTGACCACGGCGTCCACGTCGATCGGGAGCGGCTCGTCCACGATCGGGGCGAGGGCGCGGACGATCTCCAGGTCCTCCGGGGTGTCGATCTCGACCGCGTGCCGGGCGGGGACGGGCTGCACGGCGACCTTGCCGAAGAAGCGATGCCCGTGCTCGCGCAGGCCGGCCGTACGCATGACGTAGAACGCGCCGGTCTCGCGGAAGTGGGGCTCGCGGTCCTGGCGGCGGGGCCGGGTCGCGGGGTCGTGGTTGACGCCGTCGCCGTCGCCCGTCCAGACGAACTCGTAGGTCTCCGTGCCGGAGAACACCGAGTCGGCCTCGCCCGCGAGAACCTTCGCGACGGCCGCGTCGAGGTCCTCGGGGTCGATGAAGGCGCTGGTGCACTGCACGAGGACGACGACCTCCGGGTCCTCGTCCAGGCTTCCCAGGGTGTGCAGGACGGCCGACTCGCTGGAGGCGGTGGCGCCGCTCAGGTCCGCCGGGCGGTCCACGACCCGGGCGCCCGCCTCGGCGGCGACCTCGGCGATCCGGGGGTGGTCGGTGCTGACGACGACCTCGTCGACCAGCGCGGCGCGCAGAGACGCCGAGACGGCTCGCGCGACGAGCGGGGTGCCTCCCACCTTCTCCAGGTTCTTCAGGGGGACGCCCACCGAACCTCCGCGGGCGGGGACAACGGCCAGCACTCGCACGAGTGACTCCTTCTACCTGCGACATCAGCGCCCAACGGGCGGGGGTGTCCCGAAACTAGCCAGAGGGATGTCGCCTTGGGGGTGACTCAGTTGAACGCCCATGGGCGCCCCTCTTAACTTTGGGTGTCGCCAGCAGTCGTCAGCACGGTCCTCCCCGCCGTCAGGAGACATGAGATGCGCCGATTCGTCGCCATTACCGCGGTTTTGGGGTCGGTGCTGGTCATCGCGCTGTCAGCGTGTGGCGAGACCCCGGCCGGGCACGTTGTGACGACTCCGAGTGCCACCCCGGACACGAGGACGGGCGCGCGCCTGGCCGATGTGGAGGCGGTGAATGAACGCGTGGACCGGCTCTCGATCCAGTCGCCCGCGCTCGGCCGCGAGGGCTCGGTCTGGGTGCTGAAGCCGCCGGGCTGGAGAGAGGGCTCGACCGGCTGGCCTGTGCTGTATTTGCTGCACGGCTGCTGTGTGAGCAGGGGAGACGCCTGGCTGGTGTACGGCGACGCCGAGCGGATCACGGCCGGGCTCAGGGCCGTCGTGGTCGTCCCCGAAGGCGGCGCGATGAGCTGGTACTCCGACTGGCTGAACGGCCCGGCCTGGGAGACCTTCCACATGACGGAGGTCCGGCGGATCGTGGAGAGCCGATACGGCGTGGGAGGCCGGCGGGCGATCGCGGGTCTGTCCATGGGCGGCCTCGGCGCTCTCGCGTACGCCGCCAGGCACCCCGGCGTCTTCCAGGCGGCCGCGTCGTTCTCGGGCGTGATCGACACGGGCTACGATCCGGGCGGGCTGGAGGGTCTGATGCGCTCCTACGGCGTGGATCCCGGCGACGTGTGGGGGAGGGCCGCGGACCGGCCGGACGTGTGGAGGGCGCACAACCCCGCAGACCTGGTGAAGCGGCTCAAGGGCGTCCGCGTCTACCTGTCATGCGGAAACGGTGAGCCGGGTCCGTTCGACACCCCGGGCGGCCCGGCCGACACAGGTGAGCGCGCGATCCTGGAGCGCAACCGCCGCTTCGCCGCCGCCGCCCGGGCCGCGGGCGTGCCCGTGACCACGGACTTCTACGGCCCCGGCACGCACGACTGGCCCTACTGGAGTCGCGAGCTCGCGAAGGCCCTGCCCACGCTGGTGCCCGCCTGACTCAGCGGATCACATAGTCGTGTGGCGCCATCGCCGCCATCCTGCCCGGCAGCTTGGCGAGACAGGCCGAGTGGGCCTCCTCCGGCGTGACCGGAGCCGTCAGGTGGCAGACGAGCCGGTGGCCGAGCTCTTCGTCGGGAACGGCCACGACCCGCGAGGGGCCGTCCACGGCGTCGGCCACGAGCCGCTCGACCTCGGCCAGGTCGACCCAGCACGAGTCGGCGACGAGCCAGCCGTCGCCCCGGGGGAGGGGCGCGATGCCGGTGAGTGCGGTCAGCTCGGACAGGTCCACGTCGCGGTCGCCCGCCTCGATGAGCAGCCGCATGATCCCCTCGCCGAGGGCCTGGGCGTCGGCGCGGGGCAGGCAGCGGGGGTCGGCCCAGAGCGTGACGTCGGCCTCGCCGTCCAGCCGGTTGACCCAGAGGGAGACCCGGGTCGGCAGCGTCTCCTCCGGGAGCCACACAGACCGGATGTCCGGCGCGCCGGACGGATCACGGCTCACGCGCCCGTTCTGCCCGGGGACGCTCATGTCGTTGAACACGAGGTCCCTGGCGAAGAACACGCCCCTCGACCGCTGGACCTCCTCCATGATCTCCACGAGTGCCGCGGAGTCGAAGCGGCTGTTCTGGTAGGCCGCGAGTGAGGCCGCGCGGGTGCTCTGGAGGAGGGCGTCGAAGGACGGCCCGGCGATGTCGATCGGGATCAGCGCGTCCTGCGCGAGCGGCCCCACGTGGTCGCGCAGCTCCGGCCGGTACCGGTTGGCGGAGATGGAGATCACCGGGCAGGTGGGCTGGCCCGCCCGCAGGCCGGCGAGCGCCCCGAACGCGGCCAGCACGGCGGCCGAGCGGGTCACTCCCGTCCGGGCGCCGATCCGGGCGAGGGCCCGGGCCGCCGCGACCGAGCGGACCCGGAGCCGCGGCAGCTTCCAGTCGGCCTGGCTGTCGTCCACCGTGACCGTGAGCGTCGACTGCGGGATCCGCCTGAGCTGGGCCTCCCAGTAGCGTAGGGCGGCCGCCGCCCTGCGCACGCTCGCCGGCGTCCGCTCCATCTCGGCCACGTCCAGCGGCTGCGGAGCCGTGACGGCCTCCAGGGGCTTGTCCTGGATGATCTCGTCCCAGTCCGCGAGCAGCACGGCGAGGCCGCCCGCGTCGACCGTGCTGTGCGTGGTGACGAACACGATCTGCCGGGGGATGTCGCCGGACGTGATCACCGCCGCGCGGAGCGGCGGCTCGCCCGCGAGGTCGAAGCGCCGCTCCCGCAGGCGCGCCGCGACCGCCTCGTCCTCGGTCACCTCGATCGCCAGCTCGCCTTCGGCGCCGACGCGCTGGACGCCGTCGTGGAAGGTCGTGCGGAGCGACTCGTGCCGCGACACCAGCAGCCCCACGCCCTCCGCCACCCTGGCCGTCGTCACGTCCGGCGGCAACTGCCGTACCACGAGGTAGTTCATGTGCTCGGGCGGGTCCCGGAGCACGCAGCGGACCATGTTGGCCTGCGCCGTCGTGAGCGGGCCGCTGCGGTCCCGGCCACCCGAGAACCGCGCGGTCACGTGCGTCATCGGGCGCTCTTCGGCCGCATGTCGGTCCAGACGCGCTCGATGTGGTCGAGGCACTCCTCCTTGGTGCCGGACGTCCCCTCGGGCCGCCAGCCGTCCGGCGGCGCGGTCTCCGCGGGCCAGATCGAGTACTGCTCCTCGTCGTTCACCACTACCAGATAAGTCATGAGACCTCCATCGCCAGTCGGGCCGCTTCCTCGTCGGACAGCTCGGCCAGTTCCGCGACGAGCAGGTCCTCGACCGTCCGGGCGAGGGCCTCCACCGTGGCGCCCTCGAACATCGCGCGGATCGGCACGTCCACGCCCGTGATGGCGCGGATCCTCGCCGTCACACGGATGGCGAGGAGCGAGTGGCCGCCGATCGCGAAGAAGTCGTCGAGCGCCCCGACCTGCTCGATCCCGAGCACCTCGCCGTACACGTCGGCGACGAGATGCTCGGCGTCGGTGCGCGGCGGCACCGACGCCACCGCCACGGCGGCGGGGGAGGGCGCGGGCAGCGCCCTCCGGTCGACCTTGCCGTGCCGGGTCAGCGGCAGCGCGTCGAGGAACACCCAGCTCGACGGCACCATGTACGGCGGGAGCGCGCCGGCGGCGAACTCGGCGAGCGCGGAGCTCTCCACCGGACCGTCCGCGACCACGTATCCGGCCAATGTGTCGTCGATGGCGGCCACGGCGGCCTGCCGTACGAGGGGGTGGGCGAGCAGGCGGGCCTCGATCTCGCCGGGCTCGACGCGGAAGCCGCGCACCTTGACCTGGTCGTCGATCCGGCCGAGGAACTCGAGCTGCCCGTCGGGCCGCCATCGGGCGCGGTCGCCGGTCCGGTAGAGCCGCGCGCCGGGCGGGCCCCACGGGTCGGGGACGAACCGCTCGGCGGTCAGGCCGGGACGGCGCAGGTAGCCGCGGGCCACCCCGGCGCCACCGAGGCACAACTCGCCCGGCGCGCCCGGCGGCAGCAGGATCCCGTCCTCGGAAAGGATCACGGCGCGGGTGCCCCCGATGGGCCGCCCGATCGGCGGCCTGTCGTCGTCTCCCAGCTCGGCGGCCGTGGCGATGATCGTCGCCTCGGTGGGGCCGTAGGTGTTGACCAGCCGCACGCGGTCGCCGAACCTCTCCCGCCACCGGGCCACGGCTCCCGCCTGGACCTGCTCGCCGCCGAGGATGACCAGCCGCAGCGACGGCGGCCACGCCACGTCGTCGATCTGACCGACGAGGTGGTGCCAGTACGCCGTGGGCAGGTCGAGCACGGTGACCATCCGGCCCTCGGGCGTCTTGAGGAGGTCGGGCAGCGTCACCGCGCCGCCGGGCAGCAGCTCCAGGCATGCCCCGGCGGCGAGGGCGGGGTAGATCTCCTCGGCGTGCGTGTCGAAGCTGAGCGCGGCGAACTGGACGATCCGGTCGCCCGGCCCGAGGCCGTAGGCGTCCTTCATCCAGGCGACCCGGGCGGCCAGGCCGTCGTGGTCCACCACCACGCCCTTCGGCGTGCCGGACGAGCCCGACGTGTAGATCACGTACGCCGCGCCGTCGGCCGCCACCCCTTCGATCTCGGCCGTCATGAACGCCCGCCGGGTCTCGGGAAGCGCCGGATCGACCGGAAGGTAGGCCGCGCCCGCCTTCCACGCCCCGAGCAGCGCCGCGATCCCTTCGGGCGACCGGTCCAGCGGCACCGCCACGATCCCCGCCGAGGAGGGCGTCGCCATCTCGTTCAGCTCGCGGTAGGTGACCGTGCGCCCCGCGCAGCTGATCGCCACCGCGTCCGGACGCGCCTCCACTGCTCTCGCCACCATCTCCGGGACGCTCGCCACGGCGGGCAGCGCGGGCCCTTCGGACACCGACCGGAGGAAGGCTTGGTCGGCCTCGGTGAGCATCGGCAGCGCAGACAGCGGCCGGTCCGGGTCGGCGGCGACCGCCCGGAGCAGCCCCTCCAGCCGGGCCGCCAGCCCGCCGGCGGTCGCGGCGTCGAAGAGGTCGGCGTCGTACTCCAGCTCGACCAGCAGCTCACCGCCGTCGTGCCACGCCTCCAGCATCAGCTCGAACTTGGCCCGGTCGTGCCCGCCGGGGAAGTGACCCACGGTCAGGCCGCGGAACGACTTCGGCACCCGGCCCGAGTCCTGCGTGTGCAGGATGGCCATCGTCTGGAAGACGGGCGTGCGGGTCAGGTCGCGTTCGAGCCGGAGCGAGGCGACCAGCCGTTCGAACGGGATGCCCTGGTGGGCGAAGGCGTCGAGCACCCGCGCCCGCGTCGCGCCGAGCAACTCGGTGAATGTCGGGTCTCCCGCGAGGTCGCCGCGCAGGACGAGCACGTCGGTGAGGTAGCCGATGACCGACTCCAGCTCGACGGTGTCCCGGCCCGCGACCGACGTGCCGACGAGGATGTCCGGCTGCCCGGTGTGCCGCGCGAGCAGCGCCTGGTAGGCCGCGACCAGGGTCATGAACAGCGTCGCGCCGCGCCGCCTGCCCATGGCGGCCAGCGCGTCGGCCTCGGCCGCCGGGAGGCGGAACTCCACGCGCCCGGCCCGTCCGGAGGCGTCCGCCGAGCGGGGCCGGTCGGTGGGGAGCTCCAGCGGAGCCGGATCGGCGAGCCGCTCCTCCCAGTAGCCGAGAAGCGCGTCCGTTTCGGGAGTGAGGTCGCGCTCCCGCTGCCACACCGCGACGTCGCCGAACTGGAGCGGCACCGGCGGCAGCGCCCGGCCGGAGTAGAGGTCGGCCAGCTCGTCGAGGAGGAGGTTGAGCGACCAGCCGTCGCCGATGATGTGGTGCATCACCAGGCAGAGGACGTGGTCGTGCTCCCCCTGGCGGACCAGCGCGACCCGCAGCGGCGGCCGCGCGGCCAGGTCGAAGGGCGCGTTGACGCGTTCGGCGACCAGTGTGGCCGCTTCTGCCTCCATGCCCCCCTCCAGGCGCTCGATCGCCACGGGGCCCGGAGGGTCGATCGCCACGACAGGCTCCCCGTCCACATCGGGGAAGCGGGTCCGCAGGCTCTCGTGCCGGGCGACGACCTCGGCGAACGCCCGCTCCAGCGCCTCGGCGTCCAGCGGCCCGCGCAGGCGGCGCACCAGCCACATGTTGAACGCCGCGCCCGCCTCCGGGGCCATCCGGTTGAGGAACCACAGCCGTTCCTGGCCGAAGGACAACGGTGGCGCCGCATCCCCGCGGGGGACCGGGACGTCGCCGAGCCCGGGGGCGCGGACGTCGAGCAGCGCGGCCAGCCCCGCCACCGTGGGATGGGCGAACACCTCCCGCACGGGGATCCGGCCGGGCAGCCGCGCGGTGACCATCGTGGCCAGCAGCGAGTGGCCGCCGAGGGCGAAGAAGTCGTCGTGCGCCCCCACCTCGCCGAGGCCCAGGACCTCCGCGAACACGGCCGCGACCAGCCGCTCGCCGTCGGTCCGCGGCGGCGTCGCGTCCCGTCCGGCGGGAGCTGTCGCGTCCGGCAGCGCCTTGCGGTCCACCTTGCCGTTCGGCGTCAGCGGCAGCGCCTCCAGCTGGACGAACGACTGGGGCACCATGAAGCCGGGCAGCTCGCGGACGGCGTGCTCGCGCAGGCCCCCGATCTCACCCACGACGAAGGCCACGAGCGTCTCGTCGCGGACCGCCACGACGGCCTGCCGTACGGCGGGGTGGGCCTCCAGCACCGCCTCGACCTCGCCGAGCTCGATCCGGTGGCCCCTGAGCTTGATCTGGTTGTCCGTGCGGCCGAGGAACTCCACCGTGCCGTCGGCGCGGTGGCGGGCCCGGTCGCCCGTCCGGTAGAGCCGCGTGCCGGGCGGGCCGTACGGGTCGGGCACGAAGCGCTCGGCGGTCAGGGCGGGGCGGCCCAGGTAACCGTCGGCGAGGCCCGTGCCGCCGATGACCAGCTCTCCCGGAACGCCGAAGGGCGCGAGCCCTCCGGCCGGGTCGAGGACATGGACGGTCGTGTTGGCCACCGGCCGCCCGATCACGATCTCGTACGGCTCGGCCGGGACCTCCCACACCGTGGAGTAGACCGTCGTCTCGGTCGGGCCGTACACGTTGACGAGGCGGGAGGTCCGCGCCCGCAGCTCACGGGCGAGCTGGAGTGGCAGCGGCTCGCCGCCCACGAGGGCCGTGACCCGGGGAAGGTCGCCGGTCAGCAGGATCCGCCAGCCCGAGGGGGTGGCCTGGACATGGGTGACGCCGCTGCCCCGGATGAGGTCGCCGAGCGCCCGGCCGTCGCGGGCGTCGTCGGCCACCACGACCCGGCCGCCCGTGATCAGCGGCAGGTAGACCTCCACGGTCGAGATGTCGAACGCCAGCGAGGTCAGCGCCAGCCACGCGTTCCCGGGGCCGCCGCCCAGGAGAGACCGCATGGCGAGCAGGAAGTTGGTCAGGGCCCGGTGCGGGACCACCACGCCCTTCGGCCGGCCGGTCGAGCCGGAGGTGTAGAGCACGTAGACCGTGCTCTCCGGCCGGGGGCGGGGGAGGTCCTCCCCGGACGGCTCCAGATCGTCGAGGTCGGCCGAGGTCAGGACCAGCGCGGCCCCCGAGTCCTCGATGACGTAGTCGACCCGCGCCTGCGGATAGCCCGGGTCCACGGGGAGGTAGGCCGCGCCCGACATCGCCACGCCGAGCAGGGCGACCAGCATGGCGGGGCCGCGCTCCAGCCGCACGGCGACCAGCGCGCCCGGCCCGATGCCCTTGTCCCGCAGCCGGACGGCCAGGCCCCGGGCGCGGGCGGCCAGCTCGGCGTAGGTCAGCTCCTGGCCGAGCCCGTCGGTGAGCCCGTCGGTGACGGCGACGGCGTCAGGGCGCGCGGCGACCTGGTCCAGGAAGAGGTCCACGAGCGTCACGGGAGGCAGCGGGACGGCCGTGTCCTGGGTGAGCAGGGCCCGCCGCTCTTCGGCGGGCAGGACGCCGAGCGCGCCGATCGGAGCCGACGGATCCGCGAGGGCCGAGCGGAGCAGCGCCTCGAATCGGGCCGTGATCCGCTCGGCGGTCTCCCGGTCGAACAGGTCGGTGCTGTAGATCAGGACGCCGAGGAGCCCGCCGTCGGCGGAGGGCCAGAAGTCGAGCGACAGGTCGGTGCGCGCGGCGACCCAGCCCGGGGGGAACGGCGTCTCGCTCAGCCCGGGAAGCGGGCCCTCGTTCGGCTCGCCGCCGTGCGTGTGCAGGCCGAAGATCGTCTGGAACAGCGGCGTCCTGCTCAGGTCGCGCTCCACGTCCAGCGCGCCGATCAGGCGCTCCAGCGGGACGTCGGCGTGGCTCATGGCCTCGATGAGGGTGCGGCGCGCGCGCTTCAGCACGTCCGCGAACGTCGGCTCGCCCGAGAGATCCGCCCGCAGGACCAGCATGCTCGACAGGAAACCGATCATCGGCTCCAGCTCGACGCGGTCGCGGCCTCCCACCGGCGAGCCCACGCAGAAGTCGACCTGCCCGCTGTGCCGCGACAGCAGCACCTGGTAGGCCGCGAGCAGCACCATGAAGGGCGTGCACCTGCGCTCCCGGGCGAACTCGGCGACCCGCTGCGTCAGGTCTGCGGGGAGCGTGAACTGGACCTCCGCGCCGTCGCCGGTCCGCCGGGCGGGGCGCGGCCGGTCGCCGGGCAGCTCCAGGACGGGCGCGTCCGCCAGCCGCTCGGTCCAGAAGGCCAGGTCGGCGGAGCTGTCCTTGGAGCGTTCCGCCCGCGCGTGCTCGCCGAACTGCAGGGGCAGCGGCGGCAGCGGCTCGCGGCCCGCGTAGTGGTGGGCGAGCTCGTCGCGGAGCACGGTGACCGACAGGCCGTCGGCGATGATGTGGTGCAGTGCCACCGCCAGCACGTGCTCGGCCGGCCCGAGCCGGACCAGCGTGACGCGCATCGGCGGCCCCGCCGACAGGTCGAAGGGCGCGTTGGCCCGCCGGGCGACCAGGCGCCGCGCGTCCTCCTCTCCCGCGGCCTCGAACCGCTCCACCGTGACCGGCGCCGGCGGCAGGACGATCGCGGCCGGCCGGCCGTCCACCTCGTCGAACCGCGTCCGCAGGGTCTCGTGCCGGGCGGCGACGGCGGTGAAGGCCGCCTCCAGGGCCGTCACGTCGAGCTCACCGTGCAGCCGGTAGGCGTGACAGGTGTTGTAGGAGTGGTCGAGCGGATCGAGCCGGTGGAGGAACCAGAGCCGTTCCTGGCCGAATGACAGCGGCTGCATGGGTGACCCGCCAATTGGAAGTTTTGTTTACAGTGGTGCGGCAGGCGTCAGTGAACCACGCCCATGGGAGCCGCGACAAGCCCCTTCCGCCGTATGTGGGCGGTGTGCCAGACTGGCGAACAGGCTAATTGTAAAGACTCTTTCCAGTAAATATTTTTTACGAACTGTTGTCGAGAACGCTGTTGCCGAGAATCGGGAGGGCGCGGGCGTGACCACGCTGTCGGCCGACAAGAAGGCGCTACTGGCCCAGCGTCTGCGGCGCCGCACCGGCGCGATCACAATCAGTCCACGACCTCCGGGCACGGCCACACCGCTCTCGCACGCCCAGGAGCGGCTGTGGTTCCTGGAACAGTACGCGCCGGGCACGACCGTCTACACGGTCCCGCTCACCGTCCGGGTCGAGGGCGAGCTCGACGAGACCGCGCTGGAGCTCGCCCTGCGGGAGGTGGTGCGCCGCCACGAGGCGCTGCGCATGCGCTTCCACACGAGCGAGGACGGCCTGCCAATCGTGCTGGTCGACGAGGAGCCCCGGGCCGAGTTCCGGCTGGAGACGGCCTCGGGGCCGGAGGAGGCGCGCGAGCTGGTCGAGCGCGAGCTGGCCAGGACCTTCGACCTCGCGGAGGGCCCGCTCGTCCGCGCGCTGCTCGTACGGCTAGCGCCCGCCGACCACGTGCTGCTGCTGGCGGCCCACCACCTCGTGACCGACGGGTGGTCGTTCGACATCATCATGCGCGAGCTGTTCGCCATCATGAGGGGCGAGAGCCCGGCCGCGCCCGCCGTCCAGTACGGCGACTACGCGGTCTGGCAGCGCGACCACGAGTACGGCCGCGAGGTGGCCTACTGGAAGGAGCGCCTCGCCGGGGTGCCCGTCCTCGACCTGCCGACCGACCGGCCCCGGCCTCCCGAGATGGGCCACGCGGGAGCCCTGCACGGCTTCGAGATCGACGTGGACGTCTCGGAGCTGGCCCACGCCCACGCGGCCACGCCGTACATGGTGCTGCTGGCGGCCTTCCAGGTGCTGCTGTCGCGCTACTCGGGCCAGCCCGACTTCGCCGTGGGCTCGCCGATCGCGGGGCGGGGGCTGCCGGAGCTCGACGGCGTGGTCGGGATGTTCGTCAACACGCTGGCCATGCGCGCCGACCTCACCGGCGACCCCGCGTTCACGGATTTCCTGGCCCGCGTCCGCGAGTCCGCGCTGGACGCCTACGCCCACCAGGACCTGCCGTTCGACCGGCTCGTCACCGAGCTGAACGTGGAGCGCGACGTCAGCCGCTCGCCGGTCGTGCAGGCGACGCTGGCTCTCCAGAACTTCGCCGCCGGGACCGCCTCGGGCGACCTCGCCCTGTCGTCCTTCCCCGTCGAGGCGGGGGTCGCCAGGTTCGACCTGTCGCTCTACCTCTTCGAGAAGCCCGGCGGGCTGAGCGGCCACTTCTCCTACAACACCGCGCTGTTCGACACCGGCACGATCGAGCGGATGGCCGGGCACTTCGAGGTCCTGCTACGCGCGATCGTCGCCGATCCGTCACGGCGGCTGTCAGAGCTTCCGCTGATGACCGGCGAGGAGCGCGAGCGGGTGCTGGAGTTCTCCCGGTCGCCCGCCCCCATGCCGATCGGCCGCCGGCTGCTCCACGAGGTGGTCGACGGGCCCCCGGACACCATCGCGGTGACCTGCGGGGACGAGTCGCTCACCTACGCCGAGCTGGCCGCCCGCTCGGACGCGCTGGCCGTCCGGCTGCAGGAGCTCGGGGCGGGCCGCGGCTCCCGGGTCGGGATCAGCCTGGAGCAGTCGGTCGATCTGGCCGTCGCCGTGCTCGCCGTGCTCAAGGCGGGCGGGGCGTACGTGCCTCTGGACCCTGCCCAGCCCGCCGACCGGCTGGCCTACATGACCTCCGACGCCGATGTGCGGGTGACGATCACGCCGGAGCTGCTCACGGACCTCCCCCGGGGCGTCCCGGCCGACCCCGGGCTCGCCGGGACGGACCTGGCGTACGTCATCTACACCTCCGGCACCACCGGGCGGCCCAAGGGCGTCGCCGTACAGCACCGCGAGGTCCTCACCTACCTCGCCGGGGTCCGCGAGCGGCTGGCCGTCGAGCCCGGCGGGTCGTACGCGCTGATGCAGTCCCTGTCGTTCGACTTCGGCATCACGATCTTCTACCTGTCGCTGATGACGGGGGGAACGCTTCACCTGCTCAACCCCCGGCTGCCCGCCGCCGAACTGGCCGAGACGCTGCGCCGCACCGACTACCTCAAGGTCACGCCGTCGCACCTGGCGTCCCTCCTCCCGGAGGCCGACGTGCTGCCGCGCAAGCTGCTCGTGCTCGGCGGCGAGGCGTCGCAGTCCGCCTGGGCCCAGTCATTGGCGGCACGGTCGCCGGCCGGGCCGAGAGTGGTCAACCACTACGGGCCCACCGAGGCCACGGTCGGCATCACGACCCACGAGGTCACCGGCGACGAGCAGACGCAGACCCTCCCGATCGGCAGGCCGCTGCCGGGGGCCAGGGCGTACGTCCTCGACGAGCGCGGCGAGCCCGCCCCGATCGGGGCGATCGGTGAGATCCACCTGGGCGGCGACCGCCTCGCCCGCGGCTACCTCGGCCGGCCCGGCCTCACCGCCGAGCGGTTCGTCCCCGACCCGTACGGCGAGCCGGGGGCACGGATGTACCGGACGGGCGACCTGGGCCGCTGGCTGCCCTCCGGCGATCTCCAGTTCCTCGGCCGCCGCGACCTCCAGGTCAAGGTGCGCGGCTACCGGGTCGAGCTGACCGAGATCGAGGCGGTGCTGACCGAGCGCGACGACGTCGCCCAGGCCGTGGTGGACTTGCGGCGCGACCGCCTCGTGGCCTACCTCACAGGGGAGAAGGCGCCGGTCGCGGAGCTGCGGGCCTACCTGGCCGAGCGGCTCCCCGAGTACATGATCCCCGCGCGGTACGTCTGGCTGGACGAGCTGCCCCTGAAGTCCCACGGCAAGGTCGACCGGGCCGCGCTGCCCGAGCCGGGCGCCGAGCGGGAGGAGGGCGGCGCCGGACAGTACGTCGAGCCCGAGACCCCGCTGGAGCGGGCGATCGCCGAGGTCTGGGCGAAGGTCCTGGAGCTCGACCGGGTGGGGGCCGAGGACGACTTCTTCGAGCTCGGCGGCCACTCGCTGCTCGCGGCCCAGGTCGTCGCCCGGCTGCGAAAGGTGGCCGACCGGCCGGTCACCATCATGGACCTCTTCAAGCACCGCACGGTCCGGGCGCTCGCGGCCAAGGCGTCGGCCGCCGACGACGGCCCCCGGCGCTTCCTGCACCGGCTGACCCCGCCGAGGCCGACGGTCTCCGCGCTGGTCTGCGCGCCGTACGGCGGGGGCAGCGCGGCGATCTACCAGCCGCTCGCGGACGCCCTGCCGTCCGACTGGGCGCTCCACTCGGTGGCCGTGCCGGGCCAGGAGTGGGGGCTCGACGAGGAGACGCGGCCGGTCGGCGAGGTGGCCGACGCCTGCGTCGAGGAAATTCTCGCGGACGTCCAGGGCCCCGTCTCCCTGTACGGCCACTGCGGGCTCGGAGCCATGCTGGTCGTGGAGATCGCCCGGCGGCTGGAGGCGGCGGGCCGGCCGGTCGAGGCGCTCTACCTGGGCGGCGTCTTCCCCTTCGCGCGCCCCAAGACGATCATGACGCCGCTGCGGAACCTGAGCGACCGGATGCGCAGCGACCGCGTCTGGGCCAACGCGCTCATCGCGGCAGGGCTCGACATCGAGGAGCTCGACCCCGACCAGCTCAAGGCGATCATCCACAACCGGCGGCAGGGCACCCGGGACGCGGAGGCGTATTTCACCCGCCTCTTCGAGAGTAGCGCCGAGCCGCTCCAGGCCCCGATCATCTCGGTCGCGGGGGAGCGTGACCCGGTGACCGAGTTCTACGAGGAGCGGTACCGGGAGTGGCACCACATCACCGGCGAGGCCGCCCTGGTGGTGCTCGACGAGGCCGGCCACTTCTTCATCAAGCACCGCGCCGCCGAGCTGGCCGAGATCGTCACCGGGACGAGGAGGGCCATCGAGGCGGGCGACACGGCCGCGATCGAGGACCGCGACCGGTCGTGGTGGCTGCACGGCACGTCAGCGCAGGGCGCGGTGCCCGGTGCCGGCGGCACGCCGCCGTCCGGGCCGCGGCCGAGCATGAAGCGCTTCGCGGCCGTGGCCGCCGGGCAGCTCGTGTCGATCATCGGCTCGTCGCTGACCGAGTTCGCGATCCCGCTCTGGATCTACCTGACGAGCCATTCGCTGGTCAGCTTCGCGCTGTTCTCCGTCATCGCGCTCGTGCCCGGCATGCTCGTGGCGCCGATCGCCGGGGCGATTGTGGACCGCTACGACCGCCGCCGGGTCATGCTCGCCGGTGACGCCGCGGCGGGCGGCACCCAGCTCCTGTTCGGGGTGCTGCTGTGGACCGGCCAGATCCAGGTCTGGCACATCTATCCGCTGCTGGTCTGCCTGTCGGTGGCGCTGACCTTCCAGCGGCTCGCCTACGCCGCGGCCGTCCCGCAGCTCGTGCCCAAGCGCTACCTCGGGCACGCGAACGGCGTGCTCCAGATGGTCACGGGGACCGCCCAGCTGATCGTCCCGCTGGTCGCCGTCGGGCTGATGGCGGCGATCGGCATCAAGGGCATCGTGGTCATCGACATCGCCAGCTACACCTTCGCCGTCTGTTCGGTGCTGCTGATCCGCTTCCCCCGGGCGATGGGCTGGAGGCGGCGCGAGTCGATGGTCGCCGAGATGGCCGAGGGCTTCCGCTACTCCTGGGGGCAGCGCGGGTTCCGCGGCATGCTTCTCTTCTTCGCGGGGCTGAATATCTTCCTCTCCCCACTGTTCCTGCTGCTCAGCCCGCTCGTGCTGGGGTTCTCCACGCTGGCCGACGTGGGCCGCGTCTCCTTCGCCGGGGGCGTCGGCGTGCTGCTCGGGGGCCTGGTGATGACCGTGTGGGGCGGGCCGCGCCGGTTCCGGATGCGCGGCGTGCTGCTTGCCACGCTCCTGCTCGCCGCGTTCTGCCTGCTCACCGGCCTTCGGGAAAGCCTCCCCGTCGTCATCGCCGGCGCGTTCGGCATGTCGCTCGCGCTGACGCTGGTCAACGGGATCTACGCCACGATCATCCAGGTCAAGGTGCCCCAGCGGTTCCACGGCCGGGTGATCGCGCTCAACACGCTCGTCGCGTGGTCCACGCTGCCCATCGGCTTCGGCGTGATCGCGCCGTACGGCACGCAGCTCTTCGGGAAGGTCGGCCACATGTACGTGGTGTTCGCGGTGGCCATCGCCTTGATCGCGCTGGCCGGGCTCAAGATCAGGGGGCTGGCGCGGTTCGACCTGGACGTGCCGGACGCGCCGCCGGACGACCTCATCGGTCTTGAAGCGGTTCTTCGGCGCCGTGTGACGACGGGGGCTGCGACGACAGAGGGAGGCGGATGACGAACCCGACGCCGCTCGAGTCGGCGTCCTCGACCCGGATCGTCCCGTCGTGAGCCTCGACGACCTCGCGGGCGATGGCCAGGCCGAGGCCGGGGCCCCCGTGGCTCCGGCTCCTGGCCGCGTCCCGCCGGTAGAACCGTTCGAATATCCGCTCGCGGTCCCCCTCCGGGATCTGCTCTCCGTCGTTCACCACGGTCAGCAGCGCGTTCCCGTCGTCCCGGCACACGTTCACGCTCACGGTCGTGGCCGCGTGCCGTTCGGCGTTGTCGAGCAGGTTCGTCACGACCCGGCACAGCTGGGTGCGCATCCCGTTGACGATCACGCCCGGCGTGAGCTCCAGCCGGATCGGCAGCCGCCCCGACCGGCGCTTCACCTCCCCGGCCACGCAGCCGCTCAGGTCGACGTCCTCCCTGGCGGTCTCCGGGCTCGTCCCTATCCTGGCGAGCAGCAGCAGGTCGGCCACGATCGCCTCCAGCCTGCCCGTGTCGCGCAGCGCGGCCTCCAGGGCCTCGGCGGTGTCCTCCGGATGCAGCCGCGCCCCCTCCAGTTGGGCCCGGATCCCGGCGATGGGGGTCCGCAGCTCGTGCGAGGCGTCCGCGGCGAACTGGCGCTGCTGCTGGATCGACTTCTCCAGCCGGGCGAGCGCGTCGTTGGCGGTCTTCGCCAGGCGGGCGATCTCGTTGTTCCCGGCCGGTTCCGGCACCCGGGAGCTGGGCTTCCTGGGGGTGATCTCCTCCAGCTCCGAGCTGAGGGCCTCGACGGGACGCAGGACGCGCCCGGCGACGCTCCACGCGATCCCCGCTGCCCCGCCGCCGAGCAGCAGGACCAGCAGGAGCAGGCCCAGCTCGGGGAGCCGGCTGTCGAGGATCTCCGGCTGGGAACGGCCGGCGTACACGATGGGGGAGTCCGCGGCCTGGGAGACGCGGACCGCGGTGACGTAGACGCAGTGCTGGTGGGGGACCGAGCAGGAGGTGGTGTGGGTCACTCCGGTGTCGGAGGCCGGTCGCAAAGGGGAGAGGTGGGGGAGGTCCTTGGCGGTCGAGCTGGTGGCCATGATCCGGCCGTCCGGGCCGACCACCATGATCATGTCGATGCCGTCCGGCGCTATGGGGATGATCTGCGGCACGTGACCGCCGCGGGCCAGGTCGGCGACGCGGCGCGCCACTTGGAGGCTGTCGCCGCGGATGTGATCCTCGACGGCATGCCGTAAGCCGAGGTCGGCGGCGATCGAGAGGGGGATCATGACAAGCGCGGCGGTCGCGGTGGCGATCAGCGTGAGACGCGCTCGGAGGGACCGCGATCGCAGCCAGGGGAGGGGCATGCCATGAGGCTACTCATGGTCATCACCGGTGAACTTCGCGACACCGGAAAGGAGTGCCCAAAGTTAGTCAAAGTCCGTCAAGGATGGCGCTGCTTTCGGAAACATTCCAGCCAACCCACGACCCACCCCCGTAATGTCTGCGAAACGTCTGTCGGACACTGTTGTTGTCGCACGACAAGGAGGTGATGCGGATGTTGCTGCGGCTAAGGGTCTCGCTTCCGGACCGGCCCGGGGTGCTCGGTCAGGTGGCACGCGCGTTCGGGGTGATGGGGGCCGACATCCTGCAGGTGACCGTCCTCGAACGGCAGGCCGGGCGGGCCGTGGACGACTTCACCGTCTCGTGGTCCGGGGTGTTCGAGCCCGAGGAGCTGCGCGAGCGGATCGGCGTGGTGCCCGGCACCCGGGTGGAGGCCGTCTGGCCCACCAGGGAGGCTCCCGGCACGAGCCCGGACTACGACCTGCTCGGTCACGTCGCGGGGGAGCCGGACAGGGCCTTCGTCACGCTGGTCGACGCGGTGCCGGACCTGGTCAGCGCGGAGTGGGCGGTCGCGGTCGACTCGGAGAACGGCGCGATCGTGCACGGAAGCTGGCAGGCGCCGGAGGAGGTGCCGTCGCCCGAGCTGACGCCGATCAGGCCGTCCGCGTTCACCGAGGGCACGCTGCACCTGGTCAGCGTCCCGATGAGCGGCCTGCACCTGGTGGTCGCGCGGTCGCAGGGGCCGGCCTTCCATCGGGCCGAGCTGGACAAGATCTCCCGGCTGGTCGGGATCGTCTCGGTGCTCGCCCGATCCGGAGTCACCCGCACCGCCTGACTCAGGACGCCGGCTACCGTCGCGGGGGGTCGATGCGGGCGCCGGTCTGGGTGAAGAGCATGAGGCGGGAGACGTCGACGGCGACGCGGCCGTGCTCGCCGGCCTTCCACACCGGGCGGTTGCCCAGCCGTACGATCAGGTCGGCGCGGCGGTGCGTGCCGCTTCCCGAAGGCGCGGGAGGCGGCGCCTGCTCTTCCTCCTCCCGGTTCAGCAGGCGGCGCATGACCGAGCGGGCCTTGCCGCTCCCGTTGGCCTGCCCGCCGTTCGCGAGGTTGTGGCGCGGGTCCGGAGGCTCGGGCACGACGACCGCCGGGATACCGGCCTCCAGGTAGGCCATCCACTCGTGGCCGTGGTATTCGAGGGTCCGCACCCGTCCGAAGAAGCTCGGTCCCTCGGCCTTCTCGGGCACCGGCACGAGCGCGTCCGGGCGGATCCCCACGATGATCTGCGCGCCGGTGTGCTGGGACACGGCGTAGGCGCGTGGATCGGTCCAGGGCATGGTGATCTGGTGCGGCCCGAAATCGAGCAGGATGAACTGGTTCTGTGGGGTGCGCACGGTCGCCGCGAGCAGGTTGAGCTGCTGGGAGCTGAGAAACGCGGCGGTGAAGGCCGTCGCCGGGTCGTTGTACACCTGCGCGGGGGTGCCGATGTCCTGCAGCACGCCCCTGTTCATGATCGCGATACGGTCGGCGAGCGTGAGCGCCTCGACCTGGTCGTGCGTCACGTAGATGGTGGTGACGCCGAGGGCCCGCACGAGCGAGGAGATCTCCATGCGGAGCTCGGTGCGCATCCCGGCGTCCAGGTTGGACAGCGGCTCGTCCATCAGGAAGAGCGACGGCTGGCGCACGATCGCGCGGCCCATCGCGACGCGCTGGCGCTGGCCGCCGGAGAGTGTTCCAGGGCGCCGGTCCAGCGTCTCGTCGATGTGCAGGGCGCGGGAGAGCTCCACGACCCGCTCCCGGACCAGGGCGGGGTCGGCCTTGGCGATCTCCAGGGGGAAGGCGAGGTTGCCACGGACGGTGCGGTGGGGGTACAGGGCGCCGTTCTGGAACACCATGGCCACGTCGCGGTCGCGGGGAGGAAGGTGGTTCGCGAGCTTGCCGCCCAGCCAGAGGTCGCCCGCGGTTATCTCCTCCAGGCCGGCGATCATGCGGAGGAGAGTGGACTTCCCGCAGCCGGAGGGGCCCAGAAGGACGAGCAGCTCACCCTCGTCCGCGCGCAGGTTCATGCGATCGACCGCCAGGTAACCCCCTGGGTAAACCTTGGTCACGTTGTCGAGGACGACGGTGCTCATGAAAGCTCGTTCCTCCCGGGCACGCGTGCCCGGACCCCAGCCACCGGTGTGATTGATGAGGTAGTACATCGTGTCGCGGGCGCTCGTGTCCATACATGACATGAGAAATCCGGCATCGACCTGCAACTTGCGGTGACTGCCAAGTTTCCCTTCTGGAAGCACAGTTGTCAGGGACGGTGATGACCTCGAAAGATTCCCGGAACGCCGTCAAGCGCAACAAGTTCACAGAAAGTTGAGGTAAGCGCTTTCATGGGGGCTCACGTCCTGTTATGTTCCCGCAAGGCCAAAGATCGGGGGGAGCCCAATGGGCTGGTGGCGTGACGCGGTGATCTACCAGGTGTACGTCCGCAGCTTCGCGGACGGCAACGGGGACGGCGTCGGCGACCTGCTCGGTGTGCGGGGCCGGTTGCGGTACCTCGCCGAGTTGGGGGTGGACGCGGTCTGGCTGACGCCGTTCTACCCCTCGCCCATGGCCGACTTCGGCTACGACGTGGCCGACTACCGCGACGTCGACCCGATCTTGGGCTCGCTGGGGGACGCCAAGGACCTGATCGAGGACGCCCACGACCTCGGCCTGCGGATCATCGTGGACGTGGTGCCCAACCACACCTCCGACCGGCACCCCTGGTTCGCGGCGGCCGTACAGTCCGGGCCCGGCAGCCCCGAGCGGAAGCGGTACGTCTTCCGGGACGGCAAGGGCGACGACGGCGACCTGCCGCCCAACGACTGGGAGTCCATCTTCGGCGGCCCGGCGTGGACGCGGGTCGAGGACGGCCAGTGGTACCTCCACCTGTTCGCCCCCGAGCAGCCGGACCTCAACTGGGAGCACCCCGAGGTGCACGCCGAGTTCGCCGACGTCCTGCGGTTCTGGCTCGACCTGGGGGTGGACGGCTTCCGGATCGACGTGGCGCACGGCATGGTCAAGGCCCCCGGCCTGCCCGACGTCGGGCACCCCGGCCAGGTGGAGCTGATCGGCGCCGACGTGGTGCCGTTCTTCGACCAGGACGGGGTCCACGACATCCACCGCGCCTGGCGGAAGATCCTCGACTCCTACGCGGGGGAGCGGATCGGCGTCGCCGAGGCGTGGGCGCCCTCCCCGGAGCGGCTGGCCAACTACGTCAGGCCGGACGAGCTGCACCAGGCGTTCAACTTCCACTTCCTCAAGACCCCGTGGGACGCGGACAGGTTCCGCGAGGTCATCGACGAGTCTCTGCGGACCGCGGCGCTCGTGGGCGCCCCCTCGACGTGGGTGCTGTCCAACCACGACGTCAAGCGGCACGTGACCCGGTACGGCGGGGGCGAGCTGGGGCTGCGCCGGGCGCGGGCGGCGGCCCTGCTCATGCTGGCGCTGCCCGGCTCGGCCTACGTCTACCAGGGTGAGGAGCTGGGCCTGCCCGAGGTGCTCGACCTGCCCGAGCACTACCTGCGGGACCCGCAGCGGCTGCGCGACCCGGAGAGCGGGCGGGACGGCTGCCGGGTGCCACTCCCGTGGTCGGCCGACGGCGAGCCGCCGGGAAGCTGGCTGCCCGTGCCCGTCGAGTGGCGGGATCTCAGCGTGGAGGCGCAGTTGCGGGACGGGGCGTCGATGCTCAGCCTCTACCGGGCGGCGCTGAGGCTGCGCCGCGAGCACCCGTCGCTCGGCGACGGCGCCCTCACCTGGCTGCCCGGCCCGGCCGGCACACTGTCCTTCCGCCGGGGCTCCTTCACCTGCCTGGTGAACCTCACGTCCGAGTGGGCCGAGCTCCCCGGGGTGCCGGGCGACCTGCTCCTCGCGAGCGCCGGCTGGGACGTCCAGGGCGAGGTCGTCCGCCTCGCCCCGGACTCGGCCACCTGGTGGACCTAGCTAGGCGCGCAGCGCCGCGGCCTCCGTGGCCAGCTTCTCGATGCGGGCGTAGTCTCCGGACGCCAGGGCGTCCGCCGGGGTGAGCCAGCTCCCGCCGACGCAGCCGACGTTCGGCAGGGCCAGATAGGTGGGGGCGTTCGCCGGCGTGATCCCGCCCGTGGGGCAGAACCGGACGTCCGGCAGCGGGCCGCTGAGCGACTTCAGGAACGCCGCGCCGCCCGCGGCCTCGGCGGGGAAGAACTTGAGCTCCCGCACGCCCCGCTCCGCCAGCGTCATGGCCTCGGACGCGGTGGCGGCGCCGGGCAGGAACGGCACGCCGCCCGCCAGCATCGCCGCGAGCAGAGCGGGCGTCGTTCCCGGCGACACGAGGAAACGGGAGCCGGCCTCGACCGCCGCCTCCACATCGCCGGGAGTCCGGATGGTGCCCGCGCCGACGACGGCCTCGGGCACCTCGGCGGCGATCCGCCTGATGACGTCGAGCGCGGCGGGCGTGCGCAGCGTGACCTCGATCACGGGCAGGCCGCCCGCGACGAGCGCACGGGCGAGGGGAACGGCGGTCGAGGCGTCGTCCACGACGACGACCGGGACCACGGGGGCAAGGTCAAGAAGGCTCATACCAGCTCCACATTAGAGGACCGTTGGGCGAGCCACGCGGCGGCGCCGGTCAGCGCGGGCTGCTCGGCGACGATCAGCGAGGTCGCGATCGCGGTGACGTAGTCGGACAGAGCGGGCGCCGTCTGCTCGAACCGCGCGCGGAAGTCGCTGCGCCGGGCCCGCTCGGCCATCCGGGGCAGCACGCCTCCGCCGAGGTAGACGCCGCCCCGGGCGCCGAGCGTCAGCGCGACGTTGCCGGCGAAGCCGCCGAGCAGGGCCAGGAACACCTCGACGGTCTCCACGCAGAGCGGGTCGGCCGACGCCACGATCTCCGACGACGCCGCCGCCCGTGGCGTGACGCCGCGGACCAGTGAGAGGCCTCTGTGCAGCCGCGGCAGCCCTGTGCCGGACACCAGGTGCTCCGCGTCCACGTACGGCAGGCCGTCCGCGCGCAGCGCCCGCACGATCTCCATCTCCAGGTCGGTCACGGCAGGGACCGAGGCGTGCCCGCCCTCGCCCGGCAGCGGCACCCACCCGGCGCCCACGGGGACGAGCCCGCCCACGCCGAGACCCGTGCCCGGCCCGAGCACGGCCTTCGTCATGCGGGCGCTCGGCGGCGGTCCCCCGAGCGGCACGAGGTCGTCGCCCGCGAGGTGCGGAAGGGAGAACGCGAGCGCCTCGAAGTCGTTGACGAGCTCCACATGCGGGATGCCGAGCTCGCTGACCGAACCCGCCCATCCCGCGTTCGTCAGCCGGTACCGGTCGTCCTGGACCGGACCGGCGATCGCCAGACACGCGGCCCCCGGCCGAACTCCGCCCGCATGGTCTGCGAGATAGGCGGCTACGGCATCGGCAAGGCCGGGATGTTGGGCAACGTTCAGTACGGCTACGGCCTCCGGCTGCGCGCCCGGCCCGGTCACCAGACCGAAGCGCGCGTTGGTGCCGCCGACGTCGGCGACGAGCCAGGGGAACGCCAAGCGGGACGTCATGCGACTCCCTCCGAAAGGCCCACCGAGAAGACGCTCGCGCCGCGTTCGGCCGGTCCGGCCATGCGGCGGAACGAGGCGAACAGCTCCCTGCCGGTGCCCGCCCACTCCGCGTCGCTCAGCGGCGCCCCCTCGGGGGTGCGGCCGGTCAGGTCGGCGAGAACGGTCAGCGTCCCGGCGGCCGAGTCGAGGCGGATCACGTCGCCGTCGCGGACGAGGGCGATCGGCCCGCCGTGGGCGGCCTCCGGGGACAGGTGGATCGCCGCCGGGACCTTCCCGGACGCGCCGGACATCCGGCCGTCGGTGACGATGGCCACCTTCTGGCCCCGGTCCAGCAGCACGGCGAGGGGAGGGGTGAGCTTGTGCAGCTCCGGCATGCCGTTCGCGCTCGGGCCCTGGTAGCGGACGACCGCGACGAAGTCCTGCCCGTCGAGCTCGCCCTCCTCGAACGCCCTGAGCAGGTCGAGCTGGTCGTCGAACACCTTGGCGGGCGCCTCGACCACCAGGTGCTCGGGCTTGACGGCCGACACCTTGCTCACGGCCCGCCCGAGGTTGCCCGACAGCATGTGGATGCCGCCGTCGGCGGAGAATGGCGCGCTCACGGGCCGCAGCACGTCCCGGTCGCCGCTGCCCTCGGTCCGCTCCTCCCAGACGAGCGAGCCCTCCTTCAGGGCGGGAGCCGTACGGTAGAGGTCGAGGCCCCGGCCCGCGACGGTGAGCACGTCGTCGTGGAGGAGGCCGGCGTCGAGCAGGTCACCGATGAACACGGCCATGCCGCCCGCCTCGTGGAAGTGGTTCACGTCCGCCTGGCCGTTCGGGTACATCCGGGTCAGCAGCGGCACCACCTTGGACAGGTCGGCCATGTCGTCCCAGGTCAGCGTGATCCCCGCGGCGGCGGCCATGGCCACGAGGTGCATGGTGTGGTTGGTCGAGCCGCCCGAGGCGAGCAGTGCGACGACCGCGTTGACGATCGCCCTCTCGTCGACGACCTCGCCGAGCGGGGTGTACTCGTCGCCGTGTGGCGTGATCTCGACGGCCCGCCGGGCCGCGGCCTCCGTCAGCGCGTGCCGCAGCTCGGTGTGCGGGTTGACGAAGGTCGCGCCCGGCAGGTGGAGGCCCATCACCTCCATCAGGAGCTGGTTGGAGTTCGCCGTGCCGTAGAACGTGCAGGTGCCGGGGGAGTGGTACGACCGCGCCTCCGCGTCCAGCATCTCCACGCGGGTGATCTTGCCTTCCGCGAAATGCTGCCTGGCCCGCGCCTTGGTCTTGTTCGGCAGGCCCGACGTCATCGGCCCGGCCGGGATGAAGATCGCGGGCAGGTGGCCGAAGTGCAGCGCGCCGATGAACAGGCCGGGGACGATCTTGTCGCAGACGCCGAGCAGCAGCGCCGCGTCGAACATGTCGTGCGACAGCGCGATCGCGGTCGCCATGGCGATCACGTCACGGCTGTAGAGCGACAGCTCCATGCCGGCCCGGCCCTGGGTGATGCCGTCGCACATCGCGGGCACGCCACCCGCGACCTGCGCGACGCCGCCCGCCCGCCGGACGGCCCTCTTCAGCTCCGGCGGGTAGGTCTCGTACGGCTGGTGCGCCGACAGCATGTCGTTGTACGAGGTCACGATGGCCACGCCGGGCTTGGCCGTACCACGCAGGTCGAGCTTCTCATCCGCGGCCGCGGCCGCGAAGCCGTGCGCCAGGTTGGCGCACCCGAGACGGCCCCGGGCGGGTCCCCGCTCCCGCAGTTCGCGCCCCTCCCTGCCGATCCGGTCGAGATAGGCCGTACGGCTGCCGCGGCTGCGTGCGCGGATGCGGTCGGTAACCTGGGCGATCACTCGGTCCGTCACTAGAGGTCCTCCTCGTGCCAGGCGCGGCCGCTGCGGGCCAGCAGTTCGTGTGCCCCCGCGGGCCCCGAGGTCCCGGCGGGGTACGGCTCGGGCAGCATCTCCGAGCCGTCCCAGCTCTCGATGATCGGGTCGATCCAGCGCCAGGCGGCCTCGACCTCGTCACGCCGCATGAACAGGGTGGGGTTCCCGGACAGCACGTCCATGAGGAGCCGCTCGTACGCGTCGGGCACCCGGCTCTGGAAGGTGTCCGCGAAGCTGAGGCTCAGCGGCACCGGCCGGAGCATGACCTCGCCCGCCCCCGGCTCCTTGGCCATGAGGTGCAGATGGATGCCCTCACTGGGCTGGAGCCGGAGCACCAGCCGGTTCGGCGTGGCCCCAGGGAAGATCGCGTGCGGCACGTCCTTGAACTGGATGACGATCTCCGACCGCCGGAAGGGCATCCGCTTGCCGGTCCGCAGGTAGAACGGCACACCCGCCCAGCGCCAGTTCTTCACCTCGGCCCGGACGGCGGCGAACGTCTCCACCCGGTGCGACGCGGCGGTGGGCTTGGTGCTGTCCGGCTCATCCAGATAGCCGGGGACGCGGGCGCCCGCTCCGGCGGTGTACTGGCCGCGGACGGTGAAGCGGTCGACCTCGGACCCGACGATCGGCCGGAGCGACTGCAGCACCTTCACCTTCTCGTCGCGGACGGCCTCGCGGTCGTTTCGGGACGGCGGCTCCATCGCGACCAGGCAGAGCAACTGGAGCAGGTGGTTCTGCACCATGTCGCGCAGCGCGCCCGCGTGGTCGTAGTAACCCCGGCGGCCCGGGGTCCCGACGGTCTCGGCGGCCGTGATCTGCACGTGGTCGATCCACAGCGAGTTCCAGATCGGCTCCAGGAACGCGTTGGCGAACCGCAACACGAGCAGGTTCTGGACCGTCTCCTTGCCCAGGTAGTGGTCGATGCGGAAGATCTGCCGCTCGTCGAAGATGGCGCCGACCTCGTCGTTGATCACCCGGGCGCTGACCAGATCACGGCCGAGCGGCTTCTCCAGGACGACGCGGGACCGGGGCGTCACCAACCCGGCCTCGTGCGCCCCCCGGCAGAACGGGCCGAACGTCATGGGCGGGCTGGCCAGGTAGAAGACCCGGTCGAGGTCCTCATGGCCGGCGAGCATCCGCGCGAGCGTGTCCCATCCGTCCCCGGCCTGACCGCCGACGTCGACCGAGACGTGGTGGAGCCTGCGGACGAACCGGTCCCAGCCGTCGCCCATGCCCCCGTCCGAGCTCACGGCCGGCCGTACTTCCGCGTCCACCTTGCCCCGGAAGTCGGCGTCGTCGAGGCCGCCGCGGGACATGGCGATGATCCGCGTCTCCTCGGCGAGCCGTCCGTCGCGGTCGCAGTGGTACAGCGCCGGGAGGAGCTTCCGCATGGAAAGGTCTCCGGTCCCGCCGAAGATGATCAGGTCGGCCGCCTGTCGCTCGGCGGTCGGGTACTCGGACATGTTCGGGACATTAGCGACAAGTTATGTGCTCTCGCAAGCCAACTTTTGTAACTCCAGATGAATAAGTCATTGAACTTCGGTAAGCCGTTGTGCTTCACTTCTGGTTGATGACACGTCTTGCGACCACCGGCGAAGTCCTCCAGCTCATCCGGAGCGGGGAGGCGCTCACGCGCGCCGACATCGGGCGCGTTACGGGGCTGTCACGCCCCGCCGTCGCCCATCGTGTCTCCGAGCTGCTCCAGCGCGGGCTGATCGTGGAGGACGCCGAAGGGCCCTCGACCGGCGGCCGCCCACCGGTCCGGCTGCGCTTCAACGCCGCCGGGGGCGTCGTCCTCGTCGCCTCGCTCGGCGCGAGCCGTACTCAGATCGCGATCTGCGACCTCGCCGGCGAGGTGCTGCTCCGGACCGATCTCGACATCGATGTCGAGGAGGGCCCCGACGTCGTGCTGCCCCTGGTCATGGACACCTGGGAGAAGCTGCTCGACGGCCAGGGCTCCGTGGTGGGCGTCGGCCTCGGCGTCCCGGCGACGGTCGAGTTCGCCGCGGGCCGCACCGAGAGCGCCCGCGTGATGGCGAGCTGGACCGGCGTGGTCATTCCGCCGATCATCGCGGCGCGCTACCCCGTGCCCGTGCTGGTCGACAACGACGTGAACGTCATCGCGATGGGTGAGCACCGCGTCGCCTACGCCTCCGAGCTCGACGACCTGCTCTTCGTGAAGGTCTCCACCCGGATCGGCGCCGGAGTGATCTCCGGGGGGAGCATCCTGCGCGGCGCTCTCGGCGCGGCCGGCGAGATCGGCCACATCCCGGTCAGGGACGGTGGCGGGGTTCTGTGCCGCTGCGGCAACCTCGACTGCGTCGACTCCGTGGCCAGCGGCACGGCCATCCTGCGCGACCTCCGCGCCAAGGGCCGCGACGTGCTGTCGCTCGCCGACGTGACCGCCCTGGTCCGCGCGGGCGACGCCGAGACCATGGCCGTCGTACGGCAGGCCGGCCGCTGGCTGGGCGAGGTCATCTCCGGCGCGGTCAACCTGCTCAACCCGGCCGTCGTCGTGCTTGGAGGAGACGTGGCCGAGATGTTCCAGCCGCTGGTGTCGGGCGTCCGCGAGGTCGTCTACCAGCGATCGACGCAGCTCTCGACGCGGAGCCTGCGGATCGAGCGCAGCCGCCTGGGGCCCGGCGCAGGCATCACCGGTTGTGCCCTCCTCGTCATCGACCACGTCCTGTCGGCGGACGCCATCGACGCGGCGACGCCCCGCTGACGCCGGGGGCGGGCGGCTCGCCCGGGGACGCGACACCGGTATAACTGGTTGCGCCCACCGAGTCACCCCCCAGGAGCATGTGTGCGTGAGCGCGTCCGCCGCGTGATCGAGTCGAAGCGGTTCCAGCAGCTGATCATCGTGGTGATCCTGGTCAACGCCGCCACGCTGGGCGTCGAGACCTCGCCTCAGGCCATCGCCCGCTACGGCGTGGCGCTGCACGTCGTCGACCACGTCGCGCTGTACGTCTTCGTGGCCGAACTGCTGGCCAAGATCTACGTCTACCGCCTCCGCTTCTTACGCGACCCGTGGAACGTCTTTGACGCGATCATCATCGGCTTCTCGTTCCTGCCCACCGCCGGCGGCCTGTCCGTGCTCCGGGCACTGCGCGTGCTCCGCGCCCTGCGGCTCATCTCGGTCGTGCCGTCGCTGCGGCGCGTCGTCTCCGCCCTGCTGACGGCCGTGCCGGGGATGACCTCGATCGTCGTCCTCCTCGGGCTGGTCCTCTACGTCGCCGCCGTCATGGGCACCAGGCTGTACGGCACCGCCTCTCCCCGGTATTTCGGCGACCTGCCGACCTCGCTCTTCACACTGTTCCAGGTCATGACCGGCGACGGCTGGTCGGAGATCACCCGCGAGTTGATGGTGACGCACCCCTCGGCCTGGGTGTTCTTCGTTGTGTTCGTGCTCATCTGCACGTTCGTGGTCCTCAACCTCTTCATCGCGGTCGTGGTGAGCGCGATGGAGGAGGAGCACCGAGGCGAGCAGACCCCTGACCAGACCGTCCTGGCGGAGGTCATGGCACTCAGGGCGGAGATCCAGAGTCTCCGCGAGACCCTGCTCGACCGGGTCTCCTCCTGATCACGCCGCCGCGACCCGGCCGATCTGCTCATCGAGGGACGGGGCGCCGAGACGGTTGTCGATCTCGACGTACGGCACGGCCGGCGGCTCGTCGACCCTGATCGCCTTCAAGAACTCCTCGAACCGGTCGAGCTTCTGACCGTCCCGGTGCGAGCCACGCGCGGTGAGGCGTTCGCGCAGGGTGGCGGCGTCCGACCGCACCCAGACGAGACGCACGTCCGGACCCCCGAGCTCGGCGACCCACTTCTCCCACAGCCCCGCGTCGTGGACCTGGCTCGTGAAGGGCCCGCCCAGCATCACCGGGCAGCCGTGCGCGCGGATCTCCCTCGCCGTGGCCGTGAGCCCGGCGTACTCGTACCGCTTGATGTGCTCGTCATACCAGGGGCCCTCCCGCTCGCCCGGCGGCCTGCCGTGCGTCGCGAGGGTGGCCTCGACGAAGCCGCCGTAGAGCGTGTCCTTGTCCAGCAGGGCCGGAACCGGATCGAGATGGCGCAGCAGGATCGCGCAGACCGTCGACTTGCCCGACCCCGGCGGCCCCGACACAACCCACGACGGCGCGGTCATGCCGGCGTCAGCCTGAAGACGCGCAGCTCCCGGCCGGACTTCTCCGTGTAGCGCTCGTAGAGCGGCCAGTTGGCGAGCAGGCGCTGCCAGGCGTCGTCCCGTTCGGCGCCTTGGAGCAGCACTGCGGTGACGGCCATCTCCCTGCCGCGGAAGCCGACCTTCGCCACGGGCGTCTTGATCAGGTTCGACGTCCAGGCCGGGTGGCTCTCACGCCCGAAGTTGCTGCCCACGACCAGGAACGAGCCGTCGGGCTCGGGCCGGCAGGCCAGCGGCGTCTGTCGTGGCTCGCCGCTCTTGCTGCCCGTCGTCGTGAGGAGGAGGTGGGGGATCACCTGGTCGCCCATGAGGATCCTGCCGCCGCTGAGCCGGTACACCAGCCGATCGGCGTGCGGCACGATCTTCGGGGCGATCCAGGCGAACCCGTCGGTGCCGGAGAGCCACTGGAAGAACGACCGCAGCGCCCCGCTGATGCGCCCTGTGACGCCGGCAGGTGCCCCGCCGCCCGAGCTCTGATCCGCCATGGCCACCTCGCATCGAAAGACGGTCTCCACCGTAATGTCAACGGCCGAGCCAGGTCCATACGCGATCTTCAGGCCAGGGGTGTCTCGCCAGGATCGATCCGGGCCACTGGGGTGGGGCTGGAAGTCCCTGCCACACGGTCCTTTCGGCTCTGCGCCTGCGGTCCGAGGACTGCCACAGTGACGGTATGACCATGAGTTCGAGCGCCACGCGCGGCGCTGAGAAGCGGCCTCAGGCGCGGGGGCCGCGGACCGCGCCGGCTCCTGCCGTAGACGCGATAGCGGACCGGTATCCGGTGCGACGCTCTCCAAACCGTTAGGACGGCGGGCCGTAGGGCTCGATGCGGGGGTTGGAGTAGGGGCCCGGATAGTGGGTGGAGTCTCCGGCCGCCGCGTGGATCCGGCGGCCGGTCTCCTCGGAGACCCGCAGGGCGTACAGGCCCTCGTCGGGGTCGATGGGCACGAGGCCGTAGGAGCCGTCCACCTCGTCCTCGGCAAGCTCCAGCTTCCGCATGGCGGACTCGAGAGTCGCGTCGCGTGGGAGCCGTACGGTGATGAGCACGCTGGTCACGGTGGCGCTCCCTCGTCTCAGGCCGCCTTCGCCGCCCTCCGCCGGAGGGCCGCGATGATGCCGGCGACATCCAACACGCCGTATCCGTAGTCGTAGTCATACCCCACGACGCCGCGATCATCGGCCGTACGGCGGAGCAGGGTCCGGAGCTGGCTCGGGGGCAGCTCGGCCGAGGACCATTGGGTCCGGATCGCGGCGACCAGCCCGGCGGCCACCGGGCAGGCGGCCGAGGTGCCGGAGTCGGGCTCGGCGTCGCCGAAGGCCCTGGATCCGGAGAAATGGGTGTACGCGCAGACGTCGGGCTTTCGGGCGGTGAGCCGTCCGGGGCCCTGGGAGGAGTAGCCGACGCGGTCGCCGTCGGTGTCGACCCCGGCGATCGACAGCACCCGGCCGTGGGAGTTGGCCCCGGCGATGGGCCGGTCGGGGTAGGCGCACCGGCCGTCCTTGCACTCCCTCCCGCAGTTCCCGGCGGCGAAGAGGATGTCCGCGCCCGCCTGGGCGAGGCTGCCCACGATGACGTTGAACGGATGGGCCGGGTTGTCCGAGTAGTTGCCGGGATGGCCTGGAGGGAAGTCCCACCGCGGTGAGAACGACCCCCAGCTGTTGCTGATCACGAGTGCCCGCGACTCGGCGGGCTGGGCGTCCAGGACGCCGCGCAGGTGCGCGTACGCGGCGATCGCGTCGGAGAGCAGGCCATCGAGCTCGGAACCGCCCGAGCGCTGTGAGAGCAGCACGGAGACGTCGATCAGCGACGCCTGCGGCGCGGCGATGAGGGCGTCGAACGCGCACATCGAGCCGTGGTCGACGTCGAACTCGCCGGGGATGCCCGTGACACCCGAGGGGCTCCAGCTCCGCTCCTTGTCGATGGTCAGTCCGCGGCCCAGTGCCTTGGTGACGTGGGCGGCGTTGATGCCGGTGTCGGCGATGGCGAGAGCGACGCCGGAGCCGTCCAGCCCTTCGGCCGCCAGGTCGGCAACCCTCAGCAGGCGCTCCACGTCGTGCCAGTCGCCCACCGGGTCGTCGCCGCCGCAGGTGAGCGTCTTTTCGATCTTCGGGTCCGCGAAGACGCCCACGACATCCCTGTGGGAGGCGGGCAGCAGCGAGACGCGGGTGGAGATCTCGTCGTCGGCGATCTCTCCCCGGACGAGTACGGACGCCTCGTCGGGGGCCATGGAGTAGATCAGCGGCTGGTTGAGCGACAGGGGGTCGCCGCCGGGTGCGGCGGGAATCGGGCGGGGGACCGCGACGGGCGTGAACGAGCGGTCCAGGACCACCCCGGGCAGCCCGTCGGCGACGTCCGAGGCGCTGGTGACGACCGACGGGTCGGCCACGGCGGCGACCAGGTCGAGACCGGGACGCAGCTGGATGAGTACGCGCACGTCAACTTCACTCCGTGACTAGTGGCGAACGATACGTAATCACAGTGGTGCATGTCGTAAGGCCCGTCCACCGGTTTGGTCCCTAATCCAAAATCGAGCTTAGGGGCGGAGCGAAATAATCCTCACGTATCCGAGATCTTTGTCGTGCCAAATGGCCGATGCTCTCCGCCTGCGAGATGAGCTGGAATTACGCGGTTCCTTTTCCTGTCACGCTGGATCGCTTCGGCTGTGGCGAGGCGTGTCCTATTGATTCCGATTCGGTCGCGCCATGCTTTCCGCTCAACCAGATTTCGGCTAGAAGCCGCACAGCTCCGCGAGGCTCTTGGCCTTGCCGTTCGGCGTGGGCGTCTGGAGGGGCGTGGAAGCCGTCGGACTGGGACTGGCCGAAGGCGTTTCCGAAGGCGTCCCGGAAGAGGTCCCCGACGTCGCCGGTGACGTCGCCGAGGGCGCCGTGCCGGCGGCGACGACGCGGCTGTCGGCCATGGACTCCCTGATCGCCTGCCTCACCAGCGTCCTGATCTTGTTCCAGTCGGCGTTGCCGGGATAGATCAAGGGCGGCACGAACTGCAGGCTGGTGATCTTGGCACCCTTCACCTTGAGGCCGAGCGGGACCAGATGCTCCAGAAGGTCACGCGGGATGTCGGTCTGGAACATGTGCCGCGCGGCCTGGGCGATCCTGGTGAAGTTGGCCAGCACGGTGGCGGGCGTGACCTGCTGCGCCAGCGCGCCGATGACGCAGCGCTGGCGGGACATCCGGGAGAAGTCGTCGCTGTCCACCCGCGACCGGCCGTACCAGAGCACCTCCTCGCCGCTGAGCGTCCGGTAGCCGGCCTTGATGGTGCCGGCGGTGCCGAAGTGGCCGCCCCACTTGATGTCCCGCTCGACGCGGATCCTGAGCCCGCCGACCGCGTCCACCAGCGCGGCGAAGCCGAACATGTCGACGATCGCGTAGTAGTCGATGGGCAGGCCGAGCGTGTAGCCGATGGCGTCCTTGAGGGCCTCGGGGCCCTTGTGCTTGCCGCCCATGACCTGCGGGTTGTTCTCGGCGTAGTACCACACCGAGTTGAGCAGGCCCTGCCCCTCGGCGTTGAACCCGTTCGGGAACTGCTTGGAGAGCGGGCTGCTCGGAGGGAAGCGCACGAACTGCAGGTTGCGGGGCAGGCTGAACAGCACCGTGTTGCCGGTGGCGATGTTGACGCTGGCCACGGTCATGGAGTCGGTGCGCACGCCGACCCGGTTGCCGGCGGCGTCCCCGCCGACCAGCAGGAAGTTCACCCGCTTGCGGCCGTTCCACGGGTCCTCGGCCCTGACGGGGGAGGGGGTCGAACCGGCCGCTGGGCCCCTGAACATGTCGTTGAGAGTTTCGCTTCCCGTCTTGACGGTGCTCGCGGTGAGCGCGAAGGGGGCCATCACGGACACGCACAGCACACCGGCCACGACGCCGGCCACGACCTGGCCCCCCTGCGGGAGAAGCTGGGGGCGGAGCGCGACGAAGGAGAGCACCACCAGCGCGAACCAGGCGAGCGCGCACACCCCCGCGCCGATCATAATGGCCGTCAGCGTGCTGGGCCGGACCGCGGCGCCCGCGTTGCCCGAAAGTTGCAGCGCGAAGGCGACCACCGCCACCAGCGCGAGGCCGAACGTGCCCAGCAGGACGAATCCCGTACGGCGCCTGCCCGCCCGCAGGTGCGCGGCTCCGGGGACCAACGCCGACAGGGCGGTCCAGCCGATGAGCGAGGCGGTCGTGAGCGGACGGGCGTACCGCGGCCCCTTAGCCGTCTCCCGCTGCCGCCGCCTCGTGCCGCCGGGACCGTCCGCACCTCCGGGACCGTCCGCACCTCCGGGGCCACCTGTGCCTCCGGGGCCACCTGTGCCTCCGGGCATTCCGCCGCCGGCGACGGTGGCGTCAGCGGGTCCCCCGCCGGGCATGGTTCACCGCTCTCTCCTCCGTAAAGCTTGGGTAGGGATTCTAGCCCCCATATCCGGACAAGTCTGTTGTTCTTCAGGCTCCGGTCGAGCACCGGTGCGACGGTGTGCGACGTCGTCGGCTCGGGCCTCCGCGGGGTCGGCTTCTCCGATGGCTGGGACGACGGCTCGTACGACCCGTGAGTGAAGGTCGGCAGCGCGATCGGGGAGACCGGCTCGGGCCCGCGCGCCGCCTTGAGCAGAGCGCCCACGACCACCAGAGCCACGAATCCGAACGCCAGCACGCCGACCAGGGCGCCGATCAGCACGCCGGCCCCCGCCTTGCGCCTGGGCGGCCGCCAGTTCGGCGGCGTGTAGCGCGGCGGGCCGTACGGGCCCCTCGGCGGGCCGGGCGGTGGCGGCGGCATCCAGCCAGGTGGCGGCGGCCCAGGTGGCAGGGCATGTGGCACGCCATGCGGAGGGCCATGTGGAGCGGCATGTGGAGGGCCGGGCGGCGGCGGGGGCGGCGGATACTGCCGGTATTGCGGATGCTGCGGCGCCACGACTTTTCCCCCTCTGCATATTTGGGGCATAACAATACTGATTTAACATCCGTCACGGATGTAGCAGTATTCGGGCACAATACGTAATCAGCCGAGGTGATCTCTGCGATGTTCCGGATTCGCCGGGCTCGTCTGCCCTAGCGTTTTTCGCATGAATCTGCAGCAGCTCCGTTATGTGGTCGCCACCGCGGAGCACCGCACAATGACCGACGCCGCCAGATCGCTTTACATCGCGCAGCCCGCGCTTTCCCGCGCGATCCGCGATCTGGAGCGCGAGCTCGGGATGACGCTCTTCGCGCGTTCCGGCAGGGGAGTCGTCGTGACCGCGCAGGGACGCCGGGTCGTCAAGCTCGCCCGGGAGGCGCTCGACGCCGTCCGGGAGATCGAGGCGCTGGCGACGCACAGCCACTCGGCCGGGGCGGAGCTCCGCATCGCCTCGACTCCCAGCCTGGAGCCGGGGCTCGCGGGACGCCTGTTGCCCGCCTATGTGGCGGAGCATCCGGGGATCCGCGTGCAGATCGTGCGGTGCGACGGACGTGACGGCGTGGTCAGCGCGGTCCGCGAGCAGCGCGCCGACCTCGGCCTGACCGATCTTCCGGTGCCGACCGACCTCGTCAGCCATCCGCTCGAACGCCAGGAGATCGTGCTGATCTCGCCCCCCGGCGCCGACCTGCCCGACCCCGTGCCCGTGTCCCGGCTGAACGGCATGCGGCTCGTGCTGCCCGCCCCCGGCAGCCCGAGGCGGCGGGAGTTCGACCAGATCTTCGCGACGTACGGCGTCCGCCCCATCCCCGCGGTGGAGTCGGACGAGCGCGGCGGCTGGCTGCGCGCCGTGCGCGAGGGCAGGGCGTCCCTGCTGTGGTACCGCGGCATGGCCGAGCAGGCCGCCCGCGCCGGGCTCGTCGTCCGCACGCTCGACCCCTCGCTCAAGAAGATCATCGCGGTGGTGCACGCCCGGCGGAGGCTGCCGGTCATGGCGCAGGACTTCCTGACCCTCGCGGAAGGCGGCTCCGCCGCCTGATCGTCGCGCACCACTTTTGGAGCGATCCAAAGGGGATAGGGTGACGTCGATGTCCACTCTGATGTCTACTCTGCGCCTTCGAGGCCGTTCCTTCGGGCCGGGCGACTTCGCGGTCATGGCCGTGGTCAACCGCACGCCCGACTCCTTCTACGACAGGGGAGCGACCTACGGATTCACCGCCGCCGTCGACGCCGCCTCCCGCCTGATCGACGAGGGCGCGGACATCGTCGACATCGGCGGCGTCAAAGCCGGTCCGGGGGACGAGGTCGACCCGGCCGAGGAGATCCGCCGGGTCGCCGAGGTGGTCGCCGCCGTCCGCGACCGCCACCCCGATGTGATCATCAGTGTGGACACCTGGCGGGCAGAGGTGGCCAAGGTCGTCGCCGAGGCGGGGGCCGACCTGCTGAACGACACCTGGGGCGGTGTGGACCCGGGGCTGGCCGAGGTGGCCGCGACGTACGGCATCGGCCTCGTCTGCGCCCACGCCGGGCGGGTCGAGCCCCGCACCAGGCCTCATCGCATCGCCTACGCCGACGTGGTGGGCGACGTCATCGGTTACACGACGGCCCTGGCGGAGCGGGCGGTCTCGCTGGGGGTCAGGCGGGACGCCGTCCTCATCGACCCCGCCCACGACTTCGGCAAGAACACCTGGCACTCGCTGGAGGTCAGCAGGCGCCTCGGCGAGATGGTGGCCACCGGCTGGCCGGTGCTGGTCGCCGTCTCCAACAAGGACTTCGTGGGCGAGACACTCGGCGGTCTCCCCGTCGAGGAGCGCCACGCCGGCACGCTGGCCACCCTCGCCGTCTCGGCCGCGCAGGGCGCCCGGGTCTTCCGCGTCCACGACGCCGCGAGCGCCCGTACGGCTCTCGCCGTGGTGGGCCGTCTCACGCGTACATAGCCGACAGGAAGCGGACGAGGACGGTCTCGCGGGTGTCGGCGGGCAGGGCGTCGAGCACGGCGTTCACCACGGCCATCCCTCCCAGGTCGGTCCCTCCGAGCTCGATGCCGACCGACGCGGCCAGCTCGGTGAACGTCGCGTCGTCGAGCGCGTCGAGGTCGAGCCCGGCGATCAGCTCCGGCAGGCCGTCCGGGACCACGGCGGGACCCTTCCGGCGCGCCGCCTCGGCGGCCTCGGCGATGACCTTCAGCAGCGCGTCGATCCCGGCGAGTGTGACGCCGGTGACCGTGATGTGGAGGTTGGCCGGGATCCCGGCGTACGACAGCTGCGGCTGGAGGAACCACCCGAGCCGCCGGGCCTCGTCGGACACCACGAACACGTCGACCTCCGGCGACCCGGCGATCGCGACGAGCGACGCCTCCGGCTCGCCCAGTACCCGCAGGCCGGGGATCTCGCCGACTCCCTTGACCAGCCGCCGGGTGGCCTCCAGCGTCGTACGGCCCAGCTCCAGGTAGCCCTCCCTGCCGAGCGACCGGAGGGTGGCCCACGCCCCGCCGAGCGGACCGGCCGACCGGGAGCTCTGCACGGTGGCGTTGATGATCGTGTAGCCGGGCCAGGCCGCTGAGGCGAAGTAGGCCTTCCTGCGCAGGGCGGCGTCCCGGAACAGCAGCACCGAGGCGCCCTTGGGCGCGTAGCCGAACTTGTGCAGGTCGCAGGAGATCGACGTGACCCCCGGGACGCCGAGATCGAAGGGCGGGACGTCCGCGCCCGCCTCGCGGAGCCAGGGCAGCAGCCAGCCGCCCACGCAGGCGTCCACGTGGCACAGCACGCCCTTCGACGACGCCAGCGCGGCGATCTCCTCGACGGGGTCCACGACGCCCTGCGGGTACGACGGCGCCGACGCCACGACGAGGACCGTCCGCTCCCCGATGGCGGCCTCGACCGCGGCGGTCGAGGCCCGGAACGTGACCGGGTCGACCGGGACCGGCACGACCTCCAGGCCGAGGTAGTGGGCGGCCTTGTGGAACGCCGGATGGGCCGTGACCGGCACGACGATCTGCGAGCCCCCCGGGCGGGAGTCGCGGGCGGCCTTGACGGCCAGCATGATCGACTCGGTGCCGCCGCTCGTGAAGATCCCGGGGGCGCCGGGCCTCCCCAGCAGCTCGGCGACCGCGCCGACGACCTCCTTCTCCAGCGCCACCATGCTGGGGAACGCCGTGGGGTCGAGCATGTTGACCTCGAGCATCTCCGCGTAGGCCAGGTGCGCCGCCTCGTGGACCTCCGGCCGGCCGGTGTCGTAGACGTACGCCGTCACCTTGCCGCCGCGGACGGGAAGGTCGGCGGCCTTCAGCGCGGACAGCTCGGCCAGCAGCTCCTGCGCGGGCCTGCCGTACGGGGGGATCATGTGGTTCTCCTGAGGGGTAGGCGCACGACGGCGCGGAGGCCGGGGGAGGCGTCCTCCAGACACCCGGATTCCAGGTGCACCGTGCCACCGTAGGCCTCCACCGTCGTCCGGACGATGGCGAGGCCGAGCCCGGCTCCGCCGTCGTCGCGGCTGCGCGCGCTGTCCAGGCGGGTGAACCGGTCGAAGACCCGCTCCCTGTCCTCTGCCGGGATTCCGGGGCCGTCGTCGGTCACGGTCAGCTCGGCCGTCCCGGCGTCCGCGCGCAGCCCGACGGTCACGGTCGCGGCGGCGTGCCGTACGGCGTTGTCGATCAGGTTGGTCAGCACCCGCCCGAGGTCGAGGGGGTCGCCGAGGACGGTCGCGGGGGAGGCGATCTCGGGGGTCAGGCCGTACCGCTCGGCGGTCTGGGCCGCGAGCTCGGCGAGGTCCACCGGCTCCCGGCGGGCCGGACGGCCCTCGTCGAGCCGGGCGAGGGCGAGCAGGTCCTCGGCCAGGCGGGTGAGCCTGAGGGTGTCCTCCAGGACGCCCTCCGCGGTCTCCCTCCAGTCCTGTCCCTCCGGGTGGCTGAGCGCGACCTCCAGCTGGACGCGGATGCTGGCGAGGGGGCTGCGCAGCTCGTGGGCGGCGTCGGAGACGAGCGCCCGCTGGCGGGCGTCGGCCTCCTCCAGCCGGGCCAGCATGTCGTTGAGGGTGGCGGCCAGCGAGTGGACCTCGTCGCGCGCCTCGGGCACGGGCAGCCGCCGGGAGCGCTCGGTCCCGCTGATCTCGGCCGCGCCCCGGCGCAGCAGCGCGATCGGGCGCAGCGTGCGGCCGATGACCAGCCAGGACGCGGCGGCCAGCAGCGCCAGCAGCAGCGGCATGCCGACGATCAGCACGTGGGCGGTGGTCGTCAGCGCGTTGCCGATCTCGGAGAAGGGCCGCGCCGCGATCACGGTCATGCCGCCGTCCGCGCGCAGCACCCTGACGCACAGCGGCCCCGGCAGCGCGTACGGCCTGCCGTCCACGAACCGGGGTGCCGCGGCGCGCACGGCGGCCTCCCGCTCGCGTGGCGGCAGCAGCGGGACGAGGCGGTCGGTGTTGGGTGTGGCGTTCACGATCCGCCCGGCCGGGTCGAGCACCTGGACGATCGTGTTGTCCACGGTGACCACCGGGTCGGACAGCCGGCCGGCGTCGGAGAGGGCGACCACCTCACGGCCGCGCCGGTACACCTCGTCGTCGATCGTCGACAGCAGCGCCCGTCCGAGCACGCCGACGAAGACGTACGCGGAGGTGGCCAGCGCGAGGGCGAGCACGGCGGAGGCGGTGGCGGTGAGCCGGAACCGCAGGCTCTTGCGCCGCCACCACGCCACAGGATTAGCCCCAGGATTAGCCACAGGATTAGCCACAGGATTAGCCACAGGATTAGCCACGGGGTCAGCCGCCATCGCCGGCCAGCCGGTAACCGACACCTCGGACGGTCTGGAGCGCGTTGCGGCCGAACGGCGCGTCGATCTTGCGACGGAGGTAGCCGACGTACACCTCGACCACGTTCGGGTCGGTGTCGTAGGTGTCCCACACGTGTTCCAGGATCTCGGTCTTGGACACGACCTCGTCATGCCGCCGCAGCAGGAACTCCAGCAGGGCGAACTCGCGGGGGGTCAGCTCGATCGGGGCGCCGCCACGGGCCACCAGCCGCCGCGCCGGGTCGAGGGAGAGGTCGCCCGCTGTGAGCACGGCCGGGCGGCGGGCCCCGCCGCGCCGCAGCAGGGCCCGGAGCCGCGCGACCAGCACGACGTAGGAGAACGGCTTGGTGAGGTAGTCGTCGGCCCCGAGGTCGAGGCCGTCGGCCATGTCATACTCGCCGTCCTTGGCCGACAGCATCAGGATCGGCACCCAGTTCTCTTCGGCGCGAAGCTGCTTGCACACGTTGTAGCCGGACATCCCCGGCAGCATGATGTCGAGCACCACCGCGTCGTACTCTCCCAGACGGGCGAGGTGCAGACCCTCGCGGCCGTCGTAGGCCAGGTCCACGGCGAACCCCTCCGCCTGCAGTCCCCGCTGCAGCGCCGCCGCCATCCGCCGCTCATCCTCGACCACCAGCACTCGCATTGCCCCATCTTGTCCTGTCGGGGACCGGCGTGGCTGAGAGCTCTCTCAGCCTGTCTCAGCGCCGGCACAGGAACGATCGCGCAGGCTTCGGTTGCCGGGTTCACCGACAGTCAGGGACCGGTTTCACCGACCATAGTGGAGATGTGACATGTCGAAGGCAGCACGCGTCGTGAGATGGGGAGTGCCCGTCGCCGCGATCGCGGTGGTGGCGGCCGCCGTCGGAACGGGCCCGGTGATCGCCGCCGTCCAGGGCGACCCGTCCCTTCCGGACCGCACCGCTCAGCAACTGCTCGCGGACGCCGCGCAGAAGTGGCAGACCGGCCGGATCCCCCCGATGTCCGGCACCATCGTCGAGACCGCGTCGCTCGGCCTTCCGGCCCTGCCCGGGGTGGGCGGCGGCGGCGGGAGCTCGCCCACCTCGCTGCTGTCTGGCTCTCACCAGCTCAAGGTCTGGTACGGCGGGCCGGGACAGGCCCGGGTCATGTTGCCCGGCGAGATGAGCGAGACCGACGTCATCGCCAACGGCGGCCAGGTCTGGTTCTGGGACAGCGGCGACAACAAGGCGACCCACCTGAAGATCCCCGCCGGGGAGAAGACCACCCCCTCGCCTCTGCCGTCTTTCGCGACGCCGCAGAAGGCCGCGGAGGAGGCGCTGAAGGCGGCCGGCGGGGACACGGCGATCAGCGTGGGGAACGACGCGACGGTCGCGGGACGGGCCTCCTATGAGGTCGTCCTCACGCCGAAGGCGGCCACCTCGCTGGTCAGGGACGTCAGGGTGGCGCTCGACGGGGAGACGCTGATCCCGCTCCGGGTCCAGGTCTACGCCAAGGGGGCGGCCGAGCCGGCCTTCGAGGTCGGGTTCGACTCCGTCACGTTCTCCCCTCCGGCTCCGGAGAACTTCACGTTCACGCCGCCGCCCGGCGCGAAGGTCGTGGAAGGCTCCACCCCGTCACTGCACGGCGACGGCAGGCCGGGCCCGCGCGGCGGTAAGCCGGGCCCAGGCGACGGGGGACGGGTCGTGGGTTCGGGCTGGGAGAGCGTGATCGTGGCGCCCATCTCGAGCGAATCGTCCGAATCGCCCGAATCGTCCAGAGGGTCCAAGGGGGCCGACGCGTCGCAGGCGTTGGCGAGCGTGCTGAAGTCGGCCACGCCGGTCAGCGGGCCCTGGGGCAGCGGCCGGCTGCTGCGGAGCAAGCTCGTCTCGGCCCTGGTGACCGACGACGGGCGGCTGATCGCGGGCGCGGTCACCCCCGAGGTCCTCTACAGGGCGGCGGGCACGGCCGGATGAGTGCGGTGACCGAAGCGGGGGCGCTCGTCGGGGCGCCCCCGCCCGCCATGGGCGATCACGCCATCGTGACCACCGGCCTGACGAAGCGCTTCCGCGGCGGGCAGATCGCCGTCGACCACCTGGATCTGGCGGTGCCGCGCGGGTCGGTCTTCGGGTTCCTCGGGCCGAACGGCTCGGGCAAGACGACGACGATCCGCATGCTGCTCGGCCTCGTCGCCCCAACCTCCGGCGGTTTCTCGGTCGCCGGGGAGGTGGGGGCCCTGATCGAGGGGCCGGCCTTCTACCCGTACCTGTCGGGCGAGGCCAACCTGCGCCGCTTCGACGCGGCCGACCCGGGCGCCGACGCCCGGACGGCGAGGAGCCGCATCGGCGAGGCGCTCGAACGGGTGGGGCTGAGCGCCGCCGCCCGCAAGCGGTACCGGGCGTACTCGCTGGGCATGCGCCAGCGGCTCGCCATCGCCGCCACGCTGCTGCGTCCGAAGGACCTGCTGGTGCTCGACGAGCCGACGAACGGCCTCGACCCGCAGGGCACCCGGGAGGTGCGCGCGCTGATCAAGGAGATCGCGGCGGGCGACACCACCGTGTTCGTCTCCTCGCACCTGCTCGCCGAGATCGAGCAGATGTGCACCCACGCGGCCGTCATGCGGACGGGCCGGCTGGTCGCGCAGGGCTCCCTCGCCGGGCTCCGGTCGGGCGGCGGCCGCCCCCGGCTCCGCGTGGAGACGCCGGACGTGAAGGAGGCGGCGGCGGTCCTGGACGGGGCCGGGCTGGCCGGCGTCCTGATCGGGGATGGCGAGGCCACCGCCGAGCTCGGTGACGCCGTCCCCGAGCGGATCTGCGCCCTGCTCGTCCACGGGGGCGTGGCCGTCCGGGGGTTCACGGTCGTGCGGCCCACTCTGGAGGACGTGTTCGTCGGCTTGACGGGGGAGGGTTTCGATGTCGAGGCATGACATGAGGCTGCTGGCGTCGGAGGTCGGGCTGACCTTCCGCCGGCCGCGGAACCTCGCGATGCTGGGCGTCCTCGCGGCCGTGCCGGTGCTGATCGGGGTGGCGATCCGCGTCGTGGCGGGGGACGACGGCGGCTCGATCATCGGCCAGGTGGCGGGCAACGGGCTCGTGCTCACGTTCGCCGCTTTCTTCATCATGCTGCCGCTGGTGCTCCCGCTGGCGGTGTCGGTGGTGGCCGGGGACGCGATCGCGGGCGAGGCCGCGCAGGGGACGCTCCGCTACCTGCTCGCCGCCCCGGCGGGCAGGACGCGGCTGCTCGTCCTGAAGTACGTCAACATCGTGATCTACTGCCTGGCCGCGTGTGCCGTGGTCGCGTTGTCGGCACTCGTCGTCGGGCTGGCGCTGTTCCCGGTGGGGCCGGTGACGCTGCTGTCCGGCACGACGATCCCGGCGGCCGAGGGGCTGCTCCGCGTGGGGGTCGTCGTGCTCTACGCGGCGGCGGGGATGGCGGCCCTGGGCGCGATCGCGCTGGCGGTCTCCACGCTGACCGACGCCCCGATCGGCGCGGTGGCGGCGAGCGTCGTGCTCGTCGTGGTGGGTCAGGTGCTCGGCGCGATCCCGCAGATCTCGGCCATCCGGCCCTACCTGCTGACGTCGTGGTGGAGCTCGTTCAACGGGGCGCTGCGGGCTCCGATGGCGACCGACGACATGGGCCGCGGCCTGCTGGCATTCGCGGCCTACATCGTGGTTTTCGGGTCCATCGCATGGTCTCGCTTCACAAGTAAGGACATAACTGCCTAAGAAGCACTATGGTTGCCGCCGGAAGGGCGGTGCGATGCGGCACTTTTTCGGGCTCTTGGCGGGTGTCGTCGTGGCGGCGGCACTCCTCCTCGGCGGTGGGTGGGCGGCCCAGGAGGCGGTCCGCGGCGCGGCCCAGAACCTGGATCCGGCCAAGGACACCCGGCTCCTGATCGCCATCGGCGTGATGGCGGTGGCCGGTCTGGTCGTCGGTCTGGTGCTCGTCGGGCGGGTGTCCCCGCTGGCGACGTTCGTCCCCTCGATGGCCCTGCTCGCCTGGACCGTGGTCTACGTCCTGGACGTCTCGCGGGCCGCGTCCCTCGTCCCCACCGGGGCGGGAGTCCAGCAGGAGCTCCTCCAGGCCGGCAAGGGCATGCTCACCCTGCTGTCCACCGGCGTGTACGGCATGCTGGGCGTCGCCCTGTTCCTTCCCGTGCTCATGCCGTCACGCTGGGCGGGTCCTGCGCGGGACGATGAGGACGAGTACGAGGAGACTCCCGGCTACTGAGGTAGAGGTGGGCGACGACGTCCTCGATGGAGGTCTCGCCCGGAACCATCGCCCGCAGGTCGCCGACCGTGCCGTCGAAGGCCAGCCGGCCGTGGTCGATCAGCATCACTCTCCGGCAGAGCCGTTCGATGTCGCCCAGGTCGTGCGTGGTCAGCAGGACGGTCGTGCCGTGCTCGACGCTCCGCCGGCGCAGGAAGTCGCGCACCCCGGCCTTGCTGACGACGTCGAGGCCGATCGTCGGCTCGTCGAGGACGAGGACCGCCGGGTCGTGGAGCAGGGCGGCGGTGATGTCTCCCCGCATCCGCTGCCCGAGGCTGAGCTGCCGCACCGGAGTCGCGAGGAAGTCGCCCATGCCGAGGAGCGAGCACAGCTCGTCCAGCCGCTCCCGGAACATCTTTCGATCTACTTTGTACAGGAGCCGGATCAGTTCGAAGCTGTCCTTCAACGGCAGGTCCCACCACAGCGTCGTCCGCTGGCCGAAGACCACGCCGATCCTGCGGGCGAGAGCCGTACGGCGGCGGGACGGGTCGAGACCGGCCACCCGCACGTGACCGGAGGTCGGCGCGAGGATGCCGGTGAGCATCTTGATCGTCGTGGATTTCCCGGCGCCGTTCGGGCCGAGATACCCGACGAACTCGCCGGCCTCCACGCTGAAGGACAGGTCCTGTACGGCATGCACCACCGAGCCGCGGACCTTGAAGGTCCGGCCGACCCGGTCGACCTCAATGATCACTTGGGCTCCCCGTCTCTTCTCAAGGACACGACCTAACTGCCGGTCGATCGGTAGCGGCGGATCCCGGCGCGCCAGGCGAGCCCGGCCACGAGCGCCAGCGCCAGGGCGGCGGCCGGGGAGAGGAAGCGCAGCCAGTGCGGCAGGTCGAGAGGGTCCTCCAGGTCGAGAACGTAGAGCCCCGGCTGCCAGTTGACGAAGGCCAGCGGCAGCACGAAGGTGACGCCGCGGACGAGGTTGTCGCCGTAGACGCTCAGGGGGTACTGAACCAGCGTGCCGCCTCCGTAGGTGAAGGCGTTGGCCACCTCGGGGGCGTCGGTCAGCAGGAACTGGGCCGCGCCGCCGAGGGCCCAGATCGCGGTGAAGATGACGATCCCGGACAGGACCATCACGGGGATCATCCAGGCCCGCTCCAGAGGCACATGGACACCGGAGAGGCCGATTCCCAGCACCAGCGCCCCCTGGAGGACCCGGCCGATCCGGTGCGGCACGAACCGGTCGGTCGCGACCTGCACGAACGGGCTCACCGGCCGGACCAGCATGGCGTCGAAGGTGCCCGCCTTGATGTGCTGGCTGATCCGGTCCAGGTTGCTGAACATCAGGTCGCCGACCGAGAAGGCCAGACCGGCCGTGCCGTACAGGAACATGACCTCGGAGAGGCCGAAACCGCCGAGCGTGGTGGTGTTGGCGAAGATGACCCAGATGACGGCCGCGTCGAGGCCGCCTAGCACGAATCCGCCAAGGGTCATGAGCGTGAACGACAACGGATACTGCGCCGCCGCGCGGGTCCACGTCCACGCGAGCAGCGCGTAGGTCCTAACGGGACTAACCACCCTGGATCACCACCTTCCGGCGGGCGGCGGTGGTGGCGAGGGCTCCGAGGCCGAGCAGGGTCAGCGCCCAGAACCCCTGGAAGGCGAGGGCCCCGGCGACGCCGGTCTTGCCGAGATACACGTCGGCGGGCACCTGGACCATCGCCGCCCACGGCAGCGAGCGGGCCAGCGTCCCGAGCCACCCGGGGAAGAGGACCAGGGGCAGCATCAGGCCGCTGAAGAACGTCGTGAGGACCATCGACATCACGGACAGGCCCCGGTCGTCGAGGACCCAGCACGAGGCGAGCGCGACCAGGTAGCGCCAGCCGAAGCTGACGACCACTCCCAGGAGGAAGCTCGCCGCGAAAGCGGCCCACGTGCCGGCGTCGCCGGGGGTCACGATGCCGAACAGCAGCGCGCCCGCGATCGTGGGCGGGACGCTGCGGGCGAGGAACAGGTAGATCGCCCGTCCGAGGTCCTCCGACAGGCACCAGAGCTGGAGCGAGGCGGGGCGGACGAGGTCGAGCGCGATGTCCCCGCTGCGGATCCGCTGGGGGAGCTCCAGGCCGCCGCCGAAGACCTGCATCGGCCCGATGTACGCCTGCGTGAGGAAGCAGTAGGTGACCGCGTCGGTGACGTCGTACCCGCCGAGGCCGGGCCGGGAGCGCCATAGGGCGATCAGGACGTACGCGCGGAGGACTCCGAAGACCGTGTTGGTGAACGCCCCGGCCGCCGCGGCGGCCCAGTAGGCCGCGTGCTTGCGGAAGCCGTATCCCACCAGTCGTAGATAAAGGGTCGCGCACCTCCGCAGACGGGGACCTGGCGATCTTAGAGCATCGGCGGCGCTTTCGGCAGAGGGCATCCGGAATACCTGGCCACTTTTGGGGGATCCTTCGGCTGTGACCGTTACCACACTGTAACGCCGCCGTAAGATAGGAGAAACATAGCGACCGGTAGAACGAGTACCTACCTTATGGGAGGTTTCATGCCGGATGGGATCAATGTAGACGTTCGTCCGGAATATCCGGTCAGCTGGCAGGCGGCGGCGCTCAACGGAGTGCTCCGCGGGACCATGAAGCCGATCTCCGCCATCCTCCTCCGCAACACCGCCGGCATGGCCGTGGCCAGCAGGTTGATGTGCTTCGGCGAGCGCGTTCCGGGCATCCTTCCCAAGCATGTGTCCATCACCCCCGAGCGGTTCGGCGCCTGCTCGGGCGAGTGGGTCCGCGGCGACGCCGACCTGGACGAGAGCAAGGTCGTGCTGTACTTCCACGGCGGCGGCTACTTCATCTGCTCTCCCGCCACGCACCGCCCCATCACCTGGCGGCTGTCGGCCACCACCCGGCGCCCGGTGCTCGCCCTCGACTACCGGCAGGGGCCGGTCCACTCGCTGGCCGAGTCGCTGGCCGACGCGCTGGACGCGTACCGCTGCCTCCTCGATCGCGGCTACGCGCCGGACGACATCCTGCTGGCGGGGGACTCCGCCGGCGGCCACCTGACCCTGGCGACCCTCCTCTCCCTGCGTGACAAGGGCATTCCCCTGCCCGCCGCGGCGGTGTGCCTCTCTCCATGGACCGATCTCAGCGACACGCGGCGCCAGGTGAAGGCCTGGACCGACCCCATGCTCCCGGTCGGGCGCGTCGACTGGCTGGCCCGGCGCTGGACCGACGGCCTCGACTGCCGCGACCCCCTGGTGTCCCCCGTTTACGGCGACTACACCGGCATCCCCCCGCTGATGATCGTGACGGGATCGACGGAGGTACTCAGGGACGATGCCCGCAGGGTCGCCCTGAGCGCCCGCGACAACGGCGTCCCGGTGACCTACGAGGAGTGGAACCGGATGCCCCACGTCTTCGCCATCCTCGCCGACGTCGTCCCCGAGGCGCGGCTGGTCTTCCGGCACATCTCCCGTTTCATCGACGCCGTCGCCGGTCGCGCCGCCGAGCCCGGTGCGGAAGCCGCCTGATGTAGTCCTCTGTGACTCATGAGATCGCTGTGACCTGCCATTTCGCAAACCTCTCTTACTCTTCGGTGGCATTGGGCTTACCTGTCATGCCGCTTGCGGCTAGTTGGGCCCGTGGCGCGTTCCAACGGGCCACAGTGTGCTGTGCGGTGGTTCCGTGAGAGAGGTAACTTCCGGATGGCACGTGGCGCACACAACGGCTTGGCTCCCGGCGTGCGGCCTCTTACGGTGGGCGACCCGGTCATCATCGGGCGGTACCTGCTCCTCGGCCGCCTCGGCACCGGCGGCATGGGCGTGGTCTACCTCGCCGAGCAACCGCGCGGCGGCCTCGTCGCGCTGAAGACCCCCCACGCGACGCACCTGCCGGACCCGGTCCTGCGTGCGCGGTTCGCCGAGGAGGTCGAGTTCTCCCGCCGGGTTGTCCCGTTCTGCACGGCGGCCGTGATCGAGGACGGCATGGACCGGGACCGGCCCTACCTCGTCACCGAGTACATCCCCGGCCCCGCGCTGTCGCAGGTCGTCGCCTCCCGGGGGCCTCTCACGCCCGACCTCGCGTACGGCGTGGCGCTCGGCGCCGCCGCGGCCCTGGCGGCCACGCACGAGGCGGGCCTGGTCCACCGCGACCTCAAGCCGGCCAACGTGCTGCTGTCGCCCCGCGGGCCGTTCGTCATCGACTTCGGCATCGCCCGCGACGTGGACACCACCATGGCGCACACCCAGGCCGGGCAGATCATGGGCAGCCCCGGCTGGGTCGCCCCCGAGCGCCTGACCGGGGGCCACGCCATTCCGGCCTCGGACGTCTTCTCCTGGGGCTGCCTTGTCGCGTTCGCGTCCACCGGCCTCCATCCGTTCGGCAGCGGCGAGCTCGACGTCCTGACACGGCGCATCCTCGTCGAGGAGCCGCGCATCTCCGGGGTGCCCAAGCTGCTGTGGGACAGCGTGGCGGCGGCGCTGCGCAAGGATCCCGCCGAGCGCCCGGACGCGGGTGAGCTCCTGTCCGCCCTTCTCGCGGCCGGCGGGGTGGCCATGCCGGGGGACATGAGGGACGCCGTCGGCTCCGTCCTCGACGAGATCTGGCAGCCCGTGCCGTACCCGGCGGGCGGCGGGCGCGTGCGGGTCGCGGACGCCACGACGGGAGGCCGCCCGACGAGCCGTGCGTCGCGCCGCCGCGCCGCGGGGAAGTCCGGGCACGCCACCCACGCGGGCTTCGCCGCGCTGGCGACCGTCACGATCGCCGCGATGACCGTGGTCGCGGCCGGCACGGGAGCGGCCCGCATGCAGGGCACCGCCGAGCCGCCGCCCGCGCTCCCCGTCGTGATCCCGGGGGAGGACAGCACGCTGACGCCGGACCGGGTGCTCGGCACCTCGCGGCCGCCGGTCACGGCTCACCCCGCGCGAAGCGCCCGTCAGCGCGTGACGGTGAGCGCCAGTCCACACCGGATGGGGGCGACGCCGGAGGACCCGTGGAGCTCGGTCGTGCCGTCCCCCACGGGCCACGGCGGAACGCCCGCGCCGCCGCCACCGCTCCCGCCCGACGACCAGTGCTTCAACAAGAAGGGCAAGCCGAAGAACTGCAAGCCGACCCACGCTCCGACCCGAAGTCCGAGCCCGGTGCCGTCGTCCAGCATCAGCACGGAGCCCCAGTGGGGTGACGGGGAGTCGCCTCAGCCGAGCGCCTCACCGTCGTCGTCCGCCTCCGCGACGACTCCCTCCTCGGGGGCCTCGTCGTCCGCCTCAGGGTGAACTCCGGCATCATTTGCCGCATGGATGCGGCGCTGGAACTGAACGATGTCACCGTCCGCGTGGTCGGACGGACCCTCGTGGCCGGAGTGGACTGGCGCGTCGAGTACGGCCAGCACTGGGTGATCCTCGGGCCCAACGGCGCCGGGAAGACGACGATGCTGTCCGTGGCCGCCGCCGTACGGCATCCCAGCTCGGGGACGGCCAGCGTGCTCGGGCGGCGGCTCGGCCGGGTGGATCTGCGCGAGCTGCGGCGGGACATCGGCCTGGTGGCGGCCAGCCAGCGGCTCGTCGACGAGGCGCTGCTGGAGGAGGAGGGCGCGACCGCCCTGACCGTCGTGCTCACGGGTCACACGGGGACGAGCGCGCCCCTGTGGGACCGGTACGGCGAGGCGGACCGGGAGCGGGCGCTCGGCCTGCTGGCCGACCTCGGCTGCAAGGACCTGGCGGACCGCCGGTTCCAGGTGTGCTCGCAGGGCGAGCGGGCGCGGGTCCGGGTGGCCCGTGCGCTGATGGCCGATCCGGCGATCCTGCTGCTTGACGAGCCCTTCGCGGGCCTGGATCTGCCGGCCAGGGAGGACCTGATCGAGGCGCTCGAGGATCTGGCCGCCACCCGCCCCGGCCTGACGACCGTGCTCGTGACGCACCACCTGGAGGAGGTGCCGTCCACCACGACCCACGCGCTGCTCATGAGGGACGCCCGGGTCCTCGCCGCCGGCGTGGTGGGGGAGGTCCTCACCGGGGACAACCTGTCGGCTTGCTTCGGGCGCCGGCTGCGGCTCGACTCCGCCGACGGCAGGTGGTACGCCCGGGCGCCGCGTTCATAGGCCTGGGCACGTGAGAAGGCCCCGCCGAGGCGGGGCCTTCGATTTCGACCTGCGTTCCGCCTGGGTTAGTGAGCCTCAGCGAACTGCGACTCCTCCGTCGAGCCCTTGAGGGCCGTCGTGGACGAGTCCGGCGCGATGGCCGTGCTGACCAGGTCGAAGTATCCGGTGCCGACCTCACGCTGGTGGCGGGTGGCGGTGTAGCCGCGCCGCTCGGCGGCGAACTCGGCCTCCTGGAGCTCGACGTAGGCGGACATGCCCTCGTCCGCGTAGCCCTGCGCCAGGTTGAACATCGAGTAGTTCAGCGAGTGGAAGCCCGCGAGGGTGATGAACTGGAACTTGTACCCCATGTGGCCGAGCTCGCGCTGGAACTTGGCGATCGTGGAGTCGTCCAGGTGCTTCTTCCAGTTGAACGACGGCGAGCAGTTGTAGGCCAGCATCTGGTCCGGGTACCGCGCCTTGATCGCCTCGGCGAACTCCCGGGCCACGTCGAGGTCCGGCGTGGAGGTCTCCATCCACAGCAGGTCGGAGTGGGGCGCGTAGGCCAGGCCGCGGGCGATGCAGGAGTCGACGCCGTTGCGCACCCGGTAGAAGCCTTCGGCCGTGCGGTCGCCCGTCACGAAGGCGCGGTCGCGGGGGTCCACGTCACTGGTCAGGAGCGTCGCGGCCTGAGCGTCGGTCCGCGCGATGACCAGGGTGGAGACGCCCGCGACGTCCGCCGCCAGGCGGGCCGCGTTGAGGGTCTTGATGTGCTGGCCGGTCGGGATCAGCACCTTGCCGCCCAGGTGGCCGCACTTCTTCTCGGAGGCGAGCTGGTCCTCCCAGTGCACGCCCGCCGCGCCCGCGGCGATCATGCCCTTCATCAGCTCGAAGGCGTTGAGCACCCCGCCGAAGCCGGCCTCGGCGTCGGCCACGATCGGCGCCAGCCAGTGCGGCGCGTCCTCGTCACCCTCCGACCAGGTGATCTGGTCGGCGCGGAGCAGCGCGTTGTTGATGCGCCGGACCACGGCGGGGACCGAGTTGGCCGGGTAGAGGCTCTGGTCCGGGTAGGTCTGCGCGCCGAGGTTGGCGTCGGCGGCGACCTGCCAGCCGGACAGGTAGATGGCCTTCAAGCCGGCCTTCACCTGCTGCACGGCCTGGTTGCCGGTCAGCGCGCCAAGGGAGTGGACGTAGTCCTCGGTGTTGAGGAGGTGCCACAGCCGCTCGGCGCCGAGCCGGGCCAGCGTGTGCTCCTCCTGGACCGACCCGCGGAGCCTGATCACGTCCTCTGCCGTGTAGGTCCGCTCGACGTTCTTCCACCTGGGGTTGGTGTCCCACTCGTTGCGCAGCTGCTCGGCTGCCGCGGTAAGGCGGTCCGACATGACTGTCACTCCCTCGTTGCGTGCTCTGTCGTCACCTGGGTGCTTGGTTCGAGTTTGTGTCGATATCAAGAGATCAACAAGGAGGGTTGTCCGGAAAGAACTTGAGAATTTTCCGATCAACGAAGACTGGCGGGTATTTAACAGTGAAGAAACGCCGAGTTTTCGCTTTGGACTAGACCAATCCTTGTGGCTTAGATCACCAAGGGGTGGAAGAAACGTCGAATTTCCGCTTAGGATCGGGCTATGCCCTCCTTGCTAGGCGAAGAACCGCTGTCTTTGACGCAGGAGCTGGACCTGCTGGCCTTCGGCCAGCGGCTCAAGCACCTGCGCAGGCAGCGCGGTCTCACCCTCTCCGAGCTGGGCGACCGGGTCGGGCGCGCGCCCAGCCAGCTCTCGCTGCTGGAGAACGGCAAGCGCGAGCCCAAGCTGTCGCTGCTGAAGTCGCTGGCCGCCGCGCTCAACGTGCCGGTCGAGGAGCTGCTGCGCCGGCAGGCCCCCAACCGGCGGGCGCAGCTGGAGATCGCCCTGGAGGAGGCCCAGCGCGACCCCCTCTACACGAGCCTCGGGCTCAGCCGGCTGAAGGTCTCCGCGCGCGTTCCCAACGACGTGCTGGAGCACATCCTCGGCCTGTTCGAGGAGCTCAAGGCCCGTGAGGCCAAGGGGACGGCGACCCCGGAAGAGGCCCGCGCGGCCAACGCCGAGCTGCGCCGGAAGCAGCGGGAGCTGGGGAACTACTTCGAGGAGATCGAGAAGGCCGCCGCCGAGTCGCTGGCCGCCGTGGGCTACCGGACCGGCGCGCTCTCGGAGAGTACGGTCCAGGCGCTGGTCTCCCACTTCGGCTTCACCGTGCACACGGCCCAGGACCTGCCGCGATCCGCCCGCTCGGTGACCGACCTGCGCAACCGGCGGATCTACCTCAAGCGCGAGCAACTCGGGATGCACACCCCCCGTACGGTGCTGCTGCAGACGCTCGGCCACTTCGCGCTCCAGCACCACAAGCCGCGCGACTTCGCCGACTTCCTGCGTCAGCGGGTCGAGGCCAACTACTTCGCGGCGGCCGTGCTGGTCCCCGAGACGGCGGCCGTGCCGTACCTGCGGGAGGCGAAGCAGGACCGGGCCCTGTCGGTGGAGGACCTGCGGGACGTGTTCGCCGTCTCATACGAGATGGCCGCCCACCGGTTCACCAACCTGGCCACCCGGCACCTCGACCTGGTGTGCCACTTCGTCCGGAACGACGCCGGCGGGATCATCTACAAGGCGTACGAGAACGACGGGATCGTCTTCCCCGCCGACGAGCAGGGGGCGATCGAGGGCCAGCGGATGTGCCTGCAGTGGTCCGGCCGCCAGGTGTTCCAGTCGCCCGACCGGTTCTCGCTCTACTACCAGTACTCCGACTCACCCACCGGGACCTACTTCTGCGTCGCCCATGTCGATCCCTCGCAGGAGAAGGACGTCGCGATCACGCTCGGCGTGCCGTACAAGGAGTCGCGCTGGTTCCGGGGCAGGGAGACGACGAACCGGACCAAGTCGAACTGCCCGAACGGCGAATGCTGCCGCAGGCCGCCGACGGAGCTGGCCCAGCGGTGGGAGGGCTACGCCTGGCCGTCCGCGCGGGCGAACTCCCATGTCCTCGCCGCGCTGCCGCCCGGCTCCTTCCCCGGTGTGGACGAGGCGGACGTCTACGCGTTCCTGGAGCGCCACGCCGCCATAGGCTGATGCGCGTGGATATAGGGGACTTCGGGGGAGGCGTCCGTGCTGCCTGAGGTGGACGCCTGGCTGCGCGGCCGCACGTCGTCCGCGGGGGACTGGCCGATCGCCGCGCTGCTGGCCGCGAAGGGGGCGACCACGATCAGCGTGGTGCTGCCGGCGCGGAACGAGGCCGCGACCGTCGGGGAGATCGTCTCCGTGATCCGCGAGGACCTGATCGAGGCCGTGCCCCTGGTGGACGAGCTCATCGTCATCGACTCCCGGTCGACCGACGACACCGCGGCGCGGGCCGTACAGGCCGGAGCGAAGGTGTTCGCGCAGGACGAGATCCTGCCGGAGCTGGACGGCGAGCGCTACGACGGCAAGGGCGAGGCGCTGTGGAAGTCCCTCGCCGTGACGTCGGGCGAGGTCGTCGTTTTCGTCGACGCCGACCTGCGGGACTTCCGGACGTCGTTCGTCACCGGGCTGCTGGGGCCCCTGCTGGCCGACCCGGCCGTGGCGTACGTCAAGGGGGCCTACGACCGGCCGCTGATCGGGGTGGAGGAGCGCGACCTGCGCACCGGCGGCGGGCGGGTGACCGAGTTGGTCGCGCGGCCGCTGCTCAACCTGCACTGGCCGCTGCTCGCCGGGTTCGTGCAGCCCCTCGCGGGGGAGTACGCGGGACGGCGCGCCGCCCTGGAGCGCGTCCCCTTCGTCACGGGCTACGGCGTCGAGCTGGGACTGCTGGTCGACCTGCTGGGGCTCCTGGGACTGGACGCTCTCGCCCAGGTGGACCTCGGCCACCGGGTGCACTCCCATCAGTCCACGGAGGCGCTGGGCGGGATGGCCGGGCAGATCATGCACACCGCCTGGTCGAGGCTCGAACGACAGGACAAGATCATTCCACTGCACGCGCCGGAGTCGCGGCTCACCCAGTTCACGCGCGGGCCATCCGGGCACCGTCCGGTCGTCCGGGACGTCGCGGTCGCCGAGCGGCCTCCCATGCTGACCGTGCCGCAGTACGCGTCCGTGCGTGGGCGATAGGCGAGGGGACTGATGTTACCGTTGGTAACATGACCGAGAGCGTGAGCGGCTTCTGCCCTGAGTTGAGCGACGACGTCCGCGAAGTGCGGGACTGGGTTCGCGAGTTCGCCCGTGACGTCGTCCGCCCCGCGGGGGCCGAATGGGACGAGCGGGAGGAGACGCCCTGGCCGGTGATCCAGGAGGCCGCCAAGATCGGGTTGTACTCGCTGGATTTCTTCGCCGGGCAGTGGTTCGAGGAATCCGGGCTCGGGCTGGCGGTGGCGTTCGAGGAGTTGTTCTGGGGGGACGCCGGCATCGGCCTGTCGATCGTCGGCACCGGTCTCGCGGCGGCGGCCCTCGCCTCGAACGGCACGCCCGAGCAGATGGGGGAGTGGCTGCCCCAGATGTTCGGCAGTGTGGACGACGTCAAGCTCGGCGCGTTCTGCGCCTCCGAGCCCGACGCGGGATCGGACGTCGGCGCGATCCGCACCCGCGCGGTCTACGACGCCGCCAAGGACGAGTGGGTGCTCAACGGCGTCAAGACGTGGGCGACCAACGGCGGCATCGCCAACGTCCACGTCGTGGTCGCCTCGGTCGACCCGTCGCTGGGAACGCGTGGTCAGGCGTCCTTCGTCGTCCCGCCGGGCACGCCCGGACTGTCCCAGGGGCAGAAGTTCAGGAAGCACGGCATCCGCGCGTCGCACACCGCCGAGGTCATCCTCGACGACGTCCGGGTGCCCGGCGACTGCCTGCTCGGAGGCAAGGACAAGCTCGACGAGCGGCTCGCCCGGGTCCGCTCCGGAGCGCGTGGCGGCGAGCAGGCCGCCATGCGGACCTTCGAGACCACCCGTCCCGTGGTCGCCGCCATGGCCGTCGGCATCGCCCGGGCCTCGTTCGAGTACGCCAGGGACTACGCGCGGGAGCGGGAGCAGTTCGGCCGCAAGATCGGCGAGAACCAGGCGATCGCGTTCCTCCTCGCCGACATGGCCACCCGGGTGGACGTCGCGCGGTTCATGACCTGGCGGGCGGCCTGGATGGCCCGGCACGGCCGGCCGTTCGAGCAGGCGGAGGGCTCGATGAGCAAGCTCGTCGCGAGCGAGACCGCGGTCTGGGTGAGCGAGCAGGCCATCCAGATCCTCGGCGGAGCCGGCTACACCCGCGAGCACCCCGTGGAACGCTTCCACCGCGACGCCAAGATCTTCACCATCTTCGAAGGCACGTCCGAGATCCAGCGCCTCATCATCGGCCGCGCCGTGACCGGCCTCCCCGTCCGCTAGAATTTCCGCAGGTCAACGGCCTCTGCTCAGGAGCAACCCGCGCATCGCACCCTCGTCCCCGGACAAGGCGGGGACTTGATCTCAGGTCGGCGGTCGTCGCGGCCCGCCTCAGCTCGCCACCGTCGTCTCGGTGTGAACGGCGCCGGAGACACCGGGCCGGGACGGGGCGCTCGGCCACCAGAAACGGTCGCCGAGGAGTGTGACGAGGGCAGGGACGAGGACGCTGCGGACCAGGGCCGTGTCGAGCAGCACGCCGAAGCCCACAATGACGCCGATCTGCGTCAGTGTGATGAGCGGGAGCACTCCCAGCACGGCGAACACCGCCGCGAGCAGGACGCCCGCGCTGGTGATGACGCCGCCGGTGACGGCGAGCGCGGTGACGACCCCCCGGCGGGTGCCCTGGCGCGCCGCCTCCTCGCGGGCACGCGTGGCGAGAAAGATGTTGTAGTCGATGCCGAGCGCGACCAGGAAGAGGAAGCTCAGCAGCGGCACGCCGAGGTCCAGCGCGGGGAAGCCGAAGAGCTGCCGGAACGCTAACCACCCCGCGCCGAAGCTGGCGGCGAAGCTGGCGACCACGGTGAGCACCAGCGTGACGGCGGCCACCACCGACCGGAGCAGGAGCAGCAGCGTTAGGAGCACCACGGCGAGCACCAGCGGGATGACCAGCCTCTGGTCGCGGGTCTCGGCGGCGCGTTCGTCGAGGTCGGTGGCCTCCGGCCCTCCCACCACGGCGTCCGCCCCCGGCACGGCGTGTACGGCGGCGCGCACCGCCTTCACGGCCGCGAAGCTCGCCGCGCTGCCCGGGTCGGCCTTCAGGACGACGTCGGTCCGGGCGTAGCCGGACGAGCGATCGGTCACCGTGGCGCGCACGACTCCCGGAACGGCTGAGGCGGCGTTCTTGACCTGGTCGGCGGCCGAGGCCCGGGAGATGACGACGACGGGCTGCGCGCTCCCAGCCGGGAACGCCCGGCTCAGCGTCTCCTGCCCGGCGATGGCCTCCACCCGCTCGCGGAACCGCTCGGTCTGTGCGAGCCCGCTCCGCACGCCGACCGCGCCGAGAGCGAGGACGGCCAGCACGATGACGCTCACCGCCGTCATCAGCGCGGGGCGCCGCGACACCGCTCCGCCCACGCGCGCCCACAGCCCGGTCCGCGTCGGGTCGTCCTGGCCCACCTTGGGTGCGAACGGCCAGAACAGCCCCCTGCCGAACACCACGAGCACGGCCGGCAGCACGACCAGCGCGTACACGACGGCCGTGACGATGCCGACGGCGCCCGCCATGCCGATGCCGCGGCTGGACGGCGACAGGGCGAAGACCAGGGTGAGAAGCGCGAGGGTGACGGTCGCCGAACTGGCCAGGATGGCCGGCCCAGCCGACCTGACCGCCTCCCCCATGGCGGCGTGACGGTCCTCGTGGACCCGCAGCCGCTCGCGGTAGCGCGCGATGAGCAGCAGGGCGTAGTTCGTTCCCGCGCCGAAGACCAGCACGGACGTGATGCCGAGGGTGGAGTCGTCGACCGTCAGGCCCGCCGTGCGGGTGAGGATGGCCACGACCTTCGCCGCGACCTGGTCGGCCATCCCGATGACGCTCAGCGGGACGAGCCACAGCCAGGGGCTGCGGTAGGTCAGGAGCAGGAGGACGGCGACGACCGTCGCCGTGACGGCCAGCAGCGTCACGTTGGCCCCCTCGAACACCGAGGCCAGATCGACCTTGAAGCCCGCGCCGCCGGTCACCTCGGCCCGGGCGCCCGCGGGTAGTCCTTTCCTCGCCTCGGTACGGATCTTCCGTACGGCGTCCGTGAGCTGGGCGAGCGGGAGCGAGCCGGAAAGCGGGACCGGCAGGAGCGCCACGTCCTGCCGGGGAGAGAAGACCGGCGGTGGCACCTGACGCCGCAGAGCGACGGCGGCGAGGCGCGAGGCGTCCTCCTCGATCGCCGTGCGATCGGACGCGCTCAGGCCGCCGGCGCGGCTGTAGACCACGAGGGCGGGGTCCACCTGGGCGCTCGGCAGCCGCTGCTCCAGCCGGGCGACCGTCGCCGACTCGGCGCCGCGCGGGAGGGCGGCGGCGGGGTCGGTGTTCACCTTCGAGGCTCCGCCGAAGGCCAGCGCCAGGCCGGACAGGACGACGGCCACGGCCAGCACGGCCCACTTGCCACGGGGACCGGAGAAAATGGACAACCTAACAGGCCTTGCTGGGCTCATCGGTTCTCTTTCCATCATGGAATAGTTCAATGATGGAAACATAAGCCGAGGCGGCGGGCGACGGCAACATGGAGGAGGACCGTGACCGAAGACCAGCGCGCCGCCGACCCGGTTGAGCTGATGAGCCTCATGCGGCGCCTCAACGTCGAGGTCGACCGGTTCAGCGAGCAGTTCGCCATGGACCACGGGCTCCATCGCACCGATCTCAACGCCCTCGTCGTGATCATGGACGCCTCGCGCGAGGGGCGCCCGCTGAGCCCCGGAGCGCTCGGCGTTGCTCTCAACCTGAGCGCACCGGCCACCACGGCTCTGATCAACCGGTTGGAGCAGGCCGGCCATCTCGAACGGCATCGGAGCGCCACCGACCGGCGCAAGGTCGAGCTGGCCATGCACCAGAAGGCCGCCACGCTGGCCGCCCGGTTCTTCGCTCCTCTCGGGCAGGAGATGACCGCGGCGCTGGACGAGTTCACCGACGAGGAGCGCCGCCTGATCAGCCGTTTCCTCGCCCGCAGCATCGAGGCGACCGTGACGGCCCGAGAGCTGTCCGCGCGACAGGACGCGCACGAGGGCACGCAAGATGCCACGCACAAGGGCGGGGACGGTCTGGAGTGAGGATCGTATGCGTGCTCCGGCCGAGTGTAGCTCGCGAGGCGCTATCGCGAGTTCGTCTCCTGCGCGAGTTGTCGCAGCTCAGCGGTGCACATCATGAACCTGTCCGTAGGGAGGTGCTGCACGTAGAAGTCCAGGTCGACGCCCAGTGCGAACACGTGAACCGGGGTGCCGGTGCTGCTACCTGATTCAACCGCCTGGCGCAGGCCGGCCATGACGGCCGGATGCCGTGTCTGATAGGAGGGGGCGACCAGGTGGTTGCCCCTGTCCGCGGCGAGGTAGAACTGGGTCAGGTCCTTGGTCCCGACGAACAGTTCACTGGCTCCGGCGGCGCAGAATTCGGCCGCCGAATGAACGGCGGCTGGAGTCTCGACAAAGACCGAAAGAGGCATGTCTTCGGGCAGGCCGAGGTGCAGCCGCAGTCGCAGGAATTCGTCCTGGTCGTTGATGAACGGCACCGCGAAGCTCACTCGCGCCGACTCTGGGCCCAGGCGTTCCCGTACGTGGGCGCGGAGGGCCTGGAACGCCTGTGGGTAGTGGTGCTCCTGCAGCAGCCCTCGTGCACCGTGCAGACCGAGTTCCGGATTGGGTTCGTGGTCGACCTCGACCCCGGTGGTGATCTGAGCGGCGTCGTCCGACCGAAGGTCGAGCAGCCTCATGACAAGACGTTGGCCGGGGAGAAGTTCTTTGGCGAGCGAGCACAGCTCCGACGCGACGGCGGTCCCGTAGCGCTCGGCCTCATCGGCTCCTGCCCTGAGCGAGTCAAGTGGGCTCAATCCTGCCGAGAGGCAGACGAATTCCTCGCGAATGAAGTAACAGTCCACTTGCTCGACACGCGGGGTGAGCGCGTTCAGCGACTGGATATCTTTCGCGTCAGCGATGACCACACAGATCGAGCTGAGATCACCGGGGGCGACGACCGAGGATTCCGGAGATCGCCCAGAAGACTCGGCTTCGCCGAGCACGACTGACTCGCGATCGGTCCGAACCGTGACGTGACCGACAAGTCCGCCAAGATCGGATGGGGCAACTCGCAGGACAGGAATTCCTCGGGTGCGGCACAGGGATTGCATGTGACCGGTTCGACCACCACGGGAACAGATCACGGCGGAAGACGCGATGATGGCATCGTAGAGTTCCGGACCAAGCGCTTCGACGACCAGCACGGAACCGTCGATGGGTTTCCTGGTGTGATTGCAGACACCACGAACACTCGTCGATGGCGAACCGGCGAGCAGAACCCCTGGAATCTCACGAGGACTCACGGTAACCTCCCCCTGGTTTCCGGTCGGGTTACGGACGTCGAGAGCACCAGGTGCCTTCATGGCGACCCCCTCATGCCGCCCGCCGTTCCGGCGCGGGGGTTCGGCGCACGGGCAAAGCCGCCCTCGAACATTGCCCGAACGGTCGGCAGTACAAGTGCCCCGACGTTGTCCACGATCCACTGCATCTGGTGGGTGCCATGACACGAGCCTCGCAGTCGTTCGGTCGGCCGCGCGTCTTCTCGACTGCTGATCAGTCGCGTCTCCTTCAAGTCGAATCCTGACGATAAATCGGGACGTCAGGAGCGCAACCGGGAAGCGCCCGCTGTTCGCGGAATCGCGCTAGCCTGGATCGGCGGCTTTTCGACAACGTGTGCCCGGGCATTGGTCAGCGGGCGACAGCGGCGACCTGATCACATCGCCTGCTCGTGGGTCCACTGCTGGTCCTGCCACGCGGGGTCCAGCGGGATGTGGGTGATGTGGTTGGTGTAGTTCGACAGCGTCTTCATGCCGACGCCGAGCACGATGTCGAGCACGTGGCGGCGAGTGTGGCCGGCGGCCAGGAAGGCCTCGATCTCGGCGTCGTCCACCGAGCCCCGCTGGGCGACCATCGCCTGGGTCAGGCGGCGAACGGCCTCCAGCTCCGCGTCTGGGAGCTGCTTGCCCTCGCGTAGGGCCTGGACCACCTCGGCCGGGATGTGGGCGCGCAGCGCGAGGGTGGAGTGCGCGGCCACGCAGTACTCGCAGCCGTTCTCCACGCTGGCCGTGATCAGCACCACCTGCTTGGCCGCCAGGGACAGCGACGACCTGCCGAACTGTTCGGCCAGCGCGTTGTAGCCGGCCAGCAGCTCGGGCGACTCGGCCATCACCGCATTGAGCGTGGTCACGAACCCCATGCGCTTTTTGGCGGCCTCCAGCATCGGGCGCGCCGCCTCGGGTGCGTCGCTCTCGTCGTAGACGCGGAAATCGATCATCATCTCTCCTCAGTGGTGGTGAACCCGTCCAGGACGGCTCGCGCCCCGGCCAGCAGGTCGGCCGCCCTGGCGCCGGCCCGTGAACGCAGGTTGACCCCGTAGGCCAGCAGCGCCAGCGTCTCGGCACCCGCCTCCAGGTCCAGGCCGGGCCGTACCTGGCCGCGGTCACGTGCCGCCTCCAGCGCGGCGCGCATCGCGGCCCGCAGGGCGGCGTGGTGCGCGTCCAGGACCTGCCGGATCTCGGAAACCTCACGGGCGGCACTGGTGTGCGTGTTGGTGACCAGGCAGCCCCAGCGGGCGCGCTCACCCGCACAGCGCGCCGCCACCAACTGCTCGAAGAAGCCGGCGATGGCGGGCAGGCCCCGTCCGTCGGCGGCCAGTGCGTCGAACACCGGCCGCGAGCACCGCTCCAGGTAGCGGCGCAGCGCGGCCGCCTGCAGCCGCTCCTTGCCGCCGAAGGTCGCATACAGACTGGACCGGCTCAGCCCGGTGGCCTGCACGACCTCGGCGATGCCGGTGACATCGGCGCCGCGCTCCCAGAACAGGCGCACCATCTGGTCCAGCGCCACCTCCGGGTCGAAGTGCTTGATGTCGGGCATCGCGAACCTCCATCCTGGAACGACCGGTCCAAGATAAGGGAGTAAGGCGATAAAGGGCAACCCACGCCCGCTGCGGGCGACGGCATCTCCGCTTCAGCTACTCGATTCCGTCGGTTCCGTAAGTCCAAGAATGGAACGGAGATCTCGCGGCGTCACGGACAGGTCTTTCAGCTTCACGGTGGCAGCAGCGTTTACGGCGAACCGCAATGCGTGATTCGTGGCGGAGATGCCGCCGTTCCGAGTCGTGATGGTCCGAAGCGTCTGAATGCTCTCTTCGAGGCGGGCCTCCAGGGCTTGGCGGTCGCGGCGCCGCCGAGCGGCCATTCTCCGCACGTCGAGCATGATCGCATGCAAGGCCGCCTCGTTCGCCTCCTCATCCGGGGTGCGGGTCAACGTCGCGGCTACATCGTCGGCCTGCTCGTCGTAACAGGACTCAAGTTCGTGCAGCACGGTGGCCGCAACCTCCACCGAGTGGTTCTTGATCGCGGCGAGGTTGAACGCGAACGCCCCCGTTCGCCCGTATCGAACGATCTCGTCGCCCTCGCGCGGACCGCCTACCACGAAGATCGGGCCAGATGGGTTGCCCTCCGGTCCGACGAGGTGGCCGCGGCTGTCCACCTCAACTCCCCGTCCGGTGCGCCGATGCGGTAAGGCGATTCCTTTCCTCAGGAGGTTCCCCCAGAGCGTTGAGTCAACGCGCTCGTAGTCGGACTCCCGTCCGAAGTTCGAGATCACGAGATCAGCCTCGATAGTCTGCGCCGAAGCCTGCCCTGCGACGGACAGGACCAGCGTGCCCGCCTCAGTGGTGCGGATCTCTTCGACTCTTCCGGCGGTGCGGATGACCTGCCCGCCATCGGCCATCGCGGCATCAACTATCTCGGTCGTATAAGCCACAGCGCCCACTCGCAGTATGGCCAGCAAGCTTCCGTAGCTGTCGAGGAGCGCGCGGAGATCGGAAGACGGTACGCGCTCCAGGATTTCGGGCAGATAGGGCTCCCACGATTTGGCGACTCGTTCTGTTATCACATCTGGTGACACTTCGGGATAGTTGTGGGCGACGGTGGCGCAGGCCCGCTCCCATTCGTCCTTGAACCGCCGAACGAAATCCTTCCGCCCTTCGTAGACGTCACCGTGGAGTTGAGGGGGCGGCAAGCTGAGGACGCGGTGCTGATGATCCGGGGGATAGGTCCGGGGCGTCAAGCCGGAGCGCGAGATCATGTAAATCTTTCCCCTGTGGCCGCGGCGCAGGAGAAGCGTCGCCGAGTCGTACGCGCTGAGCAGCGTACCGACGATGGCCACGACGGCGTCCCGCCGAAGGCCGAGAATTCGCTCTATCCCCATCTCCGAGTACGGGTGCCGTATGAACGAGGGATGGTCCGTCACGCCGGCCGCAAAAGATGGTTGCTTCGTCTCGAGGCCAGTCGCGAGAATGACGTGGTCGGCTTCGAGGACCGCTCGGTCGGTTTCGTCGTCACCTGCCGGCGAGGAAAAATTGCCGACGACAACGTGAACGTGGTCACCGAGGAATTCCAGATCGACCACTTCGCCGCCTGCTTCGACCAGGGTCACGCCTTCCGACGCTTCACGAGCAGCTTCGGCGAGGCGGCTGGCGAGATAGTCGGGGTAGATTCGGCGGGGAGCGGGCCCGGACTCGGTGAACTCGAAGTTCCGCCATTCCGCGGGCCAGTCGGTTCGGTCGGCTTCGTGGTTGGCCCACAGCACGAAGTCGTCGACGTCCTCCCGGAACACTGACATGCGGCCCGCTTGGATGTTGAAAACGTGGTGCCAGTGGTTGCCTGCCCGGTGATACGCCACCCCGGCGCCCCGATATTGGGGACGCCGCTCGAGTAACACGACCTGCAAGGGCTCCCTGGCAAAACGAAGAAGGCGGATGGCGGTGGCGGTACCTCCCAGGCCCGCTCCGACAATGGCAACTCTGCGGTTTCGGTCGGCGCATTTCACCTTACGACCCCTGTCCTCTCTGGCATGGCCGGCGAAAACCGGAAGACTTGACCGAGGTCGCGTCGTTCCCGTGGAGCGGATCGAGTAATCAGTGGGTACGCTATCGCCGATCACGCTCCGGAAGCACTGGTCGAGGCCGTGTGACTCATTCGAAATACGCCGATGGAGCAGTGCGTGGGTGTCCTTGTACGGCTCGATGCCAGGCTCGACGAGCAGTACCTGCAGGCGCGACTCACGCAACGTCAAGATCACCAGATCAACGGCGAGCAGTACGACAGGCGGCACCCTTGGGCCGTCGGTCATGCGGCTGAGGTGAATCTGACAGAAGTAGCCGCGAGGTAAGACGTACCAGACCCACGACGGCCCGGCACCGCACTCGCGCGATCTTTGACGGATCCTGGCAGACGGTGCACCGCCGCCCCTTACCGGACTGTTATCTCTGACCCGCCCGCAAGGTCGCCGTCGGGGCTTCGTGACCGTGGGCTTCTTGGGCTGTCACTGAAGGATCAGCTCGTACTCGACCTGCTGGACCGGGTTGCCGTCACCGAAGTCGTGGTCGCGGACCGCACCTGACTCGGAGAAGCCGCTCTTGGCGTAGAAGCGGCGCGACTGAGGCGTGTCACGGAGCGTCCACAGATGGGCCCGCCTGAAGCCGTTCTCGCGCATCCTGTCCAAGGAAGCGGTCATCAGGACACTCGCGACACCACTTCCCCAGCCATCGGGGTGCCCGTAGAAACCGAAGATCTCCGCCGACTCCGGTCGCGTCGGCGAGGAGCCGAAGTAGGAGAAGGCCAGCGGTCGCCCATCCAGCGCGGCCAGCAACACAGTGCCCTTGACCTCGGCGAGTACGTCATGCCATCTGTTACGCCGGTGTCTTACCGCCTCGGCGAAGAACTCCGGGGGGAAGAAGCCGGCATAGGCGGCCTCCCATGACTCCGCGTGGATCTCGCCCACTACGTCCCCATCGCCAGATGAAGCCGGGAACACGGTGAAGTCTCTGGTCACAAGATCACACTACTGGACCATGACCACTTTATGCCAAGTCTATGTAATTGCGACTGCCTTGCGATAAGGGCTGTTCTTGGGGTCGTGCTGCAGTAGCCCCGCTGCTGGGTAGCCTCCGGATCCCGGTGTAAATCAGGCGGGCGTGGTTCCCGGCTTCATGATGATGCAAGCCCGAATGTTTCGTGCCTGGGCTGGTGGCGATCAATGCCGGCTAGGTGGTGCGGGTGTCGTACTTCTCCCGGTTGGCGAGCACCTCGTCCATGTGTGTCTCCGCCCATACCTTGATGCCGCGCATGAGGTGGTGGAGCGAGTATCCGAGGTCGGTCAGCTCGTAGGTGACTGTGACTGGCACGGTCGGTGTCACCGTGCGGGTGAGCAGGCCGTCCCGTTCGAGGGTGCGCAGCGTTTGGGTGAGCATCTTTTGGCTGACTCCGGCCAGCCGGCGGGAGAGTTCGGAGTAGCGCATCGACCGTGGCTGGCCGGCGCAGTCTTTGCCGGGGTTCGGGCCGTCGCTGCCGAGCGCCGCCAGGACCAGGGACACCCATTTGTCGGAGATCCGGTCCAGGAGCTGGCGGCTCGGACAGCTCGCCAGGAAGGCGTCGTACTCCAGCTTCGCCTGCGCCCGTTGCTGGGCCGCCGTCATGGTCGGCATCGGTGGCTCCTTCCTACCGCTCGGTGGCATACGCACTTCGAAGTGCGTACTTCCCGTTGGAGACTTACCCGTCCATTGTGGTGCAGCAGCTCTGGTTTCTCCACAGGAGGCAATATGTCCACCACCTTCCGTACCGCGGTCGTCCGCACCCCGGGCGGTCCTGACTCCATCGAGATCATTGACGTGCCCATCGTCGAGCCGGGCCCGGGTCAGGTCCGGGTCGAGATCGCCGGGGCTGCGGTCAACCCCGTCGACCTGGCGGTCGCCGCCGGGGTGTTCCACGGGCGCGGGCTGATCAACCAGCCCCACCACACCGGTCTGGGCTGGGACTTCGCCGGCACCGTCACCGCAGCCGGCCCGGACGTGGACCTCTCGGTCGGCAGCCGGGTCGCGGGGCTGGTCGACGGGTTTGACCGCGACTTCGGCACCTACGCCGAGCAGCTGGTCGTGTCGGCGAACGACACCGCACTCGTGCCCGGCGGTCTCGACCTGGCCACGGCAGCCACCGTCCCTCTCAACAGCCTGGCCGCAGCCCAGCTGGTCGACCTGCTCGGCGACGGCGAAGGCCGGAGCCTGCTGGTGACCGGCGCCGCGGGCGCGGTCGGAGGGTACGTCATCTCACTCGCCCAGGACCGCGGCTGGCGGGTCACCGGACTGGCCCGGACCCAGGACGAGGAGTTCGTGCGCAGCCTCGGCGCCACCTTCACCACACGAGCGACGCCCGGCTGGGACGCGGTAGCCGACGGCGCCGCACTCCAGGAACAGGGCATCGCCCTCGTCCGCGACGGCGGCCTGTTCGTCGGCGTGCAACCAGGTGCGGCGCCTGCAGAAAAGCGTGGCATCACCGTCCGCGTGGTGGTGACACGGCCCGACGGTGCCCGGCTTACGCAGCTCCTCGACGCCACCGCGAGCGGCCGCCTTCCGGCTCGCGTGCACGCCGTCGTACCGCTCGACCAGGTCTCCTCCGCCCACCGCGAGGTCGCAAAGGGTGGCGTGCGTGGAAGGTACGTCCTTCAACCCTGAGCTCCGCCCTGCCTCACTTCCTCGGGCCCAGATCATCACCAGCTCACCCGCCCCACCTGTGTTCCTGGTTCCGGCGGATACATCCCTTCGACACAGCCGCAGCCACCTCGACTCCGGCTGACCCGACGATGCTCCGCCCCGGACGGTGAGCAGTCCGGGGACTGCTGGACCGCTACAACGACGCCGGCTCGTCGGGATAGGCGACTTCAAGGCGGACGCCGCACGTCAGCTTGTCTGCGCGTGTCACCGTCTTTGATGAGGTGGTGTGGGGGCGGGGTTGTGGAGTGTCTTTCCTGTTGGGCTGGTGACGGTGACCGAAGCGTCGGCGTTGAGCCGGATGGTCCAGCCGAGTCGGTGGACGAAGTGCAGGTGGTGGCGGGCGCACAGCAGGACGAGGTTGGCCATGGTGGAGGGGCCGCCGTCGTGGCGTTCGATGATGTGATGCGCTTGGGCCCTGGTGGCGGGGGTGTCGCAGCCCGGCCAGCGGCATCGGCCGTCGCGGAGTTCGACCGCTCGCCGAAGTCGGTAGGGCACGGCGTCTTCGGGGTCGGAGACGTCCAGGATGAGGCTTTTGCCCCGGGTGGCCGCGAGCAGGACCCGGGCCACCTCGGCGGTGGCAGTGATGTCCCAATCCTCGCCGTCTCCGCACTCGGCGCCGCTTCCACACCTGTGCTCGCCACGGTCCTGGCCGCTTCCGCGCCCCTGACCTCCATACCCTTGGGAGCCGGCACTCGCGCTGCGGCCGCCGGTGAGGCCGTCGGCGAACCGGTCCCCGTGGTGGGTTGGGTTGTCGTCCACGCGGCTGCTGCCGGGGGTGGTGAGGGTGGCGTTCAGAGTCGCCCGTAGGCAGGAGCCGAGCCCGGCGGGGCCGGACAGCGCTTCGGCGGCCCAGGCCAGCAGTTCCTCGATCAGGGCGGCCTGCTCGGCAGCGGGCAGCGCGTCGAACGCCGCTGGCTTGGCGGCCGCTCTTACCGTGCTGGTCTCAGCGGGGCCGGGCGACGTACCGTGTCTCGTCGCGCCTGGGCCTGCCGCGCCCGGCGGTTGTCCGCCTGCCTGTGTTCGGTCTGTACGTGGGCATGGGCCTTCCGTGTGCACGGCGTTGGGGTGTTGCGCGTCGGGCCGGCTCGGGTGTGGCGGGGGTGGTGCCGGGACGGGGGAGGGGCCGGCCGGATGGGCGGGCGGGAGCCAGCCGTGCTGGGTGAGGGTGTCGATCAGGGCGTGGGTGAGGGTGATCAGACGGGCGGGGCCGACGGGGTGGGCGGTGACGATGCCCTGGATGCCGGCGTCGCAGGACAGGGCGTGGGCCAGCCAGGCCGACCGGGTCCGGGTCCAGGCCAGCTCGGCCCCCTCGGCGCCGGGCAGGCGGCGCAGGGCGGCCAGGTCCAAGGTGGCCTCGATACGCGGCTTGCGCCCGGCCGCCTCGGGCAGCATGCCCGAATCGACCAGCCGGGCCATCGCCTCGCGCAGCGCGTCATGATGCCGCTCACCCGTGCTGCGCCCATCGTCGGGTCCCTGGCGTTTGCCGAGCGCGGCAAGGACCATGGTGACCAGTTCGGTGGTGTCGGCCGACAGGCTGCCGTTGATGCGGCCCACGCCGTCGACCGTCGCGGCCACCGTGACGTGGTTGCCGCTGCCGTCATCGCCCGGCTCGGGGCGGGCCCGGCGCAGCATCTCCCCGGCCACTTTGATGAGGTCGGCCTCGCTGACGCCGCCGATCCGGGCGGTGTCGGTGAGCACCGCGCACGCCCACGCGCGGACCTCGCGCGGCAGCCGTGCGACCCAGGCCAGGATGCGGTCGGCGATCGACGGGGAGATCGCCGCCTCGGCCAGCGCCTGCCACAAGCGCGGATGCTCCCGCAACCGCCGGGCGCGCAGCCCGTCACGCCGGGCCTGATCGTCATCGACACCCAAGATGAGCTTTTGCCACGGCCGTAGCCCGCTCTGCCCGTCGTCTTCGAACCCCCGCCCGGCCTCCAACGCCGCGAGCGCCGCCGCCCGGGCCGCGCACATCCGCCGCGCGGCCTCCTCCAGGCCGATCAACCGCTCGGCCACCACCGCCGACGGCTGACCGGCAGGATCGTCACCCACCAGGAACGACAGCCCGGCCTGGACCATCGCCAACGCCTCGGCCGCCGTCGCGGGCTCCGCCCCCATCTCCCGCCCGGCCTCCGGCCCGGCACCCGTCGCACCGCAGGCGCCCGCGAACGGGTCGTCGGGGGACACGAACAAAGCAGGCACCTCCCACCAGGAGACGAAGACGACCACCCCGGCCGACCCGGGGCCTTCCCGCGATCACGCTCAACACGGTTAAAGGCTTCATCACTGATGGCGCATGGCACCCGAACCGGCACCCGCCTACTAAGCTCACCCAACGGCTGCCTCGATGTTATCCGAACACCCGCTCGACAACAAGCCGTAACAGCCCCATTGAGCTGCGGAAACCTGAATTAGCTGGGGTTCCGACATGCCGCGCGACACGGGAGCTTTGGCGGGGTAGGCGGGTAGGTCGTGCGGCGCGGGGCTGGCCACATCGGGCACTCGTCAACGGCGTGAATGGCGTCAACGCGATCGGCGGCGGTCTGTGTCACTGGGGCGCTGCGTGACTATCCGTTACAAGTAGGAGGTCTCCGAGTCGCCGGCCGCTCTGCCCCAGGCTTAATGCCTCCGAAGCGGCGTCACCGCTTGTCGTCCTGTCGGTCGCGCTGCCAGAGGCGTTCGCCGTCTTCGATGTGCTCGGTCGGTGTGAGCCCGAGTCGGGCGGCCACGGCCATGGAGGCGTGGTGGCTCGGGTGGATATGGGCCTGGATCCGTGACACGGCCCTGGCGTCGAGCCACGAGACCAGGGCGGCCGCGGCCTCGGTGGCGTAGCCCTGACGCTGCCAGGGCAGCCCGACCACCCAGGCGATCTCGGCCCGTCGTCCCTCGTCCATGACGGTCGCCTGTACGGTGCCGACGGCCTGACCGTCGGAGCGGCGGCGGATGATCCAGTTGAGCCACTCCTGCCGGCCGTCCGGTGACCGTCCGGCGGCGAGCCGGCTGTAGCGGGCTCGCAGGTCCGGCAGGGTCGGCGGGGATCCGCCGGTGAACGCGTACAGTCCGGGGTCGCCCAGCACCTCGACCATGTCGGCGGCGTCCTCGACCGTGAGCGGGGTCAGCGCGATCCGCTCTGTCGCGATTCTGTCGTCCTGCCGGGTCGCCAAATGGTACGTCCAGCCCGGCTGCCAGTCGAAGGGGTCGCCGACGAGGTCCTCCAACGGCAGGCCGTTCAGCAGGTGCTCCAGGGCCCACCGATTGGCCGAGTGGGCGATCACGAGTACTCGGGCGCCGGGGAATGAGACGGCGAGGTCGTCGAGGAAGGCGCGGGTGCGGGCGACGACCTGCCGGTAGCTCTCCCCGCCCGGCCAAGGCACGTCGATGTGCGCGGCCCGTTCGGTGGCGAGCCGTGCGACGGGCATCGCGGTCAGCCTGCCGTAGTCGCACTCGCGCAGTCGCGCGTCCTGGCGGATCTCGATGTCGTGTCCCGCGAACGCGATGCGCGCGGTGTCCACGGACCGGTGCAGGTCGGAGGTGAAAACCACCGCGAGCCCGTCATCGCGGCGCCGGGCACCCAACTCGGCGGCCTCCTCCCGGCCTCGCGCCGACAGTTCGCCGGGCAACTGGCCGGTGGCGATCTCGGCCTCGTTGTCGGTCGTGGTCGAATGTGTCTCGTAAACGATCGTCACCGTCACAGCGCCCTCCATATCCTTCACGCCACCCCCGAGAACTCTGCGACCTCAGGATTTCGTCACACGATTTCCCGGACCACGCCGGAAGTCTCGCCGGTACCCGGACCGGCCGCCAACCGGATTTCCGGCAGGCGAGGATAAGGTCGGTGCGTGGCGATCGCCGAACGTTCTGAGATTCGGGCAGTACCCGTACTCAAGTGGTGGTGGTGGCTATGGCTCGCCGGCCCTACCGGCATCGCGTCAGCCATGACATTGCTCGCCGCCGTTCCTCCGGGCGGCCACTTTTTCGGCATCATGGCTGCTGTCGCCATCTGGCTGTTCGCCGGAGTGGTGTGGTTCATCCTGCTCGTCGTGAGCCGCGATTTCAGACGCCGCAACTGGATCACCTTGACGCCCGTCGTCGCCGCGGTGACCGTCACCCTCGTGATCGTTGGTGTTCCGATGCGCACGGCCTTTCTCATCTCCGAACCGGCACTCACGGCGTACGTCGAGTCGCTCCCCAAGGACCACGACTCCGTGTGGACGGACAGGTTCGTGGGCCTCTTTCCCATCCGCAGCGTCTATCGGACCGGGAATGCGGTCCTTCTTGATGTGGACGGTTCCGGAGGGTTATTGGAGCAATGCGGATTCGCCTACTCGCCCCACAGTCAGGTCAAGGACCTCCCGGTCTCCACAGAAGATCACCTGACCGGCAACTGGTACGTGACCTGCACCGACTTCGACTGACCTCGCCAATAGCGCTTGAGAGCCAAGGACCGTCGCCTTCAGTCGGACACGGGGTTCTCCCGGTGAAGACCCGTGTTATATGGCAATTACCTATTTTGTCCTTGCGGATCTTGCCCTAAAGGTCGGCCCGAATTCCGGCGACCGGTCGAAACGACGCCTGTTTCGTTATCGGGATCCGATGCGCGGGGCTGGCGCGGTCCATACCCTCGTCGAAGACCAATGCGACGCGAGGGGATAAGCGTGACTGTCGAGGCTTTCGGCATCGAGAAGGAGTTCCTGCACGACCTGTTGAAGCAGGTCCGCACCGGGCGGATTCAGCTCCCCGATTTCCAGCGCGGCTGGGTCTGGCCGCATCGTGGGATCACCGGCCTGCTCGCCTCGATCTCCCTCGGCTATCCGGTCGGCACGCTGATGACCCTACAGGCCGGAGGCGACGCCCGGTTCAAGCAGCGTCCCCTCGAAGGCGCCGCGCCCACGGTGACGAAGAGGGCCGACCGGCTGCTTCTCGACGGCCAGCAGCGGATGACGTCGCTGTTCCAGGCGCTGATGCTGGGCGAGGCGGTGCAGACGCGGGACGACCGCGGAAAGAGCATGTCCGGCTGGTTCTACGCGGACATACAGGGGGTGCTCGACAGTTCCCTGGACCGGGACGAGGCGATCCGGTTCATTCCCGCCGACAAGCGCGTGCGGGATTTCCGCGGGCAGGTTCTGGAGGACTATTCCGACCCGGCGAAGGAGTATGAGGGGCAACTCTTCCCCCTCGTTGCGATCTTCGACCATAACCCGTGGATGACTGGATATTTCCGGCATTGGAAGTTCGCGCCGGAGCACATCCAGCTGTGGACCGCGTTCACTGACTCGTTCATCAAGCGCTTCGAGCAGTACCTGATCCCCGTGATCGAGCTCGGCCGCGACACCCCGCGAGAGGCCGTCTGCCAGGTATTCGAGAAGGTCAACACGGGCGGAGTGACGCTGACCGTGTTCGAGCTCCTCACCGCCACCTATGCGGCGGACGATTTCGACCTCAGGCGCGACTGGGCGAAGATCCGGGGACGCTGGAACGACCAGCAACACCGTCTTCTCGGCGATGTGCAGCCCACCGACCTGCTCCAGGCGGTGACCTTGCTGGCCACCCAGGCGCGGCGGCAGGCGGCCATCGCGGAGGGAGCCGACAGCGACCGCGCCCCGCGCATCGGGTGCCGGCGCTCGGACATCCTCGGACTCAGCCTCGAGGAGTACCGTCAGTGGGTGCCCAAGGCCGTCGCCGGTCTGCTGCAGGCCGTGCGCTTCCTGCACAAGCAGTGCATCTACGACACCAAATTCCTTCCGTACGGAAGCCAGCTCATCGCGCTGGCGGCGATCTTCGCGACGCTGGGGGCCGAGGCCGAGGGGATGCACGCCCGGGCCCGGATCGGGCAGTGGTACTGGAGTGGGGTGTTCGGTGAGCTGTACGGCGGGACGACCGAGGGCCGGATCGCCAGAGACCTGCCCGAGGTTGTCGCATGGGTACGTGGGCAGACGGAGGAGAATCCTCGTACGGTCAGGGATGCGAGATTCCTGCCCGAACGGCTGACCACGCTGCGCACCCGCAACAGCGCCGCCTACAAGGGTCTCTACTCCCTGCTTCTCAAGGCGGGAGCCAGCGACTGGAGGACCGGCGACACGGTCAACGCGGCCGTCTACTTCGACGACGCGATCGACATTCATCATGTCTTCCCGAAGGCGTGGTGCGAGGACAACGGCATCCCGGTCAGCGAGTACGACTCGATCGTCAACAAGACGCCGCTGTCTGCGCGCACGAACCGGATCATCGGAGGTCACGCCCCGTCCGAATACCTTCAGCGGCTCGCCAACAGTGGAAAGACCGAGATCCCTCTCATCGGCAAACACGTGGTCCGGCACATGATCGACGTTGACCTCCTGCAGAGTGACGACTTCGAGGGCTTCTTCGAGCACCGCAGGAGCGCGCTGATCGCGGCCATCGAAAACGCCATGGCGGGCCGGGAGTGACAAGCTCAGACTGTGCTGTGAGGTGGCATCGCCGGCGGGTAGCCGGTCCAGGAGCCAAGTGCCGGCGCCTGGATGGCCCCGGCACGAGCCTGCCGGGCCGCTGAGTCGCCGAGGGGTATTGCTTCTTGGTTCACGTATCTATGATGTGAAGGGCGACCGAACACAAGATACAGCGGAGGCGTCATGTCCGTACCGACGGGTGCCGAAACGCTCCTGATGGAGCTCATGATGAAGACCCCGGAGACGGTGCGGGACCCGTACCCGCACTATCACGCGCTCCGGGCGGCCGATCCGCACTATCGGCTGGAGATCCCCGGGCAGGGGTCGGGCTGGGTGCTGACCACGTACGACGACTGCCGGTTGTCGATGAAGAGCCCGGCGTTCGACAAGTCAGGCGTACGGCCGAAGTTGGGCAAGGAGCGCGGAGACGAGCGGATCAGGACCCTCCTGTTCCTCGACGGGCCGGAGCACACGCGGCTGCGCGGGCTGATCAGCAGCGCCTTCACACCGCGCCGGGTGGAGAAGCTGCGGCCGAAGTTGGAGGCCCAGGTGGCCAAGCTCATCGACCCCATGCGCGAGAGCGTCCCGGCCGGTGGCGGTGAGGTCGACCTGGTCAAGGCGTTCGCGCATCCGTTGCCGATCGCGGTCATCGGCGAGCTGGTCGGGGTGCCGGAGGAGGAGTGGGCGCGGCTGCGCGAGCTGACCAAGCGGGCCAGCACGGCCGTCGACACGGTCTACATCCACGACCTCGACATGCTGCGCGAGGCGGACGCGGCCATGACCGAGATGGAGGAGTACTTCACCGAGCTGCTCGAACAGCGGCGCAAGGATCCGGAGGACGACCTGATCTCGGGCCTTTCCACGGTCGAGATCGACGGCGACCGGCTCAGCGTCGAGGAGCTCGTCTCGGTGGTCGTGCTGCTGTTCAGCGCCGGATTCCACACGATGACCGACCTGATCAGCCTCGGCACGTCGGCGCTGTGCCAGAACCCCGAGGAGATGGCCCGGCTGCGGGCCGACCGGTCGCTGCTGGGCCCGGCGGTCGAGGAGTTCCTGCGGTTCGACTCGCCGATCCAGATCACCGGCCGTAGCGTCATTCAGGACACCACGCTCACCGACGGCACCGTGGTCTCGGCGGGGGAGCAGATCGTCGTGGTGATCGGCGCGGCCAACCGCGACCCGGTCAAGTTCAAGGACCCCGACAAGCTCGACCTGACCCGCTACGCGGGCGCGCAGCCCGCCGAGCCGCCGCTGTCGTTCGCGTGGGGCGCCCACCACTGCCTCGGCGTGCAACTGGCCAGGCTGGAGGGGACGCTGGCGTTCGGTGCGCTGCTCGACACGTTCGCCGACATCCAGCTCGCCTCGCAGGACTTCGACTACAAGGCGAGCGGGATGTTCCGGGGGTTCAGCACGCTGCCGCTTCAGGTCGTGCCGAGCTGATCGACGAACTGCAGCCGTAGCTCACTGGTGTACAGCTCGCCCTCGGCGTCGGCCAGCCAGGTCTCGCCGGGGGCGGGCGACATCTCGCTGAAGGTGACGGTGGCCCCCGGCGTCTCGGCAGCGGCCCGCACAAGCTGCGCCAGGTTGGCCACCTGCACCTCGCTGCCGAAGTCCGCGAACACCGGCTTGGGCTCGGTGCTGATGGCCGCGAACAGGACCCTGGGCAGGCCGGTACGGCGCAGCCAGCGGTGCGCGGCCACGAACAGTTCCTGGTCGCCCGCCCCGCGCGTCCACTCCAGATCCGTGACCGGGAATGAGCGCGACGCGCGGAACAGCACGAGGCCGTCGATGGTGACCCGGGGCGTCCGCTCGTGCCCGCGGACAACCAGCTTGAGCAGGTCGACGATCTCGTTGACCGTCCACATGCCGCAGATCTCGGCCACGTCGAACCAGCGCTCCGACCCGGGCACGCCCGCTTCGAGCCGGCCGTCGGCGACCCGCCGTACGCGCAGGCCGCACAGTGGCAGCAGCCGGTCGGTGTCGGGCGCGGGGAACTGCGACACGCACAGCCACCAGTCGTCGGGTCCCTGCCCGGCGTATGCTCTCGCGACCACCTTGGGGAAGTCCTTGACCGGGCTGAGCATCACCCGCCCGCGCGGGATGATCGTGTCGAACATGCGCCGCCGCTCGACCGGGTCGGGATGCGACCACGACATCGCGCCGCACTCGATCGGGCTGTAGGTCGAGTGCGCCTCGCCGAGGATCGCGTAGAACTCGCCGCGCGCGAACGCCTCCGGGTCGGTCGCGGCCAGATGGAGGTCGACGCTGTGGATCCGGCCCCAGGTCCAGCTCGGCGCAGACGCGGGGAACGCCGCGCGGACCAGCGGCCCGAGCGCCTCGCTGGTGTGCGCGATCTCGGGGGCGTCTGTGTCCATGCCGAGCAGGTCGCGCCAGCGTCGGGTGAACTCGGCCATCAGCCGGTCCAGCGGCCGGTTGCCGGGGATGAACACCTGGTCAGCGACCGAGAAGACCAGCTCGTTGAAGCCGACGTCCGCGCCTTCCGCGGTTCCCGAAGCGGTCGTCAAGGCGTCGAAGGCGTCCGACAAGGTGGCGCGCAGGGCGCGCGCGGCCTCTTCGGCGAACCAGCGGAACCCGGTCAGCAGCAGTCCCAGCGGCTCGGCCACCGCTTCCAGCACCTGCGGGCCGAATGACACCTCGACGTCGCGGGTCGCCTCCAGGTAAAGCAGCCGCCGTCCGCCGTACGCCTGGCCGGGGCGGCGGCTGGGGTCGACGCCGGTCAGCTCGGTGAAAACGGTCTCCAGCTCCTGCATCCGGGTCACCAGCGTGGCCGGCTCGCGGCACTCGGCGACCGCGCTCACCGCGGCCTCTATCCGGTCGAGCCTGCCGAGCGCCGCCGCGCGGACCCGCGGGTCGCCGATCCGGCCGAGCCGCTCACGCAGGTCCACCTCGGCGCGCTGACGCAGCGAGCATTCCAGGTCCCAGAAGGCGAGCTGCCTGCTCACCAGCCCCTCAAGGGCGGCGAAGACCTCTTCCTCTTCGTACGGCAGGGCGGCGGCCACCTCGCGAGCGCTCCGCGTGTGGTCGAGGAGCGCGAAGACCTTCGCCTCGAGCGGCTCCAGCGTGACCGGGCCGCCCAGGGTGAGCAGCGTGACGCCGTCGCCGGCGAGGTGGCAGGCGTGGTGCGGGCGGGGCGCGACCCACGGCCGGATCTCCGGGTCACGGCCCATGACCTGGGCGAGCGTGTCGACCGCCCATGGTTCGAGGAACACGCTGCGCGAGCCCGTCACGGCCGGGCCCGGTTTGAGCCGCAGCGGCTCGCCCTCGTCTCGCAGAGCGAACCAGACACTCGGGCCGAAGAAGCCGATCGTCTCGTTCTTGGCGCAGTAGCGCGTCCAGTACTTCGCCAGCAGCCGCTGCCGCTTGCGCAGGCGCTGGTTACGAGGGGTGTCGCGGCCCGTCTCACCCAACGGCACGATCATGGACTCGACCACGTCCGGGTTCTGCCAGGCGATGGCCTCCAGGACGTCGGCGCGGCGGGCGACCGCGGCCAGCCGCTCGTTCTGGCGCTCTCCGGCGGCCCGGGCCACTTCGGCCAGCCGGGCCCGGGCCGCTCCGGTGTCGCGACCCTGTTCCTCCGCGTCGAGCAGTTCGCCGACCGCAGTGACATATGCGTCATCGGACAGGCGCAGCAACTGCCCGATCGGGAATCCGGCGCTGCGCAGGACCCCCTGGGACCATAACCCGAAGTTTTGAGGGAGGGAGATCAGCTTTCCGGAGGATGCTCCAGTATCACCGTACATGCCGTCAATCTAGGTAGCCGTTCCGTCGTTGTCTAGATTGTTCTATCTTTAACTAGATAACAGATACAAGATCAATGGAGGGCTCGGCGATGGCGGATCTTGGGCTGGACACGGACGTCGAGCAGCTCGATGACCTGCGCTTCCGCGCTGTGCTTTCGGAGGACTGGAACGTTTGGGGGCCCATCGGGGGCTACCTCGCTTCGGTCGCGCTCCGCGCGGCGGGCCGAGCCTCGGGCATGGCCCGGCCGGCGAGCATCAGCTGCGACTTCCTCAACGTCGCGCGGTTCGAGGAGGTCGGCATCGAGGTGACCCGGCTGCGGTCCAGCCGGCGGACCGAGGCACTGCGCGTCAGCATGACACAGCGCGACCGGGCCGTGCTGGACGCGACGGTGTGGGCCGCCGCGGGCGATCTGGCCGGGCCGGACGAGCGCCTGGCCGCGGCGCCCGAAGTGCCCGAGCCCGAGCGGGTGCCGACCATCGAGGAGCGGGCCGCCGAATGGGGGCAGATGTCGTTCCCGCAGCTCGCCAACTGCGAAACCCGGCCGATTTCGTGGTTCGAGGGCATGCCCGGCGGCTTCGGCGAGGTGAACATGCGCGGCTGGATGCGGTTGCGCCCGCGTCCGGTCTTCCCCGGCGACCTGTGGCTGGACGCCTGCCGCGCGCTGCTGCACATCGACACCTCCGCGTTCCCCGCGGTGCTGCTCGCCTGCCCGCCCGGGGTGCCGTTCTTCGTCGCCCCCACCATGCAACTGCAGGTGTCGTTCCACGACGCGGCACCCGAGGCCGAATGGCTGCTGGTCGAGGGCTACGGCATGTCCGTGCGGCACGGTCTGGCGGCCGGCCGGGCGGCCGTGTGGTCGCCCGACGGGCGCCTGATCGCGACCGGGGCCCAGCAGATGCTGTGCCGGGTGGTGGAGACCGAGCAGTTCGGTGAGTCGGCCCCGCCCACCAACGCTAGGTCGTAGTCCGGGCGGCGAACCGCCGTACCGCGAGGAGGGCGCACAGCGCGCTCACTCCCAGCGTCCACGCCAGCGTCTGCAGCAGCGGGACGGCCACCGGGCCGCCGCTGGACAGGCCGATCATCGCGTTGTCGGCCACCGACAGCGGATTGGCCCGGACGACCGGCCGCACCACCGACGGGAAGTTCTCCACCGGCACGAACCCCGACGACAGGAAGAACAGCAGCAGCGTCGGCCCGTTCAGCGCGTTCAACGGCCCGAGGTCGGTGCGGGCCGCCAGCGCCACGAGCACCGCCACCCACGACATCATCATGGCGAACAGCGCGAACACCCCGAAGTACGCCAGCGCCGCCGGCGTCCCCTGGGTGAACCTGAACCCGGCGGCGTACGCGACGGCGGTGGCCACCACGGCCGTCAGCAGCCCCGAGCAGACATCCCCCGCCACCCGGCCTGCCAGCACGGAACCGAACCTGATCGGCAGGGTGCGGAACCGGTCGAGCATGCCGTCGTTCAGGTCGCGGTAGAACCCGACCGACGCCAGGCCCGCGCCCAGCGTGGCCGTGGAAACAACGATCAGCGGCGCCAGGCGGCCGATGTACCCGAACGTCCCGGCCGAGTCGCCGATCAGGCCGCCGAGCAGCGCCAGCATCATGAACATCAGGATCAGCGGCATGACGAGCGCGCTCAGCACGCGCGCCGGGGAGCGCAGGAACCGGCGCAGGTTCCGGCCCGCCATCAGCGTGGCCTGCATCGTGAAGGTCATGACATCCTCCGGAACGCCGCCATCGCCGACCAGGAGAACAGCAGGGTCAGCCCGGCGATCCAGGCCACGGCCTGCCACACCGGCGCGTACGAGGGACCGCCCGCCGCGAGGGCGCGCAGCCCGTCGGCGACGGCCGTGAACGGCGAGACCCGCACGACTGGCTGCAGCCAACCGGGAAAGCCCTGCACCGGTACGAACGCGGTCGAGAAGTTGACAAGCGGCAGGAAGGGCACGAACAGCATCGCGGTCACCGCGTCGACCCGCCGCATGGCCACCCCGAACGCGCCCGTTCCCGTGGCCAGGGCCACCCAGAACGCGAGCGCCAGCACCAGGAACCCCAGCGCCCCCAGCGGCCCGCCCGCGAACCGGAACCCGGCCAGCAGCCCCGCCAGCACGACGACCAGCACCGAGATCGCGGCCGGGAGCAGGTCGGCGGCGAGCCGTCCCGCGAGGATCGCCCCCCGATGGATCGGCATCTGCCGGTAGCGGTCGAACAGCCCGCTGCGCTGGTCGCGCCACGCGAACTGGCCGGTCGCGATCGCGCCGAGCCCCATCGCCTGGACCACTATCCCCGGCGGGAAGAAGGCGCCGAAGTCGACGCCGCGGCTCATCAGCAGGTCGTGCAGCACCACGTAGAACGCGACGAAGAACAGCAGCGGGTTGACGACCGCCGCCACCAGCCCCTTCACGTTGAGCACCCGCAGGTTGCGCGCCGCCAGCACACCCGCGTCCCGCACCAGCCCCGCGGCCGGGGTCGCCGCCGTCATCGCGCGCCTCCGGCGTCGGCGGTCAGGGCGAAGAAGGCGTCGTCCAGGGTGGGGCGGCGCAGGGCGATGTCGTCGGGCTCGATGCCGGCGGCGTCCAGGATGCGGACGACCTCGGTCAGGGTCCAGGTGCCCTTGGCGGGGACGAGGATCGCGTCGTCGGCGACGCCCGCGTCCGGCAGGCTCGGGCGCAGCGCCGCGAGCGCCTGGGCGCGGACCCCCTCGTCGGCGATCATGACGACACAGAACGAGCCGCCGACCTGGGCCTTCAGCGTGTCCGGGGTGCCTTCGGCGATGACCCGGCCGTGGTCGATGACGACCACCCGGTCGGCCAGAGCGTCGGCCTCGTCCAGTTGCTGCGTGGTGAGCAGGACGCTCACGCCGAGGTCGCGCTGCTCGCGGATCAGGGCGTGCAACTCCTGGCGGCTGCGCGGGTCGAGGCCCGTCGTCGGCTCGTCGAGGAACAGCACGGGACGCCGCACGACCAGGCCGACCGCCAGGTCGAGGCGGCGGCGGGTGCCGCCGGAATAGGTGCCCGCCGGTTTGCCGGCGACCTCGCCCAGGTCGAACCGCTCGACCAGTTCGTCGGCGCGTTTCCTCGCCTGGGCCGCCGGCTCGCCGAGCAACCGGCCGAAGAAGACCAGGTTCTCCCGGCCGGTCAGCAGCTCGTCGACGGCCGCCGACTGCCCGACGACCGCGATCTGTCCTCGTACGGCAGGGGCCTCGGCGACGACGTCGTGTCCCATGACCGTGGCGCGGCCCCCGTCGGGGCGGATCAGGGTCGTGAGACATCCGATGGTGGTGGTCTTCCCGGCCCCGTTGGGGCCGAGGACGGCGACGACGTGGCCCGCGGCCACCTGGAACGAGACTCCCGCGACGGCGTCGACCTCGCCGTACCGCTTCCGCAGACTCTCGACGTTGACCGATATCCCTTCCATGGCAGTCACGATATGTGGATTTGTCGCGCAAATACTAGAGTCAAATAGCAGATAGTACTATCCGGCTCGCGTGCTCGCCGATCATCGCGCAGGCCAGCGCGGTCGGGGCGCGCAACGGCACGGGGACGACCGAAGCGTCGGCGACCCGCAGGCCCTCCACGCCGCGCACCCGCAGCCGCTCGTCCACCACTGCCTCGGGGTCGGTGTCCGGGCCCATCGCGCAGCCCCCCTGCAGCGACCAGCGGCTGGTCGTCGTGTGCGTGAGCAGCCCGTCGATCCGCTCGTCGTCGGCCATCGTCGCGTCGTCGACCAGGCCGAACCGGTCGACGTACGCGGTGAACTCGGCCCGGTTGGCCATCTCCCACGCGTGCCGCAGCGCCGCCCGCATCCGGGCCAGATCGCCCTCGGCCGAGTAGAAGTTGAGCTCGACGAGCGGCTGGTCCTTCGGATCCGGGCCGCGCAGCGTGATCCGGCCGCGCGAGGCCGGCGCGAGGTCGCCGACGCTGACCATGCTCAGCAGGTCGCTGCCGATCATCGCGGCCAGCGGCGGGATGTCGATCCCCGAGAAGAACACCAGATACAGTGACCCATCCTCGTATCCGGGGATCCGGTCGCGCCCGGCGACCTGGTTGGTCTCCCACCAGTCCGCGCCCGCGCTCGCGGCCGGCACCACCGGGATCGCGGCTCCGGGCTGGTCGATGACGCGGCGCCCGACGCCCGGCGCGTCGAGCACCACGTCGATGCCGAGGGCCCTCAGCTCCCCGGCCGGGCCGATCCCGGACCGCAGCAGCAGCGCCGGGCTGTACGGCACGCCCGCGCACAGCACGACCTCGCGGCCCGCGATGAACTCGCCGTCCACCTCGACCCCGGTCGCCCGGCCGTCGGCGACGACGACCCGGTTCACCTCGCAGTCGCCGCGCACCGTCAAGTTGGGGCGCGACCTGGCGGGGTCGACGAACGCGGTGGCCGACGAGACCCGCGACCTGCCCGCCCGGTTCTGCGGGTAGATTCCCACTCCGGCCGCGTCGGGGGCGTTCAGGTCGGCGAGGTCGGCATGTCCGCAGGCCCGTGCCGCCGCGAGGAGCGCCGCCGCGCCCGGCGCCAGCTCTGACGCGGCCCAGCGCGTGATCGGCAGCGGCCCCCCCGACCCGTGGTACGGCTCGTGCCCGAACTCTGCGTCGGTCTCTATCGCCCGGAAGGACTCCAGCACCCGGTCCCAGCCCCACACGGGCAGGCCGAGCGCGGCCCACGCGGCGAAGTCGGACGCCGGGGGCCGGATCGCGCCGCGCGCGTTGGTCTGCGACGACCCGCCGACCACCCGGCCGCGCGCCACGATGCCGCGCCGCTCCCCGACGAGGGCGGCGTCCAGCCCCCAGTCGTAGCGCGGGTCGAGCACCTGGAACTCCTCGCGCAGGGCCGGCGGCAGGCTCGCCGCACCGGCGAAGTCGGGCCCCGCCTCCAGCAGCAACACGTGTCGTGCGGGGTCCTCGCTCAGCCGGGCCGCGAGCACCGAGCCGGCCGTGCCCGCCCCGACGACGATGACGTCGTAGCCGGTCACGGGTCAGCCCATCGCCGGGTGATAGGTGCCGAAGCTCCACACGTTGAGCTCCGGATCGCGGACGGTGTAGCCGCTGCCGCCGTAGGACTCGTCGCGGAGTTCGCGGACCACTTCGGCGCCCGCCGCGACGGCTCGCTCGTAGTGCGCGCCGATCTCGTCGGAGCCGAGGATGACGTACACGGCGGCGGGGCCCATGTCCACCGACAGACGGTCGTCGCCGCCGTCGGAGTGCGGACCGAGCATGATCATGCCGGTGCCGTGGCTGAGCTGGGCATGGCCGATCTGGCCCGAATCGTCGCGGGCGACGAACACGGCGGCGAAACCGAGCGCGCCGGTCAGCCAGTCGATGGCCTTGTCGACGTCCCGGTAGCGAAGGGTCGGGATGATCGTGGGTGCAGGTGAGCCGCTCATGTGTCTCCTCCATCGTCGGAGCCAGCAGACATCAGATACGAGATAGCTTAGTGTTTGCCGGGTGAGAGGGTCGCGGACAATGCGGCGGAGAATTCGGCTCGCCGTGGACGCCGTGGGTGGCGACCTCGGCCCAGGACCGGTCGTGGAGGGCGCGCTGCGCCTGGCCGACCGCTACGAGATCGTGCTGGTGGGGTCGCGTGACGAGCTCTCCCGGGCGGCGGGGGGCAGGTTCGCGATCCTGGACGCGCCCGAGCGAGTGGCGATGGACGACGACCCGATCGCCGTCACAAGGGCCAAACGGCGCTCGTCGCTGATGGTTGCCGCGGGCGCGGTCGCCGGTGGGTTCGCCGACGGAATGGTGACGACGGGCAACACGGGCGCGGCCGTGCTCGCCGCCGCCGTGCGGATGCGTCGCGCGCCCGGCGTGCTGAACCCGGCGCTGGCCACGCTGCTGCCCGCCCCGGGCGCGTCCCCGACCGTGCTGCTCGACGTGGGCGCGGCCACGGAGTGCCCGGCCAGCTGGCTGGTCCAGTTCGCCGAGCTGGGCGCCGCGTACGCGCGGCTGCGCCTGGGCGTGGACCGGCCCAGGATCGGACTGCTGTCCAACGGGGAGGAGACCGTGAAGGGCGGTCCCGTGCAGCGGTCGGCGGATGTGCTGATCGCCGCGCTGCCCGAGCGCGTCGGGCGATATGTCGGCCATGTCGAGGCGTACGAGCTGTTCACCGGGCGAGTGGACGTGGTCGTGTGCGAGGGACTCACCGGGGACATCACGCTCAAGACCTACGAGCGGACCCTGGACGCGACAGCCGAAGTGGCGCTGGCCGCCATCAGGGCCACGCTCGGCGACGCGGCGAAACCGGTGACATCGGCCGTGTCGTCGGCGATCCGGGCCCAGCTGGCCGCCGAGCCGGGCGCCGTGCTGCTCGGCGTGCGGGGGGTGTGCGTCGTGGCGCACGGCGCGGCGAACGGGGCCGACGTGGCCGGGGCGATCCAGGTCGCGGCGACCTGCGTGGAGCTAAACGTGGCGGGTCAGGTGCCGAGCTGGGCGACCGGCGCGCCGTCGTCGCGGGCCACGGCGGTCGCGGCCGAGACGTAGCCGGACAGCAGCCGGGCGGCCGTGTCGTCGTCGAGCCGGGGCGTGTAGAACAGGACGGCGCGCAGGCCCCGGCCGCGCGGCGCGATGGCCAGCTCCACGCCGAAGCGGCTGCCGATGCCGTCCGGCACGAGCAGCTCGAACTCCAGCCCGGCCGCGCTCGCCGTGAAGTCCAGCTCGGCCATCATCTGGAAAACCACGTCGTCGACCCGCCCGCCGCCCGGGCTCGTCGTCGCCTCCAGGGGGAGGGTCTGGTACGGATGCTCCTGGTAGGCGAGGGCTCCCGCGACCGTCGCGTGCGTGGCACGCACCAGATCGGGGAATCTCATGCTCTCGTCGAGCCGGGTCCGCAGCACCACCATGTTCGCCAGGAAGCCCACGGTGCCCCGGGACTCGGGCCGGGCGCGGTTGGCGAACAGCGAGGCGACCGGCAGGTCGTCCTGCCCGCACGCCTGCCGGAGGACCGCGTAGTAGAGGGCCAGCGCCACGGTGAACAGCGTGGTCCCGCAGTCGCGGGCGATCTCGCGCAGGCCGTCCACGACGTACGAGGGCAGATCGGCCGTGACCATGCCGGGCGTCGCGCCGGGCGGCGGCTCGCGATAGGGGAGCCGGGGGACCCGCAGCCCGGACAGGCGGTCCCGCCAGTAGTCGCGATGCCGGTCCAAATCGGGCCCGTCGCACAGGTCGCGCTGCCACTCGGCGAAGTCGCGGTACTGCCACGAGGGCGCGGTCAGGTTCGCGGGCCGCCCGAGCGCCCTGGCGTAGCGAAGGCGGAGCTCGGCGAACAGGATCCCCGTGGACCATGCGTCGGTGACCAGGTGGTGCAGGTTCAGGCAGAGCGTGTGGTCGGCCGGCCCGGCCCGCCACAGGGTGGCCCGCGCGGGCCACGACGCCACGTCGATGGGCCGCGAGAGCTCGGCGTTGACCGCGGCGTCGTCACATGAGTCGACCACGGTCAGCGGTAGCGGCCGGGGCGGGTGGACGACCTGCCTCAGCGCCGGACCCCGGCCGGTGAACGTGGTGCGCAGCGACTCGTGGGCCTCGGTCAGGCCGTCCAGCGCGGCCTGGAGCGCCGCGATCTCCAGCGGGCCGCGCAGCCGGCACAGCAATGGGCAGTTCAACGCGCCGTGCCCGGCGCGGTAGTGGCCGATCATCGCGAGCAGCCGCTGGCCGATCGACGCCGGTACCTCGATCACCATGGTGACTGTAGCAAACAACATACAAGAAACAAGATGGAAAGTCTGGTGTCCGGCTCGCGGGTCTGGTTATCTGGGCTTCATGTCCGGCTTGTCGGTGACCACCCCGGTTCAGGCGTGGCTAACCTGGAAATACGAGTCAGAGTCCCCTACGGTGCTGTCGCTGTACGAGCGGGCCAAGCAGGCGCAGTGGAACGCGACGACCGATGTGGACTGGAGCATCGACGTGCCGTTCGGGTGCCCGCTGCCCGACGACTCGTCGTTCGCGATGGCCTCCTTCGCGTCGTCCCCGCTGGCGCGGCGCGGCCGGCCCATGTGGGACACCTTCCGCTGGGAACTCCAGTCGTGGATGGTCAGCCAGTTCCTGCACGGCGAGCAGGGCGCGCTCGTCGTCGCGGCCCGGCTGGTCGAGGTCGTGCCCGACCTGGACAGCAAGTACTACGCGGCCAGCCAGGCCGCCGACGAGGCCAGGCACGTGGAGGCGTTCTCCCGTTACCTGAACGAGAAGGTGCCAGAGCCGTACCCGATCACGCAGCCGCTGCGCGAGCTGCTGGAGGACCTGCTGTCCGACTCGCGCTGGGACATCACCGCGCTGGGCATGCAGATCATCGTCGAGGCGCTGGCCATGGCCGCGTTCCGGCTGGCGCACAGCACGTTCCACGACGATCTGATCTGCGACATCACCCGGCTCGTCGCCCGCGACGAGGCCAGGCACGTGACGTTCGGCGTCATGTCGCTGTCCGGGATCTACCGGGAGATGACCACGGCCGAGCTGGCCGACCGCGAGGACATGGTCCTGGAGGCCGCGGTGCTCATGCGGCGCCGGTTCCTGCTCGAGGACGTGTGGGAGCGCATCGAGGTCGACCGCGCCGAGGGCGTCGAGTTCGCCGCCCACGACGATCTGATGGTCAAGTACCGCCAGGCGGTCTTCTCCAAGGTCATCTCGGCACTCAACAACATCGGGCTGCTCACCCCTCGCGTGCGGGGCGGCCTGGAGAAGCTTGAACTCATCGGGTTCGCCGATCGGGCGCTGCGCCCCGGCTACCGCAGATAGGGCGGCACATGCTCAGTATCGACGGGATGCGCGGCGACATCGCCGAACGCCTTGGTGAGCCGGTGGAGCGCATCGGGGACCACGACGACCTGCTCGGGCTCGGGCTCGACTCCATCGGGCTGATGAGGCTGGCCGCGCGGTGGGGCAAGGCCGGGTCGGGCGTGACCTTCGCCGACCTGATCGAGCACCGCACGCTGGCGCAGTGGTGGGAGCTGATCCTCAAGTCGGGCGGCGCCCATGAAGACGGCGCCCATGAAGACGACGCCCGGGAGCCGGTGGCCGAGCCCGCCCCCGAGATCGACGAGACGGCGCCGTTCGCGCTGGCCACCATGCAGCACGCGTACTGGGTGGGGCGGACCGACGGCCAGGTCCTCGGTGGCGTCGGCGCCCACTTCTACAACGAGTTCGACGGTCACGATGTGTCGCCCGAGCGGCTGGACGCGGCGGTGCGGCGGCTGGTGGCGCGGCACCCGATGCTGCGCTGCCGGTTTCTGCCCGACGGCAGCCAGCAGATCATGGCGGAGAGCACCTGGCCGGGTCTCACCGTACGGGACCTGACGGCCGTCGCCGACCTCGACGGGGAGCTTGAGCGGATCCGCGCGGAGTTGTCGCACCGCAAGCTCGACGTCGGGCGCGGCCAGGTGCTCGACGTCTCGCTGAGCCTGCTGCCCCGCGGGGCCACCCGTGTCCACGTCCAGATCGAGATGCTGGCCGCCGACGCGCAGAGCTTCCGCACCCTGCTCGGCGACCTGGCCGCCCTCTACCGGTGTCCCGGAGAGGACCTGCCGGCCATCGACTACAGCTACCCGCGCTACCTCGCCGCGTACGCCGCGAGCACCCGGGCCGACTATGAGCGGGCGCGTGACTACTGGGCCGGGCGGCTGGCCGAGCTTCCGGGCGGCCCGGAGCTGCCGACCGCCGTCGCGCCCGAGCGGCTGGCCGACCAGCGGATCACCCGCCGGTACGTCACGGTGCCGGCCGAGCGGTGGGACAGGCTCGCCGCGCGTGCCCGAGATCACGGCGTGACGCTGTCGATGGTGTTCCTCACCGCGTTCGCCGAAGCGCTCGCCGCCTGGAGCGCCACCGACCGGTTCGTGCTCAACCTGCCGCTCTACGACCGGCGTCCGCTTCACCCGGACGTGCAGAGCCTCGTCGGCGACTTCACGAGCCTGCTCCTGCTGGACGCCGACATGTCGGGCGAGGAGAGCTTCGCGGCCCGCGCCACCGCGATCCAGCGCCGGTTCGCGGCCGACGTCGCGCACAGCACGTACTCGGGCGTCGAAGTGCTCCGCCAGATGGCCCGCGCGCGCGGAGCCGTAGCCGCGCCCGTGGTCTTCACCAGCGCGCTGAGCCTGGGCGAGCTGTTCGGCCCCGACGTGTGCGCCTGCTTCGGCACCCCCGGCTGGACCATGTCCCAGACGCCGCAGGTGTGGCTGGACTGTCAGGTGACGGAA
>NZ_JAOEGB010000002.1 GCF_025420585.1 Planotetraspora sp. A-T 1434 | reverse complement strand
GGCTTCCCTGACCGTGATCATGCATCGATTCCGCCGCACGCGGCCTGATCAGGGCCGACCCTGTTTGTGATCATGCAGTGTCCGCCCGTCGGGCTCACCCGCGTGATGCATGATCACGCTCCATGAAGCGCCAGGTAGGACGTTGCGTGCGGGAACTCGCGCATGATCACGCTGCACAAAGGGTGCGTGCGGGAACTCGCGCATGATCAGGGGGCATGAAGTTCGACCACGGAGCCGGTGGTGGCGGAGCGCTTGGCGGCCTCCAGCACGGCGAGAGTCTCGATGGCGGTCTCCATCGTAACGGGCGGTGGAGCGCCGTCCCGCAGGCAGGCCACCACGCCCGCGTAGAACTCGGGGTAGGCCCCGGGCTCGGTCGGGACGGTACGGCTGTCGCCGTCGACGCCCAGCACGCCCCAGTGCTCGGCGGGCTCGGCGCCCCAGCCGGGGCCGCCCGGGCGCTCGCCCGCCCGCAGGCGGTCCTCCTGTGGGTCGAGGCCCCACTTCACGTACGCGGCCCTGGACCCGAGCACCCGGAACCGGGGCCCGAGCTGCCCGGCCACCGCGGTCATCCACAGGTGGGAGCGCGTGCCGCTCTCGTGGGTCAGGGCGATGAACGCGTCGTCGTCGGTCTTCACTCCGGCCCGCCTGATGTCGGTCTCCGCGTAGACCCGCGACGCCGGCCCGAACAGGCGGAGCGCCTGGTCGACGAGATGGCTCCCGAGATCGAAGAGGACGCCGCCGATGTCGTCCGGGCCGCCCAGCTCGCGCCAGCCGCCCTTCGGCACCGGACGCCAGCGCTCGAACCGGGACTCGAAGCGGTGGACGTCGCCCAGCTCCGGCTGCAGGCGGCGGATCGTGAGGAAATCGCCGTCCCAGCGCCGATTCTGGAAGACGGTCAGCATGAGGTCGCGGTCGCGGGCCAGCCGTACGAGATCGCGGGCCTCGGCGGTGGTCCCGGCGAGCGGCTTGTCCACGACGACCGGGAGGCCCGCCTTGAGCGCCTCCTGGGCCAGCGGCACGTGGGTCCGGTTGGGAGAGGCGATGACGATCAGATCCGAGCGGTCCCACAGCTCGTCGGCGGAGCCGAAGACCTCCGCGCCGGGATGGTCCCGCCGTACGAGATCGGCCTTGGCGGGGTCGCGGGTGACGACGGCGGCGAGGCGCAGCCCGGGCGTGGCCGCGATCAGCGGCGCGTGGAAGAACGACCCGGCCGGGCCGTAGCCCGCCAGCCCGACGCGGATCTCATCAGATTCGTACGGCATGAGCACACGATATGCCGGATGGATCAGTTGTCGCGGTCGTCCCGTTCGGCGAGGAATGCTTCGAACTGGGCGGCCAGTTCGTCGCCGGTCGGCATGGGAGTGCTCTCGGCGAGGAGGTTCTCCCGCTCGGCGCCCGACTGGAAGGCGTCGTATTGCTGCTCCAGCCCCTGGATGGCGCCGGACAGCTCCGCCGAGGCGCTGATCTGCTCCTCGATCTCGGCCGTGGTCTTGTCGGCGGCGTCCCGGAGACTGTCCATGGGGAACACCAGACCGGTCCCGCGCGTGATCGCCTCGAGCGCGGCCACCGCGGCCTGGGGATATTCCGCCTGAGCCAGGTAGTGCGGCACGTGGATGGCGTAACCGAGCGCGTCGTGGCCCTTGGCCCCCATCCGGAACTCGATCAGGGCCTCGATGTTCCCGGGCACCTGCACCTTGCCGAAGGGGCTCGGCGGGCCGGTGACCAGCTCGGGACGGCTGCCATGGGCCGTGAGGCCCAGCGGGCGGGTGTGCGGGACGCCCATGGGGATGCCGTGCACGCTCACCAGCTTGCCGACCTTCAGCCGGGTGGCCAGCATGCCGACCGCCTCGGTGAACAGCTCCCACTCCCGGTCGGGCTCCGGGCCCATCATGATCAAGAAAGGTGTTCCGGTCATGTCGTGGGTGAGGCAGACCACCAGCTCCGGCGCGTCGTAGTCGACCCAGTGATCGCCGTCGAACGTCATCACCGGCCTGCGGGACCGGTAGTCGAGCAAGCGGTCCACGTCAAAGGTCGCCACGATCCGGTGCTCGAGCTCGGCGAGCAGGTGCCCGAGGGCGAGCTTTCCGGCGCCACCCGCGTCCACGAACCCCTCCAGGTGGTAGAGCAGCACCGGATCGGACAGCTCGGGAAGGTCCCCGTCGAGCCGGTAGAGATCCGTGGGGTCGAACACCGTGTCCCAGCCTTTCGCAAAGGGTCTTTACCTAGTGAACCGACGGAGGGTCGTCTGGATTCCTGTGATTGCGGTGGACCCTATCGGTGGACAATGGTTGGTATGGAGCCGGACCCGGAAGTGGAAGAGTTGGCGACCAAGCTGTTCGGCCTCGCGAGGGCGGGGGAGACCGGCCCGCTGTGCGCGTACGTCGACGCGGGGGTGCCCGCGAACCTGAGGAACCAGAACGGCGACACGCTCCTCATGCTCGCGGCCTACCACGGGCACGCCGACACGGTCCGGGCCCTGGCGGAGCGGGGCGCGGACCCGGATCTCGCCAACGACCGGGGGCAGACCCCGCTGGCGGGCGCCGTGTTCAAGAAGGAGCCCGAGGTGGTCAGGGCCCTCGTGGACGCCGGTGCCGACCCTCGGGCCGGCACGCCGTCCGCCCTGGAAACCGCTCGCATGTTCGGCAACTCCGAGCTTGTCGCACTGTTAGAAAAGTAAGTCAAGAGTCCGAAATAGCCGTAAATGCCGCTGGTCTGGCGATCTATTCAGCCGATGGTCATGCTTGTCGGGTGGCTACTACCTCTGCGGACCCCATCAGTAGGCACCCACTCCGCATCCCCCCGCTCGGCTGCCCCTTCCCCAGTGCGGTGAACCCGCACGTCGAGGAGATCGACCGGGACACGCTGGCGTGGCTCTCCGCTTCCGGGATGATCGGCGACGAGGGTCACCTGGAGCGTTTCCGCCAGGCCAGATACGGACTATTGGGTGCGCGCGCGTATCCCTACGCGTCTCGGGAGCTCTGCCAGCTCGTCACCGACTGGTGCGTGTGGCTCTTCGCGTTCGACGACGCCTTCTGCGAGTCGGACCGGCGGGCCGCCGAGATCGCCCGGACCCTTCCCCAGCTCTACACCGTCGTCGACGACCTCGACGGGGGTGAGGCGGTCGAGAACGTCTTCGCGCGCGCCCTGCTGGACGTCAAGTCCCGGATCGCCGCCCACGGCGACGCCGACCAGCTCGACCGGTGGCGCACCATGACCAAGGACTACCTGTTCGCCCAGGTCTGGGAGGCGGCCAACCGGGAGGACGACGTCGTCCCCACCATCGATGACTACATCTTCATGCGCCGCAGGACCGGGGCGATGCTCACGGTCTTCGCGCTGATCGACGTGGCTGCCGAATGCCGGCTCGCCCCCGCCGAGTGGCGGCACCCCGCCGTGCGCGCAATGACCGAGCACGCGAACGACGTCGTCGTGTGGGACAACGACCTCATCTCCTACGCCAAGGAGCGGTCGGAGGCCAACATCCGCAACAACCTGGTCAGCGTGCTGGCCGGCCACACCGACTGCACCGTCCAGCAGGCGATGGACCGGATCGGGCGAATGCGCGACCAGGCCATCGCCGAGATGGTGGCGCTCGGCCCGGTGCTGGACTCGTTCCGCTCCCCGTCCGTCTCCGCCTACGCCAGAGGTCTGGAGTACTGGATCAGCGGCAGCGTCGACTACTCGCTCACCAGCTCCCGATACGTCGACGCCTGGCGCTGACCGGACCCGCGTTCACCCCGGGGGAGCGCGAAACTCGTCGAAGTCGTCCAGCGCGAACTCGATGAGGTCACCCAGGTTGAGCCGCGTTCCCTCGGCGTAGGCCTCCTCGTAGGCGGCGTCGCCGATCAGCTTCTTGCACTCCTTGACGCACTGCTCGTGCTCCGCCGTGAAGAACGGCGAGCCGAACTGGGGCAGGCCGAAGGTCCGCCAGTTGGCCTGGGCCGCGCCGAGGAGGAGCGCCGTGCGGTCCGGCCAGCCCAGATCGAGGCTGAGCCGCGCCAGTGTGTCAACGCAGAGGACGACGCCGAGCACGTCGTGGAAGTGCCGCTTGATGCGCAGCGCCTCCTTGCAGCTCGACAGCGCGTCGTCGCGCCGGTCGGTGGCGCGCTGGACGAGCGACGTGACATACCAGGCGTAGGACCGCAGCCACAGCTCACCCCGCTCCTGGCAGACCTTCATACAGTCGGCCAGCAGCGTCTCGGCCTCCAGGAAGTCGCCCTGTGCGAGCAGCACCATCGACAGCTCCACGATCGCGGGCAGCAGTCCGGGGTTCAGCTCGCGCCCGCCCCGGTGGAACTCGATGGCGACGCCGAGCAGGGCCGTGGCCTTCTTCGCGTCGCCCTGCAGCATGGCGGCGGTGCCCTGCATCTTGGTGGCCAGGAGGACGGCTCCCGAGTCGCCGACCCGGACGGCGTCGGTGCTGCACTCCTCCGCCGCCGCGAGCGCGCCGGCCATGTCGCCCTGGGCGCTGCGGATGTAGGCGAGCACCCACAGCGCCTTGCAGCGCTCCTTGCTCGGCGTCGGGCAGGTCTTGAGCGCCCGCTCCAGGTAGACCGTGCCCTCACGGGCGAACCCGCAGGCCACCCAGAGGAACCACAGGGACGACAGCAGCTCCAGCCCGACCTTCGCCTCGCCCGGGACGGTGAGGCAGTAGTCAAGGGCGACGCGGATGTTGTCGTGCTCCTGCCGCATCCGCGTGAACCAGTGCACCTGCCGCGGACCGGACCAGGAGTGCTCGCTGCGCTCGGCGAGCTGGAGGTAGTAGTCCCGGTGACGGCGGCGCAGCGTGGCCGTCTCGCCGAGCTTGTCCAGCCATTCCCCGCCGTACTGCCGCAGCGTGTCGATCAGCCGGTAGCGCTGGCCCGCCGGCGTGGCGAAGCTGAGCAGCACGGACTTGTCGACCAGGCCGGAGATGACGTCCATGATGCCGCCGGCCGGGAGGGCGTCGCCCGCGCAGACGTAGCGGGCGGCCTCCAGCTCGAAGTCTCCCGCGAAGACCGACAGCCGGGCCCAGAGCAGCCGCTCGGCCGGCTCGCACAGCTCGTGGCTCCACCCGATCGCCGCGCGGAGCGTCTGGTGCCGCGGCAGTGCCGTACGGCTGGCGCCCGCGAGGAGGCTGAACCGGTCCGCGAGCAGGGCGAGGATCTGCTCGACCGACAGTGTCTTGAGACGGACCGCGGCCAGCTCGATGGCCAGCGGAATCCCGTCGAGGCGGCGGCACAGCTCCGCGACGGCCGTGACGTTCTCCTCGTCCACCACGAAGTCGGGCACCACGGCGGACGCCCGCTCGCTGAACAGCTCCACGGCCTCGTTGTTGTACGGGTTCTCCGCCGGCTCGTCGCCCGGCACGGTCAGCGGCGGGATGGCGAGCGTGTACTCGTGCCGCGAGTTGAGCGACCGGCGGCTCGTCGCGAGGACGCGCAGGTTGGGCGCGGCGTCGAGGAGTTGCTCGATGAGCTCGGCGCAGGCCTGGACCAGGTGCTCGCAGGTGTCCAGCACCAGGAGGATCTCGCGGTCGGCCAGCCACTCCGCCAGAGTGTCCGCCCCGTCCCTGGCCCGCTGGTCGGCGATGCCGAGCGCGGCGGTGATCGTGTGATGGACCATCCCGGGGTCCTGCAACCGGGCCAGGTCGGCGTACCACACGCCGTCCCTGAACTGGCGGCGGATCTGGTGCGCGATGCGCAGCGCCGTGCGGGACTTGCCGACGCCGCCGATCCCGGTCACGGTGACCAGCCGGGATTCCTGCAGCCGCTGTCTCAGCGAGGCGAGCAGCCTGGTGCGGCCCACGAAGCTGGTGAGCTCCACGGGCAGGTTGCCTTCTCGTCGCCATCCTGCTGGCGTTGCCATGCCGCCTCACGGGGGGGATCGTCCGGCGTGCTGTCTGTTCCCGCATCGTACCTTTGGGGGCCGACAGATGTCCGGGGGTACCGCGGTGACGTTTCTCCTCCATGCGCGACCGGGACGGGGGGATTCCGGGGTCATCCTTCGCGGCGTTGCCGATACGATTGGCCCGTGACTGTGCAGCATCCGGATGACATGCGTCCGGTGGACCTCTTCGACGAGGGACTGCCGGTGCTGCCCGACCAGACAAGCGACGACACGGATCTCGGGTGGGGCGATTGGCGCTCCGACTCCGACGATTCCCGCTACCTGGAGGAACGCCCACCGCACTGGGACTAGCGCGTCAGCCGCAGCTGGAGCCAGAGGAACAGCCGCGCGTCGGCGTCGCCGAGCGTCAGGCCGAAGAGGTCCTCGGCTCTGCCGAGCCGATACCTGCAGGTGTTGGGGTGCACGTTGAGCCGCCGCGCCGTTGTCGAGATGTCGCCGCCGGAGGCGAAGTAGGCCAGCAGCGTGTCGCCGTACGACGTGCCGTGCGTGCGGTCGTGCGCGCGGATCACCGGTCCCGCGCCCTCCGACAGCCGGGGCATCAGCGTGGACAGCTCGGCCAGCTCCGCCAGCGCGACGCTCGGCCGGACGTCGTCGATCGTCGCGACGTCCGGAGCGCCGGGGTCGTCCTCCTCCCGGCTCGCCAGCGCGCGCAGCACCGCGTCCGCGTCGTCGCGGGACCGGGCGGCCGCGCGCAGCCCGGTGACGACGGACCCCAGAGCCGCGCGCACGGGCACCCGCAGGGCGCGCCGGGCCCGGGACGCGATGTCGGTGATCAGCTTCCGGTGCGCCGCCCCCGGTGACCCGGCGGGCAGCAGCGCGTAGACCGTGCCGCCGATCAGGGCGCAGCCGTGGCGGCCGTAATGCGCCTCACAGTGCAGGCTGACGAGGTCGGTGAGCTGAAGCGCCGCCCGGGCCGCCACGACGCCCTCGGGATCGTCGGACGTGATGAGGAAAGCGGCCACGACGGCGCTCGCGTCGGGCCGCATGCCGAGTTGCGGGGCCACCACGGTGGCGCTGGCCGGGTCTTCCAGCACCCGGCGCAGCAGGTCGCCGCGCTGGCGCCGGGCGAGGTCGTGAGCCGTGCGAGCGCGCAGCAGGTGCAGGGCGGCGATGTGGGCGGCGTTGTCGAGCGCTCGCTCCGCGTCCTCACCCAGGTCGTCGTCGGCGTCGACCACCCATAGGGAACCGAGCAATTCGCCCCCGGCCCGGACCGCCACCGCCATCCGCGCCAGGCCGCCGGGCTCCGCCGGGAATCGGCACACCCCGTTGGTGCGCGCCAGCAGGCGGTACTGCTCTTCGTTGACCGGCGCGTACGGCACGTGCAGGCCGAGGATGCCCTGGCGCCGGTCTTCGTCGATGGGCTGCCCTCCGAGCGTGGAGTATGCCAGGATCCGCTGATGCGGGTCCTCGATCGCCGTGGCGCCGCCCACCGTCCCCGCGATCGCGTTGGCCAGCGCGAACAGGTCTCCCGTGTCGGGTCCGGCCGCGCCGGGTCCGGTGCGCGCGATGGCCGACAGCGCGGAGGAGACCAGCGCGTCGAGCTGCTGCCAGGTCAGATCCTCGTCGGCGGACAGCAGCGCGGCGCCGGCGGCCTCCGCGACCGCCGCCAGTTCGGTGACCGGCTCGCCGTAGCGCTTCACGACGACCCCGGCGAACCCGGCCTCCGCGGCCCGCCGCACCAGCTCCTCGGCCTGGGGCCGGGCGGGACGTGTCCCGACCGCCAGCAGGAGCGCTCCGTTGAGCCTCGGCAGCGGCGCGCGCGGCTCGTGGATCAGCGTGCCGGACACCAGGGCGTCGCCGCCGCGCGGAGCGGCGATCAGGCGGAGCGACGACGGCCCGAGCGCGTCGAGGAGCTGCTTGACGCTCGAAGTGAACACCTGGTGATGGTAAATGGGGCTTTGACCGATTCCACAATTCGGCCGGGTCATTTCCGTCCGATGGTCTGAAGCCGTGCCGGGTGCCCGCTTCCCAGACTGGGGTCCGTGTTCACCTCTCCTCCCACGTCTGACGACGAGGGTCTCCCCGAAGGCATGGCGGATGCGGCGCGTCACGCGGAGGCCGCGGCCGCCGCGGCGGGCGTGCGGATCCAGGAGGTCGGCGATCCGCGGCGGCTGCGCGCAGTCGCCGGCATGTTCGCCGAGGTGTGGGAGTCCCCGCCGGGACAGGACCCGCTCGCCGGCGACGTGCTGAGGGCCATCGCGCACTCCGGTGGCGCGGTGCACGTGGCCTACGGAGCGTCGGGGCTGGCGGGGGCGACGGCGGCGGTCTTCGGGCCGCCCGGGTCGCGCGGCGTCTACTCTCTGATCGCGGCCGCGCCGTACGCCGACCGGGGAGTGGGGTTCGCGCTGAAGCTGGCGCAGCGCGCGTGGGCGCTGCGGCACGGGGCCACGTCGATCGCGTGGACCTTCGACCCGCTGGTGCGCAGGAACGCCCGGTTCAACCTGGTGAAGCTCGGAGCCGTGGCCCGCGAGTACCTCCCCGACTTTTACGGCCCGCTCGACGACGGCGTCAACACAGGGGACGAGACCGACCGGTTCACCGCGCAGTGGTCGCTGACCGGAGCGAGGACCGCCGAGGCCGCGCGGGCGAGGCAGGTCACCGTGGAGGGCCCCGACCTCGCGGTGGTCACGGTCGACCCCGCGCCCGGGCCCGACGGGCGTCCGTTCCTCGCCCGTGGCGCCGGATCGGTGTGGTGCCGGATCCCCGAGGACATCGTCGCGGTCCGCCGCGCCGACCCCGCCCTGGCCGCCCTCTGGCGTACGGCGGTGCGCGAGGCCATCGCGCCGGCCCTGGCCGACGGCCTGGCCGCGACGGCCATGTCCCGCGACGGCTGGTACCACCTGACCCGTGAGGAGACCCAGTGAAGATCGAACGCATCGAGCTGCTGCACGTGCGGCTGCCGCTCGTCGGCCGTTTCCGGACGTCCTTCGGCACCGCGACGGACCGGGACACGTTCCTGCTCCGCGTGGTCACCGACGCCGCCGAGGGGTGGGCCGAGTTCGCGGGCGACCCCGACCCCCTGTACTGCTCGGAGTTCGCCGCGAGCGCGCACCTCGCGCTCCGCGACCACCTCGTGCCGCGCGTGATGGCGCTCGGGGAGGTGACCGCCGCCATGGTGGGCCAGGCCGTGGAGGAGATCAAGGGCCACCGGCTGGCGAAGGCCGTGCTGGAGACCGCGATCCTCGACGCCGAGCTGCGCTCCTACGGGATGTCGTTCGCCACCTACCTCGGGTCGGTCCGCGCCCGGGTGCCGGCGGGGGTGTCGGTCGGGATCATGGATTCGATCCCCGAGCTGCTCGACGCCGTCGCCGGATACCTCGGCGAGGGCTACCTCCGGATCAAGCTGAAGATCGAGCCCGGGTGGGACGTGGAGCCGGTCAGGGCGGTGCGCACGGAGTTCGGCGACGATCTGCAGCTCCAGGTCGACGCCAACACGGCCTACTCACTGACCGACGCCGAGCACCTGCGGCGGCTCGACGACCACGGGCTGCTGCTGATCGAGCAGCCACTCGCCGAGGACGACCTGCGCGGTCACGCGGCGCTCTCCGCGCTCGTCCGCACGCCGATCTGTCTCGACGAGTCGATCACCTCGGCGCGCGACGCGGCGACTGCGCTGGCCCTCGGCGCGTGCCGGGTGATCAACGTCAAGCCCGCTCGCGTGGGCGGATATCTGGAGGCCAGGCGCATCCACGACCTCGCCGCCGCGAGCGGGGTGCCCGTCTGGTGCGGAGGAATGCTCGAAACCGGCGTCGGCAGAGCGGCCAACCTGGCGCTCGCCGCACTGCCCGGTTTCGTGCTGCCGGGGGACACCTCCGCGTCCAGCCGCTACTACGCGGAGGACATCACCGAGCCGTTCGTCCTGGACGGCGGCCACCTGAACGTTCCCGACGGCCCCGGGATCGGCGTCGACGTGCTCCCTGGCCCGCTGGGCCGCGTCACCGTCGCCCGGCACGACCTCTATCCCCTCTGAGCTCCGTCCCGTCCGAGCTCCGTCCCCTCCGAGCATCCGTCCCCTCTGAGCATCCGTCCCCTCTGAGCATCTGGAAGCCGAACGCATGTCTCTCATCCCACTCGGTCCTCGGCGCCTGGCCGGCGCGGCGGCCGCGGTTCTCCTGCTCGGAGCGGCCGCGGCGTGCGGCTCCTCAGGCGACGCCGCGCCCCAGCCCGTGGCGACGACCGCCCCGCTGTACAAGGACCTGCCCGGCGAGCAGCAGAAGGCCGGGAAGGTCGTGGTCGGCTCGGACATCTCCTACGCCCCGATGGAGTACTACGACACCGACGGGACCACGGTCCTCGGCTTCGACAAGGAGCTCGCCGACGCGCTCGGCAAGCAGCTCGGCGTGCCGTTCGAGTTCCAGAACGCGTCCTTCGACGGCCTGATCACCTCGTTGAAGGCGAACAGGATCGACGTCGTCATGTCCGGGATGTCCGACACCCCGGAGCGGCAGCAGAGCGTGGACTTCGTCGACTACTACACCGCCGGCGCGATGCTGCTCGTGCCCAAGGGCAACCCGGACAAGCTGACCGCACTGGCCGACCTGTGCGGGCGCACGATCGCGGTCCAGCGCGCCACGACCCAGGAGGGCTACGCGCAGAAGCAGAGTGCGAGCTGCGTCCAGGAGGGCAAGCAGAAGATCGAGATTCTCTCGTTCGACCGCGAGACCGAGGCGCTGCTGCAGGTCAAGCAGCACCGCGCGGTGGCCGGCCTGGAGGACTACCCCGTGGCCACCTACAACGCCCGGACCTCCGGAGGAGGCGGCGACTTCGAGGTGGCCGGACAGCAGATCGAGGCCGGCCCGCTCGGCATGGCCGTCTCCAAGCAGGACACCGCGCTGCGGGACGCGCTCAAGAAGGCCCTGGACGCGCTCATCGCCAACGGCGAATACAAGAAGCTGATCGACAAGTGGGGCATCCCGGCCGGAGCACTCAGCGCGGCCACGGTCAACGGCCAACCGGCCGGCGGCGGGGCCTGACGGTGGCGGACGTGAGCACGCACCCCGGCCCGCCGCCGATCCGGGCCGTCCCCGTGCGCCACTACGGGCGCTGGGTGTTCGTCGCCGTCATGGTGGTCGCGCTCGCGCTCGTCGTGCGGGCGTTCTGGGGCGCCGACATCGACTACTCCGTCACGCTGCGCTTCCTCACCGCGGGCAACGTGCTGAGCGGGCTGGTCAACACCGTCGTGATCAGCGTCCTCGCCCAGGCCGTCGGCATCGCGCTCGGCGTGGTGTTCGCCGTCATGGCCATGTCGCGTCACGCCGAGGTGCGCGCGGTCTCCGCCGCCTACGTCTGGCTGTTCCGCGGCACGCCGGTGCTGGTCCAGCTCCTGCTCTGGTACAACCTCTCGCTCGTCGTCAGCACCGTGACCGTCCCTGGAGTGGGAAGCTGGCCGACCAACCAGCTCATCACCCCGTTCATCGCGGCGCTGCTCGGTCTCGGGATCAACGAGGGCGCCTACATGGCCGAAATCGTCAGGGCGGGCATCCAGTCGATCGACCACGGGCAGAGCGAGGCGGCGCAGGCGCTCGGCATGTCACCGCTGCTGACCATGCGCAGGGTCGTGCTGCCGCAGGCCATGCGGGTCATCGTGCCGCCGACGGGCAACGAGTTCGTCAGCATGCTCAAGATGAGCTCGCTCGCGTACGCCATCCAGTACGGCGAGCTCCTGCAGTCCGCGGTGAAGATCTACTCCAACAACCTCGCGATCGTGGAGCTGCTGCTCACGGTCTCGATCTGGTACCTGGCGCTGACCTCCGTGGCGACCGTGTTCCAGGGTTTCCTGGAGCGGCGGTTCTCCCGCGGAGTCATGGGCAACGGCCGCCCGTCGGTCCGCTCCCGGCTGCTGGGCCTCGGAGGCCCGGGAACGAAGGGGGCCGTGCGATGACCGCCAAGCCCATGATGACCGCCAACCCCGCGATGCCGGTGGTGAGCGCGCAGGACGTGCACAAGTGGTACGGCCAGGCGAAGGTGCTGAACGGCGTCGACCTGGAGGTCGCGCCCGGCGAGGTCTGCTGCGTGATCGGCCCCTCCGGGTCGGGCAAGTCCACCTTCCTGCGCTGTGTCAACCACCTGGAGAAGATCGACGCCGGGCGGCTCCAGGTCAACGGGCACCTGGTGGGCTATCGGGAACGCGGCGGCAGGCTCCACGAGCTGCGCGAGAAGGAGGTCGCCGCGCAGCGCCGGGACATCGGCATGGTCTTCCAGCGCTTCAACCTGTTCCCGCACATGACCGCGCTGGAGAACATCATGGAGGCGCCGTGCCGGGTCAAGCGCGAGGCGAAGGCCGTCGTGCGGGAGCGGGCCATGCGCCTGCTCGACCGGGTGGGGCTGGGCGCCCGCTGCGACGCCTACCCCGCCCAGCTGTCCGGCGGCCAGCAGCAGCGGGTGGCGATCGCCCGGGCGCTGGCGATGGAGCCCACGCTCATGCTGTTCGACGAGCCCACCTCAGCGCTGGATCCCGAGCTGGTCGGCGAGGTCCTCGACGTCATGCGCGACCTGGCGACCTCCGGCATGACGATGGTGGTCGTCACGCACGAGATCGGCTTCGCCAGGGAGGTGGGCGACGCGCTGGTCTTCCTGGACGAGGGCACGATCGTCGAGTCGGGCCATCCGCGGGAGGTGTGCGCCCGGCCACGCCATGAGCGGACCCGCGCGTTCCTGTCGAAAGTCCTTTAGGAGACCGGTGCTTCAGGAGACCACGTCCTTGCGGCGGAAGCGCCGGAAGGCGAGCGCGATGAGGATCGCCGAGTACGTCACCGACAGCGCGACGCCCTTCACCATCCCGCTGTAGTCGGGCCGCGGGGCCAGCGCGTCCAGCCAGGCCGTGTTCCAGAACGTGGGCAGGAACTCCCGGATCGAGCCGAGCGCCTCGACCGCCTGGAGGATGCTGCTCACGATGACCAGGCCCACGGCCCCGCCGACGGCGCCCAGCGGCGAGTCCGTGCTGACCGACAGCAGGAAGGCCAGCGACGCGACCACTAGCTGGCTCACCAGGGCGTACGCGATGACGATGCCGAACTTCGGCAGCACGTCGGCGGCGGCGATGACCTCACCGGTGCCGGGCACGCGGATGTCGTGCCAGCCGAACGCCAGCGTGCCCGCCACCAGGGCCATGACCGGCAGCACGGTCACGGCGGCGGCCGAGTATCCGAGCGCGACGATCAGCTTCTGCCGCAGCAGCCGGTCACGGGGCACCGGGGCGGCCAGCAGATAGCGGAGCGACGACCAGCTGGCCTCACTCGCCACCGTGTCGCCGCAGAACAGCGCCACGGCCACGACGAGCAGGAAGCTCGCCGACACCGACAGCGCGAACGCGGCGAAGTTCAGCCCGCCTTCGGTGGCGAGGTCCGACAGACGCAGGGCGTTCTGCTGGTTGCCCGACTGCGGCCCGAACTGGAACGCCACCACGAGGATCCACGGCAGCGCCAGCAGCAGGCCGAACATGGCGATCGTTCGCCGCCGCCGGAACTGGCGGACGATCTCGACGCGCAGCGGCAGCGTCCGCCCGGGGGCGTATCCGGCGGCCGCGCCGGTCGTCTTCGTCGCGGGGGTCAACGGCTTTCTCCGATCAGGTCGAGGAAGACGTCCTCAAGCCGGGGGCCGGAGCCGTTGCCGGAGGTCGTCGCGCCGAGCAGGTCGCCCACCGGTCCCGCGGACACCAGCCTCCCGCGGTGCATGACCACCACGTGGCTGCAGGTCTGCTCGACCTCGCCGAGCAGGTGGCTGGAGATGATCACCGTCCGCCCGCGCGCCGCGTACGCCTTGAGCACCCGGCGCATCTCCGCGATCTGCGGCGGGTCGAGCCCGTTCGTCGGCTCGTCGAGCACGAGCAGATCCGGCAGGCCGAGCATGGCCTGGGCGATGGCGAGCCGCTGCCGCATCCCCTGGGAGTAGGTGCGAACCGCGCGGTCGAGGGCGCCGCCCAGCCCGGCGATCTCCAGGGCCTCCTCCAGGTGCGCGTCCCCGGCCGGCCGCCCGGTCGCCTGCCAGTACAGCTCCAGGTTGGCCCGGCCGGTCAGGTGCGGCAGGAACCCCGGCCCCTCGACGAACGACCCCAGTCGCGACAGCACGGGCGCGCCCGGCACCACGGGGTGCCCGAAGATGCGGATCTCCCCCTCGTCGGGGAGGATCAGGCCCATCAGCATCCGCATGGTGGTGGTCTTGCCGGCGCCGTTGGGCCCGAGCAGCCCGAGCACCTGGCCCTTCTCCACCCGGAACGACAGGCCGTCCACGGCCTTCTCGCCGTTGCTGTAGCGCTTGCCCAGCCCGGTGATCACCAGCGGCACGTCATCGTGCCCCGGCTCCGTCTCCGTACGGCTTTCGCCCCGATTGCCCCGGTCGCCCCGCTCGGCCAGCCGCGTACGGCCGGCCAGCAGCAGCGCGGCGGCGATCACGATGGCGGCGAGCGGCATGGCCCACGTCCACCAGGCCGGGCCGGTGGCCGGGGCGTCCAGCGCCGGGTCGGCGGGCAGCGTCAGCCCCGGAGAGGCGAGCCCGATCCGGTAGACGGCGGGGGCGGCCGGAGTGGCGTACCCGAGGTCGGTGGTCGACACCACGAGCCGCAGCCGGTGCCCGGCGTCGAAGCGCCTGTCGATGGCGGGCAGCGTCACGGTGACCGGCGTGCCCGCCTCCGTCGCGGTCACGCGCAACGGCGCCACCAGGCTCGACGGCAGCACCGCCAGCGCCCCGCCGGACGAGTCGTAGAGCTTGGCGAACAGCGTCGCCTCGCCCGTGCCGTACACGCGGATCTGGACCGTGGGACTGCCGGTGACCTGCGTGGATCTGGGCAGCGGCGCTGATTCGAACGCGGCGGCCTGCCCGGGGATGTCCAGGGCCACCCCGACGTTGCCGCCCACGCCGCTCAGCAGGCCGCCGAATCCGGGCACGGACGAGATCGCGGCGGGCGATCCGCCGGGCGGGTTCGCGACCTGCTGGTCCGGTCCGGCGACCGCCACCGTGGTGCGGGCGCTGCCGGACAGGCCGGGATAGCCGCCCCCGGTGGCGTGCACGATCACGGGACGCCGGGTGCCCGGGTCACGCCCGCCGTCTCGGCTGACCGTGAAGGCCGCCGCACCCGCACCCCCCGCGTCCGCACCTCCGGAAGCGGCACCTCCGGAAGCCGCACCCGCCACGTCGGCACTCCCAGCAGCCGCGCCCCCGGCGCCGGGGGCGTCCGCCTTCTTCTTGAGCCAGCGGTCGAACCAGTCCGAGACGCGGTCACCGGCCCAGTCCGGCTCGCTGTCGCCGCCGTCGTGCCCGCCGTTGATCCAGGCCACCTCGACGGGAGCGCCGGTCGCCGCGATCGCCCGGGCGTTGGCGTCCGCCTGGCCGAGGGGGAACAGGGAGTCACGCTGACCCTGGACGAGGAGTGTGGGAATGCGGATCTTCCCCTGCACCGAGACCGGGCTGGACCTGCGGAGCAGCTCGACGGCGGCCGGAGTGGCCCGCCCGGTCTCCGCCACGGTCTGGTACATGTCACAGATCGCGGGGAGGAACCGCCCGCACCTGACCTGCTGCGCCGTCATCGGCTGGGCGGCCGGCGGCATGTCCCCACGCCCTCCGCCGGATGAGAACGGTCCGTTGCCCGCGCCGCCGGCTGTGCTGCCCGGTCCTGTGCTGCCGAGGCCTCCTGAGGTGAGCCCGCCGCCGGGGGACAGACCGGGGGACAGGGGGCCGTTGCCCGTGCTGAAGAAGATCCCCGCCCACATCTTCTTGAAGACGCCGTTGACCGGACCCCTGCCGGTCGCGTCCGGGAAGAGGGCGTCGGCCAGGTCGTACCAGGTCACCATGGGGGCGATCGCGTCGATCCGGCTGTCGTAGGCCGCCGCCATCAGCGCGATGGCTCCGCCGTACGAGCCGCCCGTGATGCCCACGCGAGGGTCTCCGCCGGCGTCGAGACGCACCTCCGGCCGCTTCGCCAGCCAGTCGACGAGCTGACGGACGTCCTTGACCTCGTAGTCGGGGGAGTTGAGCGCGATCTCGCCGGTGGAGCGGCCGAACCCGCGAGCCGACCAGGTGAGCACCGCGTAGCCCTGATCGGCCAGCCGTTCCGCCTGGGCGCGGACGCTCTCCTTGCTGCCGCCGAAGCCGTGCGCCAGCAGCACCGCGGGGGCCTTGCCTCCGGAGGCCGGCGGGAAGAACGTCGCGTCGATGGTCACATGCTGATCGCCGGCGGGGCCGTCCACGACCGGAATGGCGACGTCCTGGCCCTTCGCGGGCGCGCCGGACGGCCACAATGCCCACGTCAGGCCGCCCGCCACCAGGATGACCAGCGCGACCGCCACGACCAGGGCCCGCCGCCCACCTGGAAACGTCATGTCGTGATGCTACTGAGCCGACCCTGAGAGATCGCTGAGGAGGAGGCGCGGATCGTCGGGAATGGCCGATCCGGGCGGACCTTTTCCCCCGATCAGATGGCAGGAAACGGCATCGCCCTTGTGATCTGACCGGGATCGATCAAGATGGGCTCACATCCCCACATGCCGCAGCAGGAGACGAGCCTCGTGACGGACCACGATTCCCCCCGGCTACCGGACGAGTCGCCACTCAAGATCGACACCACCGTGCCGCACAGCGCCAGAGTCTGGAACCACCTTCTCGGCGGCAAGGATAATTACCTCGTCGACCGCCAGGCCGCTGACCGGTACCGGGAGATATTCCCGCAGATCGTCGACATCGCCCGCACCGATCGGGCCTTCCTGGGCCGCGCTGTCCGCTACCTCGCCGGAGAGGCGGGCATCCGGCAGTTCCTGGACATCGGCACCGGCCTGCCGACAATGGACAACACCCACGAGGTAGCCCAGCGCGTCGCCCCCGAATCCCGCGTCGTCTACGTGGACAACGACCCTCTGGTCCTGCTCCACGCCCACGCCCTGCTCACCAGCACCCCGCCCGGCGTCACCGACTACATCGAAGCCGACCTGCGCGAACCCGATGAGATTCTCAGCGCCGCCGCCAAGACGCTGGACTTCAGCAAGCCGGTCGCCATCATGCTGCTGGGGATCCTGCATTTCGTCAGCGATTTCACCGAGGTGCGCCAGATCGTCACCCGGCTCCTGGACGCCGTGCCCTCCGGCAGCTACCTCGCGCTCACCCACGCGACCTACGACATCGGCGACCAGGCCACCGTTCAGGCCAACGTCGAGGTCCACCAAGACTGGAACGACAACGCGGCGGTCCCGATCACGGCCCGCACCAGGCACGAGATCCGCCGATTCTTCGATGGCCTGGAGCTGCTGGAGCCCGGCCTGGTCTCGATGTCACGATGGCGGCCCGAAGCCACCCCCTGGGATGAGCCCCCCGAGGTCGCGGGCTTCTGCGGCCTCGGCCGCAAACCCTGAGCCCTGGTTTCAGGCCGTGTCCGGCGAATCATGCGAACCCGGCCGGCACGCGCGCCGGCCGGGGACTCGCCGGAACCGTGGGCGCGAGACAGGCCTGCACGGCCTCCCGCCCCGCCCGGGCCTCCTTGTCGCGCGGGCGCACCGTCACCGTGCCGTTGCCGTACGCGATCGGCTCCAGGCCGATTGCTCGGCCGGCTCCACCTGACGCGAAGGCGCGGATAGGATAAGCGGCCGGGCCGCCGTGCGGAATCGTGACAACGCATCCGGGTAATCCCTGATTGCGCCCGCAACCTGCGGACCGGCATCATTTCGCGCGTGACGACAGGAACGACGCTCAGGCACGCGCCCGCTCGCATCCTCGGATGGGCCCTTCCTTACTGGACCCGTGGAGAGGCGGGAAGGGAGACCCCGGCCGATCTCTTCCGGGTCCTCTACCTCGGCTGGCTCGCGGCGTTCGTCCTGAAGGTGCTCGGGTCCACATGGGACGTCTCGTGGCACTTCCGGTGGCTGCGCGACGACCTCGCCCCGCCGCACCTGCTCAACTCCGTCGGTACGGCGATCGCCGTCGGCCTGGCCCTCGTCCACTGGTACACCGGCTACGGCGTCGACCGCACGGCCTCCCGGCTGATCCAGTGGGGCACCGGGATCTTCCTCATCGCGATCCCGCTCGACCTGATCAACCACCGGGTCAACGGGCTCGACATCACCGCCTGGAGCCCCTCGCACGCGCTGCTGTTCATCGGCACCGCGCTGATGATCGCCGGGGTGATCCGGGGGTGGTATCTCGGCGCGGGGACGTCCGGCGCGGTTCCGGAGCGGCGGCGGACGCTGGTGCTCGGCGCCCTCTTCGCGTTCTTCCTGGAGAACGTGCACTTCCCCGCCCAGCACCAGGAGTACGGCGTGCTGGAGCTGGCCTCCTGGGACCGGGGCCAGCCGTACGCCGAGCCGAGCCTGCTCCGGTTCGCGGCGGCCCAGATGGGCCGGCCCGTGGACCACGCCATGATCCTTAAGTTCTCGCTGCCGGTGCCGGACTACGTGTACCCGGTCTACGCGGGCGTGATCGGCATGGCCGTGCTGGTCTTCGCCCGGCTGATGGTCGGGGCGCGCTGGACGGCCACCGGGATCACGGCCGGCTACGTCGCCTACCGCTGCCTCGTGTGGCCGCTGCTCGTCGGAGGCGGCTTCCCGCCGTCGGCGATCCCGTTCTTCTTCGTGCTCGCCGGGATCTGCGTGGACCTCGCCTTCTTCGTGCGTGTGCCGTACATCCGGCCGGTCCTCGGAGCCGCCATCGTGACGACCGCCGTGTACGGCGGGCTCGCCGTACAGGACCGGGTGCTGGAGGCTCCGCCGTTCGCGATGGGAACGTGGCCGGTGACCGCCGCCGCGCTGGCGGCCGTCTGGCTCGCCGTCGAGTGGTTCGTCGGGAGATATCACCTCTCGGGCGCCGACGCGCCGGCCTATGCGCCTGCGGACGTCCTCGGGACAATCGCCGTCGCGCCCGCTGCCGCCGCGGAGCCCCCAGCCGTCGTTCCCGTCGCCGCTGCGGAGTCCCCTGCCGTGGCCACCGCGCCCTCGGCCCCGGCCGGAGAGCGATGACGCCGCACGACATCTCCCGCTGAGCCGCGATATCTCCGTGAGGTCGCGAGATGCCCCGGTGAGGTCGCGAGCCAGCTTCGCTGGGCTCACCTCCGGGCGCGCCGCTCGGGGTCCGTCATGAGCTCGGAGAGGGTCATCGCCACGGTCCGCTCCACGACGGGGAGCCAGTCGAGCGTGCGCAACACCGCGTTGCGCACCTTCTGCAGCGGGCCGCGGCCCAGCGTGGCGAGGCGGGTCATCCGATGCGTGAGGGCCACCACCTCGGCCGCGACGGGCCGCCGCTCCGCCTCGTAGCGGTCGAGCTCCGTCTCGGGGGCGCCGTCGCGCACGACCGCCGTCAGCCGGGCGGCGAGGGCGACGGCGTCCTGGATGCCGGTGTTCATGCCCTGCCCTCCGGCGGGGCTGTGCACGTGCGCGGAGTCCCCGGCGAGGAGGAGACGCCCGGCCCGGTAGTGGTCGGCGAGCCGGTGATGCACCCGGAAGCGCGAGCTCCACACCACGTCCCGGACCTGGGCGGGCCGCTCTCCCGGGCCCCGGGCGTCCAGGATCGCCTGGACGTCGTCGCGGCCGGGATGATCTGGCGCCTCGTCCGTCGTGGCGACGACGCGGTGCCGTCCCCCGGGCAGCGGCGCCACGACGGCCAGACCGGCCGGCGCGAAGAACAGAACGACCTCGTCGCCGGGCAGGTCCCAGTCCAGGTGCACGTCGGCCAGCACGAACGACTCCGCGTAGGTGTCCCCGGTGAAGCCGATCCCCGTCTGCTCCCGGACCGTGCTGTGCATTCCGTCGGTGCCCACGACGTACGCCGCGCTCACGGTCTCTCCGGTCGCCGTGGTGACGGTGACCCCGCCGGCGTCCTGCGCCACGGCCGTCACCTCGTGCGGGCGGTGCACCTGACCGCCGAGGGCGTGCAACCGGTCCAGCAGCACCTTCTCGGTGACGTTCTGCGGGACCATGAGCGTGAAGGGGTAGTCGGTCGGCAGTTCGGTGAAGTCGATCGACATGAGCGTCCGGTCCCGATCGCGGACGGTGAAGCGCGGCACGACCACGCCGTGGCGGACCAACTCGTCGGTGACGCCGAGGTCGCGCAGGACCTCCAGCGTGCGCGCGTGCACCACCGCCGCGCGTGAGGTGTTGGCGCCCTCGGCCTGCTTGTCGAGGAGCACCACGTCCACGCCCTCGGCGACCAGCGAGGCGGCCAGCGTCAGGCCGACCGGCCCGGCGCCCACTATCAGGACATCGGCCGTGCTGGGAAGTCGGTTCCGTTCGGCCATTTCGGCCTCCTAGGCCTACGAGAGGGGCGTCCGACATCGACCTGCGTCTGCCCGACCTGAGCACCATGCCCCGCGAAGAGGCGGGTGAGACGCTGATGCGGCACTTCATCGAGCGGTGGGAGGGCGGGCTCGCCGATGAGGTCCTGATCGTGCTGTTCCGCTCGGCCATCACCAACGAGGCGGCGGCCGAGCGGCTCCGCGCCGTTTCGGCGCGCAGGTCGCCCGGACGCAGGGGGCGATCGTGGACGACCCGGAGGAGATCTCCACTTTCGCGCGATGCTCCGTCCGCCGTTGGCCGTCCGCCGTTGGCCGTCCGCCGTTGGCCGTCCGCTGTCCGGACTGTCCGCGCGCCGGGTACGTCAGATGACCGGCGCCCTGGTGAGCGCGACGGCCACGCCGTACGCCAGGCCCATCACGGTCAGCTCGAACGCCGCCCACGCGGCGAACGCGGTGGGGGCCTGACGGGCTATCGACGGCATCAGGCGCCAGCGGATGTTGGCGCCGAGCACCGCGATCACCCCGGTGAGCAGTGTCTTGGCCAGCACGAACCAGCCGTACCGGGTGGTCGCCAGCGACAGGGGGAAGGTCTGCCCGGGGGCGAGCAGCAGCTCGATGAGGCCGTTGAAGACTCCCGACAGGCCGACGACGAGCAGCGCGACCGTGGCCAGCTTCGAGAAGCGCGGCAGGGCGAGCGCCAGCAGGTCGCGGTGGCGGGGGAGCAGCACGGCCAGCGCGACCAGGCCGCCGGTCCACGCCGACGCGCCGATGACGTGCAGCTCCATCGAGACCATGCTGAAGTCGTGCCAGTACCAGTTCGAGGCGTGGCCGGTGACCGGGAGCGGCAGCAGGCCGAACCCGGCGATGAGCACCCGCAGCTCGGCGGGGACCTTCTCGCCGAACCGCACGGCGAGCATGCCCACGGCCGAGCTCGCCAGGGCGCAGGAGGCGCTCACGATGATGCCCTGACCGGAGCCGATCCGCTCGACGTAGGAGGCGACGTCCGGCAGCCCGCCCGGTTCGAGCTCGGCAGCGCTCAGCACGGCGGAGAGCAGCGCTGCGGCGCACCAGATGAGGGCCGTCAACACGGCCCAGTGCCTGGCCTTCGCGGCCACCCGCTCCGTCCGCTCCGGCGTGTCGAAGCCGAGGAGCTTGGGCAGCAGGCTCAGGCCGACGGTGGCCATCGCGGCCAGGTCGAGGATCACACGGGCGACGGGCAGGCCGTATTCGACGAGCCGTCCCGGCATCGGAATCCCCGGCGCGGGGGCGGGGAGGGTCAGCCACGTCGCGATGACGACGGCCAGGAGCCCCGCCGCGACGACTCCCGCGACCGGAATCCGGGTCCGCGACGCCTCGGAGATGCCGGCCGGCGCCTGCCCGCGCTCCGCCGTCGCCGTCACGCGCCGCTCCTGAGGCCGGGCTCGCCCGATGAGCCCCCCGCCGTGTGGGGGGCGTCGTCTAGATACGCGAGGGCGCGGCGGTCGTGCCGTACGAGCACGAGGGCGGCCAGGGCGAGCAGCGCCGCGGTGGCGATCAGCAAGCCCCAGACCCAGCCGCCGCTCGACCCGGGAATCTCCAGAGACGCCGGCTTCCCGATGGCCGCTGTCGTGCCCGGCTTCGGGTCAGGGGCGGGACCCGTCCCCCCCTGGCCGCCGGCGCCCGTGACGGTGAAGCCGATGGTGCCGGTGACCGGGTGGCCGTCGTTGGAGACGATGCGGTAGCCGATCACGTAGGCGCCCGAGGGCCCGGAGCCGCGCACACCGATGAAGACGCTGTCACCGCTCACCCAGACGTCCCCCTGCTCGTAGCGGGCTCCGTCGGGACCGGTCACCGCGATCCTGGCGAAGTCACGGCGGACGGCCTGGTCGAAGGTGAGCGTCACCCTGGCCGGCATGGCCGAGAGCCGCGCGCTGTTCTCAGGGTCGCTGGCGATCAGGACGTTGTGGGCCCGCGCCGGCGTGGTCAGGAACAGCAGCGGCGCACAGGCGAGCAGCAGCACGACAAGGGTCCGCGCGAGCGGCCGAACTGTCCTGCCGAGCGCCCGCCCGAGGACGCTGAGCGGTCTCGTGATCAGGCCGGTGGTCCACGGCGCGCGATGGGGAAGCCGTGTGGCCGGGGTGCGCCGGGGCGCGCCTCCGGAACGGTGGGCGAGGAATGACACCCCCGGGCGGTGCAGGTGACCCCCTGGCCGGGACGATCCGGCCCGCGCGACCTCGAACAACTGCCTTGCCTCCCGGTTGGGGACCCGCTGACCCAGACATGGTCCCACTGATCGCCCCCGGCCGATTCCCGGCCCCCGGCAAGCCCGCGACGGGCCCCTCCAGACCCCTGACGAGCGGTGCCCGGCGATCCCTTGTGGGGATCGCCGGGCACCGGTTGGGACTCCGGGCCGCGCGAGCGTCACCGGTCTCACGCGGCCCGGAGGCTATGCCCGGCGGCGAGGGCGTGTCGCGCCTGCCGCCGAGCACGTCTTCGGCGGGGTCAGATCTTCTTCCAGAGGGCCGGCACGTTGGGCGGTTCCCAGCCCGTGATGGCCGTGTGCGCCTGGAGGCACTGGTAGTTCGACCCGCCGTAGCTGACCTTGGCCCCCACCGCGTAGCTGGTCCCCGCGGCCCAGGCCGGGTAGGCGCCGGTCGGGCTGGGCGTGGGGCTCGGCGTCGGAGTCCGGGTCGGAGTGGGCGTGGGTGTGGGTGTGGGCGTGGGTGTGGGCGTGGGTGTGGGCGTCGGGCTCTTGGTCGGCGTCGGCGTCGGGGTGGGCGTCGGGGTGGGCGTCGGGGTGGGCGTGGGTGTGGGCGTGGGTGTGGGGGAGGGGCTGCCGCCCGCGCAGGCTCCCTGGTCGGCCCACACGTCCGCGCTCCCCGGCGTTTCGCCCTGGGTCCACCACTTGGCCTTCCAGGTGTGGCCGTTGTAGGAGGCCAGGTCGCCGCCGACGTAGACGGCAGTGGACGACCAGGCGGAGGCCGTACAGGATCTCGTGGGGGAGGGCGACGGCGACGCGCTCGGCGACGCGCTCGGGGAGGCCGACGGGGAGGGCGACGAGGTCGTGCCGCCGCGGGCGTAGTCCTGGAGGAGTCCGTACGTCTGGCCGCCGAACGTCACCGTCCAGTTCGACGGGGTTGAGACCGGCAGGTAGTAGACGAAGGCCACGTCGACGGAGGCGCCGGGGGCGAGCGTCTGCCAGCTCGGCAGCTTCAGGGACACCCGGTTGTAGTCGCCCTGGAGCCCGCCGATGTTGTTGGCCGCGGTGTGGTCCTTGCGGATCACGACGGACCCGAATCCCGACTGGTCGGCCGCGTTGCCCGGAGCGGAGTTCGCGTAGTCGAACTGGAACTCCGTGCCGCCCGGCAGGGTCACCGACGAGTTGTTCGTGATGTGGATCTTCGGATTGATCGGGTAGTTGTTGTCGCCGAGGGCGAACTCCCGGAAGTCGACCGAGATGTCCAGCTTCTGCGCCGGGATCGTCGTGGTCGCCCGGGTGTTCCCGTACGCCGAGGCCGTCTTGAACTTGTCGTACATGACCGTGGTCAGCGTGGACCCGGGCTCGTACTGGCCCTTGGCGGCGTTCCAGTCGTAGTCGCCGGCGAGCTCCCAGACCATCGCGCCGCCGAGGCCCTTGGACACCACGTAGTCGGCCTTGGCGCCGACCGACTGGTCGTCCTCGGTGGACAGGAACACCTTCTTGGTGGAGTTCCACAGCCAGGGGGCGACGAGGGTCGAGTTGTAGTAGCGGGTGTAGGCGCCGGTCAGCGACGTGTCCGTGATGCCGTATGAGGACAGGTAGTCGCCGAGGATGCCCTGCTGGAGGTTCTTGGCGTGCCACATCGGGTTGGACCCGGCGGGGGCCTCCTTGCCGGCCGTGTCCAGGTCGTGCCACAGGTTGTCGATGCCGACCGCTCCGTCGCCGCAGCTCGTCAACCCTGCTCCGGCCGGGCATGTCGTGGCGGCAGCCGTACCCCACAGGCCGTTCGTGCCGCCCGTGACGTTCTTGAAGCCGCGCGTGTAGTACGGCAGGCCGATGTTGATCCGGCCGGGCTGCATCGCGCCGCGGAAGTAGTGGTACGCCCAGTCGGTGTTCAGGTAGCCGATCCCGCCGTACTGCGAGGTCGTGTAGACACCGGCGGCGGCCAGCTCGGCGTCCTTGCCGTCGTCGTACAGCGAGGCGTTGGGGCCGACGAACTTGTTCCAGGCGCCGTGCAGGTCGTACGACATGATGTTGACGTAGTCGAGGTACTGCGTGACCTGCGTGGTCTCCATGCCGCGCAGCAGGTAGCCGGAGGACGGCGCGGCGATCGACAGCAGGTAGTACTTGCCGTCGGCGGCCGAGGCCGTGTCGAGCTTCTGGCGCAGCGTCTTCATCAGGGCGACGTAGCCCTTCATCAGGCTCGCGCGCTTGGCGTTGGCGGTGTTCCAGTCGAGCGGGTTGCCCGCGTCGTTCATCGACGTCGGGTACTCGTAGTCGATGTCCACGCCGTTGAAGCCGTACGTCCGGATGAACGAGACGGCCGAGTCGGCGAAGGTGTTGATCCCGGTCTGGTTCACCGAGCCGTCGGAGTTGACGGTCATGGAGTAGAACCCGCCGCTGGCCTGGCGGTTGCCGCTGTCGTCGAAGTAGCCGCCGGTCTCGGCCCAGCCGCCGACGCTGATCAGCGTCTTCGTGTTCGGGTACTGCTTCTTGAACTTGTTGAGCAGGTTGAAGTGGCCCTTGTAGCTGTAGGCCGGGTCCATCTCCGCCCCGGCGACGCCCGGCCAGGTCTCACCGATGGCGGCGTTGGCCGCGGTGTTCGAGCCGACGGAGAGCTTGTTGTCCGGCCCGACATGGCCGAACGCGTAGTTGATGTGGGTGACCTTGCCCCAGGGGATGTTGTTGACCAGGTAGCGCGTCTGCCCGTTGGCGCCGTCGCGCCATCCGGTGAAGTAGCCGATGATGCGCCGGGGGTGGTCGGAGCCGTTCTTCTCCCGGCCGCCCGTGTCATAGGCCAGGCAGTAGGGGACGTCCACGCCCGGCGTCCGGTAGAGGCCGTCGGGGCGGCAGGTCTCGTTGTCCACCGCCGCGCTGGCGACGCCACCGATGCCGCCGACTCCGCCGATGACGGCGATGCTGCCGGTGAATATCCCGGCCATGAGAGCGAGCGAGGCTGCTCCCGCTGATGCCGCGCGCAAGCGCACAGGCCACCTCCGATAGGCGACGTGCCAGTGTTACGACCCCCACCCCAGGGGATTGCTCGGAAACTAAGCCTGTGTGAACTGGCGCGTCAATGCCTTCTTTTAAGAAACTTTCCTGATAGTTATTTGTTAAGGGCGCCTTAAGGAACGCTTGACCCCCGCACGCTCGTCTCTTGTGCCCGGATCAAGGCGCGGACTAAGATCCGAGCACTGCTCACGAACAACCGCTAGGTAGGTGGCCGTGGCCGCTCCCGCCGCTTCCCCGGTGGCGCTGGCGGAGCCGGTCCGGCGGGTGGGGCCGAGCGGCGCGCGCCGCGGCCACTGCGGAGGATCTGGTGTTGGCGTACGCGTTCGCATGCAGAGCCAGGTAAGACAAGCGGCCCTGGGGTGCCTGTCGGCAATGTCGAGCCGAAGCTGGGCTACTTGGCCTCGCCGACGACGAAGCAGTCGTCCCGGTCGTCGATCAGGACCAGGTCAGCCCAGCCGCTCCCGAGCAGGAGGCGGCGACCCGCGTCCGGACCGCGTCGATATCACTGCTCTGTGATTATCTGAGCACCGTCGGTGATGGATATGGGAGTATGGGTTCATGGGTATGGTGACCAATATGAAGACCACGGTCGACATCGCCGACAGCCTTCTTCAGGAGGCACGCCAGGTCGCCCACGCCGAGGGGACCACGCTGAAGTCGCTGATCGAGGAGGGTCTCCGCGCGGTGCTGTCTCGCAGGGTCCCCAGAGTCGACTTCCTTCTGGAGGACGCCTCGGTTCCGGGTGACGGCTTGCAGGCCGCGGTGAACACGGCGTCGTGGGACGACGTGCGCGCCCTCGCGTACGGAGATCGCCTGTGATCGCCGTGGACACGAACATCCTGGTCTACGCTCATCGCCAGGACAGCGAATTCCATGCCGACGCCGCAAGGCGGGTCAGGGAACTGGCGGAGAGCCGTGCCCCATGGGCGATTCCGTGGGCGTGTCTGCACGAGTTCTTCTCGATCGTCACACATCCACGCATCTATGCCCCGCCGAGCACCACCGACCAGGCGCTGCGCCAGATCGAGGCATGGCTGGCGTCTCCCTCGCTGGTGACCCTTGGCGAGGGAGCTGGATACTGGCCGGCCCTCAGGAACGTCCTCGTCGAGGGGAAGGTCACGGGGCCACTGGTGCACGACGCCCGTATCGCGGGTCTCTGCCTTTCCCATGGTGTCCGCGAGCTGTGGACGATGGACCGCGACTTCAGCAGATTTCCCGCATTGACTACGCGGAACCCGCTTCGCCGTGAAGGCCGGGGTGCATGATCACTGCCGGAGAGTGCGCAGGTGGCGATGGGAGCCGGGGAACCTGTGCATGATCACGGCCTGGGGAGGCGGTGGTCGTTGACGTAGGACTCCAGGCGGTCGCGGCTCCACCGGCCGTCCGCGACCACGACGCGGTAGGCCAGACTCAGCGTGTCGCCCGGCGCCAGCCGCACCTCCTCGTCGAAGGCGATCGACGGGTTCACCGCCGCGAACGGGGTGGTTCTGACGAACCACTTCGCCGGTTGCGCGCTGATGAACAGCAGCGTCGAGGAGCGGTCCACCTCGTCGTGTCCGCCGGCGTAGGCCAGCCACCGCGCCTGGCGGCCCATCATCTCCGGGCCGTCTCCGGTCTCCGCGATGACCTCGCCGTGCTCGAACGAGCGGGGGCCGCGCCAGAACAGGCCGCAGTAGCCCGCCATCGGCCGGCCGTTCGTCGTCGGGCTGCCGAAGACCAGGTCCTCGCCCCGTGTGTTCGTCATGGCGGTGGTGAGGTCGAGGGCCCACGAGTCGTCCTCGACGTCGCGGATCTCCAGCGTGCGGACCTCGTCGACCCAGTGGTCGCCCGCCTGGGTGTGCCAGGTCAGCCGCTCCACGCCGGGCTCGGGGAAGCCCTCGTGCCGCATCGTCCCGTTGTTCGGCAGATCGACGTAGGTCTCCTCCTCGCGCACATAAGTGCCGCCGCCCCAGAAGTTCTGCCCCGAGAGGTTGGAGACGGTCATCTGGAGGCCCTTGTGCCACAGGTGGTCGTGCGGCCGGTAGGCCGTCACCACGTCACCCGCGAGGGTCCGCATCGGATGCAGGTACGGCTTGGGCGACTCGTAGATCGGCATGTCCGGTTCGTAGACGTAGTGGAGGATCTCCACGCCGCGTTCCTCAACGACGAGCTTCTTCACCGATCCCACCGGGCACCTCCGTTGTCGTGAAAAGTCCACGCCGAGACGTGGAGGTCCAGGAGCTCACCGGCGTGTCACCCGAGCAGCCAGCCGTACAGCCAGGCGAGGAGCGCCAGCCCGGCCAGGCTCGGCACGATCTGGATCGCCCGCGCCCGCAGCCGGAAGGCCGCCACGGTGGACAGCGCCGTGGCCAGGACGGCGAGCAGGCCGTACCACGGCAGCGCCTTCGGGACGCCGATGGCGAGCGCGGTCTCGTCGGCCATGCCGTACACGCTGAGGGCGGACAGCCCGGCGAACGCGAGCCCGGCGAGCCCCGCCAGCGCGGTCGGCCCGCCGCCCCGCCGCCTGACCAGCCCCGCCAGCCCGGCGAGGAGTTGTACGGCCGACACGAGCACGAACAGCGCGAGCGGCGCGAAGAGCGCAGGCGAGTTGATCGCCTTGTAGGCCGACGAGGTGAGGGCGAGCTCGCCGGGACGGACGATCGGGTACGGCGCGCGCGCCGGGTCGCACGGCGCTCCGGTGGCCGCCGGGTCGTCGAGGAACGCGGCGATCGTACGGCGCCCGCACTCGCTGGACAGGAACACCGCGTGCCCGATCCCGGCGAACTCGGTGAAGCGGGCCCCCGGCACGCCGCGGGCGGCCTCGCGGGCGGACTCCGGAGGCGTTGTCGGGTCGAACTGTCCGCCTACGACGAGCACGGGCGGCGCCGGCGTAGGCCGGCCCAGGGGAGCCGGTGCCGTCCCGTCTCCGGTGGCCGTGCCTCCTGTGCCCGTCGCGTTCCCGGTGTCCTGCGTGCTGATGGCGGCCACGCTCTCGCCGCGGGCGGCGGGCAGGTTCCAGGCCCCGCACACGGCCGCGTCCGCGACTCCGGTGAACAGCCGGAGGCGGCCGCCGCCCCGGAAGGAGTTGAACGGCACCTCGTCCTGGCACTGGACCGCGTAGTACAGCCCCCAGTCGTGCGAGGTCAGGCCCTCGCCCACCTGGTCGATCAGCGGCTGCAGCAGCCCCGTGCGCCCGTCGGCCAGGCCGTCCACCAGCGCCGGGACGATCGGGATGACGTCGGCCTCGTGCAGGGCCTCTTCGAGGATCGTGGCCACGTCGTCGCCGGTCAGGTTGACCGTGATCCGCTTGTGGGTGAGCGGGTCGCGGGTCTCCAGCGTGGCGGGCCGGGCGTTGAGCCGGGCCACCATCGCGTCGAACCGCGCCGTGATCCCCAGCTTGGCGATGGTCGCCCCGAGCGCGGGGGTGGCCTCGTCGTACCACTTCGTCTTGGCCGGGAGGAAGGAGTCGAGCACCACGCTGCGCGTGCCCGCCGGGTCGTCCGACGCGGCCTGGAGCATCGAGCGGGTGGAGTAGCTCACGCCGAAGAGGTTCCACTTCGGGTAGCCGAGCGCCTTGCGCAGGTCCACGACGTCGGCGGCGATCTCGGCGGTCTGGTAGCCCCGGAGGTCGATGTGCTCCCCCTGGAGACGGTCCTGGCAGGTCAGCGCCTCTCTAATGATCGGCGCGGTCTCCGTGGCCATCTGCGCGGGGCTCTGCAGGGTCTGGACGAGGCCCCTGACGATCTCCGGACAGGCCAGCCGGGGCTCGGAGTAGCGCCCGCCGCGCTGCTCGACGACCACGACGTCCCGGTCGGGCAGCATCCGGGAGAGCAGCCCGATGAGCTGGAGCGACGGCGACCCCGGGCCGCCGTTCGAATAGACCACCGGGTCCTGCTTGCGTCCCGCCGCCGTCGATCGGTGTACGGCGTAGCCAACCTTGATCGTCCTGCTGTTGGGGACGTCCCGCCGCTCGGGTACGAGGAGGAACCCGCAGGTCGTCCCCTCCGGCACCGCGACCGGGCAGGGCTGCTCCTCGGTCTGGCCCGGTCCGGCGGCGTACGCCGCGCTGGAGAGGCCGCTGGAGAGGCCGCTGGAGACGCCGCTGGAGGCGCCCAGAAAGGACACAACGAGGGCCGCGGCGAATGCCGTGACGGCCGCTTTACGCACACCCCGCAACCGTCAGCCCCGTCCCGCGAACCCGGCGATATCCGCAGAAACCTTAGCGCGAATCATCCCCAAGCCGTGTCAAAGCCCCCTATTCGCCCCACGAGCCGTTGCTGTGCATGATCACGCTGGGCATCGTGGCTGGTGAAGACGCGGGCGGGGGAAGACGTGCATGATCACCAAGGGGATGCGGGCTTGTCAGGCCGCCCACGCGGGAACATGTGCATGATCACGCCGGAGGCCTGCTCGGCCGCGAACCTTTCCGCGCGGACCTCTCGTGGACCTTTCGCGCGGACCTCTCGGCACGGACAACGACTCTGGGCTATTTCCCGGTCCGCAAGATTCCCGCGCGATACAGTTCCGCCGAGGCCACACGTCTGTGACCTTCTTGAACGGCCCCGGCTCGCCTACTGTCGAAGCAGGGGACGGCGAAGCATTGGGAGCCCGCGTGCCTGAGACCTGCGACGTCGCGATCATCGGTGGTGGAGTGATCGGGTGCGCGATCGCTCACAGGCTGGGAGCCGAGGGCCGGAGCGTCGTCCTCCTGGACGCGGAGCCGAAGCTCGGCCAGGGCGCCTCGGACGCCGCCATGGGCGGCATCCTCACCCAGACGGAGCCCGCCTGCCTCGGGCCGCTCAGCACCGTGCTCAAGCGCGGCCGGGACCTGTACCCCGACTGGCTGGCGGAGCTCACCGCGATCTCGGGGGTCACCGTCCACGTGCTCGACGGCGGAGACATCCAGGTCGCCCTCAACGAAAAGGAGATGGAGCGCCTCGAGACGCGCGTCCTGCCGCTGTGGAAGAACTCACCGTTCGCCGTCGTCCGGCTCACCGCCTCCGATGTCAAGGAGCTGGAGCCCAAGCTGAGCGACGCGGTCGTCGGCGGGTTCCTCCTCCCGGAGGAGCTGGCGCTCGACCCGCGAGAGCTCATGGTCGCGCTGGCCGCGACCCTGACGGCGGGGCGCCACCCGATCCGGGTCCTGCTCGGCTCCCGCGTCACGCGGGTGGAGTCGGCGGCCCACGGCGCCGAGGCCGAGCTCGAGGACGGCACCCGGATCTCGGCCGGGACGGTGATCGTGGCCGCCGGGCATCGGAGCGGCGCCTTCCTGCCCGACCACAGGAAGCACCTGTTCCCGATCAAGGGTGAGGCGTTCGACATGCGGCCGCCGGGAGCCACCACCTACGCCCTGCGGCACCACGTCTTCACCGAGATCGTCGAAGAGGGCGGCGTGGAGCGCTACCCCTATCTCGTGCCGCGCCATGACGGCAGGGTGGCGGTGGGAGTCACCTACGAGCCCCACGTGGGCGATCCCCAGGTGACCGACCGCGCGCTCGACGAGATCATGGAGGGGGTGACCGCGCTGCTGCCGGAGGCCGCCACCTGGGACGTCGGGAAGAGATGGGCGGGGCTCCGTCCGGGCAGCACCGACCACCGGCCGATCATCGGGTACGTCGACGAGCACGAACGGGTGCTCGCGGCCACCGGGCACACCGGCCTCGGCGTCACCCTCGCCCCGGTCACGGCGGAGATGGTCTCGGCCCTCGTCAACGGGGACGTCGACGCGGACACCCGCGAGCGGCTCGACGTCTGCCGGCCGGACCGGGAGTTCCGCCCGCCTACGCCGGTGGGGACGCCGACTCCCACAGCTCAGTGAACCGTTCGACCTTCTCCTTCACCTTCTCCGGCTCGCGCACCAGGATCGTGCTGAGGATCATGGGCGCGATGCCGTCCCCTCTCTGCGGCGAGGGATTCGACTCGTAGTACAGCACGCCGTCGAAGAGGATGAAGTCGGACAGCGAGCCCCTGAGGGTCGGCGGAGCCTCGGCGTACGTCAGCACCCTGACCTCGATTCCCACCTCCGACTGCGACTTCCAGATGCGCTGGAAGGCCTCGGAGTCGAGGAGCTCGGAACGATCCACGATGAAGATGCGGCGGGCCCGGGCGCCGCGCTGCACGAGGTCCCGCTGGATCTTCACGTATCGCTGGCCGAGGTCGGTCATCCAGAATCCGCCGTCGAACTCGGTGGCCCGCGCGTCCACGCTGGTCGTGCTGATCGCGTCGAGACTCGTTCGCGTGCTGGCCGCCAGGGCGAGCAGCCAGTCGCGGTCCTCGCCCTCGTAGATGGCGTGGCCGCCGTCGCCCAGCTCCTTGAGGAACTTGGACATGCGGCCGATCTCGTGGTGCACGAGGTTCCTGACCAGCTCGGGCACGTCCTCGCCGATCTTCGTGGCGTTCCGCACGAACTGCGTGACCACGTCGCTCTGCAGCGCGGAGGCCTCCATCAGCCCGAACAGCTTGCTCGCCTCGTTGATTTTGGAGAACCCGTCTCCGACCAGCACGTGGGTGCTGCGGTGCTGCTCGCGCTGCTCCTGCCGGACGACCTCGAGCTGGGCGTCCACGTCCGCGAGGAACTGCACGACGAAGACCACGCCACTGATGAACGTCGCGAGCAGCAGGCTCCACAGGTCCTCGTTCGGGCCGTGGATGAACGAGTTGGTCACCAGGTAGCTGACGCCACCGACCAGCATGGTGACGAGCAGCTTACGAATGATCTTGGGGACCACCAGCGTGGCCGGCTCGCGGGCTCCGCCGTTCATTGCCGCCTCCGTCCGGCGTCCGCGGTCGCGCTGAGAAGGGCGAGGGTGTTCACGGCGACCTGGTCACGGACGCGGTCGACCAGGGACTGCCACTGGCGGGTGAACCCGGGGCGGCGATCGAGGCTCTCCCAGAAGGGCGCCAGCGCGTCGTCCACCCGGGCCGCGGGCATCCACAGGTGCAGGAGGTGATCGACGGCGGGAGCGAGTTTGGCCGCCGCCTCCGGGCCGGGCCGGCCGCCGACGCGGGCCCGTTCGATGATGACCAGAAGCGCCGTAAGCAGCCAGTCGTGCAGCGCCAGATCCTCGCAGAGGTCGGCGACGGCCGGTGTGAACTCCCCTTCGTGGACGATGCGTAGCGTCCGCACCTGATCGGAGTGCAGGGTGAGGCGGATGGCCGGCTCCCCCGTCCGCGCCACCCACCGGAGCCGGGCACGAGCGATCTTGAAGGGCGCCCGCCGGTCCAGCAGGGGCGACGCCTGGACGGTGTCCATGAACCGCGCGCTGATCGCGCCGAGGTCCAGGCAGTCCGCCGGTGGGTCCTCGGTGAACCCGTCGGCCAGGTCCTCCGCCCTGGCCTTCCCGAACACCTCGATGACCCCCGGGCGGGCGAGGTAGTGCGACCACGCCAGCCGGCGGTCGGAGCCGCTGCGCTGGACGTGCGCGTAAGACGAGCCCTGCACGACCCGTCCGCCGGTGATCGACGACCGGGACACGACCGTGCCGACGCCCCTGACCCGGGACTGCGAGGCGGCCGGAAGCCTGCAGTCCACCCCGGTCAGCCGGTCGGGCGACACCGCGTAGGCGATCGGACGCCGGGAGACGCGGACCGTCTCACCCGCCAGCAGCCGGAGAACGTCACGGGCGCTGGACTCGGGGATCTCCCCGGAGTTCTGCAGCAACCCGGTGTGCACTTCCCCCATGACCAGCATCAGTCCGGACTCCAAGGGACACGACCTAGGTGAAGACGTAGGAGATGCGGTCGACGAGCTCCTCTTCGAGCCTGACGCCCTCGCTCTCGCTTCGAGCCGCCACCTGCCGCAGGACGTCCGCGTCCACCGCGACCTGGCTCAGAATCGTCCGCACCGCCAGCTCGACCGGCAGGAAACGGGGCGAGAGAACGGACAACGTGGTGTACGCGCTGAACGGCGTGGCCGCCGGGTTGAGCTGGACGACGGCGGGGAGCGAGTCCCAGTCGCCGGGGAAGGCGTCCTCGCGGGGGACCGGCCGGAGCGGCAGCCGCCCCTCACTCCGTAACAGCCCGAGCCGCAGGAGCTGCCAGACGGCGGCCAGAAACGGGCACGACCACGTGCGCCGCCCGGCGGCCTCGTCCCACAGCTCCACGTCGACGAAGATCGAGTGGCCTCGTTTGGCGTTCTGCACGGGCGGCGCCCACCGCTGCGCCTTCCCCATGGCCTGGACGGCGCCGACCTGCGGGGACCGCGCGCCGTTGGACAGCCACCCCGTCTCCTTCACCGGAGGGCGGGATCCGTTGGTCTCCGGCGCCGGGTCGTCGACGAGCCGGTCCTCGACCAGCCTGGCCAGCTCGACGCCGTCGCTCTCCGCACAGGAGGACTCCCTGGCGAGGTAGTCGATGGTCAGGTCGCTCTCGGCCGCGGCGTCGAGCACCATCGGCACCAGCTCGGCCGGGGTGCTGAACGGGCTGAAGTAGTCGTCGATCAGGAAGCAGGTGCTGACCCTCGCCCTGCGTCCCGGCACCCGGTCCTGCCAGCTCGCCCTTACGCTCCGGACCCAGGGAGCCACCCGGCGGAACTGCTCCCGCAGCCGCTCGGGACCGGCCTCGAAGTCCTCCATGTAGAGATGTCCGAGCTCGATGGACACGTGGGAGAAGGGAGCCGACGCGATCCGGCGCTCCGCCGCGACCTCGCCGAACGTCGCGTTCACCGACGTCACAGACCCTCCCATGCGCTGTCGTCGACGATCTTCTTGGCGAGATCGTCGAACGCCGCGGTGGTCTCCGCGTTCGCGATCTTGCTGGCCAGCACGTCCTCGTCCGAGATGAGCTGCTCACGCCACTGGAGGACCGGATCGAGAGGGATCTTGCCGAGCATGGCCGTACGGCCGACCTTGTGCCGGCGCGCGAGCTCTCGCAGGTCGTTGTCGCAGGCGCTCAGCCAGGCTCGCTGCTCGTCGCGCAGGCCCACCAGCTCGGCGGCGTCGGGCTCCAGGACGGCGGTGCGGACGAACCGGATACGGTCCCGCAGCATGTCAGCGTCGTGCCCGACCCTGGCGCCCACGTCGAGCAGCCCGTCGGCGCCGGTCACCAGGCCGTCGGCCGCGATGATGTGCTGCCGCGTCCAGCGGTGGAAGACGAGCCAGCGGAAGGGGATCGCCGGAAGCCGCACGGTCGCCTTGAGGACCATCTCGGCGGTGAACGAGCGTCCGGCGCTCACGTCCACCATGCACAGGTCGAACTCCTCCTCCAGGCGGCTGAAGAGCTGCACGCACCTGCTGATCATCTCCTCGTCCACCGTGGCGAGCTCGCCGCCTCCCTCGGTGCCGGGGAGCAGCACGAGCCGCCCGGCGCCGGGCGGTTTGATCCGGAGACCTTCGCGGTCGGATTCGGACCAGATGTCGATCCGGCGCGGCTCGGCGCAGTCACCTCGGAGGTATTCGTGGAGGCCGCCCGTCTTCGTGCCGCGGGCCACCGAGCTGACGCTGAAGATGGCCCCGGCCGTGGGCGAGCCGAAGTCGAAGTCGAGGTAACACACGTCGTTGCCCTGCAGCGCGTGCCGGTAGACGATGTTGGTGCTGGTGACCGAGCGGCCTGTGCCGCCCTTGTCGGAGATCGCGAAGATGAGCATCTAGATCGCCTCCGACGCGCTGTCGCGGGCGACGGCGAGACGCTCCAGGTCGAGCAGGGCGTTGTTGATGAGCGCGTTGGCGGTCGCCGGCCGGTCACTGATGATCGACCGCGCCCGCTGGAGCGCCGCCTGGATGCTCCGCAGCTTGGGCTGGATGGTCTGTCCCTCCACGAGCTGCCTGGTGACCAGCTCCTGATCCAGGAGGTGCTCGGCCTCGCTGAGCATCTGGTAGGCGAAGTCGACCAGCTGGGGGCTGCGCAGGGGGGACTCGCCGCTGGCGCGGGCGGCGGCGACGAGGAACTCGACGACCCGCTCGCTGAAGTACCAGGAGGGCTCCTCGTGCCGGACGTCTATGTCGGTGAAGATGTTGCCCGGCTGGTCCCAGAGCCCGCGCGCCGCCCCGTCCGTGCAGCGGCGGTGCATGATGTGCCGCCAGATCTGGTCGGCCAGGGTCAGCAGCCGCTCCCTGGTCCGGGTGTTCTGCGCGATCGTGGCGGCCCAGATCGTGCGTTTCAGCAGCGTGATCGCGAAGTCGGAGACGACCCAGATCATGGGCGGGCCGAGCTCCTCGCTGCCGCGCAGGTTGACGGAGACTCCGGGGGAGTGCATGAGGACGGGGGGGTCGCCGGGCACGGCCCTGCGGATGATCCTGGCCCTGATGGCCAGCTCCTCCAGCACGTTGGCGACGCGGCCGAGGTCGACGTCACTCGCCCTGCTGTTGACCAGGCTCTGCACGACCATGGCGGTGACGCCGAGGCTGTAGTAGTCCGACTCCTTCTCGTCGGTGGTCTTCCAGGGGATGTCCTCCAGCGGCCAGGTGCCCCGGCCGTACATGGCGATCGTGCGCCAGTAGAGCTGGGTGAGGTCCCAGCGGCGCTGGAGCGACTGGGCGAGGTTGAGCTGGTCGTCGTTGAGCAGGCCGAGCACGCGGGTGCGCTCCGACCACAGGTCGCTGATGCCGACGAGGGCGTTGACGGTGAAGTAGAGGAACGGGTTGTCGGCGGCGACGCCCTTGGGCTGCGGCCCGATCTGGAGCGGCGTGGAGACGTCCGGGGCGTCCTTGACGATGCCCCAGGTCCACCCGCACTCGAACAGCAGGTTCTCGTTGTCGAGGTCCACCTCGCTGCCGGACCCGATGGTGAGGTCGCGCAGGCCCGCCCGGACCGGGCGCAGCTCCCGCCGGAGATCGTCGAGCACGCGACGCTCGGGGGCGCCGGTCTGGTTGACCGTCCGGAGCAGCGCGCGGCCCGCCGGCGCCCCGGGATCGAACGCGTTGATGGTGAAACTCCGCAGCAGTCCAACCATGGCGGCCGACAGCCGGCTGCTCGCGAGATCCTCCAGCTCGCGGATCTCCCTGCGGATGTCCTCGCGCCGCACGCTCTGCCGGAAGACCTTGAGGAAGCCCAGTGTGCCGAGTGCGAGCGTGACCGACATGGAGAAGGAGTCGACCACGTCGAGCTGTAGCTGCTCGGGGGTGATCTTGGCGTCCTCGTCGGCCGGGATGAAGTAGCTGCCGCCCGAGAAAATCGGCCGTCCGTCATCTCCGGTATAGGTCCGGAGGTATTCGCCGATGACTTTCAGGAGAAGCTTGGGGATTTCGACGCTGTCACCCAGGCCGGTGAGTGCCGCCAGCACGTCGTCGGCGGTCTCGTCCGGGGTGTCAAGCCGGAAACCCGGCAGTTCGGAGGCGGGATACATGAAACAGAGGAGCTGTTCGGCATCCGATATGGAGTTCGAACCGCCGCGCCCACCCCAGGTCCACCCGCCGTCGCGGAGGGAGGTGCGCGCCGCCGCCTCCCAGACCTCCAGAAGCTGCTGGCGGGGCTGCAGTTTCATGTGGACCTCTCTGCACTACGAGTGACTTACGTAGTCGGGCGGGCGGAGGTCGGTCTCGCTTTCTCTACCTAGGGGTCGGCCTTTAACGACTAGGTGGAGACGGGGCCCCCAACTCCTTATACCATTGAAAACCGACTCCGTCGCCTGACCGGCCGGTAATTCCGGCATGTTGCCCGGGTTTGAGCGATAGGAAGCCCGAAAACGGACACCCGTGTCCTGACTCTGAGAGATATTTAAATGTCCCAAACCGAGGTTACCAGGCATATAACGGACCATCTGGATAATAGTTTCCCGTCCACTGGTGAGACGCCGGTGACGAGCGGGAAGCTCCTGGTGACCGGGGCATGGATCGACAGGGCGCGCCTGGAGTCCCTGGAGAGGCTGGGACTACGGCTGCGCAGGCCGTCGCATGTACTGACGGAGGAGGAGCTCGAACACGAGCTGAAGGGCGCGGTGGCCTACCTGCACGGCGGGGAGGAACGGGCCACCGCCGCCGCGCTGCTGAGCGCGAAGGAGACGCTGAAGGTCGTCGCGTTCGTCGGCGTGGGATATGAGAGCTTCGTCGACGTGGCCGCGGCCGACGATCTCGACATCGTCGTGACCAGCACGCCCGGAGCCGCCAGGGACTCGGTCGCGACGTTCACCGTGGCGCAGATCATCAACACCAACTGGCAGATCGTCCAGCAACTCGGCAACCGCTACCCGGACTGGGACAACCCCGACGAGCTTCCGCACGAGCTCAGCGCCCGCAAGATCGGCATCGTCGGCATGGGGACCATCGGCACTCGGATCGCGGAGATCCTCAGGCAGGCGTTCGGCGCCAAGGTCGGATATTACAGCCGGACCCGCAAAGAGATTCTGGAAAAAGAGCTGGATTTGGAATACCAGCCTCTCCGGGAGTTGGTGGCATGGAGCGACATTCTCGTCGTCATGGTGCCGGGAAACGAGAAGACGAAATACATGATCGACGCGGGGATCCTCGCCGAGGCGCGGAAGGGGACGATCCTCATCAACACCGCCAGGCCGTCCGTCGTGGATCCCGAAGCTCTTTACACCAGCATGGAGGAGGGCCGGATCAGCCTCGCCGTCTTCGACGGCTTCTACCCCAAGGACTCCGAGGCGGCGGCACGCCTGCTCGAAGACTTCGGCGGCCGGCTTCTCGTCACCGGCCATATCGCGTCCCACACGCGTGAGGCGATGGACCGGATGGTCAATCAAGCGGTTCGGTCGATCGAAAACGTTCTTAACGGCCTGACCGATCCATACGCCGTGGGCGCTCGCTCCGACCGCCTTCCGGAAGCACGGGAAAGCTCGCCCTGAAAGACAAAGAATTGCGTCCCTGTCTGGCGTAGTGGGAGCGGGAAAACGTACCATGAAAACTCCCGCGACTCCTTGCCGGAAAGTGATGCGTGATTTGACACCCGCAACCGCACGGACGACCCCTGCCACGGGGGCAGGTGCGCTTGTCGCGGCTCTCAGGGCGCACGAAGTGGACACGATCTTCGGAATTCCGGGGACGCACAACCTCTCGATCTACCAGGAGCTCGACTCAGCCGGGATCAGGTGTGTGACGCCGCGCCACGAGCAGGGCGCCGGATACGCCGCCGACGGCTACGCGCGGGTCACCGGCCGTCCGGGGGTCGTCGTCACCACCACGGGCCCGGCGGTGGTCAACGCGGCCACGGCTCTCGCCCAGGCGTACTCCGACTCGTCTCCGATCCTGCTCATCTCACCGGGAGTGCCGACGGACCACCCGCGCCAGGGCCGGGGCTACCTGCACGAGAGCAAGGACCAGTCGGGGGCGATCGACGCGCTCTGCGCGTGGAGCCACCGGGTCGCGTCGGTGCGGGAGATCCCGGCCGCCGTCGCCCGCGCCTTCGGCCAGTTCGCGGAGGGCCGTCCCCGTCCCGTGCACATCGAGATCCCCGCCGACCTGCTCGACCGGGAGGACGCCGCCGCGCTGGCCCCGCCGTACCGGCTGATGCCCCGCGTGCCCGACCCCGCGGCGCTCGATGAGGCCGCGAGGCTGTTGCGTACGGCCGGCCGGCCGGGCCTGGTGCTCGGCGGGGGAGCCCAGCGGCCGGGGGACGACGGGCAGCCCGTCGGCCGCCTGGCCATGCGGATCGCCGAGCGCGTCGGCGCGGGCGTGGTGACGACGGTGAACGGCAAGGGCGTCGTGCCGGAGAGCCATCCGCTGGCCCTCGGGGCCACCCTCCACCTGGACGGCGTGCGGCGGTGGCTGGCCTCCTGCGACGTTGTCCTCGCCATCGGGACGGAGCTGGGGCCGGCCGACCTCTGGGAAGACGACTTCGCGCTCGGCGGGACGCTCATCCGGGTGGACGTGGACCCGGGGCAGATGTACGGAGACCACGTGGCGGCCGTGGCGGTCGTGGCGGACGCGGCGCTGGCCCTGGAGGAGCTGCACAACCGGATGGGGGAGGCCGAAGCCGCGTCGCGTCCGGAACGCCCGCACGTCCCCGAAGGTCACGTCGCCGAGCTGGCGGAGCTCGCCCGGCGATGGGCGGGGCACGTCGAGGCGCTGCGCAGGGCCATGCCGCAGGAGACCGTCGTCGTCGGCGACAACTCGATGATGGTCTACCACGGTGCGCTCGTCGCCCTGCCCATGGACCCGCCGGGGCGGTTCCTCTTCCCGGCCGGGTTCGGCACGCTCGGCTTCGCGCTGCCCGCGGGGATCGGCGCCAAGATCGGCAGACCGGACCGGCCGGTCGTCGTGCTCGCCGGGGACGGCGCTCTCCAGTTCAGCGTGCAGGAGCTGGCCACCGCTGTGGAGCTGGGGCTCAGCCTGCCGATCGTCGTCTCGGTCAACGGCGGCTTCGGGGAGATCCGGGAGGAGATGAAGCAGCGGGGGATGACCCCGGTGGCCGTCGATCTGCTCGGGCCCGACCTGCTCGCCCTGGCCGTCGCGTACGGCGCGCGGGGGCGGGCGGTGGAGACGCCGGAAGAGCTCCAGGACGCCGTCGCCGAGGCGCTTCAGGCCCCGGTCCCCACGGTGATCGTGGTGACCGAGGCGCAGTGATCCGCGCAGTGATCCGCGCGCTGAGCGACTCTCCGGCGAGGTCTCATTCCTTTGGCGCCGACGGGAGCCGCATGACGAACCGGGCGCCCATCGAGCTGTCCTCGATGGTGAGCGTGCCCTCGTGGCTTTCGGCGATCTGGCGGGCGATCGAGAGGCCCAGCCCCGTGCCGCCGGCGTCCTTGCTGCGTGCCGCGTCCAGCCGGGTGAAGCGCTGGAACACCACCTCGCGCTTGTCGGGCGGGATGCCGCCGCCGTCGTCCACGACCTCCAGGACGCATCTGTCCTCGTCCCGGTCCACCTTCACGACGAGCATCGAGCTGGCGTGGCGCTCCGCGTTGTCGAGCAGGTTGTTCAGCACGCGGGCGAGCCGGAGCCGGTCGCCGATGACCTCCGTGCCGAAGGTCAGCTCCCGGAGGACCTCGACCTTGCGCTGGCGGCGGTCGAGCTCCCAGGCGGCGAGCTCGGCGAGATCGATCCGGTCGTGCTTGGGCGGCGCTCCGGCGTCCAGCCGGGCGATCTGCAGCAGGTCGGTGACGAGGGCCTGCAGGCGATCAAGGCTCTCGAGCAGGGTCTCGCCGGTCGAGGGCCAGTCGGCCTCCTCGGGATGCAGGAGCGCCTCCTCGATCTCGGTGCGCATCGCGGTGAGCGGGCTGCGCAGATCGTGAGACGCGTCGGAGGCGAACCGGCGCTGCTGCTCGACCGCCATCTCGGCCCGGTCGAGGGTCTGGTTGGCGGTCTCGGCCAGCCGCCGGATCTCGTCGCGGAACTTCGGCACCGGCACGCGCTGCCCCAGGTCGGTCGCCGTGATGACGCCCAGCTTGTCGGCGATCGCCTCGACCGGCGCGAGCGCCCTTCCCACGACCTGGTACGTCCCGAACGCCGTCAGCGCGATCAGCAGCAGCGACCCGCCGACGAGCGCCGTCACGAGCGGGGCGTTGACGTATCTGGGCACCTGGTAGTCGGCCGCGTAGACGATCCACATGCCGTCGGGCTGCGGCACGCGGAAGGCCACGACGATCACGCACTGTTCCGGGAAGGCGGGGCTGTGGCAGAGGACCTTGTTGGCCTGGGGGCTCGACTCGCTGGGCCGGAAGGCCGCCATCCGGGGCCGCCCCAGGATCCGGGCGCTCGTCGAGACGATCTGACCCTTCGGGTTCAGAACCTGAATCCCGGTGACCTCCTCGTCCAGCATGACGGGAGGGAGCCGCTCGCGGTTGATGAGGTAGACGACGCGCACGGCCGCCGCGATGACCTCCTCGGTCTTGTACCTCTCAGCGGTCCCGCGGACGGACATCAGGATGAAGGCCGCGGTGGCAGCGCAGACCAGCGCCATGACGGCACTGGCGATTACCGTCAGGCGAGTCCGTACCGACCATCCGTGCCAGAACCCCACCTGATCCCCCCGGTGACCAGACGATCACATTAGGTCAACCCTCCGCCACTTAAGGGAGATTCGGGGATAAAAGAGGGCAAACCTACTCTCTAGTGGGGGCTCTCCTCACATGTTTTACGGCATCACGCTCCCGAGGAGCCCTTCCGGGCCCCCGTCAGGACTCCTATAAGGACTTTTCCAAGGACTGCTCCACGGATGTCCACGGGTCACTTCCACGGGGCTTGCGGCCCCGGCCCATGATCATCCGAGCGGGGGGGATGAGCAGGGCGCATCCCGCGACGAGGAGGAGCAGAACGAAGATCCACTCCCGGGAGCCGCCCGGGCCGTACACGAGGTGAGGACGGCCCGTGTCGATCGCCCGGACCTGCTCACCCGGCCGCAGGGTGTCGCGGTCGGCGCCGTAGAGGGAGACGTCCCGCTGCCCGGCCGGGCCGCGGAACGTGCCCGACCACGAGCACGCCTCGTGTCCGGGATGCTCGACGCAGGTGACCCGGCCGGCCGTGAAGACGCCGGGCGTCCCGTCGCCGCGCGCCGCCCGGAAGGCGGGCGCGACGTTGGGCACCGAGAGGAACAGCAGCGCGAGGCCGGCCACCGTCGCCACCACCAGGCCGAAGCCGGGCCGGCGAGGCGGCCGGGTCATGCCGCGGCGTACGCGCAGGAGCAGGCCATGCTCTTACGCTCGTCGGTCCTCGGCCAGCGGTGCAGCACCATGGCCACGACCATGGGGATGAACACCACGGTGTTGTAGAACAGGTGCAGCTCCACGCGGGGGACGATGAGCTGGATGATGCTGGTCGGCACCGGCTTGCCGAAGAAGTTGTGGTGGCTCTGCGCCTGGATCAGGAGCAGGAGGTGCTCGAAGTGATGCCAGACCTGGATGCCGAGCGCGATGTTCCACCAGGTGCGCGAGCGACCCACGAAGCCCTTCCGCAGGAGGATCAGCCCGACCAGCATGACCAGCGCGTAGCCGTAGTGGAGGAACTCCGACTTGACCAGCCAGGGGAACCAGAGCCCGAGGACGCCGCGCGCCTGTGGCACGGGCCAGCCGAGGACCCAGATCTGGACGGCCTGCGCGATGTGCTCGGCCCAGTGGGCGAGGACTATCGCGGCGAAGACGTTGAGCCCGATGCGGTGACGGTCGGTGTTGAGTGCGGTGGTCAGCCCGCTGCCTGTCGCGGTCATGGGGGGAACTCCTTGTCGGCCGGGGAGAGGTCCGAGTGGACGCCCCGAGCGCGGGCGCCCCGAGATGGGCGACCGTCCTGGAGCCGCGCGGCCGGGGATCAGGCGGCCATCGCGGACTCCCTTCCGGCTCTCGCCATCCGTGGCTCACGGTAAGAGCCCGGGGCTTTCCCGGTCCTCTTCCAGATTGCGGAAATCCACGAACCTGACCGGCCCGGCCCGATCCGACCGGCCCGGCCCGGCCAGCGGCCGGTTATGCGGGCAGCCACTCCACGGAGGTGGTGACCTCGGCCAGGACGGCGGGGTCGGGGTCGACGCCGATGCCCGGCCCGGTGGGGACGGCGAGGTGTCCGTCGCGCAGCTCGAAAGGCGCCGTGACGTCCCTGGCGTAGTACCTGCGGGAGGCCGACGTGTCGCCGGGCAGCGTGAAGCCGGGAAGGGCGGCGAGCGCGACGTTCGCGGCCCGGCCGATGCCCGTCTCCAGCATGCCGCCGCACCACACGGCCACACCGTGCGCCCGGCACAGGTCGTGGATGCGGCGGGCCTCCAGGTAGCCGCCGACCCTGCCGGGCTTGATGTTCACGATCGAGCAGGCCTTGAGCGAGATCGCGGCCGCCGCGTGCGCCGCCGAGTGGATCGACTCGTCCAGGCACAGCGGCGTCCTGAGCCGCCTGGCCAGCTCCGCGTGCTGCACCAGGTCGTCGTCGCCGAGCGGCTGCTCGATCAGCAGCAGGTCGAACGCGTCGAGCCTCGACAGGTGGGCGGCGTCCGTCAGCGTGTAGGCGGCGTTCGCGTCCACCTGTAGCGGAATGTCCCCGAACCGCTCCCGGACCGCCCTGACCGGTTCGACGTCCCAGCCCGGCTCGATCTTCAGCTTGATCCGGACATATCCCTCGGCCAGATAGCCGCCGACGGCGTCGAGCAACTGGGGGATCGAGTCCATGATCCCCACTGAGACTCCGCACGGCACGGCGTCCCTGGAGGCCCCGAGGAACCGCGCGAACGGCTCGCCCGACGCGCGGAGCTGGGCGTCGAGCACGGCCGTCTCCAGGGCCGCCTTCGCCATCCGGTGCCCCTTGAACGGCTCCAGCGTCCGGCCCACGCCGTACGCGTCGACATGGTGGAGCGCGGCCAGCGCCGGGACCATGAACCGGCGCATCACGTCGGCGGCCCCGTCCACGTACTCCGGCGAGTACAGCGGCTCCTCCATCGCGACGCATTCGGCCCAGCCCTCGGCGTCCGGCGTCACCACCCGGACCAGCAGCACGTCACGCGCCCGCTCGGTCCCGAACGACGTGCGGAACGGCGCCACCAGCGGCATCGAGATCCGCCGCAGCTCCACACCTGTGATCTTCATGCGCGCTCCACCACGTAGCAGCCCTCCGCGAAGCCCGTCACCCGGGCGCCCCGCGCCATCATCCCGCCCAGCACGTCCCGTACGGCATGCCGCCACGCCTTGGCGCCGCCCGGGTCCTGGCGGCGGAGCGCCTCGATGTCCCCGGGGAGCGCCACGAGCACGACGCCCCCGTCCGTCGTGCCGATCGACGGCCGCCCTTCCCGCGCCGCCACGCCGACCACCGCGTCCGCCGGGATCTCCGGCCGGTACGGCATGCCGTCGCAGGCCGCCACGACATGGCGCTCGCTCAGCCGCCAGACCGCCAGCACGCGATCGGACTCGTCGCCCACGTTTATCGCGTCGGCCATCGCCCCGTAGAAGTCCGGCAGGTACTCCTCCGGCCGGGCCCCCAGTTTGGCCATGTTGAAGTGGGCGTTGCGCCGTACGAGCGGGTCGTAGGTCCAGGTGACGCGGGCGATGCCCCGCCGGAGGGCCCAGGCCCGCTGATGGAGCTTGAGCGCGAACCCCGCGCCGCGCTTGACCGCCCCGGTCACCTGGGAGTGCAGCACCTCGCCCGGGGGCCCCGCGAGGAACCCGGCGGAGGCTCCCACGAGAACCGCGCCGTCGAAGGCCCCGGCGACGTAGTTCCCGGTGTGGGAGAGCGCCCGCATCAGCTCCACGGTGGCCGGAGGGTTGGCGGGGCCGGGGTGCCAGATGTCGTCGAACAGCCGGACGACCCGCTCGAAGTCGGCGATGTCGTGCAGCTCCCTGAGCTCCACCCCGCTCCGGATCGCCGCCTCTTCGGCCTGCCTGGCCGGGTCCGTCATCTGGCCGGCTCCCCGTTGAGGACACTGCCGGGGCCGCCGCCGGGGCCGCTGCTGAGCACCTCGGCCGCCAGGGCGGCGACGAGCCTGGCGCGGACCGGCATCTCGGCCACGACGACATGCTCCTCGGCGGCGTGGGCGCCGCCGCCGACCGCGCCGAGGCCGTCGAGCGTGGGGCAGCCGACCCCGGCCGTGAAGTTGCCGTCGGAGCCGCCGCCCACGGAGACTCCCCGGAGAGGTCCAATGCCGAGACCGCCGGCGATCCTCGTGGCGACCTCGAAGAGCGCCGCCGAGGCCGACGCTTCCAGGGGCGGCCGGTTGGGGCCGCCGCGGAGCTCCAGGCGTGTCCCGGGAGTGCGGGGAGTCAGGCCGCGCATGAGCTCGTCCACGCGCTCCTGCGCCGCGACGTCCGGCACCCGGACGTCGATCGCGACCCGTCCCACCGCCGGAACCGTGTTCGTGCTGGTCCCGGCCGACATCAGGGTCGGGGTCACCGACACCACGCCCGCCTGGGAGGACGACTCGACCTGCCGGGCGATGTCGTTGACCGCGAGGATCTGGTGGGCCAGCTCGACTCCGGCGTTGATCCCCAGCTCGGGTTCGAGCCCCGCGTGGGCGGCCTTGCCGTACACCACGAGCTCGTAGCGCGAGACGCCCTTGCGTGCGACCTTGAGCGCGCCGCCGTCCGCGCTGGCCTCCAGCACGAACGCCGCCCCGCACTCCGACGCGATCGACTCGATGAGCGGACGGGAGGTCGGTGAGCCGAGCTCCTCGTCGCCCACGACGAGCACCGTGATCCCGTCCGGCGACGGCAGCGAGGCGACCGCGTGGAAGAGCTGCACGAGCCCGGCCTTCATGTCGAAGACGCCCGGCCCCCTCGCCACCCCGTCCACGACGGACCAGGGGTGGTCGCGGAGCGAGCCGATCGGCCAGACGGTGTCGTGGTGGCCGAGCAGCAGCACCTTCGGCGTGCCGAACGACCAGCGCAGGTGGGTCACCCCGCCGATCACCGCCGTCTCCGGCTCGGCCTGGAGCACCCGGCGTCCCTGCGCGGCGACCACCCGCGCGCTGCTGGCCACGGCCTCGTGGTCGGCGGAGTACGACTCGCAGAGGACGAGCTCCTCGAGGTCGGCCAGCATGTCCGCCAGCGACTCGTCCGGCGGGCCGACCGGCATACCGCCGAGGTTCACGGCCGGGCCCGGCCCAGCTCGGCGCGGAACAGGCGCATCACGTTGCCGCCGAGGATCTTGACGATCTCCTCCTCGGAGAACCCGTGCTTGAGCAGCGCCTCGGTCACCATGGGCAGGCCGCGCGGGCCGTCCAGGCCGGGAATCGCCGCGGCCGAGTCGATCTCGCCGAGGCCGAAACCCTCGCAGCAGGGCGGAGTCAGGTCGCGGTGGACCTCGCGGATGAAGTCCGGGCCGAGACCGACGTGGTCGATGCCCGCGACACCCGCGACGTGCTCGATGTGGTCGACCAGGTGGTCGATCGTGGCGCTGCGCGCGTCCACGGTGAGGAACGCCGCGAGGAAGTTGACGCACACCACGCCGCCGTTGGCCGCGATCCCCCTGAGCTGGTCATCGGTCAGGTTGCGGTGGTGGTCACGCAGCGCCCGCGCGGAGGAGTGCGTGGCGATGACCGGCCGGGTGGCGATCTCCAGGACGTGCCCGACGCCGGAGGCGCCCAGGTGGGACACGTCGAAGATCATGCCGAGCCGTTCCATCTCCTGGAGGGCCTCAACGCCGTGGCTCGTCAGCCGCGAGCCGGTGCCGTCCTGCCCGCTGCCGTCGGCGAGAGCCGTACGGTCCCAGTGGGCGATGGAGGCCACGCGGACGCCGAGCCGGTGCACGGTCGGGATCAGCTCGACGCTGTCGCCGATGCCGGGCATGCTCTCCATGGCCAGCACCAGGGCGATCCTCCCGAGAGCGAGCGCCTCGTCGATCTGCTGCCCGTCGTAGCAGATCCGCACCGCCTCCGGGTTGCCCTCGGCCAGGACGTGCGCGCACTCGATCATGCGGAGCGTCTGGCGCAGCGCGCCCTCAGGCCGGTACTGGTCGTCGATGAACACCGGCAGGACCTGCACGTTGACGCCGCCCGCCACGAGTTGCGGAAGCCACTGGTCCCGGAAGAACGAGGCCCACATCCGGGGAGGCCGGGCGGAGACCGCCATGAGGAGGTCGTTGTGCGCGTCGGCGACGACCGCGTCCGCGTGGAGGTCACTGAGCTGATCAACGGGCACGTCGGAGTCCTTCCTGGCGGCGGGAGCCTTCATGTGACGTTACCTCTCCCGCACCGGCGCTCCGAGTGGCGATTTCTTGTCCGCCCTGCCCTTCCCTGAGTTCCCTTCCCCGGAGCCCGGCTGGGAGCGCGGTAGTCTGCGCGGGTGTCATCGATCTCCTGCTCCCTGGCCGAGGTCGTCGCCGAGATGGAGGCGATGTACGACCCGTCCTGGGCCGAGCCCTGGGACGCGGTGGGCCTCGTCTGCGGCGATCCGGCGGCGGCCGTACGGAAGGTCCTGTTCGCGGTCGACCCCGTCGCGGTGGTGGCGGACGAGGCGCTCGAATGGGGCGCCGACCTGATCGTCACGCATCACCCCCTCTATCTCCGCGGGACCACGAGCGTCGCCGCCACCACCTTCAAGGGCCGCGTCATCCACCGGCTGATCAGGAACGACGTCGCGCTCTACACGACGCACACCAACGCCGACGTCGCCGATCCCGGGGTCTCCGACGCGCTCGCGCGCGCCGTGGGGCTGCGTTCCGCCCTCCGCCCGCTGCAGCCCTCTCCGGCCGACCCGCGCCGCGGGCTCGGCCGCATCGGGACCCTGCCGTCGCCCGTGTCCCTGCGGGAGTTCGCCGCCCGGGCCGCGTCGGGCCTTCCCCGTACGGCCGGCCCACTGCGGGTGGCCGGCGACCTCGAACGCCCGGTCGAGACGATCGCGGTGAGCGGGGGAGCGGGGGATTCCCTTCTCAGTACGGCTCGCGCCGCCGGGGCCGACGTCTTCCTCACCGCCGACCTGCGCCACCACCCCGCCAGCGAGCACATGGAGGCCGGGGACGGGCCGGCGCTGATCGACGCCTCGCACTGGGCCACCGAATGGCCCTGGCTGGCCGACGCCGCCGGACGTCTGACGTCAGCGTTGCGGGCCAGGGGCATTACTGTTGAGGCGCGCATCTCGGACGTCGTCACGGACGCGTGGACGGCGACCGCACCAGACACCGCAACAGACCTGGACACGCGAAGACCTTGAGGATAGGGATGAAGGCCGCACCGGAAGCACAGAAGCGTCTGCTCGATCTGGCGGAGCTGGATGCGGGTCTCGACCGGCTGAGGCATCGCCGCCGCACCCTGCCCGAGCTCGCCGAGATCGAGGAGCTGTCCAAGAAGGTGGCACAGCTCGCCACCCAGGCGATCGGCGCCGAGACCGAGGCGGGTGACCTCGCCAGGGATCAGGCCAAGGCCGAGTCCGACGTGGACGCCGTCCGCACCCGGGCCGAGCGCGACCAGAACCGCCTCGACTCCGGCCAGGTGTCCTCGCCCAAGGACCTGGCGAGCCTCCAGTCGGAGATCGCCTCGCTCCGGCGGCGGCAGGGAGACCTGGAAGAGGTCGTGCTGGAGATCATGGAGCGTCGTGAGGCCGCCGACGCCCAGGTGGCGACGCTCAAGTCGGAGCGCGACAAGGTCAGCGGCACGCTGGCCGCCGCCGAGGACCGCCGCGACGCCGCCCTCGCGGAGATCGACAAGGACGCCGCCGAGCTTCAGGGCAAGCGCGCCTCGATCGCCGGCATCCCCGCCGACCTGCTGGCGCTGTACGAGAAGCTGCGCGAGCAGTCGGGCGTCGGCGCCGCGATGCTGCACGGCGGCCGGTGCCTCGGCTGCCGCACGACCCTGTCCATCGCCGACCTCAACCGCATCCGGGCCGCCGCACCGGACGAGGTGGTCCGCTGCGAGGAGTGCCGCCGGATCCTGGTCCGGACGGCCGAGTCGGGCCTGTGAACGGCCGTTAAGGATCTGGGGGCGTTTTGGCCGGCGTGAAGTTCGTCGTCGAGGCTGACGGCGGGTCCCGGGGCAACCCCGGACCCGCCGGATACGGCGCGGTCGTGAAGGACCCCGCGGGCCAGGTCCTCGCGGAGGCCGCCGAGTCGATCGGCACCGCGACCAACAACGTGGCCGAGTATCGCGGGCTGATCGCCGGACTTCAGGCACTGCTGGCCCTCGGCGCCGAAGGCGAGCCCGTCGAGGTCCGGATGGACTCCAAGCTCGTCATCGAGCAGATGGCCGGCCGCTGGAAGGTCAAGCACGAGGGTCTGCGGCCGCTCGCTCTGGAGGGCGCCGCCCTGGCCCGGCGCTTCCGGGTCAACTGGAAGTGGATCCCCCGCGAGCAGAACAGCCACGCCGACCGCCTGGCCAACGAGGCCATGGACGCCGCCGCCCGGGGCGAGAAGTGGCAGGCCAAAACCATTTCGGCGAGCACCTCAGCGACCACGTCCGCGTCGGTGACGTCCTCGTTCGAGCGACAGCCGGACGCCCTGTTCGAACCGCCCGGCGCCCAGGGGCCCGGCGTCCGGGCCGGGCGTGGCACCGGCTGGATGGCCCGTCCCACCAGGACGGCCACCTCGCTGCTCCTGCTCAGGCACGGTGAGACCCCGCTGTCCATCGAGAAGCGGTTCTCCGGCCGGGGCAACCCCGCCCTCACAGCGAACGGCGTGGCCCAGGCGGAGGCCGCCGCCGTACGCCTGTCCGGCAAGCCGTACGAGATCGAAGTGATCGTCAGCTCCCCCCTGCTGCGCGCCCGGCAGACCGCGGAGGCGGTGGCGGCCCGGACCGGCCTGCCCGTGTCAGTGGAGGACGATCTCCGCGAGACCGACTTCGGCGCGTGGGAGGGGCACACGTTCGCCGAGATCCAGGAGCGGTGGCCCGATGAGCTGGCCGCCTGGCTGGCGGACCCCGACGTGCCCCCGCCGGGCGGTGAGAGCTTCGCGACGACGGCGCATCGAGTCGACCGGGCCAGGGACCGGATCGTCAAGGCCCACGAGGGTAAGACCGTGCTCGCGGTGTCCCATGTGACGCCGATCAAGATGCTCGTACGGTTCGCCCTGATGGCGCCTCCGCAGGCGCTTTATCGCATGCATCTCGATCTGGCCTGCCTTTCGCTGATCGAGTACTACGCTGATGGGCCTGCCGTGGTCCGGGCGCTCAACGACACCGCCCACCTGCGCTGATCCGCATCTCCTTCGTCGGCCCCCTGATCGCGACCCCTGTCCGTACGGCAGGGTGGCGGGCGACTGGGGCGAACCCATGACGAACGTGGCCTGTCGGACCTCGGCGGCGTAGCGGACAACGGGGGACCAGAGCGTACTCGGCGCGCCGGATCTCTGCGGGCCACCCAAACCCCGCGAACTACTTCCGAGGTTTTCGTTGTCCGCGATCGGAGCGCCGGTCTCCTCTATGGCGGCACATGCGTTCCCGCCAGCCTCGAAACCCCCGGACCGCTCTACGAAGGGCACTGAAATCATGAGTGAGACTGTTCCGGCGGCTGCCGCGCCGGCTGGTGTGGCGGCCCGGCGGATGCGTCATGTCGCGGTCGCCGGCGTTCTCCCGATCTTCCTGGGCGGCTCCCTGGTGAACGGCATACTCCCGGCCCATGCGGCCGATGCTCCGATTTCACAAGGCCGCCCGGTGGTCGCCTCCTCGTCCGAGCGGGGCGATCTCTCGGCGGCGGCCGCGGTGGACGGCAACGACGGCACACGCTGGTCCAGCAGGTTCAGCGACCCGCAGTGGCTGCAGGTGGACCTGGGAAAGTCCACCGCCATCACGAAGGTCGTACTGAAATGGGAGCGCGCCTATGCCACCCACTTCAAGATTCTGAGCTCCGCCGACGGTAAATCCTGGACGACGCTGTACGCCACGACCTCCGGCAGAGGAGGCGTGCAGACGGTCAACGTGTCGGCCACCGGCCGTTACGTCCGGCTCTACACCACCAAGCGGGCCACCCCGTACGGCGTCTCGCTATGGGAGTTCCAGGCCTTCGGACAGACGTCGGCCACCCCCGCTCCGAGCGCGACCCCGACGAAGCCCGCACCGAGCTCCAATCCGAGCACAGCTCCGGCCACGCCCGCGCCGACCGGCCCTTCGGCGGCGTCCGGCAAGAAGGGGGTGGGCGTGTGGAAGATGACCGGAGTCAGCGAGGCGCTGGCCAAGTCGGGTGCGAGCTGGTACTACACCTGGTCCTCGAATCATGACGGCATCACCACACCCAAGGGGTCCGAGTTCGTCCCCCTGATCTGGGGAGCCGGCAGCGTCACCGACAAGACGCTCGCCGAGGCGAAGAGCGCCGGACCCTACCTGCTCGGTTTCAACGAGCCAGACATGGCCGAACAGTCCAACATGTCAGTGGACAAGGCGCTGTCCCTGTGGCCCAAGCTCATGGCAGCCGGTCGTGTGGTGGGCAGCCCCGCCGTCGCCTACGGCGGCGACAGGCCGGGGGGCTGGCTGGATCGCTTCATGTCCGGAGCGGCCCAGCGCGGCTACCGCGTCGACTTCGTCAGCCTGCACTGGTACGGCGGAGACTTCCGCACGGAGGCGGCGGTCGGGCAGCTCAAGTCTTATCTGCAAGCCGTGTACGAGCGCTATCACAAGCCGATCTGGCTCACCGAGTACGCGCTGATCGACTTCTCCCACGGCGTCCGCTTCCCCACGGAGGCGCAGCAGGCCGCGTTCGTCACCGCCTCCACCACGATGCTGGCCGGCCTGCCGTACGTGCATCGCTACGCCTGGTTCGGCCTGGGCACCTCGGACACCGGCCCCAGCAGCGGCCTGTTCCATGGCAACGGCGTCGCGACCCCGGCCGGCCGCGCCTTCCAGGAGGCCCACTGATCGGCCCTCCGCCGCGCATCCCATGCCAAGCGTCCGAAGAGACGTGAGAGAAGCGGCGATGCGGGCAAGGCTTTGCCTGGCGGGGAATGAGCGCGTAAGCCGATAGGGTTTCTATTACGGCGGACGAGCCGGCCGGGCGGCCGCGTCAGAGCTTCGTGCTCTGCCGAGGAAGGTCCGGGCTCCACAGGGCAGGGTGGTCGGTAACGCCGACCCGGGGTGACCCGCGGGACAGTGCCACAGAGAGCAGACCGCCCCCTTCGCGGGGGTAAGGGTGAAAGGGTGGTGTAAGAGACCACCAGCGCCCACGGCGACGTGGGCGGCTCGGTAAACCCCACCCGGAGCAAGGTCAAGAAGGGACGCTTCCCTGGAAGCGTCCCGCGCGCGACGTTCGAGGGCTGCCCGCCCGAGCCGCGCGGGTAGACCGCTTGAGGCCGTCGGCAACGGCGGTCCTAGATGGATGGCCGCCGATCAGCCAAGGCTGATCACAGAACCCGGCCTACAGGCCGACTCGTCCGCCCTCACCCCGTCTGAGCTGGCCCTGAAGCCTGATCAATCAAGATCAGGGCACAGTTGGGGCACATCCCGTAGTGGATCACCATGACACCTCCCACCTCTGGCTGGTTCACGTCCGAAGCAATCAGGTTGAAAAGGGTCCACGAGCCCTCATGATGCGCAAGGGTGGCTTGGCAAGGCAGTGGCATCTGTCAGTGACGGGGAGTACTGTCGGATCGAATAGACGTTCGATGTGCTGGGGTTAGAAGATTGTCCGTCTCAGGATCGGCTGTTGTCGCCTTGGCGTGTCAACCGAATGCTCCGCACTCCCAATAGCCACAAGACGAAGTCCCACGGAGGAGTAGGGCGACATGAAACATGAATTCCTCTCGCCCGGATCCGTTTCTTATGATGATCCTGCGGTTGAACGGGCAATGGAGACGATTGATGGTCTTCGACTGTCTGAACAAAGAGCACTTCTGCGTAACTCGTATCGCGCAGCCCTCGCCTTCGAACGAACCAACGATGTTGACCATCTCGTAGCTTTCGCGAAGAATCTCCTCGCGACCGTTCATCTGCGGGGTATTCCCGCCTATGCGGAAGCGCTGAGAAACACCAGTGGCAGTGCCGAATCCGGTGAGTCGCTGGACGTCGAAGAGGTGCTTAACCGACTCGTGGAGTGACCATGGCGGTACTGCGGCTCCATCCGGAGAGCGGACGAGTGCTCGCAGACTGGTGGGACTCGGCCAAGCCGAAGGAGGGAGATCACCAGCTCGTCAAGGAACTGCTCCGCACAATCGCCGATGGAACGTGGACATCACGGTGGTACGACCCTGAGGACTTGGCAAACGATCAGCCGGGTCGTCCACTGAAAGCGTTTCGGCCACGCGAGACATGAGTGGTAATGGTCCGTTTCCTGCCAGACGTGAATCCACCCCAGTTCCAACTGATCAACATCTTTGATGAGGCGGACTTCCCAGAAGACGAGTAGCGGCGTCGCCACAAGTCAGGCTTTAGTCGCCTGTGCAAACGCAACGTCTATTGCCGTACGTGCCCTATGGGAAGCATCCGGAACCAGGTGACCGTAGAGGTCGACAGTCGTGGTGATCGACTCATGGCCGAGCCACCGGGACACCTCGGAGATCGGAACGCCTTCCGCCAGAGCCGTACTCGCGAAGGTGTGTCGCAGGTCGTGAGAGGTCGTGTCCGGGAGAAGACCGGCCGCCTTGATTGCGGGTTTCCAGATGCGAGCGTTGAAGTAGTCGCGCCGCATGAGGTTGTCGCGCGAGGTCGAGAACAGGAGATCGGCGGGGGCATGGTCCGCGATGTGCTTTTCAAGCGCTTCGGAGAGGAAGGCCGGCATTGGAACCTCGCGGACCGATGCGGGACTCTTCGGAGCCGCCAAGACTGGCCGGCGATCGACGATGACCACTTGGCGGTCAATCGTGATCATCTGTTCGGCGAACCTGACACGATCCACCGAGAGGCCGAGCGCCTCACCTTGCCGCAGGCCGGCAGCAGCGCCGAGAAGGACCAACGGGCCGTACTTGCTGGGCATGGCACGGCTCAGTCTTATGACCTGCTCGGGTGACAAAAGCCGGATCACGGTTTTGGCGGCGTGAGGCAGACGGATATCCCGACAGGGTGTCTTGCTGATCAGACCGTCACGGACGGCACCGCGCATGATGCTTGCGAAGATCGTGTAAATGGTCTCGATCGTCCGAGGAGCAAGGCCCTTTGACTGGAGACCCTTGACCCACTGCTGTACGGAGGTGGGCCGGATCGACGCCAGGGAAACGGCCTCGAAGGTCGGATAGATGTGCTTCCGGAGGTGGTTCCGGTAGGTCTCCTCAGTAGTCGGCTTGTGCAGCCGAGCGGCGAGCCACTCAGGGGCGTACTCGCCGAACTTCGTCTGGCCCAGCTTGGGGTCAATCCACTCCCCGCGGGAGGTGTCCGCCTTCCGAGCAGCGTCGAAGCGTTCAGCATCGGCTTTCTTATCGAAGTTCCGCTTGGTCTGGTTTCCGGACTCGTCGCGGTAGCGGACTTGCCAGCGGTCGCCGATGCCATGCTCGGAGGTGGGAGCCTTCTTGTGTTCGGAGCATCGAGACTCGCCGGGGTTGGGCCTGGACTTGTGCCATCGATCATAGATCGTCACGACTGTTCACGCACCCAGGCAACTACATCTTCCGGGAGGTAGCGCAGATGCTTACCGATCCTGTGTCCGGTAGGGCCGATTTTCCGAGTCCGCCACTGGTACAGGGTTCCGGCAGGGACGCCAAGGAACTCGGCGACATCCTCGACAGTCCACAGACGAGACGTTGTCACTCTGGCCCTCCATTGAGACGGCGCGGTTGAGGATCAGCGGTTATCCCGGCAGCGAGGAGGGATTCACCGGGGGTGTAGCCCTGGCCGGCGAAGCTCCAGTGCGCAAGTACGAGCGTGGTGTCCGGGTCGAAAGCCCAGCCCGATTCGCGGATCTGTGCCTGTCGGTAGTCGGCCCGTGCCTGCCGCAGGGCGGTCATGGTGGTCGAGTAGGCGCGGGATCGGGTCGAGAAGTGGCCCCGGAAGCCGAGCATGTGCGCCCACTTGCGGAGCCGCAGCGTGAGCAGTTCCGGGTGTGCGACGGGGTCGCCGAGCTCCCACGCGGTGCGGATCAGCCGCGCGGCGTGGTCGGTGACGCCCTGCTGATGGAGACGGCCGAGGTCGTGAGGCCGGATACGGCGGTCCAGGGTGCCAGCTGTTTCGGCGGCTTTGGTGGCGTACTTGGCGATGTAGCCGGCAACCTTCTGCTCGGTGAGCTCGCCGGCGTCGTCGAGGTCACCCGGGGCGATGAACCGGACATCGACCTGTTGGCCCCAGACCAGGTACCGATCGGGTTGGCCGAGGTCGGGACCTTCCACCCGCACGGCAGCAGCCGCAGAGTGGATGGCCGCGTCGAGGAGCTGCACGGTGGCCCAGTCCGGCGGGGGGATCGTGGCGTCGTCTCCGTCGTCGTCGTCGGTTCGGCCGTCGAGGCGGATCACGGCATGGAAGTGGACCAGGCCGCGGGCTTGGTATTCGGCGACCTTGGCGAAGGACACCTTGACCTGACGGTTGAACGCGGCCTGAGTGAGCCCGGCAGCGCCGGCCAAGTGACGGCGCAGGTAGATCGTGAAGCGGCGCCACAGGTCACCGGCGTAGGCGTTCCACAGCACGTGACCGACGTAGTCGTAGCTGTCGGGGTCGAGGGGTTGGCCTATGCGGGGATCGTCGGCGGTATGCCGGTCGAAGCAGGCCGGCCCGGTGCGGCGGGGGTGGCACACCTGGGGTGCGCCGTGCTTGTCCGGCCCGCGATGGACAGGGCCGAAGCTGGGCGCGGTCAGCGTGGCGAGGACGCGGGGGTGAGTACGGACGGTCTCGGGAACGCCTTTGTCTCCGCCGAGCAGGCCGGCGCGGATCAGGTGGAAGGTGTCTTTGCGGTAGGTCTCGGCGCAGGAGGGGCAGCGGGAGGCGCGGCGGTTGCCGCAGCGCACGAGGAGATGCCCGTGCGGTTCGTTCCTTGTCGAGTAGGTGGCGAGGACCTCACCGGAGGCGGCATCGACGGTGTGGGTTTCGCCGGTCAGGCGGATGGGTTCGGCGCAGCCGCCGAGGCGGGCGACCTGGTCAAGCCAGCGGGTGAGGTCTTTGCCTGAGCGGCGGGCCAGGTCACGGATGACCGGCCCGACCAGCTCGGCGAGCGGCGCGGGGGCGCTCAAACGGTGATCCTCCTTGTGTCGGTGATGACGATGCGGGGGCAGCAGTTGGGGCACTGCTGGTGCAGTGGGAGCCGGCGACCGCAGGCGATGCGCCGGCGGCGGCCCGCGAGGCGGACCAGGACCGGGGCTAGGCACGGGCCGGACTCGAACGCCAGCACGCGGCGGATGGTGAGCCAGGGCTGCTCAGCCCCGGGGGCGAAGACCTCTGTGACGTGGACGCGGTGAAGGCTCACGAGGTCACCGCCGGCCCGGGCAGTCGCAGCCGGGGGTGTTGCACCAGCCGGAGGCGTTGGCCCAGGTGCGTTCGTAGATGGCCCAGCCGCCGGGTTTGGCTCCGCCGGTGTGTACGGCGTTTTGGTGACCGCATCCGGCGCAGGGCTGTTCGAGTTCGGCGAGGGTGGGAGGCATGACGGTAGCCGCCTACTGGCTGCACTTGTGGCAGGTGGTCGAGGTGCGGGGGTTGATCCCGCCGCAGCTGCACACCCAGGTCGAGGGGGTGCCGGGCGGGAGCCAGGCCGAGCCCGAGCGGAGGGGCAGCCGGCGGGGGCGAAGGTGGCGCATACTGGTGTCTCCTTTGCTTGTGGGCGAAGGGGACGCCTCACGGGGCGGCGGTTGCTGGCAGGCTTTGGCCGCCCCGTGCAGGCGTCGCAGATCAAGACCCCGGGAGTTCGGGGGTCAGCGCTTGGTGTTCGTGGCGTCCGTTCCGGTCGTGGACTGCTCGGCGAGCATGGCGTCATAGGCGTCGCGGACCACCTGAGGTTCGCCGTTGGGCCAGACGCCGTTCTGAGGTCCGTGGTCGACGCGGACGATTCGCGGCATGGCGGTGTCTCCTTTGCGTGGGCGGGAGCAGAGATGCGGTGTGGGGCGGCGGTTGCTGGCAGGCTTTGACCGACCAGGGGAGTTCAGTTGTGGTTGTCGATTCCGGTGCCGGCGCAGTCGCGGCACGTGGCGCTGTCGCAGTCGATTCCGGTGCCGTTGCAGGTGCAGCAGGCGAGACGTTCGCGCCGGGCGGCGCACGGGTTGATCGCCATCGGGGGTTCACCTCCCTACTGGGGTTCGGGGGCGGCGTGGCCGGTGCCCGAGCAGGTCAGGCAAGCGGCGTACTGCTCGACGGTGCGGCGGCGAAGACGGCCGACCACCTGAGCGGTAAGGACCTGGCCCTCCCCGTCACAATCGGGACATGGGGTCTGTGTGACCCGCACCAGAGCGTCAGCCAACATGCGGCGGTGAGCCGGGAACACCTCGCCGGCGTACGTGCGCGTGAGGTACTCGACGAGATGCTCGTAGGTGTCGGCACGCACCCATGCGGCCCGTGCGGCGTCGTCAGCGCCGACCACTTCCGGCGGGTCGTCGCGGTGGTAGGTGCCCAGGTGCGTGCGGACGGGCACGGTCACCATCCACGCCTCGTCACTGGCGCGGGGATCGGGCACATACCGAGCCGGCAGCGCCGTCCAAGCGGATGTGATGGCGTGCAGCCCGGTTTCCTCGTGCAGCTCCCGGATCGCGGCGGCTACCGGGTCCTCTCCGGGTTCGACGTGTCCCCCGGGTAGTGCCCACCCGTAGCCGTCGGCGCGTTCGACCATGACGAGCCACCGGTGCCCGTCCGGGTCTGTGGCGGTCACCATGGCGTCAGCCGCGAGGGCTTCTCCCCAGTGGCCCAGCTCGTTGCGTCCGTAGCGGATACCGGTCTGCTGGCAGGGGTTGACCGGGCGACCCTCGATCACCTTGAACGGGATGGCGGCGCGGGCCTGTCGGGCGGTCCAGTCGATACGGGTGGGGTCGGTGATCGGGTCGGCCCACCCGTCGCGGATGCCGATCGTCAGCACGTCGGGATGCGTGTACTCAACGCTGTTGGTTACCACTGGTCTCTCCTTTGCGGTCTTTGGGGCGAGGTCAGTTGGGGGTCAGCAGTGCGGGATACCGTCGTCGCAGTAGCAGGTGTTGGCGTTGGGGTCCTCGGTGATCCACCCGCAGATCAGGCACCAAGAGACGGGGTTGTATTCGTCGTCGTTCGGCATGGCGCTCCAGTCAGGTGATGATCAGGGCGGCGATGAACAGCCATCCGATGTGCCAGGACTGATCGAGCAGGTACAGGCCGTTCATCCCGCCGGTGGCCAGGTCGGCGAAGTCGCCTTTGCCGACCCGTACGGCCAGGGATCGCAGGGTGTGGCGGCGGTCGGCCCACCAGTGAGTGACAGCGGAGATCAGCAGACCGGCGGCCAGCCGGGCGGGGTCGAGGGGGAGCCCGGTGCGCCAGGCCATGAGGGTGACCGCGAGGAGAGCGGTTGCGGTGTAGGTGGCCACGTGGGCGGTGTTGGCTAGCCTTCCGGCCCAGGTCGGTGTGGACTTGGTCAGCGCTTGGCCGTGGGTCTGCACCCAGTGGTCGGCGACCATGTGCGCGGCATACAGCGAGGCGAAGACCGCGCCGAGGTCACCAGTCGCATTCACCAGACGGTCCTTTCAATTCAGGATGGACAGGAAGCCGGCGAGGTCGTCAGCGGCGGCGTGCGCGGCCCGGACGGCCTGGTTGACCAGTCCGGCGGCCGAGGCCGGGTGAGTGAACAGGTAGAACAGGGCGAACAGCACCACGGCCCGGACGACCAGCTTGCGGAGCATGGGGTTTCACCTGGCCTTCAGACCGAGACGTTGTCGCTGTAGCTCATGAGCGCGTGCCAGTCGTCCATGCGCTCCTCCGAGACCGCGACGGCGCGGTAGGTGACGGGTCCGAAGTCCCGGGCGGTGACGTAGTGGCCGCCGTCCGAGGCGGGGGCGCCGATCAGGTCGGCGATGCGGTCCACCGCCGCGCGCTGCTGGGTGTCGGTGCCGTCCGCGTGGACGGAGATCTCGGTGCCGTAGGTCGGGACGGGGACCTTGGGGTTGTCGGCCAGGAACGCGGCCAGGCGGCGCAGGCCCGCGATGAAGTCGGCGCGGGTGGTGGGGTCGGTGGTCATCACGGTTGGGCTCCTTCGGTCAGGCGGTTTCGGTGACGGGGGCGAGCCGGCGCAGCAGCTCGTGTGCGAGGTCGGGAGTGATCCGCATGCGACGGATCAGCTCATCGGCGGGGATCGGAATGCCGTGTAGCCGGGCGTACTCGGTCGCGAAGTACCGGGCGTCATCGAGGACGACAGGGCTGATCGCGGGAAGATCCGGTGCCAGGGGTGCGGAGTCGAGTTCCTGCGGCTCGTGGAGGCTCGGCAGTTCCGGCCGCTCGTCGGCAATCGCGGTGTTCGGAGGTTGGTCGGCGACGAGTTCGGCGTCCACCACGGGCGGCGGTTCGGGGGTGTGGGCGGCGCGGCGTTCGAGCATCGACATGGCGATCAGGAACGCGCCGGCAGGGGTTGCGGCGAGGATCCAGCCCCACATGCTGTGGTCGGCTTCGGCCAGGTTCGCGGCGAGGGTGAGGACGATTCCGCCGGCCAGGACCAGCGACGGCCAGGACAGCAGGCCGCGGCGACGACGGCCGGTGCGCTTGTCCCGCTGGATCTCCCGGGCGGCCATGACGCACATCAGGTCGATGCACACCGCGACCGCCCAGGAGCGCCAATCTTTCTGGCCGTTCTTGGCGGCCAGTTTGCTGATGTGGTCGAAGGAGCCCACCGCAGCGATGCCGGCGAGCACCACCACCGGCCCGGAATCGGCCAGCAGCGACCGCAGACGACGCAACATCACGGGTCTCCCTTGGAGATTCGAGGGGGTTTTCGGCATGAGTCGGGTAGGGACCTGGCGTGATCAGGGCTCACGCCAAGCCCGTACGGGAGGGGAAGGTCAGATCAGCGGTTCTAGAACGGGCAGTCCTTGACGAACTCCTGCAAGTCCTCGCGCGTGCACTGCTCGTGCGCCGCGATGTACTCCTTAGCGGCCCGGCGGTACTCCTCCAGCGTGCTTCCCTCGCACGCGGCGAGATGCGCCCGCTCCGCCGCCCCCAGTCGGTCCAGCTCCTTGTTGCCCATCGGGTTCTCCTTGTGAGCCTGATAAGCGGCACGGTCGGCTCTTACGCGACGGTGGCGGGTCAGACCGGAAGGTCTTCCAGGTCGGGGGCGGTGAACTCCTCCAGGTCGCCCAGGTCGAGGTCACCGGTCGTGGTGGTGCCGGCGGTGAGGTCGGCCCACGCGGGGGTCAGATGTGCGTGCGTGGCAGCGGCGGCTTCGGCCTGCTCTTCGGTCACGTGAACCGAGCGCATCCGGTGCCAGCGCCCTTCCGAGCCGATCACCACAGCGGTTCCCGGCATGGCCGGGGAGATCTTCCGCGCGGCCACCAGCGCGCCGGGGTCCATGTCGCCGAGCGCCATCTTGGCTGTCTCTTCGTCGTTGACCATGTGGCAGATCCGCCCGGTGAGCTGCGCTCGAAGGGCGGTGACGCCGGGGCCGAGGTCGGAGCCGACCCGCTGCCCGCACACCACCAGGTAGATCCCGAAGGCGCGGCCAAGCTGGGCCACCCGCAGCAACCGTGTGGCGACCGCGGAGACCTCGTCTTGCTCCTTCTTCTTGTCGGCCATCAGGAACAGTTCGGCCACCTCGTCCACGAGGACGACGATCGGGGTAGGCCGCTCGACCTCGGGCAGGCGCGGGTGCCAGATGTTCTTGACCCGGTGCCGGCGGCACAAGGCCATGCGGTCTTTGATGATGCCGACCAGGTCGGCGAGCAGGTCCGCGCATTCGGCCCGCTCGGTCGCCAAGGCGGACATGCGCGCCTCATACGGGGTGAACTCCACCCCGCCCTTGAGGTCGAAGCCGACCAGCGCAACCGGCTGCGGTGCCAGCCCGACCACCAGGTCATTGGCGAGATTCGATTTACCGGACTGGGTCGCGCCGACGTTGAGCCAGTGCGGCACCGTGCGGAAGTCGACGGTGAACGGGTCCCCGGTGTCGAGCAGACCGACGCGCACCCGCAGCAGCCCATCGGACAGGACCGGGATCGTCACCGACTCCAAAGGATCGGTCAGGGTGGCGACCAACGTGACCTTGCCAGGCTTCCATGAGACGAGCCGCACGGAATGGACCTTCCAGGCGTGGGAGAGCTTGTCCAGCACCCGCCCGTAGTCCTCCGGGGTCTGCCCGTCATGCAGCCGAACCGTGATCCGAAACCCCAGCGAAGTCGGCCGGATCACCCCCAACCGGGGAGCCCGCTCGACATCGACACGGCGCAGCTTGCGGCGCTGCTTCATCAGCATGACCATGACTCAGCCCCCCAATCCGGGGAAGGTCCACCGCCAGCGCTGACGACGCCTCGCCAGCCCGCAACCGGAGGCCACGGCCTTCCACGTGCTGTAGACCACCAGCGCCTTGACCGGGAAGCCCACCACCAGCCAGAACGACACTCGGTGCAGACGACGCCACACCAGCAGTCCCGCGATTATGGCCGCGACGGTCACAGTCCCCGGAATCAGGTAGTCGGTCATACTGGGGTCCTCCTTTCCTTTCCTCGTGAGTGGTTGGGAGACCCCGGGGCGGCGGAAGCTGCCAGGCGAACGGCCGTCCCGGGACCTACCTCGTGGTTGCTCAGGCCGACGGTGCGACCTCGTGCGCCGGGCGGATCGCCTCGCAGCGAAACCCGAGCCCCGACCGGCCGTTCATCTGCCAGTAGAAGGCAGACAGACCCACCGGGCGAACCTGCACCCCCTGCGGGATGTGCGGGAAGTCGATCGAGGGGAACGTCACCACGATCACCGGGTTACGACGGTCGTCGTTCGGCTGCGGCAGCAGCGGAATCGTGTACAGGTCACGACCCTCCGCATCCCGCTTCACCTCACCCGTAGCCCGATCCACAATCTTCGGCTCAGGCTCGCCGGCGACCGTGAACGCCAGACCCGAGATGTCCACCGGAATGTTTCGCATTACATGTCCTCCGATCCGTGTAGGACTCCCTACACGAAAGACTGTACAGTGCCCCCTACACGGTCGTCAAGGGGGTCCTATACGGAACTTCTGTCTAGGGGGAGCTATACGAGTCACGTACACTGAGTGCATGAAAGAAGAGGACGCGAGCGAGGCGGTCACTACCGCTCTCGGTCACCTCGATCGCGCCTACGACGCTGCCGCCGAAGCGATTCGAGCTGAATCCGATCCCCGCCGAGCATTCGAGCGCTCTACTGAGCTCGTCGAGGCGATTCGCCGGCTGTATGAAGCATCGGGCGACCTGCGAGCGCAATCAGCCGCTCGGATCTTCGAATCCGAAAAAATGTCGCTGTCGGTGCTGGCGAACCACATCGGAGTATCGAAAGCCCGCGCAGCGCAGCTCATCAACACTGCGAAGGCGATCAACAAGCCTGACAAGCCTCAGAAGTCCTGATCCACCCCCAGGGAGGGACGCGCATGACGACCAACACGACCGTTCGTGTCGAGGTCTGGCCTGTATCCGCCGACCGCGCCGGGCTATGGCTGCTCAGCGGTTCCGACGCCTGGCGGTCTGCCCCCATCCAGCAGGACCGTGACCCTCACTCAACCGTCGAGGCCATCCTTTCCGATCACGGTATCCTGACCGACGTCAAGCTCTTGCACTCCACGTCGTGGCGAGTCGATAGCCTGCACGCCACTTCATGGAGAGCCGAAGACGATTCCGTCATCCTGACCTACCTCGCCGTGATCGGATGCTCGGATTTCGTTCATGAAAACTGGCCGACGGCAACGCCGATCAGCCCTGCGGTTGCCGAAGCGGTTGGTAAGGCGATCCCTGTTGACGCTGCCGATGCACCGCTCCCGCGATACATCGACGTCCTGTTGCACGGTCTTCGTCACCTCCGGTTCCTGCTCTACACCGACTCGTCAGCACGAAACGCGCTCTGCGATACGTGGCGTGGTCACCTCGCCGCCTTTGAGCCCGCTCTTGCCGGCATGTACGACCACGAGCGCGGGGAGAAGCCGATCATGCTGCCTGACACCAGCGCCCTTCAGCGGCAGTGAGTGAGGAGCAATGCCAATGATCGAGACGACCGCCAGCGAACGACACGACTGGCAGCAGCAGAGCCATGCAGTCCTCGGGCGTCTACTCGACCGAGCCCACGACGAGGGACTACCCGTGATCGCGTGGACGATCACTGACGCTGGAGCCGGACCCTTGATCGTGGGTAATTGCTACGCTCCCGACCCCATCCAGCGTCGTCACGACTTCGAGACCTGGGCTGAGATTCTGCAAGCCACGGCATGGCCGAACGGTATCCAGCGCGACGGCGTTTTTCGCCTGCATGCCCACTCCAACGGGTTCGACGGGGCTGTATCCGTGTCGGTGTCAGCCGAGTTCGCGACCGACGAGACGAGCTGACCTGTTACCGATTTCCCTACGTCGTCAAGCCGCCGCTTTCGCGGCGGGGGGCAGCGGAGGGCGAGGAGGGGAGGGGCGGTAAGGAGAGGGATGCCAGGAGGGGGCAGTCTCGACAATCCAGGGGAGGAGGCGGTCCGTAGGAAAGGGACCGCCGGGGGTGAGATCGGCGAGGTGGGCTGTTTCCTGGGCTGCTTTCGGGGCACCGCGGGGGATCGAGTGAGGGGGATGCACAGCGCAGCCCGGTTGCCATCACGGCCCGCACTCGAAGAGAGCACACGGACGAAAGAGTCAATCCGTTGGACCGCGCGCCCGCCCTCCGGCGGGCTGCGGCTCTTCGGCCGGTCCCGCCGTCGGCGGCGCGCACCACGCCGACAAGCGGCGTGGCGTCACTAGATGGCGGCATTGGCTTGTGCCGATGGAAGTTCTCTCCCAATGGTGAACGGTCATGGCGATGAGCAGACACGAAGCCGAGGAGACCCGGAGACCGAGGGGCGACGCTGGCGGGAGATGGAAGAAGGGGCGAGGAGGAGGCGGGAAGGTGCAAGGGGAAGACCTTGGGGCGCTGCCCCAAACCCCGGGGCGCTCCGGCTCCGGGATGATCGCGATTCACAGGCGGCAGGCTCGTCAGTGGTTGAGGTAGGAGCCCTGATCTTCCCGTCCGCCTTCGACCCGCCCGTAGGGGCAGCAGACCGACTCCTACAGGTCAAGCCCGGCTGTGCAGGCAGGGCAACCAGTGCACGAGGAAGTCCACCGGGAACATGTACACGCGAAGCCGAGCTTGCCCCTCCGTCGCCGGCCCGCTGCCCCTACGGGCGGGTCGAAGGCGGACGGGAAGATCAGGGCGGGGCGTAGGAGTCGGCTGATAGCACGGACCGGCTAGGCCTCGGATATAGATGAGCAAAGTGGCGGTGCATCGCCGGGAACGAGCGCCATCCGCTCAGAGGGGGCCCTGGACTTGAGACAGATACGCCCTGACACCCAGTGGATATGTCGTCGATAACACGGCGACTCGCGCCGGAGGTCGGCGCGAGGCATCGTGTTTTCTGGGCTACTCGAAAATGTTTGGGACCGGGATCTTGTTGACGCGACGATTAGCGTTCCAAGCCGAGGCAACCGCCAGGTGGGCTGCTTTGAGGCGTCCCTTGGTGCCGTCGAGGCGGGTGTTGTTGTTGGTGGCGGCGATTTGGATCTTTGCCTTGAAGGTCGCGGGGTCGCCCTGGCGCTTGAGCTTCTGCGCCAACTCGGCGGGCTTGACCACATCGGGATGCCGGCTGATCACGATGGCGATACCTCCGATGATGACGGAGTGCCAGGTGTCAGGAGTGCGGCCCCATGCCTCCTCGGCGATGGTGAGTGACTGGTCCAGGACATCGGGACCGTACTCCTTGACTACATCGAGGATTCCCTTGATGCCTCGTACAGCGTTGACGGCACGGGTGCCGACCTTGAGCTGGTGCTTTTCGAGGACGGTATTGGTGTCCACGAACAGCGGGTGTCCAGCTACCACGCCGATCCTGAACTCATCGGTCGGGCCGACCTTCGAGGACTCCTTATTCTTGATGATGAACAGGGACGCCTCGTTGGCCATCGACAGGCGAGAGTGGACCTCACAGGTGATGGTCTGAACGGCATCGCGGACCTCATCCCGGACGGTAACTGTCTCCGCCAGGATGAGCTGGCAGGCGTAGATTCGGTGCATGCCGTCCACCGCGTACATGCCATCGTCGTCGCGGTGCGAGATGATCGGCGTTCCGAGAGCGGTGGGAACGAGTTTCTCAGCGATGGTTTTAGCACGGGTCTTGTTGAGGCTGCGCTGCGCCCGATGATCGAACTTGATGATCCTCGGATCCACCTCGACGTACTTGATCGGATGATCCGGAATGTCGTAGCTGTAGTCCTTGCTGGACAAACCCCTACTCCTCCCGTGTCAGCACCCCAGCGGGGGTGACGGCGACACGTAGTCAGCTCCCGAATGCGGGAGACGGCGACCTAACAGCGATCAGACTACAGACTGATTTGTCGCTTCACAGAGGAATTCAAGAAATACAGTCTGGAATTCGAATAGCACCAGGTCAGGGTGACAGGGAGCGCCCGAAAGCAACCCATGGTGAGGGTGATGTGCACGAGCATGCGGTCATTCTGAATGAATTGGCGCAGGACCTTCGTCCGATGTCGTGGGGTGTCGTCTGGTTCGAGAACCTAACAGCTGAGGACCAGTTGGTCGTGCTAGGCGATCTCGCCAACTACTGCATTCAGGCTGGTGCCGTCGTCGAGGATGGGCCAGAGAGTGTCCTCTTGGCGGGGATACGGCTCACCCATACTCCGGCGGTACTGATAACTCGGGGGCGACTGGCTGAGCAACTGGCGAAGATTATCAATCTGCCACAGGACGAGCGCGCCAAGGCATTCCGTCTTCTGATCGCGCTTCTGACTGTCGCGGACGGGCGCCGACGTGAGCGCTACTGCGCCGGCGGATGCAGCCACGCATGGCACCAACTGAGGAACCAGCGCGAAACGGAACGGCCACTGCCCAATTATGAAGGGGGTGTGGACCCCTAAATGAGATGAACCTGGTCGGCCTAGTGCTGCGTACAGCAACCGCTACAGCAACGCCGCCTCACACGACCACACACCACCGGCCCGTAACTGCCTCTTCAGCAGGGCGACGAGCCCTCTCCGTCGTGACTGGCTCCCGTTTGCAAGCAGGCGGTCATGGGTGACGCGCCAGCAGACGCGGGCAGGTACCGGGAGGCTTCAGGGCACAGCCAGGGCACATAAACGCGAAAAGCAACGCGAAACGATGAAGCCCGGCGAGCACTGAAAGACCAGCTTAAAGCGCGAGCTGAGCAGTCGTCGCAGGTCAGCCAGCAGGACGGATCAGATCTACGACTTGTAACCAGCCCCGCCACGCCTGTCCGGGCGGATAGCAGGGGCCATCAAGGACCTACGAGATAATGATTGGTCTTGGCTGTGATGTGCCGTCAAGCTGGAGGGGGACGATCTGGTGGGGTTCTTCGGCACCTATTTGTATGACGGAAGCCGCTGGCTGGAGCACGAGGCCGATCAACATCTCGATCTCGCCGAGCCCTGGCTCATGGTCAGTATTCATGACAGCGACATCACCACTGTGGTCTATCGGCCGGCAGGGCCGGGCTCTGGCGTCGCTTATCTGGGTGTTACCCCGCGTACCTACTTCGAGGATTCGGAGGCCTCAGCGCCTACCGACCCGGCACTTGAAGCGGCAGGACTGGCGAACTGGTGGGGGCAGGTACACGGCGTTACCAGCGATGCCGAGCGCAAGGCGAAAGAGCGCCAACTGGAGGCTTACCTTGCCGAGGACATTGACCCGGGGGAGATCAACGCGGATGAGGATGAAGACGTTGACGACCTTGATGATGCAGAGATCTTCGTGGAGGTGAAGACCGGCGCCTTCCTCGGGACACTGGATCTGCCTATACCTGATGATCTCTCCCGGTAATACCAGTAGTGACCGGGAGCGGGTAGCCGCTACCGCAGTGCAGCCGGGGCACTTTGGGGGCACACGCGCTCCGAAAACGCTGGCAAGCGATGACAACGAACGGAAGCGTTCCCGCAGGTAGCTTCTGGTGCGGAGCGATTCGCCGCAGGTAGGGGGCGGGCAGAATTTGAACCCGGCCTACAGGCCGACTCGTCCGCCCCTCACCTCTTTGACCTGGGCTTATGTTCGGGTCAAGTGCCGCTGTTCCGGCGCTGTTCCGTCAGCGCTACAGCGATCATGGTTTCGACGGGACCTCTGCCGAGATTCATCGTCGGGAAACAGGGGGCCGTATGTGTCCATCGTCTCGGCGATGGTGGCATGCCCAAGACACGCCTGAATGACCTTCGGATTCAAGTTAGCTCGGAAGAGACTCGACGCGTAGAAGTGTCGCAGGTCGTGAAAGCGCGTCCGGGCACCCTCGTCTGGCTCGTCGCGTGGCGGGTGAGGGATCACGCTGGACACGCCGACGACCTGGCCCAGGCCCGGCACCAGGCGGATGAGCTGCCTGTCGATGGGCCAGCTCACGCTGAACGCGGCGGGTGACCGAGCTCTAGGCGCGCACCACCTCCTCCGGCCTGGCCGAGGCGGGCGGCACCGGCACCTCCGCCTGACGACCTGCCCGCACCAGCAGCCGGCCAGCACCGGGATCAGAGCGAGCACCAGCAGCGCCCGGCGAATGCCGCTACCACCCAACACGGCCGAACGGCAGCCCGCTGAACTCCTTGACGTTGAGAACCGCTCCCCTAGATTCATGAAGGGACCCTTTCCTTTTATCAGGGGCCGACGGGCCTCAACTCGACTCCCGAGCTGATGACACTCTTCGTAACGGTCCTCCGTATGGCCTTCCCGCAAGTCTTGTACATCCGCAAGAAGGACAGCGCGCGAGACAAGAAGGCAAGATGGCGCGTGATGAGCGAACGGACTACCTGCGGGTCTCGATCGGCGGCCGGAAAGTGGCGGCACCTCTCGTGACTGCGGCCTACATGCCTCTGCTGGGATGGGCGCAGATTAGTGGGGGGTCGGGTTGAGCGCAGCGATGCCCTTGTTCACCCAATTTCTGGAAGACTGCCGCACATGGGGCGTGCTCTCGCATGGGTCGGAACCTGGTTGGGCTTGATCTCGGGCCTCAGCCTCATGCACATTGCGGCTTTCGAATCCAGAGATCCACTTGCCTGGAGACTGCTCCTCTTCGCGATAGGTGCCTTGCTCTTCGCACACCTGCTTAGAGGCACCATTAGGGAATGGCTAGCCTGGAGACGATACCGCTCCGGTGATTCGTCCGCCAAGCATGTTTCCCGCCGGGCAACGGTTGAGGGCGAGCTGAGGGCCACGCCCATTCTCGATTGGAAGCATCCACGGGTACTGGGGTTGGTGGCCGAAGTCCAGGACGGAAGCGGCGGGACGGACAGGGATCTCCTGGTCACGGCCCATCGGCTTATCACCGCACGGGTGCGGCCTGTGTACGCCATGAACGAGAAGCAGCCTGTCTCCAGGACGCTCCTCCTGGAGCGCGGCTCGTGCAGCCAGCGGCTGGCGCTCATGGAAGCTGTGGCGCGGGCCTGTGGGATCGCCAGCCGGGTCAGAGGATTGCTGGTAGACGGACGTTTCTGGTACACGCGATTTCCCCGGCTCCGACCGTTTATCCCTCACCAGGTGATGCTTGCCTGGCCGGAGTTCCAGCTCGACAGTCGGTGGGTAAGCGTCTCAGAGCTGTACGGCGACCTGGACACGTTGCAGAAGGCCGGCAGATTCGCCAATGATGGCGGTGAGACGCTCTTCGACGCGGTTGCCCGCACCGCCGTGGACTGGGACGGCCTCACCTGCTCATCATGCGACCTATCCGGCTATGTGCTGGCTGATCTGGGTTATTTCAGCTGCCGTGATGTCCTGTTCAGGACGCATGGCCAAACGTTGTGTCTGCCGGTTCGCATCCCCGCGGACATCATCATGAGTCGTTGGGCGGCTTGAGTTCCTGTCCGCTTCTCGAGATTGTCACGACATAACACGGCTGGGCCGGGGCGCTTTCGGCAGTGCACATTCAGGGCATTCACCGCCGTTGATCAGCAAGACGCACGCCGTTTCGGCGCCGGCTCAGGCCGTGAACGCGGTGACGGCCCCTCTGGCCTCCGATGTGACGACCGCTCAGCAGGTCGCGGCGTTCTGGCTCGCCGACGGGGGCGCCAACCTGAAGAACGCCACGCCCTACGCCGTGCAGACCTACTTCGACGGCGAGTTCTACGGTGTCTACAGCGCGGCCAAGAACCTCTGGTCCGGCTCCATCGCATAGACGACCGCCGTACATCTCCGCCGCGCCCGCCCACCCGGGCGGGTGCGGCAGGCCCCCGCATTCATCCGATCCGTGACGTTTCGTGAGGCTCCGGCGAGGAATCGGGGCGATTCACTGCGTCGCGGCGGTTAGCAGGGCGTGGAACTGCTTCAACAGGGCCGTATCGCCCGAGATGCGTACGGATGTGTCGTCGCCGCGGTTCCAGAGCCAGAGCAGGAGCGCGACCGCGTCCCCGCTCACCAGCGCGTCCCCGTCGAAGCCCATGGCCGCGTCCTTCACGTTCACATGGCCGGGCTGGGCGCTGTGGCCCGCCACGGCCGTCAGCGTCCAGGCGTGGTGGCTCGTGGAGACCGAGACCGGGCGCTCGTCCGGCGCGTCGAGAAGGGTGCCGAAGTCGTCCAGCCAGCGGGTGCTCCCGTAGCCGACGAACAGCCGCAGGACCTCGTCGATCCCGTCGAGGGCCAGATCGTCCGGGACGGGGGACACCGGACACCCCGCCGCGAGCTCCGCGTCGACGCGATGGATCACCGTCTCCTGAGCCATGCGGCGGATCCAGAAGCCGACGGTCTGATCGGACTCGTACCATGTGGCCGCGGGGTCGGCCGGGGAGTGCGCCGAGAACATCTCGGTCAGCACGGCATGGGTCTTGTCCAGCGAGGTCACGGGATCGGGGTCGAGGACGCCGGGCGGCCACTCTTCGGGGAAGGCCCCGAGCCGGATGCACTCGGCCTTGTGCAGGTAGACCTCGGCGACATGTCGCGCGAGATCGCCGACGGACCAGCCGGGGCACGACGGTACGCGCGCCGACGGATCGGCACTGACGACGGCGGCACGCAGCAGGGCGAAGTCGTCCTCAAGACAGCTGAGAAGCCGGGAGAAGTCCATCGTCACATGGAACCAGCCATCCCCGGCATCCATAAACCCATTTCCGGGAGCGGGTGCTCCTCCACGGTGCTCCTGGGGGGACGATGCACCTCGTATGGGCGGCCGTGCCAAGACTGACGTGGAGGGTCATCGGGCCGGAGGCCTAACACTGGGTGGCCAGTGGGGACCACACGCTGCACGGTTGGGTCGTTGTCGATGGCGTGCCCTACAGTCGGCACGTGCCGCCACTTGTCCCGCCCGCTTTGCCGCCCGGCTCGATGGCGGCGCTGACGCAGCCCGAGATCCGCGAAAACGGTGTGGTACTTCGGCCCTGGCGGCCGTCGGATCGGCCGGCTGTCATGGCGGCCTACGCAGATCCTGCGATCCAACGCTGGCACTGCCGGTCGATGACCGACGACGAGGCCCGTGACTGGATAGATTCCTGGCCGCGCCGGTGGCACGAGGAGACCGGTGCCGGGTGGGCCGTGGTCGAAGCGGGAGACGTCGCCGGGCAGATCAGTCTGCGCCGGATCGACCTGGTCGACGGCCTGGCGGAGGTGTCGTACTGGGTGCTGCCGGGCGCGCGGGGCCGTCGCATCGCCCCGCGAGCGCTGTCCGCCGTGACCGCGTGGTCCTTCGAAACGCTCCGGCTGCACCGCGTCGAGTTGCGCCACTCGACGGTGAACGTCGCGTCCTGCGGGGTCGCCCAATACGCCCGCTTCACGGCCGAGGGAACGAAACGGGGCGAGGCCCGCCATGCCGACGGCTGGCACGACATGCATCTCCACGCTCGCCTGCGCGACGACGCCTGACGTGGGACGAGCCGTGCGCCACAGTGGCGGATTCCGCCGCCGTGAGGAGCTTCCGTACGTCTCCCAAAAGGGTCCCCGAACGGCCGCACGCGCCGCTGTGCCGAGCCGTGCTGTCAGAGCCAGCCGCGGGTGGCGGCGTTGACGCCCGCCTGGAAGCGGGTGGTGGCGCCCAGGTCGGCCATGATCTCCGCTATCCGGCGGGTGGCGGTGCGCGGGCTCACTCCGAGCTGACGGGCGATGGCCTGGTCCTTCATGCCGGCCTTGAGCATCTGCAGGATGAGCAGGTCGCTCTCGCTGGGTTGGTCATCGGGCTGCGGACACCCGCCCGCGATCGGCTCGGCCCGCTCCCAGTAGACCTCGAACAGCTCGATGAGCGCGTCCAGGATGCCCGACGGGTGGATCACGGCAAGGCTGTCGTAGACCTCGCCGACCAGCGGCAGAAGCGCGATGCGCCGGTCCACGATCCGTAGCTTGAACGGAAGTGTGGGCAGGAGCCGGGAGTGCTCCCCGAGAGAGGCCAGCTTGACGATGGTCTCGAACCGGCCGGGGCGCTCCATGGACTCGGGACAGTAGACGGAACGCACCTCGACCCCCCGCTTCATCATCGCGAGGGTCTCCGCCGTCTCCGCCTCGTTGGTGTACGGCTGGCCGTTCGCCATGGGGCGATAGGGCGGCTTGTCCAGCACCCACAGGTGAGTCCTGATCGCGGGTGACAGCTCTTCCAGCCTCCGGTCGACTGTTTCGCGGCCCGAAAGCACTTCCACCAGGCTGTCGGGATCGCTCCTCAACTGGCCGGCCCGATGCACGTGGGCGAGGTCGGCCACTGCCGACTGCACCTCGGTGAAAGCCAGTTCGACCTCCAGCCGGCGCTGATTGAGCAACGCTGCCAGTGCGGTGTCCGGGCTGACCGGCTCGTAGTGGCCGCGCGTGTCACGCCTGACCACACCGAGCGCGCTGAGTCGCGCGAGGGCGCGCCTGACCCGGGAGGGTGACGCGCCGACCGAGACGGCGATTTCCGAAGGCCCCGGATCGACCTCACTGAGAAGCAGGAGATACACGCGCTCGTCGAACTCGCTGATCCCCAGTGCGCCCAACACAGGCTTGTTCCCCACGCGACGGCCTCGAAGAGGGACGAATGTGTCATCTTTCGCCACATGGCTAAAAGAGGCCACAAGTGTATCTAGACAATCATTAGTCGCACGACGTTCACTTTTCTCGCCGAACATCGGCGACCGCACGACGCGTGCCTAACCTCCGCGACGCGTGCCGGCGCCGCCGCGTCGAAGGGAGTCAGTCCGTCGCGTGCCGTTCGGTGATCTTCGCCGCAGAGCGGTGCAAGCCCGCTCTCGGCCTCTTCTCGCCCCCGGAGGAACAAAACGTGGCCTTCAAGTCACGAAGAACACATGCCCCCCACGGTGTGGCCGTCGTCGCAGCGGCTTTGGCGCTCGCGGCCACGATGACCCCGGCACAGGCCACCGCCTCGACGACATCCCCTGCCGAATCCCCGGCCACCGCGGCGGCGCCCGGCGCCGCGCCGTCCCCGGAGACGGGCTCTCCCGAGTCCCTCGCCGGTCGTTACATCGTCACCCTCTCGGACAAGCCGCTGGCGACGTACGAGGGCGGCGTGCCCGGCATCGCCGCCACCAAGCCGGTGCACGGCCGGAAGGTGGACACCACCACGGCCAACGCGAAGCGCTACCGGGAGCACCTCGTCGAGGAGCAGGCCACGGTGGCCGCGGCCGTAGGCGCCGAGTCCGTACGCGGCTACTCCGTCGCCACCAACGGTTTCGTCGCGGACCTGTCCGGTGTGCAGGTAGTGCAACTGATGAGAACACCCGGCGTGGTCTCCGTCGTCCGGGACGAGCTGCACCAGACGACGGACGACAAGAACTCCACCGACTTCCTGGGCCTGTCCGGCCCGAACGGTGTGTGGTCCACCCTGGGTGGTACGGCGAAGGCCGGCAAGGGCGTCGTCATCGGCGTCATCGACACCGGGATCTGGCCCGAAAGCCGCTCGCTGGCCGCGCCCGCGCTTGACTCCGCGCCGCCCTCCGCGGACGACCCCTACCGGCCGTACCTCCAGGGCGCCACGACCGTCATGCGCAAGGCCGACGGCGGCACGTTCACCGGGAGCTGCCAGACCGGCGAGCAGTTCGCGGCGAGCGCCTGCAACCAGAAGCTCATCAGCGCCCGCTACTTCGGGGACACCTGGCTGAAGCAGAACCCCCCCGCCAAGCGGGCCGACTACGTGTCCCCTCGTGACGGGCAGGGCCACGGCACCCACACCGCCACGACCGCCGCCGGCGACGCCGACGTCGATGTCAAAATCGGCGGCCGCGACTTCGGCAAGATCACCGGGGTCGCTCCGGGTGCGGCGATCGCCGTCTACAAGGCGCTGTGGCAGGGCAAGAACGGCGGTGCCACCGGCGGTTACTTGTCGGACATCGTCGCGGCCATCGACCAGGCGGTCGCCGACGGCGTCGACGTGATCAACTACTCGGTCGGGTCCGCCTTTGAGACGCCGGCCGACAGTGCCATCAATTTCGCCTTCCTCAACGCGGCCTCGGCCGGGATCTTCGTCTCCGCGGCGGCCGGCAACCAGGGGCCGGACACGTCCACCCTGGACAACACCATGCCGTGGGAGACCACGGTGGCGGCCAGCACCGTCGAGCCGTACGCGGGCACGGTGGAGTTGGGCAACGGCGCCCGCTACACCGGCGTCAGCACGTCGGTCGCCGCGACGGTGGGGCCGAAGCCGCTCGTGCTGGCGGAGTCGGTGAAGAACGCGACCGCCACGGTCTACGACGCGTCGCTGTGCTCGCCCGGCTCGCTCGATCCCGCCAAGGTCGCCGGGACGATCGTCGTCTGCGACCGGGGCGTCATCGCCCGGACGATCAAGTCCGCCGAGGTCAAGCGGGCCGGCGGTGCCGGCATGGTGCTGGTCAACCTGACCGACAGCAGCGAGGACGGTGACCTGCACAGCGTCCCAACCGTGCACCTCAACACGCCTCACTCGCTGGACGTGCGGGAATACGCCAAGACCGCCGGCGCGCAGGCGACCCTCGTCCCGGGTGGGGGGGCCATGCCGTACCCGCAGATCGCCGGGTTCTCCTCGCGGGGCCCATCCCTCACGAACAGCGGCGACCTGCTCAAGCCGGACATCGCCGCACCCGGAGTGTCGATCCTCGCCGCGGTGGCCCCGCCCACCAACGAGGGACAGGACTTCGCCTTCGAGTCGGGCACGTCCATGGCCGCGCCGCACATCGCCGGTCTGGCCGCGCTCTACCTCGGCGAGCACCCCGACTGGTCGCCGTCCGCGGTCAAGTCGGCGATGATCACAACCGCGACCGACACCAAGACCGCGACCGGTGACGCGAACACCGACCTGTTCGCGCAGGGCGCGGGCGAGGTCACCCCCACCCGGATGCTCAACCCCGGCCTGGTGTACGACTCCTCCGAGGAGGAGTGGCTCGGCTACCTCGAAGGCCGCGGCGTCCACACCGGCTCCGGTGTCCCGGCGATCACCCCGACCCAGGTGAACTACCCGTCCATCGCGTTCGGCCAACTGCTCGGTTCCCGGACCATCACCCGCAGGGTGACCGCGGTGACGCCGGGCGTGTACCACGCCAAGATCGACCTTCCGGGGATGAAGGCCACCGTCCGGCCTTCCACCCTGAAGTTCGACGCGGCGGGGGAGACCAAGGAGTTCACGGTCACCCTGACGCAGAAGACCGCCGAGTCGGGGGACACCACGATCGGCTCGCTCACCTGGGTCGGCGGCGGCGTCGCCGTGCGCAGCCCGATCGTGCTGACGCCGGAGAGCGCACTGGCGCCCGCGCAGATCAGCGGCACCGGCAAGGCCGGCAGCGTCACCTTCACGGTCACCCCCGGCCTGTCGAAGTTCCCGATCAACGCGTACGGCATGGTCTCCGGCCCGCTGACCCCCGGGTCGGTGTCCAACTTCGGCAACCCCGAGCAGGACTTCTGGACCACGGTGCCCGAGGACGCGAAGGCCGTCGAGTTCACCGCCCGTACGGACAACCCGGAGGCCGGGCTGACCGTCCTGGTCGCCCGCGAGATCGACGGCAAGCTCTGGTTCGAGGCACTCTCGGACATGGTCACGCCCGACGCCCGGGTGAGCCTGCCCAACCCGAAGCCCGGCAGGTACTTCGCGGCGGTCATCACGCTCGGCGACCTGCCCGGGACCACCTCGACGCCGTTCACCTTCCAGACGAACCTCGTCAACGGGGAGGACGGCGCCGGTGAGATCACCGTGTCGCCCAAGCACCCCAAGGTCACCCCGGGCGAGCCCCTGCAGGTGACCGCGTCCTGGTCGAACCTGCCCAGCGACGCCCGCCACACGGGCTACGTCGAGTTCCCGAACGGGTCGGGCACGGTCATCACCGTCAACTGACCCCGAGCGGCGCACAGGCCACACCCGGACCCCGGGTGTGGCCTTTTGCTTGTGCGAGGCTGGCTGCTCAGGCCGCTCAGTGTTGCGGGTGCAGGGAATTACCGATGTACATGGCCGCGAGCATGGTGAAGAGGAACGCCTGGAGGAACTGGATAAAGATCTCCAGGCCCGTCATGACGACGGCCATCGCCACGCTCAGTACGCCTATGGGCGAGCCGGGCACGGTGGGGTGCTCGATCAGGAACCAGAATCCGACCGCGCTGAAGAACGCCAGCAGAAGGTGCCCGGCGAACATGTTCGCGAACAGCCGTACAGCATGGGTGAACGGCGCGGTGACGAAGTTGTAGAGCAGTTCCAGGGGCGCGAACACCGCGATGGCCAGGGGCTTGGGCAGGCCCGGCGGGAACATCATCCCCTTGAAATATCCGGCGAGACCCTGGTGCCTGATCCCCAGATAGATCTTTATCACGTAGACGACCAGGGCGAAGACCACGGGAAAAGCGATGTGCGAGTTCACGGGGAACTGCACGGCCGGGATGACGCCCATGAAGTTCCACAGCAAGATCACGAAGAACATGCTCAGCAGGAGCGGCATCCAGCGGTCGGCGTCCTTGCCGAGGAACGGCCGGGCTATCTGGTCCCGCACGAACTCATAGCCGTACTCACCGGCGTTCTGCAGCCCCCGGGGGACCAACTTCGGCGTGGCGAACGCCGCCCAGGCCAGTGCGCACAGCACCAGCACACCGACGGCGGCGAACACCACCGGCTTGGTCAGCCAGTACGGCGCGCCGCCCCAGAGCGGGGGGAAATCGAACAGCCCCACATCCGGAGCCTTGAACCCGTCCATGGCGACGATGGCCGGCACGCTCACGGCGGCCCTCCTCCCGAAAAGCCCGAGGTCGAAACCCCGGGAGCGCCGGCATGCGAATACCTAGATGAAGGGGCGATGACGCACATCCTGAAACTGGGTACGCCGTACTCGGTTGCAGGGTCGACGATACTTACCCGGTACGGTGTACGCAATAGAACTGTTCGGTACGAGGCGATGACCGATGAAAACGCGCGAGAACCTGTGGATGCGACCCGAGCGTCCGGCCCGGGGACCGAAGCCGAGCTTCAGCCGGTCACGCCTGACAGAGGCCGCCATTCAGATCGCCGACTCCGAAGGGCTGGACGCGATCTCCATGCGGCGGCTGGCCACGGAGATCGATGCCGGGACGATGTCCCTCTACCGGTACGTGTCAGGCAAGGACGACGTGATCGAGCTGATGATCGACGCCGTCGTGGCGGACTACCTCCCGGTGGACACCGCCCTGTCCGGGGACTGGATGACCGACCTCCGGGCGCTGGCCCGGCACGCCCGGCAGACGATGCTCCGCCACCCGTGGCTCGCCCCGCTGGCGGCGACGCGGCAGCAGGCCAGCCCCAACCGGGTGCGGCTGCTGGACACCTCGCTCCGAATGGTCGACGGCCTCGGCCTCGGCGTCAACGAGATGCTGACCATCATCGGGACGGTCTTCGCCTACGTCCACGGGTTCGTGCAGAGCGAACTGGCCGACGCCGAGGCCCTCCGGCGCACCGGCCTGGATCTCATGCAGTGGATGACCCTGCAGGTTCCGTTCCTGCAGTCCGTCGTCGGGAGCGGGCAGTACCCCATGGTCGCCCGGATGCTGACGGAGGGAGGCCAGGAGTACACCGACATCGACGACCGGTTCGACTACGGGCTCGAACGCCTCCTCGAAGGCATCGCGGCCCGCCTCCCGCGTGGCGAGGGCGGCTCATCCCCTGCCGGCCGGTAGGCGATAGAGCGTCCGGACCTGCTTCCATACACGGGCGTCCAGGGTGCCCGCCTTGTTGCCGAACGAGACGGCGGGCACCCGGAGCGGCCCGGTGAGGTCGAGGAAGCTGTTGTGGTCGGCGTCCGGATCCCAGGTGCGGGTGGGGATCTCGACGTGGTCCTGGCGGTGGCGCTGGTCCTGGCTGGTGATCTTCAGCACCTCGGCGCCGTCCCCGTGGGTCCTGAGCACGACGCAGGGCCGGACCTTGGATCCCGGGCCGTCCTCGAAGGGGACGTCGGCCCACCAGATCTCCCCAGGCCGGGGCCCGCCGTCCGCGCCGGAAGCGCCCGTACGGCCAGGCGCCTCCGTACGGCCGGAACCCGCGGGACGCCGGGAAGCGCCGGTGCGCCGAAGAACACCGGTGCGGCGGGAGGCGCCACCGCGGCCGGGAGTTCTCGTGCGGCCCGCGCCGCTCCGGCGACCGGGCGGCCGTTCGGGGGCCGGGCGGCGCAGCCGCGACGCGACCGCGAGACCGAGGACAACGAGCGCAACCACGCCAAGAGCCCACCACACCATGGGGGCAAGCCTACGCCGGAAGATCAGTCGCGTGCGTCCCATGCGGCGAGGATGCGCGCCTCCTTCTCCGGGTCGATGCCGTGGCTCAGCATGGCCGACGCGAAGCTGCGCCGATCCTCGGGGATGTCCCTCAGCCACGCCCAGGTGTCCCGGACGGTCTCGGAGACCGGACGGCAGGTCAGCCCGGCGGCCACCGCCTTGGCCGACGAGGGCGTCCACGCGCCCGCCGTCTCCGGGGTGTCCGCCAGCCAGCACGGGAACTCGGTCCACTGCTCCACCCCCTGGTCGAGCAGGAACCGGTCGTCCGCCCACACCAGCTCGGCGCCGGAGCCGGTGGCCTCGACGCAGTCGGCCAGCCAGCTTCCGTACGTCGCGTTCCCCGGGATCCCGCTGGTCAGGAACCGGCCCGTGCCGCCCCTGGCCGCCTGGGCGACGGTGAAGGCGGCGATGTCCCGGGCGTCGATGAGCTGGATCGGCCGCTCGGGGTCGCCCGGGGCGAGCACGCGGCCTCCGCGCGCGATCCGGGTGAGCCACCAGGGCAGCCGGCCGACGTTCTCGTGCGGCCCGATGATCAGGCCGGGGTCGATGATCAGCGTCTTCCCGTCGAAGTGCTCCTCGACCGCCCGCTCGCAGCCCGCCTTGAGCACTCCGTAGTCCCCGTAGCTCGCGTCGGCGTCGGGCGGGCACTCGTGCCGGGGGAAGCTCTCGTCGAGCCCCGTCTTCACCGGCCAGTCCGGAAAGGCCGAGATGCTGGAGATGCACGTGTAGTGCCCCGCGTGCCCGGAAATCCGCCGCACCGAGTCGAGGACGACCCGGGGGGTGCGCCCGCAGACGTCGATGACGGCGTCCCACTCCCGCCCCTCGGCGAGCCGGTCGAGGTCCGCGCGGACCTCCCGGTCGCCGTGTACGGCATGCGCCCCCGGCAGGTCGGCGCCGCTCTTGCCGCGGTTGAACGTCGTGACCTCGTGCCCCTGGCCCAGCGCCTCCTCGGCGATCGCCCGTCCCAGGAACACCGAACCACCGATGACCAGAATTCTCATGAGGCCATCCTTGGCGAAGGCTCCGCGCCATGTCGCCGCGGTTTCACGGTCGGCGGACGTGATCCGCTGAGAGCGGACGGACGTGCTCCCTTACGGCTCAGCCGGTGCGAAGCTCGGGCACGGGCGTGAAGCGCTCCCGGTCGAGCACGTGGACGCGGGCCGCGCCGATGTCGAAGTACAGCCCGGTGAGCTCCAGCTTTCCGGCCAGCACGAGCCCGTCCACGAGGGGATGGGTCCGCAGGTTGTCGAGCTGCTGGATCACGTTGGCCCGGCACAACCGGTCGAGCGGCCCTCCGTCGTCCTCGGCGCCCTCCATAGCGACGAACCGGGCAAGGCTGTGCCGCCCGTGCCGCAGCCAGCTCCGCAGTGCGGGAAGCTCCGGGCTCTCGCCGAGCAGGGCGGCCATCGCGCCGCATCCCGAGTGGCCGCACACGGTGATCGTCCGGACCTCCAGCACCTTCACGGCGTACTCGATGGCCGCCGCAACCGAGTCGTCCGGCGGGACGCTCGACGCGCGCGGCACCAGGTTGCCGATGTTCCGCACGGTGAACAGGTCTCCCGGACCGCTCGCGGTGATGATGTTGGGCACGATCCGCGAGTCGGCGCAGGTGATGAACAGGTGCGACGGGGTCTGCCTGCGCGCCATCCGGTGCAGCAGCGGCCGGACCAGCGGCGCGGTCCGCCGCTGGAACTCCCTCGTGCCCGCCAGCAGATCCGGTACGGCTCTCGCCCCGCCCGAGGGGGCCCCGCACGTCTCGCCGTGATCCGCGGCGTCGCCGGCGCTCTGGCAGAGGACGGCGCAGGGAGCGTCGGAGGAGTCCGCGCGCGCCCCGTCATGGGCCGCATCGTGACGGGCCCCGTCATGGGCTCCGTCATGGACATTGTGATGGGCGTCGTCATACGCGCACTCGCCGCGGGCCTGCCGTACGGGATCGAGGGCGCGGCGGCGGTAGGCCCACGGCAGCCACCAGCGCTCGTGGCGGGGCGGGGTCTTGGCGGGGAAGAGACGGGCGCCGCTGACGGCCGCGGCGTACCACTCGCCGTGCAGCTCGTCGATGTCGACCGTGCCCCCGCCGCGCTCGTGCTCGAGCCGCCAGGCGTGCAGCGCCTCGAAGGCGGCGTTGTCCATGAAGTCGAGGTTCAGATCCAGCTCGACGGCCGCGCCCGGCGGGATGGCCCTCAGCGACTCGGTCAGCCGCGGCACGCCGATGAAGGTGAGGGAGCCCGTGACGACGATCCGCCAGCGCTCGCCGACCTGCCGCACGAGCACGGAGATCCAGGCGAGCCGACGGAGCGCCAGCAGCGCCGCGAGGCCGAGTCCGAGCGCGACGCCCTCGGCGAGGCCGATCAGCACGACCCCGCCCATCGTGACGAAGTAGATGGGCACCTCGCGGTGGCCCCGGAGGTTGCGGGCGTGGCCGAGGTTGACCATCTGCACGCCGATGAACAGCAGCAGCGCCGCCAGGGCCTCCAGTGGGATGAGCGCCATCACCCAGGCGAAGGCCGCCGTGAAAAGCAGCACCCACACGCCGTGCAGCACGGCGGACCAGCGGCTACGGGCCCCGGCCCGGACGTTGGTGGTGGTGCGCACGACCACGCCGGAGACCGGAAGGCCGCCCAGCGCGCCGGACACCAGGTTGGCCACGCCCTGCGCCGTCAGCTCCCTGTCGAGGTCGGCGCGCGGCCCGTCGTGCAGCCGGTTGGAGGCGACGCAGGTCAGCAGCGACTCGACTCCGGCGAGCAGGGCGACGAGCAGGACGGCGGAGGCGATGGCGTGCCAGTCGCCCTGCGGCAGCAGCGGCCCCTGGAGGGAGGAGAAGCCGCCGGACAGGTCGACCTTCGTGAGGTCCCACCCCAGGACGGAGGTCGTCACGGCGGTGATGAGCAGCGCGGCCAGCGGCGCCGGAATCGCGCGGAGCCGGGGGAGCCGCGCCCACCCGACGAGGATCCCGATGGTGACGACGCCCGCCATGACGGCGTGGCTGTGGTTGTGGATGATCTGCGCCGGCAGCTCCACGATGTTCTCCAGCGCGGAGCGCTGCGGCTTGCCGCCGAGCACGATGTGCAGTTGCGAGAGGGCGATGGTGACGCCCACCCCGGCGAGCATGCCGTGGACGACCGCCGGTGAGACGCCCAGCGCCGCCTTGGCCACGCGGAACGCCCCGAGCAGCACCTGCACCAGCCCGGCCATGAGAGTGATCATGCACGTGGCCCGCCAGCCGTACGTCTGGACCAGCTCGGCGACGACCAGTGCGAGGCCCGCGGCGGGCCCGCTCACCTGGACGACGGACCCGCCGAGCGCTCCCGCCACCACGCCGCCGACGACGGCCGCGACCAGTCCGGCCGCGACCGGAGCGCCCGACGCGACGGCTATGCCGAGCGAGAGCGGCACCGCCACGAGAAAGACCACGAGTGAAGCGGGCACGTCGTGCCGCAGCACGGATGTCCAGTGACTCTTCGGATTCGCCCGACTACTCTGCGCCATGAGGCGACCATATGACGGGTCGCCGGGCGATCAGGCAAGCTCGAAGAAAATCAGCGGTAATAGTCGGGATAGTCGGTGTCGGGGTTCCGGTGGTTGCCCCGGCGCGCGCCGGCCGAGGGTGACGCGTCGCCGTACAGCTCGTCGTAGGACGGCCAGCTTCCGCCGGTGTTCTGCTCCGGCCAGCCCGAGTTCTGCTCCGGCAATGAGGGGTGCTGGGGGTCGCCGTAATCCTGCCGCTGCTGGTCGGAGCCGTAGTAGCTCTGCCCGGAGGGGACGTCGTAGCCCGCCGACTCGTACGGCGAGACGGTCGGCGAGGGGCCGGTGGGGACGCCGGTCGCGGGGCTCGGCCCGGTCACCGCGTCGGATTCGTCGATCGTCGCCCATCCGGCGCTGACCTCGTACGACGAGGACGTGGCGGGGTAGGACGGGTCGGTGGAGTACTGGGGGTAGCCGTCGTAGGAGGGCGTCTGGTAGGTCTCGGCGTTCGGCCAGGACGACGCGCTGCGCGGGGGCTCCGGATCGTCGAGCACGTCACGGGCCGCCCATCCACCCGACGGAGTCGCCGAAGAGCCCGGAGACGCCGAGGACGGGGATGCGGACGAGGGTGGGGGCGTGACGGCGTACGACGAACCGGTGTCCGGCGACGCGAACGGACCGGTCGAGCCGTGGGACGCGCCGCCGGTCCGGGTGGTGTCGTAGGCGGCCCACGTGTCGAAGGAGCCCGTCGAGGACGCCGAGGCGTCGCCCGCGGGCCTCGGGGACGGCGTGGCATCGAAGGGCGCGGCGCTCCCTTGGGCCTCGAAGGGGCCCGTGCCGCGCGTGGCTTCGAACGATCCACGTGTGCGGCCGGTCTCGAAGGAGCCGGTGGAGGGGAACGGGCCCGTCGCGGGGAGCCCGGTGCCGGTGGAGGATCCGGTGCCGCCGACGGCGGTGAAGAAACCGGTGCTGGGTATCGGTGACGGCGTGGCCTCGAACGACGGTGCGTTTCCGGTGGCGTCGAACGAACCGGCGCCGCCCGGGACATCGAAGGGTCCGGTGCTCCCCGGGGCCCCGAACGGTCCGGTGCCGCCCGGGATGTCGTACGACCCCGTGCCCCGGCCGGTTTCGAAGGAGCCGTTCGCACGGCCCGCCCCGGTCGTGGCGTCGGCCGAGGCCGCGGAGCGACGGCCGGATCGGGCGGACCTGGTGGACCGGCCGGACGTGGAGGCTCCGGATCCGGCAGGCCGCGGCCCGGTGGTGAAGGGGTCGCTCGCCGGGGAGGAGTCCAGCGGCCCTGTGGAGGGGGCGCCCAACGTGCCCAGGATGTCGGGCGTGGGCGCGGCGAAGGTCACGGTCTTCTGGTCGGCGGAGGCGGCGGGCCGCGCGGGCCGCGCGGGCTCGACGAGGTCGGCCAGCCCGGCCGCGGCGGGCCGCTGCGGAAGAGCGGCCTGGACGGTCACGGCGTCAGGGTCGGCCATGGGGGGCCGGGAGTCCCCGGACGGGGAGCCGTTTGACGCGGAGGTCGCCGAAGCCGGACCGGCGGGGGAGTCGGCCGCCGACTGGGTGACCGGGCGCGGCGTCGCCATGCGGGCGGCGATGGTGCCGCCGAAGCCGCCGTCGTCGGCGCGCACGCGGCTCCAGTAGTCGTCGTCGTAGTCGTCGGGCTCGCCCCACTCGTCCACACCGCGCTTGCCGCGCGCTGCGGCGGGCTGTTTGCCGCCGCGCTGCGCGGGACGGGAGGCCTGCCGGCCTCCGGGGCGGGGCGCCGGGCGCGGGCCCGCGGCACGCTGCTTGGAGCCGCGGTCCGCGGGCTCCTCGAAGGCGTCGAAACCCTGGGGGAAGCTCTCGAAGAAGGTCTCCTCGGCGGGCCGCCGAGGCTTGGGGCCCTTGTTCTCGGCCATCGCCTTGATCCGCTCAGAAGAGAGAGCGCTCTCCCTGCGGTTCATCGACCGCATGCCCAGTGCCACGACGACGAGCACAAGGAGCACGACGGCGACGAGGCCCATAATGACCGCAGTCATAGCACCACCCTCAAGGCCATGGCCTTCCAGCGGCGCCGGTGAGATCGCGCGGCCATCGACGCGACCTGCCCCCTTTGATCACCTGCGCTCAGCAATTGGATCCGATTCTGCTTGACCACAATGACCGTTGTCACACCCTAGGTGAAGATTGGTGTAGCACGACTTCCTCCGGTGTTCAGCATGTCACTCGATGTTGTCCGCCGTGAGCCGTCCGCGAGCGATGGTGTGATCGGCGATGCGCTCCAGGGTCTCCGCGAGGGGGGCGCCCTGCTGGAGATCGAGTTTCGCGTTCAGGGCGTAGACCGTGAAACGGTAACTGCCGTTGGGCTGGCAGGGGGCCATATAGCCCACTTTCCCGTTTGTCGTCCGGCCCTGCCGCGCGCCCCTGGGGACGCCGTTCTCGCCCAGCTCGGTGGTGTTCGGATCGATGTTGAACACCACCCAGTGCACCTCCGCGCCGCTCTGTGTGTTGTTGTCGTCGACCACGAGCGCCACGGACTTGGCGCCCGATGTACCGGACCAGCGGAGCGGCGGATTGCCCAGCCCTCCACTACAGGAATAGCCGTGCGGCAGGGGGGCGCCGTCGCGGAACCGCGGGCTCGACACACTGATCACGTCGAGGTTCCTGGGCGATCCGCCGCCCAGGATCCCGCAGCCCGACGCCGCGAGCGTGACCGCCGTGATGGCGGCGGCGACTCGCGCGACCGGTGACTTACTCGGCGACCCCATGCCCGATGATGCTACGCGGATTGCAAAGGTGCCCTGACCCGATCGCGTTGATCCGTACCACGGCCCGGGTCCGCCCACGCCTCTCACCTGCTGTCGCGCCTTTTACGATTCGTCAAGTCCGCTGTCGCCGCGCTTCCGCGGCGGCGGCCGGAGCCTCCGCGGCGCGCGGAACGCTCCCTTTCGGCCACAATCGAGGTCCGGCCACAATCGAGGCATGAAAAGGGGGCGACTGTGGACACGGGCGTGAGCTTCGCCGTCCTGGGCCCCCTGGAGGTGCGCCGGGGCGGCCGGCTGATCGAGGTCGGCGGGCAGCGGCTGCGTGCTGTGCTGACGTTGCTGCTCCTGGACGCCGGGCGCACCGTCCCCATGGACGCCCTCGTCGCCGGAGTGTGGGAGGACAACCCTCCGACCGGCGTGGGCAACGCCCTTCAGGCCCTGGTCTCCCGGCTCCGCGCCACGATCGACCGCGGCCTCGTGGTCGCCGACCCGTCCGGATATCGCCTCATGGTGTCGCCGGACCAGGTCGACGTGCACCTGTTCGCCCGCCTCGCCCGGGAGGGCCGCGCCGCGCTGGCGGCGGGCGACACCGAGAGGGCCGCGCTGACGCTCAAGGACGCGCTCGGCCTCTGGCGCGGCGCGCCGCTCACCGACCTGCACCCGTCCGGGCCGCGCGTCGGCGTCGAGGTCTCCCGGTTGGAGGAGCTGAGGCTCGCCGCCACCGAGGACCGGATCGAGGCCGAGCTCCTGCTGGGACGATCCCCGGACCTGGTGCCCGAGGTCTCCCCGCTGGTCGCCGCCCACCCACTGCGGGAGCGGCTGCGCGGCCAGCTCATGCGCGCCCTCTACGGCTCAGGACGCCGGGTGGAGGCGCTCGCTGCCTACGAGGACGCTCGGGCCGCCTTCGCCGACCAGCTCGGCGCCGACCCGTCGCCCGCACTCACCGGCCTGCACCTTTCCATGCTGCGTGGCGACCTCGCGCTCCCCGCACCCCCGGATCAAGGGCCGGGCCCAGACCGTGAACCGGATCCGGGTCGGGGCCGGCCCGAGGCGTCTCCGCGGCCGGCGTTGGACTCGAGAGCCGTACGGAAGGGGAACCTGCGGGCGCGGCTGACCAGCTTCGTCGGCAGGGAGGAGGACGTCGAGTGGGCCGGGGAGCTGCTGGCGGCCCACCGCCTGGTCACCCTGCTCGGCCCGGGAGGGGCGGGCAAGACGAGGCTCGCGGTCGAGTCCGCCGAGGCGTTCGCGGCACGCCTTCCCGACGGGGCGTGGCTGGTGGAGCTGGCGCCGGTGCTCGACCCGGCGGAGGTCCCGCAGACCGTGCTCGCCGCGCTGGGCCTGCGGGACACGGGCCTGGTCCCGGTCCGGGCCCCGTCGGCGAGCCAGGTGCCCGACGCCGACGCGACCGGCCGCCTGCTCGCCGCTCTGTCGGGGCGCGCCATGCTGATCGTGCTCGACAACTGTGAGCACCTCGTCGGCGCCGCCGCGACGCTCGCCGACCGGCTGCTCGCGGACTGCCCGGGCGTGCGGATCCTGGCGACCAGCCGCGAGCCGCTGGGGATCACCGGCGAGATGCTGTGGCCGGTCCGGCCGCTCGACCTCGGCCATGCCGTACGGCTGTTCGCCGACCGGGCCGCGGCCGCCCGGCCGGGCTACCGGCCAGAGGACGACCGTGAGGTGGTCGAGCGCATCTGCCGCGGCCTCGACGGCATGCCGCTCGCCATCGAGCTGGCCGCCGCGCGGCTGCGCACCCTGTCCGCCGAGGTGATCGCCGACCGGCTCGGCGACCGTTTCCGCCTGCTCACCGGCGGGAGCCGTACGGCCATGCCGCGGCACCAGACCCTGCGCTCGGTCGTCGAGTGGAGCTGGGACCTGCTCGACGAGGAGGAGCGCGCGCTCGCGGCGCGCCTGGCCGTCTTCGCGGGCGGCGCCACGCTGGAGAGCGCCGAGCAGGTGTGCGAGGGCGACCCCGACGTGCTCGGCCGTCTCGTCGACAAGTCCCTGGTGGTGTTCGACGGAGAGCGCTACCGGATGCTGGAGACGATCCGCGCCTACGCCGCCGAACGCCTGGCCGAGTCGGGCGACGAGCGTGGCGTACGGCTGGCGCACGCCCGGTTCTTCGCCGAACTGGCCGAGGAGGCCGAGCCGCATCTGCGCCGCAGAGAGCAGGTGGAGTGGCTGCGGCGCCTGTCGGCCGAGCACGACAACCTCTCGGCGGCGCTGCGCTGGGCGACCGACCAGGGTGAGGCCGACCTCGCTCTGCGGCTGGTCGGCGGGCTCGGATGGTACTGGTGGCTGGTCGGCCACCGGCTGGAGGGCGCGCACCGGGCGGCGGAGGCCATCCGCGTGGCGGGCGACGGCGATCCCCTGAAGCTGGCCCTGGCCCACGCCGTCCACGGCATCACGTGGGCCGGAGGGGCGCTGACCCGGGACGAGGCCCGCGCGAGCCTGACGACGGCGAGCGAGCTCGCGGCGGCCGGCGCCGCCGGGCCGCCGCATCCGCTGATCGCGCTGGCGATGCCCGTCCTCGCGCTCTTCCTCGGGTCCGAACCGCAGGCCGCGTCGCATGTGGAGGACCTGCTGGGCCACCCCGATCCCTGGGTGGGGGCCGCCGCGTACATGTTCCGGGGACATCTGCACTTCAACAGCGGCCGGGTGGCGCAGGCCGAGGCCGACATCCGCATCTCGCTCGACGGGTTCCGCGCCGTCGGAGACCGGTGGGGGATGGGCAACGCCCTCGCCGCGCTCGCCGAGGCCAGCACCATGCGCGGCGACACCGCCGCGGCCATCCCGGTCATGCAGGAGGCGATCGCGCTCGTCAACGAGGTCGGCGCGGTCGAGGAAACCCCGTACATGTGGACCCGGCTCGCCATCGCCCTCAACGCGGACGGCGACCGGCAGGCCGCGATCGCGGTGCTGGACGAGACCGACCGGCTCTGCGCCACCACCGGGGATGTGATCGGGGAGTCCGGGGTGCGGCACATCAGGGGCGACTTCGCCCGCGAGGACGGCGACTTCGACGCGGCCCGCACGCACTATCAGGACGCGCTGCGGCTGCTGGACGGGCCGGGCCTGGTCCCGAAGCAGTTCGAGGCCACGCTCAGCACGTCCTTCGGCATGCTGGCCGAGCAGGAGGGGGACGCCCGCCGGGCCCGGAGGCTGCACGGGGAGGCGCTCGCCCTGGCGGTCGAGGCCCAGGACGGCCCGGTCGTCGGACACGTGATCATCGGATACGCCTGCCTCGCCGCTCTCGAAGGCGACCACGCGAGGGCGGCCGTGCTCCTCGGCGGGGCGGGCGCCATCCGGGGGTTCTTCGACGTCGTGGGTTTCGACCACGTCCGCGTCACTGAGGCCGCGAAGGCGGCGCTCGGGCACGGAGAGTTCACCCGGTGCCACGAGCGCGGCCGCGCGATGACCAGGGACGAGGTCGTCGCCTTCGCCCGGTAGGCCTGAGCCCCACTCCACCGTCGTGGCCGCCGCTCAGATCCGGTTACGGAAGGCACGGATCGAGAACGGGGCGAAGACCAGCACCAGCCCGGCGGCCCAGAGGAGCGAGATGATCGCGTGGGAGGCGACCGGGCCGCCCCCCAGCAGCCCGCGAACCGCGTCGGCGAGGTGGCTCACCGGGTTGACCTCGACCCACTTCTGCAGCCAGGTGGGCAGGGTCTTCGTCGGGACGAAGGCGTTGCTGGTGAAGGTGATCGGCATCATCAGGGAGAACATCAGGACCTGCACCTTCTCCTGGTCGGCCGCCTTGAGGCCCACGAGCACCGCGACCCATGACATGGCGAGGGCGAAGGTCACCAGCAGCGCCAGCGCTCCGAGGACGCCGGCCACGCCCATGTGGACGCGGAAGCCGAGGACCATGCCGAGCCCCAGGAACAGGGCGAACGCCCACACCTGCTTGAGGTTGTCGGCCACGATCCGCCCCGCCAGCGGGGCGGATCGCGCGATCGGCAGGCTGCGCAGCCGGTCGAACACGCCCTTCGTGATGTCGGTGTTCAGCCCGACCGCCGTGGTCATGCTCGCGAACAGCATGTTCTGCGCCACCAGGCCGGGCAGCGCGAACTGCAGGTAGTCGCCCGTCGAGCCGGCGATGGCCCCGCCGAACACATAGGTGAACAGCAGCAGGAACATGATCGGCTGGATGCTGAGGTCGATCAGCTCCATCGGGTTGTGCTTGACCTGCACCAGGCTCCGCCACGCCAGCGTCATGGTGTGGCGGAGGGTGGCCGCGGGGCTGACCCGCGGCGAGACGACGACCGCCGGAGCGGTCTGGGTGATCGTTGTCATTGCCTCTCCTCAACAGTGACGCCCGTGGCGCCGTGGGTCTCCCGCCGGATGCCGTGCGGGTCTCTGCCTAATGTGCTCACGCCGCGGCCTCCTCGGTCTCCGATCCGTCCTCGGCCCGGTGGCCGGTCAGGACCAGGAACACCTCGTCGAGGCTCGACTTGCGCAGCGACAGCTCCGCCGCGATCACGCCCAGGTCGTCGAGGCGGCGGACGATCGCCGGGACGACCGCGGGATCCCGCACGGCGGCGGTGACCAGGCCCCCCGAGAGGTCCGGCGCGGCGCCGAGGACATCGGCCACCACTCGCGCGACCAGGTCGGCATGAGCCGCCTCGGCGGGCCGGACCTCCAGCACCTGACCGCCGGTCGTCGCCTTCAACTCGTCCGACGTGCCGGACGCGATCACCTTGCCGTGGTCGAACACGATGATGTCGTCGGCGAGCTGGTCGGCCTCCTCCAGATACTGCGTCGTGAGCAGCACGGTCACGCCCTCGCGCTGGAGGTCGCGCACGACGCCCCACAGCTCGGTGCGGCTGCGCGGGTCGAGACCGGTCGTCGGCTCGTCCAGGAAGAGCACCGTGGGGTGCCCGATCAGGCTCGCCGCGAGGTCGAGGCGGCGGCGCATGCCGCCCGAGTAGGTCTTCGCGGCCCGGCCGCCCGCCTCGGTCAGGTCGAAGCGCTCCAGCAGTTCGGCGGCGCGCCGCCGGGCATCGGCCCTCGGCATGTCGAGCAGCCGGCCGATCATCACCAGGTTCTCCATGCCGGTCAGCGCCTCGTCGACCGCGGCGTACTGCCCCGTGAGGCCGATCAGCGACCGCACCTGGTGGGCCTGCCGTACGACGTCGAACCCGCCCACCTGCGCCCGGCCCCCGTCCGGCCGCAGCAGCGTGGCGAGGATGCGCACCGCCGTGGTCTTCCCCGCGCCGTTCGGCCCCAGCACGCCCAGCAGGCGCCCTTCCGGGACTTCCAGATCCACCCCGTCGAGCGCCTTGGTGTCGCCGTATCGCTTGGCCAGCCCCTCGGCCTGGATCGCGTATCTCATGATTCATCTCCGTTGCTCAGGTCACCCCCACCATGGACCACGGCACTGACAGTTCTCTGAGGGCTCGCTGAGGGCGGCTGACATGCTCGCCGGGGTGGATATCAGCCGCTGACAGATCGCTGACGGCCCTCCCGCGATCTCTTAGGGTGGGGAATGTGAGAGGTCCGCTGCGGGATCCCGCCCACCGCGTGTCGCGGCGTGCGATCGCGCTGTGGCTCGTGGAGGCGCTGATCGGGTTCGGCTTCCTGGTCGGCGGCGCGGCGCTGGTCGCGTACTGGATCGGTGGCAGCGACTGGGCGCTCGTCCCCGGCTGGCTGTCGGACCACGCGTGGCTGCTGCCCGTGGCCGTCGCCGTCGTGATGCTCCCCTTCGTGATCGTTGAGCCGCTGTGGCGCTATGCCGTCCACCGCTGGGAGCTGGCCGGGGACGTGGTCTACGCCCGCTCCGGGTGGCTCAGCCGTGAATGGGTCTTCGTGCCGGTCAGCCGCATCCAGACCGTGGACAAGGCCCAGGGCTGGTTCGAGCGCGTGTTGCGCCTGGCCACCGTGCGGATCAGGACGGCGTCCCACGCCGGGTCGTCCACCATCCAGGGTCTCGACTACGAGGTGGCCGCCCGCCTGGCGGAGGAACTGGCCCGCCGGGCCCAGGAGCTCAGGGACGACGCCACGTGACCGGCCCCGGCTCTCCTCCTTCCCGGCCCGGTACGGCACAGCCGGGGCGGCAGCCGTACGGGCAGGGGGCCGCGCGGCTGAGCCCGCTTGTCCTGCTGATCGACCCCATCCGGATGCTGCCCTCGCTGTTCCTGCCGCTCATGGGCGTGCTCGTGGCGGGCGGGTTCTCGCCCACGTCGTTCGGCTGGGCGGCGTTCGGCGTGGCCGGGTCGGTGCTGTACGCGGTGATCCGATGGGTGACGTTCACCTACAGCGTCACCGCTGACCGCGTGGAGCTGACCAGGGCGTTCGTCGGCCGCTCGGTCCGGACGATCCCCTTGGAGCGGATCCGCGGCGTCGACATCACCACCCCGCCTCTGCATCGCCTCCTCGGCCTCGCCGTACTGAAGATCGACACGGGTGCGGGCGGCGGGGACGCGGAGGGCGAGCTCGACGGGCTCACGATGGGGGAGGCCGAGCGACTGCGCGCCGTGCTGCTCTCCCGCGGGCCCGCGGCCCTTCCCCACCCGCAGGGAAGCCTGGCCCGCGACCATGCCGGGTCCGATATGCCATCGAATATCGGGTCGAATGCCGGATCGGGTGCCGGGCCGGGTGTTCCGGCGTTTCCGGCCGGGACCACCGCCGCTCATGTGCCCATCCCCGCCGCTCATGTGCCGGAGCAGGTGCACGCTCGCGTGCCGCGCTCCTGGCTGAGGTACGGCCCGCTGTCGGGGGCATACCTTCTGACCCCGTTCGCGCTGGCCGCGGGCGCGGTCGGCCTGGTCTTTCAATGGGGTGACGAGCTCGGCCTCACCGAACGGAACGTCAGGCGGGCCGTCGAGTGGGTCTGGGCCCATCCCGTCCTGCCGGTCGCCGTCGTCGTCGTGCTGGTGCTGGCCATGCCGCTGGCCGGTGGAATCGCGTACGCCATCTTCAACTGGGACTTCTCCCTTCGCTCCCGCGACGGGTACCTCATCGCCGAGCGCGGCCTGGTCACTCGCCGTGCGGTGTCGCTGGAGCTCCGCCGCATCAGGGGATACGAGCTGGTCGACGGGCTGATCGAGCGCTGGGTGGGGGTCGTGCGGCTGTGGGCCGTGGTCACCGGCCTGGGCGACTCCCAGACCCGGGGGCAGCTGCTGCCCGTGACGCCCAGGAAGTTCGCCGCCGCGGTGGCCTCTGAGGTCATCGGGCCCCTCTCGGCCCCACTGCGGCCGCATCCGCCGCGGGCCCGCCGCCGGAGGCTGTTCCGCGCCGTCGCGCCGTGGCTGGTCACCGCCGCGGTGGCGCTCGCGCTCGGATGGGCCGTCGTGACGCTCGCCGCTCTCGCTCTGGCCGCCGTCGGCATCCCTCTCGGGCTCGACCGTTATCGCTCCCTCGGACACGCGTACGACGGCACGCGGCTGTCGGTCCGCTCAGGATCGCTCCGACGGGCGCAGGCGGTGGTGGAGCGCCGCGCGATCGTCGGCTGGACCGTGCGGCAGACGCTGTTCCAGCGGTCGTCGGGCGTGCTGACGGTCGTCGCCGGGGTCGGCGCGGGCAGCGGCGGCTATCTCGCGATCGACACGGGGGAGGCTCAGGGCGTCGAGTTCGCCGCCGAGGTCACTCCCGACTGGATCCGTCCGTTCCTCAGCAAGCCGCCGTCATAGTTCAGTCCTGCTTCCGGGCTCCGAACATGATCTCGTCCCAGGTCGGGACCGAGGCGCGGCGGCCCCGGGACTTCCTCGGGCGCGGAGGAGCCGGCTTCGGAACAGGCGGTGCGGGCGTCTCAGGCTTGGCGTCCTTCGCCGTGTCCTTAGCGGTGTCCTTCGCGACGTCCTTGCCGGTGTCCCTGGTGACGTCTTTCACGGCGTCCTTGGCGGCATCCGCGGGAGGAGCCGCCGTGCTGCCCGACGCGACCTCGGCAGCACCCTTCGCGTCGCTCTCAGCGGCGTCGGGCTTCACGGCGTCCGGAGCGCTCTTCGCGCTGCTTCCGGCGATGTCCGCGGCGACCGTGGCGGCCGTGGCGGCCTCCGCGGAGCGGACCGGGGCGTCCGCGGCGATGTCCGTAGAGCTCTTCGCGCTGGTCTCAGCGGCGTTCGGGCCGGCGGTGTCAGTAGTGCTCTTCGGGTTCGCCGCGGCCATTTCCGGGGCACCGGTGACGGGGTCCGGGGCCTTCGCGGCGCTCACGGCGGCGCTGTCCCTCTCGCCGTCCCTGGCGCCGTCCTCGGTGCTGTCCTCAGTGCTGTCCGCGTCACTGGGCCTGGCGCTGTCCCCTTCACCGGGCCTGAGGCCGTCCTCGCCACCGTCTGCGGCGATCGTGGGCGTACGGCCGGCATCGCCCGGCTCGGCGGCGGGCTGTGGGCCGGCATCGCCGGTCGGCGCGCCCGGCGACACGGCGCCGAGCGCACCCTCGGACGCGCCAGGAATGGCACCTGGCGTCGCGTCAGCGGGCCCGTCGGCGGCGCGGGGCCCGGTGTCGGTCCGGCTCGCGGCCGCATCAGGTGCGGTGCTGGTCTGGCTCGCGGCTGCACCAGGCGTGGTCTCGGTGCGGTGGCCGGCCTGAACCTCAGCCGGGGTGGCGGGCGTCTCGGGAGCGGCGGACTCTTCCTCCGGAACGACGGTGGACGCATCCTGCCGACCGGGGGAGGAGAGCGCGTCATCCGCAGTGGGCGCGGTGTGCGCCTCCTCTGCACTGGCCGCGGTGCGTGCGTCGTCCGCAGTGAGCGCGGTGGATGTGCCGTTCGCAGAGGCGGTGACCGTCTCCTCCATTGAGGGGGCGGTGGACGCCTCGGCCGCGCTGGGGGCGGCGGGCTCCTCCTCCGCAGCGGTCTTCGAGCTCGCGGGCCGCTGCTCGGGATCCGCCACGGGGCGCAGCACTGCGGGGCGATCAGCGGCGCGATCGGCGGGGCCCGCCGACGTGTCGTGAAGCTGCGACTGCTGGGGAGGGGCGAGCCTCTGAACGACCGGCGTCGCCTCCGGCATGCGGGCAACGCGGGCGGCTTCCGGCTCGGTTGCGGGTTCCGGCATGCGGGGGGCAACCCGGGTGGCTTCCGGCTCGACCGGAGGTTCGGGGAGGCGGGCGAAGCGAGCTTCCGGCTCGGTCACGGGCTCGGTCACGGGCTCGGGCAGGCGGGTGGATGCCGCCTCTTCCGGCTCGACCACGGGGTCGGGGAGACGGAAGGGCACAGGGATCGGCTCGGGCCGGTACGCCGCGGGCTCTTCGTGGCGCGGCTCCGGCCAGGTGGCGGGCTCCAGCCGCGTGGCCTCCTGCCGGGCGGGCGGCTCGAGGCGTCCGGGCGGCTCGTGGCGCAGCGGTGCCTCCAGGCGTCCCGGAGGCTCGTGCCGTACGGCGGGCTCGGCGAGGGCGGCGGGCTCATGCCAGGCGGGGGGCTCGAAGCGCCCCGGGGGCTCGGCCAGGGCGGCGGGCTCATGGCGTACGGGGTCATGCCGGAGCGGCTCGTGCCGTACGGCTGGGAAGTCGTATTCGGCCTCCGCCCGGCGGAGCGGCTCCTGGCGTGAGGGAAGCGTGGAGTCGGGCAGCGGCGGCACGGGGGCGAGCTTGGACGCGAGCCGCGGCACGAAGGGGCGCACGGTCGCGTCATCCCTGGCCGGCTCGACGTACTCGGCCGCGGACAGGCGCATGGCCTCGTCGTCGTTGGGCGTGATGTGGCGGCGGCGGGGGTCGAACAGCCACTCGGCATGCCGGGTGTGCCCGTTCCAGACGAAGCCGAGCTTCACCCGCCAGAGGTTGTCGTCGCGCTTGGAGGAGTCCCAGTCGATCTCGTCGGCGGGGACGCCGCGCCGGGTCAGCCGCTCCGCGACGAGATCGCCCAGCGTGGGACCCGGCGTGTTCTCGCCGGGCATGCGGACGGAGACGCGCTGAGCCTGCTGAGCCATGTACTCGCGCTCCTGGAGAACGGGTCCCTCGAACCAGCGGACGCGTTCCACCGGGATTCCGGCGGTGGCCGCGATCTCCTCCGCCGTCTCACCGGCGCGGATACGAGCCTGGATCTCCTTGGGGCGCAACGGACTCTCCACTTCGATCTCGTACTGGCCGAGACGGGAGAAGTTGCCGCGGACCGCCGCGCGGAGCCGATCGTCGACGGGAAGCGTGAACCGCGTACCCCGCCCGGCCGTGGCCAGGACGAGATACGTACCGTCCTCACTTACCGCGACGAGGCGGAGCTCCTGCATGCGAGTCCCTTCGTCGTCGTGCTGAGTCTTCCCCCGGACCCTTGAGTCTCTCGCGTGAGCCGGTTGCCTTCCAGCACCGTACCCGGCATGTCCGAACATCGCCTCGCCCAGAGGCGGGGAGGATGTTGTGACCCCGGTCACATTGGTCTCGTTCACCTTGCTACAGACCGCCGGTCGAGGGGGAGCGGCTGGGTGCCTTGGACCAATTGTCCCGGATTTGCTCCCGGATTTGCCGCCGGATTTGCCGCCGGATTTGTCTCCGGATGCCGCCGGTCGCGGTGGCGGGCTCCGGTGAGGACGCGAGAGAGCGGGTCGTTGTTCCTGAGGTGGTGCGCGCCTTCTGCCCGTCCCGGAGCGGCGACGTGGTGAGCGGCTCAAGGGGCGACTCGGTGGGAGACGTCGGGGCCGCGGTGGCGGCCCGGGCCGCGTGAAGCGTCGGGCCGGATCCGCGAGAGGGGTTCATCTGCTCGTGCTCCCTCGAGGTCGAATGGCGCGCCGGGCTCAGGCCGCCCGTGTTCCGCAATGTGCCTGCCCCGGAGCCCGCCGACGCAACGGGACACGCCCGGCCAGCCCGATCAGGGGAACGGGCTTTACGCCACCGTGGGTTACCGCCCGCCGCCCCCATCCCCCGCGTGATCATGCGCGGATTCCTGATCAAGCCTGCCGACCTGGCCGAATGCCTTCGCTGATCATGCGCCTTGCCGGGGCGCATCCGGCGGCGTGCCGAGGACCCGGTCCAGGTAGTCGTTGGTGAACAGGCCCTGGGGGTCGAGCTTGTCGCGCAGCGCCACGAAGTCGGCGAACTTCGGGTAGACCGTGCGCAGGTAGGCCGCGTCGCGGGTGTGCAGCTTGCCCCAGTGCGGCCGGCCCCGGAGCCTCGTCATGATCTCCTCGACGCCCTCGAAGTAGGCGTCGTTCGGCGTCGGGCGGTAGACGTGGCAGGCGACGTACGCCGACGGCCTGCCGTACGCGGTGGAGAGCCAGGCGCCGGACGGCGGCGTCACCCTGACCTCGACCGGAAAGGTGATCTTCCACCCCGCCCTCTCGATCAGGTCGCGCGTCTCCCTCAGCGCCTGGGCGAGATGGTGGCGCGGTATGGCGTACTCCATCTCCAGGAACCGGACCTCGCGCACGGACGTGAAGACCTTGTACGAGCGGTCGGCGAAGTCCGACGCGCTCAGCACGCTCGCCGAGATCGCGTTGATGCGGGGGATGGCGCCGGGGAAGCGGGCGCCCACCGCGCACACGGCGCCGAAGAGCGTGTTCTCCAGGAACACGTTGTCCAGCCAGCGCCTGAAGGCTCCCGGAGGCCGGGCCGGGCCGGGGGAGCGGTTGTTCCGCTTGACCAGGCACGTGTCGGTGTGCGGCAGCCAGAAGAAGTCAAGATGCTCGTTGGCCTCGGTCAGCTCGTCGAGCGACTCCAGGATGCCGCTGAACGGCAGCGGTTCGCGGCGGCTGCGGAGAAGGAAGGCGGGCTCGACGCGGAACGTCACCGCGGTCAGGATGCCGAGCGCCCCCAGGCCGACCCGGGCCGCGTCGAACAGGTCGCCGTCGCGCACGGTCGCGAGCGTGCCGTCGGCGAGGACGATGTCCATCTCGAAGACCTGGTCGGCCAGGCCGCCGATCTCCCGGCCCGTGCCGTGGGTGCCGGTCTGGATGGCCCCCGCGACGGTCTGGGCGGTGATGTCCCCCATGTTGGCCAGGGCGAGGCCGCGCCGGTCCAGCTCCTCGTTGAGGGCGCTGAGCGGGGTGCCTGCGGCGACTTTGACCCACCCGTCGCCCGCGCCGAGGACGCCGGTCAGGGCCGTGGGCCGCAGCAGGATGCCGTCGGTGAGGGCCACGCCCGTGAACGAGTGTCCGGTGCCCAGCATGCGGACCCGGCGACCGCTGCTCGCCGCGTCCCGTACGGCTCGCGCCACCGCGTCCGCCGACACGGGCGTACGGACCTCCGAGGGCGTGATCGACTGGTTCCGCGCCCAGTTGACGAAGGCGTCCATGTTCCTCCTTGCCGGCGGCCTGCCCGGGCCCCCGCCAGGAACATGAACACTACTCATAAAGCAGGCGGCTGCCTATGGGTCAGGAGGTGCGCCGCTCCACCCGCATGAGCGTGGACCCGGTCACGCCCACGGCCACCGCCACGAGCGCGCAGGCGTAGGAGAAGCCGTACGCGTTGGAGGCGCCGTAGAGGTCGGTCAGCCGGCCGCCCGCCCAGGCGCCGACGGCCACCCCGAAGCCGATGGACGTTGAGATCCACGACATGCCCTCGGTGAGCTGCGCGGCCGGGACCAGACGCTGGATGAGCGAGAAGCCGGTGATGAGGGTGGGCGAGATGGACAGTCCGGCGAAGAACAGCGCGACCGACATGGCACGGATGTCATCCATCAGGAGCACCGGGGTCAGCCCCAGGGTGAACAGCGACAGCCCCCTGACGAACCGGCCGCGGAGGCTGATCTTCCAGTTGCGCGAGCCGTACCACAGGCCGGAGAGCATGCTGCCGCTCGCGATCGAGGCGAGCATGAGGCCGGCCGCGGCCTTGTCGCCGTGCTCCTCGGCGAAGGCGACGGTGATGATGTCCAGCGAGCCGAACACCGATCCCATGGAGAGGAAGACGGCGGACAGCAGCGCCACCCCCGGGATCGCGATCGGCGACCCGGCGTCCCCCCGGTGCCGCACGACGGGCGGCTCGGTCCGCCTGAAGGCGGCGAACACGAGGGTGCCGGCCACGGTCAGCACGAGCGCCACGATGAGTCCCGAGTACACGCTGACCGTGGTCGCGAGGGCCGTCACGAACGCCGGGCCGCCGACGAAGATGACCTCGTCGGCCACCGACTCGAAGGAGAACGCGATGTGCAGCTTCGCGGAGTCGTCGAGCACGTGCGACCAGCGGGCCCGGACCATCGAGCCGAGCGAGGTGGCGGTGCCGCCGACGGCCACGCCGGTGGCGTAGAGCGTCCAGGCGGGAGCCTTGCCGTGGGCGCACAGCATCAGGCCGGCGAGCGCGGCCCCGTGGAGGAAGACGAAGGGGACAAGCACCCGCGCCTGGCCGAACCTGTCCACGAGCCGGCCGGAGAGGGGAGCGGCGACGGCGTAGGCGAGCGACACCGTCGCGGCCACCGCGCCTGCGGTGGCGTAGGAGCCGGTGAGCGCCGAGATGAGCAGGACGATGCCGATGCCGAGCATCGACATCGGGATCCGCCCGACGAACCCCGCGATGACGAAGCCCTTGACTCCCGGCGTGCCGAACAGACCCCGGTACGGCCCGACCATGTCGCATTCCCCTTCGGCACTGCCTTGTGCGGCGATCTCACCCGGAGGAGAGGTCGCCGTGCGTCCGGGCGCGCCAACTGGAGTGGCGGGCGGCCGCGGGTGATCGCACCCATGGCACGCGGACGGTGTTTTATCCTATTTGAACCTTTGCGTACCTTTTACCCTGACGCACCGGCCCGTCAAGTGCAAGTGATTTTTACGTCTCTGGGATGAAGGGTTTAACGTGAGCCTTGTGCGCCCTGTTCCCCGGTTCACAACCCTTCGCACCCTCGTGGCCGGGCTCGCGGCGGTGATCACGGTCGTCATCGCCTCGGGATGCGCCTTCTTGATCCTGGACGGCGCTGGAACGCCCGGTGTCTCCATAGGCGAGGGAGACACGGGCGCGGGGGACAGAGGCGAGGGAGCCGTAGGCGAGGGAGACACAGCCGCTCAGAGCCCGGCCGCGGCGCTCGTGCCGGATCCCACGCTGCCGTCGAACTCGCCGGTCATCGGCGGTCCCGGTGTCCAGGTCACCCCGCCACGGCTCATGGCGATCTCGCCGTCCCCGGTGTCGGCCAGGACGCTACGGAAGATCGCCGCTCTCCGCCACGTGCAGAAGGTGGCGGCCACCGACGGTGGCACGGTGCGCATCTCCGGCAACGGCCTTCAACTGCTCGCCGTCGATCCCGCCCAGTTCCGGTCGTGGACCCCCAAGCCGGTGGCCGAGCACCCGGAGGTGTGGAGCGCCCTGGCCCGGAACGAGTTCGTGGCCGACGGCGCGACGATCAAGCGGCTGGGCATGGTCCTTGGCGCCGAATACCAGCTCGACGGCGGCCCGCGGCTGCGGGTGGCGGCCTCGGCGTCGCTGGGGCTTCCGGGGGTGGACGGCCTGATCAGCAAGGATCTCGGGCGGAAACTCGGCTTCGCCTCCGGGGTGGTCGTGCTCGTCCACGGCGACTCCGGCAAGGTCGACGAGCACCGCGTCGGACGTCTTCTGGGCCCCAAGGCCCAGGTGGTGACCATGGGCCCGGCCCGTGCCGACCCCAAGCCCCCGCCGGCGGCGCGGCAGGCGCTCGTGGGACGGCCCGAGAGCTACCTGGAGCTCTACCAGCGGGCCGCGACCCTCTGCCCCGGCCTTTCCTGGACCGTGCTCGCCGCCATCGGTCAGGTGGAGAGCGGCCATGGGCGCAACAACGGGCCGTCGTCGGCGGGAGCGCTCGGACCCATGCAGTTCATGCCGAGCACCTGGAAGTCCTACGGGGTCGACGGCGACGGGGACGGCCAGGCCGACATCTGGAGCGCCTACGACGCCGTCCCGGCCGCCGCCAAGTATCTGTGCGCGAACGGCGCGGGGCTCGGCGGCGAGAAGCTCAGGAAGTCGGTGTGGTTCTACAACCACTCCTGGGCCTACGTGGACCGGGTCCTGTCCCTCGCCACCGCCTATGCCCGCACGTACTCGTGAGCTCCCGAGCCTGGAGGTGCTCCTATGAGGCTCTACGAGGCCGCCGGTCGCCTGACGGGGGCCGGGCAGCAGGTGGCGGCGCAGGGCGCGGGCTCCGGCTCGGCGAGCAGCTCGCTCACCATGGACACGAACCTCGGATGCGTGCCCGCCGTGGCCGCCCTGGTGAGCGCCATCCCGAGCTTGTCCGCCGTGGCCGCCGCCTCGACGTCGAGGTCGTAGACGACCTCCATGTGGTCGGAGACGAATCCGATGGGCACGAGCACGGCCGCCCGGACGCCCTCGGCGTGGAGCGCCTCCAGATGGTCGGAGACGTCGGGCTCCAGCCACGGGATGTGCGGCGGGCCGCTGCGGCTCTGCCAGACCAGGTCCCACGGCCGCCCTGCGTCCTGCGCCTTCACCTGTTCGGTGACGAGCGCGGCGGCCCTCCGGAGCTGGGCCTCGTACGCCCCGCCGGACGGCCCGGCCGTACGGGCCATGGAGACGGGGATGCTGTGCGCGGTGAAGACGAGGCGCGCGCCGTCCCGCTCGGCCTGGGGAAGCCGGTCCAGCGCCTCGCGGGTGTGGTCGGCCATCGCCGCGATGAAGCCCGGGTGGTCGAAGTAGTGGCGGAGCTTGACGATCTCCGGGGCGCCCGGGACGCTCGCCCGCGCCCGCGTGATGTCGTCGAGGTACTGCCGGCAGCTCGAGTAGGAGCTGTAGGCCGCCGTGACGAACGCCGCCGCCTTGCGGACCCCGTCGGCGGCCATCTGGCGGACGGTGTCCTCCAGGAACGGATGCCAGTTCCGGTTGCCCCAGTAGACCGGCAAGTCCACGTCGAGCGCGTCGATCAGGTCACGGCACTGCCGGTTGATCGGGCTGACCCCGCCGAAGCCCTGGTAGTGCGCCTCGACCTCGAGCAGCCGCTCACGCGGCACCCCGCGACCGCGGACCACGTTTTCCAGGAACGGCATGACGTCCTCGGGCTTCTCCGGCCCCCCGAACGAGACGACGAGTAGCGCGTCGTAGGCGTTGGTGCTCCCCATGACCCCACACCCTACGCGCGCCGGGGGCCGGTCCTACGCGGGAGGCGTAAAGCGTTGGGGACGGCCCGAAGATCCGGGTAGGTTCGATCGGTGAGCCAATTTCCTGACATCCGTAATTACGTTGCCCTGCCGCGTGTGGTGTCGCTGCGGCTCTCGCCCGACGGGACCCGGCTCGTGTCCGTGGTCCAGTCCCTCAACCCCGACGGGAAGTCGTACGGCACGGCCCTGTGGGAGATCCCACTCGACCCGGACGCCACGCCGTACCGGCTGACCAGGTCGGCGAAGGGAGAGGCGGGCGCGCAGTTCGCCCCCGGGGGCGAGGTGCTGTTCGTCTCCCGGCGGCCCGACGCGACGGTCAAGGACGGTGACGAGGAGGTCCCGGCGCTGTGGCTGCTGCCCGAGCGCGGCGAGCCCCGGCGGATCGCGACGCGGCCCGGCGGGATCGGGGGAGTGCGGGCGGCGGGCGGGACCGTCGTCTACGCGGCCCAGGTCCTCCCCGGTGACGCCGCCACGGAGGAGGAGCGCCGCAAGGCCCGCAAGGACGCCGGGATCAGCGCGATCCTGCACGAGAGCTACCCGATCCGCTACTGGGACCACGACCTCGGTCCGGCGGAGACCCGGCTGTTCGCGGCCGCCGCCGGCGACGGGCCGGGGGCGGAGGGCGCGTTCGACGGCGCCGTGGACCTGACGCCCGAGCCGGGCAGGGCTCTCGACAACGCCGACTTCGCTCTCACGCCTGACGGCTCCACGGTGATCACCACCTGGCGCGTCCCGCTCCCGAACGGCGAGTCGCGGCACGAGCTGGCCGCCTTCGACGTGGCCGCCGGCCCGGGCTCCCGCCGCACGCTCGCCGCGTCGGAGTCCCACGACTTCGGCGGCCCCCTGGTGGTCTCCCCGGACGGGCGGTTCGTCGCCTGCACGAGGGAACGGCACGCCACCGAGACGGTGTCGTCCTCCGCCGAGCTGTGGGTCGTCGACCTGGCGACGGGGGAGGGCCGGGCGCTCGGGGGCGAGCTGTTCCCGGCCGCCGTAGCGTGGGCGCCCTCGTCGGACGCGCTCTTCGTCGCCGCCGACCACCTGGGCCGCCGCCCGGTCTTCCGCATCCCCCTGGATGTCTCGCTCGATTCGCCGGTCGAGAGGCTCACTCCGGACGACGGGGCCTACTACGACCTGTGTCCGGCTCCCGACGGCTCGCTTTACGCGCTGCGCGGCGCGGTCGACTCGCCGCCGCGGCCCGTGCGGATCTCCCCGGACGGTTCGGTCACCGATCTGCCCTCGCCCACGCCCGCTCTGGACCTGCCGGGCACGCTGACCGAGGTGAGCGCGGTCGCCGACGACGGCACCGAGATCCGCGGCTGGCTCGTCCTGCCCGCCGGCGCCTCGGCCGAGAGCCCCGCGCCGTTCCTGCTGTGGATCCACGGGGGACCGCTGGGCAGCTGGAACGACTGGTCGTGGCGCTGGAACCCGTGGATCATGGCGAAGAACGGCTATGCCGTGCTGCTCCCGGACCCCTGCCTGTCCACCGGCTACGGCCAGGCGATGATCGACAGGGGATGGGGCGAGTGGGGGCCGGTCACCCACGGCGACCTGATGGCGATCACGGACGAGTGCCTCAAGCGGCCGGACATCGACGACCAGCGGATCGCGGCCATGGGCGGCTCCTTCGGCGGCTACATGGCCAACTGGGTGGCCGGGCACACCGACCGGTTCAAGGCCATCGTGACCCACGCGTCGCTCTGGAACCTCGACCAGTTCGCCGGGACGACGGACGCCTCGATGTACTGGCAGCGGGAGTTCGGCAGGCCGGGCTCCGACCGTCTCGCGCGGCTGTCCCCCCACCACTCGCTGGACAAGATCACCACTCCGATGCTGGTGATCCACGGGGACAAGGACTACCGCGTCCCGATCGGCGAGGGGCTGCGCCTCTGGTGGGATCTCCAGCGTTCCGGGGTCGAGTCGAAGTTCCTCTACTTCCCGGACGAGAACCACTGGGTGCTCAACCCGGGCAACGCCGTGGCCTGGTACGAGACCGTGCTGGCGTTTCTGGAACACCACGTGCTCGGCGCCCCCTGGACCCGGCCCACCTCCACGGCGTGATCATGCACAGGTTCTGTGGCAGGTATCGCCCCCTGCCCCCTCCTGGTGCGTGATCATGCACACATTCCGGATCATGGCTGTTGATCTGGGAGGATGCCATTCGTGACCATGCAGTCGGTAAATACGCTGACTTATGCGTAAATGCGAAGAAGTATCAGCATCGTCCCGACTGCATGATCGCGGACCGTGTCCGCGCTGGCCGCACGCGATGATCGGGAACCCGTGCATGATCACGTACCAGGAGGGGGAAGGTCGGAATGGGTGATCGGGAACCTGTGCATGATCACGCCGAGGGGGCGGGGCTGCTGGAACTGGCGGTGGCCATCGCGGAGGAGGCAGGCCAGATGCTCCTCGCCAAGCGTCCCGCCCGGCCCGAGGTTCTGGCGACCAAGTCCAGCCCGACCGACGTCGTGACGGCCCTCGACCGGGCCGCCGAGCAGCTGATCCGCACCCGCGTCGGCCAGGCCAGGCCGTACGACGCGATCCTGGGCGAGGAAGGCGGCGCCACGCCCGGCGACGGAGGCGCCCGCTGGGTGGTCGACCCGATCGACGGCACCGTGAACTTCCTGTACGGCGTGCCCGACTGGGCCGTCAGCATCGCCGTCGAGGTGGACGGCGAGATCGTCGCGGGCGTGGTGAACAACGTCCCGCGCGGCGAGCTGTTCACCGCGTCCAAGGGCGGGGGAGCGTGGCTGGCCGGAGAGCGGCTGCGGTGCAACACCGGGGTTCCGCTCGACCGGGCGCTGGTCGCCACCGGGTTCGGCTACGCGGCGGAACGGCGCCGCGTTCAGGCGGAGGTGCTGTCCCAGGTGCTTCCGAGGGTCCGTGACATCAGGCGCGGCGGCTCCTGCGCGATCGACCTCTGCTCGGTCGCCTCGGGACGGGTGGACGCCTACTACGAGCGCGGCACCAACTACTGGGACCACGCGGCCGGGGGACTCATCGCGGCCGAGGCGGGTGCCCGCATCGCGGGTCTCAACGGCAGGCCGCCGAGCGTCGAGATGGCGGTGTGCGCGGCCCCCGGGCTCTTCGAGGACCTCCACGACCTGCTCGTGTCCCTCGACCCCGAACACGACTGATCATGAGCCTCTCGCCGGTGCCGGCCGGAGACACGACGCGGGGGCCCGCCCTGAGGCGAGCCCCCGCGTCCCTGGTCGTCGTTTAACGCTGGATCGGCACGCCGTGATCGTCTGCGAGACGCCGCAGGTCTTCGATCTCGGCGGTGAGGGTGTCGGCGAGGAAATCGTCCCCGTTCGACGTGGCCTCCTCTAGACCTTTGTAGGCCTGGTCGAGCCGGGTTTCGATCGTGGTCGTGAACTCGCCCATCTCACCTTCTTTCTCAGGGGGCGAAAGCGTCGTGCACAGACCCCGCAGCGGATCCTGGGGAGAGCGCGCCTTCCCCGGCACACGACAATTGGGGTGTAGCCGAGCCCTTACCCATAGGGGGTACAGCCTCAAACCATCGAATTCCTGTGCTCTACCTCACGTAGAGCCAGGGAACCGCTTACCGTCCGCTTACGTCGAATACGGCCACAATGAAGGCGTCGTTCCAGCTGAGGAGGATCTTGATGCGGGTGCTTGTGGTGGAGGACGAACGGGTGCTCGCTGACGCGATCGCCACCGGACTCCGCCGTGAGGCGATGGCCGTGGACGTCGCGTACGACGGCGCGGCCGCGCTGGAGAAGACCGGATACATCGACTACGACGTGATCGTGCTCGACCGCGACCTGCCCAAGGTCCACGGTGACGAGGTGGCCCGCCGGCTCGTCGCGCAGCGGTCGGCGTCGCGGATCATCATGCTGACGGCCGCCGGCGACGTGGACGACAAGGTCGAGGGGCTGGAGCTGGGCGCCGACGACTACCTCGCCAAGCCGTTCGTCTTCATGGAGCTGATCGCCCGGGTGCGCGCCCTCGGCCGGCGCTCCTCCCCTCCGCTGCCGCCCGTGCTGGAGCGCGCCGGGATCCGCCTGGACCCGGGCAAGCGCCTGGTCACCAGGGAGGGCAAGGAGATCGCGCTGACCAAGAAGGAGTTCGCCGTCCTGGAGGAGCTGATGCGCGCCGAGGGCGCCGTCGTCAGCCAGGAGGACCTGCTCGACAAGGCGTGGGACGAGCACATCGACCCGTTCACCAACGTCGTACGGGTGACCATGATGACGCTCCGCAAGAAGCTCGGTGAGCCGCAGGCCATCGAGACCGTCCCCGGAGTGGGATACCGGCTGTGACCGGGCGGGGCAATCTTCCGATGACGTCCCGGGAGGCGAGGTCATGACTCCACCGCGTGAGCCCGGCACCGGGCCCGGGGACAAGGGGGACAAGGGGGACAAGGCGGTGACGGGGGACAGGGCGGCGAGCCCGCGGATCCTCCCCCCGGGCGGTGACGCCGAGGCGGGATGGCGTGCCGAGACCCTCGGCGGCGGCCTTGCAAGGCGGATGTCGTCTCCGATGGGCACGGGCCCGTATCGCAGCCAGGTCGCGCCTCCACCCAGCGGCCCGCCCGCCTGGGACGGCCCCCCGCCCTTGAACGCCCACCCGGTGAAGCCCACTCTCATCGACGAGATCAGGGCTCTCCAGGGGCGCGTGAGCATCCGCTGGCGGCTGACGCTCACCTACGGCGCGCTGTTCTTCGTCGCCGGAGCCCTGCTCCTGTTCGTGATGTACACGCTGGTGGGTCTGTCGATCAGCGCCGCATGGCCGGAGATCGGCGTGCCCGACGGCGCGCCCGCCGGGTATGCCGAGTGGGCTCAGGGCTGGTGGACCCAGGCGCAGAACTACGCCATCCAGTCCGCGCGTGCCCACCTGCTCACCAGATCGCTCATGGCGCTGCTGGGGGTGGGCATTCTCGCGCTCATACTTGGATACGTCGTGGCGGACAGGGCGCTGCGGCCGATCAAGACGATGACGGCGACGGCGCGGAAGCTGTCGGAGACCTCGCTGGCCCACGAGCGGATCGGCCTGACCGGGCCCGACGACGAGCTCAAGGAGCTAGCGGACACCTTCGACGCGATGCTGACCCGGCTCAACACGGCGTTCGACGCGCAGAGACGGTTCGTGGACAACGCCTCACACGAGCTCAGGACCCCGCTCGCGATCAACAGGACCGTCCTGGAGGTCGCCCTCTCCGACCCCGAGGCGTCCGAAGACCTCAAGGTGCTCGGACGCACCCTCCTGGGCACCACCGCCCGCAACGAGCGGCTGATCGAGGGGCTGCTGCTCCTGGCCCGCAGCGAGCGGGCGCTGTCGGTCCGCAAGCCCGTGGACGTCCAGGAGGTGGCCAGGACGGCCGTCGAGCAACTGGCGCCGTTCGCGGCCGAGGAGAACGTCACGGTCGAATACGACCTGCACCCCGCTCCCACGACAGGTGATCCGGTTCTCCTGGAACGGTGCGTGTCGAACCTGGTGGAGAACGGCATCAAGCACAACTCTGGCCCCTCAGGAAAAGTCTGGGTCCGGACGGGAATTGTGGACGGGGGTGCCGTTGTTCAGGTCGCGAACACGGGACCGCACGTTCCCGCGTATGAGGTGGAGAGCCTGTTCGAGCCGTTCCGGAGACTGAACGCCGACCGGGTCCAATCCGCCAAAGGCGCGGGGCTGGGCTTGTCCATCGTGCGCGCGATCGTCCGGGCGCACGGCGGATCGGTCGCCGCCGTCCCCCGTGACGGCGGAGGGCTCGTGATGACGGTACGTCTCTCGGGGACCGGGGCCACCTCCGGAATGCCGCAGTCGGCGCGCTGATGGAGCGTGCGCGCCGTACATGTGGTTGGATGTGCCGTCGAAACGCGGTGGGTCATACCGTCGATACTGTGGTTTTCGCCATATTTGGCTAACCGGAGCCTTGTACGGCATACCCCCCGCGTGTCGGGAGGTTCAGTGTTCGTCGAAGCGGGGTACCGATTGCAAAATCTCCCGGATCCCGCGGGCACAACATCGGCCTTCCGAGCGTTGAAAACGCGCGACACGGCGCAGACAGATAGATGAGGGGGATGGAGTACGCAAATGGCTACCGACTACGACAGCCCGCGCAAGACTGACGATGACCTGAATGAGGACAGTCTTCAGGAACTCCAGGCACGGCGCAGCGACAAGTCGTCGGGCAGCATCGACATCGACGAGACGGACCTTGCCGAGTCGCTTGAGCTGCCAGGGGCTGACCTGTCGAACGAGGAGCTCTCGCTCCGGGTGATTCCTCGGCAGGCCGACGAGTTCACCTGCTCGCGTTGCTTCCTGGTGCACCACCGCAGCCAGCTGGCCTCCGAGAAGAACGGCCAGCAGGTCTGCCGCGAGTGCGCGGCCTAGGAGACTCTTAGGAGGGTCCGTGACTTCCGGAGCGGATCGATCACACGAAGAGGTTGCCGATCTCGTCGGTAAACTCGTGGCCCCTGAGGAGACGGACGGGGCCGAGCGGCGTCGGCTGCTCGGCCGCCTCAGCAGGGCGCTTTCGCAATCCGCCAGGAAGGCCGGCAAGTCAGGCACAGGCCGCGGCCGGTGGCTCGCCGACGTGTTCATGAACATCGCGCCGCGCTTACCCATCAGGGACCGCGCGACCCTTCAGGAACACCACTACGGGCTCACCGGAGAGCAACTGGCCGACGACCTCGTCCGTACGGCGACCAAGGCCACCATGGCCGTCGGCGCCGTCGGGGGAGCGCTCGCCGCCGCCGAGTTCGCCGCTCCGCCCCTCCTCCTGTCCGCCCCCGCCCAGCTCGTGGCCGAGACGCTCGTAGTCGCCGCCATCGAGGTGAAGCTCCTCGCCGAACTGCACGAGGTGTACGGCGTGCAGATCCCCGGCAACGGGTCGCAGCGCGCCGCGGCCTACACCGCGGCATGGTCCAGACAACGGGGCATCAACCCCCTCGCCCCGGGATCGGCCACCCTCGCCCTCGGCGCCGCGGCGAAGACCGCGCTGCGCAACCGCCTGATGCGGACGCTGGGCAGGCATCTCACCACGCTTGGCCCCTTCCTCACCGGCGCGGTCGCCGGTGGCGCGCTCAACCGGGCGGCCACCAAGCGGCTCGCGGAAGCCGTACGGGCCGATCTGCGCCGGCAGCGCGCGCTCCCGCCCGCCTGACAACGCTCGCTTGAGGTGCCCGCGCGCCCGTCTGAAACGCTCGCCTGGGGTGCCCGCGCGCCCGCCTGATCACCGTCGGGATCTCGTCCTGCCGCCTGGTATGGAAGTGTCACCGATTGGTCTAAACCTCTTCGCCACCCGCCGTGAGCTGCGTGAGATCATTCTCACACGACCTATCAGGAATTGTGCACGTCATTACGGGTATGGGCGATCGCACTGGCCTTTCGTATGGTGGGCTCAGGCGACCCTGGAGGGGCTTCATGCGTGGCACCAGCTCGTTTCTGATCGTCGCTAACCGGCTTCCGGTGGACCGGGTGGGCGAGAATGAGTGGCGTCGCAGCCCCGGCGGACTGGTCACCGCCATCGCGCCCGTCATGCAGCGGCGTCATGGGGCCTGGCTCGGCTGGACGGGAGCGGCGGGGGAGGAGCTCAAGCCGTTCGAGGACGACGGCATGCACCTGATCCCGGTGCCGCTCTCGGCTCTCGAGATGGAGCTCTACTACGAGGGGTTCTCCAACGCCACCCTGTGGCCGCTCTACCACGACGTCGTCGCGACTCCGGTCTACTCCCGCGTGCTGTGGGACGCCTACCGGGCCGTGAACGACCGGTTCGCCCGCGCCGCCGCCGACGCCGCCGCGCCGGGCGCGGTGGTCTGGGTGCAGGACTACCAGCTCCAGCTCGTGCCCGCCATGCTGCGCAAACTCCGGCCCGACCTGAAGATCGGGTTCTTCCTGCACATCCCGTTCCCGCCCGTGGAGCTGTTCTGGCAGCTCCCGTGGCGCAACGAGATCATCGAGGGGCTGCTCGGCGCCGATCTCGTCGGCTTCCAGCGCCCGGGCGGCGCCTCGAACTTCATCCGGCTCTGCCGCCGGCTGCTGGGCCTGCAGAACTACCGCAACGAGATCCTGGTCGACGGCCGCACCGTGCGCGCCGAGGCCTTCCCGATCTCGGTCGACTTCGGCGAGCTGGACCAGCTCGTCCGCGAGCCGAGGATCCTGGCCAGGGCCAAGGAGATCCGGGCCGAGCTTGGCGACCCGGAGCACGTGCTGCTCGGCGTCGACCGGCTCGACTACACCAAGGGGATCGGCCAGCGGCTCAAGGCGTTCGGCGAGCTGCTCGGCGACGGCGCGATCAAGCCGGGCGAGGCGGCGTTCGTGCAGGTCGCCACGCCCACCCGGGAGCGCGTCGCGGAGTACATCCGGCTGCGTAACGACATCGAGCTGAAGGTGGGCCGGATCAACGGCGAGCACGGCATGCTGGGCCGGCAGCCGATCAGCTACCTCCACCAGTCGTACACCAAGGACGAGCTGGCGGCGCTCTACTGCGCGGCGGACGTCATGGTGGTCACCCCGCTGCGTGACGGCATGAACCTCGTGGCCAAGGAGTACGTCGCGTGCCGGCACGACCTGCGCGGCGCGCTCGTGCTCAGTGAGTTCGCCGGGGCCGCCGACGAGCTGCGGCAGGCATTCCTGGTCAACCCGTACGACATCGACGGCATGAAGAGGGCGATGCTGGCGGCGATGCGGGCGACCCCGCACGAGCTGTCGCGCAGGATGCGCTCGCTCAGGCGGCGGGTCGCCACGCACGACGTCGACAAGTGGGCCAGCGACTTCCTCACGGCCCTGGAGTCCAGCTAGGCCGTTACCCGGAGTCGAATCAGGGCCTTCCCGGGCGTCGACCAGGGCCGTTCACTCCCGAGCAGCCGGCTGTCTTCCGAGAAGAGGGCCGCAGCGAGGATTTCCGGGCATGCCGGGCGTTTCCCGGCATGCCCGGACGGGTCGGTCCAGCCGTAGGGGCTTTTAGGCTGTGATGTCCTTGGCCGCGTCCTTCCACGACCGCCACTTCTTCGCGGCGGCGCGGGTGGTCACGATGCGGGTGATCTCCATGCCCAACCCCATCACGACGGCATAGGCGATCGCCTCACCGAGGCCGATCTCCAGCGAGTCGGCACTCGCCGGGGGCTTCTTTCCGGTGGCCTTCTCCCAGGCGAAGGAGAGCACCTTGCGCGAGGCGAACCCCACGGCGAGGCCCACGAGGCCGCCCACGATCCGCCACTGCATGTCCGGTTTCTCGGACACACCCAATTCACGCCGCGCATCCCGCGTGATATCCGCCATGATTCCTCCTCGATAACGACCTTAGTGTCTCCCCGCGGCGGTGTTGCGCACGCCATAACATTGGGAGGCATGACCGAACAGCGACCGCGCCTTTCCGCCATGCCCGAGAAACCGACTCTCGACGGCCTGGAGACGGTATGGGCAGCCCGCTGGGAAGCCGACGGGACCTACCGGTTCGATCGGTCCCGGAGCAGGGACGAGGTCTACTCGATCGACACCCCGCCGCCGACCGTGTCCGGCTCTCTTCACGTCGGACACGTCTTCTCCTACACGCACACGGACACGGTCGCCCGCTTCCAGCGCATGCGCGGGCGCGAGGTCTTCTACCCGATGGGTTGGGACGATAACGGCCTGCCCACCGAGCGCCGCGTGCAGAACCACTTCGGCGTGCGCTGCGACCCGTCGATGCCGTACGACCCGTCGTTCGAGCCGCCCGGGAAGCCCGATCCCAAGCGGCAGGTGCCGATCTCGCGCAGGAACTTCATCGAGCTGTGCGAACGGCTGACGGCCGAGGACGAGAAGGCGTTCGAGGAGCTGTGGCGCCGGCTCGGCCTGTCCGTCGACTGGTCGATGACCTACGCCACGATCGACGCCCGCGCCCGGGCCGCCTCGCAGCGCGCCTTCCTGCGCAACCTCGCCCGCGGCGAGGCCTACGTCTCCGAGGCACCGACGCTCTGGGACGTGACGTTCCGTACGGCGGTCGCCCAGGCCGAGCTGGAGGACCGGGAGTGGCCCGGTGCCTTCCACCGCATCGGCTTCGACCTGTCGCAGGCCCAGCGTGACCAGGGGTTCGGCGACCGGGTGTGGATCGAGACCACCCGGCCCGAGCTGGTCCCGGCCTGCGTGGCGCTGGTGGCCCACCCGGACGACGAGCGCTACCGGCCGCTGTTCGGCACGACGGTCCACACGCCGATCTTCGGGGTCGAGGTCCCCGTTGTGGGGCATCACCTCGCCGAGCCGGACAAGGGCTCTGGCATCGCCATGATCTGCACCTTCGGCGACATCACCGACGTCACCTGGTGGCGCGAGCTCGACCTGCCCACCCGGCCCGTCATCGGCTGGGACGGCCGCCTGCTCCCCGAGGCTCCCCACGGTGTGGCGGCCGAGCCGTACAAGGAGCTGGCGGGGAAGACCGTGCACAGCGCGCGGGAGCGCATCGTGGAGATGCTGCGGGAGTCCGGCCATCTGGACGGCGAGCCGCGCAAGATCCAGCGGCCGGTGAAGTTCTACGAGAAGGGCGACCGGCCGCTCGAGATCGTCACCACCCGGCAGTGGTACGTCCGCAACGGCGGCCGTGACGCGGAGTTGCGCCGCGACCTGCTCGATCGCGGCCGGGAGCTGACCTGGCACCCGCCGCATATGCGGGTCCGCTACGACAACTGGGTCGAGGGCCTCGCGGGCGACTGGCTGATCTCCCGCCAGCGGTTCTTCGGCGTGCCAATCCCGGTCTGGTACCCGCTCGACTCCGAGGGCGAGCCGATCTACGAGGCCCCGATCACTCCGCCGGAGCCGGCCCTGCCGGTCGACCCGTCCAGTGACGTGCCGCCGGGATTCACCGCCGACATGCGCGGCAGGCCCTTCGGCTTCGTCGCCGACCCGGACGTCATGGACACGTGGGCGACGTCGTCCCTCACGCCGCAGATCGCCGGAGGATGGGAGCGCGACGACGACCTCTTCCGCCGGGTCTTCCCGATGGATCTGCGGCCCCAGGCACACGAGATCATCCGGACCTGGCTGTTCTCCACGGTCGTCCGGGCGCACCTGGAGCACGGCGGGCTGCCCTGGAAGCACGCGGCGATCTCGGGCTGGATCCTCGACCCGGACCGCAAGAAGATGTCGAAGTCCAAGGGCAACGTGGTCACCCCCATGGGCCTGCTCGAGGAGTACGGCTCGGACGCGGTCCGCTACTGGGCGGCCAGCGGGCGGCCGGGCACCGACACCGCCTTCGACACGGGACAGATCAAGATCGGCCGCCGCCTGGCCATCAAGATCCTGAACGCCTCCAGGTTCGTGCTCGGTTTCGAGTCCACCGGCTCGACGGACGTCACCGAGCCGGTAGACCTGTCGATGCTGGCGGCCCTCCGGGCCGTGGTGGCGGAGGCCACGGACGCTTTCGAGGGCTACGACTACACGCGGGCGCTGGAGCGGACCGAGCGGTTCTTCTGGGAGTTCTGCGACGACTACCTGGAGCTCGTCAAGGCCAGGGCCTACACCGGGGACGCCTCGGCCGTCGCCGCCCTGCGCCGGGCGCTCGGCGTGCTGCTCCGGCTGTTCGCGCCGTTCCTGCCCTTCGTGACCGAGGAGGTCTGGTCGTGGTGGCGGCCGGGCTCGGTGCACCGAGCCTCCTGGCCGTCAGTGGACGAGGCTTCCTGGCCGTCAGGGGACGAGGCTTCCCGGCCGTCGGCGGACGGGGTGGGCCCGGCGGGCGATCCGGCGGTGCTGGAAGCCGTGGCCGAGGTGCTCCGCATGGTCCGCCGGGCCAAGTCGGAGGCTCGCGTGTCCATGCGGGCGGAGGTCTCCCGCCTGGTCGTCTCCGGCCACCGGGCCGATCTCGTACGGCACGCCCAGGACGACCTGTGCGCGGCCGGCAACGTGGAGGAGTTCATCCTCGACACCGCCGGCTCGGACTCCGCCGACGTCCCCCTCACGGCGGTCACCACGCTGTCGTCCTGACGTCGCCTGATCATGCACGAGTTCCTCTTCAAAGCCGCTGACCTGCGCAAATTCTTTGTGTGATCACGCGCCATCTTGTCTCATGCCAGATCACGAGTAGAGACTGCGCAGGTCAGGGTGCACGCCGGGGAACCTCTGCGTGATCACCCGGGAGGGGGTGGGGCGGCCAAGTACAGGGCCGGGTAAAACCCGTGCGCGTTCGGCATGGGAACGTGACAGGCTGGACGCGTGATCTCGCAAAACAAGCGTGACAGCGAGGGTGTGCCCCAGGTTCTGGTCACCCTGGCCGCATGGAGCTGGCGGGTGCTGCTGCTCGGCGCGATGATCTATGTCTTCTCGTCGATAGTGGCCCGGCTCAGTTTCGTCGTGATTCCCGTGGCCGTCGCCTTCCTGCTGACCGCGCTGCTGTTCCCGTTGACCAGGCGGCTGCGCGGCGCGGGGCTGCGGCCGATATACGCCACCTGGCTCACCATGCTGCTCGGCCTGGCGGTCATCGTCGGCATCGGCTTCCTGATCGGCGTGCGCGCCAACGAGGAGTTCCCGCGGCTGGTCGAGCAGATCCAGCTCACCGCCCGCAACGCCCAGGACTGGCTGCTCCACGGGCCGCTCCACCTCAAGGAGGCCCAGCTGGCCGGTATGGTCGACCAGCTCAGTCAGCAGATCAACGAGCAGCGCAGCCAGCTCACGCAGACGCTGCTGACCGGGGCGACGGCGGTCGTCGAGGTGCTGGCCTCCATCGTCCTGCTGCTGTTCGTCACCTTCTTCCTGCTGAAGGACGGCGACCGCATCTGGGCGTGGTTCCTGCGCGCCTTCGGGGGCGCCGCGCCGCGCGTGGACCGCGCCGGGCGGGCGGCCTGGGTGACGATCTCCCACTACGTCCACGGGACCGTGGTCGTCGCGGCGATCCACGGCGTCGTCATCGGCATCGTCCTGGCCGGGATGCGGGTGCCCCTGTGGGCGCCCCTGGCGGTGCTGGTGTTCTTCGCCAGCTTCATCCCGATCGTCGGCATCTTCTTCGCGGGCACCATCGCGACCCTCGTGACCTTCGGGTCCCAGGGCTGGGTGTACGCGCTGATCTTCGTCGGGGTGCTCGTGGTCGAACAGCAGTTGGAGAACCACGTCCTGCAGCCGCTCATCGTCGGACGGGCGCTGGCGTTTCATCCCTTGGCGATCATCCTGGTCCTCGCCGTGGGCGGTGTGCTGGGCGGAATCGCGGGGGCCGCGGTCGCGGTGCCGTTGACCGCGGTGATCTACCGGGCGCTGCCCGAGCTCCGCCGGGACCAGCCCGCGCTCCCGCCGGCCGGCGAGGCCGGCAGCGAAGGAGCCGAAGGAGCAGAGAGAGCCGGAAGAGCCGCCGGAGCCCCCGCGGGTGTCACGGCGGCCGAGCCCCGGCCGGGGGAGGTGCGGCCGTTGCCCGGTCCCGCCGCTCCGGGACCCCGCCCGGCGACTGACCCGGGAGAGGCCGTGTCTCCGCAGCGCAAGGGGTAGGGTCTTGCCTCATGAGCGTTGAGGTGCTGATCCACCGGCTCGACAGCGGGCTGCCGCTGCCGTCGTACGCCCATCCCGGTGACGCGGGGGCGGACCTGTACGCCGCGGAGGACGTCGAGCTGCTGCCCGGGGAGCGGGCCGTGGTCGGCACCGGAGTCGCCATCGCGCTTCCCGACGGCTACGCCGCGTTCGTGCATCCCCGTTCGGGACTGGCGGCGAGGTTCGGCGTGACCCTGGTGAACGCGCCGGGCACCGTCGACGCCGGCTACCGCGGCGAGATCAAGGTGACTCTGATCAACACAGACGCCAAGGACGCCGTCCGGCTCAAGCGCGGCGACCGCATCGCCCAACTGGTCATCCAGCGGGTGGAGAAGGCGGCTTTCTACGAGGTGGACCGGCTGCCGGGCTCCGTCCGTGGCGCCAACGGCTTCGGGTCAACCGGCAGCTGACACAGACAGAAGAGGGTGAAAGACGTGTTCCGACGCCGGCGACGCGCGGAGGAGGAGACGGCACCGGTCGTCGCGGAGGAGGGGCCCTCCGCTCCCACGCGCACAACAGGCCCCTGGGACGTCCAGGACAGCTATCCGGAGGCCGAGAGGGTCGATCTGGGCGGTCTTCACCTGCCCATCGGCCCTGGCTTCGAGGTGCAGCTCAGCCTGGCGGGTGAGCACATCGACGGCGCGGTCGTCCTCGTGGACGAGAGCGCCCTGCAGGTGCACGCGTTCGCCGCGCCCAAGCGCAGCGGCATCTGGGACGAGGTCCGCGCCGAGCTCGCCCGTGAGGTGACCGCCGCGGGTGGCACGGTCCAGGAGCAGGAGGGGCCGTTCGGCGTCGAGCTGGCGGCCAAGGTCCCGGGTCAGGGCCAGTCCGGATCTACGGGCCCGCAGCCCGTCCGCTACATCGGGGTCGACGGGCCCCGCTGGTTCCTGCGGGCGGTCATCAGTGGCCGCGCGGCCATCGACGCCGCCGCCGCCGAGACTCTGGAGAGTGTCGTGCGCGGCGTCGTGGTGGTCAGGGGCGACGAGCCGATGGCGCCCAAGGAGCCGATCCAGCTCCGGCTGCCGGCCGAGGCGCGGCAGGCGATGGAGCAGCAGGCGGCCCAGCAGGAGGAGTTCAAGCCCTTCGAGCGCGGTCCGGAGATCACCGAAACCCGTTGACGGAAGAGTGCTGTTGACGACCTCCGGTGCAAGCCCTGCCCATTTGCGTCCTTCAGGCATGGCGTGCGCTCAAGTAGGCTGCGGACAGACGGTCCTCTACCCTTGGGAAGTCATGCCGAGGGATCCTCGGGACTGTGAGCGAGGAAGCTGGTGACCGACCGATGAGCACGCCGGAGCCTGCCAAACGGGGCGGACTGCGGGGCTTTTTTCAGCGGCTGACCACAAGCCAGGCCGAGCTGGAGGCCGCCGAGCTCCGCGAGGATCTCGGACGCCAGGGCGCCACTCCCATCGCCTCGTGCGGGGAGCGGCAGCGGTTCTGCGTGGCCGGCACGCTGCGGACCGTGACGCTGCGGCCCCGTGGCGGCGCGCCCGCGCTCGAAGCCGAGCTGTACGACGGGTCCGACGTGATCGACCTGGTCTGGCTGGGCCGCCGGAAGATCGTCGGCATCGAGCCCGGCCGTGTCGTGCGGGCAGAAGGCTTGGTGAGCTTCCAGGACGGCCGTAAGGTCATGTTCAATCCCCGCTACGAGCTTCGCCCGGCGGGTGGCCCTTGATCTCCCAGGAGACCGAATGAGCACAGCGGACATGACGGCCGCGCCCGCGGCGGCGCACGTAACTGTGGAGGCGGCCGTTCGTGCCCAGCTGTCCAAGGCGCTGGGCGGCAAACGGGGAATCGTCGAGGCGGCGGTTCCCACGATCGTCTTCACCGGGATGTGGGTCGCGACCAGCGAGCTCAAGCCCTCGCTGATCGTCAGCATCGCCGCGGCGGTGGCCCTTCTGCTCGTACGGCTCGCGCAGCGGTCCACGCCGCAGTTCGTGCTGAACAGCCTTGTCGGCATCGGCATCGGGGCCTTCTTCGCCTCACGCAGCGGTGAGGCGAAGGACGTCTTCCTGCCGGGCATCCTCTATAACGGCGCCTACGCCGCCGGGATGCTGCTGTCGATCATCGTCCGCTGGCCGATCGTGGGCTTCCTCATCGGCTCGGTGACCGGCGATCCGACGGCCTGGCACAGCGACTCCGCCCTGGTCCGGCTCTGCTCGCGGCTGACGTGGCTGCTGATGCTGCCCTGCCTGATCCGCGTGGTGGTGCAGCTGCCGTTCTACTGGGCGGGACAGGTGACCGCGCTCGGAATCGCGAAGATCGCCCTCGGCTGGCCGCTCCAGGTGGCCGGCCTGGCCGCGATGGTCTGGGTCCTCGCCCGCGGCCGGACGCCGCTCCAGCCCGCCGCCTGAAACTTCAGCCCGCCTGAATCTTCCCGGTACGGCTGCCGCCCGCGGGCGGCAGCCGTACCGGCGTGAAGCGTCAGTGCGAGGAGAGCAGGTGGGCCAGCTCGTGCTCGACCTCCTGGTTGGCGACGAACAGCAGCTCGTCACCGGCCTCCAGCGGGTCGTCGGCCGAGGGGACCAGCACCCGGCCCTCGCGCAGGATCGCGACCAGGGCGGCGTCCACCGGCCAGGGGACCGACCCGGCCCGCTGGCCGACCACGGGGGCGTCCTCGGCCAGGGTCAGCTCGACCAAGTTGGCCTGACCCTGCCGGAAGGTCATCAGCCGCACGAGGTCGCCCACGCTGACCGCCTCCTCGACCAGTGCCGACAGCAGGCGCGGCGTCGACACGGCGACGTCGACCCCCCAGGACTCGTTGAACAGCCACTCGTTCTTGGGGTGGTTGGTCCGCGCGACCACGCGCGGCACGCCGTACTCCGTCTTGGCGAGCAGCGAGACGACCAGGTTGACCTTGTCGTCGCCGGTGGCGGCGATCACGACCTGGCAGCTGTTCAGCCCGGCCTCGTCGAGCGAGGAGATCTCGCAGGCGTCGGCGAGGAGCCACTCGGCCCTCGGAACGCTGTCGATCTTGATGGCCCGAGGGTCGATGTCGATGAGCAGGACCTCGTGGCCGTTCTCCAGGAGCTCGGCGGCGATGGAACGGCCGACGGCGCCCGCGCCGGCGATGGTGACGCGCATCAGTGCTCCTCGTCGGACGGCGGGCTTGACAGCACCTTGTTGATCCGGTCCATGTCGTTCTCGGCCGCGACCAGGTGGATGATGTCGCCCTCCTGGATCACGGTGTCGTCCTTGGGCACCAGGGACTCGCCCATCCGGTTGACGAAGGCGAGGCGGGCGCCCGCGGCCTCCTCGACTGCCTTGGCCCGGACGCCGATCCAGCCCTGGTTGAAGGCCACCTCCGCCAGGATCACCGTCCCGGTCGGGTCGCGCCAGAGCGGCTCGGCGCCCTCGGGAAGCACCCGGCGCAGGATCTGGTCGGCGGTCCACCGTACAGTGGCGACCGTGGGGATGCCGAGCCGCTGGTAGACCTCGGCCCGGCGGGGATCGTAGATGCGGGCGACGACGTTGTCGACGCCGAACATCTCACGCGCCACCCGGGCGGAGATGATGTTGGAGTTGTCTCCGCTGCTGACGGCGACGAAGGCGGCGGCCGATCCGATGCCCGCCTCCTCCAGGACGTCGCGGTCGAAACCGATCCCGGTGACCCGCCGTCCGCGGAATCCGGCGCGGAGGCGGCGGAACGCCTGCGGATCCCGGTCGATGATGGCGACCGAGTGTCCGTTGTCCTCCAAAATATGGGCTAGGGTCGAGCCGACCCGCCCACATCCCATGATCACAATATGCATGCTTCCCCGCCGTGGGTTGGTGGCGGACTCCTATTCCAGACAGTATGTCGCGCTTGGTCCGGGACCGCGTCAGCCGGGCGCGGCGCAGAAGGACTAGGCTCAACAGACGTGTCCAAGGTGACGGATCTTGTCAAGCGGCTTCTCGTGGGGCGTGCTCTCCGCAGCACGCAGCTCCACGACCAGTTGCTGCCCAAACGGGTGGCTCTGCCGGTCTTCGCGAGCGACGCGCTGTCGTCCGTCGCTTACGCCCCGCAGGAGATCCTGGTCATCCTGTCGTTGGCCGGGGCCACCTTCTACAGCTACAGCCCCTGGGTGGCGGCGGCGGTCGTCCTCGTCATGCTGGTCGTCGTCGCGTCCTACCGGCAGAACGTGCACGCCTACCCAAGCGGCGGCGGCGACTACGAGGTCGCGACCACCAACCTCGGGCCGAACGCCGGGCTGACCGTCGCGAGCGCGCTGCTCGTCGACTACGTGCTGACCGTCGCGGTCTCGGTGGCCAACGGCGCCGACTACGTGGGCGCCACCATCCCGTTCGTCGCCGAGCATCGGCCACTGGTGGCGATCGGGATCGTCGTCCTGCTCACCGTCATGAACCTCCGCGGCATCCGCGAGTCCGGCGTGGCGTTCGCCGTCCCCACCTATGCCTTCATGGCGGCGGTGATCCTCATGATCCTTTGGGGCATGTTCCGGCTTCTCGTGCTGGGCGAGCCCCTGCGCGCGCCAACGGCCGACTACACGATCGTGACCGAGAAGACCGACCTGGCCGGGTTCGCGCTGGCGTTCCTCGTCCTGCGCGCGTTCTCGTCCGGATGTGCCGCGCTGACCGGCGTCGAGGCGATCAGCAACGGCGTCCCGGCCTTCCGCAAGCCCAAGAGCCGCAACGCCGCGACGACGCTGCTCATGATGGGCGTCATCGCCGTCACGATGTTCAGCGGGATCATCTTCCTCGGCCTGAAGTCCGGGGTGAAGGTCACCGATCCCGCCAACGTCGCCAGGGACATTCTGATCAACGGCCATCCCGCCGGTCCGGGCTACTACCAGCAGCCGATCATCGCGCAGGTCGCCTCGGCCGTCTTCGGAGACGGCTCCATCCCGTTCGTCGTGATCGCCGCGGTCACCGCGCTGATCCTGTTCCTCGCCGCGAACACCGCGTTCAACGGCTTCCCGGTGCTCGGCTCGATCCTCGCCCAGGACCGGTACCTGCCGCGCCAGCTCCACACCCGCGGCGACCGCCTGGCGTTCAGCAACGGCATCGTCATCCTCGCCGCCGGAGCGGGCCTGCTGATCTGGGCGTTCAACGCCGATGTCAGCAAGCTGCTCAACCTCTACATCGTCGGCGTGTTCGTCTCCTTCACACTGAGCCAGACCGGCATGGTCCTGCACTGGACGCGCCATCTTAAGACCGAGACCGACCCCAAGGCCCGCTTCCGGATGATGCGCTCCCGCGTCATCAACGGCTTCGGCGGCATCATGACCGGTCTCGTCCTCGTCGTCGTCCTTCTCACCAAGTTCACCCACGGCGCGTACATCGTCTGCATCGCCATCCCCGTGCTGTTCCTGATGATGAAGGGCATCCGGCACCACTACGACCGGGTGGCCGACGAACTGGCCGCGCCCGAGGAGGGCGAGATCGACGAGTCGCTGCTGCCCGCGCGCAACCATGCCATCGTGCTCGTCTCCAAGATCCACAAGCCCACGCTGCGCGCCCTGGCGTACGCCAAGGCGACCCGGCCCTCGACCCTTGAGGCGGTCACGGTCAGCGTGGACGCCGACGAGGCGGCCAAGCTGCATGAGGAATGGGACCGCCGGGGTATCCCGGTGCCGTTGAAGATCCTCGACTCGCCCTACCGCGAGATCACCGGGCCGATCCTCGACTACGTGAAGTCGCTGCGCCGCCGCTCGCCGCGCGACGTGGTGACGGTCTACATCCCGGAATACGTCGTGGGCCGCTGGTGGGAGCACCTGCTGCACAACCAGAGCGCGCTGCGGCTCAAGGGCCGGCTGCTGTTCAAGCCCGGCGTCATGGTGACGAGCGTGCCGTGGCAGCTCGCCTCCTCGGACCGCCTGAAGGGCCGCCGCGAGCCGGTGGCGCCAGGCGCGGCCCGCCGCTCCTATCACCAGCCCGCAGCCAAGGATGACCAGGTCAAGGCATGATTGACCCAGCGAAGGCCCGGAAGGGAAGGGGGCGGTCGTGCCGATTGAGCTGACCGTGGGAGGCGTCGCCAACGGCGGCTGGTGCGTGGCCAGGCATGAGGGCCGCGTTGTGTTCGTACGGCACGCGCTGCCGGGGGAACGGGTCCTTGCCGAGATCACCGAGGAGACCGCGCGTTTCCTGCGGGCGGACGCCGTGGAGATCCTGGAGCCCTCACCGGACCGGGTCACCCCGCCGTGCCCGTTCAGTGGCCCCGGCCGGTGCGGCGGCTGCGACTGGCAGCACGCCTCGCTCGACGCCCAGCGGCGGCTGAAGGCCGACGTCGTCGCCGAGCAGCTCCAGCGGCTGGCGGGGATCGACTGGAAGGTCCTGGTCGAGGAGGTGCCGGGCGCTCCGGACGGCCTCGGCTGGCGGACCCGGGTGCGGTTCGCCGCCGACCGGGACGGCTCCGCCGGTCTGCGCCGCCACCGGTCCCATGACATCGAGCACATCGGCCACTGCCCGATCGCCCATCCCGCCGTTGAGGAGATCGGCGTCGAGGCGCTGACGTGGCGTGGCGCCGCCTCCGTCGAGGCGGTCGCGTCGTCCGGCGGCGGCAGGGCGGTCATCATCGAGCCCCGGCCGCACCGGGCGGCAGCCGTACCGGACGTGGACGCGTCGGTCCTGCTCGACGAGGGCAAGCGCGGGACCCGGGCGCTCAGCGGCCAGGCGTCGCTCGTCGAGCGCGTCGGCGGCCGGGACTTCCGGGTGACCGCCAGCGGGTTCTGGCAGGTCCATCCGGGCGCGGCGGCCACCCTGCTCGACGCGGTGCTCGACTTCGGGCAGCCGGAGGAGGGCGAGTGGGCGCTCGACCTCTACTGCGGTGCCGGGCTGTTCGCCGCCGGGCTCGCCGAGGCCGTGGGCCCCGGCGGGGCCGTGCTCGGCATCGAGTCCGAAGCGCAGGCCGTACAGGACGCGCGGTGGAACCTGCGCGACCTGCCGCAGGCGAGAGTCGAGCGGGGGAGGGTCGAGGAGGCGCTCGATCGCCTGGAGATCGAGCGGGCCGACCTGGTCGTCGCCGACCCGCCCAGAGCGGGGCTGGGCCGCCCCGTCGTCGACCGTGTGGCCACGCTGGACGCCCCCCGCATCGTCTACGTGTCCTGCGACCCGGCCACGATGGCCCGCGACATCGCCTGGTTCGCCCCGTACGGCTACCGCCTCGCCGGGTTGCGGGCTTTTGATCAATATCCGATGACCCACCACGTGGAGTGCGTGGCGCTGCTGGTCAAGGAGTCGATCTGAGGGCCCGCATCTGAGGGTGGGGCCACGCGGTCAGAATTGAGGGGTGGACCTACGCCACCTGGAGTATTTCGTGGCGGTCGCGGAGGAGCTGAACTTCACCAAGGCGGCCCGCCGGCTTCATGTGGTGCAGTCGGCGGTGTCGGCGGCGATCCGGTCTCTTGAGCGGGAGCTGGGGGTGACGCTGTTCGAGCGCTCCGCGCAGCGGGTGGCGTTGTCGGACGCGGGGGCTGCGCTGCTGCCCGAGGCCCGTGGCCTCCTGGAAGCGGCCGCCGCCGCCCGGCAACTGGTCCAGGGGGCCGACCGCCAACTGGGCGGGACCGTCAGCCTCGGCATGCTGCCCGCCATCTCGATCGTGGACATCCCCGCGCTGCTCGGGCGATTCCACGCGGAGCATCCCGAGGTGACCGTGCGCCTTCGCATCCCCGGCACCGGCTCCGCCGGTCTGGTGGAGGGGGTTGCCTCCGGGGAGCTCGATATCGCGATCCTGGCGGTGTCCAGCCGGCTTCCCGCGACCCTCGCCGCACGCCGCCTCGCCGACCCTCCACTGGTGCCGGTGACGCGCTCGGACCATCCGCTGGCCGGGCAGGAAAGCGTGGAGCTGGCCCGGCTGGCGGAGGAGGACTTCATCGACTTTCCACCCGGCTACAGCAACCGGGCCATCGTGGACCGCGCCTTCGTCGCGGCGGGATTGGAGCGCCGCATCACCCTCGAGGTCCCCGACCTCACCACCTGCTGCGCGCTCGTACGGCAGGGCCTGGGCGTCGCATTCCTCCCGGAGTTCGCCGTCGTCGACGCACCCGGCCTGTCCATGGTGAACCTGGCGGACACGACCCTCATCTGGCCGCTGGTCGTGGCGACCTCGGCCACCCGGCGGCCGAGTGCCGCCGTCCGCGCACTGCTCGATCTCGTCGACGGCTATGTGCTCGTGCCGGTCACCCGGGCGCTTCAGTAGTAAATCGGTAGGAATGGGTAGGGTGATCGAGCATGAGCCTGATATGGGAGCAAGTGGTGGTCGACGCGGCCGATCCGGCGGCGCTGGGTGAGTGGTGGGCCAAGGCGCTCGGCTGGGTGGTCGTCAACGACGCCGACGACGAGTACGAGATCCGAATCGCTCCCGATATTCTGCCCGGACTGATCTTCGTGCCCGTGCCCAAGGGCAAGACAGTGAAGAATCGGCTCCATCTCGACTTCCGTCCGGAGGACCAGCAGGCGGAGGTCGATCGGCTCCTCGCCCTGGGGGCGCGCCCGGCCGACGTCGGCCAAGGCGACCAGCCGTGGGTGGTCCTCACCGACCCGGAAGGCAACGAGTTCTGCGTGCTGAGCGCCCGCAGGTGACCCCACCCGGTATGCCCGATCTGGTGTGTGAGAGGCGTGTCGGGGGATTAAGGGGCGATCCGGATCACGGCGTCGGCCACGCTTGACGTGATGCAGAGCGCGGCGTTGCAGATGCACATTGGAGAGCGTCGGGGGCAGGCGGTGACAATTGGACTGTGGACCTACGCCACCTGGAGTATTTCGTGGCGGTCGCGGAGGAGCTGAACTTCACCAAGGCGGCCCGCCGGCTTCATGTGGTGCAGTCGGCGGTGTCGGCGGCCATCCGGTCGCTTGAGCGGGAGCTGGGGGTGACGCTGTTCGAGCGCTCCGCGCAGCGGGTGGCGTTGTCGGACGCGGGGGCGGTGCTCCTGCCCGAGGCCCGTGGTCTCCTGGAGGCGGCCCGAGCCGTTCGCCAGTCGGTCCAAGGATCTGGTGGCAGTCTCAGCGGAAGCGTCAGCATCGGCATGCTGCCCGCCATGCCCATCGTGGACCTCCCCGCGCTGCTCGGGCGCTTCCACCGCGAGCATCCCGAGGTCACCGTACGGCTGCGCTTCACCGCCACCGGCTCCAGCGGCCTGGCGGAGGCGGTGGTCTCCGGCGAGTTGGACATCGCGATCCTCGCACTGCCCGCCCGCTTGCCCTCGGCCCTCGCCGCGCACCGGCTCGCCGACGCGCGGCTGGTGCTGGTGATGCACCCCGATCACCCGCTCGCCGGCGAGCACAACGTGGCCCTCGCCCGGCTGGCCCAGGAGAACTTCGTCGACTTCCCGCCGGGCTACAGCACTCGTGTCATGGTGGACCGCGTTTTCGCCGCGGCAGGCTTGGAGCGCCGCATCCCCCTGGAGGTCCCGGACCTCACCACCTGCTGCGCGTTCGTCCGGGAGGGGCTTGGCGTCGCCGTCGTCCCCGAGTTCGCCGTCGTGACCGAACCGGGCCTATCCATCGTGTACCTGTCGGATACGACCCTCATCTGGCCACTGGCGGTGGCGACCTCCTCCGCCCGGCGCCCGAGCGCGGCCGTCCGGGCACTCCTCGACCTGGTCGACAGCTATCTGGTCGTGCCACTTTCCCCACCGGTGTCGCCGGATGGCCCTTCGTAGTCGCGCGAGTCGCGAGTCGCGCGTCGCGAGTCGCTGGCGGTGGCTGTGGCGGTGGCGTTCCTGCGCTGCCCGGGGCCAGCGTGGGGTCCGGATTCCTCGACCTGGGCGAACAGCTATCTGCTCGGGAAGCTCGCCCCGCGTTGAGGGATCCGTGCCCCGGTACGGTCGCGTCCCGAGCCTGAGGACCGGTCTGTGCTGCCAAGTGTTAGTTGGTCCGTCGTCGTTTGTGATCAGGAGCGGGCGCCACGGGCGGGTAGCGTTTGGTAGATCTTTTAACTCCCCTCCTGGCCTGGGCTTTTGTAGTGGATCAAGCTCGGGTTTGTCGTAGGTGCTGGATAGCGTGAGGGCAGTTCTTGAGATCCGTGGGAGCCCAGGGGAGGTGCCTTTCGATGGTCGGGTGGCCGATCGATGTCTTTGGTTCCTCTCGTACGGCGCGTGCCGCCAAGCGCGGGCTGCCCGAGATCCTCAGGGGCACTGTGCTGGACCCTGACTACGTCCCGCCGCAGCGCTCGGCCGACGACCCGGCCGACGACCCGGCCGACGACCCGGCCGACGATGCGTGCGGCGACGCCTGGCAGCACCAGGCGTACCCGAGCAATCCCCCAGGATCGGCAGGCTCAAGTGGGCCGGTCGGGCCGACGGGGCGGCCTGCGGGGTCGGCAGGAGGGCGCGCAGGGTGGGGCGATCGCGTGGGGGCCGGTGCCTCCTCCGGCGGTGAAGGGTCTGGTGGTGAAGGGTCTGGCGGTCAGCCGGTGGGGTCGGGGGTGCTGGTGGCGGAGTTGCGGGAGCTGGCGTCCCGGCTGGCGGTGGCCGACCTTCCCGGCACCGCCGCGGTGTGTCTGGCCGAGGCTGAGGAGTTGCTGTACGCGCGGGACCGGTTGATCTCGGCGGTCGCCGCGCGGGTGGGCCGGGTCCACGCCACCGGGGAAGCCAAGAGCGTTGGGTATGCCTCGACGGGGACGTGGCTGCGCGGCGCTGCGGGGATGACGGGTGCGGGGGCGTCGCGGCTGCTCCGGCTGGCCACGGAGCTGGCGCGGTTGCCTGTGGTGCGGGGGCGGTTCGCGGCCGGCACCCTGCCGGAGGGGTCGGTTGATGCGATCACCCAGGTCACCTCGCGGTTGACCGATGAGCAGGTCGCGCTGGTGGAGCCGATCCTGGTGGACCTGGCCGACCATGCCACCCCGGCCGAGATCGCCAAAGCCGGGCGGTATCTGCGCGAGCTGCTCGACCCCGGCAGCCTGGATGATGAGGCGGATGCCGATTACGCGGCGCGGTTCCTGCTGGTCCGCCCCTCCTCCACCGGTGGGGTGGAGGGCGAGTTCCGGCTGCCGCGTGAGGCGGCCGCCCGGCTGCGGGAGTTCCTGGCCGCCTACGCCCGTCCCAAAGGCAAAGACGACGACCGGCCGCTGCGGGTCCGCCAGGCTGATGCGCTGGCCGCGCTGTTGAGCAAGAAGGTCAGCACCGAACTGCTGGTCCTGGTCCGCGCCGAATCCCTCCCCGACGACCTCACGCCCACCAACCCCACCACCTCCGCCACCGAAGCCGCAGACCCCAACGGCGACCTCGACGACGAGCCCACCAGGGGCGACCACGCCACGGGTTCGGCCGCAGCGAGCGCTCGGACTGCGAGCACGGACCAAGAGACGGTAGACGGGGCCTGTGACAGCGCGGACGCGGGGACGGGTGCCGGCGCGGACGCGAGCGCGGACTCGGGTGCCGGCAACGACGTGGGAGCGGGCGCCGGTGCGGACGCTGGTGGCGCTGCGGGTGAGGAGGCGGGTGAGGGGGTGGGGGATGCGGCGTGTGGGAGGTGTGGACACCACCCCGACCGGCTCGCTCCCGGGCTGCTGATCGCGACCGGGCAACTGCTGCCGATCTCCGACGTGCACCGGCTGGCCCGCACCTCCCGCCTGGTCCGCATGGTCGTGGACGCCAAGGGACAGGTCCTGAACATGGGCCGCGCGGTACGGCTGGCCACCCCCGCCCAACGCCAGGCGTTGATCGCCCGCTACGCCACCTGCTACTGCGACGGCTGCGCGATCCCCGCCGACATGGCCGAGATCGACCACGTCAACGGGTGGATCAACGGCAGCGCCACCGACCTGGAGGACATGGCTCCCGCCTGCACCTGGCACAACCGCGACAAAGCCGCCCACCCCGACCGCTACACCACCCACCGCAACCCCGACGGCACCTGGACCCTCACCCACCTCGGCAGAAAAGGCCGCTACGCCGCCCGATTCCGAACCTGAGCCGAAGAGCGCCACGACGTATGGGAGCAGGTGCGCTGTCCCCGGGAATGAGAGCGTGCGTGACTGCGCCATCGCCTGGGGCTTCTTGCAGCATGGCGCTGGGGCCCCGTGAGGTAGGGCTGCCTGCCGGGCGGCGTGGTCTAAGGCGTGGTCTAAGGGGTGGTCCAAGGGCGGGAGCGGACTCAGGAGATCGGAGACGAGGTGAGGAGCTGGATCACGGCGTCGGCCGGCCGGGCGCCCCGGACTGAGAGCCAGGCGAGATCGGTCTTCGAGCGGAAGCCGACGAGGTGCTGGGCCTCGGCCACGGTCAGGTCCTCCGGATTCACGATCACCGGAGTGAGAGCCATCCGCTGCCAGCCTGGCTGGCCGGTCAGGCCGAGGGCCTCCCCGACCTGGCTGTGCGCCGACTTCGCCGCGGCGAGCAGACGGCGCATGTTGTCGGGGGAGCCTGGCACGAACGATACGAGCAGGTTGACCGTGTCGATCTCGGCTCCCGCCGCGCGGGTGGCCCGCAGCATGCCGGTGTCGGCGGGGGCCAGGCCGTACTCGGTCGCGGGAAGGGTGAAGGTGACCTCCAGCGGGCGGCCCCTGTCCCGGGCCTCCCGCTGGAGTTGCGCGATGGCCGCCGCGCGGCGCCCGGTGGCGGCCGTGTCGGCGGAGTCGCGAACCTCGAAGTCGATCCCGGCCGGGTCGAAGGCGCCGATCACTCGCCGGTAGGACGCCATCAGGCGGGTCTGGCTCGTACACGTGGACGACAGCTCGGGGCCGGCCGGCCCTCCGAACGAGAGCCCGGCGTCCCCGCCTTGGGCCCGGAGACGGCCGAGCCGGTTGGCGACCGGGTTGCGGCCCTGCTCCATGACGCCGCCCCATTTCGGCGTGCAGCCGTCCGGGCCCGCGGTGAGGTGGCCGATGGTGTACCAGTGGACGCCGGTGCGCCGGGCGCTCGTAGACAGGTCGAACCGGGGATTGCCCATGGCGTCGACGAACCCCATGTAGCCGGAAGGGTGGCTCGTCCGCACGCGCTCAGGCGACCCGAAGCGGCCCGCCGGGGGCTCGGCGGAGGCGGCTGCCGAGGATGTGACCGTAGATGTGGCTGTGACCGCGGTCGGGGGTCTGGCGGCGGCGGACTGACGGGCGGCCGGGCCGGTCGGCGGCCTCGCCGTACGGACCGCGACCACGGGGTGGGCGGCCACGAGGGACTCGGCGGGCTTGAGCCCAGCGGGGGAGCCCCAGTCGGCCCGAATGGTGGATGGAAGCAGCCAGAGGGCGAGGCCGGTGCCCGTGACAAGCGTCAGAGCTCCCAGCAGCACGAGGGATCGGGGCGGGGTTCCCGCTTCGCGGGCGTGCCGTGCCGACTCCACCGTTCACCACCCTCCGCTGTCTTGCGACTACGTTGCGCACACGAGGCTTGAACTTTAGCAATCACCCGCGACGGCAGAGGCGATAATGGGCAGATGAAGTTAAGGATCTTCACGGAGCCGCAGCAGGGATCGACGTACGACGACCTGCTCGCGGTGGCCCAGGCGACCGAGCGGCTCGGGTTCGACGCGTTCTTCCGCTCCGACCACTACATGCGGATCGGGGCGGGCGACCCCGGCCCGGGTGCGAATGACGCGTGGGTGACCCTGGCCGGCCTCGCGCGGGAGACCTCGCGCATCCGCCTCGGGACGCTGGTGACCCCCGCGACCTTCAGGCTTCCCGGACCGCTCGCGATAAGCGTGGCGGGCGTCGACCAGATGAGCGGCGGGCGGGTCGAGCTCGGCCTGGGCGCCGGCTGGTTCGACGACGAGCACCTGGCGTACGGCATCCCGTTCCCGCCGGTCGGCGAGCGGTTCGAGCGCCTCGAGGAGCAGTTGGAGATCGTGACCGGCCTCTGGGCGGCGACCAAGCCGTTCTCGTTCGAGGGCCGGCACTACCGGCTGGTGGATTCTCCGGCTCTGCCCAAGCCGGTGCAGCGGCCCCGCCCGCCGATCATCATGGGGGGCACCGGCGCGAAGCGGACGCCGAGGCTGGTCGCCCGGTTCGCGGACGAGTACAACGTCCCGTTCCGCGGCCTGGAGGACACCGGGGTCGCCTACGACCGGGTGCGGGAGGCCTGCGAGGAGGCGGGGCGCGGCTCGATCCTGCTGTCGGCCGCCCAGACGGTCTGCGTGGGAAGGGACGACGCGGAGGTCGCCAGGCGTGCTGAGGCCATCGGCGAGGACATCGCGCGGCTTCGGGCCGGCGGTCTCGTGGGAACCCCCGAGGAGATCGTGGACAAGATCGGCAAGTTCGCCGAGCTCGGCGCCGAGCGGATCTACCTCCAGGTGCTCGACCTCGCCGACCTCGACCACCTGGAGCTGATCGCGGCCGAGGTCCTGCCGCACGTCTGAGCATCCCGATACGCGCGGTCGGCTGCACCGGCGCCCCTTATTTCGCTGGCGGGCAAATCAGGCGTCCGTCACACTTTCGGGGTGCTCCTCACCATTTCGACCACCGTACGGCCTGCCACGGATCTCGGCTTCCTCCTGCACAAGCATCCCGACCGGGTGCGGGAGTTCGGCCAGTCGTTCGGCACGGCCACGGTCTTCTATCCCGAGGCGGGGGAGGACCGGTGCACGGCCGCCCTGCTCCTGGAGGTCGATCCGGTCCGGCTCGTACGCTCGCGCGGGAAGTCGTCCCCCGACTTCTCGCTCGGGCAGTACGTCAACGACCGGCCGTACGCCGCGTCCTCGCTGCTGGCGGTGACTCTCGCCGACGTGTTCCGTACGGCACGGGCCGGGCGGTGTGCATCCCGGCAGGAGCTCGCCGACCGTCCGATTCCGCTGGAGCTCTGCCTGCCCGCGCTGCCCTGCCGGGGCGGCGCGGACCTCGCGCATCGGCTGTTCGAGCCTCTTGGCTGGCAGGTGGAGGCGTCAGCCGTACCGCTGGATGAGGCGTTCCCCGAGTGGGGAGACTCCCGCTATGTACGGCTGACACTGCGGGGAGAAGTGCGGCTGGCCGACGCGCTCAACCACCTCTACGTGCTGCTGCCGGTGCTGGACGACGCCAAGCACTACTGGGTGGCCGATGACGAGGTCGACAAGCTCATCCGCGCGGGGGAGGGCTGGCTGGCCGCCCACCCGGAGAAGCCGCTGATCGCCCGCCGCTACCTCGGCCGCCGACGGGCACTGGCCCGTACGGCTTTCGCGCGCCTCGCCGAGGTGGGGGACGACGTCGAGGAGGCCCTGGAGCCGCCCGTCGAGGAGGAGCCGCTGGACCTGCCGGCGGGCGAGGAGCCCGTGGGCACGTCCGCCGAGGCTCACGCAGCCGAGAAGCCGACGGGGGACGAGGTAGCCGGGCCGCCGATCGGGGACGCGTCCGCCGGAGAGCCGATCAGGCAAGCAGCGGAGCGGCCGATGGGGGACGCCGCCGCGGCCGCCGCTGAGGACGAGCGGAGGGTTCCGCTGAACGTCCTGCGCCGCGAGGCGGTCGTGTCGGTCCTGGAGGAGATCGGCGTTCGTACGGTGATCGACCTCGGGTGCGGCTCCGGGCAACTGGTGTCCGCGCTGCTGAGCGGGCCCGCGTTCGCCAAGGTCACAGGGGTGGACGTGTCGGCGCACGCACTCGCTCTCGCGGCGCGCAGGCTCAAGCTCGACAGGATGCCGGAGGCCAAGCGAGCACGGCTGGAGCTGTTTCAGGGGTCGCTGACCTACACCGATGCCCGGTTCGCCGGATATGACGCCGCCGTGCTGATGGAGGTCGTCGAGCACGTCGACCCGCCGAGGTTGCCCGCGCTGGAGCGGGTGGTGTTCGGCGTGGCCAGGCCGGCCCACGTGATCGTCACCACGCCCAACGTGGAGCACAACATCAGGTACGAGTTCCTGGCACCCGAGAAGGGCGGCCCGGCGGCGCGACGGCACCCGGACCACCGGTTCGAGTGGACTCGGGCCGAGTTCGCGGAGTGGGCCGCGGGGGTCGGCGAGACGTACGGATACCAGGTGGATTTCCGGCCGGTGGGCGAGGACGACCCCGAGGTCGGCCCGCCGACCCAGATGGCCGTGTTCACCTCCATAGCGCGCGCAGCGCGTGATCATGCACAGGTTCCGGAGCTGGGCGATGACCGGAGCCTTCGTGGCGCGTGATCATGCACGGGTTCCCGCGTACGGCCCCCTGCCTGCGGAAACTCTTTTCGTGATCTGGCAGTGGAGACCTAAGTGCATGATCACGAGTGACGTCTTTCGAGGTGAACGGGGATGGCGGGGAGGGTGTGCATGATCACCAAATCGATGTGGGCAGGTAGCGGGTCATCTGGAGGAACTTGTGCATGATCACGCGGGGCGGGCGGTGGAGGTGAGCGTGCCGGGGATGTCGCTCGTGGTGCTCGTCGGCATCTCCGGCAGCGGGAAGTCGACCTTCGCGGCGAAGCACTTCCGGCCGACCCAGGTCATCTCCTCGGACTTCTGCCGGGGTCTGGTGTCCGACGACGAGACCGACCAGGCCGCCACGCCGGACGCCTTCGACCTGCTGCACCACATCGTCGGCACCCGGCTCCGGCGCGGACTGCTCACGGTCGTCGACGCCACCAACGTCCAGTGGGAGGCTCGTAAGAAGCTGATCGAACTGGCCCGGAGCCATGACGTGCTCGCCGACGCGATCGTGCTCGACGTGCCGGAGGAGGTGGCGATCGCCCGCAACGCCGCCAGGCCGGACCGGCCCTTCGGGGCGCACGTCATCACGCGTCAGCGCAAGGACCTGCGGCGCTCTCTCAGCAAGATCAGCAAGGACGGCTTCCGCCGGGTCCACGTGCTGCGCGGCGACGACATCGCCGACGCCGTCATCACGTACGAGAAGGCGTGGACGGACCGGACCGACCTCACCGGGCCCTTCGACATCATCGGCGACGTCCACGGGTGCAGATCCGAGCTGGAGACCCTGCTGCGCGACCTCGGCTGGGAGGTGACGCCCACGGGGGCGGTCCACCCCGAGGGCCGGACGGCGGTGTTCGTCGGCGACCTCGTCGACCGCGGCCCCGACACGCCGGGCGTGCTCCGGCTCGTCATGGGCATGGTCGCGGCCGGCACCGCGCTGTGCGTGTCCGGGAACCACGAGCAGAAGCTCGTCCGGGCGCTCGACGGCCGCAAGGTCAGGGTGGCCCACGGTCTCGAGCGGTCGCTGGAGCAGTTCGCCGCCGAGCCGGAGGAGTTCCGGACCGCCGCCAGGGCGTTCATGGACGGCCTCATCAGCCACTACCGGCTCGACGGCGGCAGGCTCGTGGTCGCCCACGCGGGGCTCAAGGAGGCCTACCACGGGCGGGCGTCCGGCCGGGTCCGCGCCTTCGCCTTGTACGGTGACACCACGGGGGAGACCGACGAGTACGGCCTGCCGGTCCGGTACCCGTGGGCCAACGACTACCGGGGCCGCGCCATGGTCGTTTACGGCCACACGCCGATTCCCGAGCCCGAGTGGGTCAACAACACGATCTGCCTGGACACCGGAGTGGTCTTCGGAGGGAGGCTGACCGCGCTCCGCTACCCCGAGCGCCGGCTCGTCTCCGTCCCGGCCGAGAAGATGTGGTACGAGCCGGTCCGTCCGCTCACCTCGTCGGCGGCCCGCGATCCCGGCGTCCTCGACATCGGCGACGTGGACGGCACCCGATACGTCGAGACGAGGTACGGCGGGCGCATCAAGATCGCCGAGGAGAACTCGCGGGCGGCTCTGGAGATCATGAGCCGGTTCGCCGTGGACCCCCGCTGGCTGGTCTACCTCCCGCCGACGATGGCCCCGCCGGAGACCTCCTCGCTCGATGGCTACCTGGAGCACCCGGCCGAGGCGTTCGAAGAGTTCGCCAGGGCCGGAGTGTCCCGCGTCGTGTGCGAGGAGAAGCACATGGGCTCGCGGGCGATAGCCGTACTGGCCAGGACTCCCGAGGCGGCGGCCAGGCGGTTCGGGGTGACGGACGGCTCGGTGGGGACCGTCTACACGCGAACCGGGCGTCCCTTCTTCGACGACCTGACCGCGGAGCTGGTCGACCGGCTGCGGGACGCGGTGAGCCCACTCTGGGAGGGGCTGCGGTCGGACTGGGTGGTGCTCGACTGCGAGCTGCTGCCCTGGTCGGCGAAGGCGGAGGGGCTGATCCGCGACCAGTACGCCTCGGTGGGGGCGGCGGCCGCGGCGGCGCTGCCCGAGGTGATCCGGGCGCTGGAGACGGCGGCCGGGCGCGGCCTGGATGTAGGCGGTCAGCTGGACCACGCCCGACGCCGTGCGGGAAATGCTGCCCGCTTCCGCGACGCCTATGCGCGCTATTGCTGGCCGGTTTCCGGTCTCGACGGTGTACGGCTCGCGCCGTTCCAGATTCTGGCCTGTGAGGGCCGGGCCACGGCGGTGGGGGAGCCGCACGCCTGGCATCTGGACCTGCTCGGCCGCCTGGAGTCGGACATCATCACCCCGACCAGGCACGTGTTCGTCTCCCTCGACTCGGAGGAGGAGCGGGCCGCGGCCGTGGAGTGGTGGTCGGCGCTGACGGCGGAGGGAGGCGAGGGCATGGTCGTCAAGCCCGCCGATCCGCTGCCCGCCGCGCCCGGTCTGCCTGGTCTTCCCGGTTCACAGGCTGTGCCCGGTCAGCAGGCTGTGCCCGGTCAGCAGGGTGCGTCCGGTCAGCAGGGTGCGTCCGGTCAGCAGGGTGCGCCCGCGCTCTCGGGCGACCCGCTGCTCTCAGGAGAGCCCGTGCCGGGTGACCCGACGGCGGAAGGGACGCCAGGGGTCAGGAGAAGCCGGGTGCAGCCGGGGATCAAGGTGCGCGGGCGGGAGTACCTGAGGATCATCTACGGCCCGGACTACACCGAGTCGCTCGATGTGCTGCGGCGGCGCTTCCCCGGCAAGAAGCGCTCGCTTGCACTGCGAGAGCAAGCTCTCGGTCTTGAGGCGCTCACCCGGCTGGCCGAGGGAGACCCGCTCTGGCGGGTCCACGAGGCGGTCTTCGCCGTTCTCGCGCTGGAGTCCGAGCCCGTGGACCCCCGGCTGTGAGGCCTCATCCCATCTCCTCGCCCCCTTATCCCATCTCCTCCAGGGCGCGGCCCTTCGTCTCGCGGATGAACGCGACGACGAAAGCGCCCGAGAGGACGGCGAAGCAGGCGTACATCGCGTAGGTCAGCGGCAGGTTCCACGCCCCGAGGGTGGGAAACGACACGGTGACCAGCCAGTTGGCGATCCACTGCGCCGCCGCGGCGACTCCGAGCGCGGCGGCGCGGATCCTGTTCGGGAACATCTCCCCGAGCAGCACCCAGACCACCACGCCCCACGACAGCGCGAAGAACAGCACGAACACGTGCGCCGCGAGGAGCGCCACCAGGCCCTGCGGGCTGGGCATGCGGACGGTCCCGCCCGTTCGTACCGCCGAGCTGAACGCCCACGCGGCGGTGGCGAGCGACACCGCCATGCCGATGGAGCCGGCCAGGAGCAGCGGCTTGCGACCGGCCCGGTCGACGAGGGCGATCGCGATGAGCGTCCCCACGATGTTGATGACGGACGTCGAGAAGCTGATCAGCAACGACCGGCTCACGCTCAGCCCGACCGACTGCCACAGGGCCGACGAGTAGTAGAAGATCACGTTGATGCCCACGAACTGCTGGAACGCCGACAGCGCGATGCCGGCCCAGACGACGGGCAGCAGGCCGCGCCCGGCCCGGCGCAGGTCGGCGAAGCGCGGCCGCCGCTCGCCCCGCAGCACGGCCTGGATCTCGGCGATCCGCGCGTCCAGGTCAACGCCGGGCCCTTCGATGACGGCCAGAATCCGCCGCGCCGCGGCCGGGCGCCCCATCGCGATGAGGAACCGCGGCGACTCGGGAATGGCCAGCGCCAGCAGCAGATAGATCGTCGCCGGGACCGCGCAGACGATCAGCATCCAGCGCCAGGCCTCGAATCCGGCCAGCGGGCCTCGCACGTCACCGCCCGCCGCCTCCGCGAGGACGTAGTCGACGAGCTGGGACACCGCGATGCCAAGCACGATCGCGAGCTGCTGGAACGAGCCGAGCCGGCCCCTGTAGGCCGCCGGAGCCACCTCGGCGATGTAGGCCGGGCCGATCACCGACGCCATGCCGATGGCCACGCCGCCGAGGACGCGCCACGCCGCCAGATCCCAGATGGAGAAGGCCAGGCCGGATCCGATCGAGCCGACCGCGAACAGCACGGCCGCCAGGCGCATCACGCGGAGCCGCCCCGCCCGGTCGGCGAGGCGCCCCGCCACCCACGCGCCGAGCGCCGAGCCCAGGAGGGCCGACGACACCGTCAGCCCGATCGCGAAGGCGCCGACTGCGAACCGGCTCCGGATGCCGGTGACCGCGCCGTTGATCACCGCGCTGTCATAGCCGAACAGGAAGCCGCCGAGCGCCGCCGCGCCCGCGATGAAGACGACCTGGCCGAGCCTGTGGTGCGCGGCGGAGTCCCGCACGCCGTCCATCGATCCCCCGGACGGTCCTTACCCGGCCTTGTGCGCCCCGAACGCCGCCGGTGCCCCACCCGGCGAGTGCCCCGACCCGCGAGCGCGCGGACTCGCGAGCGCCCCGACCCGCGAGCGCCCCGGCCCGCGAGTGCATCCGCCCGGCGAGTGGCGCGACGGGGCGAGGGCGGACAGGAAGGGACGGGCGAGACGGCATTAGCATCTGGCCATGAATCCGACCAGGGCCGACCTCGAGGCGGCCAGAGGCACGACGATCGACGACGTGCTCGGCCCCGGTCTCGAAGTGCTGTTCTGCGGGATCAACCCCAGTCTCTACTCCGCGGCCACCGGCCACCACTTCGCCCGGCCCGGCAACCGGTTCTGGCCCGCGCTGCACCTGTCGGGCTTCGTTCCCCGCAGGCTCGCGCCGAGCGAGCAGCATCTGCTCCCGTCGTACGGCCTCGGCATCACGAACATCGTCCCCCGGGCGACCGCACGGGCCGACGAGTTGTCGGCGGAGGAGATCCGTGCGGGCGGTGTACGGCTGGCGCGGCTCGTCGAGGAGACCGGGCCCCGGACGCTGGCCGTGGCCGGGGTGTCGGCCTACCGGGTCGCCTTCGGTCGCCCACGGGCCGGGATCGGCCCGCAGGACGACATGATCGGCGACGCGGCCCTGTGGGTCCTCCCCAACCCCAGTGGGCTCAACGCCGCGTATCAGCTTGACCGGCTCGCGGAGGAGTTCGCCTCGCTGCGCCGGGCGATCGAGTCCCTACCGCGCCGCCGACGATGACCCCGTGGCGCGGTAGAGATCGCGCAGGAGGGCGATCCCGGCGCCGTGGTGCCAGCAGTCCTGGTTCACCCACCAGACGACGTCGGTGAAGGGCTCGTCCGGGTCGCGCCGGGCTGCGGTCCACCGCGGTGAACCGGTGAGCCGTACGCGGCCGGCGAGCCGGGTGAGCCCCGGGCCGCTCAGGTGGAGATCCGGCTGATCTCGGGCGGGGGGAGCGGTGCGACCTCCCGCTCGTAGTAACCGAGCATCCCTTCCGCCCTGCCGTACAGGTCGGCCAGGACGCGGACGCAGGGCTCGATGACGCGCGGGTCGGTGATCCGCCGTCCTCCGATGTGAGCGCCGATCTGGTCGTAGAGGATCTCGTACATCAGGTCCGGGCCGAGGATCAGTAGTTCGGGAAGCGGGGCCGCCCGCTCCAGATGTCGTACGGCGGCCGCATCCAGCGCTCTCGCGCGCTCGCCCGCGCGGGTGCGCGCCGCCAGGAGGACGATCTCCCACTGCATGTACGGCGTGAGCGGCGTGTCGACGATCCGCAGGCGCCGGAGCTCGACGTGTGGCGGCAGGTCGTCGGTGAACCGCATCTTCTCCATCAGGGCGAGGGCGCGGTTCCAGTCGCCCTCCATCAGCGCGGCCCAGCTGGGCACGTCCGGCTCGTGGAAGTGCTGGGCGCGTTCCAGTTTCCACACCACGCCTTCCACGCGCTGGAAGCGTTCGTAGAATTCCGTCAGGTAATCGGCCGCCGCCAGGATCTCTCCCGCGGTCTGCCTGACGTGTTCGATCGCCTCTCCGGGCATGAGGGCCTCCTCCGGCGTACGCCGAAATCGTTGGTCGGACCCGCACGTCAAAGGTCCAGCCCGGATCGTGGAACCTCGCGCGCGCCTTCGTCTTTCGCGAACGTCGTGCTGTCAGTTCCCAGTTGAGTTACTGCACACCGTCGTCTCCGTCGTGTCCAGCCTTCTGATCAGGATTTTCACCGTGGCCTGTCGTTCGGCCTCGTGCTGCGCCTCTGGCTCCGCCTCGGCTGGGTCCATCTCACCCTCCGTTGTCGGATGCGTTGTGGGCACCGTCATGGCCCCGTTCTCCGCACGGCCGCACGCGTTTCCCCCGAGGGCGACACGTCGATGGTTCGCCGCCGCCGATCTCCGGTCAAGACCCAAATCCCGTACGGCGAGGCAGGAGGTGCTCCGGCGGCCGGAGCGGGGCCACCTCGCGGTCGAAGAACGGGAGCAGGTCCCTCCGCCTCGCCGTACAGGGAGATCACCGCGGCGCGGCAGGGTGACGACATGCGCCCCATCAGCCGATCGGCCGGGTCGGACCTCGCGCGAGAAAACAGGCCGATCATCATGCGGCTGACTTGACCGGTCAAGGCCCAAAACCGCCGGGCTGCTCCTCCTGGAGTCCCGCACCGCTGGAGCCCCCGCACACCGGGCATTCCGGGCGGGGCGGATGGCGGACCCAGACGTGATGGTCGGGGGCGATGAGGTTGATCCCGGCGACCGTTCCCGTGGCCGGTTCCGGCACTCCGGTGATCAGGGAGATCACCGCATGGGCGACCAGATGGCCCGAGATGCCGGCCGAGGCGGCGACCACGCCGGGTCCTCCCAGGTCCACGGGGAGGCCGGGTCGCCGGCGGCGCGCCTCCCCCTCGGAGAGGCATTCGAAGCAGGCTCCCCGTCCGCGGGTGAACGCCCCCACGGTGACCAGCGGCCCGTTGTACCCGCCGCCGACCCACGGGACCCCGGCGGCGGCGCAGGCCCGGTTCGCCCAGATCCGGATGCCCTGCCCGCGCGGCTCGTCGGCGCACAGCGCCAGCACGTCGCAGTCATCCAGCAGGGCGGCCAGTTCGGGCTCGCTCCCGATCATGCGGCGCTCGCCCGTGACCTCGATCTCGCTGTTCACCCGCCGCAACGCGGCCACCGCGGCCTCGACCTTCGAGCCGCCGATGTCGGCCTCGGTGTAGAGCACCTGGCGGTTGAGGTTCGACAGCTCCACCACGTCCGCGTCGACGCAATGCAGGCGGCCCACGCCGGACGCCGCCAGCGCCCAGGCGGCGTGGCTGCCGGTGCCGCCGAGGCCGATCACCACGACGCGGGCCCGCTTGAGGCGGAGCTGCGCCTCCCAGCAATGGTCGCGCGGCGTCAGATCGACCCGATGGAAGAATGCCTGGCTCCTGCCGTACCTTTCCCGCTCGGGCTCGCTCAGCTCCTCGGGGACCTGTGCCGACGCGTCCTCCACATGGCCCGAGGCGATCAGCGCGCGGACGATGTCCCGCGCCTCGGCCATCGAGACGCCAGGAAGGGAGCGGCACATGACCCCGGCGATGTCGTCGGGCGTGCGCGTGCCGTCCATGAGCGTCAGCGCCGCCCACGCGCCGCCCAGCGGGTCGGTGATCTCGGTGGCCAATCCGTAGATCTCGCCCCCGATCCGCACCGTGCCGTCCTCGAACCTGAACGGCTCGTGCTTCTGCTTGACCCGTGGCAACAGCACCTGTCCCGGCCCCCCTCGCGAAACGGCAGGCGGGACGGGGATTCCGTCCCGCCGTCTGCTCGTAGTCACGCGTTCAGAACCGTGGCCGCGCCGGTTGGAGTGAGTGCCGGGCTGCGGACCGTGACCGGTTCCGCACGACACATCTCATCTGTCGCCGCGTTGTTCAAGACCCAATTCCGCGGCGATGGTGGTGGTGCCACCCGCCACGCCGGTGACCGTGCCCGCGGCGGTGGCGGACCAGGCCCGCCACGGCCATGATCAGCGCACCGAACAACAGCAGCTTGACCGCGGCGAACAGCGGCCATGCCGTGCCGGAGACGAGGGCGGCGACGACCAGCGCCGCCAGGACGAGCGGCACCACCCGGGGCCCGCCCCCGCGAGCACGGCGCGCGTAGGCCCGCCGCGACTCGGCCACGTGCCGGCCCCGCATCGCCAGGTCACCCCGGCCTCCGGGCCACTGCCACCCACCGGCTCCGTACGGCATGCCGTACGGAGCTCCGGACAGGCCCGGGCCACCGAACGGCGGGCCGAACGGGCCACCGATCGGGCGGGCGGAGCCGTACGCTCCCGGGAGGCCGTGCGCCTGGCGAGAGCCGTGCGGGCCCCGCAGGTCGTGGGCATCGTCCGAGCCGTACGCCCCGGGCAGGTCGGCCGTGACCCGTCGCAGGTCGCCGGCGGTGCGCGCGGCGAAGACCGCGTCGAGGCGGTCGTCGAGCTCGTCACGGGTGATCCGGCCCTGCGCGAACGCGTCGTGCAGAACCCGGGTCACCTCGTCACGCTCCTGGTCGCCGATCCGCAGATCGTCGCGGGAGACCATGTCCGTCACTCCTCGTCCTCGTCCCTCTTTCACTACTCGTCGGAGGGGTCGCCGTCGGCGAGGATCTGGTAGAGCTTGCGCCGGGTCTCGGTCAGCACCTGCTTGGCCTGCTTGATCTGGCCGTCCGTGCCGGCCTGCGCGATCTGGAACAGGGCGGACGCGGCCTGGCGGGACAGGGCGAACAGCTCGTGGACGTTGTCCCCGATGTCGGGCGTCATGTCCTCCCAGGGCGCGCGGACCTCGTCCGGGTGCTCCGCGACGTACGCGCGGCCGGCCTCCGTGAGCTGGAAGGTCTTGCGGCCGTCCGTCTCCTCGGCGCGGACCAGGCCCTCGTCGGTGAGCTGCTGCAGGGCGGGGTAGACCGCGCCGGGGCTCGGCTTCCAGCCTCCCTCGCTGCGCGCCGCGATCTCCTGGATGATCTGGTAGCCGTTGCGCGGCTCCTCGCCCAGCAGCGCGAGGATGGCCGCGCGTACGTCGCCGCGCTTGGCCTTGCGGCCCATCCGGAAGCCGCGGCCCCCGAAGGGGAAGCCTCCCGGACCGAACGGCCCGCCGGGCCCGAAGCCGCCTCCGCCCGGGCCGCCCCACGGGCCGCGCCCCCGAGGGCCGCCCCTGTGCCGGCGCTCGTGCGGCCCTTCTTGGCCTTGGATGCCGTGGTGGATGCCGTGGCCGTGGTGGTCGTGCTCTTCATCCGAGTGGTGCTGCCACATCGCGGCCCCCTTGAGAAAACTGGCGTGCAGTGCTCGCCGCATTTGGCGGCGGCTGTCGGCGGGAGGGCGCCTGTCTGAGAAGCCCCAGGGCCCTCCCATGGCGTAGATCGTCATGTCGTCCCCCTTGCTGAAACGTTCTTGATGGCTCAAAGATATATCGAGAACATTCTACTGACAAGCCGCCGCCGATAGTGACACACATCACGCGAAACTTTCCCGAGACGGGAACATGGCCCGAGACCGGCGCGTTATGACCAGCAGGACGGGAGCGTTCTGCTCTGAGAGGGCTGGGGGGTGCTCTTGGAGCGGAACGGTCCCGTCTTTTGCGTTCCCAGCTCCCGGCTCTCGGCTGTCAGCTCCCGGTGGCCCCCCGCGACACGCCGCATGGTTCGAGCATTTTGTCGGTGCTTTGCCGTACAGTCTCCGGCGTGATCTTGTCATGATGGGGCATTCGCACGCTCTCAGCGGGGCCGCGGTGTGGCTCGCGGTCACGCCGGCCCTGATGGCCCTCCCGGGGATCCTGGCGCATCCGGAGCTCGCGACCGTGACAGGGACCGTGCTGACCCCGCCCGAGTTGGTCGCGGGGGCGGTCATCTGCGCCGGCGCCGCCATGCTGCCCGATCTCGACCATCCCAGCGCCACCATCGCGCAGACCTTCGGCCCGGCGACGTGGCTGCTCAGCAAGGGCGTCAACTTCGTCAGCGGCGGGCACAGGCACGCCACCCACTCACTGCTGTTCGCGGTGTTCGCCGGCGTCGGCACCCATCTGCTGGTCCAGCGCTACCCGATCGGGCGCGACATCATGGTCGTGTTGATGATCGGGCTGGCGCTGCGCGCCGTCGGGATCGGGGTGCCGGGACACACGATCACCTCCGCGCTCGTCAACATGGCGCTGACGGCCGGCCTGTTCGTCACCTTCCACATGATGGGCGTGACCTACTCCTGGCTCGGGTTCGCCATAGGCGTCGGCTGCCTGGTGCACGTCATCGGCGACTGCCTGACCGAGCGCGGCTGCCCGGTGCTGTGGCCCATCAAGGGGCGGTGGCTCCTGCCGTTCGACATCGGGATCAAGACGGGGAAGACGTTCGAGAAGCAGATCCTCGGGCCCGTCCTCTCGGTCGCCGTGCTGGTCTTACTCTGCCTGCGGCTCATGCCCGCCTGAGCACCCGGGCCGGACGGCGTGGGTCCGGCGGCGGGTTCGGCGTGGGTTTCGCGTGGGTTCCGCGCCCGTCCGCCTCGGTCCGCGCCCGTCTGCCTCGGTCCGCGCCCGTCCGCGCCGAATCCGGGCGCGGAAACGCCGGCCCGAAAGAATGAACGCGGAAAAATCCGCTTTTTCCCGGTGGGGACGTGTCGGCCGAGCACCTACTCCTGAGTAACTTGATGTCGAGATAACCATCGGGATATCTTGATGTCGAGACATCCGCCGACTTAGGTCAGCCTAACTGCCTTGAGTGTTCCTAAGGTGCGGCAGGATGCATACGCGAACTTTTGACAAGCCCGGAAAGTTGGGGAGGCGAACTTCGTGTCCGCGAACAGCTTCGGCAGCCGTGACACGCTGCGCGTCGGTGAGGCGTCGTACGAGATCTACCGGCTGGACGCCGTCGAGGGGTCCGCGCGCCTCCCGTACAGCTTGAAGATCCTGCTGGAGAACCTGCTCCGCACCGAGGACGGCGCGAACATCACCGCCGACCACATCCGCGCCGTCGGCGACTGGGACCCGAACGCGGCGCCGAGCGTGGAGATCCAGTTCACCCCGGCGCGCGTGATCATGCAGGACTTCACCGGCGTGCCCTGCGTCGTCGACCTCGCCACCATGCGCGAGGCCGTCCGCGACCTCGGCGGCGACCCCGCCAGGATCAACCCGCTCGCCCCGGCCGAGATGGTCATCGACCACTCCGTCATCGTCGACTACTTCGGCCACCCGGACTCCTTCGCCCGCAACGTCGAGCGGGAGTACGAGCGCAACCGCGAGCGCTACCAGTTCCTGCGCTGGGGCCAGACGGCTTTCGACGAGTTCAAGGTCGTCCCGCCGGGCACCGGCATCGTGCACCAGGTCAACATCGAGCACCTGGCCCGCGTGGTCATGACGCGAAGCGTCGAAAAGGACGGCAAGGCAGCGTTGGCCGCCTACCCGGACACCTGCGTCGGGACCGACTCGCACACCACCATGGAGAACGGCATCGGCGTCCTCGGCTGGGGCGTCGGCGGCATCGAGGCCGAGGCCGCGATGCTCGGCCAGCCGATCTCCATGCTGATCCCGCGTGTGGTCGGCTTCAAGCTGACCGGCAAGCTGCCCGCCGGCGCGACGGCCACCGACCTCGTGCTCACGATCACCGAGATGCTGCGCAAGCACGGCGTCGTCGGGAAGTTCGTCGAGTTCTACGGCGAGGGCGTCTCCAGCGTGCCGCTGGCCAACCGCGCCACGATCGGCAACATGAGCCCCGAGTTCGGCTCGACCTGCGCGATCTTCCCGATCGACGGGCAGACGATCGACTACCTCACGCTCACCGGCCGCCCCGCGGAGCAGGTCGCGCTCGTCGAGGCGTACGCCAAGGAGCAGGGACTCTGGCTCGACCCCTCGGCGCCCGAGCCGGTCTTCTCGGAGTACATCGAGCTCGACCTCGCCACGGTCGTCCCGTCGATCGCCGGTCCGAAGCGGCCGCAGGACCGCATCGCGCTCGCCGACGCAAAGCAGGCCTGGCGCGCGGCCGTCCGCGACTACGCCCCGGGCGACAGCATCCAGGGCCCGGCCGACGAGGCGTCCGCCGAGTCGTTCCCCGCGTCCGACTCCCCGGCGATCTCGCACAGCGGCAACGGCGACGTCCCGCACGCCGCCCACCTGAACGGCCGCCGGCCGCACAAGCCGACCCCGGTCACGCTGGCGGACGGCACGTCGTTCGGGATCGATCACGGCGTCGTGACGATCGCCGCGATCACCTCGTGCACCAACACCTCGAACCCGTACGTCATGCTCGGCGCGGCCCTGCTCGCCAAGAACGCCGTGGACAGGGGCCTGACCCGCAAGCCGTGGGTGAAGACCTCACTCGCTCCGGGCTCCCAGGTCGTCACCGGCTACTTCGAGCGTTCCGGGCTCACGCCCTACCTCGACAAGCTCGGCTTCAACCTGGTCGGCTACGGCTGCACGACCTGCATCGGCAACTCCGGCCCGCTGGAGCCGGAGATCTCCGAGGCGATCCAGTCCGCCGACCTCGCGGTGACCGCGGTGCTGTCCGGTAACCGCAACTTCGAAGGCCGGATCAACCCGGACGTCAAGATGAACTACCTCGCCTCGCCGCCGCTCGTCGTGGCGTACGCGCTGGCCGGGACGATGGACATCGACCTCAACAACGAGCCGCTCGGCGCGGGCGCCGACGGTCAGCCGGTGTTCCTCAAGGACATCTGGCCCTCGCCGGAGGAGGTCGCCTCCGTGGTGGCCGAGTCCATCGGCCAGGACATGTTCCTGCGGGACTACGCCGACGTGTTCAAGGGCGACGAGAACTGGCAGTCCCTGCCGATCCCGACCGGCAACACCTTCGAGTGGGACCCCGCCTCGACCTACGTGCGCAAGGCGCCGTACTTCGACGGCATGCCCGCCACGCCGGAGCCGGTGTCGGACATCTCCGGCGCCCGGGTGCTGGCCCTGCTCGGCGACTCGGTCACGACCGACCATATCTCGCCCGCCGGTTCGATCAAGCCGGACTCCCCGGCCGGTCGCTACCTGCGCGAGAACGGCGTCGAGGTCAAGGACTTCAACTCGTACGGCTCCCGCCGGGGCAACCACGAGGTCATGATCCGCGGCACCTTCGCCAACATCCGGCTGAAGAACCTGCTGCTCGACGGCGTGGAGGGCGGGTTCACCCGGGACTTCACCAACGGCGGGGAGCAGTCGTTCATCTACGACGCGTCGCAGAACTACCAGGCCGGCGGCATCCCGCTCGTCGTCCTGGCGGGTAAGGAGTACGGCTCGGGGTCGTCCCGTGACTGGGCCGCCAAGGGCACCGCGCTGCTCGGCGTCCGCGCCGTCATCGCCGAGTCCTACGAGCGCATCCACCGGTCGAACCTGATCGGCATGGGCGTGCTGCCGCTCCAGTTCCCGGAGGGCCAGACGGCCGCCTCGCTGGGCCTCACCGGCGGGGAGACGTTCGACATCACCGGAATCGAGGAGCTCAACAAGGGCGCGACGCCCGCCACCGTGACCGTGCGGGCCGGTGACATCGAGTTCCAGGCCGTCGTCCGGATCGACACCCCGGGAGAGGCCGACTACTACCGCCACGGCGGCATCATGCAGTACGTCCTGCGCTCCCTGCTCGCCAAGAGCTGACGCCCGGAGCCTGAGCCGCCCCGGGCCCCGATCCCTGGGGCGGCTCGGACTTCAAAGCATCTGCTCCAGCAGCGTGAGCACTTTGTCCAGGACGTGATCGGGAGCCTGGCCCAGCCGTGCTTTCATCCGCATCGTGGAGAGAGACCTGACCTGCTGGACCATCACCCAGCTGGTCGTGCGCAGGCCGGTGCCCCCGAGGGGAACCTCTACGTGGTTGCTCCATCCGCGATCACGGGTTGTCAGCGGCGCCGCGATGACAAGGCCGAATCCCGCCGTGTTGTAGGCGTCGTTGCTGATGACCAGTGCGGGGCGCGCGTACCCCTGCTCTCGGCCGACCGGTTCGCCGAAATCGGCGAACCAGATGTCTCCCTGAGACGCTTTCATCCCTCTCCTTCGGGGAAATCGATGAGGCCCTCCCACTCGGGCGCGAGGCGGAGGCTGGCGGAGGGCGGCCCTTGGAGCACCTCGACCTCCGCGAGGTAGTCGGCCCAGCCCTCGGGGTCTTCTCGCTGTGTTCGTTCGATCTGCTGGCGCACCGTCTGCCAGAACTTCTTGTGCTCGTAGTCGGCGACGGCGCTGTCGATCACTGCGGTCATGGGTCTGCCTTCCTGTTTGGCGATTTCCGCGATCTTGTCGCGAGTAACGATGCTGACCCGGATCGTCGTGTGCTTCGCCTCGTGCTTCGGCTCGGTGCTCATACAGGCGAGGCTACGTTGGGGTCTACAAAGCGGTCTATGCCATGTCCTCATCTGGAAGTTTAGGGACGGCCGATTACTCTCGCAACAACTTTCCGTTACTGTCGGTGATTGTCTGGCTTTCTCGTTCCCGGCGGTGGCGGATAACCCGTTTCGGGCCAGGGATGGCGGGCCGTTAGGGTCTGCGGCCATGACTCATGACGCGATATCGCTGCTCATAGCGGGATTGGCCGTCTTCACCGGGGCGGTCGTGCAAGGCGGTGTGGGGTTCGGGCTCGGGCTGGTCGCCTCGCCCCTGCTCACGCTGCTCGACCCCACCGTCATGCCCGGCGCCGTGCAGGTCGTCAACGCGACGCTCCCGTTGTTCACGCTGGCGGCCGAATGGCGCCGGGTGGACTGGCGCGGCCTCGGCTTCGCCGTACTGGGCAGGCTGCCGGGCAGTGTCATCGGCGGGTTCGTCGTGGTCTATGTGAGCACGCGCGTCCTCGGCGTGCTCATCGGCGTGATGGTCGTGATCGCGGTCGTGCTGACCGCCAGGGCGGTGTCGCTGCCGCGGAACGGCGGCACCCTCACAGCGGCAGGGTTCATCTCCGGGATCACGGGCACCGCGACGGGCATCGGCGGGCCGCCCATGGGCCTCGTCTACCAGAGCGCGAAGGGCCCGCAGATCCGGGCCACCCTGGCGATGTTCTTCTTCCTCGGTGCCGTGCAGTCGCTCGGCATCCTGGCCTTCGTCGGAAAACTGCCCGTCAGGACTCTCGGGACCGGGGCGGCGCTGATCCCCTTCGTGATCCTCGGGTACGCCGTCTCCGGTCCGCTGCGCCGCTACCTCGACGGCGGCCGGGTCCGCGCCGCCGTGCTGGGAGTCGCCGCCCTTTCCGCCTGCGCGCTCATCGGCCAGAGCCTCGCCCATTGAGCCAAGACCGATTAAGCCGCCGTTTCGTCATTGTTACCGCGGACAACAAACGTTACCTTCCTGTGTCTATCACCACCATGACTTCTGGCTTACGTTGTCTCAAACAACATTCCCTGGAGCGGTGATGGCCGTGACCCGGCTCTGCCGTACCGGACGGCCACGTCACCCGCGATCGCATGCCGACTTCTGAGATCGCGACGAGCTCGGCCGTACTTCCCTCATAGACCCCCAGCCAGAGAAAGGACCCACGCCCAATGCGCAAGGGGATCCTCAGCATCGGTGCCGCCGCCGCGGCGCTTTCCTTCGGTCTCACCGCCTGCGGGGGCGAGAGCGGTGACACCACTGCCCAGGGCGCCGGCGCCTCGTCGTCCGCGCCGGCCGCCAAGCCCGGCAAGATCGGCGTCATCCTCCCGGACAGCAAGTCGTCGGCCCGGTGGGAGACCGCTGACCGGAAGTACCTCAAGGAGGCGTTCGACGCGGCCGGCGTGCAGTCGGACATCCAGAACGCCCAGGGCGACAAGACCGCCTTCCAGACCATCGCCGACCAGATGATCACGAACGGCGCGACCGTGCTGGTGATCGTGAACCTGGACAGCGGCACCGGCAAGGCCGTCCTGGACAAGGCCAAGTCGCAGGGCGTCGCGACGATCGACTACGACCGCCTGACGCTGGGCGGCAGCGCCTCCTACTACGTGTCGTTCGACAACACCAAGGTCGGCACGCTGCAGGGCGAGGGCCTGGCGAAGTGCCTGACCGACAACAAGGCCGACAAGCCGATCATCGCCGAGCTGAACGGCTCGCCGACCGACAACAACGCCACGCTGTTCAAGAACGGCTACGACGGCGTGCTCAAGCCGAAGTACGACTCCGGCGAGTACAAGAAGGGCCCGGACCAGTCGGTCCCGGACTGGGACAACGCCCAGGCCGGCACGATCTTCGAGCAGATGCTGACCCAGGAGCCGAAGATCGGCGGCGTGCTCGCCGCGAACGACGGCCTCGGCAACGCCGCCATCGCCGTGCTGAAGAAGCAGAAGCTCAACGGCAAGGTCCCGGTCACCGGTCAGGACGCCACCGTGCAGGGCCTGCAGAACATCCTCGCCGGCGACCAGTGCATGACGGTCTACAAGGCGATCAAGAAGGAGGCCGACGCCACGTCGCAGCTCGCGATCGCCCTGGCCAAGGGTGAGAAGCCGGCCGCGACCGCGACGGTCAAGGACACCCAGAGTGGCCGGGACGTGCCCGCGGTTCTGCTCGACCCGCAGCCGATCTACTTCGACAACGTGAAGGATGTCGTGGCCGACGGGTTCGTCGCCAAGGACGAGCTGTGCACCGGCGACTTCGCCGACAAGTGTGCCAAGGCCGGCATCAGCTAAGCCCCTTCCCCTACGGGCCGGTACGGCGCGGCAAGCCGTACCGGCCCCCTTCTTCAACGGAGTAGCCCATCGTGTCCCAGGGACCGGTCCTGGAACTGCGCGGCATCGACAAGAGCTTCGGTCCCGTGCAGGTCCTTCACGACGTCGCCTTCTCGGTGTACCCAGGAGAGGTGACAGCACTGGTCGGCGACAACGGCGCCGGCAAGTCCACGCTCGTCAAGTGCATCGGCGGGATCCACCCGATCGACGCCGGCGAGTACTTCTTCGAGGGCGAGAAGGTCCAGGTGAACGGGCCGAGGGACGCGGCGGCGCTCGGCGTCGAGATCGTCTACCAGGACCTCGCGCTCTGCGACAACCTCGACATCGTGCAGAACATGTTCCTCGGCCGCGAGCGCACGAGCGGCCTGGTCCTGGACGAGGCCATGATGGAGGAGATGGCGGCCAAGACGCTGGCCGGCCTGTCGGTCCGGACGGTGAAGTCGCTCCGCCAGCAGGTCTCCAGCCTCTCCGGCGGCCAGCGGCAGACCGTGGCGATCGCCAAGGCCGTCCTGTGGAACAGCAAGGTCGTCATCCTCGACGAGCCGACGGCCGCGCTCGGCGTCGCGCAGACCGCCCAGGTCCTGGAGCTCGTCCGACGACTGGCCGACAACGGACTCGCCGTGGTACTCATCTCGCACAACATGAACGACGTCTTCGCCGTGTCCGACCGGATCGCGGCCCTCTATCTCGGGCGGATGGCCGCCCAGGTCAGGACCTCCGACGTGACTCACTCGCAGGTCGTGGAACTCATCACCTCCGGGCGCAGCGGGGAGCTCGGCCTCAGGAACGGCAACGGAGCGGCATCATGACGACGGAAACGCTCCCGGAGCGGAGCACCTCCGAGTCCGCGATCGGCGTCCACGTGAAGGGCTACGTCGAGCGGGTGCGCGGCGGCGAGCTCGGGGCCCTGCCCGCGGTCTTCGGCCTCGTCGTGCTGTGCGTGGTCTTCTCGGTCCTGCGCCCGGCCTTCCTGTCGCCGGTGAACTTCGCCAACCTGTTCACACAGGGCGCCGCGGTCACCGTCATCGCGATGGGCCTGATCTTCGTGCTGCTGCTGGGCGAGATCGACCTGTCGGCGGGCTTCGCCAGCGGCGTCTGCGCGGCGGTGCTCGCGGTCCTGCTCACCAACGAGGGCTGGCCCTGGTACGCCGCGGTCGGGGCCTCGATGCTGACCGGCGCCATCATCGGCACGGTCCTCGGCACGCTGGTCGCCAAGCTCGGGATCCCGTCCTTCGTCGTCACGCTGGCGGCGTTCCTCGCCTTCCAGGGCGTGCTGCTGCTCCTGGTCAAGGGCGGCACGAACATCTCGATCCGCGACGAGACGATCCTGGCCATCGCGAACAACAACGTTCCGCCGGTGGTCAGCTGGGTCGCCGTGATCGCGGGCGTGGCCGCCTACGCCGCCATCCAGTTCGTGAAGGCCCGCCGGCGCAGTGCCCGTGGCCTGGTCGCCGACCCGCTCATTCTGATCATCTTCCGCGTGGCGGCGCTCGCCGTGATCGCGGGCGTGGCGGTCTACGTGCTGAACCTGGAGCGCAGCCGCAACGAGCTGATCGTGTCGCTCAAGGGCGTGCCGATCGTGGTCCCGGTGATCGTCGTCCTTCTGCTCGTGTGGACGTTCGTCCTGCACCGCACAAGGTACGGCCGGCACGTGTACGCGGTGGGCGGCAACGCCGAGGCCTCGCGCCGGGCCGGTATCAACGTCGACGGGATCCGCATCTCCGCGTTCGTCATCTGCTCGTTCATGGCGTCGATCGGCGGCATCATCGCCGCGTCCCGCGCCAACTCGGTCGACCCGAACACCGGCGGCAGCGACGTGCTGCTGTTCGCCGTGGGCGCGGCCGTCATCGGCGGCACCAGCCTGTTCGGCGGCAAGGGCCGCGCCCTCGACGCAGTGCTGGGCGGGGCCGTCGTGGCCGTCATCCAGAACGGCATGGGCCTGATGGGCTACAGCGCGGGCGTGAAGTACGTCGTCACCGGTTCGGTGCTGCTGCTGGCCGCGGGCGTGGACGCCCTGTCCAGGAAACGGGCTGCCGCCACCGGACGACGGTGATCTACGCCGGATCACAGTAGGGTGTCCCCGACCCCTGACCCCCCAGGAAAGCCGAGGCTGGCTCCATGATGCGCGCAGGTCCCTCACAGGAGGAGATCCGCAAGCACAACCTCGGCACCCTGCTCCGCCACGTCCACCTGGGAGGGCCGACCTCCCGGGCGGAGCTGACCACCCTCATGGGGCTGAACCGCAGCACCATCATGGCGCTCACCGCCGACCTGACGGCCGTGGGCCTCGTCAGGGAGGAGCTCCCCAGGGACACCGGGCGGGCGGGTCGCCCGTCCCTGGTGGTGCGGCCCGAGTCGGCCCGGGTCTACGTGCTCGCCTTCGACGTGGGCGTGGACCGGGTGGCCGCCGCGCGCATCGGCCTCGGCGGCGTGATCCTCGACCGCCGCGAGGCCGTACGGCAGCGCGGACCGTTCGACATGGCCGAGGTCGTCGGCATGCTGGCCGGGTTCGCCCGGCAGATGCACCGCAAGACCCGCGCCGACACGGTCTGCGTGGGGGCGGCGGCGGCGTTCTGCGGCGCGGTGCGCAAGTCGGACGGCGTCGTCAGGATCGGGCCCAACATCGGCCTGGAAGAGGGACCCTTCGGCGACGAGCTGTCCAGGAAGCTCGCGCTGGGCCTGCCCGTGGCGGTGGGCAACGACGCCAACCTGGGCGCCCTCGCGGAGCACACGCGGGGCATCGGCATGGGCTGCCGCGACCTCATCTATCTGCACGGCGACGTCGGCATCGGCGGTGGCATCGTGGTGAACGGCCAGTTGCTCGGCGGCTTCGCCGGATACGGCGGCGAGGTCGGCCACATGGTGGTCAACCTCGGCGGGCGCCCCTGCGGCTGCGGGTCGCGCGGCTGCCTGGAGGCCGAGGTGGGGGAGCGGGCCCTGATGGAGCACGCGGGCCGGTACGGCGAGGCCATCGGAAGGGACGGCGTGCGGGCCGTGGTGGACGCCGCCGACCGGGGCGACGTGGTGGCCCAGGAGGCCCTTCAGCGCGTCGGCGACTGGCTCGGCCTGGGCGTCGCCAACCTCGTCAACGTCTTCAACCCCGAGATGGTCGTCTTCGGCGGCATGCTCAGGGAGCTGTACCTCGGGTCGGCCGCCCAGGTGCGCAGCCGGATCAACACCGTGACGCTCGCCGCGTCACGGGAGCGCCTCCGGCTGCGCACGTCCGTGCTGGGGGACGACGCGACCCTGATGGGGGCCGCCGAGCTGGCCTTCGCCCAGGTGCTCGCCGACCCCCTGGAGGTCCTGGCGCGATTCGCGCCGTGATCCCCGCTGTGTGTGAGCGCGTCAGGCGACCTTGGACGCCGGGGCGGTGAAGGTGTTGCACACGCTCGGGCCGTTGCCGTTCCAGCCGCGCGTGGCCCAGTAGATGATGTTCTTCCGCTTGCCGTGGAACTTGTCGCCGGACGTGTAGTCCAGCAGGTCGTCCCAGTCGAACTGGTCGCGTCCGAGGGAGTGCCAGATGCTGCCGATGAACGCGCCGGAGAAGCACTCGGCCTGGAGCTCGACCCGCCGGTTCAGGGCGTAGAACTTGGCCGTGCCGAAGTGGGGCGCCAGCTTGTCCATGGCTCGGAGGATGCCGACGCGGTCCTGGACGTAGTGTCCGTACTCGTGGGCGATCACATCGAACAGCTCGAACTCCGACGGGTCGGCGAGCTGCTGCTTGTAGATGAGGATCCACATCGTCTTGTCGGCCTGGCAGTAGATCCCCGCGGCGTACGGCGCCGGATACTTGCCGCAGCCCGTCTTGACGGCGCTGGTGATGTACCGGACCTTCGGCTTGGCGAACGACAGCCCGGCCTGCCGGAACTCCTCCGCCCACGAGAGGTTGAGGCAGTCGAGCAGGTGGTCCAGGTAGATCTTGTAGGAGTCGACGTCGTCCGGGCGGCGGTCCAGCTCCTTGCACTCGGTGAAGTCGAACTGGCCGGTCTTGTAAATGGGGTTCCGGGTGAGCGCGGCCTTGCCCGTCGGAACCGGCGTGGCCGCGCGGGTGGTGGTCCCCCCTGAGACCCGGGGGGCGGTGGCGCCCGAGGCGGCGGCCGTACCGGACAGGGAAAGGACGGTGGCGGCCGCGGCGACCGCTACGGCGATCGGGCGGAACCTGGTGCGGATCATGAGTAAGCGTCCCCAACGCAAAGAGAGGCAGGCAGGAAGCGTGGCAACGTGACGAAAACTAACGAGATGTAACGAAATATCCGGACACAGCGCGATATGGCGTGACATCGGTCTCGGCACGAGATCACGAGCGTAGGGGACGATTCAGCTGTGGGTAAAGCGGAATCAAAGGGATTCCAAGGTGGGTACGTCGAGGTTCAGTGCAGCCCATGGAGGGACGCGCTCCGCCGCGAACTAGACTCGATCTGTTCAACGGCGAGCGGGAAGGGATGACTCGGTGGGGATTCTGGAGACGATAAGGGACCCGCTCGATGTGAAGAACCTGGAGGCCGGACAACTACCGCGCCTCGCCGCCGAGATCCGCGACCTGTTGATCACCTCCGTCGCCAGGGCGGGCGGCCACCTCGGCCCCAACCTCGGGGTCGTCGAGCTGACCATCGCCCTGCACCGCGTCTTCGACTCCCCGCGGGACCGCATCCTCTTCGACACCGGCCACCAGGCGTACGTGCACAAGATGCTGACCGGCCGCGCGGGCGACTTCGGCACGCTCCGGCAGGAGGGCGGGCTGTCCGGCTACCCCAGCCAGGCGGAGTCCGAGCACGACGTCATCGAGAACTCGCACGCCTCGACCGCGCTGTCCTACGCGGACGGCCTGGCCAAGGCCTTCCGGCTCCGTCAGGAGTCCGACCGCACGGTCGTGGCCGTGATCGGCGACGGCGCGCTGACGGGCGGCATGGCCTGGGAGGCGCTGAACAACATCGCGGGGCACAAGGACCTGCCGCTGATCGTCGTGGTCAACGACAACGGCCGCTCCTACTCCCCGACGATCGGCGGCCTCGCGTCGCACCTGTCGTCGCTGCGGATGACCCAGGGCTACGAGCACGCGCTGGAGCTCGTCAAGAACAACCTCGGCAAGGTCCCGGTCGTCGGCGGTCCCCTTTACGAGACGCTGCACGGCGTCAAGAAGGGGCTCAAGGACATCTTCTCCCCACAGGTCATGTTCGAGGATCTGGGGCTGAAGTACGTCGGCCCGATCGACGGCCACGACGAGGAAGCCGTGGAGGCGGCACTGCGGCGCGCCAGGGCGTTCCGCGGACCGGTCATCGTGCACGTGCTCACCCGCAAGGGCAACGGCTACTCGCACGCGGAGAACCACGACGAGGACTGCTTCCACAGCCCCCAGCCGTTCGACGTCGAGACCGGCGAGGAGCGCGCCAGGCCGCACAGCTGGACCAACGTGTTCAGCGAGGAGATGGTCAAGATCGGCGCGGAGCGGCAGGACGTCGTCGCGATCACCGCGGCGATGCTCCACCCGACCGGCTTGGCCGCGTTCGCGGACGCCTACCCGGACCGGATCTACGACGTGGGCATCGCCGAGCAGCACGCGCTGACGAGCGCGGCCGGGCTGGCGCTCGGCGGCCTGCACCCGGTCGTGGCCGTCTACGCGACCTTCCTCAACCGCGCCTTCGACCAGCTCCTGATGGACGTCGCCCTGCACCGGCTGCCCGTCACGGTGGTGCTCGACCGGGCCGGCGTCACGGGCGACGACGGGGCCAGCCACAACGGCATGTGGGACCTGTCGATCCTCCAGGTGGTCCCCGGCCTGTCCATCGCCGTCCCGCGCGACGCCGTACGGCTCCGCGAGCTGCTGGGCGAGTCTCTCGGCGTCGAGGGCGGCCCGTCGGTGGTCCGCTTCCCCAAGGGCGCGGTGCCCAAGGAGATCGAGGCCGTCGGGAAGCTCGGCGAGATGGACGTGCTGCGCGCGGGCGACCCGGACGTGCTGCTGGTCGCGGTGGGCCCGATGGTGGAGATCTGCATGGAGGCGGCGACCCTGCTCGACGCCCAGGGCATCTCCGCCACGGTGGTGGACCCGCGCTGGGTCAAGCCGCTGGACGAGGCCCTCGTGCTGGCCGCCTCCGCCCACAAGCTCGTCGTCGTGGTGGAGGACAACGGCAGGGTCGGTGGCGTCGGCGACGCCGTGGCGCGCCTGCTGCGCGACGCCGACGTGGACGTGCCGGTGCGGACCTACGGCATCCCGCAGCGGTTCCTCGACCCCGCCAAGCGGGCGAAGATCCTCGCTGACGTCGGCCTCACCGGGCAGGACCTCGCCCGGGAGATCACCGAGGCGGTCGCCAAGCGCTCGCCCGTCCTGGAGGGCCACCCCGCCCGCCAGGTCTAGCGCCCGCCGCTCGGTAACTCTCCGGGCAACTGCTCCGTCAACCGCGAGTAAGGATCGCTTTTCCGGGAAGCCTGCAGGTCATCGGCATGATGAGGAGCCTGCGGATGAGCGTCTTCCGGACAAAGTCGGTGGAGCAGTCAATAGAGGACGCCGAGGGCGGCGAGCATCGCCTCAAGCGAAGCCTGACCGCCCTCGACCTGACCGTCTTCGGCATCGGCGTCATCGTCGGCACGGGCATCTTCGTGCTGACCGGCGTGGCGGCGCGGGACACGGCGGGGCCGGCGGTGGCGCTCTCCTTCGTGGCCGCCGCCGTCGCCTGCGGTCTGGCGGCCCTCTGCTACGCCGAGTTCGCCGCCACCGTCCCCGTGGCGGGATCGGCCTACACCTTCGCGTACGCCACGATCGGCGAGTTCCCTGCGTGGATCATCGGGTGGGACCTCATGCTGGAGCTCGCTCTCGGGGCGGCCGTGGTGGCGTCCGGCTGGTCGGGCTACTTCGCCTCGCTGCTGAAGAACTTCGGCGTCTACCTGCCGGAGTCGATCGCCGGTGACAAGGCGGTCTTCAACGTGCCGGCCGCGCTGATCGTGCTGCTGCTGACGGCCGTCCTGGTGGCCGGGATCAAGCTGTCGGCCCGGTTCAACGCCACCATGGTGGCGATCAAGGTCGCGGTCGTGCTGCTCGTCATCGTCGCCGGGCTGTTCTTCGTGAAGGGCGCCAACTACCAGCCGTTCATCCCGCCGTCCCACGAGATCGCGGGCAAGAGCGGGCTCGGCGCGCCGCTCATCCAGGTGCTGTTCGGGGTGAAGCCCGTCGTCTACGGCGTCTTCGGGATCTTCACCGGCGCCGCGCTCGTCTTCTTCGCCTACATCGGGTTCGACGTGGTCGCGACGGCGGCCGAGGAGACCCGCCGCCCGCAGCGCGACCTCCCGATCGGCATCATCGCCTCGCTCGTCGTCTGCACGATCCTCTACGTCGCGGTCTCGCTCGTCGTCGTGGGCATGCAGCACTACAGTCAGCTCAGCGTCTCGGCCCCGCTCGCCGACGCCTTCCGCGCCGTGGGGCAGCCGTGGCTGGCGACGCTGATCAGCTTCGGCGGCATCGCGGGCCTGACCACGGTCGTCATGATCCTCATGCTGGGTCAGAGCCGGGTGCTGTTCGCGATGTGCCGGGACAACCTGCTGCCGCGCCGGTTGGCCCGCGTCCATCCCCGGTTCCGCACGCCGTACGTCATCACGATCATCATCGGAGTGGTGACCGCGCTGCTGGCGGCGCTCATCCCGCTCAGCGCGATCGCGGAGCTCGTCAACATCGGCACGCTGTTCGCGTTCGTCGTCGTCTCGATCGCGGTCGTGATCCTGCGGAGGACCCGCCCCGACCTGCCGCGGTCGTTCCGGACGCCGTGGGTTCCGGTGCTGCCGGTCCTCTCGGTGCTCGCCTGTGTCTATCTGATGCTCAACCTGCCGGTGGAGACCTGGCTCCGGTTCCTCATCTGGATGGTCGTCGGCACCGGCGTCTACTTCGGGTACGGCCACCGCCGCAGCCGGGTCTCGGTCACCGGGGAGCGGCCATCACTCCTTGAAACATGAGCCCTTGAGACATGAGCACGGCCCCGGCGGCGGTCAGCAGGACGCCGGCGGCGCCCAGCAGGATCCGGTAGCCACCCGGGGTGAGGCGGTGCCGTCCGGCCCCGATCGCCCAGGCCAGCACCACCTTGGACCCGCACAGGACGAGGTAGAAGCCGGAGACGAAGGCGAGCGCCGACGCGGGGGCCCTGCCCCACGCGGCGGTGAAGACGGGCGCGCCGGCCGCGATCCAGAAGAGCCAGGGATGCGGGTTGAGGAGGTTGACCACGACCCCGTGGAGGACCGCCTTCCGCGCGGGCGTCTCGTCGGCTCCGGGCTCGGGCGGCTTCGCCGTACGGGCTTCGCGGATGGTGGAGACGCCGAGGTAGACCACGTAGAGGCCGCCCACGACCGACAGGACCCGCACGATCAGGCCGGGCAGCGCGCCGACGGCCGTGATGGACAGCAGCACGACCGGGAGGTCCGACAGCAGCGGCACGCAGGCGAGACGCAGCCCGGCCCGGAAGCCGCCGCGCAGGCCGGAGGTGATCACCAGGCTCAGCAGGGCCCCCGGCGTGACCCCCGCGCCCAGCCCGAGGCTGAGCCCGAGCAGCAACTCGCGCACGCCGCCACCCTCCCGATATCCCCTTTCGAGATGTTCTCGTGAGGCTATCGAGAGGGCGGCGGCGCGTCTAACCGGCTATGCGGGAACCGAGGCGACCCCCGGCGGCAGGAACCGGCCGCCGGTGACCTCCTCGGAGATGCCGGTCCGGTCGAGGTACGGTGTGACGCCGCCGGTGTGGAACGGCCAGCCCGCCCCGAGGATCATGCACAGGTCGATGTCCTCGGGAGCGGCCACCACGCCCTCGTCGAGCATGAGCCGGATCTCCTGGGCCAGCGCCCGGAGCGCGCGGAGCCGCACCTCCTCGGCGGAGGACGGGCGGGAGCCGCCCTCGAACAGCGCCCGCACCTCGGGGTCGATCTGGAAGTCCGCGCCGTAGACGCCGGGCTTGCCCGCCGCGACGAGCCTGGCCAGGTTCTCCGAGACGCCGTAGCGGTCCGGGAAGGCCGCGTGCATGGTCTCCGCCACGTGCAGCGCGACGGCGGGGCCGACGAGCTGGAGCAGCGTGAACGGCGTCATCGGCAGGCCGAGGCCGTCCAGCGCGTGGTCGGCCACCTCCAGCGGGGTGCCCTCGTCGGCGGCCGCGGTGACCTCGCCCATGAAGCGGGTCAGCAGCCGGTTGACGACGAACGCGGGGGCGTCCTTGACCAGCACGGACGACTTCTTCAGCGACTTGCCGACCGCGAAGGCCGTGGCGAGCGTCGCGTCGTCGGTCGCCGCGCCTCGGACGATCTCCAGCAGCGGCAGCACGGCGACCGGGTTGAAGAAGTGGAAGCCCACCACCCGCTCCGGATGCCGCAGCTCAGACGCCATCTCGGTGATCGACAGAGAGGAGGTGTTGGTGGCCAGCACGCACGTCTCGGAGACGACCTCCTCGACCTCGGCGAAGACCCGCTGCTTGACCTTCAGGTCCTCGAAGACGGCCTCGATGACGAAGTCGGCGTCCGCGAACGCGTCCTTCGTCAGCGAGCCGGTCACCAGGGCCTTGAGCCGGTTGGCCTGGTCGCCGGAAATCCGTCCCTTGCCCAGCAGCTTGTCCACCTCGGCGTGCACGTAGCCGACGCCCTTGTCCAGGCGGGCCTGGTCGAGGTCGGTCAGCACGACCGGCACCTCCAGCCGGCGCGCGAACAGCAGCGCGAGCTGCGAGGCCATCAGCCCGGCGCCCACGACGCCGACCTTGGTGACCTTGCGGGCCAGCGACTTGTCCGGCGCGCCCGCGGGCCGCTTGGCCCGGCGCTGCACGAGGTCGAACGCGTACAGCCCGGCGCGCAGCTCATCGCCCATCAGCAGGTCGGCGAGCGCCTCGTCCTCGGCCGCGAAACCCTCGTCCCGCGACGCGGTGCGGGCCAGCGCCACCAGGTCGAGCGCCCGGTAGGGCGCGGGGGAGGCGCCGCGGAGCTTCAGGTCGACCAGCGTCCGCGCCTGCTCGATCACCGCGGTCCAGTCGTCCTCGGTGTGCGACGCGCGCTCCACGGCCACATCACCGCGCAGGAGCTCGGCGGCCCAGCGGAGCGATTCCTCCAGGAAGTCGGCCGGCTCGAACATCGCGTCGGCGATCCCGAGCGCGTACGCGTCGCGCCCCTTGATCATCCGGTTCTGCGACAGCGGGTTCTCGATGATCAGCTTGATGGCCTTCTCGGGGCCGATCAGGCGGGGGAGGAGCTGCGTGCCGCCCCAGCCCGGGACGAGGCCGAGAAAGCACTCCGGCAGCGCGATGGCCGGGACGCCGGAGGACACGGTGCGATACGTGCAGTGCAGCGCGATCTCCAGGCCGCCGCCCATCGCCGCGCCGTTGACGAAGGCGAACGACGGGACGGACAGCTCGCCGAGGCGGCGGAACACGTGGTGCCCCAGCGCCCCGATGGCCTTGGCCTCCTCATGCGAGCTCACCGTCGCGGCGCCCTTGAGGTCGGCGCCGACCGCGAAGATGAACGGCTTGCCGACGACGCCGACGGCCGCCACATCGCCGCGGGCGGCGATGCCGTCGAGGGCCTCGTTCAGCGCGAGCAGGCCGTGCGGGCCGAACGTGTTGGGCTTGGTGTGGTCGAACCCGTTGTCCAGCGTGATCAGCGCCATGGTGCCCGCGCCGTACGGCAGCTCGACGTCGCGGACGAGAGCCTTCGTGACGACCTCGTCGGCGGTCTTCTCGCTGAGGAGGGACTTCCAGTTGTCGACGTTGCTCATGCCGGATTCCCTCCGATGTTCTCCCAGATGACCGTGCCGCCCATGCCCATGCCGACGCACATCGTGGTGATGCCGTACCGGACGTCGGGCCGCTCGGCGAACTCGCGGGCGAGCTGGGTCATCAGCCGGACGCCCGACGACGCCAGCGGATGGCCGAACGCGATCGCGCCGCCGTACGGGTTCACGCGGGGGTCGTCGTCTGCGATGCCGAAGTGCTCCAGGAAGGCCAGCACCTGTACGGCGAAGGCCTCGTTGATCTCGAAGAGGCCGATGTCGCCGATGGACAGCCCGGCGAGGCGCAGCGCCCGCTCGGTCGACGGGATCGGGCCGACGCCCATGACCTCGGGGTCAACGCCGGCGAAGGCGTAGGAGACCAGCCGCATGCGGGGGGTCAGCCCGAGCTCCTCGGCGACCTCCTCGGCGGCCACGATGCAGCCCGTCGCACCGTCGTTGATGCCGGACGCGTTGCCCGCCGTGACCCTGCCGTGGGCGCGGAAGGGGGTCTTCAGGCTCCGCAGGCCCTCCAGGCTGGTGCCGGGCCGGGGCGCCTCGTCGGCCGTGGCCAGGCTCCAGCCCTCGGCCGCCTTGCGGGTCGCCATCGGCACCAGGTCATGCTGGATCTTGCCATCGGCGTACGCCTTGGCCACCTTCTCCTGCGAGGCGACGGCGTAGGCGTCGGCGCGGTCCTTGGTGATGGACGGGTAGCGGTCGTGCAGGTTCTCCGCGGTCATGCCCATGATCAGGGCCGAGCCGTCCACGAGCTGCTCGGACAGGAACCGCGGGTTGGGGTCGACGCCCTCGCCCATCGGGTGGCGGCCCATGTGCTCGACCCCGCCGGCGATGGCCACGTCGTATGCTCCGAAGGAGATGCCGCCCGCCACCGTCGTGACGGCGGTCATCGCCCCGGCGCACATGCGGTCGATGGCGTAGCCGGGGACCGACTTCGGCAGCCCGGCGAGCACGGCGGCCGACCGGCCGATGGTGAGACCCTGGTCGCCGATCTGGGTGGTGGCCGCGATGGCGACCTCGTCCACCCGCTCGGGCGGGAGGCTGGGGTTGCGCCGCATCAGCTCGCGGATGACGCGGACAACCAGGTCGTCGGCACGCGTCTCGGCGTACAGGCCCTTGGGGCCCGACTTGCCGAAAGGCGTCCGAACGCCGTCGACGAAGACGACTTCACGGGACGCAGGCACGGGGTTGGCTCCTACTTGTCGGTAGCTTCACCCCACATGCTACTGGCCAGTAACTGTTGTCGGGATCAGGGGTGCGGCCATGGAAGCATGGCCTCGTGCCAGCGGTGCTTTGGCATACTGGAAACCGCTTTCCGAATGGAGGTGGCGTGGTCACTCTGGAAGACGTCGCGAGGCACGCGGGGGTGTCGCTCGCGACGGCGTCGCGCGTGCTCAACGGAAGCTCCCGCAACGTGGGGCGGACGATGCGCGAGCGGGTGGAGAAGTCGGCCGCCGTGCTGGGCTACCGGACGAACGTGGCCGCCCAGACGCTGGCCCGCGGCGCGAGCAACGTCATCGGGCTGGTCGTGCACGACCTCGTCGACCCCTACTTCGCCGCGCTCGCCGACGGCGCGATGCGGGCGGCCGAGGCGCACGGCCACATGGTGATGGTCGGCACCACCCACCGCGACCCCGAGCGGGAGATCGCCTACGTCTCCACCCTGAACGCCCAGCGCGTCCGCGCGGTGCTGATCTCGGGCTCCCGGGTCACCGACCCGGACGTGACCTCCCGGCTGCGGGTGGAGCTGGACCGCTACCGCGAGTCCGGCGGCCGCGTCGCCTGCGTCGGCCAGGACCTGCTCGGCGTCGGCACGATCGCGCCGGCCAACCGCGAGGGGGCGGCCGAACTGGCCCGCTCGCTGGCCGCCCTGGGGCACACCAGGTTCGCCGTGCTGGCCGGGCCGCCCCACCTCATCACGGCGGCCGACCGCTCCGCCGGGTTCGCGGAGGCGCTCGCCGGGCTCGGCCTCCCCGAGCCGCAGGTGATCCACGGCCCCTTCGACCGGGACGGCGGCTACGAGGCGGTCCAGGAGGTCGCCGGGGCGACCTGCGTCTTCGCGGTCAACGACGTGATGGCGGTCGGCGCGCTCGCCGCCCTCAGGAGCCGGGGAGTGCGGGTGCCGGACGACATCTCGGTCGCCGGATTCGACGACATAGGGCCCCTGCGCGACCTGACCCCGAGCCTCACGACGGTGCGGCTGCCGCTCGCGGAGATGGGCGCCCAGGCGGTCGAGCTGGCCCTCTCGGGGGAGGAGGGCGACGAGCCCCGCGTGGTCCCCGTCGAGTGCGAGGTCGTCCTCCGAGAGAGCGTCCGTCCCCTGGCCTGAGCGCCGTTAAGCCTCAGGCGGCTTCAGACCAGGGGCCAGGGGGCCGGTCAGAGCGGCCGGACGAGGGCGGCGAAGCGGGCCCTCATCGTCGCCATGACCTCGTCGGGGTCCGCCGCCCAGACGTCGGCGTTGAAGATCTCGACCTCGATGTCCCCCGCGTACCCGGCGGCCGTGACGGCCTCGGTCAGGGGCCCGAAATCGATCACGCCGTCGCCCATCATGCCGCGGCCCAGCAGGACGTCGGCGGGCAGCGGGCTCAGGAAGTCGCACACCTGGTAGGACGCGATCCGCCCCTCCCGGCCCGCGCGCTCGATCTGCTCGAACACCTGCGGATCCCACCACACGTGGAAGGTGTCCACGACCACCCCGACCGTCTCCGGCGCGTACGGCGCGGCGAGGTCGAGCGACTGGCCCAGGGTGGACAGGACGGCCCGGTCGGCGCAGTACATCGGGTGCAGCGGCTCCAGAGCCAGCCGCACGCCCCGCTCGGCGGCGTAGGGGGCGAGCACGGCCAGGGCGTCGGCGACCCTCTTCCGGGCGTCCGGCAGGTCGCGGGAGATCTCCCCGAGCGGCTCGCCCGGCACGACGCCGGGCAGCCCTCCGACGACCATGACCAGGCACGCCGCGCCGAGCGCGGCCGCCTCGTCGATCGCCCGCCGGTTGTCCTCCTCGTAGGAGTCCCCGGTGAGGAAGCCGCCCCGGCAGAGCGACGAGACCCGCAGCCCGGCGTCGCGGACGAGCATGATGGTCTCATCGAGCCCCTGCTCGGCGACGTTCTGCCGCCACAGCCCGATGGCCTCGACGCCGTGCCGTACGCACCCGTCCACGGCCTCCTTGACCGACCACCGCCTGGTGGTCCACTGATTCAGCGAGAGAGTCATGGCAGGACACCACAGGTGGTCAGGAGAGCCTTCATACGGTGGACGGCCAGCTCGGGGTCGGGAAGCAGGCCCGCCTGGTCGGCCAGGCGGAAGACCTCGGCCAGGTGGGTGATCGAGCGCGCCGACTGGGCGCCGTTGACCATGACGAACCCGTCCTGGCGCCCGGCGAGCCACGCGAGGAAGACGATGCCCGTCTTGTAGTGGTACGTCGGGGTTTCGAAGATCTTCCGGGACAGCGGCACCGTCGGGGCGAAGATCTCGTCGTAGGCCGTCAGGTGCCGCGCCCGGGTGGGCTCGTCGCCGGCCCACTCCGCCTCGTCGAGGGCCTGGAGCGCGGCGGCCGCCGCGGGGGCGATCGCGTCGAAGATGCCCAGCAGCGCGTGCGAGCCCGACTTGATCAGCGACGGGTAGTTGAAGTCGTCGCCGGTGTACAGCCGGACGCCCTCGGGGAGCGCCGCGCGGAGCCGCACCTCGTGGTCCTCGTCCAGCAGCGACACCTTGACGCCCTCCACCATGGGCGCGTGGTCGCGGATGAGCGCGAGGAACGACTCGGTGGCCGCCTCCACGTCGCGTGACCCCCAATATCCGGCGAGCTGGGGGTCGAACATCTCGCCCAGCCAGTGCAGGATCACGGGCCGGTCGGCCTGCCCCAGCAGCTTGCCGTACACCGCGTGGTAGTCCTCCGGGCCCCTCGCGACGCGGGCGAGCTGGCGGCTGGCCATCAGGATCACCCCGGCCCCGGCCGTCCGCACGGTCTCGACCTGCTCGGTGTACGCGGCGACGATCTCGTCCAGGGTTCCGGCGTCCGGCACGTGGTCGGTGCCCGCGCCGCAGGCCACCAGCTCCGCCGGGTCGCCGAGTGAGCCGGCCTCGGCGGCGCTGCGCCGGATCAGCTCCCGCGTGGCGGCCCAGTCGAGGCCCATGTTCCGCTGGGCCGTGTCCATGGCGTCCGCGACGCGCAGGCCGTACGACCACAGGTGCCGCCGGAAGCGGAGCGTGGCGTCCCAGTCGACGTCGGCGGGCAGACCGGGGCCGTTCTCGCCGTGGACGTTCGCGACCACGTGGGCCGCCGCGTAGACGACCCGCGAGGACGGCGCGGCGGGCGGCGGCGCCCAGGTCACGGGCTCACGCAGCCGGTACGGCTCGGCCGACCCCGGCAGCCGGATCTCCAGGCCGGTCACAGCTCCTCCACCGGGAGGCGGCGCCCCTCGGCGTGGGAGCGCAGAGCCAGCTCGGCCAGTTGCACGCCACGGGCGCCCGCGGCGAAGGTGTGCGGGAACGGGGCGTCCTCCAGGACGTGCCGGATGAACATCTCCCACTGGAACTTGAAGCCGTTCTCGAACTCGGTGTTGTCCGGCACCTCCTGCCACTGGTCGCGGAACGACTCGGTGACCGGGACGTCGGGGTTCCAGATCGGCCTCGGCGTGCTGCCCCGGTGCTGGATCCTGCAGTTGCGCAGCCCGGCGACCGCACTGCCATGTGTGCCGTCCACCTGGAACTCGACCAGCTCGTCACGGTTGACGCGGACCGTCCAAGAGGAGTTGATCTGCGCCACGACGCCGCCCTCGATCTCGAAGACGCCGTAGGCCGCGTCGTCGGCGGTCGCCTTATAGACCTGGCCGCGCTCGTCCCACCGCTCGGGGATGTGGGTGGAGACGTGCGCGTACACCGACTCGACCCGGCCGAACAGGTTCTCCAGGACGTAGGCCCAGTGCGGGAACATGTCCAGCACGATGCCGCCACCGTCCTCGACCCGGTAGTTCCACGACGGGCGCTGCGCCGGCTGCCAGTCGCCCTCGAACACCCAGTAGCCGAACTCGCCGCGCACCGACAGGATCCGGCCGAAGAACCCGCCGTCGATCAGGCGCTTGAGCTTTAGCAGTCCCTGCAGGTACAGCTTGTCCTGCACGACGCCGTTCTTCACCCCGGCCTCGGCGGCGGCCTCGGCCAGCCGTACGGCGTCGGCGACCGTCTCGGCGGTGGGCTTCTCGGTGTAGACGTGCCTGCCCAGCTCGATTGCCTTGAGAGTCGCCGCGACCCTGGCCTGGGTCACCTGGGCGTCGAAGTAGATCGTGTTGTCCGGGTCGGCCAGGGCGTCGTCCAGGTCCGTGGTGTAGTCGGCGATGCCGTGGCGGTCGGCGACGTCGCCGACCCTGCGAAGGTCGCGGCCGACGAGGACGGGCCGGAGGCTCACGCGGCTGCCGTCGGAGAGCGTCACCCCGCCCTGCTCGTTGATGGCCAGAACGGAACGGACGAGGTGCTGGCGATACCCCATCCGCCCGGTGACGCCGTTCATCACGACGCCGACAACGCGGTCGCTCATCCGGAGCACTCCTCATCGCTGTAGGAAAGCGCTTTCCCGAAAAGGATAGCCACGCCGCGATCGCCATGACAAGGCAGAGATGTCAGACCTCGCCCTTGATCTCCAGCCTTTCGAGCGCCTTGGCCATCGGGTGCGCGGTCAGCGCGATCTGCCATTCCCGCGCCCCGAGCTCGCGCAGCCGTACGGCTATCGCCTCCTCCGAGAGATCCGCGGGCGGCTCCCACGTGAGCCTCCGTACCGCGTCGGGCTGGAGCAGGTTCTCCGTGGGCATGCGGTGCTCGTCGGCGAGGGCGGCCACCACCGCCCGCGCGGCGGCGAGCCGTTTCGCGGCGACGGGGTCGCGGTCGGCCCACCGGTTGGCCGGGGGCGGGCCGTCGCCAGGGCCGACCGGCTGTGGCAGCTCCACGTCGGGCATGCTCCGCGCCCGCGTCACCGCGGAGAGCCATTCCCGCAGGTGGCGCCGGGCGCTGCGGCCGGTGAACGGCGCGATGTCGGTGAGCGCCTTGGTGGTGCGCGGCTGGTCCAGAGCGGCCTGCACGATCGCCGAGTCGGGCAGCACCCGGCCCGGCGCCAGGTCGGCGGCCTGGGCGATCTCGTCACGCAGCGTCCACAGCTCCCGCACGACGGCGAGGCCGCGCAGCGTCCGGACGCGGTGGATGCCCGACGTGCGCCGCCACGGGTCGCTCCTCGGCGGCGCGGTCGGGGCCGCCAGGATCGCGGCGAACTCCTCCAGCGCCCACTCCAGCTTGCCGGTGGCCTCCAGCTCCGCGTAGAGGACGTCGCGGAGCTCGATCAGCACCTCCACGTCGAGCGCGGCGTAGCGCAGCCACGCCTCGGGCAGCGGCCGGGTCGACCAGTCGGCGGCCGAGTGGCCCTTCTCCAGCCGGAGCCCGAGGACGACCTCGACCATCGTCCCGAGCCCGACCCGTTCGTAGCCGAGAAGCCGCCCCGCCAGCTCGGTGTCGAACAGCCGCCGGGGCCGGAAGCCCAGCTCGGCCAGGCACGGCAGGTCCTGGGTCGCCGCGTGGAGGACGATCTCGGCATCCCCCAGGGCGTCGTTCAGGGCGGTCAGGTCGCGGCAGGGCACCGGGTCGATGAGCGCGCTCCCCGCTCCCGCGCGGCGGAGCTGCACCAGGTAGGCGCGCCCGCTGTAGCGGTAGCCGGAGGCGCGCTCGGCGTCGACCGCGACCGGCCCGGTCCCCCGGGCGAAGGCCTGCACGGCAGCCGTCAGCGCTGCCGGGTCCTCGATGACGGGCGGAATTCCTTCGCGTGGCTCCAACAGGGGCTGGACTTCAGGTTCGGTCACTTGTTAAGGGACTTTCGGATCTTCACGGCGGGCCGGGCGCGGATGCAGCGCCGCGACGTCGGGGGGCAGGGGCGGGATGCCCGCCGCGATGCACATCAGGTCGCACCAGGCGGCGACGTGCGGCGACAGGTCCTCGTCCAGCGGGGACCAGGACGCCCGCAGCTCCAGCTCGGTGGTGACGGGATCCTCGGCCTTGTTGCCGAAGCCCTCCGACACCGCCCGGGTGACCGTGCCGCCGGCGGCGGCGTACGTGGCGCCGTGCGCGTCGAGCGCCTCGGTGAGCCAGCTCCAGGCGACCGGTCCGAGCAGCGGGTCGGAGGTGATCTCCGGCTCCATGTCGGCGCGGACGTAGGCGACCAGGCGGAACGGCCCCTCCCAGCCCCGCTGGCCGTCCGGGTCGAACAGCATGATCAGGCGGCCGACGGCGAGCTCGTCGTCGTCGCGGTAGACGGAGGCTCCGACCGCCCCGGAATAGGGCGCGAGCCGCTGCGGCGCCGGGATGTCCTCCAGCTCGATCTCCGGCCTGACCTGGGCGGGGCGCAACGTCTCCAGCGCGCGCCGGAAGGCGGCGGGAGGCGCCGGCGGTTCACCGAGGGTCATGACCGAAGAGTAGGTCGGATTCGGGATAGCGCGAAGCAGGGGGGTGGCTGTGGGGGGCATCGGTAGTCGTCAAGCCGTAACCATCGCAACTAGCGGGGCGCGCCCGCCGACCGTCAACACCGGTTCCGGACGCACGCCGTGGCCGGCCATGGCGCGCGGCTGCTCGAACATCTGTTCGGAGTCGCAGCCGGCACAGTGCTCAGTGCGGCGTTCGGGGGAACTCCACATCGAAGTCATCGCTCCGGGCCTCTCGTCGGATCCACGGTCGTGTCGGTCGCTCGGGACTGATCCGACGTTGGCACGTCCCGCCGACATTTCCCCGCAACGCGCTCGGCGTGTCTCGAAAGTGGTATTGGAATGGATGCCGGATGGCCGCATAACGAACACTTTGCCGAGTTGTGAAATGACTCACACGACGGGGTGGGAATCACCATACCGATCATTGACACCGTCCGTGCCGCACGACACGGGCGGCGTGGCGTGCCGCGTCCGCCCATGGTCCGTCCCGATGGCCGCCGAGACTGGTGGGTTGGGGGCCCGGCCGGTGTGCCGACGTGGGACGCTTGGAGAGTGAATCCCCAGCTGGCCGACTCTCTGGCAGACTCCGCCTTTCTCCGCGCCTGCCGGCGCGAGCCCGTTCCGCACACGCCGGTCTGGTACATGCGCCAGGCCGGCCGGTCGCTGCCCGAGTACCGCCGGTTGCGCGAGGGCATCCCCATGCTCACCGCCTGCGCCACGCCGGACCTCGTGGTGGAGATCACCATGCAGCCGGTCCGCAGGTACGGCACGGACGCGGCGATCTTCTTCAGCGACATCGTCGTCCCGCTGAAGGCCATCGGGGTCGATCTGGACATCAAGCCGGGAGTCGGGCCGGTCGTGGGATCCCCGATCCGGGACCACGCCGCCGTCGCCGCCCTGCGCCCCCTTGAGCCGACCGATGTGCCGTACGTCACGGAGGCTGTACAGGCGCTCGTCAAGGAGCTCGACGGGACCCCGCTCATCGGCTTCGCGGGCGGTCCCTTCACGCTGGCGTCGTACCTCATCGAGGGCGGCCCCTCGAAGAACCACGACCGCACGAAGGCCATGATGTACGGCGAGCCCGATCTGTGGCACGAGCTCATGGAGCGGCTGACCGCCATCACCCTGGGCTTCCTCCGCGTGCAGGCCACCGCGGGCGCCTCGGCCGTCCAGCTCTTCGACTCCTGGGTCGGCGCGGTCGCCCCCGCCGACTACCGGACCTATGTGCTGCCGCACACCCGCGCGATCTTCGCGGGCCTGGCGGATCTCGGCGTGCCCCGCATTCACTTCGGGGTCGGGACGGGCGAGTTGCTCGGCGTGATGGGAGAGGCCGGGGCCGACGTGGTCGGCGTCGACTGGCGCGTGCCGCTCGACGAGGCGGCGCTGCGGGTCGGGGCGGGGAAGGCCCTGCAGGGCAACCTCGACCCCGCGATCCTCCTCGCCCCCTGGGAGGTCGTCGGCGAGCGGGCCCGCGACGTCCTGGAGCGCGGCCGGGTGGCGGAGGGACACGTGTTCAACCTCGGACACGGCGTGCTCCCGTCCACCGACCCGGACCAGCTCGCCCGGCTCACCGACCTCGTCCACGAGATCTCGGTCCGCTGAGCGGTGCGCGGCCCGGCCCGGCGCGTCTGGATGGCGCGCGGCCCGGCGCGCCGCGTCTGGATGGCGCGCGGCCCGGCGCGCCGCGTCTGGATGGCGCGCGGCCCGGCCGGCCGCCGCGTGTTGAGCAGCGGTCACCGCTCGGCCGGCGGAGCCCTTGAGGCTCCGGGACCGCCGCCTACTCCCGCCCGTGCTCGTGCGGCTCCTGCTGTTCCGGCGTTGGGGAGCCGGGCTGCCGCCCGGGCGAGTGGGCTGCCGCTGAGTGAGCCGGCTCCGCCGTACGGGATTCGAGGCGCGGTGACGGCGGGACGGGCGACGGCGTGGATGACGGCGCGGGTGACGCTCCGGCCGTACGGCGTGGCCTTCCGCGGCGCAGCACCAACGCGACGACCAGCCAGACCACGGCGACTATCACGAGCCAGGGGAGCAGCGCGCCGAGCACGGTCAGCGCGACCTCGGTCGATGTCACGAGGGCCCTCCACCCGCCCTTGAGACCGGAGATGAAGCCCGACTCCTTCTCCTTGGGCTTCGCGGGCGCGGCCGCCGGACCGGCGAGGGTGAGGGTGACGGTCGCCATGCCGGTCTGCGCGGCGAGGGCCTTCTGCCTGGCCTGGAGCGCCTCCAGGTCGGCCTCGCGGCTGGAGATCTCCCGCTCGATCTCCAGGATCTCGCCGATCTTGCCCGCCTTGGAGAGCAGCGTGCGGAACTGGTCGAGAGTGGACTTGGCCGACCGCACCCGGCTGTCCACGTCGGCCACCTCCTCGGTGACGTCCTGCGCGCCCTGGTGCAGCGATTCCCGCTTGCCGAGGTCGCGGCCGAGCTGAGCCAGGACGTCCTGGTAGCGGGCCGGCGGGATCTTGAAGGTGATGACCGCCTCGTCGCGGCGGGAGTAGGAGTCGCTCTTCTCCTCCGCGACGTAGCCCCCGGCGGTCGTCACCAGCTGCTTGGCCTTGTCCGCCGCGGCCGCCACGTCTGTGGCCCGGACCGTCAGCTCGGCCGTGTAGACGATCGACCGATCGACCGGCTCCATCTTCAGCGGGGCCTGGTCACGCGTGGTGTCCGCCCCCGCCCGCGCGTCCTCGGCCAGGGGGGCCGGCTCCCGCTTGGCGTAGGACCTTACCCCGGCCCCCTCTGTGCCCCCCGCCGCGGGCGCCACGGGAGCGGCCACGCTCCGGGCCGTCCCGCCGCTGTCGGACATCGACGACTCCCCGCCGCCGCCGCACCCGGAAATCATGAACGCCACCGCGGCCAGGGCCGCCATTCCGTACCGGAATCGTGTCATGCCCTTAAGACGGAGCGCCGGGGACGCGGGTTTGGCGGCGGCCGTCACGATGACGTCACGGGTCCATCGCGGTCCTGCGGCGCCGCCTCCGGACGCGCGAGGGGTGCGGCGGCTGTGCCGGTGTGCCGCGCGAGACGTCACGGCGGTGGGAGGCCCGGCGCCCCGGGCGGGTAGCTTTCTCGTATGGACGGGACTCGTGATCGTCATGTGGTGGTCGTGGGGGCCGGCATCGCCGGTGTGACCGCCGCCTTGCACCTGAGCCGCGGCGACGTTCGCCTGAAGATCACCGTACTCGACGGCGCCTCGCGGATCGGCGGCAAGCTGCACGCCTCCGAGGTCGCCGGCGTCGAGGTCGACGCGGGCGCCGAGGCCATGCTGGCGCGGCGCCCCGAGGGCAAGGAGCTGGCGCGGCTGGCCGGCCTGGGCGACACGCTGGTGGACCCGGGGACGACCCAGGCCGCGATCCTGTCCAGGGGCTCGCTGCGCGGCCTGCCCAAGGGCCAGGTGATGGGCGTCCCCTCGGACCTGCTCGCGCTCGCGAGGTCGGGCATCCTGTCGCCGGGCGGCCTCGCCCGGGTGCCGCTCGACGAGATCCTTCCCCCGACGCTCGTGACCACGGACGTGTCGGTCGCGGCCTACATCCGCGCCCGGGTGGGCGGAGAGGTCGTGGACCGGATGATCGAGCCGCTGCTGGGCGGGATCTACGCGGGCCGTTCCGACATGCTCTCCCTCGAGGCGACCATGCCGCGGGTCGCCGCCGCCGCCCGCACCGAGCGGTCGCTGCTGCGGGCGGCCAGGGCGATCGTCGAGGAGGCGCCCAAGGACGCCGGGCCGGTCTTCACCACCCTCAGGAACGGCCTGGGCGGCCTGCCGCACGCGGTCGCGAAGGCCTCCGGCGCGGAGCTCCGGACCGGCGTGATGGTCCGCGAGCTCGCCCGTACGGCGGACGGCTGGCGGCTGGTCACCGGCCCGACCAGGGACGAGGAGGTCATCGAGGCCGACGCCGTCGTCCTCGCGGTCCCGGCGGCCGCCGCGTCGCGGCTGCTGGCGCGCGAGGTGCCGAAGGCGGCGGCCGAGCTGGCCCGGATCGAGTACGCCAGCATGGCCATCGTCACGCTGGCCTACCCCAAGACGGCCTTCCCGGAGCCCCCATCCGGCAGCGGCTACCTCGTCCCGCCCGTGGAGGGCAGGCCGGTGAAGGCCGTGACCTTCAGCACCACCAAGTGGCCGCACCTCGCCGAGGCCGACCGCAACCTCGTCATCCTCCGGTGCTCCCTCGGCCGCCTCGGGGAGGAGGCCGTGCTGCAACGCGACGACGCGGAGCTGGTGGCCCTGGCGATGAACGAGATGGCCGAGATCATGGGGGTGCGGGGCCTGCCGACCGACACCCGTGTCACGCGGTGGGGCGGCTCGCTCCCGCAGTACGACGTGGGCCACCTCGACCGCGTGGCCCGCGTCCGCGCCGCGATAGCCGTACAGCCCGGTCTTGCCGTGTGCGGCGCGGCCTACGACGGGCTCGGCATCCCGGCGTGCGCGGCCACGGCCCGTACGGCTGCCGCGCGCGTCCTGGAGCATCTGGAGTCACGGGCGCTGGCCGGGGCGGGAGAGGAAGCGGACCGGTGACGCGGCAGAATGGCGGTATGACGGACGGCACCCCGCGGCCCAAGGCGCGTGATCTGAACCAGGTAATCCGCTACACCATGTGGTCGGTCTTCCGGCTGCGCGACCACCTGCCGCCCAACCGCGACGGCCTCGCCGAGGAGCTCGACGAGCTGCTGGCGCAGTCGGCGGGCAAGGACGTGGTGACCCGGGGCTGCTACGACGTCTCGGGGTTCCGCGCCGACGCGGACTTCATGTTCTGGTGGCACGCGCCGTCGGCGGAGGACCTGCAGGAGGTCTACACCCGGTTCCGCCGCACCGCGCTCGGCCGCGCGAGCGAGCCGGTCTGGTCGGCCATGGCGCTGCACCGGCCCGCCGAGTTCAACAAGTCGCACATCCCGGCCTTCCTCGCCGAGGAGGAGCCGAGGGGCTTCGTGTGCGTCTACCCGTTCGTGCGGTCCCTGGAGTGGTACCTGCTGGACGACGCCGAGCGCAGGGCGATGCTGGCCGAGCACGGCAAGATGGCCCGCGACTACCCCGACGTGCGGGCCAACACGGTCGCCTGCTTCGCGCTCAACGACTTCGAGTGGATGCTGGCCTTCGAGGCCGACGAACTGCACCGCATCGTCGACCTCATGCGCCACCTCCGGGGGGCCGAGGCGAGGCGGCACACCCGGATCGAGATCCCGTTCTACACGGGAACCCGCAAGCCCGTCACGGAGCTCATCGCCGCCCTTCCCTGACGGTTGTTCCGGCCCCGCCAGAGCCACGGGAACTCGCCAGGACCACGGCCCTTCCCACCGGCCCGGGAAGCAGTCCGATGCCGGTCGCGCGGGAGGCGAGAGGGGAGTGCCCATGGAGGAGCGCGTCTGGTCGCTGGCCGGTTCCCGGCCATTGGCGGGGGACGTCACGGTCCGCCTGCTCGACGGCCACCGATGCCGGACGAAGGAGTCCCTGCTCACCCATTGGGCCGGGCGGCTGTCGTTCCCGGGGTACTTCGGCCGGAACTGGGACGCGTTCGAGGAGTGCCTGATCGATTTCCTGCACGACAGCGTGCCATCCGGGGATGGACTCGTGCTGCGCGTCGAGAACGCCGGCGACCTGCTCATCGAGGGTGACGAGAGCGAGCTGAGGGTTCTCGCCGACATCCTCCGGACCGTCGTCGCTGATTTCCGCGAGCCGGGCAGCCCGGATGTCGCCGTCGAGCTGGCCGACGACGAGGCCCGCCTCGCGGCCCTGAGGCGGCGGCTGGAAAGGAAGGGCTCCGGCGGCATCAGCGGGTGAGACAGGGCGCCGCCCGCGCCGGCGGACTTCGCCCCTGATCCGGTTCTTGCCGAGGATGCGCCAGAGAGCGCCGGACGCAGCCCCCATGACCATCCCTGGGGGCGGAAAAGGGTTTGCGCACCCGGCGGCACCTCGGATAGAACGTCGAGGAGCATCCGGCCGCCGACGACCGGAACCGAACGAGAGGAGGGATAAGCCGATGCGTGCCATGACCGTCGTGCCAGTTCCTTCCTGGGCCGCAGCCTGTAGCTGACCCCCGGGACGAGCGGGCACACCTGTTCCAAGGGAAGTGCCTTGACCCAGAACGACCTGACCATGCGCCCTATCACCGGGCGCGAAGAAATCGAGCTCTTCTGTCGCCTGCCCTACGTCCTCAACGAGGAAATGGCGCACGATCTCGACTCCGGCCGCCGACGGCCGGAATGGATGTGGATGGCGCTGCGGGGAGACCGCCCTGTCGCCAGGCTGGCCTGGTGGGCTCGGCGCGAGAACGACCCGCCGTTCATGCTGGACACGCTCGACCTCGACGACGCCACGCTTGAACCGGAGCGTGTCGACATCGGAGTCCGGCTGCTCGGGACCGCGATGGCCGCGATCCTGCCGGTGGGCGTCCGCCCGCCTGAGTACAGCCGGTTCCTTCCCCCTCGGTGGCGCGACGAGGGGGCGACCAGGCGCATGGTCGAGGACCGCATGGCCGTACTCGAACGGTCCGGCGCCCGGCTGCTTGTCGAACGGCTGCGCCTGGAGTGGCGTCCCGGGACGCCGATTCCCGAGCCGAGCCGGCGCCTGAGCTTCAGACCGGTCGGCGACCGCGAAGAGCTCGTCGAGCTGATGACTCTCGTCCTGGAGGGCACCCTCGACGCGCACAGTCATGCCGATCTGGCCCGGATGACGCCCGCACAGGCGGCCGTCGCGCAGTACGACGAGGAACTGGCGGCCTACCAGAGCCCGCGGGACTGGTGGCGGATCGCGATGTCGGCCGACGGCGATCCCGTGGGATTCGTCATCCCGGCCCGCAACAGCTACAACCCGATCATCGCTTACCTCGGCGTCCTGCCACGACACCGAGGGAACGGCTACGCCGGCGATCTGCTCGCCGAGGGGACGAGGATCCTCGCGGAACAGGGCGTCCCACGGATCCGTGCCGCCACGGACGTCGGAAACATCCCGATGGCCGAGGCGTTTCACCGTGCCGGATACGTCATCTTCCAGCGCGAGATCAATATGGCCTGGGGCTGACCCGCGGCGCGACAGCGTCCACGAACGCCTAATGGGCCGCATGAGTTAATGGGCCGCATGGGCGTCTGCCATGGGTTGCCCTTCTCGCTCACGTCGCCGTCGCCTCCGTTCCCTCTGATGCGGTCGGATGAGCGTACGCGGCCACCGCACCGGGGTCTCGACCCCCGGTGTGGTCCATCTCTGCCGCCGGACGGAAGGAACGGAATGCGGCGCAGGCGAATCGTCCTCACGCTGAAGCTCGTGCCCAGCCGGGTGCCCAGCCAGGTGCTCAGCCAGGTGCTCAGTCGGATGCTCACGCTCGTGCTCGGACCCGTGACGGCTCTCGTGACGGCTCTCGTGACGGCTCTGATCACGGGCACGCTCGGCGGGGCGGCGGCCGTACAGGCGGCCACCCTCATGCCGGTGCCCACTCCGGTGCCCATGCCGGTGCCCGCGCAGGCCGTCGCGCAGGCCGTCGCGCGGGGCGGGGCCACACCGGGGACCGCGTTCGTGCCGGTTACCCGGAGCGACGGCCGCGATGACGCGATCCGCGCGTACGGCTGGGCGGCCGCCCTGGGATTTCCGAAGTACCGGCATGTGTGGGCGGTCGGACACGGCTACTGGAACTCCGGGGGCGCGTTCCGGAACCGTGAAGGGCTGCTCCCGCCGGGAGGGGCTTACGATCGCCCTGCGTACTACGAGTACGACATGCACAGCCGCCCGCGGAACGCCCATAGAGACGCCTACCGGATCGTCGTCGATCTCCACCACCGCGATTGGGCCGGGAGGTACTCCACCTGGTACACCACCGATCACTACGGGACCTTCCGCCGGCTGTACTGAGATCCCTGTTGAGGTCTCTGTCGACTTATCGCGGCAGTGCCGGGAGCAGGGAAGATTTCCCCTTCTAACGGGACATCGATGGGCTATCTTGCGCGGAATGTCGGAAACGGTCGTGTGATCGCCATGTCTTTGCCATACTGTGACGGGATCTCCGCGTTCGAGTGAGGCATGGTGTCGACGGGTCTGGCACGTTCCAGGGGGCGCCGCCGGAAAAGGCGGGCCAGGGCACGAGTGGTTGAGGTTTCTCTGGGGGTCGCGGCCTTCACGGCGGGGGCGCTGGTGGTCGCCGGTCAGCTGACCCATCCGGGCTCCGCGGCCCCGGCGGGTACGGCTTTCGCGCCCGTGCCGTCGAGCAGCCCGGCGGGCGAGCTGACCGTGGCCAGCGTGGACACCGGAGAGAAGACGGAGAAGGCCGCGAAGAAGGCATCGGGCCCGTCGAAGTACACCGACAACAAGGCGGTGGCCTACTTCCGCGGCAAGTGGAAGGACGGGCCGGCCGCCAAGGTGCGGGACATCCGGACGACGGGCCGATACCTGCGGATCTACACGAGCCTGCCGGAGGACGCGGGCAACTCCAAGTCCGCCATCACGCTGTGCAAGCGCGGGCTGGAGTACCTGTCCGAGCAGGGGGAGCCGAACCCCGTGGTCTTCGTCCAGGCCGAGTTCGGCGAGAACGGGAACCCGGTGCTCGCGAACATCCTCGGCCCGGACGACACCGACTGCCGGGTCAGCGCGCCCAAGCCGAAGTGATCACTCCGTGAGCCCGTCCTACCCGGCGGGCTCCAGGGTCAGGGAGACGGAGTTGATGCAGTACCGGTCGTCGGTGGGAGTGGGGTAGCCCTCACCGTGGAAGACGTGCCCGAGGTGCGAGTCGCACCGGGCGCAGCGGACCTCCACCCGCCTCATGCCGAGCGAGTCGTCCTCCAGGAGCGTCACGGCCTCGGACTTCGACGGCTCGAAGAACGACGGCCATCCGCAGTGCGAGTCGAACTTCGTGTCCGAGCGGAACAGTTCGGCGCCGCAGGCGCGACAGGAGTAGACGCCCACCGTCTTGGTGTCGACGTACTCGCCGCTGAAGGGGCGCTCGGTCCCCGCCTGCCGGAGGACGCGGAACTCCTCGGGCGACAACTGCGCCCGCCACTCGGCGTCGCTCTTGATGACCTTGTCCATGGTTCACCAGCCTAAGCGTGGCGGCCCCTCTCGGGGATTACGTACTGAGAACCACATGGACCCGGGGGATCTTCCCGCAAGAGTTCTTTCGGGCGAAGCATCCTTTCGCCGTTCTTTTGGCGTCTTCACTGATGAGGGGGCTGATCGTCCTCCCTGAGGGGGAAGGCAGCCCGTCCCGCCGTCATGGCGGCGACGCGCCCTACCCGTGCTGGGCGCCGCCGGGCGGCAAGAGGATGCCGCCCCACGGGTGGCCCGTTGTGGTCCGTCCCGTCGCGATCGCAGCGAGCGCGTCACGCGCGCCGCGCGTTCCGCGACCCGAGCTCCGCGCCACGAAAGCGGGAGAGCTCGCGGGAGCTCCCGGTCCGGCCGCCGTTGGCAGCCCGGGACGGACCCCCTCTTCCCGGGTAGTGTCCGAACCATGGCTTCGCCGTACATCGAACTCGACGTCAACGGGCGCACCGTCAAGGTCACCAACCCGGACAAAATCTACTTCCCCGCCATCGGGGCCACCAAGCGGGACCTGGTGGAGTACTACGTGAGCGTCGGGGAGGGCGCGCTCCGCGCCGTCCGGGACCGGCCGACCTACCTCAAGCGGCACCCGGACGGCGTCGAATCGGAGGCGATCTACCAGAAGCGGATGCCCAAGCACCCCGACTGGATCGAGACCGTCACGGTGACGTTCCCCAGCGGGCGCTCGGCCGACGCCTTCTGCCCGACGGAGGTCGCCGCGCTCGCCTGGTGCGCGAACCTCGGCACGATCGACTTCCACCCCTGGCCCGCGCGCCGGCCCGACCTCGACCACCCCGACGAGTTGCGCATCGACATCGACCCGCAGCCGGGCACCGGTTTCGACGAGGCCAGGAAGGTGGCCTTCGCCGCCCGGGAGATGCTCGCCGAGCTCGGCATGGAGGGCTTCCCGAAGACCTCCGGCAACCGCGGCATCCACGTCAACGTCCGCATCGCGCCCCGCTGGACCTTCACCGAGGTGCGGTACGCCGCGATCGCCTTCGCCCGTGAGGTGGAGCGGCGCCTGCCCGACCTCGCGACGACGGCCTGGTGGAAGGAGGAGCGGGGCGAGAAGGTCTTCATCGACTACAACCAGAACGCCAGGGACCGCACGGTGGTCGCCGCCTACTCGGTCCGCGCCCGGCCGGACGCCCTGGTCTCGGCGCCGGTGACCTGGGACGAGCTCGCCGGTTGCGACCCCCGCGACTTCGACATCAGGACCATGCCGGAGCGGTTCGCCAAGCTGGGCGACGTCCACCAGGCGATCGACGACCAGGCGTTCACCATCGACACGCTCCTGGAGTGGTACGAGGCTGACGGCCGGGGCGACATGCCGTACCCGCCGAACTACCCCAAGATGCCCGGCGAGCCCAAGCGCGTCCAACCGTCCAAGGCAAGGCCATCTGGCAGCGAGTGATACAACCGTGGCCGCATGACGCCTGAGTAGCCTGACCTGAAGTCCGCATTGCCCAAAATCCCTGGAGAGAAGCGAGCACCGATGAAAATCGTCGTTGACGACCTGTCCGGCTCCGAGATCGCCACGCTCCTTGAAGAGCACATCCGGGAGATGCGGTCCATCACTCCCCTGGAGAGCAAGCACGCTCTGGATCTCGACGGGCTTCGTCAGCCCGAGGTCACGTTTTGGTCGGTCATAGACGGCGACACCCTGGTGGGCTGTGGTGCGATCAAGAGGCTGGACGCCGGTCACGCCGAGCTGAAGTCGATGCGCACCGCGTCGACGCGCAAGCGAAGCGGGGTCGCGTCCTTGCTGCTGGAGCACATCATCACCGAAGCCAGGCGCATGGGCTTCACTCGGCTGAGCCTCGAGACCGGCGGAGCCGAGTTCTTCCTGCCCGCCAGGAAGCTGTATGAGAAATTCGGGTTCGGCTACTGCGAGCCCTTCGCCGATTATCGACCCGACCCACACAGCGTGTTCATGACGCGAGCCCTCTGAAAGATCCTGCGGAGGCCGGGGCGGCATCGCCGGGACATCGCCGGGACATCGCCACCGCGGTTACCACGGCCGACGCACCAGGCGTAGCCGGCTGCCCGCTGTCGTAGAGACCTGGAGGTAATCAGTCACGTGGCCCGGCCCTATGGCAGGGCTCTCTCGCTGTTCAACTCTTGGCTGGGGCTTCCTTTGGTCCGCGCTCGCCGCCAGCGGGGCTTCGCAAGAACTCAATTAGGGCGGCGAGCAAGAGAATGACGGCGATGGCCAGAAAGACCAATGCGGGGACGCGGACCACGCTGCGAAGGCCGTCACAGGCTTGTGTGGCTGCGGAGCCCTCTGGGCTTTCCAGGAACGCCGACCCGCACGTGACCCCGTACGACACCGGGATGTAGCCGGTCAGCAGGCCTGCTATCAGGAGGATTGTGCCGATCCCTGCCAAGATTTTCGCCATAGCCCGATGATGTACTACTTCGGGTAAGGCCGCCCAGACTTTTGGCATGGGTCGAGAAGCGCATCGCGGATGTGATCTCTCCCGGGAGGCTGAGCCCTTATCTGACGGCCAGTGGAGGCTTCGGCGTCAAGTCACCGGAGCCCGACACCTGGTCCCGACGACGTCGTAGCCGCGCTGTCCCTCGGATTTTGGTCGCATTTGCTGGGCAGGCGCCATAATTATGAGTCGCATCTTTGGCGGCCCGTTCTCCGCCATGCCTTTCTGGGGCATTCGGGCGTTCCGGGACCGCTTCATGGGGACGTGTTCCATATTCGGTTGCTTCGGAACCGTATCGCGCACTGTGAGCCGATTCATCAACGTCACCTTGCCGCCGACTTGGAGACCCTTCTCAACGTGGTCAAGAAAATCTTTCCAAAGGCAGCCCGGTGTATTGAACGGTTTCACCCGCGTTCAGGAGGTACTCGATCGGAAAGCAGGCGTGCTTGACGGCAGCCTGCCTCCTCGGATCTGAGCTCCGAGCTTGCCCGCGCGGCGGGTTTGTCGGGGCGGTGTGCCACTGTAGAGGGCGTGCGCCGCATGCATCCCGACGTCCAGGACGAGCCCGATCTCGTCGCCGCCTACACCCCGCCGCGCCAGGAGTGGCTGCGGCTGAACATGGTGACCAGCGCCGACGGCGCGGCGTGGCTCAAGGGGCTGTCCGGCGGCCTCTCCAGTAAGGCGGACAAGCGGATCTTCGGAGTCCTGCGCGGCCTCGCGGACGTGGTGGTCGCCGGCGCGGCCACCGTCCGCACCGAGGGGTACGGCCCGGCCCGCCCGCGCGAGTCCTGGCTCGCCATGCGGGCGGGGCGGACGCCCGCGCCGCCGATCGCCGTCATCACCCGGCGGCTGGACCTCGACCTCGGGAGTCCGCTGTTCACAGAGGCCGAGCCGTACGCGCGGACGATCGTCATCACGACGGAGTCGGCGCCGAAGGACCGCCGTGAGGAGGCGGCCAGGAACGCCAGGGTGATCATCGCGGGGGACGACCGGGTCGACATGGCGACAGCCGTGCGGGAGCTGCGCGAGCGCGGGCTGAGCGGGATCCTGTGCGAGGGCGGCCCGCGGATCAACGCCCAGCTCGCCGCCGCCGGGCTGGTCGACGAGCTCTGCCTCACGATCAGCCCGCAACTGGTCGGCGGCGACGCCGCCCGCATCCTGAACGGCGTGGCGTCGCCGAGCCCGATGGTGCTCGCACAGGTCCTCGAAGAGGATGGCTTCCTCTTCTGCAGATATGTCAGAGAGGTGGGCGATGAACCTTCCGCCTGAGCCCCTTCCTATCGGGCTGAACCTGCCGGTCCAGCCGCCCGTCGCGCCGATGCTGGCCAAGGCGGTCAAGGGCATGCCGCCCCAGGACGGCTCGCTCTACTACGAGCCCAAGTGGGACGGCTTCCGCTGCATCGTGTTCCGCGACGGCGACGAGGTCTACCTGGGCAGCCGCAACGAGCGGCCGTTCACGCGCTACTTCCCCGAGCTGGTGGAGGCGGTCAGGAACGAGCTCCCGCCGCGGTGCGTCGTGGACGGCGAGATCGTCGTCATCGGGGGGCAGTCGCTCAACTTCGACGTCCTTCAGCAGCGCATCCACCCGGCGGCCTCGCGGGTGAAGCTCCTCTCCGAGCAGACCCCGGCGTCGTTCGTGGCCTTCGACCTGCTCGCGCTCGGGGACCAGGACCTCATGGAGACGCCTTTCTCCGAGCGGCGGGCGCGCCTGGAGGAGATCGTCGTCAAGGCGGGCGGCTCCGTACGGCTCACACCCGTCACCCAGGACGAGCGGCAGGCGGCCGAATGGTTCGACATGTTCGAGGGCGCCGGGCTCGACGGGATCATCGTCAAGCCGGGGGAGCTTCCGTACACGCCGGACAAGCGGGTGATGTTCAAGGTCAAGCACGAGCGGACGGCCGACTGCGTCGTCGCGGGCTACCGCGAGCACAAGACCGGCCCGATCGTGGGCTCGCTGCTGCTCGGGCTGTACTCGGACGACGGCCGCCTGCACCACGTGGGTGTGGCCGCGTCGTTTCCGATGAAGCGGCGGGAGGAGCTCGTTGAGGAGCTCGCGCCGTACCGGATGGAGGACCTGAGCGAGCACCCCTGGGGCTCGTGGGCCGAGTTCGCGGCGGGCGGGTCGGACGGCCAGCGCCTGCCGGGGGCGGTGTCGCGGTGGAACGCCAAGAAGGACCTGTCTTTCATCCCGCTCCGGCCCGAGCGGGTCATCGAGGTCGCCTACGACCACATGGAGGGCGACCGGTTCCGGCACACCGCCCAGTTCCGGCGCTGGCGGCCGGACCGCACGCCGGAGTCCTGCACCTACGAGCAGCTCGAAAGGCCCGTCGTCTTCGAGATCGACGACATCCTGCGGCGATAGGCCCGGATAGGTCCGGATAGGCCCGGATAGCTCCGGATAGGCCCATAGCCCGGACAGGTCCCGGATGGCCTCGCGACCCGAGCAAGCGTACGCTTGGTGCTGGTAACGGTCTCGTTCCGTACGGCTGACGCGGGAGTGTGGCATGTCCGAAAGCATCACCGGGAGCATCACCGGGGCTATCACGGAGTTCCGCAATCTCATCGGCGGCGAGCTGGTGGCCGCCGCGGACGGGCGCACGCTCGACTCGGTCAACCCGGCGACCGGCGAGGTGTGGGCCCGCGTCCCGGCGAGCGGGGCCCCCGACGCCGACGCGGCGGTGTTCGCCGCCCGCGAGGCCCTTACGGGGTGGGCGGGGATGCCCGCGCTCGGCCGCGCCCACTTCCTGCGCGCGGTGGCCGACGTCTTCACCCGGCACGCGGAGGAGCTGGCCAGGATCGAGACACGGGACAACGGGCGGATCATCCGCGACACTCTGAATAGAGACCTGCCGGGGATGACCTACCTGTGGCAGATCGCCGCCGGCGAGGTCATCGACGCCGTCAAGGGGGAGAGCGTCATCCTCGGCCCCGACTCGTGGGGCTTCACCCGGCGGGAGCCGTACGGCGTGGTGCTGGGGATCATCCCGTGGAACTCGCCGATCTCGACGTTCTCCGCCAAGGCGGCGTACGCGCTGGCGGCGGGGAACACGGTCATCATCAAGCCGGCCGAGCAGGCGTCCGCGTCCGTGCTGCGGCTGGGCGAGCTACTGGCCGGCGTGCTGCCCCCGGGCGTCCTCAACATCGTCAGCGGCCTCGGCGAGGAGGTGGGCGACACGCTCGTGCGGCACCGCGGCGTCAACAAGATCAGCCTCACCGGCTCGACCCAGACCGGCCAGGTCATCACCCGCGCGTCGGCGGACGCGCTGAAGCCGCTGACGTTCGAGCTCGGCGGCAAATCGCCCAACATCGTCTTTCCGGACGCCGACCTGGACGCCGCCGCGCAGGGCGTCACGGTCAACTCGATCTTCACCGGCAACGCGGGACAGGTCTGCGTCGCCGGATCCCGGATCCTGATCCACCGCTCGGTCTGGGACGAGATGATCGGCCGGATCGCGGCCATCGCCGGCGACGTGACGCTCGCCGACCCCCTCGACATGGCCACCACGATGGGCCCGATCGTGTCCGAGGGGCAGTTCGAACGGGTCACCGGATACCTGGAGATCGCCGAGAAGGAGGGGGCCGAGCGCGTCTTCGGCGGCCGGTCGGGAGCCGAGGTCGTGCCCTCGATGCCGGGCGGCTACTGGGTCGAGCCGACGCTCCTCACGACGGCCGACAACTCCCTGCGGGTCTGCCAGGAGGAGATCTTCGGGCCGGTCGCCGTGGCCCTGCCGTTCGAGACCGACGACGAGGCGCTCGCCATCGCCAACGACTCGCCGTACGGCCTGGCCGCCGGGCTGTGGACCCGCGATCTGGGGCGGGCACAGCGCTTCATCCGGGACCTGCAGAGCGGCACGGTGTGGGTGAACACCTTCCGCCAGATGCCTCCAGGGCTGCCCTTCGGGGGTGTGAAGGACAGCGGCTACGGCCACGACGCCGTCCTCGCCTACACGCGCGAGAAGGCGGCCATCATCCAGACCTAACCCCCTCCGCCGTGATCATGCACACGTTCCCGGGGACCATCCCGGACCTGCGCATATGGGGTGCGTGATCATGCGCGGATTCCTAGAGTTCCTGGTCCGCGGGACGGTGATCATGTACGGGTTCCCGGTGACCACGCCTGAGCTGGGAATGCGTGTGTGTGATCATGCACAGCCGGTCCTGGGAATGCGTATGTGTGATCATGCACAGCTGGTAAATGCTTGATCACGCCCAGGCTGTACGCAGGTCAGCAAGGGGGCGGGGGAAGCCGTGCATGATCACGAATGGCTGCTTCGCAGGTCAGAGGCATTCCTCGGGAACCTGTGCATGATCACGCGGGGTTGGGGGTGGGCTCGCAGCGGAGGATCTGGAGGGACCTGTCGGTCACCGAGATCTTGGCGCCCGCCGTCCATATGTCCTCGGAGTACGGGTCGTCGCGCGGCCCCTCGTCGGCCGTGTCGAGGACCAGCCGCCAGCTCGGCCCGAACTCCGGCCCGGGGAGGGTGAACGCCAGGTTCTCGTGATGGGCGTTGATCAGCAGCAGGAAAGAGTCGTCCGTGATCTTCTCTCCGCGCTGACCGGGCTCGCTGATGGCGTCGCCGTTCACGAAGACCGCGAGCGAGTTGGCGTAGGCCGGGTGCCAGTCGGAGTCGCCCATCTCCTGGCCCGACGGGGTCAGCCACACGATGTCGCGGGTGCCGTCCTGGACCTTGCGGCCGTGGAAGAACCGGCGCCTGCGGAAGACCGGGTGCTCGCGCCGCAGCCCGGCCAGGGTCCGGACGAACTCCAGCAGGTCGCCCTCCTGCCTGACCAGCGACCAGTCGACCCAGGAGACGTCGTTGTCCTGGCAGTAGGCGTTGTTGTTGCCGTGCTGGGTCCGGCCGAACTCGTCTCCCGCGAGCATCATCGGGACGCCCTGGGATACGAAGAGCGTGGCGAGGAAGTTGCGGCGCTGCCGCCTGCGGAGCCGTACGATGCCGGGATCCTCGACGGGGCCCTCGGCGCCGCAGTTCCACGACCGGTTGTCGTCGCTGCCGTCGCGGTTGCCCTCGCCGTTGGCCTCGTTGTGCTTGCGGTTGTAGGACACCAGGTCGGTCAGCGTGAAGCCGTCGTGGCAGGTGACGAAGTTGATGGACGCCACCGGCCGGCGGCCGCTCGTGGCGTAGAGGTCGCTCGAACCGGTCAGTCGCGAGGCGAACTCGGGCATGGTCCGGGAGCCGCCCCGCCAGAAGTCCCGCACCGCGTCGCGGTACTTCCCGTTCCACTCCGTCCACAACGGGGGGAAATTGCCGACCTGGTAGCCGCCGGGGCCGACGTCCCACGGCTCGGCGATCAGCTTGACCTGGGAGATGATCGGGTCCTGCTGGATGAGGTCGAAGAACGCGCTCAATCGGTCCACGTCGTGCAGCTCGCGGGCCAGCGCCGCGGCGAGGTCGAAGCGGAAGCCGTCCACGTGCATGTCGAGGACCCAGTAGCGCAGCGAGTCCATGATCAGCTGGAGCGCGTGCGGCGAGCGGACGTTGAGCGAGTTGCCGCAGCCGGTGTAGTCGAGGTAGTAGCGCCTGTCCTCGTCGTGCAGGCGGTAGTAGGCGACGTTGTCGAGCCCCCGGAAGCCGAGGGTCGGGCCCATGTGGTCGCCCTCGGCCGTGTGGTTGTAGACGACGTCGAGGATCACCTCGATCCCCGCCTCGTGCAGCGCCCGGACCATCGCCTTGAACTCCTGGACCTGCTCGCCGCGCTGCCCCGCGCTGGAGTACGCGTTGTGCGGCGCCAGGTAGGCGATGGTGTTGTAGCCCCAGTAGTTCGTCAGGCCGCGCGCCACCATGGCGTGCTCGGGCACGAACTGGTGGACCGGCATGAGCTCGACCGCCGTCACGCCGATCGACTGGAGGTGCTCGATCACGGCGGGATGGGCGAGGCCCGCGTAGGTGCCGCGCTGCTCCTCGGGCACCTGTGGGTGCCGCATCGTCAGGCCCCGCACGTGCGCCTCGTAGATCACGGTCTCGTGGTACGGCGTGCGCGGCGGGCGGTCGTTGCCCCACTCGAAGAAGGGGTTGACCACCACGTTCTTCGGCATGTAGGCCGCCGAGTCGGCCGTGTTGAGCCGGCCCGGGTCGGCGAAATGGTAGGAGAACAGCGACTCGTTCCACCGCACCGAGCCCTCGATCGCCTTGCCGTACGGGTCGAGGAGCAGCTTGGAGGGGTTGCAGCGGTGCCCGTGCCCGGGCTCGAACGGCCCGTGGACGCGGAAGCCGTACCGCTGGCCGGGCATGATCCCCGGCAGGTAGCCGTGCCAGACGAAACCGTCGACCTCCGGCAGGTCGACGCGGGTCTCCCCGCCGTCGTCGTCGAAAAGGCACAGCTCGACCCGCTCGGCCACCTCCGAGAACACCGAGAAACTGGTGCCCACGCCATCCCAGGTAGCGCCGAGCGGGTACGGCTCTCCAGGCCAAACTTCACGCATGTAACCTCATTCTCCTCTCCCGCGGCCAATCGCGCACCAAGGAAGATTCGCCCGTAACGGGCGGGAGAAGTGAGAGCCCCCGACCGGAACGGTGGGAATGGTCCGGACGGGGGCCTTCGTGGTCGTTCAGCCGACGAGCTCGGCGTTCAGCGTGATGGTCGTGCCGGCCAGGGCCTTGCTGACCGGGCAGTTGGCCTTGGCCGTCTGGGCCGCCTGCTGGAAGTCCTCGGCGGAGATGCCGGGCACCTGACCGCGGACCGACAGGACGATCCCGGTGATGCCCTCACCGGGCTGGAAGGTCACGTCGGCCTTGGTCTCGATGGACTGCGGCGGCGTCCCGGCCTGGGCCAGGCCGTGCGACAGGGCCATCGAGAAGCACGACGAGTGAGCCGCGGCGATGAGCTCCTCCGGGCTCGTCTTGCCGTTCGCCTGCTCGGCTCGCGACGGCCAGGAGACGTCGAAGGTGCCGACGCCGGAGGTGTCCAGCGAGACGGTGCCGGAGCCGTCGAGGAGCGCGCCCTTCCACTGGGTCGTCGCGGTACGGGTGGTCGCCATGGCGATATCCCTTCAGTCGAGAGTCTTATCCATCAGCGACCTTAACGCCGCCGCCCTACTGGAAGAGGCACCGGCATCCCGTCCCCCCCTCTCCACCGCCGTGATCATGCACGGGTTCCCGCGCATGCCTCGGGACCCGCTCACCCCCACGCCGTGATCATGCGCACTTTCCCGAACACCTTGCCAGCCTGCGGCTGTGCCGTACGTGATCATGACTGGACGGCGCGATCACAATGCCGTACGGGCCTGGTGGGCGCGGTGTTCGGCCCGGACCAGGTCCTCCACGGTGGCCTTGAGCTCGAGGAACTCGGGGGAGCGCTTCATCTCCAGCGACCGCGGCTCCGGCAGGTTAACCGCTATGTCCTGACTTATCCGGCCGGGGTCGCTGGACAGCACGAGCACCCGCTGCCCCAGGAACACGGCCTCCTCGACGTCGTGGGTCACCATGACGATCGTGGAACGGTGGGCCGGGTCCGCGGGCGCGTGCGGCGCCTCCGGGTCCGTCAGCGGGGCCGTCAGCGGGTCCGTGCCGACGTCCTGCCACACCTGCCGGATGAACAGCTGCATGTCCTCCTTGGTCTGCACGTCCAGCGCCCCGAACGGCTCGTCGAGCAGCAGGACGCGGGGGGAGCAGGCGAGCGCCCGGGCGATCGACACCCGCTGCTGCTGCCCGCCGGAGAGGCGGCCGGGGAGCGCCGTCGCGAGGTGACCGAGGCCGACCTCGTCCAGCAGCCACCGGACGCGCTCCTGGCGCCGCCCGCGGGGCACGCCCAGCGCCTCCAGGCCGAACGCCACGTTGTGCGCCACGTTCCGCCAGGGGAACAGGGAGGCGGTCTGGAACACCATGCCGCGGTCCGGACCCGGCCCGGCGACCTCGTGGCCGTCCAGCAGCACCCGCCCGGCCGTGGGCCGGGAGAGGCCGGCGATGAGGCACAGCAGCGTCGACTTGCCCGATCCGCTCGCCCCGACGACGCAGACGAACTCGCCCGGGGCGACCGCCAGGTCGACGTCCTGGAGCACCGGCCTGCCGGCCGTGAACTCCTTGCTCAGGCTTTCGATCCGGAGCCCGGCCATGGCAGCGGATGTCACCGCGTCCACCTCCCCACGCGGGAGCGCAGCAGCCGGAGCGCGATGTCGATGGTGAGCCCGATCAGCCCGATGACGACGAGGATCGCGAAGATCCGGTCGGTCTGCAGGAACCGCTGCGCCCGCGTGATCCGGTAGCCGAGGCCCGAGGTGGCCGCGACCAGTTCCGCGACCACCACGAAGTTCCACGCGGCGGCCGCGTTGACCCGCATGGCGTCGATGATCCCGGGCAGCGCGTACGGCAGGACCACCCGCGAGGCCACCCTGAGACGCGACGCCCCGAGCGTCGCCGAGACCTCCAGCAGCCGGTACGGCACCTGCCGTACGGCGTCGGCGGTCATCAGCGTGTTGAAGAACACCACCCCGAGGACGAGCAGCGCGATCTTGGACGGCTCCCCGATGCCCAGCCAGATGATCAGCAGGGGAATGAACGCCGAGGCCGGCAGGTAGCGCAGGATCCCGATGACCGGTTCGAACAGCGGCTGGGCCCACCCCAGCGTCCCCATGGCGAACCCCACGGGCACCGAGATGAGCACGGCCAGGCCGAAGCCGGCGCCGATCCGGCCGAGGCTCGCCAGCAGGTCGGACGGCAGGTCGCCGCTCTGCGCCATGGTCACGCCGGCCGTCCAGACCGCCGAGGGCGACGGGAGGAACGTGGGATCCACCACGCCCCCCGCGCTCAGCGCCCACCACGCGGCCAGCGGGCCGAGGATCGACAGCGCCCGCAGGAGCCACGCCGTACGCGAGGACACGGAGGTGGTGAGGAGCTTGACGCGGGCCGGGGGCGGCGCGGTGGCCGCGGGGCGAGCGCCGGGTGGCGCGATCGTGGTCTCCGATGTCGATTGCATGATCACCATCCGCGCGACGCCTGGTGGGAGGGCGTGACCGGGAATCCGTGCATGATCACGCCGGGGGAGGGGGCAGGTGAGGACGGGTCCCTGGGAACCCGTGCATGATCACGGCGGAGGGGGCGGGTCATGGCTGGACCGCCTGGACGAACTGGGGGGCGATGAGGCCGTCCAGGGGCGGCGCGGAGTCCACCAGCTTCGTGGAGACCAGGAAGTCCGAGATCCGCTTCGCCTGGTTCGCCAGGTCGCCGCCGAAGGCCTGCCGGTTCTGCTCCAGCGAGAAGATCGTCGTGCCCTTGTCGTACGACTCGTAGTCGGGAACGTTGACCCCGCCCCGCTTCGCCATGATCTCCATGGCCTTCGGCCGGTTCGCGGCGATCCACGCGGTCGTGTCGAACCAGGTCTTCACCAGGGCCTGTACGGCTTTGGCGTCCCGGCCGATCAGGTCACGGGTGACCACCAGATGGTCCGGGATGGCCCCCGGGAAGTCGGCCGAGGTGGCGATGGCCCGGCTGCCCTTCAACTTCAGCGCGGTGGTGGTGAACGGCGCGAACACGCCCACGGCGTCCACCTGGCCGGAAACGAAGGCCGCCGCGGCGGCGTCGGTCGCCAGCGGCTGGAACTTGACGTCGGCCTCGGTCAGCCCCGCCTTCTCAAGCGCCAGCAGGAGCAGGTAGTGGTCCACCGTCCCCTGCTCCGCCGCGACCGTCTTGCCCTTCAGGCCGGCGAGAGAGGAGATGCCGGGGCGGGCGATGATCTGGTCGTTGCCGGTCGAGTTGTCGTTGACCAGCACGATGCTCTGCTTCGCGCCACCGGCGACCGACGCGAGCGTGTCGTTCAGCGTCTGGCTGTTGGCGTCGATCTTCCCGGTGGCCAGCGCGTTCAGCGAGTCGGTGTAGCTGTCGAAATACTTCAGCTCGACGTCCACGCCGTTCTTCTTGAACAGGCCCTCCTCCTCGGCGACCTGCCAGGGGAGCCAGCCGGGCCAGGCGCTGAAGCCGAGCGTGATCTTTGTCCCGCCACCGGAGGGCGACGTCCCGGCCTTCTGGGGCGAGGTGCAGGCGGTGACGACGGAGACCAGCAGGACTGCGGAGACGACAAGCGGTAAACGGCGTGGCATCACGCCACCCCCTTCTTCTTGGGGAGGTGACCCGCGCGAACGAGGCACCCGAGGGTGTCGCAGATCACGCGGGTGGCGATGAGCGAGGTGATGTCCGCGTTGTCGTACGGCGGGGAGCACTCGACGACCTCGATCCCGGCGAGCGGCCGGGCGTCGGCGATGAGCTGGATGAACTTGAGCACCTCGCGAGGGAGGAAGCCGCCGGGCTCGGGCCATCCGGTGCCCGGCACGAAGGCGGCGTCGAGGCAGTCCACGTCGAACGACAGCCAGACGGCCTCGGCGCCGTCCCAGGCGACCTCCAGGGCCCGCTCGGCGGCGGCCTCGATGCCCATCTCGACGCAGTCGGTGACCGTCATGATGGTCGTCCCGCGCTCCCGGCCGACCTTCACGCCGGGACGAGGGGCCTGCCAGCCGCCGATGCCGATCTGGACGAGGTTCTTGGCCGGCACGTTCGGGATGTCCGTGGCGTGGAACCACGGCGTCGTGTGCATCCGCTCGTCGAGGTCCGTCTCCTGGGTGTCGACGTGCCGATCGAAGTGAATGATCCCGATATTTCCGGAATGGTGCTCGGCGATGCCCCGGACGGTCGGGTAGCCGATCGAGTGGTCGCCGCCCAGGATCACCGGGAAGGCGCCGCTCTCGTAGACGTGCGAGACGCCCTTGCTGATCTGGTCGAAGGTCTTCTCGATGTTCGCCGGGATCGTGAAGATGTCGCCCAGATCGCAGATGGTGATGGACTCCCGGAGGTCCACGCCCAGCTCGAAGCTGTACGGGCCGTAGAGAGCGGAGATCTTGCGGATGCCCTGCGGCCCGAACCGGGTCCCCGAGCGGTAGGTCGTGCCGCCGTCGAAGGGCGCCCCGAGCACGGCCACGTCGTACTCTCCGCAGCGCCGAACGTCCTCGACGTACGGAGCTTTGAGGAAGGTGTTGATCCCGGCGAAGTGCGGCAACTCGCCCCGCGAGAACGTCGGGATCGTCCGGTCGACGATCGAGTCGGCCCCCTGCAGGCCCAGCTCCAGGCCGCGCTCGATCTCACGCTGGTGCATGGTGGTGGGCAGCTCGGCCTCGCGCTCGACGGCGTATCTCGCCTCGGGGCCGTAGTTGTGGTGGAGGTGTCCCACGGATGCTCCTCAAAGGGGAAAGCCTCATGCGCAGAGGCAATGGCTTGCCTCCCGGGCTTTTGTCCCGCCGTGGAACGGCTCACGCGAGCCGCCTGCACCTCTCGGACCAGCCGAACGGAACCCTAGGTGCGCCCCACCGTCGTCCGGTGGGTCCCCTTCATGACACCGGCGTCCTGTTTCCGATTGATTAACTGCATGTAGCTGTCCCGTGACCGGCTACAGGAAGGCGGCCCGCTCGATGACGGCGTCCAGCTCCAGACCGGCTGGCAGGGTGCCGAACGCCCGGCCCCAGTCGCCGGAGAGGCGGGAGGCGCAGAACGCGTCGGACACGGCCGGGGGCGCGTGCCGTACGAGCAGGGACGCCTGGAGGACGACGGCCATCTCCTCGGCGACGCGGCGGGCGTCGGACTCACCGGCGGAGGCGACGGTCTTCAGCACCCGTTCGGACGCCTCGCTCACGCGGGGGTCGCCGGCCAGCGCCACCTCGGCGAAGAACGCCTCCAGCGCCTCGGGCTCCCGCGCGAGCGCCCGCATCAGGTCGAGCGCGGCCACGTTGCCCGAGCCCTCCCAGATGCCGTTCAGCGGCGACTCCCGGAACAGCCTGGGCATCTGCGACTCCTCGACGTACCCGTTGCCGCCCAGGCACTCCAGCGACTCGGCCGCGTGGACGGGGGCTCGCTTGCACACCCAGTACTTCGAGGCGGCGAGAGCCGTACGGCGGAACAGGCCCTCGGCGGCATCACCGCGCACCGCCCGGTCGGTCGCCCCGGCCAGGCGCAGCATCAGCGTGGTCGCCGCCTCGGACTCCAACGCCAGATCGGCCAGCACGTTGCGCATCAGCGGCTGGTCGATCAGCTCCCTGCCGAAGGCCTTGCGGTGCCGGGCGTGGTGGAGCGCCTGGGCCACGCCGTACCGCATGCCGGCGGCGGACCCGATCACGCAGTCGAGCCGGGTCATGTTGACCATCTCGATGATCGTCCGCACGCCCCGGCCCTCCTCGCCGACGAGGTACGCCACGGCGCCGTCGTACTCCACCTCGGCGGAGGCGTTCGACCGGTTGCCCAGCTTCTCCTTGAGCCGGACCAGCCGAATCGCGTTGCGGGAGCCGTCCGGCAGCACGCGCGGCAGCAGGAAGCACGACAGGCCGCCGGGAGCCTGGGCCAGCACGAGGAACACATCGCACATGGGGGCGGAGTTGAACCACTTGTGCCCGGTCAGGGCGAAGCTCCCGTCGGCGAGCGGCTCCGCCCGGGTGGTGTTGGCGCGGACGTCCGAGCCGCCCTGCTTCTCGGTCATCGCCATCCCGGCGAGCACCCCGCGCTTCTCGTGGGCGGGCCGGAGCCCGAAGTCATAGGTGCGCGAGGCGAGCAGCGGCTCCCACTCCGACCTGAGCGCGGGGGAGTGCCGGAGGGCGGCCACGGCGGCGTACGTCATCGAGATCGGGCATCCGTGCCCGGCCTCGACCTGGGACCAGGTGAAGAACTTGGCCGCCCGCGCCACATGCGCGCCGGGCCGGCGAGCGGTCCACGGCGACGCGTGCATGCCGCTCTCGACCGCGACGGCCATCAGCTCGTGCCAGGCCGGGTGGAACTCGACCTCGTCGATCCGGTGGCCGTAACGGTCGTGCGTCCGCAGCACCGGCGGGTTCTCGTTGGCGAGGCGCCCCCACTCCTGCGCCTTCGCCGATCCGGCCAGCAGACCCAGCTGGCGGAGCTCTCCCGTGGCCCAGTCCGCGCCCTCCCGGGCCATCCCGTCGAGCAGCGCGCGGTCACCTGAGACGTCGTGCCCGATCAGCGGGGGTACCTGGTTGATCACGTCGTGGGTCACTGAGGGCCTCCTGGCTGATTGTCGTAATTCATCTCAACATCTTTGGCGCAGAAAGAAATGGCCGGGTCGCCGGACGGAGGCTCCAAAGAAGGCCCGCGGCCCAGCAAGGAGGCCCAGCGGCCCATGACGAGGCCCATGACGGCGGCCCATGACGGCGGCCCATGACGGCGGCCATGACGGCGGCCAAGGCGGGGCCCATGACGGCGGTCCGAACGGCCCTTGGTGGTGACTCCATGATCGGCTTCGCGGCGCCGTACTTCGGCCTGGCGGTCGGCGTCACCAGGCAGGGCTCACGCCCCGGAGATCTCCAGGCCGAGCTCCCGGGCGGCTTCCAGGGCCAGATCGCGGGCGTAGTCCTGGTCGGGCCCACTCTCGCACAACACGCGGTGGACGCCGTCGATCGCCCGCCGGTCGCCGCGCGCCGCGAGGCCCTGGGCGGCCTCGGCGACCGTCGTGAGGTCGCTGTCGGCCAGCCGTTCGGCGAGCGCGTCACGGATCAGCGGCGTGTCGGCCGCCAGACCGGCGAGCCCCATCGTGGCCCAGTCGCGCACGTCGGCGTCGGGGCTCTCGCTCAGCCGGATCAGCGTGGCCAGCCCCTCGTCATGATCGGGAGGCAGGACGGCCGCCAGCGCCATGGGGTCGTTGACGGTCGGAGTCCGCCCGGGCCGGTTGACGATCTCCAGCACCTCGGCCACGGCCCGCTGGTCGGCGTGGTGGCCGAGCGCGTGCAGCACCGACTCGACGACCGCCGGATCGCCCTCCTGCGCCGACATGTCCTGGAGGAGCGGCAGGCTGCGCTCGCGGTAGGGCCTCCTGTCGGCGTCGTAGCCGAAATCGGCCAGCACGTCCACGCCGAACTCGCGCTCCAGCGGATCGTCGCTGTCGCACAGGCGGGCCGCCGCCTCGAACGTCTCGTCGTCGTGGCGCCGCTGCAGGGCGTGCACGGCCGCCCACCAGGTCTCGTCGTCCTCGTCGAGGGCCCGGTACGGCAGGGCGCGCCTGAGCAGCTCCTGGGCGGACGGACGGATTCCCATCGCGACCTCCAGCGAGGTGGCGATGGCCGCATGGCCGTACTGCCGGGTGATCCCGTAGCCGCCGCCGTCAAGGTTCCTGGCCTCCACGGTGACGCGCTGGGTGCCGTCGGAGGCGTGCGTCCTGGCCGTGATCACCGTGTGGTCGCCGGTGGTCTGGGCGGTGACCTCCTCGCGGATGGCGGTCTCCAGATCGACGGCGGCCCAGCGAGTGGCGGTCTCCAGGGCGGTCGCGCCGCCGAAGCCGGGCAGGGCCGGATCCGCGCCGTGCTCCAGCAGGGACCACACGAGTCCGTACGCCCCGAACCGCGCCGCCAGGGTCAGCGGGGTGTCGCCGTCGTCGTTGGCGAGGTCGGGACCGGCCCCGGAGTCGAGCAGGATGTCGGCGGACGCCAGGTTTCCGTTGGACGCCGCCCACAGGAGCGCCGTCCATTCTCCGCCCTCCCTGGCGTCCGGGTCGGCGCCGCCGTCGAGCAGCGCCTGGACGGTCTCCGCGTGATCCCAGGAGGCGGCCGCGCAGAGCGGGAGCCCCTCACACTCGCCGCCGCTCACCTGGTCCGGGTCGGCGCCGTACTCGAGGAGGAGCCGCACGATCTCGTGCGCGCCGTCCACGGCCGCCTGGTAGAGCGGCGTGGTGCCCTGGACAGGGTTCAGGACCCGGTTGACGGGATTCAGCGGGGTGTCCGGGTGGAGCATCGCCGCCACCCGGGACACGTCCCCATGCGCGATCGCGTCCAGAAGCTCCTTGCGGGTCACCTCTCCATGCTCACACAGGCGGCCGATTCCTTCCCAAGGAGGATTGGGCGGGCCCGCCCGGCGGGATAGCGTGTAGGGCGTGAATGATCCGGGCGGAATGCGTGCTTCCGACGCCGAGCGGGAGTCCGTGGTGGAGAGGCTCCGTGAAGCCTCGGTCGAGGGGCGGCTCACCCTCGCGGAGTTGACGGAGCGCACGGAGGCGGCCTACCTCGCCCAGACCCACGCCGAGCTCGCGCAGATCACCGCCGATCTGCCCGGCGGCGCTCCGGCCGCCGCCCCTCAGCCCGCCGCCCCGCAGCCCGTGGCTCCGGCGATGCGCGGCGGGGTCCGCAAGTGGATCGTCGCGGTCATGGGCGACACCGTCCGCAAGGGAAAGTGGCGGATCGACGAGGAGATCGGCGCGGTCTGCGTCATGGGAGACGTGACGCTCGACCTCCGGCAGGCCGAGGTCCGCACGAATCAGGTGGACATCGTGGCCACCTGCGTCATGGGCAACATCAAGATCATTGTCCCGGACGGCGTCGACGTCGAGCTGACCGGCATGGCGATCATGGGGGACAAGAAGGTCCAGGTCGTCGAGGCCCCGTCCGGGCACAACGCTCCCGTCGTCAGGGTCAGGGCGTACGTCGTGATGGGCGACGTGAAGGTCATCGGCGACTCGCGGGCGGAGCCGATCAAGCGCGCCTGGTTCGCGTGGAGCGAGTGGTGGTTGGACCGTCGCGAGGAGATGCGCCACGGTCTCCTCGGCTACGACCATCAGCAGTTGCGCCACGACGTCTGGCAGGCCGTACAGGACGGCCGCGAGGCCCGCCGGGAGATGATGCGCGAGGGCCGCGACGCCCAGCGCCAGTTCATGCGCGAGTCGCACCAGGCCGAGCGCGAGATCAGGCGTGAGGCGCGTCAGGCCGAGCGGGAGATCCGGCGCCAGGCCCGCCACCCCCGCCGCGACTTCGGCGATCACGCGTAACCTCCCTCTCTCTTGGGTGGTGATCATGCGCATCCCCACGTCGTGATCATGCGAGGCTTCCCCGAGGTGGCTTCCGGCCTGCGCATCCCCACGTCGTGATCATGCGCGGAGTCCCGCGGACACGCGCCGGCCTGCGGAGACGGCGCCCGTGATCATGCGCGGGACCAGGCCCAGAATGCGTTTAGGGTTTCCACTTCGCCGGGGGATGCAACGGACGGACGGGGCCGGGGCGTACTGCTCGGTGTGACGGTTCACCGGACGACTGAGGACGCCGCATGCGCGATCGAGCCGATTTCGAGCGCTACGTCGAGCAGCGCTCGGCTCGCCTGCTGCGGACGGCCTACCTCCTCTGCCGCGACTGGGCGACGGCCGAGGACCTGCTGCAGACCGCGCTGGCCAAGGCCTGGCTCGCCTGGGCCAGGGTCGGCGACAACCCCGACCCCTACGTCTACCGCGTGCTGGCCAACACCCACGCCTCCTGGTGGCGGAGACGCTGGCGCGGCGAGGTGCCGACTTCCACGCTGCCCGAGCCCGCCGCCGAGGACCGCACCGACCTCCTCGGCTCCCGCGACGCCGTACGGCGGGCCCTCGCGTGCCTGCCGCCCAAGCAGCGAGCCGTGATCGTGCTGCGCTACTTCGCGGACCTGGGCGACCCGGAGATCGGCCAGATCCTCGGCTGCTCGGTGGCGACCGTACGAAGCCAGGCGAGCAGGGCCCTGGCCAAGCTCCGTGTCGATCCCGCGGCCCGCTCCGCGATGAGCCTGGAGAGCTAGAGATGCCCATCACCGAAACCGAACTTCGCGATCTCCTCGCCTGTGACAGCGACGACGGCCTCGCCAGGGGCGTGACGGTCGCCGACGTGAACCGCCGGGTCCAGCGCATCCGGCGGCGTCGGCTCGCCTCCGCCGGCGCCGTTCTCGCGGCCGGACTGGCCACCACTGGCCTCCTCGTCACGCCCCACACGGTCACCACCCGGGCGCCGGACGACATCTGGTCCGCCGTCATGGCCCAGCCGTCCCCCACGTGGAGGCCCGGGGAATACACGGTGACCAAGGTGCTCGCCCACGCCGGCTACAGGGAGGGCGGCGTCAAGCAGCGGCTGCCGTTCGAGGGCGGGCAGAAGGCGATGGGGCTCGAAGTGGGCTGTCCGGCACCCTTGTACGTGCTTGTCTGGATCAACGGCGTCCCCGCCGCCAGCGGCCCGTGCCGTGGGACGGACGCGTCCCGCACCGGGTACAGATTGTTCGGCGAGGACGGGGAGCATCCGCGTCCGGGAACGAACACGGTGGACGTGCTCGTGGTGGCCGCCTCGGACCTTCCACGTTCGGTACGGACCTTCCAGCGGCCCCTGAACATGGCCGAGGTGGAGTCGGTCGCCGCGGGGGCCAAGCCGTACGCGGTGCGGTGGAATGTCGCCGTCACCGAGATGGAGTTTGGATCGAGTGACCCTGTCGAGTCCTCAATGTTGCCGCCGACGCCTCGCAGTTGCACCAAGGACATCGTGATCCACAAGCCCAACGGGCAGGATGTCCTGTCGTCAGAGTGCGAAGGCGCCTCCGTCGGCAATCCGTTCGCCGAGGAGTCGCAGAATCCGAGCGAGACCCTCTACGTGCCGCCGGACGGCGGCGACCCCTTCACCGAGTGACCGTTCAGGCCGTCGCCACGTCCGGCGAGCGGTGTACGGCCTGCGCGTACCGTTCGACCAGGATCGTGACGAGTTCGGGCGCCGGGCCGAGGACTCCGGCCACCACGTCGGCTCCGGCCTTCAGGCTGTCGCGCTCGACCTTGTCGGCGAAGTGACCGGGCGCCAGCAGGTAGGGCGCGACGACCACGTGGGAGGCCCCAGCGCGCCTGAGCCGTACGACCTCGTCCTCGGGGGACGGGGCGGCGGCGGAGGCGTACGCGGCGGTCACCGACCACCAGGGGCGTGACCGGGCCCATTGCCGGGCCATGCGGGCGATGACGGCGTTGGCCCGGCGGTCGCTCGAACCGGCGGAGACGAGGACCACGGCGGTGTCCGGCGCGCCGATAGTGACCCCGGCCTCGGCGAGGCGGCGTTCGAGGGCCGTGACGAGCAGCGGGTGCGGCCCCAGGGTCTCGCCCCGGTGGACGCGGAGCCTGGGGTTGCGGGCGGACGCCTCACGCAGCGCGCCGGGGATGTCCACGCGGCTGTGGTAGGCCGCCGTGAGCAGCAGGGGAAGGACGACGGCCTCATCCAGCCCGGCCAGGGCACGGGCGAGGGTGGGCGGCGCGTGGTCCAGGTACGCCGTCCGGACGTCGAGATCCGGGCGCGTCAGCCGTACGGCATGCAGGAGCTCCTCCACCGTCGCGGCGGCGCGCGGATCGCGGGACCCGTGCGCCACCGCGATGAGCGGCGGGTTGTCAGCGGTACGGCTCTGCATGATCACGGATGGACTTCTGCCTGGTCGTCGGGTGCGGACGGGAACTTATGCATGATCACGGCGAAGGGTGGGGCAGGTCGGAGGCCGTTCCCGGGAACCTGTGCATGATCACGGCGGAGGGGTGGCTCAGAGGTGGATGCCGCACTCGATCTTGCCGAGGCCGGACCAGCGGCCGCTCCTCGGGTCCTCGCCGGGGGCCACCTGGCGGGTGCAGGGAGCGCAGCCGATCGACGGGTAGTTGTCGTAGTGCAACGGGTTGATCAGCACCCCGTTGTCCGCGATGTAGTTGTCGACCTCCTCCTGGGTCCACCGCGCGATCGGGTTCACCTTGACCATCTGGCGCTTGGCGTCCCACTCCACGACCTTGGTGTTCGTCCTGGTCGGGGACTCGTCGCGGCGGATCCCGGAGATCCAGGCGAGGTACGGCTCGAGCGCCCGGTTGAGCGGCTCGACCTTGCGCAGGTAGCAGCACAGGTCGGGGTTGCGGCCGAACAGGCGGGGCCCGAGGTCGCGCTCCTGCTCGGCGACCGTCCTGGACGGCGTGATGTTGATGACGTTGACGTCGTAGACCTGCTGGACGGCGTCGCGGGTGCCGATGGTCTCGGCGAAGTGGTAGCCGGTGTCGATGAAGAGCACGTCAACGCCCGGCTTCACCCGGCTGACCAGGTCGATCAGCAGCGCGTCGCTCATCGAGGAGGTGAGACAGAGGCGGTCGCCGAACGTGGCCGCCGCCCAGCGGATGATCTCGCGGGCGGGCGCGTCCTCCAGGAACTCCGCCGCGGACTCGACGATGCTCTGCAGGTCGAGCGTCGCCCGCTGCCGGTCCAGATTGGCCTCTATCTCCACCAGGGTCATTGCTACTCCTCACACGTCAATCAACGGATCATGGATTAAGTGGTTCAGGAACGGACGCCCAGGCCGAGGAACTTCACCCGGAAGGCGCGGGCGCAGGAGCGGCAGTACCATCCGTGGCTCTCCTCCTCGGTGACATAGGGCTCCAGGTCTTCCTCGCCGCAGTAGGGGCAGTAGAACGGCGCCGCGCGCTCGCTCATTTCAGGTCTGCCTCGTCGGCGCGCTGGACCCACTCGCTGAAGGTCTCGCCCTCGTTCTTCTGCTTCTCGAAGTTGCGCACGACCCGCTCCACGTAGTCGGGGAGCTCCGCGGCGGTGGCCTTCAGCCCCCGGACCTTGCGGCCGAAGGTCGGGTTGAGCCCGATCGAGCCGCCGAGGTGGATCTGGAAGCCCTCGACCTGCTCGCCCTTGTCGTCGACGACGAGCTGGCCCTTGAGCCCGATGTCGGCGACCTGGATGCGGGCGCAGGAGTTCGGGCAGCCGTTGACGTTGATGGTCAGCGGGTCGGTGAAGCCGGGGAGCCGCTTCTCCAGCTCGTCGATCAGGTCGGACGCGGTGGCCTTGGTCTCGACGATCGCGAGCTTGCAGAACTCGATGCCGGTGCAGGCCATCGTCTGGCGGCGGAACGTCGAGGGGGTGACCCGCAGGTCGGCCGCCTCCAGCTCCCTGACGATCGAGTCGACCTGGTCGGGCGCGACGTCGAGGACGACCATCTTCTGCTCGACGGTGGTCCGCACCCGGGTCGAGCCGTGGCGCTCGGCGATGTCGGCGATCTGGTGCAGCTTGTCGCCGTCGACCCGGCCCACCTTGGGCGCGAAGCCGACATAGAAGTTGCCGTCCTTCTGCGGGTAGACGCCGACGTGGTCGCGCCGGCCGCCCCGCGGCTGCTCCGGAGCCGGGCCGTCGGGCAGTGTGTACTTCAGATATTCGGTCTCGAGCACCTGGCGGAACTTCCCGGCGCCCCAGTCGCCGACCAGGAACTTGATCCGGGCACGGTGGCGCAGGCGGCGGTAGCCGTAGTCGCGGAACACCCCGCAGATCCCCGCCCACACCTCGTGGACCTGGTCGGGCCGCACGAAGGCGCCCAGCCGCTTGCCGAACATCGGGTTGGTCGACAGGCCGCCGCCCACCCAGACGTCGAAGCCCTGCTCGCCCCGCTCGTTGACGACGCCCACGAACGCCACGTCGTTGATCTCGTGGACGGTGCAGTGCGCCGGGCAGCCGCTGACCGCCGACTTGAACTTGCGCGGCAGGTTCGAGAACGCCTTGTCGCCGATGTACCGCTCGGTGATGTCGTGGATCTGCCGGGTGCCGTCGATCACCTCGTCCGCGTCGATCCCGGCCAGAGGGCAGCCGAGCACGACACGAGGGGTGTCGCCGCAGGCCTCCGTGGTGGACAGGCCGACCGCCTCCAGCCGCTCCCAGATGTCGGGGACGGCCTCCACCTCGATCCAGTGGAGCTGGATGTTCTGCCGGTCGGTGATGTCGGCGGTGCCCCTGGCGTACTCGTTGGAGATGTCGGCGATCACCCGGAGCTGCTCCAGGCTGAGCTGGCCGCCGTCGATGCGCACGCGGAGCATGAAGTAGCGGTCGTCGAGCTCCTCGGGCTCCAGGATGGCGGTCTTGCCGCCGTCGATCCCGGGCTTGCGCTGGGTGTACAGCCCGAGCCAGCGGAACCGGCCGCGCAGGTCGGCCGGGTCGATCGAGTCGAAACCGCGCTTGGAGTAGACGTCGATGATCCGCTGACGGACGTTGAGCCCGTCGTCGTTCTTCTTGTTCTCCTCGTTCTTGTTCAGCGGCTCACGGTAACCGAGAGCCCACTGGCCCTCGCCGCGCGGGCGCTTGTGGTGGCGATTCGCCGGGCGGGCCGGGGTGCTCATGGGCACGTCCTTTTCCGAGGATCGGTCTTCTGAGGATCGGTCTACGGCTCGGGACGCGCTGCGCAGGCGGCCTCCCACCTCTTCGTCGAGTGTGGGGGCAAAGAAAAGACGCCTGTCACGCGCCCGATCTCAACAGCGGAGGGCGGCGATCAGCTGGCGTCGATACAGATGGCACTACGGACACGCAGAAGGTCGACGTGGCGTCGCACGACGAGCAATGGGTCCGCTGGCATGTCCCAAACGATACCCCGGAGAACCTGGATGTCCAAGTTCGCGTCCAGGATTCGGGACTGTAATCGGCCGTTCACGCTTTCGGCGGGCCTGACCCGCGGCGCCTACCCCTGGCGGATCCAGTTCTCCGGCGGCTCGGGGTGGCGTCCCTCCGGGGGCTCCTGGTGCTGGCAGTCGCACCACGAGCCCCCACGGCAGTCCTCGTGCCTGCGGTCTTTGCACGCTGCGCAGATCATGTACCTATTGTTCTCCCTCGGTTACGCTGGCGTGAGCCGTACGTCACCGGGAGATGTCATGGGCGTTACCATGTCCGAACTGATCGCCGACCTCCGGGCCGAGACGGCTGAGCTCATCACCGTGATCGAATCTCTCGACCCGGCCGGCTGGGAGCTGCCGACCCCCGCCGAGGGCTGGGCCGTACGAGACCAGATCAGTCACCTGGCCTGGTTCGACGACGCCGCGACCGGTGCCGCGGCCGATCCGGAGGGCTTCCGCTCCGCCCGTGACGCCCTGCTCGCCCGCGGTGACGGCGCGGTCCACGAACTCGTCCTCGCCTCCCGCGGCCTCGCCCCGCGGCAGGTCCTCGACTGGTTCGGCGCCGCCCGCGCCCGCATGACCGAGGCGCTGGCGGGGCTGGACGCGAAGGACCGGCTGCCGTGGTACGGGCCGGACATGTCGGCGGCGTCGTTCGTCACGGCCCGCCTGATGGAGACGTGGGCGCACGGGCAGGACGTCGCGGACGCGCTCGGCGTAGTCCGCGTGCCGACCGTCCGGCTCCGCCACGTGGCGACCCTCGGCGTGCGGGCCATGCCGTACGGCTTCGCGATGCGCGGCCTGCCGATCCCGGCCGGCCCCGTGCGCGTCGAGCTGACTCTGCCCGGCGGGACCGTGTGGGCCGCGGGGCCGATCGGCGTGCCCGACGTCGTGCGCGGCCCGGCCCTCGACTTCTGCCTGCTCGTCACACAGCGCTGTCACCGGCACGACACCACCCTGGAGGTGGCCGGCGAGACGGCGGACGCCTGGATGGAGGTCGCCCAGGCGTTCGCGGGTCCTCCGGGGAAGGGCCGCGCTCCCGGCCACGCCCCGGCCCTCGCCGGATAGGGGTTCCGGCCGTTCGTTCAGCGTGCTCCTTTTACGCGTGCCCGCCCCTATTCTGAGCGTCATACGACGGCGGCGAGGATCCGGCGGCGATCGAGCGGAGATCCGGCAGAGGTCCGGTCCGGCCGGTCCGTACTATCCGGCCCGTCAGCGGGTAGTTCTCAAATCCTGACAATTCGGTGTTTGTGTCATGATCGCGTTCTGCGCAGACACCTTGACTGTGCGAATACGGTTGGGTGCCATGACGTCCACGGACGCTTCGACGCGCAGGCGGAGGCATGACTCGCGCCGCGGGATGGCCCGCGCCCGGGCCCGCATGAGCGCGGTGCAGCAGACGAGCGCGTGGGAGCTGGCCAAGGCCACCACTCTGGCGGGCGTCAACTACCGCGTCACCGGGCTCGCCGGCGAGGCCGCCTTCTTCGCGCTCCTGTCGCTGCCGCCGTTCGTGCTGGGGCTGCTCGGCGTCATGGGCCACCTGAGCGGCCTGCTGGGCCAGAACAACGTCCTCGAGGTCAAGCAGTGGGTCCTCGACCAGTCGGAGCTGCTGTTCACCGGCAACACGGTGGACAGGGTGGTCAAGCCTCTCCTCAACGACGTCCTGAGCGGCGGGCAGGCCTCGCTCATCTCCGTCGGCTTCCTGCTGTCGCTGTGGTCGGGGTCGCGGGCGCTGTTCGTCTACGTGGACCTGATCTCCATCGCGTACGGCCTGGGGGAGACGCGGGGGATCATCCGCACCCGGGTCATGTCGTTCGCGCTGTACGTCGCGGCGCTGGTGATCGGCCTCGTCGTCATGCCGATCCTGGTGATCGGGCCGACCCTGCTCTCCAACGCGCTGTCCCGGTACGGCGTGCTCGTCGCGGTCTTCTACTGGCCCGTGGTCATCCTGGGGTCGGTGCTCATGCTCACGCTGCTCTACCACGTGAGCGTGCCGCACCGGACCCGCTGGTGGCGCGAGACCCCGGGAGCCGTGCTCGCGCTCATCATCTGGATCCTGTGCGCCGCCGTCCTCCGCGAGGTCCTGGCCGCCTGGTTCACGCCGCTGTCCATCTACGGCTCGCTCGCCGCCCCCATCGCCGTGCTGCTCTGGCTCTACATCACCGCGCTGGCCGTGCTCATCGGCGCGACCCTGAACGCGGAGGTCGACCGCCTCTGGCCGCTGAACGGCACGGCACGTCCCCGTTCCTGATCAGGGTTCCCGGTTTTCAGTCGAGATCGGGCGGGACGGCTCCCGGGGAAGCCTCCGATAAAGTGGGGTGGTCGCGACTGGCGCTGGCGTGCCCACGGGCGCGCCGCTAGGTGGGTCACCACCGGGGAGCGAACTCGCGGAGGCCGTGCGCCTGGGTCGCCGCCGCAGTCGACGTGGACAAGGAAGGCGCCAATGGCCGAGAACTCGCTGAACGTCGTCGATCCCGAGATCGCCGAGCTCATCAGGGCGGAGGAGCGGCGGCAGGCCGACACCGTCAAGCTGATCGCCTCGGAGAACTACGTCTCCCGCGCCGTGCTCGAGGCGACCGGGACCGTGCTCACCAACAAGTACTCCGAGGGCTACCCCGGCAAGCGCTACTACGAGGGCCAGCAGGTCATCGACCAGATCGAGACCCTCGCCGTCGAGCGGGCCAAGTCGGTGTTCGGCGTGAACCACGCCAACGTCCAGCCGTACTCGGGCTCGCCGGCCAACCTCGCGATCTACATGGCGTTCCTCAACCCGGGGGACACCGTGCTCGGGATGGGCCTGCCGTTCGGCGGCCACCTCACCCATGGCTGGTCCGTCTCGGCCACCGGCAAGTGGTTCAACGCGGTCCGGTACGGCGTGCGCAAGGACACCGGCCGCATCGACATGGACGAGGTCCGCTCGCTGGCGCTGGAGCACCGGCCCAAGCTGATCTTCTGCGGCGGCACTGCGATCCCGCGCACGATCGACTTCCCGGCGTTCGCGGAGATCGCCCGCGAGGTCGGGGCCGTGCTGGCGGCCGACATCGCCCACATCGCCGGTCTCGTCGCCGGCGGGGCCCACCCGTCGCCGGTCGGCCACGCCGACGTGATCTCCACCACCACGCACAAGACGCTGCGCGGCCCGCGCGGCGCGATGCTGATGGCCACCTCGGACGAGCACGCGACGGCCCTGAACAAGGCCGTCTTCCCCGGACTCCAGGGCGGCCCGCACAACCACACGACCGCCGCCATCGCCGTGGCCCTGCACGAGGCGGCCCAGCCCGACTTCAAGGCGTACGCCGCGCAGGTCGTGAAGAACGCGCAGGCCCTCGCCGAGGAACTGGCCGGCCGCGGCTTCGACCTGGTCTCCGGGGGCACGGACAACCACCTGATCCTGATGGACCTGACCCCCAAGGGGATCGGTGGCAAGCCCGCCGCGCAGGCCCTCGACCGGGCCGGGCTGGAGACCAACTACAACACCGTGCCGTTCGACCCGCGCAAGCCGTTCGACCCGTCCGGGATCCGGATCGGCACCCCGTCGGTCACGTCGCGCGGCATGGGCGAGGCCGAGATGCGGCAGATCGGCGCCTGGATCGACGAGGTCGTCACCGCCGTGGCCAAGGGCGACGCCGAGGACGTCATCACCCGGGTGCACCACGAGGTCAGCGAGCTCACCGCCAAGTTCCCCGCGCCGGGCCTCTCGTAATTGGGTTGCGGGGGTGAGGGCGGCGTGCGCTACTGTTCGAGCGTCGCCGCTTGAGGAGGCGGCCACGGAATCCGGGAGGTGACGACTATGCGGGTCTTTCTGACGACCACGCCGTCCGTCAACTCCCGGGTGTCCGCCTAGACCGCGCCGAGGCACCCGGTTTCCGAAGGGTGTCTCACCGCAATGTCTTTCGATCTTTCTCTTCTCGGCTGGCAGCATTTCCTGGCCGGCCTGGACCTCGACGCCGAGCTTCCGGCCGGCACCGTTCCCGCCCGCGTGGCCCGGGTCGACCGGGGCGCCGCGGAGGTCATCGCGGCCGACGGCCAGCACCAGGCCCGGTACGGCTCCCGCATCCGCCGGGCCTCCGCCGCCGACCCGGTCGCCCTGCCCTGCGTGGGCGACTGGGTGGCGCTGACCTGGCTCCCCGAGGGCCGCTACGAGCTCGACGAGGTGCTTCCCCGGCGAACCGCGTTCGTCCGGGGAGGGGTCAGCCGCCATTCCACGGGCGGCCTGTCCGGCGACGGGCAGGGCCAGGTCCTGGCGGCCAACGTCGACATCGTGTTCGTGGCCGAGCCGTCGATGCACTCCACCGACTTCGCCGATCTCGGCCGAATCGAGCGCCTCGTGGCGCTGGCCTGGGAGAGCGGCGGTCAGCCGGTCGTGCTCGTCACCAAGGCCGACCTGTTTGACCAGGGCCTCGACGACCTGCTCGCCGACGTGGCGTCCGCCGTGCCCGCGGTGGACGTCCATCCGGTCTGCTCGCTCACCGGCGAGGGCGTGGACCTCGTCCGCGGCTACCTGGGCGGCGCGAAGACCGCCGTCGTGCTCGGCCCGTCAGGCGCCGGGAAGTCCACTCTGGTCAACGCGCTCGCCGGGGACGGCGTAATGGAGACCCAGCAGGTCAGGGCGGCCGACGGGCGGGGCAGGCACACGACCGTCCATCGGGAGCTCATCCCGCTGCCGGGTGGCGGGCTCATCATCGACACCCCCGGAATCCGCCGGGTGGGCCTGTACGAGATGAGCGACGGAGTCGACCTGGTCTTCTCCGACATCGAGGAACTCGCCGAGGGCTGCCGGTTCTCCGACTGCGCTCATGGGGACGAGCCCGGCTGCGCCGTACAGGCCGCGATCGAGTCGGGCGAGTTGCCGGAGCGGCGGCTGGAGAGCTGGAACAAGCTCCAGCGCGAGGCCGCCTGGATGGCCCGCCGCACCGACGCCCGCCTGCGCAGCGAGGCGACCCGCAAGTGGAAGATCATCCACAAGCAGATGCGGGGTAGATCTCGCCCGTGAGGATCCCCGGCGGCTTATGCCGGGTATGACGGTTTTGTGAAACCGAGGCGGGTCCGGCTGCCGTTCATCGACAGAACGGAGGCGGGAACACTACTCGCCGAGGTCCTGTACGGCATGCGGCCGAGGGACCCGGTGGTGCTGGCGTTGCCGCGCGGCGGTGTGGCGGTCGCCGTGCCCGTCTCGGAGAGGCTTGACACGCCGCTCGACGTGCTCGTCACGAGGAAGATCGGCTGTCCGGGCCAGCCGGAGCTCGGCGTGGGGGCCATCGCCGAGGGCGGCGAGCCGGTGTTCGACCGCGACCTGCTGGACAAGCTCGGCCTGGAGCCGGACGACCTCGCGCCGACGGTCGAGCGCGAGCGGCGGGAGCTGGCCAGGCGGGTGAAGGTCTACCGGGGGGATCGGCCGCTGCCGGAGCTCACCGGCCGGAACGTGATCATCGTGGACGACGGCCTGGCGACGGGGGGCACCGCGAGGGCGGCGCTGAGAGCCGTCCGGGGACGGCAGGAGGGAAGCGGCACGGTGACGCTGGCGGTGCCGGTGGCCGCGGCCGACACCGTCGAAGCCCTCAGGCGCGAGGCCACCGACATGGTCGTCCTGGCGACGCCGTGGGGTTTCCGGGCGGTCGGGCAGTGGTACGAACTGTTCGATCAGCTCTCCGACGAGGACGTCCTCGACCTGCTCACCGGGAGAGCCAGGGGACCATGACAAAGGGCCAGGGGGCCACGACCAGAAGGGTGTCCCGCTGCCATGATCGGCATGCGGAACACCCTACGGCCTGCTGAAACGTGTCGGGGAAGGGGGAAGCCAGCTCAGGCGACTGCGCTGATGCCGGCGCTCGCCGCGCGGCGCATGCGGCGACGACGCTCGGAGGCCCGCTCGTCCTCGTTCAGGCCGCCCCAGGTCCCGTACTTCTCGGGCCGGGAAAGGGCGTAGTCGAGGCACTCGGCCCGCACTGGACACTGAGCGCAGATGGCCTTGGCCTTGCGCTCCCGGATGTCGCGCTCCGGCTGACGCTCACCGTCAGGACCGAAGAACAGCACAAGGTCCTCTCCCCGGCACGCGGCATCATCCTGCCAACCCCAGCTGGGGCGCGGGCGGGCGAGCTGCCGACGTACCTGAGACATGAGAAACCACCTTTGGTGAGAGGTATTTCAGTGTTTGTGCCGCTTTGGACGCTTGTGGCGTCCCTCGATCCAACGCCGGGATCGGCCGTGGTGTTCCCGGCTCCCAGGGGAGCCCTTCAGGTCAAAGCCGGGCTGAGCTGCCTCAACTCGGCCAACCTGTAGGTCGAGATCTCTTCGGCACAGGTTGTACCACACGGCGCCGTGAGCACCGCGGGTTCTACCACTACCCGAAATCGCGACGTTCCACGCTGTGACATGCATCGCACAATGCACACCGTGGTGTCGCTTTCCGACCGGGAGGATTCCACGGCCACCCCGCCGACCGAGAGCTCGCCGGTGTGGGACCGGACGAAATGCTCGGCGGCTTGCAGTGGCTCAGGGATACCCGCGCGTCCCCGGAAACGGTCGAGGACGACCTCGCCGTGCCGGTACGCGTTTGCCGCCGCGATCGCAGCAGCCTGAGACATGCTGCCGTAGTAAAGCCCGTGTGGCAAGCATACGAGGTTAGCGGCGTATCGATCGCCGCCGACATGTGTGGTTTCCCACACCTCGCCGGGAAGGTTCTCACCAAGGAACCGGGCCAGCGGAAGGCCGAGGCGGGCGCAGCACGCATTGCGCTTGCCGTGCGTGCAGACCAGAAACATCGGCTCGTTCACCAGTATGCAGGACTCCGGAACCACTCCGCGCATCACCGAGGCCAGGTCAAGATCGTCCGGGCGCTCGAAGAAGCCCTCGGCCAGCCACGGATCATCGCCGGTCGCGGAGGCCACGAAGACGTGCAGCGGCCCCCCGTGGTCCCGGCGGTGGCCGGGGCGGCGGATCAGCTGGGGCCGGATCCCGAGCGCGGTCGCGCGGTCGATCAGCGCGTGCACCTCGTCCGGAAGCCGGGACTGGTCGAGGTAGGCGGCCCAGGGGCCGGAATGCTCGACGAGCAGCCAGAACCGCGCGCCGACCGTCGCGCTCGCGAGGATCGGCGCCTCCCCGGTGTGGCAGGCGGCGAGATGGTCACAGCCGTTGGCCATTCGGTCCCGCCTCCTCGCGTAATTAGGTAAGACTTACCTTAGCCAATGGAGTCAAGCGACGCGCGATCAGGGTCCCCGCCGGCGGCTCACGGCACGATCAAAGCTTGATCACGGCGGGATCGAGCATGATCACGGCACGGTGGGAGCGCGACCAGGGGCCCCAGCGGCGCGCTCGTGTCGGCGGCGTCGCGCCCGTTCCGGCGTCGCCTGCCGTGACGAAGCCTTCACGGCGCCGCCAGGGCGGCCTCCGCGGCGGGGAGCGCGGCCGCGCGGTCCTCGGGGACGAGCCCGATCCTGGTCCGCCGGTCGAGCAGGTCCCCGGCGTCCAGCGCGCCCTCGTGGCGGACCGCCCACACCAGCTCCGCCCGGGTGACGCCCAGCGCAACCGGCTCCGCCAGCGCCGGATCCTCCCGCATCAGGTCCTGTACGGCCTCGGCCTCCGCACCGTAGCGCTCCACCAGCCGGCGGGGCGCGTTCACGGCACTCGTCGTTGCCCCCACGAGGGGGAGCCGGGCCGTACGGCTGGGGCGGGCGTGCGGGCAGGCCGCGTCGACGGCGTCCTCGGCCATCCGGCGGTAGGTCGTGAGCTTGCCGCCGACGACGGTCACGACACCGCCCGACCGGAGGACCGCGTGCCTGCGGGAGACGTCGGCGGTCCGCCCGTCTCCGGCGTCGATCAGGGGCCGCAGCCCGGCGAAGGCCCCGGCCACCTCCTCCCGTCGCACCGGCTCGGCCAGCACCGAGCCGAGCACGTCGAGGAGGAACGCCACGTCGGCTTCCGGCGCCTCCGGCACGTCGGGCACGGCCCCCTCCAGGGGCTCGTCCGTCAGGCCCACGTAGATCCGCCCGTCGGCCTGTGGCAGGACGAGCGCGAAGCGGTTCCGCTCGCCGGGGATCGGCACGTGCATCCCCGCCCGCGGCCCGCCGAGGGCGCCCGGCCGGAGCACGAGATGGGTGCCGCGGGACGGCCGGAGCCGGACCGAGGGGACGAGTTGCCCGGCCCACACCCCCGTCGCGTTGACGACCGCCCGCGCCCTGATGCCGAACTCGGCCCCGGTCAGCTCGTCGCGCACCTGGGCCCCGTCTTCGGACAGGGAGAGCGCCCGGCACCTGGTGAGGATCCTGGCTCCGTGGGCGGCGGCCGTGCGGGCGACGGCCACCACCAGCCGGGCGTCGTCCACGACCCGGCCGTCCCACGACAGCAGCGCGCCGCGCAGGCCGTACGGGCGGAGTGACGGCACGAGGGCGAGCGCGCGTTCCGGGGTGACGCGGGACGGGCCGGGCAGGGTGGGCCGTGGTGTTCCGGCGCCGGCTCTCAGCGCGTCGCCCAGCCGGTAACCGGCCATGACCGTCGCCGCCTGCGCGGGCGTGACGGAGGGCGTGAGGGGCAGCAGGTACGGCTGGGCGCTGACCAGGTGCGGAGCGGTGCGGCGGAGCAGGATGCCGCGCTCGGCGGCGCTCTCGTGTGCCACGCCGACCTGCCCCTTGGCGAGGTAGCGCAGGCCCCCGTGGATCAGCTTGGAGCTCCACCGGGACGTCCCGAAGGCGAGGTCGTGGGCGTCGACGGCGGCGACGGACAGGCCCCGGGAGGCCGCGTCGAGGGCCGCTCCCGCGCCCGTCGCGCCCAAGCCGACGACGAGCACGTCCACCACGACATCACGAACCTCGCGAAGCTCGCGGGCGCGGCGTCCGGCGTTCAGAGAAGAGTTCATGCCGTTTCCAGAATCGCCCATTACTCTTGAGTAACCTACCTGGAGGCGTGCTGGCCGTGGAAACTCCGACGACCCCCGTGGAACCGATGCTGTGGTCGGGCTGGGGGGACCCCGCGAAGGCCGCCGAGCTGCCCGAGCCGGTGCGCAGGCTGCTCGGCGAGGTGCTCGGCATCCGGGAGCCGGCGGCTCCCGCCGCGACGTTCGGGGAGGTGCGGCTCCCCGCCCCGGCGCTGTCCCCGCTGGTGCTGACCTCGCTGGGCGCGATCGTGGGCGGCGACCACGTGCGCTTCGACGACGACGCGCGGATCCGCCACACGCGCGGCAAGTCCACGCCCGACCTGCTGCTGATGCGGGCGGGGAACGGTTCCGACGCGCCGGACGCGGTCGTGCTCCCCGGCACGCACGGCGAGGTGGCCGAGGTGCTGCGGCTGTGCGCCGAGCATCGGGTGGCCGTCGTGCCGTTCGGCGGCGGCACGTCCGTGGTCGGCGGCCTCGTCGCGTCCCGTAACGGCTTCGCCGGGGTGGTGGCCCTCGACCTGGCCCGGCTGAACAGGCTCGTCTCGGTGGATCCCGAGTCGATGGTCGCGGATCTGGAGCCGGGCCTGCGCGGCCCGCAGGCCGAGCACTTGCTGGCCGGGCACGGGATGACGCTCGGCCATTTTCCCCAGTCCTACGAGTACGCGACACTCGGCGGGTTCGCGGCGGCCCGGTCGAGCGGGCAGGCGTCGGCCGGATACGGCCGCTTCGACGACATGGTCGTCGGCCTCACCGCCGCGACGCCGCGCGGCACGCTCGACCTCGGCCGGGCCCCGAAGTCGGCCGCCGGGCCCGACCTGCGCCAGGTGATCCTGGGGTCGGAGGGCGCCTTCGGGGTGATCACCTCGCTCCGGCTGCGCGTCCGCCGGGCTCCCGAGCTGCGGGTCTACGAGGGCTGGCGCTTCGGGGCCTTCCCCGCCGGGGTGGCCGCGCTGCGGCGGCTCGCGCAGGATGGGCCGCTGCCGACCGTCCTGCGGCTGTCGGACGAGGCCGAGACCATGGTGGGCCTGGCCAAGCCGAGCGATCTCGGCGCGCTGTCGCCGGACTCCGGCTGCCTGGTCGTGGCGGGCTACGAGGGCACGCCCGGCGAGGTGTCGTACCGGCGGGAGCGGACCGCCGCCACGCTGGCCGAGATGGGCGGCGTCTACCTCGGCCCCGAGCCGGGGGAGAAGTGGGCGCACGGCCGCTACGCCGCGCCCTACCTGCGCGACTCGCTGCTCGCCGCCGGGGCGACCGTGGAGACGCTGGAGACGGCCTGCTTCTGGTCCGGCGTGCCGCGCCTCTACGACGCCGTGCGGCGGGCGCTCGCCGCCGCCCTCGGCTCGCCGCTCGTGATGTGCCACGTCTCCCACGTGTACGGCACGGGCGCGTCGCTCTACTTCACCGTGGTAACCGCGCAGACGGACGATCCGCTGGGCCAGTGGGCCGAGGCCAAGCGGGCGGCCGGCGAGGCGATCGTGCAGTCGGGGGGCACGATCTCGCACCACCACGGGGTCGGCCGCGATCACCGGCAGGCGTACGCGCTGGAGATCGGCGAGCTGGGAGCCGAGATCCTGCGCGGGATCAAGGAGCGCCTCGACCCGGCGGGCATCCTCAACCCGGGTGTCCTGATCCCTTAGGAGTGTCGTGATCCCGGCGTGTTGTGATCCTGGCGTGTTGTGATCCTGGCGTGTTGTGATCCTGGCGTGTTGTGATCCTGGCGTGTTGTGATCCCGATGTGTTCTGATCCCGCGGACACCGTGTGCGAACCCCGGAAAAAGGTCAAGATTGTCCCATGGTGGATGGCGTGGTGGATGTCGGCGCGGCGGCGGCGCGCGGGAAGCAGGTGTCGTCCAGGGTCTCCGAGGAGGGGGCCGGGTGGAACTGCCAGGAGATCGGCACGTTCGCCGCGCTGCGGCCGAACACGAACAGCTTCACCTGGCTCAACCCGAAGACGCTCTGGCGCTCGCGCAACGAGATCCTGTCCGGGCTCTTCGGCGACCCCTCGGCGCAGGTCCGCCGCAGGTGGGTGGCCGCGCAGCGCGAGCGGGGTGTCGACCCCGACTTCCGGATCACGCACGAGGTGGGGGAGGAGTACTCGTTCCTCGTGCTCGGCGACACCGGGGAGGGCGACGCTTCGCAGTACGCAGTGGTCCCCGGGCTGCTCAAGCTCGGCTCGGGCACGTCGTTCGCGGTCGTCGCCAGTGACGTGATCTACCCGACGGGGTCGGGCAACGAGTACTGCGACAAGTTCTTCCGCCCCTACAAGGACTACCGGGCGCCGATCTACGCCGTCCCCGGCAACCACGACTGGTACGACGGGCTCGGCGGCTTCATGCGGGTCTTCTGCGACGCGCGGCCCCTGAAGGTCGAGCGGCAGGGGTTCCGGCTCTCGCCGGGCGGGCTGCGCGGCCTGCTCTGGAAGAAGCCGGACCCCATCGACGAGGCCGCCCTGGCGGAGGCCCAGAAGATGCGGCACGGCCCCGAGCAGAGGGCCGTGCAGCCCGCGCCGTACTGGGTGCTGGACCTCGGCAGGCTGCTGCTCGTCGGCATCGACACCGGGATCAGGGGCGACATCGACCGCGAGCAGGGAGAGTGGCTGCGCCGCGTCTCGGCGGACCCCCGGCCCAAGATCCTCATTACCGGGAAGCCGATCTATGTCCGCAACGACTACCACCCCTGCGCGATCGAGGGCGGCGGCACGGTGGACGAGATCGTCCGCGACCCGGCCAGCAACTACGTGGCCGCGATCGGCGGCGACGTCCACAACTACCAGCGCTTCCCGGTGAGGGTGGACGGCCGGACGATCCAGTACATCGTCTCCGGCGGCGGTGGCGCGTTCATGCACGCCACGCACACGATCCCCAGGGTGGACGTGGGCGGCGTGCACGAGGACGAGTTCAAGTGCTATCCGCTGCGCGGCGACTCGCTGTCGTTCTACAGCCTGCTGTACAGCAGGCGGCTGCGGATGCGCTGGCTCTACATCACCCCCGAGCAGGGGCTCGCGCTGATGTCCCGGCAGATCGGCAACAGGCCGCCGAGGCCCACGCCCGGCGCGGCCATCACCGCGCGGACCCGATGGGCCGCCCGCATCCTCGGCGGCTGGCCGATGCCGTTCCACCTCCCCGTCGGCCGCGTCTTCCACCGGTACATCTCCGAGCTGTCCGACTGGGACACCCCGCCGTTCTTCAAGAGCTTCCTGCACGTGTCGGTCACCGGGGACCGGTTGAAGATCCGCTGCTTCGCCGCCACCGGCTGCCTGCCGCAGGAGATCGAGCCCCCGCTGGAGGACGAGGTCGAGATTCCCCTCTGACCGGGTCCCGGGCCCTCAGACGGATTGTCGGGCCCGCCTGGCACCCTGGAGGCGTGCACGTGGTGGTGGCGGCCGACCCGGACGGCGGCGGGACGATCCGTCCCGTCGGCGGCGCGCCCGCACGGGCCACCGACCTGGCGGCAGCCGTACGAGACCTGGAGGCCCACGCGGGCCAGGCGCCGCCCCGGTGGGTGTGGGCGGACGCGCGGCGCGCCTACCCGCCGCTCCTCGACCGAGGGGTACGGCTCTCGCGCTGCCACGACCTCGCGCTGACCGAGGGGCTCCTGCTGGCCGCGGAGGGCCGCTACGGCGAGCCGAGACAGGCGCGGGCGGCCTACGCCCGGCTCCACGGCCTTCCGGTGCCTGAGGACGCCCACGAGCCGCCCGAGGGAGCTCAGGCCACGCTCTTCGAGCCGGTCACCGGGGCTTGGTGGGGCGGCGCCCCGGGCGGCGCGGAGACAGGATCCTCGGGCGGCGTGGGGGCGGCGGCCCGGCCCGGCGGGGCGGGATCGGACGGGCCCGACGTGGCCGAGGCCGACCTCGTCACCGAGGTGTTCGAGGACCAGCGGCGGCGGATCGCCCGGACGGCCGATCCGGGGCGGTTCCGGCTGCTCGTGGCCGCCGAGTCGGCGGGGGCGCTCATCGCGGCGGAGATGGCCCACGACGGGATGCCGTGGCGCGAGGACGTCCACGACGCGCTGCTCACCGAGATGCTGGGGCCTCGCCCGGCCCACGGCATGCGGCCCGTCAAGCTCCAGGCCCTGGCCGACGAGGTCGCCGCGGCCTTCGGCCAGCCGATGAACCCCGACTCCCCGCAGCAGATCGTCAAGGCGTTCAAGAGCGCGGGCATCTCGATCCCGTCCACCAGATCCCATGTGCTGAAGCAGGTCGAGCATGCCGGCGTCGGCCCGCTGCTCGCCTACAAGGAACTGGCCCGCCTCTACAGTTTCCACGGGTGGGTCTGGGCCGACCAGTGGGTCAAGGGCGACCGGTTCCGCCCGGAGTACGTCGTGGGAGGCGTCGTCAGCGGCCGGTGGGCCACCAGCGGCGGGGGCGCGCTGCAGATCCCCAAGGTCATGCGCCGGGCCGTCGTGGCCGACGACGGCTGGACGCTGGTCGTGGCCGACGCCGCCCAGCTGGAGCCCCGCGTCCTGGCCGCGATGGCGGGGGACGGCGGCCTGGCGAGGGCGGCCGGGGAAATCGACCTCTACGCCGCGCTGGCCCAGTCGTTCGGCGGGTCCCGCGACTCGGCGAAGATCGCCATGCTGTCCGCGATGTACGGCGGGACCAGCGGCGACGCCCCCAAGCTGCTGGCCGTCATGCGGCAGCGGTTCCCCCAGGCGTACGCCTTCGTGGAGGACGCGGCGCGGGCGGGGGAGGAGGGCCGGCTGGTCAGGTCGTGGCTCGGCCGGACGTGCCCGGCGCCGTCGGCCCGCTGGCGCGAGCTCGTGTCGGGCCCCGAGGGCGGCGGCGCGGCCCGCAACCGGGGCCGGTTCACCCGCAACTTCGTCGTCCAGGCGACGGCCGCGGAGTGGGCGCTGACGCTCATGGCCGTGCTGCGGGGCCTGTTACCCGCCCCGGCCCGCCTCGTGTTCTTCCAGCATGACGAGGTCATGGTGCACTGCCCGCTGGAGCTCGCCGCCGAGGTCCAGGCCGCGGTCGGCCGGGCGGCGGAGGAGGCCACCCGGCTCCTGTTCGGCCAGACCGGCGTCCGCTTCCCGATGGAGGCCGTCCCGGTTACCTGCTACGCCGACGCCAAATGACACGCGCCCCCCACCAACCCTCGGCGTGATCATGCACGTGTTCCCGCTTGTGCCGTGCTGCCTGCGGCTTTGCCGGCCGTGATCATGCATGTGTTCCTGCTTGTGCCGTGCCACCTGCGGCTTTGCCGGGTGTGATCATGCACGTTGTTGACGCCTCCGTCGGAGGGGCGCTGCATGATCACGAAAGGGGAGGTGCTGGTCAGACTGGGTATGGAGGAATCCGTGCATGATCGCGTTTTGGGAAATCGCACGTCCGGGAGTTTCCCGGGAAGCCCTGCATGATCACGGCGGGATGGGCACGGCGACGGGGACCGGGTCTTCGGCTTCTATGCGGGGGTGAAGGTGCTCCAGAGGGCCTGCCGTACGGGTGCGGCGGACTCGTTCCAGTCGTAGTCGGGCGAGCTGAACGTGATGGCGTAGGCCTGCCCCTTGGCCTCCAGGTAGCGGATCACCGTGTGGACGGTCACCTTGCTGGAGTTCGTGTAGGTGTACTCCCAGTCGGCCGCGGGCCAGCGGTAGCTCGCCTCGCCGAGCTGGACCTGGGTGTAGTCGGGGTAGTCCTTGATGTTCAGGTTCTGCTCGGCGGCCTGGAGCGCGGAGAGGCTGCCGTCCGGGATCTTCTGGACCCTGACGGTCTGCGCGCTGTCCTTCGGCCCGGAGAACGTCACGGCGTCGCCCTGGGCCGCCGCCGTCCACTCCTTGGGCACGGCGAGCGACACCCCGCCCTGGCTGACGCTCTTGAAGCCCTTGGGCACCTCGACCGCGGTCTGCGGCTGCTGGAACGGCGACTGGGTCCTGGGCAGCGAGACCGGCTGCCGGGCGGTGCTCTGGTCGTCGTCCGGCCCGCTGGGCAGCAGGACGAGCAGGACCGTCACGACCACGCCGATGACCGCGACCGCCGCCACCGCCATGAGCACCACGGAGCGGGATCCGCGCTCCTCCAGCGGCGCGACCTCCTCCCTGCGCCGGCGGCCGCCGGGGCGCGTGCTCCCCGTCCGAGTGCCTCCTGTTTCCGTGCTTCCCGCTACCGCCCCCGCGGAGGACCGGCTCCGGGTGGGGCCGGCCGTCGCGAGGTCGCGGGAGCCGTCCCTGGCCGGCTCACGGGGGAGGCCCCTGGCGAGATCGCCGGGAAGGTCGCTGGGCGACGGCGTGGGCCAGATCGCCTCCCGTGACCGCTCCGGGGCGTGGCTGGACCCCGAGGGTCCCGAGTGGGAGGTCAGCGGGTCGAAGGCGGGCAGGGCGTGCGGCCCCGGCACGTTCACCCCCGAGCTGTTGACCCGCGGCCCCGGCAGACCTGCCGCCTGCGGCCCGGTCACGTGCGGCCCGGTCACGTGCGGCCCGGTCACGTGCGGCCCGGACATGTGCGGCCCGGACACGTAGGGCTCGGTCACGTGCTGCCCGGACGCGTCCAGCGGGTGACCGCTGCGGGAATGTCCGCCGAGTGGGTCCGACAGTTGCTCCGGCGTGTACGGCACGCGGACGGGGCCCGACGGCGTCTCGATGATGCGCGACGGCAGCGGCCCGGACGGCAGGTCGAAGGGCGGCAGCAGCCGCACGGGCGTGGAGTCCTGCGGAGTCGGCATCGACGCCTGAGCGGGGCCACGGCCGGGCAGGCCCGTGCCGTTGCTGTGCAGAACCCGCTCCAGCATGTCGGCCACCTGGGCGGCCGGGATCCGGTCGGCGGGGTTCTTGCGGAGCAGGCCCTCGATCACCGGGAGCAGGGCGCCGGCCCGCTGCGGCCGGTTCGGCTCCTGCGTCAGCACCGCGCCGAGGACGGCCACCGCGTCCGGCCCCTCGTACGGCGGGCGCCCCTCGACGGCGGCGTACAGCGTGGCCCCGAACGACCACAGGTCGGCTGCGTGCGTGATCGGGCGGCCCTGGAGGCGCTCCGGCGGGATGTAGGCCGGGGAGCCCATGAGCAGGCCCGTCTGGGTGATGTTGACGTCGCCCTCGATCGCGGCGATGCCGAAGTCGGTCAGCACCACGCGGTCGGCGGTGAGCAGCACGTTGCCCGGCTTCACGTCCCGGTGGAGGATGCCGGCGGCGTGCGCGTGGCGGAGCGCGTCCAGCACCCGGATGCCGATCTCGGCGGCCTGGACCACGGGAAGCGGCCCGCTCTGCCGTACGGCCTGCTCAAGGGACCAGGCACGGACCAGTTCCATGACGATCCACGGGCGCCCGTCCTCCTCGACGACGTCGTGGACGGTCACGATGCCCGGATGGGAGAGCCTGGCGGCCGAGCGCGCCTCGCGGAGCATGCGGCGGTGGGCGACCTGGGTGCCCGCGTGGTCGAGGCCGTACGGCAGGATCAGCTCCTTGACCGCCACGTCGCGGTCGAGCAGCACGTCGTGGGCGTGCCAGACCATGCCCATGCCGCCGCGGCCGACCGGCGAGAGCAGGCGGTAGCGCCGGCCGACGAGACGTCCCTGCCCTTCGGGCGTCCCCCCGGGCGGGACGCTTCCCGGGGGCCTCTGACCCTCTGGCATAGGGGGGACCATACCGAGCAGGCGATCGGTCGTCATAGGAAGGTCCCCAATTCACGCTAGATTCGCACGATCCCCCGACTGGATCCTGCCAATTCCACTGATATGTGAGGCTGGCCACCGATATTAGGGTCAAAAGCGGGTCAATGGGAATTCAAGCGTCGGCCAATGCCTCCAGCGCGGCGGTGAACGCGTCGGCCGGCGGGCTCACCAACCCGGCCCCCACCTGCCCGGTTCCGGCCACGCGGCCGGCGATTCCGGTGTTGACGACCGGCAGCACGCCGGTCCGCGCGACCAGCGTGATGTCGATCCCGACCGGCGTGCCGCGGAAGCCGAGCCCGGGGATCTGGTACGCCGGGTGCTCGGCCAGGGTGATCTCGTACATCGACGTCGTGGCGGCGACCGCGTCGGACACGTCGCCGCCGACGAACCGCACGATCGCGGGGGCCGCCGCCATGGCGAAGCCGCCCAGGCCGGACGTCTCGGTGATGGTCGAGTCGCCGATGTCGGGATTGGCGTCGTCCGGGCCGTACGCGCCGAGGTAGAGCCCGTCCGGCACCCCGGCCGGACCCGTGAACCACCTATTCCCGAGCCCGGATACCTGGATTCCGAAATCGGTGCCGTTGCGGGCCATCGCGACGACGAGACTGGAACCGGGAACGTTCCTCGCGGCGTCGGCGCTGACTTTCGCGGCCGCCATTCCCGCGTTCAGGAAGAAATGATCATTTCCATTGATGAAACGCAGGACCTCGGCGGCGCGCTCCGGCGCGGCGTCCACGATGGCCGGGGCGATCTCGCGGACCAGCAGCGAGGTGGCCGCCCGGTTCCGGTTGTGGAGTTCGTCGCCCATCTGCAGCGCCTGGGCGATGAGGGACCGGAGGTCCAGCGGTCCGCTCCGCTCGAGCGCCGCCTGGAGCACCGGCCCGAGCACCTCGCCCATCCAGCGGAGCCGGTCGATCACCTCGGGCCCGTACGCGCCGTAGCGCAGGACCTTGCCGAGGCCCTCGTTGAGCGAGCAGTAGGCCGTGCCGCCGTGCTCGGCGTCGGCGACCTCCAGCATCCACATCGACGGGCTGACCACCCCGGCCATCGGGCCGACCGTGCGGTGGTGGTGGCAGGGGTCGAGCGTGGTTCCGCCGGATGAGAGCCTGTGCTCGGCCTCCTCCGGGGACGCGGCGAGGCCCTCGAACAGCATCGCGCCGATGAGCGCCCCCCGCATCGGGCCGGAGGCCCGTTCCCAGGTGATGGGCGGCCCGGCGTGGAAGAACGTGCCGGGCTCCAGCCCCAGGACGTCACGGGCCGGCCGTACGCCGATCAGATGGGGGCGGGCGGACAGCAGCCGGCCCACGGCGACGTCGTTGGCCTGCTCGCGGCGCGGGTCCGCGAGCAGCTCGGCCAGCGCGGGGGCGGTGCCGGGAAGCGGCGGCCGCCAGTCGACACGAGTCTGCGGCACGGCCTGCGCGTCCAGCGCCTCGCTGAGAACCGACGTCCCCACCGTGATCACGCGCGGCTCGCCATGCAGCATCGACAGCGTCATCCCCTCCCCTTTCGCCGTGATCATGCACACCTTCCCCTGTCTCCGGTCCGACCAGGGCCGCCCTGGTTCGTGATCATGCACACGTTCCCCGCGCTCCGGCGCGGCCTCGGCGAACGCGTTCCGTGATCATGCGCTCGCGAGGTGGCGGGCGTGGCGGGCGGCCGCCGCGTTGGATGTGAACACCGCGGCCCCCGCCGAGTTCAGCCGGGCGGCCTGGGCCCGCAGTCCCTGCGGGTCGCCGTCCGTGCCCACGAGCGCGACCACCACGGCGACGCCCCTCGCGCGGGCGTCCCCGATCGCGGGCGCCAGCCACGCGGACGGGTCCGGATCGGCCCCGTGGCCGAGCACGACGTCGAGCAGGACGACGCCGGAGCCGACGGCGGCGAGCGCCTCCAGGCGCAGCGCCGGGTCGATCATCGGATGCGCCCGCCCCCGGGTGTACTCGTCGTCGCCGAAGTCGGTGAACTCCCCGGACACGTCGCCGCCGGCGAGGGCGATCAGCGCGGCCTCGGTGCAGAGCGTGCCCCCCGAGTACAGCCCGCGGAGCACGCCTCCCCCGGACGGTGCCCCGCCCGCCTGCCCACGGCCGCCCGCCTGCCCACGGCCGTCCGCCTGCCCACGGCCGTCCGCCTGCTCAAAGCCGTCGGACTGCCCGGCACCGGACTGCCCGGCACCGGAATGCGCGATGCCTGGTTGCTCACGGCCTGGCTGCTGGGTGCCCGGTTGCTCGTCGCCGTCGGGCTGTTCGGCGGGCCATGACGGCCACTCGGGGATCTCCCTGCCGAGCGCGCCGAGCACCTTCTCGGCCGTCGTCGTCAGGTCGTCCTGCCCCGGCCCGAGAAGCGCCGCGACCAGGGGCTTCGAGAGGCCGAGATCCCGTACGGCCGCGGCCACCTCGGGGGCGGGCGGCTTGGAGATCAGCACGATCAGCTCGGTGGCCGGGTCGGCGTCGAGCGCCCGGAGCGCCTGGACGGCCGATCGGCCGCCGACCTCGGCGGACAGGTCCCTGCCGCCGACCCCGAGCAGGTGGCTGACGCCGACTCCGGCGAGGTCGAGCAGGCTCGAAACCTGCTGCGCGCCGGTGCCCGAGGCGGCCACGACCCCGACGGGACCGGGCCTCAGCACGTTCGCGAAGCCCAGGCCCGCGCCGCCGATCACCGCGGTCCCGCAGTCCGGGCCCATCACGAGCACGCCCTTCGCCCGGGCGCGCTCCTTGAGCTGGATCTCCTGCTCCACCGGCACGTTGTCACTGAAGATCATGACGGAGAGCCCGGCCTCCACGGCGTCGGCCGCCTCCACGAAGGCGTGCTCCCCGGGGACGCTCACGAGCGCCACCGTCGCGTCCCATGACCGGGCCGCCGAGCGGGTGGTGCGGGGGAGCGCCGCGCCGGCTTCCGCGCCGCCGCCGGACGCCTTGGCCGCGAGCTGCCGCTCCAGCTCGGCCGCCGCCGCTCCGAGCTCCTCCTCCGACGAGGCCCTGATCGCGACCAGCAGGTCGCCCGCCGTCGCCGCCGGTACGGCGAAGCCGACGTCGCGGGCCAGCTCGACGTTGAGCTCGGTGGCCATCGCGACGATGGCGACGGTGACCCCGGCCCGGCCGGTGAGGGCCTGACTCACGCGCATCAGGCTCACCGAGTCGTGGTAGACCCCGGCGCGCACCTCGACCAGATCGTTCACGAGCACTCCCCATGAGACAGGACGGCACTGTGCGGCAGCAGGGCCCCCTGGGAAAGTACGGCCGACAGGCCGGTGTGGACGCCCCAGGCCATGTCGGCGCCCGAGGTGTGGCCGAGACGGAGCAGCCGGTGAGCGGCGGGCTCCAGGGGCTGGTGACCGGCCACGCCGCGCAGGACCCCGAGCACCTCCTGGCTGGCCTCCCCCCGCGCGGCGCAGTGGAGCAGCGTGGCCGAGATCGGCGTCGTACGGGTCCGGGCGTCGTAGGTCACGGTGGCCGCCAGCCAGTCGGCCAGCCACACGGCCCTGGGGACGTCCGCGGCGAGTCCGAGGTGCCGCAGCGCGACCAGCAGGCCGGCCAGCATGTCGTCGCCGCTCGGCGTCAGCCCCGGGCCGAGCCCGATCAGCCGCTCCGCCGCCGTGACGCTGTCGATGAGCGAGCCCGCCCGGCAGCCGTCCGCGAGCAGCCCGGGGGCTCCGGCGGGGTCGAGCCCTGGCCGTCTCGGCGACGCGGCGCGGATCTCCTCCAGAAGCGTGAGCGCCCGCGACAGCCGTACGGGATCGGCGGGCCCGAGCCGCGGGGCCGGGTCCCACCAGCGGCGGACCTGGATGCCGAGGTGCTCTCGATGCCCGCCTATCTCTATGGAGCCGTCGCCCACCCAGCCGTCGTCGCCGGCGGAGAAGCCGTCGAGGGGCTCGCTCAGCACGACCGCGTTCGGCAGCCGGGTCGCCTTACCGGTGACGACGGCGATGACGTGCGGCTCGGTCTCGCTCCTGACCTCCAGGTAGACGGCGAGCGGGAAGGCCGCCAGCACTCGGGCCGGGCGGCGCGGGGACTCCAGAGCCGGGCGCAGCGCGACGCTGGCCGCTCCGCTGGCGTATACCGGGTTCCCCGTGAACCGGGACGCGGGCGCCGTGGCCCGCCGTGCTCTCGGGCGCGTGCCAACAGTCACCGAACCTCCCGACACCTCCCCGGCAAGCAGAGTCGTTGCCGACGCTAGAGCGCCGTTGGCACGGTCCGTACGGAGAAAGGTGCCAACAGTCGGCCAAATGCTTGGCTCTTCCTGCCAGTCAGGTTGATCCTGCACAATCTGCGGGAGAAGCACGACTCTCGGAGCGCACGATGACGACGGACCCGGCCCCTCCGGCAATGCGGCTGGCCAGCACTGGAACCATCCTCCACGGCGTGTCGGTGGGCGAGGTGCTCGGGGTCTCCACTCTCGCGGACGCGCGGCTGATCGCCGGCAAGAGCGGCCTCGACCGCATCGTCCAGCGGCTCAACGTCATGGAGGTGCCCGACATCCTCGCCTGGGTGAAGCCGCACGAGTTGCTGCTCACCACGGGCTACCCGCTGCGCAACACGCCCCAGTCGCTGGACCGGCTCGTGGCGGACCTCGACGAGCGCGGGCTGGCCGCCCTCGCGATCAAGCTCGGGCGCTACCTCGACGAGCTGCCCGGCGAGATGGTCGAACAGGCCGACCGGCTCGGTTTCCCGCTGATCCTGCTGCCCAACGACGTGGGGTTCGACGACATCCTCAACCAGGTCCTCACCGACATCCTCAACCGGCAGGCCGCGATCCTCGCGCGGGCGGAGGAGGCCCACCGGGCCCTGGTCCAGATCGTGCTCGCGGGGGGAGGCATGCGCGAGGTGACGGCCGAGGTGGCCGGGCTGCTCCACGTGGCCGTCGGCGCGGTGGACGCCTCCGGCCAGCTTCTCGCCACGGCCGGGGAGGCCGAGCAGGTCGCGACGCTGCGTCAAGCCGGCGTCGCGGCCGCAGGGGCCGAGGGACACTACGCGGCGGTGCCCGTCGTCGCGGGCGGCCACCACCACGGCAGGATCGTGGCGTACAGCGCGGCGGGCACGCTCACGCCGAGCGACATCGGCATCCTGGAGCGCGCCGCGACCGTGGCGGCGCTCGTCATCACCAAGCAGGAGGCCGTCAACGCGGTCGAGAGCAAATACCGCGCCGACTTCCTGAGGGACGTGCTGACCGGCCGGGGTGGCGGCCGGGTGGCCGAGCGCGCCAAGGCGTTCGGGTGGGACCTGGAACGCCCCGTGAGCGTGCTCGTGGCGGAGATCGACCCCGACGCCGAGGAGCGCTCCACCCACGACCGCCTGCTCGCGGCCTGGCAGGCGGCCGTCCGCAGGTACGACCCGCGCGGCGCCGTGGCGGGCTTCTCGCACGAGGTCGTCGCCATCGTCGGCGCGGCCGTCGACGCCACCAGGCTCGCGCGGGACGCCCTGTCCGCGATCTCCGACGGCACGTTCTCCACCGGGCTCAGCCGGGTCGCCCCGGGGGCCGACGCCCTCCCCGGCGCGTACGGCCAGGCGCTCAAGGCCGCCAGAGTGGGCCGCCAGCTGCACGGCTCGGGGGCGGTCGCCCACTTCGACGAGCTGGGCGTCTACCGGCTGCTCTCGCTGGTGAACGACACCGACGAGCTGCACGCCTTCGTGCGGGAGACGCTCGGCTCCCTGGCGGGCGACGACGACGCGGAGAACGCCGACCTGCGCCGGACGCTCCAGGTGCTGCTGGAGACCAACCTCAACGTCGCCGAGACGGCGCGCAGGCTGCACTTCCACTACAACACGCTGCGCTATCGGATCGGGAAGCTGGAGCGGCTGCTCGGCAACTTCACCGAGGACGCCCACCTGCGGCTGAACCTGACCCTGGCGCTCCACGTGCTCCGCATGCGCGGCATCTGAATCTAAGCTGGCGGCGTGAAAGAGACGTTCGAGCTGAGTGGCGACTACATCCCCCTCTGCGACCTGCTGAAGTACTGCTACGTCACGGAGAGCGGCGGCGCGGCCAAGCACTTCATCGCCGAGGGAAACGTCCGGGTGGACGGCGAGGTGGAGCTGCGCAAGGCGTGCAAGATCCGGGCCGGGCAGGTCGTCAGCGGCGACGGCTTCGAGATCCGCGTGGTGTGACGCCGGGACCCCCGCCGCTTTGGCAGATCATGCCCATGTCTGGCGGGGACGGCGGTCCTACAGTGCCCCAAACGGCCGACGGCTTCGGGGCGGCCACCGGCCAACGGTCCGTTAGCTGAAGGGGCTCACATGGCTCTCAGATGGACACCGCACGGCGACGGAAAGGCCCTGGCACCGGGCGACGTCGTGAAGCCGGACGAGCGGCTGAGCTGGCCGCGCATGGTCGGGTTCGGCGCCCAGCACGTGATCGCGATGTTCGGCGCGACCTTCGTGTTCCCGATCGTGATGGGGCTCGATCCGAACGTCGCCGTCATGATGTCCGGCGTCGCCACGATCCTTTTCCTGCTGATCGTGCAGGGCAGGATCCCGAGCTACCTCGGCACGTCCGCCTCGTTCGTCGGCGGGGTCGTCGCGATCCGCGCGGCGCAGGGCGACAGCGCCACGGTCACCGGCGCGATCCTGGTCGCCGGCCTCGTCCTCGCGGCGGTCGGCGTCGCGATCCACTTCCTCGGCGTCGGGGTCATCCACCGGATCTTCCCGCCGGTCGTGACGGGCGCGGTCGTCATGCTGATCGGCTTCGGCCTGGCCTACGTCGTCGCTCAGTTCTACTGGCCCAAGGACCAGTGGGTCGCGCTGGCCACGATGATCGCCACCGCCGTCTTCCTCGTGCTCTTCAAGGGCTTCCTCGGCCGGATCGGCATCCTCCTCGGCCTGGTCTTCGGCTTCGCGCTGTCCTGGATCCTGGACCTGACGGCAGGGAAGATCACGGCGCCCACCGCCACCGGTCAGGTCACCTCGCTCCGGATTAACTTCGACGACGTGGCCAAGGCCGACTGGATCGGCCTGCCGCACTTCCACGCCCCGAGTTTCCGGGCGTCGGCGATCGTGCTCGTCCTGCCCGCCGTCATCGCGCTGATCGCGGAGAACGTGGGCCATGTCAAGGCCGTCGGCTCGATGACCGCCACCGACGTGGACCCGTACATGGGCCGGGCGATCATCGGTGACGGCGTCGGCACCGCGGTCGCGAGCGCGGTCGGCGGCTCCCCGACGACCACCTACGCCGAGAACATCGGCGTCATGGCCGCCACCCGCGTCTACTCGACGGCCGCCTACTACATCGCCGCCGTCATCGCGATCCTCTTCGGCCTCATCCCCAAGTTCGGCGCGCTCGTGTCGGCCACGCCGGCCGGCGTGCTCGGCGGCGTCACGGTCATCCTCTACGGCATGATCGGCCTGCTCGGCGCGAAGATCTGGATCGAGAACCGGGTCGATTTCTCCGACCCGGTCAACATGGTCCCGATCGGCGCGGGCATCATCCTCGCGGTCGGGCCGGTGACCCACCAGATCACCGGCGATTTCTCGCTCGCGGGCATCGCGCTCGGCACCATCGTGGTACTTGGTGGGTATCACCTGCTCCGCGCCGTGGCGGGCAGGCCCGTGAAGGAGGTCTCCGGTGGCGAGATCGGATTCGAGCGAGATGCGAGCGGCTGACCGCCGGGCGGCGGCCCCGGCCCGGACCGGGGCGCCGCGCTGGTGAAACCACCCCCGTTCGACTACCACGGCCCCGCGAGCCTCGGCGAGACCCTCCGGGTCCTCGCCGAGGTGGGGCCGCACGGCAAGGTGCTGGCCGGCGGCCAGAGCCTGATCCCCCTGCTCAACATGCGCCTGGCCGCGCCGGCCCACCTCGTGGACATCAACCGCGTCGCGGAGCTGGACACGATCGCGGCCGAGCCGGGCGGGGTGCGCGTGGGCGCCCTCGCCCGGCACGCCGCCGTCGAGCGGTCGGCCGCGGCGAGAGCCGTACAGCCGCTCCTGGGCCAGGCGCTGCGGCTGGTCGCCCACCCCGTGATCCGCAACCGCGGGACCGTGGTGGGCAGCCTCGTCCACGCCGACCCGTCGGCCGAGCTGCCCGCCGTCCTCGCCCTCCTCGGAGGTTCCGTACGGCTCGCGCGCCTCGGCGGCGAGCGGGAGGTTGCTGCGGCGGAGTTCTTCACCGGCCCGCTGGAGTCGGCCGTGGCGCCGGGCGAGCTGGCGGTCTCGGCGTTCTTCCCCGCGCTGCCCGAGCGGTCCGGCACCGCGTTCTGCGAGGTGGCGCGGCGGCACGGCGACTACGCGGTGGCCGGGGTGGCCGCCGCCGTGACGCTCGACGAGGACTTCCGGATCGCCGCGGCCCGGGTGGCCTGCGTCAGCGTCGGGCCGGTCCCCGTGGTGGCCGACGTGACCGAGGTGTGCGGCCCCCGCCCGGCGGCGTCGGTCGGCTGGGACGTCGACTGGGATGCGGTCGCGAGAGCCGTACAGGACCGGATCGATCCCGAGGAGGACATCCACGCGACGGCCACCTACCGGCGGCACCTGACCGGCGTCCTCGTCACCCGGGCGCTGAAGAGCGCCGCGCACGAGGCCGGACACGGGGAACAGGGAGAGCTGTGAACCACCACATCACGCTGGTAGTCAACGGCGTCGTGCGGGAGGCGTCCGTGCCGGCGCGGCGGCTCCTGTCCGACTGCCTGCGCCACGACCTCGGCCTGACCGGCACCCACGTCGGCTGCGAGCACGGCGTCTGCGGCGCGTGCACGGTGCTGCTCGACGGGGAGCCGGTCCGGTCGTGCCTGACGTTCGCGGTGACGGTCGACGGCCGCGAGATCACCACGGTCGAGGGGCTCGCGACCGGCGGGGAGCTTTCCCCGGTCCAGCGGGCCTTCGCCGAGTGCCACGGCCTCCAGTGCGGCTTCTGCACCCCCGGCTTCCTGTGTACGGCGACGGCGTTCCTGCGGGACAACCCGGCGCCGGACGACGAGGAGGTCCTGGAGGCGATCTCGGGCAACCTCTGCCGGTGCACGGGCTACCAGAACATCATCAAGGCGGTCCACCGCGCCGCGGAGATCCAGGCCGAGGAGGCCGGATGAGCGAGCGAAGAGAACCGGCGAGAGAGCACGTGACGGGGGTGTTCGGGAAGCGGGTCCAGCGGCGCGAGGACGCCCGGCTCATCACGGGCCGGGGGCGCTTCCTCGACGACCTGGGCGGGAACGCGCTGGCGGCGGCCTTCGTGAGGTCGCCGCACGCCCATGCGAGGATCAGGGACATCGACGTCGCCGCCGCCCTGGACGTGGACGGGCTCGTCGCCATCTACACGTGGGAGGACCTGCCAGGCGTCCTGGCCGAGCCGCTGCCGCTGCTGATCCCGCATCCCGCCCTCACGCACGGCCGGACGGCCTACCCGCTGGCGCGGGAGGTCGTGCGGCACGTCGGAGAGCCCGTCGTCATGGTGGTCGCCCGCGACCGCTACGTGGCCGAGGACGCCTGCTCGCTCATCGAGGTCGACTACGAGATCCTCAAGCCGGTCGTCGGCGTAGAGGAGGCGGCGCAGGCCGCGCACCTGGTCCATGAGGACGTGCCCGGCAACGTCGCGGCGCACATGGTGCAGGAGGTCCCGGCGCCGGACGGGCGGTCGGCCCGCGAGGCCATCGAGGCCGCTCCGCACACGCTCGCGTTCCGGCTGGACATCGAGCGCAGCGCCTGCACGCCCCTGGAGGGGAAGGGCGTCTACGCCCGATGGGACGCCGACGACGAGTCGCTGCGGGTCTACTCCTCCACGCAGACGTCCACCAGCGTGCGGATGGCGATCGCGGCCAAGCTCGGGCTCCCGCTGCCCAAGGTGGAGGTCATCGCGCCCGACGTGGGCGGCGGCTTCGGCGTCAAGATCGTCCACCCCTGGCCGGAGGAGATCCTCGTCCCGTGGGCGGCCCGCCTGCTGGACCGCGAGATCAAGTGGACGGAGGACCGGCGGGAGCACTTCATCTCGTCGGCGCACGAGCGGGCCCAGGTGCAGTACGTCCGGGTGGGCTTCGACGACGACGGACGGGTCCTCGGCCTCGACGTCAACATCCTGCACGACAACGGCGCCTACACGCCGTACGGGATCATCGTGCCCATCGTCACCTCGACCCAGCTGCTCGGGCCGTACAAGATCGGGGCCTACCGGGTGGAGTTCTCCTCGATCTACACCAACACCGTGCAGGTCACGCCGTACCGCGGCGCGGGGCGCCCGCAGGGCGTGTTCTGCATGGAGCGGACGATGGACCGCATCGCGGCCCACCTCGGCCGGGACAGGACCGACGTGCGGGCGGCGAACTTCATCCAGCCGGACGAGTTCCCCTACGACCAGGGCATGACCTTCCAGGACGGCAGGCCGCTGATCTACGACAGCGGGGACTACCCCGAGTCGCTGCGGATGCTCAAGGAGCTGATCGGCTGGGACTCCTTCCCGGCCATGCGGGACCAGGCGGCGGCCGAGGGCCGGAGGATCGGCATCGGCGTCGGCTGCTACGTCGAGGGCACCGGGGTCGGGCCGTACGAGGGTGGCCACGTGCAGGTCACCTCCGACGGGCGGGTGCACGTCTCGACCGGCCTCACCTCGCAGGGGCAGGGCCATGAGACGGTGTTCGCCCAGATCGTCGCGACCGAGCTCGGCGTGCCGTTCGAGAAGGTGTCCGTCGTGACCGGTGACACGCGGCGGTTCGGCTACGCCGTGGGGACCTTCGCCTCCCGGGCGGCGGTCGTCAGCGGCAACGCCATCGCGCTCGCCTGCCGCAAGGTCAGGGAGAAGGCCCTGAGGATCGCCGCGGACGCGCTTGAGGCCGACCCGCGCGACCTGGAGATCACCGACGGCGTGGTCCACGTGGTCGGCGCGCCGTCGGCGTCGATCCCGCTCTCGACGATCGCGGTCCTGTCGAATCCCCTGCGATACGCGTTCGACGACGAGACCCGGCGGGCCACCCAGTTCGCCTCCGCGCCCTCGCCCGATCGGCCGCCGGTCAGCGAGGGGGAGGAGCCGGGCCTGGAGGGCAGGGACTACTACTCGCCGATCCGGTCGACCTTCGCCTCCGGCATGCACGCCGCGATAGTCGAGACCGACCCGCTGACCGCCGAGATCAAGATCCTCCGGTACGCGGTCGTGCACGACTGCGGCAAGCTCATCAACCCGATGATCGTCGAGGGGCAGATCCACGGGGGAGTGGCCCAGGGCGTCGGCGGAGCGCTCTACGAGAAGATGGTCTACGACCAGCACGGCCAGTTGCTGAACGCCTCGTTCATGGACTTCCTGATGCCCTACGCCACCGAGGTGCCGCGGATCGAGACGACCCACCTGGAGACGCCCTCACCGTTGAACCCGCTCGGAGTCAAGGGCGCGGGGGAGGCGGGGGTCATCCCGGTCTCCGCCGTCATCGCCGCCGCCATCGAGGACGCCGAGGGCATCCCCATCGACCGGATGCCCATCTCCCCCTCCGACCTCCACGCCCTCCGCCTCGCGCGGTGATATTCAGAACCCCAGCACCAGCCGGAGCCCGTCCAGCACAGTGCGGAACTCGGCGTCGCGGGCCTCGCCGGTCTTGCGGGTGAACTCCGCCTTGCTGACCACCGAGAGCAGCGCGCAGTGCGCCAAGCGGTCGCCCACTTTCGGCAAGGTCGCGGCGGTCAGCCCGATGTCGGGAATCAGAGGCACGACCGCGATGTCGTCGCGGACGTCGTACACCTCGGTCGCGCCGACGGCCAGGACGTGATACTCGCCGAGGGCTTGCCAGATTTCGCCACGCCTCACGCTGCGCCTTCCAACGCTCGCGCCAAGGCTGCGCGGCTCGCGGCCCGATGCTGGTCGAGCAGCTGCCGCATCCGCGGTTCCGCCGCCACCACGGCGGCCGCCTCGGCGGCGAGCGCCTCACGCTTCATCGTCCGGGTGACCCAGGCCGACAAGGAGAGCCCTTCGCGGGAGGCCGCCGCGCGCGCCTGTTCGACGACCGTCTCCTCCACCGAAAGCGTGATCTTCTTCGTGCGTTCCATACTGTCAGTATGGAACGTTGGTATGGCCTCTCTCAATGACATCCTCATGCGAGAAAGGTAGCCATTTCTTATGGCAGTTCTCAGCGGAAAGATCTAATGAACGGATATGTCTGAGACCGCTGAGGTCAGGCGCTTGCGGAAGACCCAGTAGGTCCAGGACTGGTAGGCGATGACGCCGGGCAGGGCGATGAGGCCGATCCAGGTCAGGACGGTCAGGGTGTAGGGCGCCGACGCCGCCTCGGCGACCGTCAGGCCGGGCAGCGGAGCCGGCCACAGGGCGCCGAACAGCGTGGCGGTGGTCGCCGCGATGGTGGTCGCGGTCGCCGTGAACGCCATCCCCTCGCGCCGCCGCCAGGCCAGTGCCACCCCGGCCGCAAGGGTGGACACGGCCACCAGCGCGGCGGCCCACATCCACGCCGACCCGTGGTCGGCCGGGATGGCGGACAGCGCCGCGACCGCCGCCGGGACCGCGCCCACCGAGGCCAGCAGGGCGGCCATGCGGGCGCGGGCGCGGACCGGCCCGGTGGTCTTGAGGGCCACGAAGACCGCGCCGTGGAGCACCGCCAGCGTCAGGGAGAGCGCGCCGCCCAGGACGGTCGCGAACGCCGTGCCGTACAGCAGGTTGCCGAAGATCGCGCCCCACAGGAAGGCGGTCAGCACGCTGCCGGTCACGATCCCGGCGTCGCAGAGCGCCAGTTCCCTCCGGGAGGAGACCTTGCCGCGCCACTCCAGGCCCACGCCGCGGACGATCAGACCCCCGACGATGAGGAAGAGCGGCAGGTAGAAGCTGCTCAGCAGGCCCGAGTACCAGGCCGGGAAGGCGGCGAACATCGCGCCGACGGCCGTGATCAGCCAGACCTCGTTGCCGTCCCAGACGGGGCCGATCGTGCCGATCACCTGCTTGCGGTCGGCCTCGTTCCGGGAGAGCAGCGGCATCAGCGCGCCCACCCCGAAGTCGAACCCCTCCAGCACGAAGTAGCCCGTCCAGAGGAACGCGATCACTGTGAACCAGAACGTCGTCAACGTCATCGGGGGGCTCCTCAGTACATGAGGGTGGGCGTGAGCCGCACCGCGTCGGGGTCGGAGCGCACCGGCTCGGCCGGCGCGGGCTCGGGCCCGGCCTTGATGTGGCGCAGCATCAGCGCGCCCTCCGCCAGGGCCAGCACGCCGTACAGGACCGTGAAGGCGGCCAGAGTGATCGCCACCTCGGCGAGGCTGACGCCCGGCGACACGCTGGCCGCCGTCATCAGCTCACCCTGGACGGTCCACGGCTGGCGGCCGATCTCGCTGAGCAGCCAGCCCGCGATGATCGCCATCGTGGGGAGGGGGAGCGCCAGCACGCAGAGGCGGGCGAACCAGCTCGGAACGGGCCTTTCCGTACGGCTCCCGCGACGCTTCCTGGGACGCCGTGTGAGCCACAGCCCGAGCACCGACAGGCCAACGGCAGCCATTCCGAAATAGATCATCAGGCGGAACGACCAGAAGACGACCGGCAGGTTGGGGGTGTAGTCGGCGGTGCCGAAGGACGTGGCGTACCGCCGCTGGATGTCGTCGATGCCCTGGACCTGCGCGTTCGGGTCGTGCGCGGCCAGGATGCTGAGCAGGCCGGGGATCTCCACGCCGGGGACGGGGCTGAAGGGCGCGGCGGTGGTGTCGTGCCGCAGGCCCTCGGCCGCGGCCAGCTTCATCGGCTGCTGCTCGCGCAGGAGCTGCCCGGACAGGTCGCCGCTTCCGGCGACCACGACGCCCGCGATCGCCGTCATGACGAGCGCGCCGCGCAGGGCGGTCCGCCACATGCCGGGCGTCCGGCGAAGCGGCACGGTCGCGTCAAGGTCGGGCGTCTCGGGGAGGCCGCGGCCGGTACGGCGGGGCGTCAGCGGGAGCCCGCGCTCGCGGAGGATCTGGTAGCCGCTGACCGCGATCACGAAGCCGCCGGCCACGACGAAGGCCGCGGCGACCACGTGGGGGATCTGGGCGAGGGCCGTCGAGTTCGTCAGCACCGCCCACAGGTCGGTCATGCGGGCGCGGCCGCCGACGACCTCGTAGCCCACCGGATGCTTCATCCAGGCGTTGGCCGCGAGGATGAAGTACGCCGAGAGGTTGGACCCGATGACGGCGGCCCACAGGCAGGCGAGGTGCGCCTTCCTGGGCAGGCGGTCCCAGCCGAAGATCCACAGGCCGAGGAACGTCGACTCCAGGAAGAACGCGAGCAGCGCCTCCATCGCCAGCGGGGCCCCGAAGACGTCGCCCACGAAGGTCGAGTAGTCGCTCCAGTTCATGCCGAACTGGAACTCCTGCACAAGTCCTGTGACCACGCCCATGGCGAAGTTGATCAGGAAGAGCTTCCCGAAGAACTTGGTGAGCCGCAGGTAGTGCTCCTTGCCCGTGCGGAGCCACGCGGTCTGCAGCCCGGCGACGAAAACGCCGAGCCCGATCGTCAGGGGTACGAAAAGAAAGTGGTAAACGGTGGTGACCCCGAACTGCCACCGTGCCAGGTCCAACGCGTCCATGTCCCCCTCGCGGGTGCCGGAGCTCTACAGCGCGTAGTTCTACTTCTAGTAGTACTACGAGTTGTAGAGCAATGGGAGAGTGCGGTGCCGCGAGGGAGTGCGATTTCGGTCACAGGACGTCGTCGCGGAGCCGGGAAGCCCCCTGGTCCCCGGCTCGCGGCACCGGAAGTGCTCAAGCGTGCGGTGCTGAGAATGCGGGTCGAGCGGTCCCGGCCGCCAGGGACCGTCGCCCCGTCCCGCCGGGAAGTGCCCTTCACGAGCACGCCACCAATAGTGGGCGGATCTCATCGAATCTTCGTCCGCCGCTCGGCTGATTCCCTGGTACATCGCGCGATTGACGGAGTGAGCACTCGACGTCCTCCCGCGCCCGGCCGTGGGCGACGATGACCCTGGAGGAGACGGTCGACCTCAACGAGGCGTCCGCCTGGTCAACGGCTGTGGACTGTGCACGACCACGACGCGGGCGGGAGGCAGATCTTGCCGTTCTCGCCGGTCTCCGTGATTGTCTAGTGTGCTCGGCATCGGAGGTGGCCCATGAAGGTCGTTGGCAGTGCGCTGCTCGGGGTGGAGCGCAAGCGGGTCTGGAACGCCCTGCAGGATCCCGGCGTCCTGGTCCGGACGATCCCCGGCTGCGAGCGCCTGGAGGAGGTCGGGGACGACGTCTACAAGATGACGGTGACCGCCGGGGTCGCGTCGATCAAGGGCGTCTACCAGGGCGAGGTTACTCTCGCCGACCCGGCGGAGCCCGAGCGGTTCGTGCTCAGGGCCCGCGGGCAGGGCGCCCCCGGCACCGTCGAGGCCACCGTCCTCGTACGGCTGAGCGAGGTGGACGGCGGCACCCGCGTGGACTACGACGCCGAGGCGGTCGTGGGCGGCATGATCGGCGGGGTGGGCCAGCGCATGCTCGGCTCGGTGGCCAAGAAGACGGCGGGCGAGTTCTTCTCCGCCGTCGAGCGGCATCTCCTCTCCGGCCCGGCGGCCGGGGGACTTACCCCGGAGGTCGCCCAGCCCGCCGACGTCGACCGGGCCGCCCCTCAGGTCTTCACCCGTCCCGCCGAGACGCTTACCCCTGTCCGGCAGGGCGTTCCGGCCTGGTCGCTGCTGGCCGCCTTCGGGATGGGCGCCGGCATCTCGCTCGGCAGCGCCGTCATCGGCTGGGTGCTCGGACGCCAAAGGTCTCGCCGTTAGCGATCTAGCGGCGTACCTTGACCCTATGCGCGAGGCTCATGCGGAGGACGCTCGATCCCAGGCCAGACGGCTGATACGTGACCTTCTTGGCGAGGACCGGCCCACGGCGGCGAGGCTGCTGGACCAGGCCCGTGCCGTACTGGGCGGTGACCGCACGGAGCGCGCCGCCGGGCTGGCCCGTGAGGCTCCGCTGACGCGGCGGTCGTCCGAGCTGGCCGCCGTGGCCGCGCTGCACGTCGGGACCGCCGACCTCGGCGGCGAGTGGTGGACGAGGAGCCGGGGAGGCAAGCAGCCGCCGCCGGACGAGGTGCTCGCCACCGCCATGGCCGTCGAGCCGTGGAGCGACCTGACCGTGCTGGAGATGCTGGCCGCCTGGATCTCCGACGACGTGGCCGATGTGTTGTGGGGTCCTCCCACCGGCTCGGCGGACCTGAACTCCTGGCAGGCCGAGGACCGCGTCGAGGTCCCCGAGGACGCGCGGGCCGGTGATCGCCTGGTTGTGGCGTTCGACGCCGGGGGCCGCCTGGACGCCGTGGTCGTCGACCGGAGGGACGGCCTGCCGGGGTCCAACCTCGACTTCGGCTCCCTGCGCTACTCCCGCCCCGCCGAGGCCCAGTGGAGCTGGGGCGTGGCCGCCGGGCTCGGCCCCCACCCGCTTCCGGGGGAGACCCCCGACCCCTATGCCGAGCCCGTGGACTCCGCCGTCTCCGCCGCCCTGCGCGACTGGGCCGTACGGCACGGCGCCACCGGGGAGATCGCCGGGCCCGCGTGGGATGTGCGCGGCGACGTGGTCGCCGCCGTGGAGCGGGTGGACTGGATGTGGCGCAGCGCCGAGTGGTTCGCCTGGTGGCGGGTGGCCTCCGCGCTGATCGACGGAGACGAGGAGCATCTCACCGCCCGCCTCGCGGACCTCGCCTCCGCTCCGTGACCGGGCCGCTCACGGCGTGGACGGCGGCTCCGCCCGCCGTGCCGTGCCGAGGTCGCCGCTGCGGTGGTGGCGGCGGCACAGAACCCGGTAGTGCACCTCGGAGCCGTCGGTGTCGGCGATCACGACCTGCTCACCGGTCCGCGCCATGACCCCGTTGACGACGCGGGCGTTCAGCCTGCCCTGGCGCCCGCACCAGCACAGCACCTCCACCTGCAGCCGCAGCACCTCGTCGGCCAGCTCGAACAGCCGCTGCGCGGCGGGGAACATCTGCGACCGGAAGTCCGAGGCGAGGCCGAAGGCGTAAACGTCCACGCCGTGGTCGTCGACCAGGTCGGCGAGCTGCTCGATCTGCGCCACGGTGTAGAAGCACGCCTCGTCGCAGATGAGGTAGTCGATCTGGTCGTGTGCGCGTACCAGTTCGAGCAGGTTCAGCTCGTCCACGACCTCGATCGCGTCGAGGCCCAGGCCGATGCGGCTGGTGACCTGCGGCCCGCCCGAGCGGTCATGCTTCGTCAGCACCAGACCGCGCCTGCCCTGACGGCCGTGGTTGTAGTTCATCTGCAGCGCCAGCGTGGACTTGCCGCAGTCCATGGGCCCGTGGAAGAACCGCAGCACGCCGTCCCGGCGCGGATGCGCGGGCGCGCCTGACAAGGCATGCGACAAGCCGGCGGGCATGGCTTCGGGCATGGCTTCCGGCATGGCTTCGGGCATGGCTTCGGGCATGGCGGTGAATGCGGCGTTGGACAAGGCGGGCGTTTCAGTCACGGCCGGTCAGCATACAGTTCGACCCCCTGCGCGACCTCGGGAACGGAGCCCGGCGATCTTCGGCCGGGGACGGGAAGCGGGGAGCGGGGAGCGGGGAGCACCACACCTGCCGACTAATCACCGATACGTTGGCGAACGTTGCTGGTTCCGAGGGCCGGAGGTGTTGAGTAGACACTGGAACATGCCCAACGTCCGCATCGGGGTCGACACCGGAGGCACGTTCACCGACGTTGTCCTGGTCGACGAGGAAACCGGTCAGATCATCACGACCAAGACCCCCTCGACACCTGCCAATCCGGCAGACGGATTCATGGCAGGGGTTCACAAGGCGCTGGAGACGCACAGCGGCTCCCGCGACCTCGGCGGGGTGTCCGCGCTCGTCCACGGCACGACGGTGGCCACCAACCAGCTGCTTGAGGACCGGCCGGACGGCACGTCCCATCTCGGCTTCGTCACCACCGAGGGCTTCGAGTTCATCCTGGAGATCGCCCGGCAGAGCGTCCCGGATGGCTACGGCAACTCCTACTTCTGGGTGAAGCCGCCGAGGATCGTCCCCGTGCACCGGGTGAAGACGGTCGGCGGGCGGCTCGACCACCTCGGCCGGGAGGTCCGGCCGTTCGACGAGGCACAGGCCGTCGAGGTGGCGCGGTGGTTCCGGGAGCGGGGCGTCACCGCGGTCGGTGTCTGCTTCCTGCACTCCTACGCCAACCCCGCCCACGAGCTGCGCATGCGGGAGGTCTTCGAACGCGAGCATCCCGGCGCCGTCGTGTCGCTGTCGAGCGACGTGCTCCGGGAGTACCGCGAGTATGAGCGCTCGGTCACCACGCTCGTGGACGCGGCCGTCAAGCCGATCATGCGACGGTACATCGGCAACCTCTCTGACAGGCTCGGCCGCCAGTTCTCGGTCATGAAGAGCAACGGCGGTGTGCTGTCGGCCTCAGAGGTGGTGCACCAGCCGATCACCACGGTCCTGTCCGGACCGGCGGCGGGCGCGCTGGGGGCGGCGCTCATCGCGGGCACCGCCGGGCATCCGAGCGTGATCACCCTTGACGGCGGCGGCACCTCCACCGACGTGGCGGTGGTCGTCGACGGGGAGCCCTCGCTGACCACCGAGGGCAGCATCGGCCGCTACCCCTGCAAGATCCCGATGATCGACATCGTCACCGTGGGAGCGGGCGGCGGCTCGATCGCGTGGATCTCCCCCGAGGGGACGCTGAAGGCCGGCCCGCGTTCCGCCGGAGCCGACCCCGGGCCGCTCTGCTACGGCAGGGGCGGCACGGAGGTCACAGTGACCGACGCCCACGTGTTCCTCGGCCGCGTCCCCCCGCACCTGCTGGGCGGCGAGATCCCGCTCGACGTGGCCGCCGCGCGGGCGGGCGTCGAGGCGCTCGCGGGCAAGCTCGGCCTGACCCCGGAGCGGTGCGCCACCGGCATCCTGGAGATCAGCGCGTTCAACCAGTCGAACGCGATCCGCCAGATCACCGTCAAGCGCGGCTTCGACGTCCGCGACTTCCCGATGGTCGCGTTCGGCGGCTCAGGCCCGCTGCTGGTCTGCCGGCTGATCGACATCCTCGGCCTGCCCGCCGCGATCGTCCCGCCGAGCCCCGGCAACGTCTCGGCGTTCGGCCTGCTCACGGTCGATGTGAAGAACGACTACGTCCGCACGCACGTCTCCCGCGCCCCCTCGGCTGAGACCCTGGGGGAGATCTTCGCGGAGCTTGAGGGCCAGGCCGCCGCCGCGCTCGACCGTGAGGGCTTCACCGACCACGTGTACGCCCGGAGCGCCGACCTGCGCTATTACGGCCAGGCCTACGAGGTCAGGGTGCCCGCTCCGGACGGCCCTCTGGACGACGGGTGGCGGGCGGCCGTCCTCGACCGGTTCCACGAGGCCCACGAGAAGCTCTACGGGTACGGCTACCGCGACGATCCCCGCCACGCCGTCGAATGGGTGAACCTGCGGGTCTCCGGCATCGGCCCGATCACCCGCCCCTCGATCGCGCGCCTGCCGCACCAGGAGGTCGAGCCCAGCCCGGTGGCCACCCGCGATGTCTTCTACGAACAGTGGGGGAGAACGGTGATCTACCGCCGGGGCGATCTCGGCGCGGGCGCCGTGGTCACCGGTCCGGCGGTCATCGAGGAGTACGGCTCGACCCTGCCCGTGCACCCCGGCTTCACGGCGACCGTCGACGACTACGGCAACCTCGTGGTGGTGGCCGACCAGTGACGAGGAGTGGTGAGCGACCGGTGACCTGGAATGCCGAGCGACCGGTGACGTCGAGTGGTGAGCGACCGGTGGCGTGGGATGGCGAGCGACCGGGGAACTCGGTCGATCCGGTTCTCGCGGAGATCGTGGAGGGGACGCTCGCGTCGGTCGAGATGGAGGTGGAGACCGCGATCGCCCGCACGGCCCGCTCTCCGATGATCCGCGACGCGCACGACTTCCGTGCCGGCATCCATGACGTACGGCTGCGCAAGCTGACAGGCAGGTCCTACTCGGCGCTGGTCCAGCCGATCGTGCGGGACTTCCCGATCGAGACGATGCGGCCGGGGGACGTCTTCTTCCACAACGACGTCTACCTGTCCGAAGGCGGGATCGGCCACCTGCCCGACCTGTGCGTCACCGTGCCGGTGTTCCATGACGGCGAGGTGGTGGCGTTCGTCCAGGCGTTCGGCCACCACGACGACATCGGCGGCGCCGTACCGGGCTCGATGCCGTCGCACGCGCGCAGCGCCTTCGAGGAGGGACTGATGGTCCCTCCGATCAAGCTGTGGGACCAGGGCGTGCCGAACCGGGCCGCGTTGACGATCATGACGCGCAACTCCCGGATGCCCGACTCCCTGGCCGGCGACCTCGACGCGGAGTGCTCCGCCTGCCTGATGGGAGCGCGGAGGCTGGGCGAGCTCTTCGGCCGCTACGGGCGGGAGGCCGTCGAGGCATGCTTCGACGCGATCATCTCCAAGACGACGGAGACGTTCCGGCGGGAGCTGCTCGCGAAGATCCCCGAGGGGGTCCACGTTTGGGAGGACTACGCCGAGCACGACGGCGTGGACGCGCCCCGGCTGCACGCCCAGCGGATCACGCTCACCGTGGACCACTCCGCCGACGCGCCGCTGACCATCGACTTCACCGGCACGTCCCCGCAGGCCAAGGGCCCGATCAACCACGCGGGCGACTACGCCGACGGGGTCTTCCTGAAGAAGTGGCTCGCCCCGATCCTGCGCAACCTCGCCGACACGCCCGAGCGGATGGCCGAGCTCGACGTCAACGAGGGCGTCGTCCCGCTGATCAAAATGGTCTTCCCGGAGAAGGGCACACTGCTCACGCCCGTCTTCCCGGCGCCGACCAACGCCCGGACGTTCGTGATCCTGCGACTTCTCGGGGTGCTGGCGGGAGTGCTGGCCAAGGCCACGGGGGGCCGCATGCCGGCCGACCAGGAGACCATCCGCTACACCGGCGTCTACGGCGAGTCGGACGACGGGGCGTACCTCATGCGCGAGGTCCTCGGCGGCGGCTCCGGCGGCCGCTGGTACGCCGACGGCGAGGACACCATCCACGTCGTGCCCGACTCGCGCAACATCCCGGTGGAGTTCGCCGAGGCACGCTGGCCGTTCCGGGTCGAACGGCTCGGCCTGGCCGTCGACAGCGGCGGCCCGGGGCAGTTCCGCGGCGGTTTGGGCTATGACAAGCACATCCGGATGCTGCGCGACGCCTCGTTCATGTCCATCGCGGACCGGTCCATCCTGGCCTGCTGGGGCGTGAACGGCGGCCGGGCGGGCCGTCCCTTCCTCGTCACGGTGAACGGTGAGGAGATGGAGGGCCTGGTCGACGACTTCCCGGTCAAGGCCGGTGAGGTCGTCAGGGTGCGGACGACCGGAGGCGGCGGCTGGGGCTCGCCGTACGACCGCCTGCCCGAGATGGTCGCGGCCGACGTCCGTGACGGCAAGGTCTCGCTCGAGGCGGCGCGCGAGGACTACGGCGTCGTCCTGTACGGCTCACACGACCACCTGGAGATCGACGTGGCGGCGACCGAGCGGCTGCGGGCCGACGGCCGGCCCGCAGAGCGGGCATTCTTCGACCGCGGCCCCGGATACCCGCTGCTCTCCGGCGGCCACCCCCACGCCGACGTCGACCACCTCTGACAGAAGACCGGAGCGTGCGAGGGCGGCGTGCGGCGTGGTGTGTGCGGACGGAGCGTCCGGCGGCGGATGACCGCCGCCGCACGCCCGACCTTCAGTGGCCCGTTGTCACGGCGACTTCGGTGTGGCCGTGGAGCGCATTCCTAGTAACACCCGGTATTGGAACCGGTGCACGTCTGGCCGTTGGAGCCTGTCACCGTGACGGTCGTGGTGATGCAGGCGAACGGCGCGGATCACGAACCTTCGGCCGTCGGCGCGAGAGCGAACCACACGACGCAGTGGGGGACTTCTTCCACGAACCCCCACTGGCTGGACAGGGCCCGAAGCAGGCGGATCCCCCGCCCGTACTCCGCCAGGTCGTCACGAGAATGACCACACACTGAGGGCAATGTCTCCGATCCCTCATCGATGACCTCGACTTGGACGTGGCCGTCCCGCTCGACGTGGACGACGGCCCCGATCGCCGCCGATCGGGTGTGGACCACGGCGTTGGTCATGGTCTCCGACAGCAGCAGCATGGCGTCGTCGCGGCGTGGATGGCCGTCGAGCAGCTTCCGGACCCATCGCCGGGCCTTGCCGACCGACGCCTCGGTGGCGGGAAAGGTGGCTCTTTCGAGAAGCAGGATCTCCGGCACTGTGGTCATCGTGTCGTCGCGCATGGATTTCAGGTGTCCTTCTCGGGACGGCGGCTCAGATCGGCGACGTTAAGCGGCGGGGCATGTCCTCAGGCAGAGGGCCGATGTGTCACGCCAGGTCGCGTGCCTGTCGCGTGCCTGTCGTCCCGGCGTCATGGAGGCGTCGTTGAGCGAAAGGCCAAGCCTGGGAGCGCCGAGACATCTAATTTACGGAGGGTAACGATGGTGATTCGAGGAGTGAGTCGGATACGTGTCGAGCCAGCCGACGTTGTTGAAGGCGCTGCTGCTCAAGCGCCACCAGGAAACGCACCGGGCGTTCTGTGTCGAGTACGACAAGGTGGCGCGGAGCATCGACCGGAGCCTCATCGGCACGTCTCCCAGCAGAGAGGCGTTCGGCCGGTGGCTCAAAGGACACCTGAAGACCAAACCCCAGGCGCACCACTGCCGTGTCCTGGAGCGCATGTTCCCGGGCCATACCGTTGCGGAACTGCTCACCCCGTATGACCCTGTGACTAAGGACTCCGGCGTTCCCCAGACGCGCCCCGAACACCGGGAGGCGGCGACGAACCGGCGAGAAGTGTTCCACCTCGGCGCCATGAGCATCACGGCAGGACTCATCGAAAGCGTCTACCGAGGCCCCGACCTCCTGGAACAAATCCTCGACTCCACGACGGCGAGTGAAAGCCGAATCTTGTTTCTGGAGAATGAGGCAGCCCGGCTCGGCCAGAAAGTCGAGAAGGTGCTGCCCGCCTCCTTGCTGTCCGAGGTGGTCCTACGCCTGTCCAGCGTCCGGGAGCTCCTCACGGAACGGCAGCCCGTGGAAGCGCAGAGACGCTTGGCGCGTGTCGCCTCGAAGCTCTCGATCGTGGTCGGGGAGATTCTGTTCAACACCAACCAGTTCTCGCTGGCGAACCGCTGGTGGACTGCGGCGGCTCGGGCGGCCGATGAGGCCGGAGACCGCTGCCTCGCTGATCTGGCTCTGACGAGTGCGGCACTGGTGCCGACTTATTCTGGCGACCCGCGCGGAGTGCTGGCCATGGTCAGCCCACGGTTGGAGCGGGCGGTGGGCGCCACTCCTCCTATCGCGTGGCTCTGGGGACTCGCCGCGTTGGCGCATGCCACTCTTGGTGATCGCGCCGCCTTCGAGCGGGCGATCAATAGATCCCGCACGACTTTGGAACGATGCCCGCCGGACAGCCTGTTTCCAGGGATCTTGTCATTCCAGCCCGAGAGGCACGCCTTCTACGAGGCGCGTGGATGGGCGGATGTCGGCGACGTGCAAGGCACTGCGCGGGCGACAGATCGAGCACTCGCGGCTTATGACCCGACCGTGTCCAGTGATCCAGCGCTGGTGCGTTTCGCGCACGCCACCGCCCTTGTCAAGGCGGGGGAGGTTGAAGAGGCCTGCCGCATCGCCATCGCGGCTATCACGAACCCGCACACCCTCCCCGTCATCAGCGTGGTCGTACGCGCTCACGAGTTCGACACTTCACTCGGTTCCGGCGGTGTGGCGACACGAGACTGGCGAGAGGTGCTCGCCGATCTTCGCGCACCCGACCCGGCAGCGCTTTTCGCTCCTGCGGGCAAGGTGGTATGAAATTTCGAGTGCGTCGTTTTGGAGGACGTGGGAAGGGTCGCACTCCGAGCCGCGAATCGTCGACATCTCAGCTATCCCCAGGCGCTCAGGCTGGACGCGGCCGTCCTGGAGATCTTGCTGGGCGTGGCGCGGAGCTCGGCTTCAAGCTCGGCGAGCACGTGCTGGGCGGCTGTCTTGACGCGTGCCCTGCGGCCGTTGAGTTCTTCGCCGAAGGCCCGGGCGGTCGGTCCCACCCATACCGCCTGGCCGCCGAACTGCGCGCATGCCGGGTCGAGCGCGGTTTCCAGCACATGGATGTGCGCACGCACGGCCGCGAGCGCCGTTTCCAGATCCCGATATCGGGGATTCGGCACCAGATCGTCGTTAAGGGCCAACGCTGGACTCCTGCTGCGGTCAAAGCCTTAATGGCTGTGTGGATACTGGGTGGCGCAGCGGTTCTCATTGAGATTATGTGGGCTGAAAGTGATCCCGGCCATACGTGGAGGCGAAGACGATGCTCGTTCTGCCCAGCCCCGGACGGCTTCGCCGAACTCTAGCCGTGCTGGGGCTCGCTGCGCTCGCCCTGGCCGGCTGCACTTCCGACAAAGGCCCCACTGCCGCCCAAGCCGGTCAAACTCTAAAGAACCACATTCTCCAACTCCTCAAGGAGCGCGATGCTGAGAATGTGACCATCACCGACCCTGGCGGACGGAACATTCCCTGCGCGGACGGCAAAGCCAAACAGACTTTCTCCGCTACAGGCAACGATAATTTTCGGAAAACTGCCCCACATATCCTGCGTACCGCGATGCTGGGGGCCCTGGAACGTGTTGGCAACTACGACGTCGTCGGCGTACCGGAGCCGAACAAGCCGATTCATGTGACAGATGTGTCCAGTGCGACCAATCTTGTCCTTGATTCACCTTCCGTCGGCGTATATTCGATCAGTGGCGAGACTCGGTGTCTATCAGTCTCGCGATAATGGCTTATGTCAAGTATTCAGCCCTCTTTCTAGCGGTGATGTTGTTACCGTTGAAAGTGTCAGAGAACATTCTGACAGATTTTCCCAGACTGAAGGGATCCTTGCCCAGTCCATTTGCAATGAACCAGCCGTCAAGGGCTTTCAAGCCCTTGTTGCCGGATTTGGCGATGTCGGGGAAGGGGCGGAGTTTGCCGTTCGCGTCGGTGATGGCGACACTGGACGGACTGGCGGTCTGATAGTCCTGGGGTGAGACCTTGGGGGCGAAACCCGAATCCATCAGCAGTTGGGCCATGGTGTGCCGACGGCCAAGGGTTTCCAGATCGAAGTCCTTTTCTTGCTTTTCGGCGTTTTTCTCTGAGTCGGGTTTAAATGAGTCGTAGGTGGACCATCCCGTGCTCAGGGCCGTCCACAATGTCGCTCCCATTATTCCGTAGGGTACGATGACGCCAACTAAGCCAAGTGCGGTTCCCGTGCCCCAGCTCTGAGATTTCCTGTCTATTTCGGCGGCGTCGTCCATGGCCCTGGCGAACTTTTCGGCGGAAGCCTGCTCCAAACCGCGCACGTTGCCCAGGGCTGCGAACACCTCGTCCAGTTGAGTGGAGTCTTTGGTCTTCAACATGATGGGCACGCTCCCGTCGACCAGCTGCCGGGTGAGATTGCCCATGCCTGTGTCGAATGGCCGCCGATTGTCCAAGGTGTCGGCGAAGGTCTTGATGAATCGATAGGTGTCCTCGGGGCTGAGCCGGAACATGGGCTTCAAGCCTGGAAGGCTGGAAGCGACTGGTTCGAAGGCGCTCGGCATTAGCTGGTTGTCGTCGCTGAGGTTCGCGCCCTCGGTTATCTCGGCCGCGTACCCGCCGGCGATTTCCGAGAGGTGCACCCGGGCCGGTGCGGCGAACTCGACGTGACCTGCCGCCGTCATGAGATTGAAGGCGAACCGGGCGGCGACGTCACTGTGATGCCCGTCTTTTTCGCCGTAGACGCCGGATGCCGACGCCAGCAGGCGCCCGAACGCGTCGGCTGACGTAGGGTCGAGCGCCGCCCGGCCGTTGAGGTTGCTCAGGAAGGTGGCCAGATCAGGCCTGGGGTCCGCCAGCGCCGGATTGAACAGCAGCAACTCAGCCGCCTTGTTCCCCACACGTGGGCTGCCGCGGGTGACCATGCTGATCGCCAGTCGTGCGGCCGCCGGATCCCTGGCGAGCGCGTTGAGGTATGGCGTGAGCAACGATCCCAAGGTGGCATCGCCAGAGTCGTACATCCGGGGAGACGACCCGACGGCCATGTCCTTGCGGCCGAGCGCCTGGGAGGCGACGACTTCGGCAAGCCACTCGGTGGGGAAAGTTCCTCCCGACACCAAGTCGCCGACGGCCCCTCTGTCCTGAATAGTTTCGGTCCGGTTCTTCATGGCGTTGCTGATCTTCGCGAAGCCTCCGGTCGCCGCTCCTGCGCTTACCGCCGTTCCGAATGCGCGGCTGACTGTGTCAATCGCCGACTTTTCGCCTTCCTGCAGTGCCTGCCGGAGCCGTTGCGGAAGGTCGAGGGTCCCCCGTAGACCCAGTTCGGCGAAGAAGGCGACCGTGAACTCGGAATCGTGAACATGCGCGGCGAGCACATCCACGATCTTCTGATACTTCTTGGCCAGGTCGGGGTCGAAGGGATGGCACTGTGTATATTCCGCTGCCAACTCTCGTCCCAGACGCCGCGCCTCCGCTGGTGGAAGGATGGTCTTCTCGTCGTATGGCACCAGCGCGCTCGCTGCCGCGGGCGTCCAGGTCGGTAGCTTCGCCATGTTGCGGGCGATCTGGGTGCGGCGTCGCAAGTCAGGGAGGCGTTCGTCGATCCACCGCTCGACCTCGCCGATCGGGCCGAGGGAGGCCGCGGGGATGCCGTTGGCGGCGAACACACGCCGGATCGACTCGGCGTGTTCGCCGATCATTTCCCGAGCATGCTGCATCTGGTCGACGAAGCCGTCCATCAGCCCGGGATCGATACCGGTGAACTCCGGCGAGAGCGGTCCCGTCCCCGGCGGCACAGTTCCCATGCGTTATCGCCCCTCCGACGCCCCTGTTTGCCGGATCACCAACGTAACTCCCTACAGCCGTCCGTGCGGAGATACCGCCGGGTACCGTCCGCCTCCACCATTACGATTGGCCGTAATGCCTCGGGGTAGCCGTCTTAGGGACAAAGGAACCAAAACGGGCGGTGAGTGGACAGATGGCTTCCATGGTTGAGCGAATCAAGGAGTTCTTCCGGAGCCCGCAGGGAAAGCGGGCCGTCGGCAGGGCCAGGACGATGGGCCGCGACCCGAGGAACCAGCAGAGGGTGCGGCAGTTCATGGACCGGTGGCGCCACAGGAACACGCATTAGGCAAGCACCTCCCCGGTGGAAAGCGGGAGGGCCGACCTGGCAGGCTTGCCGGTGAAGACCCCGACCCATCGCCGGTGGAGGCCGACCTTGCAGGGACCTCTCAGTGACGTCGTCGTTCTCGACCTGTCCCGGGCCCTCGCCGGGCCGCATGGGGCGCAGATGCTGGCGGACCTCGGCGCCCATGTCATCAAGGTGGAGCACCCATCGGGGGACGAATCACGGGGGTGGGGCCCGCCGTTCGTCGGCCCCGATCACGATATTTCCACCTACTTTCTGGCGGCGAACCGCAACAAGCGGTCCATCACCGTCGACATGAAGTCGGACGAGGGCCGGGATCTCATCGAGCGGCTCGTACGGCAGAGCGATGTGCTGATCGAGAACTTCCGCACGGGTGTTCTCGACCGGCTGGGCCTGTCCACCGAGCGGCTGCACGAGCTGAATCCTCGCCTGGTCGTCCTGTCCATCACGGGGTTCGGCCACGACGGGCCCGAGGGCGGCAGGCCGGGTTACGACCAGATCGCCCAGGGTGAGGCCGGCCTGATGTCGCTCACCGGGCCGTCGCCGGACGAGCCGTACCGCGTGGGGGCATCGATCGCCGACCTGCTCGCGGGCATCCACGGGGCGTACGGCGTCGTGGCAGCGCTCTACGAGCGGGAGAGGACCGGCCGCGGAAAGGTCGTCAGGACGTCTCTGCTCGCCTCGGTGGTGGGCGTGCACTCCTACCACGGCACGGCCTGGACGGTCGGCGGCAGAGTGCCGAGGGCGGGCGGCAACCACCACGCTTCCATCGCGCCCTACGGCGCGTTCCACTGCGCCGACGGCATGATCCAGATCGCCGTGGCAAACGAGGGTCAGTGGCGCAAGGTCGCCCACCTCCTAGACATAGACCCCGATATCCCGAAATATGCGACAAACAGGGAGAGGTTCGCCCATCGGGAGGAGTTGATCTCCGACATGGAGAAGGCTCTGGCCGTACACGACCGGGCGCACTGGCTTGCCGCGCTCGGCGGTCTCGGCGTGCCCGCTGGGGCCATCCGGTCGATCGACGAGGTCTACGCCTGGGACCAGGTGCGTTCGCAGGGCCTGCTGGTGACCGTGGACCATCCCGTCCTCGGCCCCATCGAGCTGCCCGGCCCGCCCCTCCGCTTTGACGACGTTGTCCCCGCGAATCACATCGCGCCGCCCGCACTGGGACAGGACAACGACGCCGTCCTCGACTGGCTGAGCGAGCGCGAACGATGACCCCGCGCCCGGACGCGCGGGCCCTCATCGGGCGGGTGCTCGACGCCCATTCCTGGAAGTCCTGGGACGAACCGCCGGTCGATCGAGCCTCTCCGGGGTCGGAGTACGCCGAAGAACTGGCCGCCGCCCGGGCCAGGACCGGTTACGACGAGTCGGTGATCACGGGGGAGGGGACGCTCGACGGACGCCGGGTCGCGGTCGTCGCCTGCGAGTTCTCGTTCCTCGCGGGGTCGATCGGCGTGGCGGCCGCCGAGCGGCTGACGCGAGCGGTCGAGCGGGCCACCGCCGAGGGGCTGCCCCTGCTCGCCGCCCCGGCCAGCGGGGGCACGCGCATGCAGGAAGGCGCGCTGGCCTTCACCCAGATGGTCAAGATCACCGCTGCCGTGGCGGCCCATCGCGCAGCGGGCCTGCCGTACGTCGTCTACCTACGCCACCCGACCACGGGTGGCGTGTTCGCGTCGTGGGGCTCGCTCGGTCACGTGACGGCGGCGGAGCCGGGCGCGCTGATCGGCTTCCTGGGGCCGCGGGTCTTCGAGGCGCTGCACGGCTACCCCTTTCCCAAGGGCGTGCAGGTGTCGGAGAACCTCTTCGCCCACGGCCTGGTCGACGCCGTCGTCTCCGCCGAGGACGCCAGAGAGATCGCCATCCGGGCGCTCGCCGTCCTCTGCGCTCCGCGAAGCCTGGTCCGCGAGCTTTCGGAGTCCCGGCTCTCGGAGTCGCGCGGGAACCCGGATCGCGGGCCCGAGCCGGAGGAGGCCGACGTGCCCGTCGAAGCGTGGGAGGCCATCACGCGCTCCCGCCGGGACGACCGCCCCGGCGTGCGGAGCCTGCTCAAGCTCGGCGCCTCCGACGTCACCCCGCTGAACGGCACCGGCACAGGCGAGAGCGACCCCGGTCTGCTGCTCGCCCTCGCCCGGTTCGGTACGGCTCCCGCCGTCGTCCTGGGCCAGGACCGGCGGCGGCAGCGGGCCGATGGCGCGCTCGGCCCGGCCGGGCTCCGGGTGGCGCGGCGCGGCATGCGGCTCGCGTCCGAGCTGGGCCTTCCCCTGGTGACCGTCATCGACACGGCCGGGGCGGCCCTGTCGAAGGCGGCCGAGGAGGGCGGCCTCGCCGCCGAGATCGCCCGTTCGCTGGCCGACCTGGTAATGCTCGACGCGCCGACCGTGTGCCTGCTGCTCGGTGAGGGCGCGGGCGGCGGGGCTCTCGCCCTGCTGCCCGCCGACCGGGTCGTCTGCGCGCAGCACGGCTGGCTGTCGCCGCTCCCGCCGGAGGGCGCCTCGGCCATCGTCTACCGTACGGTCGACTTCGCCCCGGAGATCGCGCGGTCCCAGGGCGTACGGGCGGCCGACCTGAAGCGGGACGGCATCGTGGACCGCATCGTCCCGGAACGTCCCGACGCGGCGTACGAACCGGCCGCGTTCTGCCGGCGGGTGGCCGAGACGCTCGAATACGAGATCATGGACCTGCTCGGCCGGCCCCCAGGCGAACGGCTCGCCGCCCGCTTCGCGCGTTACAGGTCGCTGGGCTCCTGATCGCGGGTGGTCGGGACCGGCACGCGCTCGACCCGGATGGAATGGACCTCGTCGCGGGGCACGACGACCTCGTAGGCGCCGTGGTCGACGAGCCAGTAGCCGAGGGCCTCCGCCTTCATGCCGCTGTGGCCGGTGTAGGCGATGTGCAGCCCGCCTCCCTCGCCGTCCTTCCCGCCGTCCGAGCCTTGCCCGCCGTCGTCCCTGCCGTTGTCCCCGCCGTTGTCGTCGTCCAGCACGAGGCACGGCTCGCCGCCGAAGGCGCCCACGGTGCGGAGCAGCGTCAGCCACTCGAGGTCGTAACGGCTCACGCGGAGCCGCCAGTAGCCCCCCGCCTTCGTGAAGCCCTCCTCCGGGGACTCGCTGAAGAGGATGACGTCGTCGCTGTCGGGCCCGATGGCCGCGGCGTAGGTCTGGTCTCGGTAGCGGGCGATGAACCCCAGCCCCACCGGCTCGATGCCGGTCATGACGCCGGCCGCCAGGTCAGGCCGTCGTACCCGGCGAAGGGCCGCTCTCCGGCCTTCGTGAGATGGACGATCTCCGCGCCCGCCGGGATCGGCATGGGCATCGTGTGGAACTGCGGCACGACGTGCTCACGTGACGCGGTGAACCCGTTCCCGGTGAACGGCGGTGAATCGCTCCAATCCCCGCCCATGTGCGGGCCGTACGGGACGACATAGGTGTCGATGTCCCGCGCGAACCACCGCATGATGTACAGCTCGGGCACTTTGGCTGTCAGCTCCGATCCTTCGAACCCCAGGTCGAGCGCCTCGACGAGTGACCCGGGGGTGGTGAGACGGCCACAGTCCTGCACGCGGTAGACGTACCCCGAGATGATCGTCCGCTTGCCTGCCAGGTAGGGCACGAGCAGCCTCGGCGGGATCACCTTCTGCATCTGCGTCCTGCGTCCCGGCTCACTCATGGGGCCAAGTTTACGATCTGGTGACTCCAAGCCGTCGATGTTCCAGTGACGGAAGGGTCCTCCGCACGATTTCCGTCAGTCCCTGGTCGATCTCTCCAACCTCTACGGCAGTCCCGGGGCCGAGGTCGTGCCGGGCCACGCCCATGGGGTCGACCAGCATGCTCCGGCCCACGCCGAAGCCGTCCTGGACGAACGGGTTGGGAGCCTGGCCGACCGCGATCGTCCACGTCGTGTTCTCGATCGCCCTGGCCTTGACGAGCGTCACCCAGTGCTCCTCCTTCATCGGTCCGGTGCCCCAGGCCGCGATGACGGCGAACACGTCGGCCCCCTCGTCCACCAGCGCGCGCGCCAGCTCGGGGAAGCGGACGTCGTAGCAGGTGATCAGCCCGACCCGGAGCCCGCCCAGCGACACGACCGCCGGAGCGTCCCCGGGGGAGACCAGTTCGGACTCGCGGGAGCCGAATGAGTCGAACAGATGGATCTTCCGGTAGGCGGCCACCAGTTCGCCCGTCTCGTCGACGGCGACGGCCGTGTTGTAGACCCGGCCGCCCTCGGCGGGCTCGAAGACGCCCGCGATCACCGCGGTGCCGTGCTCCCGCGCCGCCTCCGCCAGCCCCGTCACGAACGGCCCGTCGAGGGGCTCGGCCGTCTCGGTCACACCCCTGCCGAAGCGGGTGAGCGTGGCCTCGGGGAAGACGGCGAGCCGCGCGCCCTCCGCACGCGCGAGCGCGTCACGAACGCTCTCGAGGTTCGTCTTCGGGTCGTGGGCGACGGGGATCTGGCAGAGGGCTACGCGTGTCACGGGTCCCAGTCTGCCGGTTGCGGACCGGTTCCCACCAGGTGAGGCTCCGCCAGACCCATTCAAGGGGCCCGTAGCGGTAGCGGGCGAGCCACCACCGGCTGAACGCCGCCTGGGCCGCGAGCGTGACGGCGCTGACGCCCAAGATGGCCGCACCCGTGCCGTCGGCGGCCAGCAGCGGCGTCGCCGCCAGGATGACCGCCGTGCTGCTCAGGTAGTTGGTCAACGCCATCCGGCCGAGCGCCTCGAAGATCGCGGTCTTCCGCGCCAGCAGCAGGAAGCCGGTGCCGTACGCGGCGGCGCCGCACAGGGCGGCCGCCTGGTAGACCCCGCCGCTCGGCGGCGAGTGATTCCACCACCACGTCAGCACGACCGTCAGCGCCGCGCTCACCCCGAACGGGACCAATCCGGCGAGCCGGTCCGCCCTGCCGTACCGGACGGTGGCCAGGCCGAACAGGAACAGCGCGGCGATCAGCACGTACGGCTTGCCGGTGAGCAGGGCGGCGACCATGGTCCCCGCCCCGAGGAGCAGCACCAGCGGCGCGGGAAGGAAGCTCGCCGGGAGCAGGACGGTGGCGCCCAGCAGGGCGTACGGCAGGAGCACGTCGCCGGGATAGAAAGACCAGTGGACCACGCCGAGCAGCGCCAGCACGGCGAGCCGCCTGAGCAGCACCAGCCGCGGACGCGCCGACCGCGCGGCCGCCGAGTTGAGGAACAGCGCGAAGCCCATGCCGAAGAGGAACGAGAAGATCGGATAGAAGCGGCTCTGGAAGAGGTTCGCCATCACCCAGTCGATCTGGGTGGACTTCCGCTGTGTGAGCGTGTGCTGCCAGGTGTTGACCAGCATGATCCCGCAGATGGCCAGCCCGCGCAGCGCGTCGAGCGCCCGGATGCGGCCGACCGCGGGAGAGCCGTCCATGACGGCTATTCCATCAGGGGATCGTGCCGATCACCAAACTCCACCCGCAGGCCATGTCACATGGGCCCGATATGGTGACCGCTGTGAGTGAGCCGCTGGTGGAACGGATGCGCGAATTCGGCACGACCGTCTTCGCGACGATGACGAAGCTCGCCGTGGAGACCGATTCGATCAACCTCGGCCAGGGCTTCCCGGACACCGACGGGCCCGAGCGGATGCTGGAGCGCGCCGTCGAGGCCGTCCGGAGCGGGGCCAACCAGTACCCGCCGGGGCCGGGCGTCCCCGAGCTCCGCCAGGCGGTGTCCGAGCACCGCAAGGAGTGGTACGGCCTCGCCTACGATCCCGACGGCGAGGTGCTCGTCACGGTCGGCGCCACCGAGGCCATCACGGCGACCGTCCTCGCCCTCTGCGAGCCGGGCGACGAGGTGATCGTCTTCGAGCCTTACTACGACTCCTACTCGGCCGCCATCGCGCTCGCGGGAGCCGTGCGGAAGCCGGTGACCCTGCGCGTCGACGCCGGCCGGTTCACCTTCGACCCCGCCGAGCTGGCCGCCGCGGTAGGCCCCCGGACCAGGGCGATCCTGGTGAACTCGCCGCACAACCCCACGGGCACCGTGTTCACCCGCGCGGAGCTGGAGGTCATCGCCGCGCTCTGCCGGGAGCGCGACCTCGTCGCCATCACCGACGAGGTCTACGAGCATCTGACCTTCGACGGCGTCGAGCACATCCCGCTCGCCACGCTGCACGGCATGCGCGAGCGCACCGTGATGATCTCCTCGGCGGGCAAAACGTTCAGCGTGACCGGCTGGAAGACCGGCTGGATCTGCGCGCCGCCGTCGCTGGTGCGGGCCGTGCAGACGGTCAAGCAGTTCCTCACGTTCACGTCCGGCGCCCCCTGGCAGCTCGCCGTGGCGTACGGCATGCGCGAGGAGATGGGCTGGGTGGCCGCCCAGCGCGCGTCCCTGGAGGCCAAGCGCGACCGGCTGATGGCCGGGCTGGAGGCGGCCGGTTTCGCCGTCCTCCGTCCCGCGGGCACCTACTTCGTCCAGACCGACATCCGGCCGCTGGGCTTCGACGACGGCCTCGACCTGTGTCTCCGGCTGCCCGAGCTCGCGGGCGTCGTCGCCATCCCGACGCAGGTCTTCTACGACCATCCCGCCCGTGGCAGTCATTTCGTCCGGTTCGCCTTCTGCAAGAAGGACGACGTCATCGACGAGGCCGTCACCCGCCTCCAGCGCCTGGCGGCCTCCGGCGGATAATCGCCTGACGACTATGTGTGACTGACCTTATGCTTTCTGTGACTGGTATCAGATTGATACTGGCGACGTAGCATGGAGGTATGGCCATGACGCTTCGCTTGAGTGACGAGCAGACCGAGGCCCTTCGCCGGCGTGCCGAGGAGGAGGGCCGTAGCATGCAGCAGGTCGTCCTCGCTGCCGTGGAGGAGTACCTTGCCCGGCACAGTGCCGACGAGGAGGTCCACCGGCTGGGAGTGGACGCGGTTCGCCGGTGGAAGCCCGTTCTCGACCGTCTCGCCCAGTGACCCGCTACCTGACGGTCGAGCAGGTTCTTGATCTGGCCGAGCTCGCCATCGAAGGCACCCCGCAGCTACGTGATCTGGGACTGCTCGACTCGGCCGTGCATCGCCCTCAGGCGCGGATGTTCGGCCAGGAGGCGTACCCGGACCTGGTCACCAAGGCCGCCGCTCTGCTGCATTCGCTGGCGGTCAACCATCCATTCCTCGACGGCAACAAGCGGGTGGCCTGGGTGTCCACGGTGGTGTTCCTCGCGTACAACGGCGTGGAGCTGGACACAGACGATGACTCGGCCTATGACTTGGTGATCGCCGTCGCCTCGGGCAAACTTGATGACGTGGGCGAGATCGCCGAGGTTCTGGCGACGTTCGTGTGCACCTGAACGTCCTGCGCCACCCCTGACGGGCGGGCTCCGCCGCGCGCTGTCAGTCGCGGCGGTGGTGGAGGGCGCGGCTGAGCACGTAGGCCAGGTTGACGAAGGCGACGACGCCGAAGACGAGCATGAGGCCGACGGTGCCTCCACCGTGAGTGATCGTGATGGCCGACAGCGGGACGGACAGGGTCAGGGACCCGAGCCCGAGGGCCATCTGCGCCCAATCGAGCGGCGGGCGCTTGTTCTTCTGCACGGCCAGCCGGGAGTCGATCACGGCGTTGACCCGGTCGACGAGTGACTCGGCGAGCTCCAGTTCGTACTGGGGGCCGAGCTCGCGGCGCGCGGCGAAGGCCGCGCCGACTTCGTTGGATTCCAGCTTCTCGGGGGGCACGTCCCCGATTCTGCCGCCAATTGGTCCGGCATGGGCAGGTCCGCCGCACCGAGGGGAAGGCTTGCCGAAGGATGGGCGCTTGATGGGCGATATTCGCCAATGTAGGCCCGTCGTCGCGTGGATAGTTTCGCGATGTGGGCGGACGCGTACTGATCGCACTGGGCGGCAACGCCATGACGGCTCCCGACGGGAGCGCGTCGCCGGATGACCAGCACCGTGCCATCGGGCAGGCCATGACCCATGTCGCCGGCCTCATCAGGGCCGGGCACGAGGTGATGCTCACCCACGGCAACGGCCCGCAGGTCGGCAACATCCTTCTGAAGAACCAGCTGGCCGCCCATGTGCTGGCGCCCGTCCCGCTGGACTGGTGCGTCGCCCAGACGCAGGGCACGCTCGGCACCCTCATCATGAACGCCCTGGAGCGGGCGCTGGCGCCCGAGCCTGTGCGCGTCGCGACTGTCGTGACGCGCACGCTCGTCGATCCGGACGATCCCGCGTTCCGCGAGCCTGTGAAGCCCATCGGGCAGTACTTCGGAGAGGACGAGCCCCGCCGGTTCGAGCACCACGGCCAGACCTGGCGGCGATTCGAGCGCGGCTGGCGCAGGGTGGTCGCCTCCCCCTGGCCGGTCGAAATACTCGACGCCCCCGCCGCGATCGCCCTCATGGAGGCCGGGTACACCGTGGTCGCCGCCGGAGGCGGGGGAGTGCCCGTCGTCCGGGCAGAGGACGGCACACTGAGCGGGGTAGAGGCCGTCATCGACAAGGACCTGGCGGCCGCCGCGCTCGCGAGAGCCGTACAGGCGACCGATCTGGTGATCGCGACCGACGTGCCGCACGCGATCGCCGGGTACGGCACGCCCACCGCCCGGCCGATCGAGGAGATCACCGTGGCCGAGCTGCGGGTGCTGCAGGCGGCGGGCCACTTCGCGAGCGGCAGCATGGGCCCCAAGGTCGAGGCGGCGCTGCGCTTCGCCGAAGACGGTGGAAACAGAGCCGTGATCACCTCACTGCAGCACATCGGTGAGGCGCTATCAGGAAATATCGGCACAAGGGTGTCCAGAGGGGTGGAGAGATAGATGCCGGATCCGATCGAGGTGCGGAAGGTCGCCATCGAGAGCGTCACGGACGCGTCCGGGCTCGCGCGGCTGATCGACGACGGAGTGATCGAGGCCGACCGCGTGCTCGCGGTGATCGGCAAGACCGAGGGCAACGGCGGCGTGAACGACTACACGCGCATCCTCGCCGACCGGGCGTTCCGCGAGGTCCTCGTGGCCAAGGGCACCCGGACGGAGGAGGAGGTCAAGCAGGTGCCGCTCGTGTGGTCCGGCGGCACCGACGGCGTGCTGAGCCCGCACGCCACGATCTTCGCCAGCCTCGACCCGGCGAAAGCCGTACAGACCAACGAGCCGCGGGTGAGCGTCGGCGTGGCGATGAGCGAGGTGATCCTCCCCGAGGACATCGGGCGGCCGGCGATGGTGGACAAGGTCGCCGCCGGAGTGCGGGAGGCCATGAAGATCGCCGGCATCGAGGATCCCGCCGACGTCCACTATGTGCAGACGAAGACGCCGCTGCTGACGCTGTCCACGATCACCGACGCGAAGGAGCGCGGCCGGACCGTCGTCACAGAGGACACGCTCAAGTCGATGGACATCTCCAACTCCACGACGGCTCTGGGCATCGCCGTGGCGCTCGGGGAGATCGAGATGCCGTCGGCCGGGCAGATCCACAAGGACCTGTCGCTCTACTCGTCGGTGGCCTCGTGTTCGAGTGGTGTCGAGCTCGACCGGGCCCAGATCGTGGTGGTCGGCAACGTCCGGGGGATCGGCGGCCGCTACCGGGCCGGTCACTCGGTGATGAGGGACGCCCTGGACGCCGACGGCATCTGGGAGGCCATCCGCGACGCGGGTATCGAGCTGCCCGAACGCCCCCACCCGAGCGACCTCGGCGACCGGCTGGTCAACGTGTTCATCAAGTGCGAGGCCGACCCCTCGGGACGGGTCCGCGGGCGGCGCAACATCATGCTCGACGACTCCGACGTCCACTGGCACCGGCAGATCAAGGCCACCGTGGGCGGCGTCGCCGCCGGCGTGACCGGCGACCCGGCGGTGTTCGTGTCGGTGGCGGCCGTCCACCAGGGCCCCTCCGGCGGCGGCCCCGTCATCGCCATCGCCGACCTCGCCTGACCAGCGCAAATCCGTGCCGTGATCATGCGCAACTTCCCGGATCGCTTCGCTGACCTGCTTCTACGCTCACTGTGATCATGCATTGACAGCTGCATGATCACGATCGGCGTTTGCGCCGCTCCGGCCGAATGTGCTGGAACCTGTGCATGATCACGGCATGGGTTTGCGCTGGTTGGGGCCACGTCCGGGAACCCGTGCATGATCACGGCCGGGGTGAGGGGGGTGGGGGTGTGGAGCGGGTAGGCTCGCGGAACGTGCCCGCGATTCCACAGCCTCTGCGCCCTGATGACGACGGCGGCGTCGACGCCGCCGTCGGGTCGGCCCTGTCGGCCTTCCACGCCGGTACGGCGACCGCCGCCGACGTGCTGACGGCCCTCGGCCAGGCCAGGCTCCTGGTGCCCGTGGTCGCGCTCCTCACCGAGTCCGAGGTGGGGGAGCACGGGCTCAAGCAGGAGAAAGAGAGCGAGATGGCGCTCCCCAAGCTCGTCGGCAAGGACGGGCGGGAGGCCGTTCTCGCCTTCACCGGCGTGGAGCCGTTGCGGATGTGGCGCCCGGACGCCCGGCCCGTCCAGGCGACGGGTCCCCAGGTCTGTCAGGCCGCCCGGCACGAGCAGGCCGCCGCCGTGGTGATCGACGTGGCCGGGCCGATCCCGTTCGTGATCGAGGGGGGCATGCTGCAGGCCCTCGCGACGGTCGAGGAGGCCAAGCACGACGCCTCGGCCCTGGACCGGCTGGCGGAAGCCGTACCGGACCTGACGGTGGCGCGGCTGCGGGAGCGCCCCCGGCACTGGTGGGACAGACGCCGTCGCTGAGCCCCCGGCGATCCGTGACGATCCGCAGGTGATCCACGGCGACGGTTCGCCAACCGCACCTCGATGGTCAAGTGAGGGCGCCGCCGCCATTAGGGTCTGCGCGTGGCCCTCCTTCTAGCCGTGATCCTCGGATTGATCGCGGGATCGTACGTCCGTGAGCTCGCGGGTGGTTTCGGCATCGATCCGGACGACACCCGTAAGGAGGCCAGAGAGGCGTACGCGTACGCGATCCGGATCGTGCCCGTGCCCCGCCCGCCGTACCTGATCGAAGCCGCAACCGCCGTCGCCGCCGGGCTCGTGACCTGGGGACTGCAGGATGACCACCAGCACAACGGCTGGCTGCTGGCCGCCTGGCTATACGCGGCGGTCGCGGGCGTGACGCTGGCGGTGATCGACTGGCGGATCTGGCGGCTCCCCGACGCGATCGTCGTGCCGTCGTACCCGATCGTCGTGGCCCTGCTCGTGCCCTCGGGGCATCTCATGGGCGCGGTGACGGCCGGGTGCGCCATCGGGGGCGTGTACGCGCTGCTGTGGTTCGGGCGTCCTGCGGCGCTCGGTTTCGGTGACGTCAAGCTCGCCGGGCTCATCGGCCTGCTCACCGGCGCGCTGGGGGTCCAGGCGGCGCTGGTCGCCGGGCTGGGCGGTCACTTCCTGGGCGCCCTGTACGCCGCCGGCCTCTTGATCACCAAGAGGGCGACCCGGAAGAGCGAGTTCCCGTTCGGGCCGTTCATGCTCGTGGCGGCCCTCGTGGCGGTGCTCGTGCACGCCTGACACATGGAAGACTTGTCACCATGTTGCGCTGGTTGACCGCCGGGGAGTCCCATGGCCCCGAGCTCCTCGCGATCCTGGAAGGCCTGCCCGCGGGCGTGGAGGTGACCACCGCCCAGCTCGACGAGGCCCTGCGCCGCCGTCGCCTCGGTTACGGCCGTGGCGCGCGGATGAAGTTCGAGCAGGACGTGGTGACGATCTCCGGTGGCGTACGGCACGGCCGCACGCTCGGCTCGCCCGTCGCCATCCGGATCGGCAACACCGAATGGCCCAAGTGGGAGACGGTGATGGCCGCCGACCCGGTGGACCCCGCCGTCCTGGAGGGGCAGGCCCGCAACGCGCCGAGGTCGCGGCCCCGGCCCGGCCACGCGGACCTGGCCGGCATGCAGAAGTACGGCTTCGACGACGCGCGGCCGGTGCTCGACCGGGCCAGCGCCCGGGAGACCGCCGCCCGCGTGGCGCTCGGCCAGGTCGCCCGGAGCTTTCTCAAGCAGGCCCTGGGCGTCGACATCGTGAGCCATGTCGTCGCCATCGGCGAGGCCACGGCGCCGGGCGACGTGCTCCCCGGCCCCGGCGACATGGCGACGGTGGACGCCGACCCGGTGCGCTGCGTGGACCCCGCCGCCAGCGCGGCGATGGTGGCCGAGATCGACAAGGCGCACAAGGACGGCGACACGCTCGGCGGGGTCGTCGAGGTCGTCGCGTACGGCCTGCCGCCCGGCCTCGGCAGCTACACCCATTGGGACCGCCGGCTCGACTCCCGCCTCGCCGGCGCGCTGATGGGCATCCAGGCCATCAAGGGCGTGGCGGTCGGCGACGGCTTCGAGACGGCCCGCCGCCCCGGCTCCCGGGCCCACGACGAGATCGAGAACACGCCCGAGGGCGTCCGCCGGATCACCAACCGGGCCGGCGGCGTCGAGGGCGGCATGACCAACGGCGAGCCGCTGCGGGTCAGCGCGGCGATGAAGCCGATCTCCACCGTGCCCCGCGCGCTCGCCACGATCGACGTCCTGACGGGGGAGGCCGCCAAGGCCCACCACGAGCGTTCGGACGTCTGTGCGGTGCCGGCCGCCGCGATCGTCGCCGAGGCGATGGTCGCGCTGGTGCTGGCCGACGCGGCGATCGAGAAGTTCGGCGGTGACTCCGTCGAGGAGGTCGCGCGCAACCTGTCCGGTTACCTCTCTTCCCTGGTGATCAAGTGATCGTGAACTCGGCTCCTCAGGGGTCTGAACGGCCCGCCGCCGTCCTCATCGGCCCGCCGGGCTCCGGCAAGTCCACGATCGGCCACCTGCTGGCCGAGCGGCTCGGCGTGTCCTTCCGCGACACCGACGCCGACGTCGAGGCCGTCGCCGGAAAGCCCGTGAGCGACGTCTTCGTCGAGGACGGGGAGGCCAGGTTCCGCGAGCTGGAGGCGGAAGCCGTACGGGCCGCGCTGGAGAGCCACGGCGGCGTGCTGTCGCTGGGCGGCGGCGCGATCCTGCACGAGCCCACTCAGAAGCTGCTCGCCGGGCACCAGGTCGTCTACCTGCAGGTCGGGCTCGACCAGGCGGTCAGGCGGGTCGGGCTCGCCTCCGCGAGGCCGTTGCTCGTGCTCAACCCGCGCAGCCGGCTCAGAAAGCTGATGGAGGAGCGCCGCCCGGTGTACGAGCGGCTGGCCGTGATAACGGTCAGCACCGATGACCGGGAGCCCGCCGACATCGTGGACCAGATCGCGACCGAAATCTCGGCGGAGCTATGACGGCGACGCGCATCACCGTGCGGGGCGACAGCCCCTATGACGTCGTGGTCGGCACCGGCGTGCTGGGCGAGCTGCCCGGCCTGCTGAGCGCCGGGGTGCGGACCGTGGCCGTGATCCACCCGGCGAGCCTGCCCGAGATCGCCCGGCCGGTGTGCGGGGTGCTGGAGACGGCGGGCTACGAGGTGATCTCCCTGCCCGTGCCCGACGGCGAGGAGGCCAAGAGCGTCCATGTCGCGGCAGAGCTGTGGTCGGCGCTCGGGCGGTACGGCGTGACCAGGTCGGACGCGGTCGTCGGCGTCGGCGGGGGGGCCACCACCGACCTGGCCGGATTCGTGGCCGCGACCTGGCTGCGCGGTGTCCAGGTGGTGCAGGTCCCGACGACGCTGCTGGCCATGGTCGACGCGGCCGTCGGCGGCAAGACCGGCATCAACACCCCCGAGGGCAAGAACCTCGTCGGCTCGTTCCACCCGCCGAAGGGCGTCCTGTGCGACCTCGCCACGCTGGTGAGCGTGCCGCGCGAGGACTACGTCGCCGGGCTCGCGGAGATCATCAAGGGCGGCTTCATCGCCGACCCGACGATCCTCATGCTGATCGAGGACGACCCGGCCGGGGCCTGCACGCCGGAGGGCGAGCACACCCGCGAGCTGATCGAGCGGAAGATCCGGGTCAAGGCCGACGTCGTGGGGGCCGACCTGCGCGAGAGCGGCCTGCGGGAGATCCTCAACTACGGCCACACGCTGGCCCACGCGATCGAGCGGGTGGAGAGCTACCACATCAGGCACGGCGAGGCCGTCGCGATCGGCCTGGTCTACGCCGCCGAGCTGTCCCGCCTGGACGGCCGGATCGGCCGGGACATCGTCGACCGGACGCGCTCGATCCTGACGTCGGTCGGCCTGCCCACGGCGTACCGCCGGGAGGCGTGGCCCGCGCTCCGCGACCACATGCGGGTCGACAAGAAGAGCCGGGGCGCCACGCTGCGGTTCGTGGTGCTGGACGACATCGCCAAAGTGTCCCGCCTCGAGAACCCCGCCGAGGAGTTGCTCGAGGCCGCCTACCAGGAGGTCGGCCGATGAGGCCCGTTCTCGTCCTCAACGGGCCCAACCTCGGGCGGCTCGGCATCCGGGAGCCCGACGTCTACGGGGCGCAGACGTTCGACGACCTCGCCGCGCTGTGCCGCGAGACCGGCCGGGAGCTCGGCCTGTCCGTCGAGGTCAGGCAGACCGACGACGAGGCCGAGCTGGTCGGCTGGATCCACGAGGCGGCCGACGCCCGGACGCCCGTCGTGCTCAACCCGGCCGCGTTCACGCACTACTCCTACGCGCTGCGCGACGCCATCGCGCAGCGGACGGCGCCCCTGATCGAGGTGCACATCTCCAACCCGAACGCCCGGGAGGAGTTCCGCCACACCTCGGTCGTGGCGGCCGTCGCGACGGGCACGATCGCCGGGTTCGGCATGCGGTCCTACGAGCTGGCACTGCGGGCCATCGCGGATACTGGTCAGTAATCAGTAAAAGCGAAGCAAGGCAGGACCCATGGGATACACGTCGTACGTCGCGGTCGGGGACAGTTTCACCGAAGGTCTCAATGATCCGGTCGTGAACGGCCAGGCGGTTGGAGAGGTCGCGCGGTACCGCGGATGGGCCGACCGGGTCGCGGAGCGGCTGGCCCAGCTGGAGCCGGAGTTCCGGTACGCGAACCTGGCGGTGCGCGGCAAGCTGATCGACCAGATCGTCGAGGAGCAGGTGCCCCGCGCGGTCGAGCTGAAGCCCGACCTGATCAGTTTCTGCGCGGGCGGCAACGACCTGCTGCGGCCGGGCAGCGACCCCGACCGGATGGCCAAGAAACTGGCGGGAGCCGTACGGCAGTTGCGGGGCACCGGCGCGGACGTCGTGCTGTTCACCGGCATGGACCCGCGCGACACCCCGATCATGCGCAGGGTGCGCGGCAAGTTCGCCGTCTTCTTCATGCACGTCCGCGCGATCTCCGACCTGTACGGCTGCCACCTCGTGGACATCTGGTCGATGCAGAGCCTGCGGGACTGGCGGGCGTGGAGCGAGGACCGGCTGCACCTCAACGCGGACGGCCACCGCCTCGTCGCGGCAAGGGTTCTCGACGTGCTGGCCGTGCCGTCCGACGACGACTGGCGGATGACCTGGCCGCCCCGGGAGCAGGTGGATCCGAGGATCAAGCGCCGAGAGGACGCCCAATGGCTGCGCGAGCACCTCGGCCCGTGGATCGGCCGCCGCCTCCGGGGCCGGTCCTCCGGCGACGGCCTCGACCCCAAGCGCCCGGACCTCACCCGCCTGCCGTGAGGCGCCTTACGCGTCAGCTGTGAGACGTCGCAGCGCGTCGCGGACCTTGGCGGGGTCGGTGGTGCGCCAGAACGGCGGGAGGGAGCTCACCAGGAACCCGCCGTAGCGAGCCGTCGCCAGCCGGGGGTCGAGGACGGCCACTACGCCCCGGTCGTCCATCGACCGCAGCAGGCGGCCCGCGCCCTGGGCCAGGAGTAGCGCGGCATGGGTGGCGGCGACGGTCATGAAGCCGTTGCCGCCGGTGGCCGCGACGTGCCGCTGCCGCGCCGAGGCCAGCGGGTCGTCGGGACGCGGGAACGGGATCCGGTCGATGATCACAAGCGTCAGCGACGGCCCGGGAACGTCGACGCCCTGCCAGAGCGACAGCGTGCCGAACAGGCACGTGGCCGGGTCGGCGGCGAACTGCTTCACGAGCTGTGAGGTGGAGTCGTCGCCCTGGCAGAGCAGAGGGACGTTCAGCCGGTCCCGCAGCGCCTCGGTGGCGGCCTTGGCGGCCCGCATCGAGGAGAACAGGCCGAGCGCGCGCCCGCCCGCCGCCTCGATCAGCTCGGTGATCTCGGTCAGATACGCCTCGGGGAGGCCGTCGCGGCCCGGCTGCGGCAGATGCTTTGCCACGTAGAGGATCCCGCTGCGCGGATGGTCGAACGGCGAGCCGACGTCGAGACCCGTCCATTCCTCGCGGCCGAGCCCCCACTGACGGGCCAGGCCGTCGAAGGAGCCGCCGAGCGCCAGCGTGGCGCTCGTCAGGACGACCGTACGGTCCCCGAAGAGCTTGTCGCGGAGCATGCCGCCCACCGACAGCGGCGCGACCCGGAGGGCCGGCGCGGTGCGCCCACGCCCCTCCTCCAGCCACACGACCTCCGCCCGGTCGGCCTCGGACGCGGCGCCGAACGCGTCGAGCATGCGCTGGGCCGTGTCGTGCACCTCGTCGAGCATCGTGAACGCGGCCTTCCGCAGGCCCGCGTTCTCGAGATCTTCCTTGTCCTTGTTGCGGGGGCCGAGCGCGGTGATGCACGCGAAGGCGGCGTCGCGCACCAGCGCGAGAGTGAGCCCCAGCGATTGGGGCAGGTCGTCTATCCGGCCGGGCGGGGCCGCGGCGAGCAGGGCCTTCAGGTCCTCCCCCGCCTCCTGCAGCCGGTCGGCCACCCCCTGCTCGATCAGCCTCCCGGCGCGGCGGACGGCGATGCCCACGGTGCTCTCCGACAGCTCGCCGGTGACCACCGAGGTCACCCTGTCGACCAGCTCGTGCGCCTCGTCCACGATGACGACGTCGTGCTCCGGAAGGACAGCGAAGTCCTCCATGGCGTCGATGGCCAGCAGGGCGTGGTTGGTGACCACGACGTCGGCCTCTCCCGCGCGCTCCCGGGCCAGCTCGGCGAAGCACTCGGCACCGCTCGGGCACCGCTGCGCGCCGAGACACTCCCTGGCGGTCACGGAGAACTGCCGCCACGCCTGCTCGTTGACGCCGGGAATCAGCTCGTCGCGGTCGCCCGTCTCGGTCTCATTGGCCCACTCCTGGATCCGTTGGACCATCCGGCCGGTGGCGCTGACCTCGCGAGGGTCGAAGAGCTGGTCGTCCTCGTCGTCGGGCATTCCGGCGCCCATCTTGTAGCGGCACAGGTAGTTGCGGCGGCCCTTGAGGATCGCGAACGCCGGCCGGCTCGGCAGCGCGCCCTCCAGCGCGTCGGCGAGCCGGGGCAGGTCACGGTCCACGAGCTGGCGTTGGAGCGCGATCGTCGCGGTGGAGACCACGATGGCGTTGCCGGTCTCGGCGGCGTGCCTGACCGCGGGCACCAGGTAGGCGAGCGACTTGCCCGTGCCTGTGCCGGCCTGGACCGCGAGATGCTCGTCGCCCTCCACGGCCTGCTGCACCGCCTGAGCCATCTTTACCTGGCCCGGGCGCTCGCTGCCCCCCAGCTCCGCCACCACGGTGGTGAGCAGCTCTTCGACGGGCGGAAGCTCGGGACGGTCCTTGGGCACGGGAGAACGCTACCCGCTGCCGCCGACATTCGGTGCGTGACCGGATTGACACATCCTGGCGTTCCAGGAGCCGGATTCGATCCCACATGGCAGACTAGGGCTCAGCGCTCAAGGTCAACGGTGATCTACCGAGTGAGGTCAAGAAGGACGAAACGAACGTTTCGGTAGGGTTCCCGAGGTCGAGTGGACGGATAAGGGCAGGTAAAGGCACTATGTCTGCCATGTCGGAAGTTGTCCCATTGCCATCGTTCGGTGAGGTGTTCTTCGACGCCCGAGGACAGGACCGGGTCCTACGGGTCACCTGGCACGAGGGCACGCTGGTGCTGAGCCTGTGGCGCGGCGAGATGTGCACGGCCAGTTTCCGGATGCCGATGGGCGACGTGGAGCGCCTCATCGACACCCTCGACGAGGGCTTCGCCGAAGCGGGTGGCCAGTACTCCGAGGACGACGCCGGGACGGGACCGTTCCCGATGCCGGACACCGGCGAGCCCGGCGCCCGGGATCAGGCGGTCGGCTATCAGGACTACCCCGACCATTCCGACTACCCGGAATACCCCGACTACCCCGGCACGGGTCAGTACGCCAGGCCTGCCCCGGCGGCGCTGGGGCCGAACGATGTGCTGGTCGCCCGGGGCGCTCCTTCCCGGGACCGGCTGGTCGCCGCCAACCACGAGCCGCCGCCCGCCGAGCCGGTGTACCAGTTCCCCTCGCCCATCCCCGGACGGCCCGCGTACCAGTTCGACCCGGAAGAGCCGGCCTACGCCCAGGAACCGGCCTACCCGCAGCAGCCCGCATACGCCGGGGACCCGACGTACCAGCAGGACCCGCAGTATCAACAGGATCAGTATCAACAGGATCAGTATCAACAGGACCAGTACCAGCAGGACCAGTACCAGCGGGACCAGTATCAGGACCCCGCGCAGGACCTGAGGTACCAGCGGGAGCCGTCGTACCAGCGCGAGCCTGCTTACCGGCAGCAACCGGCGTACGCCCAGCAGCCGACGGGGGCCTACTCTCAGGAACCCGCCTACTCTCAGGAACCGGCCTACCAGCAGCAGCCGGGTTACCAGCGAGAGGCCGCCTACCAGCAGGAGCCGGCCTACCCGAACGAGGCCGCCTACCAGCAGGAGCCGGCCTACCCGAACGAGGCCGCCTACCAGCAGGAGCCGGCCTACCCGAACGAGGCCGCCTACCAGCACGACGCCGGTGCGTACCAGCACGAGCCGGCGTACCCGCCGCAGCCCGGCGCGGTCGACGTCGACCCGAATGACCCTCTCGGCCTCGGTCAGGTCCGGCCGTACGTCCCGGAGCCGATGTACACGACGGGGGAGCGGCTGCGGCCCGACCAGCGGCCGGATCACCACTCAGATCATCAATCAGATCAGTCCTCAGATCACCGCGCCGGACGCCGGCCGGAACACCGGGAGGACCAGCGCGGCTGGTAGCGGTGGGGGTGGACGCGGCCGGTCATCAGCGGTCCCAGCCGTAAGTACGCTCGTCGATTGATGGACACCTCGACGGCATTGCAGTTTCTGTTCCTCCCGGCGGTCGCGCTGGCGGTGGCCGGCTTCGCGAGATGGCGAGGGTGGTCGGCGCCCCTGCTGCTGGTCCTCGCCGGGCTTGTGGCCTCCTACGTGCCCGGCATCCCCGGCTATGAGCTGGACCCGCAGGTGGTCTTGTCGATCTTCCTGCCGCCGATGCTCTACTCGGCCGCGCTCGACAGCTCCTACCTGCGGTTACGCGACGCCCAACGGCCGGTCGGCATGCTGGCCGTCGGGCTCGTCCTGGTCAACACGGTCGTGATCGGCTTCGTCGCGCACGCCCTGATCCCGCACCTCCCGCTCGCCGCGGCGTTCGCGCTCGGCGCGATCGTGGCCCCCACCGACGCCGTGTCCGCCGTCGCCGTCGGCCGCAAGCTGGGCCTGCCGAGGCGCGCGATCACCATCCTGATCGGGGAGGGGCTGTTCAACGACGCCACCGCGCTCACCGCCTACCGGGTCGCGGTCGGGGCGGTCCTCGGCACCGCGGTCAGCCTGGTCGACGCCGGGACGCAGTTCCTCTTCGCCGCCGGAGGCGGCATCATGATCGGCCTCGCCCTGGCGTACGTCACGGGGCTGCTGCTGCGGCGGCTCGCCGACCCGCTGATCGCCAACGGGGTCTCGCTGCTCGTGCCGTACGCCGCGTACATCGCGGCGGAGGCGGTCCACGCCTCCGGCGTGATCTCCGTCGTGATCGTCGGGATCTACCTGGGCCACCAGCTCAGCCGCACGTCGTACGGCACGCGCCTGCTGTCGAGCGCCGTCTGGCAGGTCGTCGACCTCGTGCTGGAGTCGATCGTGTTCGCGCTCATCGGCCTGCAGGTGCGCCCGATCATCGTGGGCCTGCAGGGCGAGGACCCCGGACGGGTCGCCGTCTACGCGGTCGCGCTCTTCCTGGTGGCCGTGGTGGTCCGGGCGTTCTGGGTGCCGCTCTCCGCCTATGTCCCGCTGATGCTGTCCAAGAGGATCCGCGAGCGCGAACCGAAGAAGCCACCGTGGCGGAGCTCTTTGCTGGTGAGCTGGGCGGGGATGCGCGGCGTCGTCTCGCTGGCCGCCGCCTTCGGTCTTCCGGAGGACTTCCCCGAACGCAATCTCCTGCTCTTCCTGACCTTCGCCGTCGTGATCGGAACCCTGGTCGTCCAGGGCCTGTCGTTCCCGTGGCTGATCAGGAAGCTGGGCGTCTCGACCGAGAAGGAGCAGTACGCCGACGATCTCGCCGAGGCCGCCGCCCAGCAGGCCGCGGCCGCGGCCGCGGTGGCACGGCTCGACGAGCTGGTCGCCGACGGCGTCCTCGACGTGCACGAGGAGGTCGTCCAGCGGCTGCGCGACCGCTCCGAGCGGAGGGCGCTGCACGCCTGGGAGCGGCTCGGCGGCGGCACCGGCCCGGACGGGGAGGAGACCCCCGCCACTATCTACCGCCGCCTCCGCAGGGAGATGCTGGCAGCCGAGCGTGACGTGTTCGTACGGCTCCGCGACGAGCGGCGGATCGACGACGAGGTTCTTCATCGGGTGATGCAGGAGCTCGACTTCGAGGAGGCCACCCTGGAGCGCGGCTAGGGAGCCGGTCGGGTAAACCCGTCGCCGTGATCATGCATGGTTTCCCGGGAAGCTCGGGGACGTGTGGTTCCTGGGGGTTCCTTGGATCGTGATCATGCATGGTTTCCGCCGTATGCGGTCTGATCAGGGTCGGCACTGTTTGTGATCATGCGGTGTCCGTCCGCCGGCCGCACTCCGTGCATGGTCACGCTGCACAAAGCGTCAGGTAGGACGGCGCGTGGCTAGAGGTCGCGAACATGATGGCGGAAACGTCCGTGGCGGCTGTTAGCTTCTGGGGGCATGACTGAAGAGGCGGGGAGCGCGGAGCACGGAGCGGCGCTCGCGGAGCGAGTGGTCGAGACGGTACGGCAAGAGCCGGGTCGGTCGATGCTCAGCTACCAGCACGTCCCGTGGGTGGCGGGGACCTCCGGGCCAATGCCGGCGGACGCGCTGGCGGAGGCGGTCTTCCCCTCGGGCCGCCCGTTGCCGCCCAGCCTGCGGGCTTGGCTGGGGTTCGACACGAGCCTGCTGGAGCGCTTCGGGTGGTTCGCCCCCGGCGGAGGTTTCTCACCCCGGCCGCTGGACCGGCTCGTAGGCGAGGAGATGGGCGACCACTGGGGTGAGTTCTTCGCGCCGCTGGCGGACCGGTTCACCGAGTGCTTCCTGCTTCCCGGTGGATCGGACTCCCGCCGGGTCCTGGCGGTGGGCGAGCCGGACTCCCGGAGCGAGTACCCGGTGCTCGCCGTCGACGTGGACGACCTGCCGTTCGTGGGCCTGATGTACCCCGGCTTCGATGTCTACCTGGCCCACACGGCGGGGCTCGTCCACCGCGACTTCCCGTCCTATACGGCCCTGGCCGGGGACGCGGTGTACGGCCCCCGCATGCGGGAGCACTGCGCCCACTGGTTCGCGGGGGATGTCTGCGCCGAGTTTCCCTTCTGACCCACCCCGCGGCACCCGAACTCACCTCGCGCGGCACCCCACCCCGCGCCGCATATCACCCCGCGCCGCATATCACCCCGCGCCGCATATCACCCCGCGCCGCGGGCGGCTGACCGCTGGCGCTAGCGGTGCCGAGGAGTGTCAGGCACGACCTAGCCCAGCGTCTGGTCCGCGTAGCACCAGCGCCACTCTTCGCCCGGCTCGAACGAGCGGACGGTCGGGTGGCCGACGTGCTGGTAGTGGCCGGTGGCGTGGCGGCCGGGGGAGGAGTCACAGCACCCCACGTGGCCGCATTCGAGACACTTGCGCAGGTGGACCCAGCGCGTGCCCAGTTCGAGGCACTCCTCGCAGCCTTCCGGCGTGCGCGGCTCGGCCTCGACCGGGCTGAGCAGATGTTCACAGATACCCATGAGCAGATGCTACGGCCCACGCCAAATCAGGAATTGGGTAGGGTTTCGGCCATGCGACTCCTCCCGTTCGCTGCCGTCGCGGCGGCCGCCGTCCTGCTGGCCTCCGGATGCTCCGCCGCCGGCAAGGCGCAGTCGTGCGTTGAGGCGCCGAAACTGATCGGCGAGACGATCAGCAAGATCGGCGCGGTGGTCAACGACCCCGAGGCGATGCGGAAGGAGCTCTCCGATGGCGCCGCCAAGCTGGACGATCTCGCCGAGAAGGCGGGGGACACCACGCTGAAGCAGGCGCTCCAGGGCCTCGCCGACAGCTTCCAGAAGCTGAACGTCGACGACGCCAACGCGGCGGTGGACGCGGCGCAGAAGGTCGCCACCGACGGAGCCGCCTACCTGAAGCGCGTCAGCGAGGCGTGCCTCTGACCCGGCCTGCCGCTAACCCGGCAAATCTAGAGGAAATGGGGCAAAATTACCCTGTTTCTCATGCAAGGGAACGAGCCTGACCCGCGGTTCACATTGGCCAACGAGCGGACGTTCCTCACCTGGCTCAGCACGTCCCTCGCCCTCAGCGCGGGCGGCATCGCGATGGCCGTGGTGCCGGAGAGCGTCTTCGTGCCCTGGGTCCGCACGGCGCTCGCCCTGATCCTCGTGCTGCTGTCCGCCGTCGCCGCCGTCACGGCCTACCCCCGCTGGCGCCGCATCCAGCGGGCGCTCCGCCTGGACGAGCCGCTGCCGCCGCCCGCCCTCGCCCCGCTCTTCGGGTACGGCGTGGCCATGGTGGCGATCCTCGCGCTCGTCCTCATCGTCCTGTCGCCGTGAATCCGGAACCATGAGCCCGCAAACCATGAGCTCGCAACCATGAGCTCGCAACCATGAGCCCGCAACCATGAGCCCGCAACCATGAGCCGGCAACCATGAGCCCCGGCCTGCACAGCGAGCGGACCCGGCTCGCGTGGGTGCGCCTGGGGACCGTACTGGCCGCGGCGGCGCTCGGCGCGGCGGGGGTGGGGCTGCGTCACCGCGCCGGCGCGGGGGTGACCGTGCTGTTCGCCTTAGCCGCGCTGAGCGGCGCGCTGCTCCTGCTGCGCACCGGGGTCCGGTTCAGGCGGGTTGAGCGGGCGCTCCGGGACGGGCGCCCGCTGGACGACACGCTGGACGCGCGGGTGGCCTGGCTCGGCGTCCTTCTGCTGGTCGCCGGCGCGCTGTCGCTGGTCCTGACGCTGGCGCCCTGACGGTTCGGCGGCGGGGTCGGACGGCGGGGTCAGGCGGCGGGGTCAGGCGGCGGGTCACTCGCTCGCGGAGCGGATGGTCTCGGCGACCTCGGCGTGCCGTTCGGCCTCCTCGCTCGCGAAGCGGTCGGCGTCGAGCCTGTCCGCGATGTCCTCGTCCTGCTTCATCAGCGCGTCGAGGTTCTGCCCGGCCATGTCCAGCACGCCCATGTCGGCGTACGCCTTCTGCAGGCGGGGGCTCCACAGGCCGATGTCCTTGACGCAGGGGACGATCCGGCTGAAGAGCAGAGACCGGAACAGCTTCAGGTATTCGGACTGGTCGGTGGCCTCCATCACTTCGGCCGTCTCCTGCTTGGACAGGCCGAGGTGCTCCCAGCTCTCGCGGCCCCGGAGACGGTCACGCATGAGGTAGCAGCCCTCGATGACGAAGTCCTCGCGCTCGCGCAACTCGGTCTCCGACAGGTTGCGGTAGTAGTCGCGCAGGGCCATCCGGCCGAAGGCGACGTGCCTGGCCTCGTCCTGCATGACGTACGCCAGGATCTGCTTGGGCAGCGGCTTGTTGGTGATGTCGCGCATCACCCCGAAGGCGGCCAGCGCCAGGCCCTCGATCAGCACCTGCATCCCGAGGTACGGCATGTCCCAGCGGGAGTCGTTCAGTGTGCTGTCCAGGAGCGCCTTGAGGTGCTCGTTCATGGGGTAGGCGAGCCCGATCTTCTCCTGGAGGAACCGGGCGTAGGTCTCGGCGTGCCGCGCCTCGTCCATCGTCTGCGTGGCGGCGTAGAACTTGGAGTCCAGGTCGGGGACCGACTCGACGATGCGGGCCGAGCAGATCATCGCGCCCTGCTCGCCGTGCAGGAACTGGGAGAACTGCCAGGCCGCGCCGTGCAGCCGCACGTCCTTGCGCTGCTTGTCGCTCAGGCGCTCCCACAGCGGCGTGCCGTAGATCGCGATGGTCTCGTCCGGGACGCCCAGCACGTCGTACGGATCGACCTCGAGGTCCCAGTCGATGCGCTTGACCGAGTCCCACTGCTTGTCCTTGCCCTTCTGGTAGAGGGCGAGCATGCGATCCCTGCCGTCGTCGTACTCCCAGGTGAACCTGGCGGCTCCGGTCATCTCCACGTCCCACGTGGAGAGCTCGGCGGGGATGGTGTAGAGCTCGTGCGTCGACACTGGGAGGGCCTCCTTGACGTACACCGTACGTATAGCGCGAGCGTGACACGTACGCTGTACGTCCGTCAACACGTGCGGGAGAATCGACCCATGCTCAGCCGGAACCGGATCGTCGCCGCCGCCATCGACCTCATCGAGCGTGAGGGCGCCGACGCCGTGTCCATGCGCCGGATCGCCAGTGAGCTGAGCGTCGGCGTCATGTCGCTCTACAACCACGTCCCCAACAAGTCCGCGCTGCTCGACGCCGTCGCCGAGACCGTGCTGTCACAGATCGAGTTCACCGACGACCCGGCGGCGCACTGGACCGACCGGGTGCGGATCCAGGCCAGGGCCTTCCGGCAGATCGCCCACCACTACCCGCGGTCGACCATGGTCGTCGTCAGCCGCCAGCTCCAGTCCACGGCCGGGCTGCTGCCCGTCGAGCGGGCGCTGTCCACGCTGCGCGGCGCCGGCTTCGACGGCCAGGAAGCGGTGCGGATGCTCCGCATGTTCATCGCGTACATCGTCGGCTCCCTGCTCCGCGAGGTGGGCGTCACCCCGACGTTCGCGCCCGTCCGGCCCGACATCAAGGTGGCGGAGGCCGACCCCGCGCTGTTCCCCCAAGTGAGCGCGCTCTCGCCCTATCTGCTGTCGTGCGACCACGACGAGGAGTTCGAGTTCGGGCTGGAGCTGCTCGTCGAGGCCATGGCCGTACGGGCCGGCCGGAAAGCCGGGAAGAGGAGCGCCCGGGAGTGATCCCCCGGGCGCCCTCAGGGAGTGTTCCCTTCCCCTGGGCACTCCCTGGACACTCCGTCAGTACCAGTTGTGGGACTGGAAGTGGCCCCACGCCCCGCAGGGCGAGCCGTACCGCCCCTTGATGTATCGCAGACCCCATCGGATCTGGGTCTGCGGGTTGAACCGCCAGTCCCCGGCGACGTATCCCATCTTGCTGCCGGGCAGCGCCTGGGGAATCCCGTAGGCGCCCGAACCCTGGTTGTAGGCCCGGTGGTCCCAGTTGCTCTCCCTGGTCCACAGGCTGTCCAGGCATTGGAACTGCTGACCCGACCACGTGTGCCGGGTGACGAGGCGGAAGGCGTACGCCTTGCTGCGGATCTTCGCCGGTGCCTGCCGGGTCCTCCGGGCGGGCACCTGGACGCGCATCTTCCACACCCCGAGGTGCACGCCCTTGGCCTCCTCGGCCATCACGGGCGTGGCACTCGCGCCGCCGATCGCCGTGAACGCGATCACGGCCGCGACTGCGTTGCGCAGAACACTGTTGCTGTCCAATTCGGTCCTTGTCGTCGGGTCGCGTGCGGAACGCGTGGGAAAGCGGGCGCACGGGTGCGCCCGCCGTTCGTCCCCGCCCATGGAGTGGGCGCGGGCCGTCCGCTCGGCCCACCGGATCCATGACAACTCCCGGCAGGCACCGCGACGGGTCCTTTAGGCGGATTGAAGTACGCCGACCCCGCTCAGGCGGATCACCCGCGACACGCTGGGGGCGGTTCTTTACCGATCCCGTCCCGATCTCTGGACATCCGGCGGGGGAGCGCTGAACCGGCACGGCGGCCGGGAGACCGGCGCCCCGGCAGGTGATGACCATGAATTGGGGTTTGACCTCGGCTTCTCCGTGACGGCAGGCGTTGACCTGGTGTTTTGCCGCCGCGAAACCGGCACGCCGAGGATGGAACGATGTTCTGTAAAGTTCGTTCATGAGCATTCTGGAGATCCCGGTGAACACGCTCGCCGGTGAGCCGACCACCCTCGGCGCCCTCCTCGGAGGCCGGGCGGCGCTGGTGGTCAACGTGGCGTCGAGGTGCGGCCTCACGCCCCAGTACGGCGGCCTGGTGAGGCTGCAGGAGACCTACGGGGACCGCGGCCTCACGGTCGTGGGCGTCCCGTGCAACCAGTTCCTGGGCCAGGAGCCCGGGTCGGCGGAGGAGATCCAGGAGTTCTGCTCCACGACGTACGGCGTGGACTTCCCCCTCCTGGAGAAGACCGAGGTCAACGGCGACGACCGGCACCCGCTCTACGCCCGGCTGGCCGAGCTTCCCGACTCGGAGGGAGCCGCCGGCGACATCCAGTGGAACTTCGAGAAGTTCCTCGTGAACGCCGGCGGTGACGCGGTGGCGCGGTTCCGCCCGCGCGTCGATCCGGAGGCCCCCGAGGTCGTCGAGGCGATCGAGAAGGTCATCTCCTAGGCGCGCAGCTCGCCCGCACGACGAGCTCCGTCGGCAGGGTGACCGTTCTCGGGCGGCGCCCCTGCCGCAGGACCAGCTCGGCCGCGCGGTAGCCGACGTCCTGGGCCGGCTGGGCGATCACCGTCAGCGGCGGGGAGCACAGCTCGGCCCAGGGCACGTCGTCGAACATGACGAGCGACAGGTCCCTCGGGATCCGCACGTCGAGCTCGCGCGCGGCGAGCACGGCCGCCTCGCCCAGCATGTTGCCGCCGGCCAGCACGGCGGTCAGGTCCGGCCGGTGCTGCAGCAGCCCGGCCGCGGCGGCGTACGCCGAGTCGCGGCTGGCCCGCGCGTGCACCACGAGACCCGGGTCCGCCGGCACGCCGAGCGACGTCAGCGTCTCCGTGAAGGCCGCGACCCGCTGCGACTGCCCGTGCCTGCCGAGGAAGGCGATCCTCCGGTGGCCGAGGCCGACGAGATACTCCAGCGCGGTCCGGAGCCCGGCGCGGTCGTCGGCCACCACGCCCGGAACGTCGGCCCGGACCCGGCGGTCCGCGAAGACGACGTTCAGGCCCGCGCGCAGGGCGGGCGCCCACATCTCGCCGTCGCCCGACGGGACGGCGATGACCCGGTCCATGCTCTGCTCGATGAGCGTGCCGATCAGCTCGGCCTCCCGCTCGGGGTCGTCTCCGGTGACCCCGAGCGTTACCGGCTCGCCGTACGACCGGGCGCACGAGAGCACGCCGTCGGTCAGTCTGGCGTAGAAGCTGTCGGTGATATCCGGGACCAGCAGCCCGATCCCGCCGGTCCGCTGCTGGCGCAGGTTGCGGCCCAGAGCGCTCGGCCGGTAGTCGAGCCGCGCCGCCGCGGCCAGGACCCGTTCCCGCGTCTCCGCGCTCGCAGACCCGCCCGACAGGACGCGGGACACCGTGGCGACCCCCACGCCCGCCGACTCCGCCACGTCCTTGATGGTCGTACGGCGCTGTCCCGGCATCAAGTTGTTCATGGAAACGATTCCAGCATGGTTCCAACGCCGATGCCAACAGAAGCTTGACAGTAGAGGGCAGTTCAGGTGAGATTCATGAAAACGTATCCACTTCCCTCTATGGTTCCCCTGTTTCGGAAGCGTTAAGGACTGGCATGGCTTCTATCGTTCTGAGCAACGTCGACAAGATCTACGCGGGTGGCGTCAAGGCCGTGAACGGCCTCAACCTGGAGATCAAGGACGGCGAGTTCATGGTGCTGGTCGGCCCGTCTGGGTGTGGCAAGTCCACCGCCCTGCGGATGATCGCCGGCCTGGAGGACATCAGCGGCGGCGAGATCTCCATCGGCGACCGGGTGGTCAACCACCTGCCCCCGAAGGACCGCGACATCGCGATGGTCTTCCAGAACTACGCGCTGTACCCCCACATGACGGTCGAGGAGAACCTCGCCTTCGGCCTCAAGCTCCGCAAGATGCCCAAGTCGGAGATCCAGAAGCGGGTCCAGGAGGCCGCCCGGATGCTCGGCCTGGAGCAGTACCTCAAGCGCAAGCCGGCCGCCCTCTCCGGTGGTCAGCGGCAGCGTGTCGCGATGGGCCGCGCCATCGTCCGCGAGCCGCAGGCGTTCCTCATGGACGAGCCGCTGTCGAACCTCGACGCCAAGCTCCGCGTCTCCATGCGCGCCTCGCTGAACCAGCTCCACGAGCGCCTCGGCGTCACGACGGTGTACGTCACCCACGACCAGGTCGAGGCCATGACCCTCGGCGACCGCGTCTGCGTCCTCCGCGACGGCCTTCTCCAGCAGGTCGACACCCCGCAGAACCTGTTCGACAGCCCGGTCAACCTGTTCGTCGCCGGCTTCATGGGCTCGCCGTCCATGAACTTCGCCTACGCCGAGCTGACCCGGGACGCGGGCGGCGCGGCGGTCGTCTTCGCGGGCTACAAGCTGCCCGTTCCCGACTCGACCTTCGCGGAGAAGCCGGGCCTCGACCGCTACATCGGCAAGAAGATCATCCTCGGCATCCGCCCGTCGGACTTCGAGGACTCCGTGGCCGCCAACGGCAACGCGGCCGGCTGGGTGCGCATCCCGGTTCGCGCGAACGTCACCGAGGAGCTGGGCTCCGAGATCAACGTCCTGTTCACGATCGACGCCCCGCCGGTCGAGCACAAGGACACGGTGGCCGCGCAGAACGACGGTGACGAGGAGGAGACCACCCTCCCGCTGACCGGCGACAAGTCCCTGTGGACCGCCCGCGTCAACGCCCGCAGCCACGTCCGTCCCGGCCAGAACATCGAGCTCGTCGTCGACACGCACAACCTGCACTTCTTCGACGTCGACTCGGGCCTGTCCATCGGCCACGAGGCCAACATCGGCCGCTGAGGAACGCGTTCAGCGCTGACGAGCGCTGAGAAGCGCTGACAGACGCGAGAAGGTCGTGTCAGTGGAGGCCCTCGCCTTTCCCGGCGGGGGCCTTCGCCTTTCCCGGCCGGAGCCCTCGCCGTCCTCACCCGCTGCTCAGCCCTTGGCTGTCGCCGGGCGGCCTACCTGTTGCTGAGCTCGGACCGTGACGCGCCGCGAAGCGACCGGAAGAGGGCCTCGGTGTCGGCCACCAGGCGCTCGACGCCGAACGAGCGGGCCGTCCACTCACGGGCCGACTCACCCATGCGCCTGGCGAGCGCGGGGTCGGACAGCAGCCGGACCGTGTGGCCGGCCAGCTCGCCCACGTCCGGGGCGGCCAGGAGGCCGGTATACCCGTCGTGGACTATCTCCGCGACGCTCCCCACGCGCGTCGACACGACCGGCACGCCGGCCATGCCCGCCTCGATCAGCACCAGCGGCGTGCCCTCGCTGTCGGAGGTGAGCACGACCACGTCGGCCGCGCCGTACACCGTCTCGACGTCCCTCCGCCAGCCCAGCAGCCGGAACGACTCCCACATGGGCGGGATCTTCCGCTCCACCTCCTCCTTCTGCTCGCCGCTCCCGCAGACGAGGAACCGGCAGCCCGGCACCTGCCGCAGCACGGCGTCCGCCACTTCCAGGAACCTGTCCGGCCGCTTCGCCCTGGTGAGCCGTCCGACGTAGGCCACGACCGGCGCGTCGGCGGGGATGCCGAGGGCGGCGCGGGCGGCCTCCCGGTCGGGCACCGGGCCGGGCCGGACGCCCGGCGGGATCACGACGTACTGCTCCGGGCTGCCGATTCCCGCCTCCAGGAGGTCGTCCCTGACCCGCGCGCCGACCGTGACGAGCCGATCGGCCGTGGCGGCGAGATAGCGCTCCGACCGCACGTAGACCGACCGTCTGACCCCACGCCCGTTCAGCGAATGGCCGTGGAACACGTGGACCCGCGCGGCTCCGACCCTGGAAAGCCGGACGGCCATCCGCCCGAGCGCGCCCGCCTTGGTGGCCCTCGTCTGGACGATGTGCGGCCGGAACGCCCGCATGGCTCCGACCAGCCGGTAGAGGGCGCGGAAGTCGTCGATGGGCCTGACGGACCGGCCGAGGCCGGGGACCCGGTGGACCGGGACCGTCGTGCCGCGCAACTGGAGGTGATCGCCCTCACCGCCGTCGACGTGGCCGGTGTACAGGCGGTGGTCGAACTCCTCGGCGTTGAGCCGCCCGCACAGCTCCGACACCTGCGTGGCGGGGCCGCCGACGTTCATGCGGGCGATTTCCATGACGCGAATCCGACTGGTCACGTTCGAGAAGCTAACCCGCCACCTGCTCCGTTCGTACACACCGCGACGGCGGTGGGCGAAATGTTTCCGCCTACTTGGTGCCCCGGATGACGTACATGCCGAAGTGACGGTCGATCGCGACCTCCCGCAGGGCGAGATCGCGGGTCCACCGCTCCAGCAGGCGGCGCGGCTGAGGGCGCAGGTGGCGCGGTGAGAGCCACTCGAATGTGGTGACCACCGCCCAGCTCAGCGCGGTCTCCCCGTCCAGGTGGTCCAGACCGGGGATCGCGCGGAGCGCCAGCAGCTTCGGCACGGCCTTCTCCACCAGGCCGTACAGCACGGCCGGCGGAAGGTGCCTGGTGATCGGGCGCAGCGGCCGCAGCGGGTGGGTGCGGGTGACGGCGGCCGCCCGCACGTCGACGCAGAACCGGCCCCCCGGGCGCAGGTATCGGAACAGGGTCTTGAAGGCCGCCTCCGTGTCGCCGCAGTGGTGGACGACCCCCCGGCAGAACACGAAGTCGAACGACTCCTCGGGAAGCGGCAGCTCGCCGAGGGCCGCCCGCACGAGCCGCAGGTTGGGGAAACGGCCGTTCGAGGTGGCGTTGGCATGGACTGCGCTGGTGGGCTCGACGGACGTCACCAGCGCGCCGGTCTCGCACAGCACCTCGGTGAACCGCCCGGCGCCGGCGCCGTATTCGAGCACGGTGCTCCCCCGGAGATCCGCGGTGGACCAGCCGCTCTGGTTCAGCAGCAGATCTCGGTTGATCGGCAGGCCGGAGCGCGAGTCGAGCTGTTCCAGACGGCGCCGGTTCCAGCGGTAGCCGAATCCCTCGGCGTAGTCGGCCCGAGGCACGAACCGGGGAATGCCCCCGTCGACGGGGTATGACGCCCGGCACACGTCGCACCGGAAGCTGCCCCCCTGCTGGAGAGGGCCGCGGCAACGCGGGCAGCGCAGCACGGACCACCACGGAGCCGTGACGTCCGGACCACCGGTCACTCGTTCAGAAAGAGTCATCATCCCCCCGCAGGTACGGAGGTCATATTACGGAGCGTGACCGCCCCGGGATGGCAGCGTGGCGGGCGTGTCCTCACGCCGTCGCGGGGGCGGCGCTCCTACAGTCGTGGGGCATGGGGGAGAAGCTGGTCGTCGTCGGGCAGGGCCGTACGGGCCTGACCTTGGCGATGCGGGCGGTCGAGGCCGGGTTCCACGTCGTGGGGATCGACGCGGACGAGTGGCGGGTGAAGCGGCTGAGCGCGGGGGAGTCCTGCGTCGAGGACGTCGGCGACGGCGTGCTGGCGGCCGCGCACGGCTCGGGGAGGTACGCCGCGAGCGCGGACTACGCCCGCGCGGAGGGGTTCGACATCTGCGTGATCACCGAGCCGGTCGCGGTGCGCGGCGGGGTGCCGGACCTCCGGCCCGTCGGCTCGGCCGGGGAGGCGGTCGCGCCGCTGCTGCGGCCCGGGGCGACGGTGATCCTGGAGTCCACCACCTATCCCGGCACCACCGAGGAGCACCTGCGGGCGCTGCTGGAGGAAGGCTCGGGCCTGCGCACGCCCGGCGACTTCTTCCTCGGCTACAGCCCCCAGCGGATCGACCCGGGGAACGCCCGGTGGCGTCTCGACAACACGCCGAAGGTCGTCTCGGGGATCGACGCGGCCTCGCTGGAGCGGGTCACGGACTTCTACGGCCGGATCGTCCGCGAGGTGGTCCCCGTCTCCTCTCCCCGGGTGGCCGAGCTCTGCGCGCTCCTGGAGAGCGCCTTCAGGCAGGTGAACATCGCCCTCGTGAACGAGATGTCGATCTTCGCGGGGCAGCTCGGGATCGACATGTGGGAGGCCGTCGACGCGGCGTCGACCAAGCCGTTCGGCTTCATGCGGTTCACGCCGGGCCCCGGCACGGGAGGGCAGTGCCCGCCGATCGACCCGTCGCAGGTGTCATGGAATGTCAGGCGCGGGCCGGGGCGGACCTTCCGGTTCGCCGAGCTGGCCGGCGACGTCAACCGGTCCATGCCGGACCATGTCGTCAACCGGCTGGCGCTGGCGCTCAACCGGCGCCACCTCCCGATCAGGGGCAGCCGCGTCCTCCTGATGGGCCTGTCCTACAAGAAGAACGTCGGCGACTGCCGCGAGTCCGCCGCGATCGAGATCGCCAAGAGCCTCCGCAAGCTCGGCGCGGACGTGCGGGCCGCCGACCCGCACGCCGACGACTTCCTGCTTCCGGTGGGGATCGAGCTGGTCGAGCCCACGAGCGGGGAGCTCGCGGCGGCGGACGCCGTCGTCGTGCTCACCGACCATGACTGCTTCGACTACGAGCTCGTCCAGCGCTCGGCCCGGTTCGTGTTCGACACGCGTAACCGCTGTCACGGCCCCAACGTGGAGAAGCTCTGATCTAACGGCGGCCCAGGCGGGTGGACACGCGGCCGGCCAGATTGCCCGGGACCAGCCTGCCCAGGCCCACGATCGCCTTGTAGCGCGCGGACGGGACGCTGACGCGCAGCCCGCGGGCCAGGTCGCGCATCGCCTCGTCGACGACCCGCCCGGCCGGCAGCCAAAGGAAGCCGGGGATGCCGGAGGTGTCCATGTGCGCCCGCTCGTGGAACTCGGTCCGGACGAACCCCGGGCACAGGGCCATCACCCGTACGCCGGAACCGGCGATCTCGGCTGCCGCCGACTGGCTGAAGTTCACCACCCACGCCTTGGACGAGCTGTAGGTGCCGCGCGTGAAGAACGCCGCCACCGACGCCACATTGATCACGCCGCCGCGCCCCTTCGAGATCATGTACGGCAGGGCCGCGCGGGTCAGCCGCAGCACCGCCTCGCAGTGGACGCGCAGCATCCGGAGCTCGTCGGCCACGGGGACGTCGAGGAAGGCCCCGCGGTTGCCGAACCCGGCGTTGTTGACGAGCAGGTCCACTCCCGCCCGCAGCCGTTCCTCGACGGCCTCCAGCCCCTCGTCGGCGGACAGGTCGGCGGGCAGCGCCTCGGCCTCGACGCCGTACCGCTTGCGCAGCTCGGCGGCGGTGGCGGCGAGCCGCGCGCCGTCGCGGGCGACGAGGACGAGGGAGAAGCCGTCGGCGGCGAGGCGGCGCGCGAACGCCGCCCCGATCCCGGCCGTGGCCCCGGTGATGAGTGCGGTCGGCATGACCGCAGACTATCCAGTGCCCCTGGGGGTGTCAGAACTGCCTAGCCTCGCATGAACCGGTCGATGAGCTCCTCGACCTGGGCGTTGAGCTTGGCCCCGCGCGGCCAGCCCGCGTAGTGGGTCAGGAAGACGACGATCTCGCGGAGCTCCGCGGGGGTCAGCTCGCCGGTGCGCAGGGCGGCGTCGAGCTGGAGCTCGACCTCCTCACGCATCCCCTCGCCGACGAGCAGGCCGACCAGCAGCAGCCGCCGGTCCCTGACGGTCAGCGTCTCGCCGGACCAGACCTGGGCGAACATGTGCTCGACCGTGATCCCGAACTTGAGCCCTCGGGCTCGACGGTCGAGATCATCGATGCTGTCGCTCATGCGGCACTCCACGTCCGTCGGCCCAGGTTTCCCGGTATTCCTGACATGCACAGATATGTCGCGTTCTAGGGCATTACGTGTTACACGCCCTCGTGGTCGTGTGCGACCGCATTGTGTCAAGAAGACCGTTGCATGGACGTTGCAGCGGTTTGCCGATCTACCTCACAGTGTCTCGTCGGCCGCGGTCCGGTGCGGGACATGGTCCGCCGGAATGACGCCCATGCGGCCCGCCTGGAAGTCCTCGAAGGCCTGGACGATCTCCTCGCGGGTGTTCATGACGAACGGTCCGTACCGGGCGACGGGCTCCCGGATCGGCAGCCCGCCGAGCACGAGGATCTCCCACCCCTGCCGCGAGGCCAGCGGCTGGCCGTCGGCGGCCCGCATGGTCAGAGCCCCCGCGGTCTCCTTGTAACCGCCGAAGACGCCGAGCCGGCCCTCGTGGAGCGGCCGGTTGTCGGGGCCGACGTGGCCGTCGCCGCTGAGGACGTACACCATCGCGTTGAACTCGGCGGGCCACGGCAGGGTGAGCCGCGCGCCGGGCGCGACGGTCGCGTGCAGGTAGGTGATCGGTGTGTAGGTCACTCCGGGCCCCTCGTGGCCCGCGAGCGATCCCGCGATGACCCGGACGAGTGAGGACCCGTCGTCGCTGGCGAGCAGCTTGACGTCACGCCCCCGGATGTCCTGGTAGCGGGGCGGCGACCACTTCTTGGCGCGTGGCAGGTTCACCCAGAGTTGGACGCCGTGGAAGAGGCCGCCCCTGGCGACCAGCTCCGGCGGCGGCTGTTCGATGTGCTGCAATCCGCTTCCGGCGGTCATCCACTGGGTATCGCCATCCGAGATGAGCCCCCCGCCACCGTGTGTGTCCCGATGCTGGAAGGCGCCATCCAAGATGTACGTGACGGTCTCGAACCCGCGGTGCGGGTGCCAGGGCGTTCCCTTGGCCTCGCCCGGGGCGTACTCCACCGCGCCCATGTGGTCGAGCAGGAGGAACGGATCGGCGAGGGAGAGGTCCACTCCCGGGAAGGGACGCCGCACGGCGAAGCCCTCTCCCTCCAGGAAGCGCTGGGCGGTGACGACGCGCGCCACGGGACGCCACACCGTCCCGGCGTCGGGCAGCTTGGGCAGGCGGTCCAGGGTCAGCGTGTCAGCGGTGACGGCGGGCATCGGGTCTCCTCTGTCGGATGTGTTCCTCGTAACAACTATTGATATCTCAACTATTCCGCGCGACGCCAGGGGTGCCCGTGTAACAAGTAGGGCCACTCTTCGGCCAAGATTCGGTCTAGATTTCCGAGCCATCACCGAACTACCGTGATATGGAGACGTCGAAAAACGGGCACTACTACCTCGTAGACCCGCAAAGCGGAGGTTGGGCCCTAGTGGAGAGATCGCGGGTATGGCACGGGGTTGCGGCGGCGGCTGTGGCCGCCGCCTTGCTGTGCGGTTGCGCACAGTCCGATTTCACCTATGTCCGCGACGACGACGGGGCCACCTACTTCAAGGTCCCCTCGGGCTGGCGGAAGGTCGACCAGAAGTCGCTCGACAGCAGGATCTTCGGCGACCTGGAGTCCGCCGCCGCGCAGGCCCAGAAACAGGCCAGCTGGACCGTCGCCTTCGACGCCCACACCCGGCCGTCCGCCGACCACCTGCTGATCGGCGCGACCGGTGCGGAGGACCAGCCGTTCGTCGTCGCGAAGGTCCAGAAGCTCAGCGAGTCCGAGCAGAACCAGGTCTCGCTCAACGTCCTCCGCAACTCCATCGGGCTCCCGGTGGCGGTGCCCGACACCCTGCGGCAGCAACTGGAGGCCGACGCGGCCAACCCGTTCAAGCAATTCGAACTGCTCGCCGACCAGGTGCTGCCCGCCCACGACGGAATCCGGGGGGTCCGCAGCGTCTTCAACTTCCGCCTGCTCAACGGCCCGGTGCAGACGTTCGACGAGACGGCCTACCTGTCGGCCGACGGCTCGCACATCTCCACCCTGCTCATCCGCTGCTCGGCCACGTGCTACCGGAAGCGGGCCGGGGAAATCAACGTGATCGCGCAGTCCTTCAAGGTGAAGCGACTCCTCAACCAATGAAGGAGCCCCGCATATGAGCACGGCCCTCCCACCGCAGCACCACCCCGAGGGACTTCGCGAACCCGGGTCAGGTCCCGAGGACCGCGATCCGGTGACCCGCAAGCGACTGGCCCTCTGGGACCGGACGAAGTTCCTGCTCCTGCTCGCCATCGCGTACGGCGTGCTGCTGTGGAACACCATGGCCGCCACCCCGGGGATCATCTCGGCGCACGACGCCTTCGTGAACACCAATCAGGACGCCTCGTGGATCCTGTGGCTGGCGGCGATCGAGGTGCTGCGGCAGGCGCACTTCCTGATCAGCGAGCGGTCGGCGTCCTACCACCGGTTCTGGACGCACAAGGTCTTCGGCGGCTTCAACCGCTGGTCGCACCGGCGGTTCAACGACTGGAACCGGTTCCGCCTCGCCCGGGCGATCAAGTGGCTCGTGTGGATCGTCGTCATCGCGCTCGTGCTCGCCAGGCTGCAGAAGACGTCGCCCCTCGAAGCGCTGTTCAACGTGCCCGCCACGGTCTGGGGATACCTCCCCACGTTCCTGCAGATCGTGATGATCATGCTGGTCGGCGTGCTGCAGTTCGTGGCGATCTTCTGGTTCCTGTCGCGCGGCGGTGTCGACGTCTACTTCCCGGATGACATCAAGACCCGCTTCTCGGACGTGTGGGGACAGGACCACGTGATCGAGCGGGTCAAGGAGAACATCGTCTTCCTGGAGAAGCCCGACGAGATCGAGGCCAAGGGCGGCTACGTGCCCAGCGGCATCCTGCTGTGGGGGCCGCCCGGCACCGGCAAGACCCTGATGGCCGAGGCGGTGGCGGGCTCGACCGGCAAGCCGTACGTCTTCGTTGATCCGGGCGCGTTCATCAACATGTTCTTCGGCGTCGGCGTGCTGAAGGTCAAGTCGCTCTTCCGCAAGCTCCGCAAGCTGGCCCTCCGCTACGGCGGGGTGATCGTCTTCTTCGACGAGGCCGACTCGCTCGGCAACCGCGGCGCGCTCGCGCAGGGCGGCCCCGGCGGCTGGGGCCGTGCCGTCCCAGCGCCGTTCGAGAACGCCGGGTGCAACGGCTTCGCCTACCTCGACCCGCACACCCGCCGCGTGCTCGGGCAGCGTTCGGCAGAGCCCGCCGCGCCGGCGCCCGTCTCGAAGACGGGCGCCTTCGTCAACCGCATCGTGTACGGCGCGGGCATGGGCGGCGGCGGTGGCGGCATGGGGACGCTGGAGTCGCTGCTCACGGAGATCTCCGGCCTGAAGAAGCCGCGTGGGTTCGTCAACCGGTACGTTCGGCGGCTCCTCGGCATGCGGCCCAAGCCGCCGCCGAAGTACCGCATCCTGATCATGATGGCGACCAACCTGCCGGAGGCCCTCGACGAGGCCCTGCTCCGGCCCGGCCGCATCGACCGCATCTACAAGGTCGGCTACCCGTCCAAGGCCGGCCGGATCCGGACGTACAAGGGCTACTTCGACAAGGTCCGGCACGAGCTGACCGACGAGCAGATCGACAAGCTCGCCACGATCACGCCGTACGCCACGGGCGCGACGATCAAGGACATGGTCAACGAGTCGCTGATCACCGCGATCCGCGACGGCCGCGAGGTCATCACCTGGTCCGACGTGATGCGGGCCAAGCGGCTCAAGCAGCTCGGGCCGCCCGAGGACGTCGAGTACATCGAGCGCGAGCGGCACGCGGTGGCCGTGCACGAGGCGTGTCACGCGGTCGTGGCCTACCGCACCCGCCACCACCTGGAGATCGATCTCGCCACGATCGAGAAGGGCGCCGACTACCTCGGCATGGTGGCGAGCATCAAGCCCGAGGACCAGTTCACCCGGTGGAAGTCGGAGTACGAGGCCGACATCATGGTCTCCCTCGCCTCGCTCGCCGGCGAGCGGATGTTCTTCAGCGAGGACAACTCGTCCGGCGTGTCCGGCGACCTCCAGTCGGCCACCATGCTGACCGGGCTGATGGAGGCCCACTGGGGCATGGGCATCGGCGTGGCCTCGCTGCCGGCGCTCCAGGATCTCGGACTCCGCGAGGGTAAGGCGGCCCATCTGCCCGGCGCCGGCGGCGGCGCCGGCTTCACCGGGACTCCCTCGGGCAAGCGCGACGAGATGGTGCCCGACATGCTGCCGGAGCGGATCGAGTTCAACCTCGCCCAGCTCCTGGAGAAGACCGCCGAGCTGCTCAGGGAGAACCGGCGCGCCGTGCTGTCGGTCGCCCACGCACTCGAACACCACAAGACGCTCAACGGCGACGACGTCGTCGCGGTCATCGAGGGCCGCCACGGGCCGCTGATCGACGGCACGATCTACAACGCCGACGAGTTCTACGAGGAGATCGAGGCATACCACGTGGCCGCGGCGGAGGCGCACCGCGGCCACAGCGAGGTCCCGGTCGAGCTGCCGGTCCCCGCCTCCCGCGTGCTGGAGCTGGAGCCGTCGGTCGTGGTCGCGCCCGCCGGCGGCCAGGCGCCCGTCTTCGCCCCGGCGCAGCCGCAAGGACTACACGCGCAGCCGCAAGGACTACACGCGCAGCCTCAGGGACTACACGCGCAGCCCCCGCCGCCGCACGTGCCGTCCCACGTGGGCAACGGGCACGTGGTCCACCAGCCGGACTTCGTCCCCTGGAACGGCGCGCCGCCCCCGCCGCCCCCGCCCAGCATGCCGCCGCGGGCCCAGAAGAGGTCGTACGGCATGCTGTGGGCGCTCGTCGGCGGCGCCGTCGCCCTGGTGCTGTTCGTCCTGCTGGGCGTGGCGGTCATCGGTGGCGGTGGCGGTGAGGACGCCGCCGCGGCGCCGGGAGTGTCGGCGGGCGTCGCGCTCCTTCTCGTCGTCGCGCTCATCGCGGTGATCGGCGGCATCGCCGTCGCGATCCTCGTCGTCCGCAGCCACCAGTCCGGCCGAAGGCAGGCCGAGGAGGCAAGGGACCGGGCGGCCGAGCGCGCCCAGCTCCTCGCGGCGGCGATGGACCCCGAGGTGGCCATGCGGCTGCTCGGCTACGACGGCCGCCGCGGCCCGGACAACCTCTAAAGGCGGAAGCCCAGGTCGGGCGTGATCTCGGCCACGTCCATCTGGGCCTTCTGGAGGCGGCCCGAGTAGTCCCAGTTCAGCGCCTGCCAGCGGGTGAACTGGTCGAGCACCCAGATCCCGCTCTGCCGGCTGCCGTTGCCCGACCTGCCGTTGCCGCCGAACGGCAGGTGGGCCTCGGCGCCCGACGTCGAGTTGTTGACGCTCACCATGCCGGCCGAGACCCCGGCCCGGAAGCGGAAGGCCGCCGCCGGGTCGGTCGTGTAGATCGACGACGACAGCCCGTACCCGGGCCGGTTGGCCAGCTCGATCGCCTCGTCGAGCGTGCGGAACGTCGTCACGCCGACGATCGGGCCGAACGTCTCCTCCAGGAAGAGCCGGTCATCGGCGCGCACGCCGTCCACGATCACGGGGTGGTAGTAAAGGCCGTCGCCGTCGATCCGGCCGGTCGGACCGGGTAGCACGGTGTGGTGCGGCTCGATCCAGGTCAGATAGTCCTCGTAGCGCTCGGCGAACTTGCGGTCGAGCAGCGGGCCGTACAGCACGTCGCCGTTCGGGTCGCCGATCTTCGCGTTCCGTACGGCTTCCGCGAACCTGCTGAGGAACTCGTCGTGGACGTCCTCGTGTGCGATGACGGTGCCGAGCGACGTGCACCGCTGGCCGGCCGTACCGAACCCGGCGAACAGAGCGCCCTCGACGGCGAGGTCGAGGTCGGCGTCGGGCATGACGACCATCGGGTTCTTGCCGCCCAGCTCCAGGCACGGCGACTGGAGGTGGCGGCCGCACAGCTCGCCGATGGCCCGGCCGACGGCGCTCGAACCGGTGAAGCCGACCTTCTGCACGGTGCCCTCGGCCAGCGCGCGGTCGAGTCCCTCGTAGGTCTGCGGGCCGTCGGCGAAGACGATGCCGAGCACGCCGTCCGGCAGCCCGGCCGCCGCGAACAGCCGGTAGAGGGCGTGGGCCGAGGCCGCGGCGTACTCGGCGGGCTTCCAGACCACCGCGTTGCCGCACAGGAGGGCCGGCACGAGGTACCACGAGGGGACGGCCACCGGGAAGTTGCCCGCTGTGATGATCGCCGCGACCCCGACCGGGACGCGGAACGTGAACAGGCTCTTGTCCGGCATCTCCGACGGGACCGTCTGGCCGTAGAGGCGGCGGCCCTCGCCGAGGAAGAAGTCGCAGGTGTCGACGATCTCCCGGACCTCGCCCAGCGCCTCGGTGTACGGCTTGCCGATCTCCTCGGTGACCAGCCGGGCCAGCGTCTCGGTGTTCGCCTCGACCAGCCGGCCGATCGACGCGATCACCCGGCCGCGCACCGGGGCCGGGACGCGCGCCCACTCCCGCTGCGCGGCGGCGGCCGTGCGGCACGCGCCCGCGAACGTGTCCGCGTCGGCGAGGTGGACGGCCGCCACGGTCTCCGCGGGCCGCGCGGGATTGATCGACTCGTACAGCAGCCCCGAAGGTGCGTCCTTGCCGCCGACGACGGAAACGATCTGCCGGGTCACCGTTTGACCTCCTTGCTGTCTGGCGTCTCGCTTACACAGTATTTTCCGCTGAGCTCTGCGAGGGTCCGCCCACCGCGCGGAAGTCGGCGAAGTCGAAGCCGGGGGAGACCACGCAGCTCACCAGGACCGCCTCCGGGCCCGCCGGCCGGGCGGACTGCCAGACCCCGGCCGGGACCAGCGCCTGCGGCACCTGGCCGTGCTCCACGCCGGGGCCGAGTGTGATCACCGACTCGCGGCCGGGCACGTCGCCGTCGCCGCCCAGGACCAGGGTGAGCGGGCCGCCCCGATGCCACAGCCACACCTCGTCGCCGCGCACCACGTGCCAGACCGACTCCTCACCCGGGCCGAGCAGGAAGTAGATCCCCGTCGCGCTGTGCCGTACGCCGCCGTAGCCGGGCGGCTCGAACGTCACCGGCGAGCGCCACGTCTCCCGGAACCAGCCGCCCTCAGGGTGCGGCAGCAGGTCGAGCGCCTCGGCCACGGGGGGCCGCTCCTCGATCGACACGAACGCGCCCGACACGTCACGGCGGACGAACCGCTTCCTGCCGTCCTCCAGCGCGATGACCGGCTCGGGGCCGGTGAAGGCCCGGCCCGCCACCTCCAGCGCCTCGGCCTCGCTCCGGGCCTCGACGGACGGCCCGTCCGGATACGCGTCAAGCGTCATCAGCCGCATGCAACCCCTCCTGGTGGGCGATCGCCGCCGCCTGCGTGCGGGTGGCCACGCCCAGCTTGGCCAGAATGTTCGAGACGTGCACGCTGACGGTCTTCTGTGAAATGAACAGCAGCTCGCCGATCCTCCGGTTAGGTAGGCCCGCCGCGACGTGCGTGAGCACCTCCCGCTCCCGGCCGGTCAGGCCGCTCAGGACATCGGTGGCGGCGCCGTCTACGAACCGGGCCCGGCGGCCCAGCTCGTCCAGGGCGGCCCGGAACGGCTCCGCCTCCAGTTCGTCGGCGACCTTCGCCGCCTTCATCCACTCCGCGTGCGCCGCCTCACGGTCGCCCGCTTCGAGCAGGGCCTCCGCCAGCCGCCACCGTGACCGGGCCTCCTCGTAGACGAAGCCGAAGCCGAAGGCGTCCGTGGCCTTCCGCCACACCTCCGGGGCCGCCGTGCCGCACGCCCGCTGCCACTCCGCCTCGGCGCGGGCCAGCCACGCGCGCCCCTCGGGGCCGAGCTCGGCGCGCGGGCCGGACGGGCCGTTGGCCGCCGCCCAGCGGGCCCTTTCCAGCAGGTCGCCGCCCTCCCGCAGCCGGTCGCGTCCCTGGTCGTGCCGCTGGTCGTGCCGCTGGTCGGCGAGGGCCCACAGCCCTGTGGCGGCGATCCGGATCACGCCGGGGTCGAACGGCTCCAGCACGTCCAGGATCGCGGTGACGTGGTCGAGGGCCGTGGCGGGGTCGCCGCGCCAGAGCGCCTGCTCGGCGGCCATGCCGCGGGCCATGTAGGCCACGAGCTCGTCGGACAGGAAGGGGGAGAGCCACTTCAGCCGCTCGTCCGCCATCGGCCGTCCCCTGCCCACCTCCACGAACAGCGCGAATGACGACAGGCAGGCCTCGGCCTTGGTGCCGACCCGGATGCCGAACTCGGCCCCCAGCCGCTCCGCCCTGCCCCAGTCGCCCTTCGCGTAATGCACCAGGTAGTAGAGGAACCGCAGGTCCGTGCCGTAGGTGCTCCAGGTGAGGCCGGTCTCGCGGGCCAGCCGTACGCCCTCTCCCGCCGTCCGGGCCGCCGCCTCCAGATGCCCCTGCTCGTACTGCAGGCGCGCGTGGTTGAAGTGGGCCCGCATGTCGATGGACAGGTCGCCCGACGGCTGCCGGATGGCGCGGGCCAGTAGCTCCTGGGCGTGCTCGGCTGTGCCCGTGGCCTCCTCGAAGAGCGCGAGCGAGACCAGCGCGCTCGTCTCGGCGTCCCTCGCGCCGGTCGCGCGCGCGACCTCCAGCGCGCGGGTGGCCACGGCGGTGGCCTCCTCGACGCGGTAGTTCCACCACAGGGCCCGCGCCTGGGTGGCGAGAGCCCTGGCCAGCAGGGGGCTCTCCGGCGCGAGCTCCACCGCCTCTTGGGCGGCCGCCGTCATCCCCGGCGCGTCGTCGTTCGCGTCCGCGAGGTAGTAGGCCAGCCGCTCGTCGGTCTCCGCGATGAGGAGCGGGTCGCCGGCCAGCCGGCGCAGTAGCCTGAGCTGGGATATCGCCCGATGGTAGTCGCCGCTCTCGGCGGCCGCCGCCGAGCTCGCCAGCGCCAGCCGCGCCCGCGGCTCGCCGGCCACCTCCTCGGCCGCGGGCACCTGGTCCCACACCTCGAGCGCCCGCTCGAAGTGCCGGTGCGCCTCGGCGGGCGCGCCCAGCTCGACCGCGAGCCGGGCCGCCTCCACCGAGGCCCTGAGGGCGCTGGGCAGGTCGTGGCTCGCCAGGTAGTGGTGGGCCAGCTCGGCGGGCGAGCCGCCACGCGCGGCCAGCAGCTCCGCGAACGCCGCGTGCAGCCGGGTCCGCTCGCCGGGAAGCAGGTCGTCGTAGACCGCCTCCTGCAGCAGAGCGTGCCGGAAGGCGTAGCCGTCCGTGCTCGTCGTCAGCAGCCCGCGGGACACGATCTCGCGCAGCGCGTCCTCCAGGGGGAGGTCGCTGAGGCGCGTGGCGTCCCGGAGCAGGTCGTGGCCCACCCGGCGGCCCGCCACGGCCGCGACCCGCAGCACCTGCCGGGCCGTGTCCGGCAGCGCCTCCACGCGGGCGAGCAGGAGGTCCGCCAGCGTGCCCGGGACGCGACGGCAGTCGGCGGACGCGGCCAGCAACTCCTCGGCGAAGAACGGGTTGCCCCCGGCGCGCTCCACCACCCCGCCGATCACCTCGCCGATCACGCCGCCGTCGGTCTCGCTCAGCGTGGACAGGTATTCGGCCATCTCGTGGTTGGCCAGCGGGGCCAGCTCGACGGCGGTGACAAGTGGAAGCCGGTTCAGCTCGGCCAGGACCGGGCGCAACGGGTGGCGCCGGTGCAGGTCGTCGGTCCGGTAGGTCCCCACGAGGAAGACTCGCTCGCGCTGCAGCATGCGGGTGAGGAAGACGAGCAGGTCACGCGTGGAGCGGTCGGCCCAGTGCAGGTCCTCGAAGACGAACAGCACCGGGCAGTCGCCGGCCACCTCCGACAGCATGTCGAGCACCGAGCCGAACAGCCGCTGCTGCGCGAGCGCGCCGGTCGCCGCCTCGGCAGGTCCGGAGTCTCCTCCCGGCAGCAGGCGCTGCAGCACCGGCCTCGCGCCCACCGCCGCGCCGATGGGGTTGCCCGAGGCGGCCGCCGCGCCGCGCAGGGCGTCCGCGAGCGGCAGGTACGGCAGGGCGTCGCCGAGCTCGGCGCACTGGCCCACCAGCGTGACGAACCCCCGCCCCTGGGCGTGGTGGCACAGCTCCGTGACGAGCCGGGTCTTGCCGATCCCGGCGTCCCCGCCCACGAGTGCCACCCCGGCGAGCCCCTCGGCGGCGGCGTCAAGCACGCCCAGGAGCCGATCAAGCTCTCCCGAACGCCCGATCAAAGCCTTTTGGGTCGTTCGCGCCATCACCCTCGTGAGTATTCCACCCACCCCCGACACTTCCGGCGACGCCGGCTATCGACTTCCGGCTGTCAAGGGTGAGGGCCGGCCGGGCTGAGTTTTCCCGGCGATCCCGCGGAGCATTTATCGGGTGAGCGTCAGATAGGCCTCAACGGCGTCACCTCGGTCTGTGCTGTCACGAAGTGTGATCCACGGTGCTTGGCGAGTATCCCCAGTCAGACCGAGCCGTCGCAGATGCGTGCGGTCGCGGGCGGTAAGCCGGTCGCGCAACTGCCGGGGGTTCTCGACAAGGCTCAGCAGGAAGGCCAGGTCGAGCAGATGCCGCTCTGGATCGCGGGAGTCGGCAATTGCGGCGCGGGCCTTGATGACAAGCGCACCACCGAGGTCAGGCACAGGAACATAACCCCGCCTGGAACCGAATATTACGGGGATGATGCCCGCGCTTTGCAGCGCGCGCCAGCCTCCATCGATCTCGATGGCGGCCTTGCCCGCGATCCGGAGCGGAAGCAGATGGCGCGGCGGGTGGTCCGGCGCCACGATGTCGATGACCAGGTTGTCCTGGGTGAAGCGGTGCAGTCGCTTGCCGTCTGCGGTAGGAGTGGGGGCGAAGCCCAGGGAGCGGACATGAGTGGCGCAGGTGGTCAAGCTGGACGGGCTGAGCACGAGATTGGCGATGACGTCCAGGTCGGAGGAGAAGCGGATCGGAGACCTGCCCATGGCCAGGCCGTGGAGGGCGACCATCTGGCCCCCGATGAGTGCCCATGAGCGCTCTTCCAGTAATTCCGACAGGCTGAGGAGGGTGGGCCAGAGGCGGTCGTCGGGCAACTGGACCTGAGTGAGGTCAACTGGTTGGTCGCGTAGGCGAGACAGAGAAGTTTCAGTCACGGGCGGCTGCTCTCGAAAGTTGTTCGATGATTTGAAGCGCAGTGCGCCGGGAACGCGGATCACCGCTGTCAAGAAGGTCTACGGCAACCACCGCGACCGGCATGACCTCGCGGCCGAGGACGAACGGCAAGCGAGCGTCGGGGACGGCGGGGACCCGCAGCACAAGGTTGCCCGATTCGCTGGGAGCAAGGTGGAACTCCCGCTGAAGCAGCTGCCAGGTCTCTTCATCGGTGTAAGCCTCTGCCTCCCCCGTGGCGACGAGGTCGAGTCTATGCGTGGTGGTCGCGGAGACACCGGACCGGACGACGCCATCCCACCGCAAGATCTCGTCCAGATAAGCTGCCCGGGTCTGCACCCTGTGAGCCCTGGCCCGGACCCTCGCCAGGGCACTCCAATCGTCGGCCGACGTCCGGGCGATCAGCCTCTTGAGGTTGTAACGCTGCTGCGAGGACAAATCGAGGGACCTGGTGAGCTCCATCCAGTCCACGGTCCCCAGATCGCTCAGCAGAGCGGCCCACGCGGATGCGGGGGTCAACGGCCGCCCCGGCCGCCGGGGGGTCGCCACGAGCCGGTGAACCGAGACAGGATCGATGAGCCGGGTACGGCCCGCCATCCGAAAGGAGAGCTTGCCCGATTTGGCGAGGGCATGGACTCGTCCGGGCGTGACCCCGAGTATCCGAGCCGCCTCGTCGGTGGTGAGCCAGTCCTCCGGCATGCGTCAACTATAACTGTGACGTGTTAATAAGTTATATATAGCGCTCTTCTGCGAGACCGGTGGTCAGCAGCCATCGGGGTGTGGCCGGTGTCGGCATGGCGACGCGTGCCCGGCGGATTTGTCGGAGGGCCTGGCTAGTGTGCGGCGGGTGATCGAACGGTGGAGCCGGGATCAGGTGCTCGCGCTGGCGCCTGACGCGGCGTCGCGGAAGGCGGCGTCCGGTGTCGGGGCGCCCGCGAAGTGGTCCGGCGCCGGCGCGCTTCCCGACGTGGTCTGGGGTGAATGCGCGGGCAGCGGCGCCAAGCCGTACCGGGCGTGCGTGGACCTTTCCGAGCCGGCCTACAAGTGCAGCTGCCCGAGCCGGAAGTTCCCCTGCAAGCACGCCCTCGGGCTGCTGCTCCTGTGGTCGTCGGACGGCGTGGGGGCCGCCGACGGGCCCGTTGACTGGGTGGCCGAGTGGCTGGACCAGCGGCGTGCCCGGGCAGACAGGCAGGCGGCGAAGGAGGCCCGGGTTTCCGAGGCGGCGCCGGGCGGCGGGGACGGGTCTTCGGGCTCGCCAGGGTCGCCGGGCGGCCAAGGATCCTCCGGCGAAACGGCCGCGTCTTCGGCCGAGTCTTCTGGCGGGACGGCGGTGCCGGGCGGGGCGGGCAGGTCCTCGGGTGTCGCCGCGCAGCGGGAGAGCAGGGTCACGGCGGGGCTGTCCGAGCTGGAGCGGTGGCTGTCCGACCAGATCGCACACGGGATCGCGGGTGCCCGGCAGACCGGCCTCGCGGACTGGGACGACCTGGCGAAGCGGCTGGTCGACGCCCAGGCGCCCGGAGTGGCGAGCGCGGTGGCCCGCCTGTCCCGCGTGCTGCGCGAGGAGGACTGGCCGGGCCTGCTGCTGGAGGAGTACGCGCTGATCCACCTGCTCGCCGTCGCGCATCGCCGTACGGCGGAGCTTCCCGGCGAGCTCGGGCAGACGGTCAGGTCGCGGGTCGGCTTCCCGGTCGCCAGGGAAAGCGTGCTGGCGTCGCCGCCGGTCCGCGACCGCTGGGACGTGATCGGCAGCCGGGACGAGGAGCAGGACCGGCTCGTCGCCCGTCGCGTCTGGCTGATGGGCCGGGAGACCGGGCGTCCCGCGCTCGTGCTGTCGTTCGCGCCCATCGGCCAGGCCCTGGACGCCTCACTGGTGACGGGCACGACCATCGACGCCGACCTGGCGTTCTACCCGGGGTCGTCCCCGCTGCGCGCACTGGTGGCCGAGAGGCACGGCCTCGTGAGCGCGGGCCCGCCGCAGGGGATGGAGATCTCCCGGCTTTCCGGCCGCATCGCCCGGGTGCTGGCGGGTGACCCCTGGGCGGACTCCTGGCCCGTGGTCCTCGCCGACGCGGTCCCCACACTGGAGAGCCTTCTCGACCAGGAGGGGAGCGGGCTGCCGCTGCATCCCGGGGGTGGCGTTCCCTGGCGGCTGCTGGCCGTTTCCGGTGGCCGTCCGGTGACGGTGGCCGCCGAGTGGACGCCGCGCGGGCTGCGCCCCCTCACGGTCTGGGACGAGGGAGGCCGGGTGGTCCGCCTGTGAACGAGGCATGGGAGGGGGCGCTGTCCTCCGCCTCGGTGTCCGCCGTGCTGGTCGGCGCCGAGCGGCGGGCCGTACGGCTGGCCGATGTGCTGGAAGGCGTGGTGGGTGCGTGGGGGTGGGCGTTGTGAGCGGGTCGTGGGAGGAGTTGGTGTCCGCCGCTCTGGTGGGCGCCGAGCGCCGGGCCGTGCCGCCGGCCGGTCTGCTGGAGGAGGCCGCCGTGTGCGTGACGCGGAGGCGGGCAGGGTGGCGGCCGCGCAGGGGCCGGCCGCTGCCTTCCGCCTCCGCCGAGACGCGGCCGCTCGCGTCCCGGGCGGCGGGTGACCGGCTGGCTCGGATGCTCATGGGCGAACAGGCCCGGCTGCTGCCGGAGTGGCTGGAGATCGCGGCGGCGAGCGGCGTGCGGGTCCCCGCCGCGCTGATTCCCGATCTCCTCGACCACGGGGCGCGGGACCGCTCGATCCGTTCCCACCTCGGCCTGCTGACCGGCTCCCGGGGCCGCTGGCTGGCGGAGCTCAACCCCGCCTGGTCCTACCTCCTCGCGGAGCCCACCCTCGTGCCGCCCGCCGAGACGTGGGAGCTCGGGACGAGCGGCGACCGGCGGGCGTTCCTCGCCGCGCTGCGCGCCACGGCTCCCGCGCGCGCCCGCGAGCTCCTCGAAGGGGGCTGGAGCGGGGAGACGCCGGAGGACCGGGCCGCGTTCGTCGCCGTCCTCGCCGACGGGCTGAGCATGGACGACGAGCCGTTCCTCGAATCGGCCCTCGACGACCGCCGCCGGGAGGTGCGGCAGACCGCCGCCGACCTGCTCACTCGGCTGCCCGGTTCCCGGCTGGCCCGCCGGATGGCCGAGCGGGCCGCCCGCTGCCTCGTCCGGGGGAGGGCGGAGCCGCCCAGGGCGTGCGACAGCACGATGGAGCGTGACGGCGTCCGGGGCAGGCCGCCCGCGGGGATGGCGCAGCGCGGCTGGTGGCTCCAGCAGGTCGTCGCGCACACGCCGCTCGCCTTCTGGCCGGATCACCTCGGCCTTCCGGTTGGTGAGATCACCCGGATGAGGATCGGCGACTGGGAGAGGGAGGTCCGCATGGGCTGGACCCGGGCGGCGATCCTGCAACGCGACGCCGAGTGGGCGCGTGCGCTGTTCGAGGTGGAGCCCCTGACCGACCTGCTGGCCGTGCTGCCGCCGGCGGAGCAGTCCGACCGGGCGGCCGAGCTGGTCAGGCGGCAGCCGGTCGACGGGCAAATGATCATGATGCTGGGCGGCGTGGCCAGGCCATGGGGCCCGCGCCTCGCGAAAGCCGTACTGCGGAAGATCGTCGAGACCTCGGGCGCTCAGCCGTGGAACGCCGGCGAGCTGATCAGGCTGGCCGGTGAGCGGCTCGACCCCGCGGTGCACGCGCACGTCCACGACGTGCCCGACCTGGCCGCCACCCTGCTTTTCCGCTATGAGATGTCGAAGGAGCTTTCGTGACGACCGTTCTGCGCCCCCACGCGGAAGACCAGTACGCCGACGAGCTGGCGATGCTGGCGAAGAGCGACGACCGGCCCCGCCCGCCGGGCTGGCGGCTGTCGCCGTGGGCCGTGACGACGTATCTCCTCGGGGACGGCGACCAGATCACCCCCAAGTACGTCGGCCCGCGAAGGATCGTCGAGGTGGCGGTGGCCACCCTGGCGACCGACCGGGCGCTGCTCCTGCTCGGCGTCCCCGGCACGGCCAAGACGTGGCTGTCGGAGCATCTCGCGGCCGCGATCAGCGGCGATTCCACCCTGCTGGTGCAGGGCACGGCCGGCGCGGCCGAGGAGGCGATCCGCTACGGGTGGAACTACGCCCGCCTGCTGTCGGAGGGCCCGTCCCGGCAGGCGCTGACCCCGAGCCCGGTGATGCGCGCCATGGCCGAGGGACGGCTGGCGCGGGTGGAGGAGCTCACCCGGATGCCCTCGGACGTCCAGGACGCCCTGATCACGATCCTGTCGGAGAAGACGCTGCCGATCCCCGAGCTGAACGAGGAGGTCCAGGCGGCCAAGGGCTTCAACGTCATCGCGACCGCCAACGACCGCGACCGGGGTGTCAACGACCTGTCCAGCGCGCTGCGCAGGCGGTTCAACACCGTCGTGCTGCCCGTCCCGGCGAGCGCCGAGGAGGAGGTCGAGATCGTCTCCCGGCGGGTGGCCCAGCTCGGCCGTTCGCTGGAGCTGCCCGACACTCCGGCCGGGCTGGAGGAGATCCGCCGGGTGGTCACGGTCTTCCGCGAGCTGCGCTCCGGGGTGACCGCCGACGGGCGCACCAAGGTCAAGTCGCCCAGCGGCACTCTGAGCACGGCGGAGGCGATCTCCGTCGTGACCAGCGGGATCGCCCTCGCCGCCCATTTCGGCGACGGGGTGCTGCGCGCCTCGGACATCGCGGGCGGGATCGTCGGCGCGGTGATCCAGGACCCGGTGTCCGACCGCGTCGTCTGGCAGGAGTACTTGGAGGCCGTGGTCCGCGACCGCGAGGACTGGCGTGACTTCTACAGGGCCTGCCGCGATGCGGGCTGACGCCGTGACCCCCAAGGGCCAGGCGACGGTTCAGGCGGCGACGCGAACGACGGTTCAGACCGCGATCCTGGGCGTCCGGCATCACGGGCCCGGCTCGGCGAGAGCCGTACGGGCCGAGCTCGAACGGCTCAAGCCCGACGTCGTGCTCATCGAGGGCCCGCCGGAGGCCGACGCGCTGGTCGCCCTCGCCGCCGACCCCGGGATGGAGCCGCCCGTCGCCCTGCTGGCGCACGCGCAGGGCAAGGCCGCCTTCTGGCCGTTCGCGGTGTTCTCGCCGGAATGGCAGGCGATCACCTATGCGCTCCGGGCCGGGATCGAGGTGCGCTTCTGCGACCTGCCGGCCGCCCACAGCCTGGCCATGGAGATCGAGGCGGAGACCGCGAACGCGGGGCGCGACCCGATCGGCGAGCTGGCGGAGGCGGCCGGATACGACGACCCCGAGCGCTGGTGGGAGGACGTCGTGGAGCACCAGGCGCCCAGGCGCCCGGCCACCGGGCATGAGGCCCCTGAGCACGAGGTCTCTGAGCACGAGGCCTCTGAGCACGAGGCCGGTGGACGTGGGGTCGGCGGGCATGGGGTCGGGAGCGGTGTTCTCCAGGTGGTGGCCGAGGCGATGGCGGCCGTCCGCGTGGGCTACGTCCCGGACGGCACGGAGGCGCGGCGCGAGGCCCACATGCGCAAGACGCTGAGGACGGCGATGAAGGACGGCTTCGAGACCATCGCCGTGGTGTGCGGCGCCTGGCACGTCCCCGCGCTGACGACCCTGCCCCCGGCCGCCGAGGACGAGCGGCTGCTCCGCGGCATGCCCAAGGTGAAGGCCGACATGACCTGGGTGCCGTGGACGCACGGGCGGCTCTCCGCCCGGAGCGGCTACGGCGCGGGGATCACGTCCCCGGGCTGGTACGACCACCTGTTCGCCGCGCCCGACCGCCCGATCGAGCGCTGGCTGACCAGTGCCGCGGCGGTCCTCCGGGAAGAGGGACTGCCGGTCTCCTCCGCCCACGTGATCGAGTCCGTACGGCTGGCCGAGGGCCTGGCCGCCTTGCGGGGGAGGCCGCTCGCGGGGCTGTCGGAGGTGACCGAGGCGGCCAGAGCCGTGTTGTGCGAGGGCGACGACCTCCCGGTCGAGCTGATCCAGCGCCGCATGGTCGTGGGGGAGCGGCTCGGCCACGTGCCCGACTCGACCCCGATGGTCCCTCTTCAGCGGCATCTGCGGGAGGAGCAGCGGCGGCTCAGGCTCAAGCCCGAGGCCCTCTCCCGCGAGCACGACCTCGACCTCCGCAAGCCCCTTGACCTGGACCGCAGCCGCCTCCTGCACCGGCTCGGCCTGATCGGCGTGCCGTGGGGGGCCCGGCGAGAGACCCGGGGGAAGGGCACGTTCAAGGAGTCGTGGACGCTGGAGTGGCGGCCCGAGTTCGACGTGGCCCTCATCGAGGCGGCCCACTGGGGCATCACCGTCGACGCCGCCGCGACCGGCCGCGCCCGCGAGTGGGCGGCCGGGCCGGACGTGTCGCTCGCGGACCTGACCTCGCTGGTCGAGCGGTGTCTGCTGGCCGGCCTGTCCGAGGCCCTGCCCGACGTCCTCCAGGCGATCAAGGACAGGGCGGCGCTGGACAGCCAGGTGACCCACCTGATGGCGGCTCTTCCCGCGCTCGTCCGCGCCCAGCGGTACGGCGACGTGCGGGGCACCGGAGGGCTCGGCGCGATCACCGGCTCCCTGCTGGCGCGGATCTGCGCGGGCCTTGCGCCCGCGCTGACCGGGCTCGACGACGACTCGGCCCGCGAGATGGTCGCGCTGATCGACGGCGTCCACATCGCGGCCGGCCTGCTGGAGGGCGACCTCTGGCTCGCGACGCTCACGGGCGTTCCCGGCCGGACCGGCGTGCCGGGGCTGATCGAGGGCCGCGTCGTGCGGATCCTCTTCGACGCCGACATCGTGGACGACGTCGCCACCCGCATGGCGCGGTCGATGTCCCTCGGCAACCCGCCGGCCCGCGCCGCCTCCTGGATGGAGGGCTTCCTGTCCGGGGGCGGCCTGCTGCTCGTCCACGACAGCCGGCTGCTGGCCACCGTGGACGACTGGCTCACCGGGCTGTCCCCGGACGCGTTCGTGGACGTGCTGCCGCTGCTGAGGCGCACGTTCGGGGCGTTCCCGCCGCCCGAGCGGCGCATGATCGGAGACCGCGTCCGGTCGGGCACGGCCGCCGCCGCGCCCGAGGTGGACGACTACGACGACGAGCAGGCGGCGGCAGCCGTACACACCGTTCTGGAAATCCTGGGGCTGGAAGATTCGGGGAGGGCGTGATGGAGGAGCGGGCCCGCCGGTGGCGGCTGGTGCTCGGCGGCGCGGCCGAGGGCGCCCTGGACGGCGGCCTGGAGGGCGCCGACGCCGGCATGGACGCCGCGCTGGCCGCGCTCTACGAGAGAGGGGCGGGCCTGGGCGCTTCCGCGCCGAGGGTGGCGAGGTGGCTCGGGGACATCAGGGAGTATTTCCCGTCCACCGTGGTCCAGGTCATGCAGAAGGACGCGATCGAGCGGCTCAACCTGACCCGCCTGCTGCTGGAGCCCGAGATGCTGGACGCGGTGGAGCCCGACGTCCACCTGGTCGGCACGCTGCTGTCGCTCAACCGGGTTATGCCGGAGAAGGCCCGGGAGTCCGCCAGGGCCGTGGTCCGCCGGGTCGTTTCGGAGCTGGAGGCGAGGCTCGCCAGGCGGACCCGCGCCGCCGTCGCCGGCGCCCTCGACCGGTCGGCCCGGACGCACCGGCCGAGGCGGGCCGCCGACATCGACTGGAACCGCACGATCCGGGCCAACCTCAAGAACTACCTGCCCGAGCGGAACACGGTCGTGCCCTCCCGGCTGGTGGGATACGGCCGCAGGCAGCAGGCCGTACAGCGAGAGGTCGTCCTGTGCGTCGACCAGAGCGGGTCGATGGCCGCGTCGGTGGTCTACGCCGGGGTGTTCGGCGCCGTGCTCGCCTCGATGCGGTCGCTCAGGACGTCGCTCGTGGTCTTCGACACGGCCGTCGTCGACCTCACCGACCAGCTCCACGACCCGGTGGAGGTGCTGTTCGGCACCCAGCTCGGCGGCGGCACGGACATCAACCGGGCCCTCGCCTACTGCCAGGGCCTGGTCACCCGGCCCGCGGACACGATCTTCCTGCTGATCAGCGACCTCTACGAGGGCGGCGTGCGTGAGGAGATGCTGCGCAGGATGGCGGCCATGACCGCGGCCGGAGTCCAGGTGATCGTGCTGCTGGCGCTGTCCGACGAGGGCACGCCGCAGTACGACCACGACAACGCGGCGGCGCTCGCCGCGATGGGGATCCCGGCCTTCGCGTGCACGCCGGACGCGTTTCCCGAGCTCATGGCGGCCGCGATCGAGCGCAGGTCCTACGACCAAGGTCCGATGGCGTCCCCATCCCCCATTCCGTAATGTCCGTAACGTGACTTCAGTAGTGACCGCACCTCCTCCCGTCTTCGCGCGCCGTTACCGAGCCATGAGCGTCGGCATGGTGGCCCTCATCCTGCTCCTCGCGTTCGAATACCTGGCCGTGGCGACCGCCATGCCGGTCGTCGGACGCGAGCTGAACGGCTACCACCTGTACGGCCTGGCGTTCAGCGGCGGCCTGGCGGCGACCGTGATCGCCACGGTGGTGGGCGGCCGCTGGAGTGACGCCAGGGGGCCGCGCGCCCCACTCTGGACCGGGATCGCGGGCTTCATCGCCGGGCTGGCGGTGGCCGGGGCGGCCCCCACGATGGAGGTCTTCCTGGCGGGCAGGTTCCTCCAGGGCCTCGGCGGCGGCCTGTTCAATGTCGCCCTTTACGTCCTGGTCGCGCAGGTGTACCCGGCCGAGATGCACCCCCGCGTGTTCTCCCTGCTCGCCGCCGCCTGGGTGCTGCCCTCCGTGGTCGGCCCGGGGATCGCCGGGTTCGTCGCGCAGAACCTGAGCTGGCGGTGGGTTTTCCTGGCCGTGCCGGTCCTCGCCGTCCCGGCCGCGTTCGTCCTGTGGCGCGGGCTCCCCGGCGGCGAGCCGCAGGTTCGGGAGGCCATGGGCCGCGCCTTCCTGCCGAGGCTCGCCTGGGGGGGCATGGCCGCGGCCGGGGCGGCCCTCCTGCAGTACGGCAGCGGCACGCCCGGCACGGGGCTGCCGCTGGTGATCGCCGGGCTGGCCGTCCTCGCCTTCGCGCTGCCCCGGCTGCTCCCGCCGGGAACGCTGCGGGCCGTCCGCGGGCTGCCGACGGTGGTCGCGCTCCGCGGGCTGGCCGCCGGGGCGTTCTTCGCCGCCGAGGTGTTCGTGCCGCTGACCCTCACGCGGGTGCGCGGCCTCGACCCGGCGCAGGCGGGGGTCGCGCTCACCGGCGGCGCCCTGGCGTGGTCGCTCGGCTCGTGGATCCAGGGGCGCGGGCGCTTCGGCCGGGTGCCGGTGCTCCGCGCAGGCACAACGATGATCGCGGCGGGGATCACGGTCACCGCGCTGACCGTCTTCCACCAGGTGCCCGTGCTCGTGGCCTTCGGAGGATGGGTCCTTGCCGGGCTTGGCATGGGCATGGTCTACCCGACGCTGTCCGTGCTGGTCCTGGAGCTGTCCGCCCCCGGCGAGGAAGGCAGGAACAGCGCCTCCCTCGGCATCGGGGAGTCGGTGTTCTCCATCGTCGCGGTCGCGATCACGGGCGCGCTTTTCGCCGGCTTCGACGGGAGGACGCCGGTTTACCTCCTGTGCTTCGCCCTGCTCGTCGTCATGGCGGGGACGGGCACTCTCATCGCGGGGCGTTTTGAGCACGCCCGCCGAGCGGGCACCATGGAGGTCTAGCCGAGGGGGATTCACATTGCCGCGCGTCCGGGAGCTCGAAGTCTTCAGACTGACCCTGCCCTACGGCAGGCGTCCTGAGAGCGTCCTGGTCAAGGTCACCGACTACGGCGGCATGGTCGGTTGGGGCGAGGTCGTCGAGCCGCAACACGGTCACGCGCTGGAGCAGTCCCTGCCCGCCCTGATCGGCGTCGACTGGGAGCACCCCTCCGAGCTGGGGGAGATCCCCGGCGGCACGGCCGGTGACATGGCCTGCTGGGACCTGTGGGGGCGGATGACCGGCGTCCCCCTGTCCCACGCGCTGGGCGGGAGCCGTACGTCCCTGATCGCGACCGTGCGCCTGTCCGCGGACCGGTCCCTGGAGAGCATGGTGGCCCGGGTCAACCGGCACGTCTGCGCGGGCTACGGGCACGTCACCATCGACGTGCACCCCGGATGGGACGTCGAGCCGCTCCGGGCCGTCCGCGCCGCCTATCCGGGCCTGGCCATCGCCGTGGACGGGCATGGCGGCTACTCCGACATCGCCCAGCTCGAAGCCCTCGACTCCTACGACGTGGTGGCCATCGAGCGGCCGTTCAAGGACCTGCTGACCAGCGCCGACCTCCAGGATCGCGTCTCGGCGGCCGTGGCCGTCGAGGTGGACTCGGTGGCCGAGCTGGACGAAGCCGTCGCCGTGCACGCGGGCAGCGCGCTGCTGCTGCGCCCCGCCCGGTTCGGCTCGCTCGGCGCCGTACGGCTCGCCCACGACCGGGCCGTCGAGGCGGGCTGGGACATCGTCTGCGCGGGCGGCCTCGGCGCGGGGCTGGCCCGGGCGGCGACCGTCGCCGTGGCGAGCCTGCCCGGCTGCACGCTGCCGAGCGACGTGGCGGAGCCGCCGCAGAGCGCCCAGGTCGTCGTCCCGCCTGTCGGCGCGTCGGGCGGCGTGGTCGCCGTGCCCCTCACCCAGCCCGGCCTCGGCCACACGGTGGACGAGGCGCGGGTGCGCCGCCTCGCCCGCGAGTCGTTCCACGTCTGACAGGTCCGAGCGGCCCGATCCTCCAAGCGATTCCCGGCTCCACGGGCCCGCGCGGCTCCCTGACCGGCGAGACGTGAAGCCGGGGCTGGACGCTCAGACGGCGCCGCAGCCCTCGTCGATGGGGGAGAACACGGGTTGAGGCGTGGGCGAGAGCCGGTGCCGCCGGTGCCCGGGGAACACCGAGTCCCGGATCGCCTTGGCGGTCAGCAGGCGGATCCGCTCCCAGTCCGGGCTGGCCGTGCTGATCAGCGGCGGCACGAACTGGAGGCTGGTCACCTCGGCGTGCTTGACCTTCCATGCCAGCGGCACCAAGTGCTCCAGCATGGGCCGGGGGACGTCCGTCTGGAAGATCTTCCGCATGACCGCGGCCATCTCGGTGAACCGGCTCAGCACGGTCGCCGGGTCGGCCTGGTCCAGCAGCGCGTTGAAGACGCACCGCTGCCGCCGCATCCGGTTGTAGTCGTCGCTGCCGGTGCGGGACCGGGCGTACCACAGCGCGTCGGCGCCGCTCAGCCTGCGGGTGCCGGCCGGCACCACGCCCTCGCCGTACTTCCCGAACACGATGTCCCGGTCCACCGTGAGGACCAGCCCGCCCAGCGCGTCGATGATCTTGGCGAAGCCCCAGATGTTGACCAGCGCGTACCAGTCGATCCGGATGCCGAGGATGTAGCCGATCGTCTCCTTCAGCGTCTCCGGGCCCATGTGCCTGCGCCCCCCGAACAGCTCGGGATGGTCGTCGGCGTACTGCCACACGGAGAACAGCAGGTCCTCCCGCCAGCCGGGCTTGTACTCCGGTAGCCGGAATCCGTAGGGGAAGCGCTGCGCCATGGGGCTGCCCGGCGGGAACAGCACGTGCTCCAGGTTGCGCGGCAGGCCCAGCAGCACGGTGTTGCCCGTGTGCACGTCCATGCTCGCCACGTTGATGCTGTCGGTCCGCACGCCGATCCGGTCGTTGCCCCAGTCGCCGCCGAGCAGCAGCACGTTGACCCGGTCGCGGCCCGCCCAGGGGTCGCCCGCCTCCGGCCCGCCCCGCGCCCCGGCGGCGGGCTCGGCGAACACGGTGTCGATCGTCCGCTGCGAGACGGCGACGTACTGCGCGGCCAGGGCGAACGGCACGGCGACCGTGACCGCCAGAGCCCCGCAGACCAGGCCGGTGACGACCTGCCCCGCCCGCGTCAGCGTCCCCGGCCGCAGGACCACGAAGGAGTGGATCACCAGGGAGAACCACGCCACGGCGCAGACGGCGGCGGTCACGGTGATCTGGGTCAGCCAGTTGAGCGCGCGCCCCGCGAGCCCGGCGTCCGCGGTCGCGATCACCACCGCCGCGCAGCCGGCCACGACCAGATAGCCGCCCAGCAGGGCGTATCCCGTGCGCTTCCAGCCGGCCCGCAGATGGGCGGCGCCGGGCGCCACCACGGAGAGCGCCACCCAGCCGATCAGCGCGGCGGCTCTCCTCGTCGACACGGCAGCCGGCACACCACAGGAATCCACCTAGCCCATTGAAGCGGCGGAGGGCCGGGAAACCCGTCGCCTCACGAGTGCCTGACGAGTCGAGACCGGCATTTGAACCGGCATTTAGACGAGGCTTGCCCCTACCAGGGAACGGTGAACAGCCCGTAGTACGCGGCCGTGATCAGAAGCAGCCCCGTGCCGCCGAGGACGCCGATCAGGATGTTCTTCTGCCAGCGGGTCGGCTCCCAGCCGTGGCGCAGGCCCTCCGCGACCGCCGCCGCCGTGACGACCTCCTGCGCGAGCATCATGACCGCCAGCAGCCGCACGACGAGCCACCCGGCCTGTACGGCAGGCCACGCTCCGGCCTGGTTCACCGAGAACAGCACGATCAGCGTGATGAACGCCAGCACGGCGGCCAGCTCGCCGAGGCCGGTCCAGGCCATGCGGCGCAGGCGGCGGCGGATGGCCGGCCACAGGTCGGCGTTCGTCTGGAGCCGCAGGTCGCGGCCGCGCAGCCGGATGACCATCTCCGTGACCGGCGCGGCGACATAGCCCACGGCCGCCAGCGACAGGGTGAACCACAGGGTCGTGCTTCCGCCGTACCACGGAGCGGCCGGCACGTCGCTCGCCTCGAACCGCTGCACGGGAGTCGCGCCCGCGATCGGCACCGCGGGCTTGGCCGTGCCGGGAAGGCCGGTGATCCAGTTGGCCAGGGTCGGCAGGTAGTCGGGGACGAACCCGCCGCCGTTCCTGCGCATCGCGTGGTCGGCCCCGGCCAGGAACCGGATCGTGTAGGCGGGGTTGCCGCCCTCCCTCAGGGACGTGATCAGCGTCTCGGTGCTCTCCACGAACGGGATCGAGGGGTCGTTCGTGCCGTACAGCGCCAGAACCGGTTGCTTGACGGCCCGCAGGGCGGGGACACCGTTGTAGCGCAGGAAGTCGAACCCGACCCCACCCATGGCACGGGTGAGCAGGTCGCGCACTCCGCCCGGAGCGTGCAGGCGCAGCAGTTGCTCGTTGAGCGCCCAGGCGACCTGGCGCAGGGGGGAGACGTTCGGCGACGAGACCAGCACCACGAACGCCGCCTCGGCGCTGTGGGCGGCGATCGGGACGACCCAGCCGCCCTCGCTGACCCCCCAGATGCCCGCCCGCGCCGGATCGACGTCGGGCCGCTGCCGGAGCACCCGCAGCATCCGCAGGGCGTCGTCGGCCAGCAGGGAGAAGTCGCGGCTCCGGAAGGAGTAGCCCACCGTGCGCTTGTCGTAGGCCATGGTCACGATGCCGGCCCTCGCCAGCCACTCGGACTGGACGGTGAACTCCGACCCGCTGCTCGACCCCGAGCCCTGCACGAACACCATCGCCGGGTGCCTGCCCGGCGACATGGGCGACCTGATCGTGGCCGACAGCGTCTCGCCGCGCGCGGCGACCCTGACGGTCTCCGTCCGGACCCGCGCCGTGGTCGCGACGTGCCGGATCTCACCGGCGGGCTGGGCGGGCAGCGAGCGGAACTCCGGGGACGCGGGCAGTGGTGGCGGATCGAAGGCGGGCGGCGAGAGCACGTAGCCCAGCACCGCGAGCACGACCATCAGCACGCCGGCGACGACTCCCAGCGTGCCCCGGCCCAATTTCATGAGGCCGCTCCCCGGTGGATCATCCTGTACCGAAACCAGGCTAAGTCATTACCCGATCTCCGGAGGTGGCTGGGGAGGCCACATTTGTCGGAGGGACCTGTTAGCTTCCTGCGACATGCGCGTCTTGCACAGCTCCGATTGGCATCTCGGCCGGTCCTTCCACCGGGAAAGCCTGCTGAGCGCCCAGGCGGCGTTCGTCGACCACCTGGTCGAGACGGCACGGGCGGAGCGGGTCGACGTCGTGCTGGTCGCGGGCGACGTCTACGACCGCGCGCTGCCGTCCGTCGACGCGGTGGCCCTGTGCGACGAGGCGCTCGCCAGGCTCAAGGCGCTGGGCGTGCACACCGTGCTGATCAGCGGCAACCACGACTCGGCCGTACGGCTCGGCTTCGGCGCCGACCTCATGGAGCTGGTGCACCTGCGGACCGACCCGGCGCGGGCCTGGGATCCGGTGGTCATCGGCGACGCGGCCTTCTACGGCATCCCCTACCTGGAGCCCGAGCTGGTCAGGGGTCCCTGGGAGCTGGCCGAGCGCAGCCACACCGCCGCCATCTCGCACGCGATGGACCGGATCCGGGCCCACCGGCCGGAGGGTGGGGCGCGGCGCAAGGTCGTGCTGGCCCACGCGTTCGTCACGGGCGGGGAGGCGAGCGACAGCGAGCGGGACATCAGCGTCGGAGGGGTCGCCCACGTGCCGCTGAGCGCCTTCGCGGGGGCCGACTACGTGGCGCTCGGCCACCTGCACGGGCGCCAGACGATGAGCGAGACCGTCCGCTACTCGGGCTCCCCGATCGCCTACTCGTTCTCCGAGGCGAACCACACCAAGGGCTCGTGGCTGGTCGATCTCGACGCCGGCCCAGAGAATGCCGCGCGGGTCGAGTTCGTCCCCGCGCCGGTTCCCCGCCCCGTCGGCAGGCTGCGGGGCCGCCTCGACGACCTGCTCTCGAACGAGAGGTTCGCCGAGCGCGAACAGCACTGGCTCCAGGTGACGCTCACCGACCCGGTCCGGCCCCGTGAGGCCATGAAGCGGCTCCGCGGGCGCTTCCCGCACGCGCTGGCGCTCTCCTTCGAGCCGGACGGCACGGCGGACCCGCCGGCGCGCTCCGCCCGGATCGCCGGGCGGGCCGAGTTCGACGTGGCGCTCGACTTCGTGCGGGAGGTGCGCGGGGAGCCCGCCGACGAGGACGAGCGACGCCTGCTCGCAGAGGCCGTCGAAGCCTGCCGGATCAAGGAGGTTTCGTGAGACTGCATCGGATGCGGCTGGTCGCGTTCGGGTCCTTCCCGGGAACGGAGGAGGTCGACTTCGACGCGCTCGGCGAGGCCGGCCTGTTCCTGATCCACGGGCCGACCGGGGCGGGCAAGACCACCGTGCTCGACGCGGTCTGCTACGGGCTGTACGGCCGGGTGCCCGGCCAGCGGGACAGCGTCCGGAGCCTGCGCTGCGACCACGCGCCGCCCGGCCGGGGACCGGCCGTCGTGCTGGAGGTCACGATCAGGGAGAGGCGGTTCCGGATCACCCGGTCGCCCGCCTGGACTCGGCCCAGGCGCAAGGGCACGGGCATGGTCGAGGAGAAGGCCAAGGTCCTCGTGGAGGAGTTCACCGGGGAGTGGACCGCCCGCACCACCCGCAGCGACGAGGCCGGTCACCTGATCGGTGAGCTGATGGGCATGAACGCCGACCAGTTCTGGCAGGTGGCCATGCTGCCCCAGGGCGAGTTCGCGCGGTTCCTGCGGGCCGACGGCGACGACCGGCGCAAGCTGCTGGAGAGGCTCTTCTCGGTCAAGCTCTTCACCGAAGTCGAGAAATGGCTCGCCGAGCGCCGCACCGTGACCGGCCGCGAGCGGCAGGAGCTCCGGCAGAGGGTCGATTCGGTCGTCGACCGCATGCGGGGCGCCGCCGGAGACGAGCTGCCGGTGCCGGACGACGAGCCGGAGGCCGTGCTCACCCTCGCCGGCGCCGCCCTCGACCGGGCCGCCGAGGCCTGTACGGCCGGCCAGGCCGCGCTCCGCTCCGCCCGATCCCGGCTCAAGGAGGGCCAGGAGCTCGCGGAGCGGCAGGCGCGGCACGCCACCGCCCTCGCCCGGCGCGACGAGATCGACCAGGCGGCGGAGGAGCGGTCGGACCTCGAGGCGATCCTCGACGAGGCGGCGCGGGCCGATCGGGTGCTCCCTCTGATCCGCCAGGTCGAGCAGCGCGCCGAGGCCGCCGCCAAGGCCAGGCGGCTGGCCGCCGACGCCGTCAGCCGGGCCCTGCCGGTCCACGAGGGCCAGGAGGGCCAGGAGGGCCAGGCAGGGGAGAGGCCGGATGAAGGGCCGCGGGACGCGGAGTGGCGGTGGGAGGAGCGGCTGGCCGAGCTGGAGCGGCGGCGCCGCGACGAGATCGCCCAGGTCCGGCAGCTCCTCCCCGAGGAGTCCCGCCTGAACGACGTGCGGGCCGAGCTGCACGCCGCCCGCCGGGCGCTGTCCGGTCTCGCCGAGCAGGAGACGCGGCTGGCCGGGCGGCTCGCCGTGCTGCCCGGAGAGCGTCAAGAGGCCGAGAGCCTGCTCGTGGACGCCAGGGTCGCCGCGGCCAGCATCCCCGGCCTCGCCGCGGCTCGCGACCTCGCCGTCCGCCTCCGCGAGGTCACCCGCGAGGCCGAGCGGGCGGAGCGGGCGGAGGCCGAGCCGGCCCGCCGGGAGGCGGAGGCCCTCGCTGCCAGGGACGAGCTGCCCCGGCTGCTCGACGCCGCGCGGGCGCGGCTCAAGGTCCTGCTGGCCGAGGCGGCGCGGGTCCCCGCGCTGGAGGCCGCCTGCCAGATCGCCCGGGACCGGCTGGACGCCGCCGTCCTTCGCGACGCGCTGGCGGGCGAGCTGGAGTCGGCCGAGCGGGACCGGCGCGCGGCGATCGACCGGGCGCAGGACGCCCGGGACCGGCTCCAGGAGGTCCGGCGCGCCCGCATCGACGGCATGGCCGCCGAGCTGGCGGCGTCCCTCGTCGAGGGGGAGCCGTGCGTGGTGTGCGGGTCGGCGGACCATCCCGCCCCGGCCCAGGCCTCCGGGGCCGGCTTCACGGAGCGGGACGAGCAGGCCGCTCACGATCACTTCGAGGCCGCCCGGCAGATCCGCGAGGAGGCCGAGGCCCGGGTGGCCGGGCTCTCGTCACGGCTCGGCGACGTGACGGCCCGAGCCGGAGGACTGCCCGCCGCCCAGGCCCGGGCGGCGCTGTCGGAGGCCGAGGCCGAGCTGGCCCGGCTGCGCGAGGTCGCGGCGGGGGAGCCGGGCGCCGCCGCCGAGGTGGCACGGCTCGCCGCTGACCTCGACGCGGCCCGTGACGAGGCCGAGGAGGCCGGCCGCCTGGTCGCCGAGAGCCGGGCCCGCCTGGCCGGGCTCCTGGCCGAGCGGGATCGCCTCGCGGGCGACGCGGCAGATCTGGCCGACGCGGAGCGGAGCCTGCGGCGGGCGGAGCAGACGGCGGCGCGCGAGCCCGGCCTCGTCCAGGCCGCCGCCCGGCTGACGGCCGAGCTCGAGGAGCTGACCGGCCGGGCCCGCCAGATCGAGATCGAGGCGGCCCGGACCCGGGCACGCCGGGAGCGGCTCGCTGCCGACGAGGAAAGGCTGGCCGCCCTGGTCGACGGGGCCCGGGGCGCCGACCCCTCCCTCGCCGCCCGCCTGGACCGGCTCCTCGACGAGGCCGAGCTCATGCGGGACGCGGCGGAGGCGACGCGGACGGCGGCCACGGCCGACCGCGAGCACGAGGAGGCCCTGGAGCGGGCCGCCGACGCCGCGGCCGAGGCGGGCTTCCCCGGCCCCGGCCGGGCCGGGCTGGATCGGGCCGGCGCGGCGGTCCGCTCCGCGGCCGACCGGGAGGCGATGGCCGGGCGGCTCCGGTTCCTCGACACCGAGCGGGCGACGGCCGACCGGCTCCTGGCCGATCCCGAGCTGGCCGCCGCGGCCGCCGAACCGGCTCCCGATCTGGCCGGGCTGCAGCTGGACCACGACCGCGCCGAGCGGGAGCACGCCACGCGCACGTCCGCACGCGACCGGGCGCGGGACAGGCTGGACCAGCTCACCGGGCTCGCCGCGGAGTTGGATGCGGCCGTCCGGCGTTACCGCCCCGCCGAGGAGCGTCATCGCCTCGCCCGGAGGCTCGCGGAGCTGACGGGCGGCACCTCCACAGACAACGAATGGCACATGCGGCTGTCGTCGTTCGTCCTCGGCGAGCGGCTCCGCCAGGTCGTCGAGGCCGCCAACGAGCGGCTCGACCACATGTCCGCCGGGCGCTACCGGCTCCAGCACGACATGCGCAAGGCCGCGGGCGACCGGGCCAGGTCCGGAGGCGGGCTCGGGCTGCGGGTGCTCGACGGCTGGACCGGGGTGGACCGCGACCCGGCCAGCCTGTCCGGCGGCGAGAGCTTCATCACCTCGCTCGCCCTGGCGCTGGGGCTCGCCGACGTCGTGACGACCGAGGCGGGCGGCGCCGAGATCGGCAGCCTCTTCGTGGACGAGGGGTTCAGCACGCTCGACGACGAGACGCTCGACGACGTGCTCGACATCCTCGACGGCCTGCGTGAGGGAGGCAGGGCCGTCGGCATCGTCAGCCACGTGGCCGAGCTGCGGGTCCGGATCCCCGCCCAGCTCAAGGTCGTCAAAGGGCGTTCAGGGTCAACACTTCTCTGACCAGCAGGTAACCGCCGGCGGCGAGCGCGCCGGCCGAGACGAGGAGGAACAGCAGGACCCAGATGGCGCCGGGGATCCGGGTCAGGCGGGCGAGCTGGTCGGCGTCGGAGTCGGGCGCCCGGCCGCGGCGGCGCTTGGTCTGCAGCTCCAGGATCGGCCGGACTCCTCCGAGCAGCAGGAACCACACCGCCAGGTAGGCCGAGACGGCCTGGATGGCGGGCGGCGCGAAGTAGGACAGCGCGAAGACGGCGCCCCCCACGACGAGCAGCGTCACCGCGCCGAAGAGGTTGCGGATCATCAGCAGCATGCAGACGAGGAACGCGAGCACGGCCCACAGCAGGAGCGTGATGTAGCCGGCGGCCACGAGCCAGGCGGCGCCCATCCCGATCAGCGACGGCGCGACGTATCCCGCGGCCGCCGTCGCGATCATGCCGAGGCCGGTGGGGTTGCCCTTGGTGAGCGTCACGCCCGAGGTGTCCGAGTGGAGCCGGATGCCGCGGAGTTTCCTCCGGGTCAGCACGGCCGCCAGCGCGTGCCCGCCCTCGTGGGCGATCGTGATCAGCCCCCGGGAGATGTGCCACGCGGGCGGGTACGCGACGATCCCGAGCGCGATGCACCCTGACAGGACGATCAGCCACAGCGGTGGCGGGACCTGGGTCGAGGTCAGCTCGTTCCAGAGCGCTTTCAGGGGGTTCACCTCCTACTGGCAGGCTCTACCTTCTATGTGTGGCTGAGCGGCGTATGCGTGGACTGCGTGGACTGATGAGGATCAAGCCCGAGCAGGCTCCCGAGCATTCCATGGACCCCTGGGGGAGCGGCGACGAATCGATCAAGCAGAGCGTCATCGACAACGCGGTCTACGTCAACGGCCGGCGGGTGGACTCCCCGCTGTCGCTGGGCGGCGCGATCGCCTCGTTGCGCTCCCGGCCCGGGGCCATGGCGTGGATCGGACTCTACCGCCCGGAGGAGTCGGAGCTGATCAAGGCCGCCGAGGAGTTCGGCCTGCACGAGCTCGCGATCGAGGACGCCATCGTGGCCCACCAGCGGCCGAAGGCGGACCGTTACGGCAGCACGCTCTTCGTCGTCCTGAGGGCCGCCCAATATCTCGACAAGCCGGAGAAGGTCGAGTTCGGCGAACTGCACGTCTTCATCGGGCCGGACTTCGTCCTGACCGTACGGCACAGCGAGGCGCCCGACCTGTCGAAGGTGCGCAGCCGGATGGAATCCGACCCCGACCTGCTCCGCCAGGGCCCGCAGGCCGTGCTGTACGCGATCCTCGACGCGGTCGTGGACGGCTACGCGCCGGTCGTCGCGGGCCTGCAGAACGACATCGACGAGATCGAGGTGCAGGTCTTCGGCGGGGACCCGGCCGCGCCGCGCCGCATCTACGCCCTCTCCCGTGAGGTCATCGAGTTTCAGCGGGCGACGAGCCCGCTGGTGGGCATGCTCGACGGGTTCATCGCCGCGTCGCCGAAGTACGGCGTGGACGCGGAGCTGCAGAGCTACCTGCGGGACGTGTCCGACCACGCCATCACCGTGACGGAGCGCGTGTCAGGTTTCCGTCAGATGCTGCAGGACATCCTGATCGTCAACGCGACCCTGGTCAGCCAGGCGCAGAACAAGGAGATGGCCGCGCAGGGCGACGAGGTCAAGAAGATCTCGGCCTGGGCGGCCATCCTGTTCGCCCCGACCCTGGTCGGCACGATCTACGGGATGAACTTCGACCACATGCCCGAGCTGCACTGGGCTCTGGGCTATCCGCTGGCGATCGTGCTCATGGGGGTCGTCTGCGGCACGCTCTACCTGGTCTTCAAACGCCGCGACTGGCTCTGAAAGCGCGGCCCGCCCGGATAAGCAGCCCTGAAACGACCTTGCGTCTGCCAACTATCTAGATATATCTTTCACGTATCTCGATAGTTGGGGTGATCAGCATGCACGAGCACACGCACGGGGACATGTACGAAGAGAGGGGCGGGGACATCTACGGGGACCCTCACGGGGACGTCTGGATGGTCCATGCGCCGTTCCCGCCGCGGGCCCCCTTCCCTCCGCCGCCCATGCCTCCACTGCCGCCCATACCTCCCTTGCCGCCGGTCCCGCCGTCGCCGCCGCACTTCTCCCCACGGGTACGGCGCGGCGACGTGAGGGTGGCGCTGCTGGCGCTGCTCAGCGAGGAGCCGCGGAACGGCTACCAGATGATCGAGGAGATCTCCCGGCGCAGTGGCGGCATCTGGCGGCCGAGCCCGGGCTCGGTCTACCCGGCGCTCCAGCAACTGGAGGACGAGGGGCTGGTCAGGAGCGAGGAGTCGGGCGGCAGCCGGACGTACCGGCTGACGGAGGAGGGGCGCCGGCACGCGGACGCGAGTGCCGAGCCCTGGGCCGAGGTGGCGCGCAGCCTCCCCGAGGACAGGCACGAACTGCGCATGCTCTGGGGACAGCTCGGCGAGGCGTTCGTCCACCTCACCCACGTGGCGGACGACCGGCAGGTGGCCGAGACCAAGAAGCTGCTCAAGGAAACCCGGAAGACGATGTTCAGGATTCTTGCGGAGGATGGCGGATGAATGCCGCGGTAGCCGTACGCGGGCTGAAGAAGACGTACGGCAAGGTCGAGGCCGTGAAGGGCGTCGACTTCGAGGTCTCCCCGGGCGAGGTGTTCGGCTTCCTGGGGCCGAACGGCGCGGGCAAGACGACCACGATCAGCATGCTGTGCACGCTGATCAACCCGACCGGCGGCTCGGCCATGGTGGCCGGGCACGACGTCGTGACCGAGCGGGACCAGGTCCGCCAGAACATCGGCCTGGTCTTCCAGGACCCCACCCTGGACGGCTACCTGACGGCCGAGCAGAACCTCCGCTTCCACGCCGAGCTGTACGGCGTGCCGAAGGACGTGCTCGGCGACCGGATGAGGCAGGTCCTGGAGATGGTGGCCCTCTGGGACCGCAAGGACAGCAAGGTCATGACGTTCTCGGGCGGCATGAAGCGGCGGCTGGAGATCGCCCGCGGCCTGCTGCACTCGCCGCGCGTGCTGTTCCTGGACGAGCCCACGGTCGGCCTGGACCCGCAGACGAGGTCCGCCATCTGGGGATACATCAACAAGCTGCGGCACATGGAGGACATCACTATCTTCATGACGACGCACTATATGGAAGAGGCCGAGTTCTGCGACCGGATCGCGATCATCGACCACGGCCGGATCGTGGTGATCGACTCTCCGGAGGCGCTCAAGGCGAGCGTCGGCAAGGACCGGGTCCAGATTCAGACGGGTGACGACGAGAGCGCGATCGCGCTGCTCAAGGAGCAGTTCGGCCTCGACGCCGCCGTCCGGGACGGTCAGGTCACCTTCGCCGTGGCGTCCGGCGAGGAGTTCGTGCCGCGGCTGTTCGCCGACCTCGGCCTGCCGATCCGGTCGGTCAGCGTCTCGCGCCCATCGCTCGACGACGTGTTCATGTCCTACACCGGCTCCACCATCCGCGACGCCGAGTCCGGCCCGGGGAACGAGTGGATGCGCGCCATGGCCAGGGGAAGGTGACACCGATGGCGACCGAAGTGGTCGGGGTGAGCGTGCCGCGTGCGAGTGGATCGCACAACGCCCGCGCGGTCAAGGTGGTGCTCCACCGCGAGATGCTGCGGTTCGTCAACGACCGCACGCGCATGGTGTCCATGCTGATCCAGCCGATCCTGTGGCTGTTCGTCATGGGCACCGGCCTGGGCTCGCTGGTGCGTGGCTCGATCCCCGGCATCGACTACCGCACGTTCATGTATCCGGGCATGATCTCCATGACGGTGATCATGACGGCGATGTTCTCGGCCGGATCGATCGTCTGGGACCGCGAGTTCGGCTTCCTGCGCGAGATGCTCGTCGCCCCCGTGAGCCGGGGCGCGATCGTGATCGGCAAGTGCCTCGGCGGCGCCACGGTCGCGACCGCGCAGGGCATCATCATCCTCGCCCTCGCGGGCCTGGTCGGCGTGCCGTACTCGCCGAGCCTGATCGTCACCCTGCTGGCCGAGATGTTCCTCGCCGCGTTCACGATCACGGCGTTCGGCGTGCTGCTGGCCGCCCGGATGAAGAACATGCAGTCGTTCTTCGGGGTCATGCAGATGGCCATCATGCCGATGATGTTCCTGTCGGGCGCGATGTTCCCCCTGGCCAACCTGCCGTCGTGGCTGCACGTGCTGACCACGATCAACCCGCTGACCTACGCGGTCGACCCGATGCGGCGGGCGGTGTTCGGCCATCTGGACGTCCCGGCGCAGGTCGACGCGGTGCTCAACCCCGGCATCAGCTGGTTCGGCCATCGCCTGGCGGTCGGCGTCGAGCTCGGCCTTGTGGCGGCCATCGGCGCCGTGCTGCTGAGCATCGCGATCGCCCAGTTCCGCCGGACCGAATAGCCCGCGCCCGAAAGCGCGAACAGGAGTCGCGAGCAACCGTACGGAGGCGAACGAAACAGCCCGGGGCGAGAACGCCCCGGGCCGTCCAGCCGTGATCAAGCGCTAGTGCTTGACCCTGACCCAGTCCCAACGGCTGGAGGAGCCGTCGGCCTCGTCGTTGCCGTGGAAGACGACCTTCCAGTAGCCGGACTTCCAGGCCCGGCTCTTGGTGTAGAAGCTGCCCGAACCGTTGGTCCAGGTGGTCTTCACGTACTTCCAGTGGCCGTGCTTGGTCTTGAACCACAGGGTGACCTTGGCGTCGCCGTAGCCTTCCCAGCCCTCGTCCCAGACCTGGAGCTTGCCCCTGAAGTACAGGTAGCGGCCGTGCTTGACCGGCTCGGGAGCGGCGTCGAACCTGATGACGCGGCTCTCGAAGCTTGGCTCCGGCTCGTGCGGCGGCGGCGCCGAGACCACGTCGACCTGGTCGGTCTCGCTCTGCGTGCTCAGCGACTCGTCCTTGACCCCGTCGAACTCGGCCTTCCACCAGCCGGTCTTCCAGGCCTTGACGCCGACGGCGAACTCGCCCTTCCAGTTCGTGTAGTCGTAGGCGACCCGCTTGTACGACGAGGTGCCCGCCTCCTTGAAGGAGATGTACACCTTCTGGTCGCCGTAGCCGTGCCAGCCCTTGGAGCCGTTGATCAGGAGCCGTCCCGACAGCGTCAGGACGTTGCCGGCCTTGATCGGCTCGGGGGCCGCGCCGAACCCGGCGATGTCCGTCTCCCAGATCTGGATGACCTTGAAGCCGGTGGACTTCGAGTCGGGCGTGGAGCCCGTGGCGCCGTTGGCGTCGAACCGCACGGTCCAGTCGCCCGGCTTCTCGTCCCGGGTGAACTTGAGCGTCAGCGTCCACGTGTTCTTGTCCGCCGAGACGGACGTCGGGCTGAACGGAGTGGCGACGCTGGGCCCGGGGGGAGTGAGGTAGAACTTCCCGCTCTCCGTCTTCTCCGTGGTGGCGGTGAACGTCACGTTCGTGCCGCCGCTGCCCGCCACCCTGACCGGGTTGTCGCTGACGGTCAGCGACTTGATCACGGGATTGTCGACGGATGTCGCGGATGCGCTCGCTGGTGCGGCCACCAGCGCCGCGCCGCCTATCGCCACGGCGGCGACGACGGCCTGGATGCGTTTCAACATCTCGGGTGAACCTTCCCTTCCCCGTTGGTTGAACGCGGCTTGAGGGTGCCACGTCATTCCTTACTAGTAGACGAACGAAACGGGTGGATGGTTGTAACCTCTTACGGTTCGTCACCGATTTGTGTCAAAGAATCCTCAAGGAAACCTCAAGAGAAGCTCGATCCGCAACAAGAGGCAACAGACTGGTCACTGTGCGGGACGGAGCGTGCATCCTGCGACATAATCGGGCTTGTGGTGCGGGACGCTGTGGAGACGCATTTCGCCGAGGCCGTCGGCGCGCTGACGCCGGGGCCCCCCAGGGATCCGGACCTTCCGGTGCGGGAGGGCACGACCCTGACGGGAGCGCGGTGCCGCGAGCTCTTCGCGGTCCAGCTCGGCAGCCGCCTGCTCGACGTGGCCGCCCGCGTCCTGCGCGAGCAGAACGAGGGCTTCTACACGATCGGGTCCTCGGGGCACGAGGGCAACGCGGCGGTGGCCGCCGCGCTCCGCGTGACCGATCCGGCTCTCCTGCACTACCGTTCCGGGGCGTTCTACCTCGCCCGCTCCGCCCAGGCCGGGCGGCTGGCCGAGGAGGGGCTGCGTGACGTGCTCCTCGGGCTGGCCGCGGCGGTGGAGGAGCCCATCGCCGGCGGCCGGCACAAGGTCTTCGGCCATCACGACCTGGCGGTGATCCCGCAGACCTCCACGATCGCGAGCCACCTGCCGCGCGCCGTGGGGGTCGGCTTCGCCATCGAGCGCGCCAGGACTCTCGGCGTCCCGTCGAAGTGGCCGGCGGACGCCATCGCCGTGTGCAGCTTCGGCGACGCCTCCGCCAACCACGCCTCCGCGCTGAGCGGGCTCAACACCGCCGCGTACAGCCGGTTCCGCGGGCTCCAGCTCCCCGTGCTGTTCGTCTGCGAGGACAACGGCATCGGGATCAGTGTGAAAACGCCCCCAGGCTGGGTGGAACAGGCCAGGAACCCGCTGCTCGAATACTTCTCGGCGGACGGCTGCGACCTGGCCGACGTCCACGACGTGGCCCGCCGGGCGGCCGACCACGTGCGGTCCACCCGCGGCCCGGCCTTCCTTCACCTGCGGACCGTACGGCTGATGGGACACGCGGGCTCCGACGTCGAGATCGCCTACCGCACCCGCAAGGACATCGCCCTCGACCTCGAACGCGACCCCCTCGTCCGTACGGCACGGCTGCTCGTCGAGGGCGGCCTGATCACGCCCGACGAGCTGCTGTCCCGCTACGAGGCCGAGCGCGAGCACGTGATGAAGCTCGCGATGGAGTGCACCCGGCGGCCCCGGCTCACCTCCGCCCACGACGTCATGGCGCCGCTCGCGCCGCGCCACCCCGGCCAGGTGGCCGTCGAGGCCGCCCGCGTGGCGTCCGCCCCGGCGCGGGAGCGGGGGTTCGCCACGCTGCCGGAGCTGGAGGGCAAGCTCACGCTCGCCCAGTCGATCAACCGGACCCTCGCCGACGCGATGGCCCTCGACCCCGGCGTCGTGCTGTTCGGCGAGGACGTGGCCCGCAAGGGCGGCGTGTACGGCGTGACCCGCGGGCTGCTGCGGAAGTTCGGAGCCGAGCGGGTCTTCGACACGCTGCTGGACGAGCAGGCCATCCTCGGCCTCGCGCTCGGGGCAGGGGTGTCCGGGCTGCTGCCGGTGCCGGAGGTGCAGTATCTGGCCTACCTGCACAACGCGCTCGACCAGATCCGCGGCGAGGCCGCCACGCTGCAGTTCTTCTCGCAGGGGGCGTTCCGCAACCCGATGGTGCTGCGGGTCGCGTCCTACGCGTACCAGAAGGGCTTCGGCGGGCACTTCCACAACGACAACTCGATCGCCGCGCTGCGCGACATCCCCGGCGTGGTGGTCGCCTCGCCCGCGCGGCCCGACGACGCCGCCGCCATGCTGCGCACCTGCCTGGGTGCCGCCCGTGCCGACGGCACCGTGTCCGTGTTCCTGGAGCCCATCGCGCTCTACCACACCCGTGACCTGTTCGACGAGGGCGACGGCGGCTGGCTCGCGCCGTACGTGCCGCCCGCCCGGTGGGCGGAGACGCACGTCCCGATCGGCCGGGCCCGCTCGTACGGCGAAGGCCGCGACCTCACCATCGTCACCTTCGGAAACGGCGTCCGGATGAGCCTGCGGGCGGCGGTCAAGCTCACGGCCGAGGAGAAGAGCTGCCGGGTCCTCGACCTGCGGTGGCTCTCCCCGTTGCCCGTGGAGGACCTGCTGCGGGCGGCCGAGCTGACCGGCAGGGTCCTGATCGCCGACGAGACGCGCCGGGCCGGTGGCGTGTCCGAGAGCGTGATGGCCGCGCTGCTCGACAACGGCTTCTCCGGCCCGATCGCCCGGGTGACCTCGCAGGACAGCTTCATCCCGCTGGGTCAGGCGGCGGACACCGTGCTGCTGTCCGAGGCCGACATCGAGCAGGCCGCCCGCAAGCTGCTCAAGTGAGCACACCCGGCCATGTGAGCACGCCCGGCCAGGTCGGCGCGGCTCCTCAGGTGAGGGTGGTGATGGCGGCTTTCGCCATCTCGAGCAGCAACGCGGTCATGGCCTCCGGCCGGAGCTCGCCCGCGCTGCGGGGAGTCGAGTTGAGGAGGCCGAAGACGGCGTGGGTGGCGGCCCGCAGCCGCGCGGGCGGGCACGACGGGTGCAGTTCGGTGAGCACCGTCACCCACTCCTCCACGTAGAGGCGCTGGAGCCGCCGGATCGCGCGGCGGGCCGGCTCCGGCACGTTGTCGAGCTCCCGCTCGTGCACGCGGATGAGCGCCGGGTAGCTCAGGGCGAAATCGATGTGCCCCAGCAGCAGCGCGTCGAGCGCCGCCTCCGCCGTGGCGGGGTCGGCCGTGGTCGCGAGCCTGGCGCCCTGCTCGCGCAGCCGCTCGCTGATGTCGAGCAGCATCTCGCCGAGCAGCGCTTCCTTGCCACTGAAGTGGCGGTACAGGGCGGGTCCCGAGATCCCCACGGCGGAGCCGATGTCCTCGATCGACACCCCGTGGAAGCCCCGCGCCGCGAAGAGAGCCGCCGCCGCGTCGAGGATCTCGGCGCGGCGATTGCGGGTAGGGGTCCGGGCGGTGGTCACGGCACACCATAGTAGACGAAGCGAGTTAATGATGACTAACATCCGAGCATGGACGTGAGTGCCTGGCCGGTGCTGGAGAGCGCCTGCGACCCGGGCGGCGAGCCGTACAAGCGGAACGCCGAGGTGCACGAGCGCCTCGTGGCGGATCTGCGCGAGCGGCTGGCGGCCGCCGCGAGGGGTGGGCCCGAGCGGGCCAGGGAGAGGCACGTCCAGCGCGGGAAGCTGCTGCCGAGGGACCGGGTGGACACGCTGCTCGACCCGGGCGGCCGGTTCCTCGAGCTCTCCCCGCTCGCCGCGACCGGCCTCTACGACGGCCAGGCCCCCGCCGCGGGGATCATCACCGGCATCGGGCGGGTCTCCGGCAGGGAGTGCGTGGTGGTCGTCAACGACGCCACGGTGAAGGGCGGCACCTACTACCCGATCACGGTCAAGAAGCACCTGCGGGCCCAGGAGGTCGCTCTTCACAACAACCTGCCGTGCGTCTACCTGGTCGACTCGGGCGGGGCGTTCCTTCCCAAGCAGGACGAGGTCTTCCCCGACCGGGAGCACTTCGGGCGGATCTTCTACAACCAGGCCACAATGTCGGCGCGAGGCATCCCGCAGATCGCGGCCGTGCTCGGGTCCTGCACGGCGGGCGGCGCCTACGTCCCCGCGATGAGCGACGAGGCGGTGATCGTCCGTGGCCAGGGCACGATCTTCCTGGGCGGCCCGCCGCTGGTGAAGGCCGCCACGGGCGAGACCGTCACCGCGGAGGAGCTGGGCGGCGGTGAGGTCCACGCCCGCGTCAGCGGCGTCACCGACCACCTCGCCGAGGACGACGCGCACGCCCTGAAGATCGTCAGGGACATCGTCGCCACGCTGGGGCCGCGGCAGCCCCGGCCCTGGGACGTCGCGCCCGCCGAGCCGCCGGCCTTCGACCCGCGCGAGCTGTACGGGATCGTCCCGGAGGACACCCGCACGCCGTACGACGTGCGCGAGGTCATCGCCCGCATCGTGGACGGCAGCCGGTTCCTGGAGTTCAAGGCGGAGTACGGCCCGACGCTCGTCACCGGGTTCGCCAGGATCCACGGCCACCCGGTGGGGATCGTGGCCAACAACGGCATCCTGTTCAGCGAGTCGGCCCTGAAGGGCGCCCACTTCATCGAGTTGTGCGACCGGCGGAGCATCCCGCTGGTCTTCCTGCAGAACATCAGCGGCTTCATGGTCGGCAAGGCGTACGAGGCAGGTGGGATCGCCAAGCACGGCGCGAAGATGGTCACGGCCGTGGCCTGCGCCCGGGTGCCGAAGTTCACCGTGATCATCGGCGGTTCGTTCGGCGCGGGGAACTACGCCATGGCGGGGCGGGCCTACTCGCCGCGTTTCCTGTGGATGTGGCCGAACGCCCGCATCTCGGTCATGGGCGGCGAGCAGGCCGCGACCGTGCTGTCCACCGTGGGTAATGCCGGCGCCGACGAGATCCGGGCCCAGTACGAGCACCAGGGCAACCCCTACTACTCGACGGCCCGGATCTGGGACGACGGCGTCATCGACCCGGCGGACACCCGCACCGTCCTCGGCCTGGCGCTCGGCGCGGCCGCCAACGCCCCCCTCGATCCCGTCGGCTACGGCGTCTTCCGGATGTGAGCGTGCATGATCATGAAAGGTGTGTCCGCCGGTGGCGGGGCATGCGGGGGAATCCTCGCATGGTCACGAGAAGCGAGTGTGCTGATCGCCAACCGTGGGGAGATCGCCGTCCGGATCATCCGGACGCTGCGGGCCATGGGCGTCAGGTCCGTCGCCGTCCACAGCGACGCCGACCGGGACGCGCCGCACGTCCGCGCGGCCGACCTGGCCGTACGGCTCCCGCGCGGCTACCTGGACATGGACGGGGTCATCGAGGCCGCCGGGCTCACCGGGGCCCGGGCCGTACATCCCGGATACGGGTTCCTCGCGGAGAACGCGGAGTTCGCCCGGCGATGCGCGGCGGCGGGGCTGGTGTTCGCCGGGCCGCCGCCGGAGGCGATCGAGGCCATGGGCGACAAGATCCGGGCCAAGGCGACCGTCGCCCGCGCCGGGGTGCCGGTGGTCCCTGGCGCGGCCGAGCCCGGCGACGACCTCCTCGCTTGGGACGGCTTCCCCGCCCTGCTGAAGCCCTCCGCGGGCGGCGGGGGCAAGGGCATGCTGCTGGTGAGGTCGGCCGCCGAGCTGCCCGACGCGATCGAGTCGGCCCGCCGTACGGCTGTCGCGGCGTTCGGGGACGGCACGCTCCTCATCGAGCGGTTCGTGGAGCGGCCCCGGCACATCGAGATCCAGATCATGGCCGACGCGTACGGCAACGCCGTCCACCTGGGCGAACGCGAATGCAGCCTCCAGCGCCGCCACCAGAAGATCGTCGAGGAGGCGCCGTCGCCGCTGCTCGATCCCGTGACGCGGGAGCGGATGGGCGCCGCGGCGGTCGAGGCCGCCCGGTCCGTGGGGTATGTCGGCGCGGGCACGGTCGAGTTCATCGTCTCCGGCCGCCCGGGGGCGCTGGAGTTCGGGCCGCTGGAGTTCTTCTTCATGGAGATGAACACCAGGCTGCAGGTCGAGCACGCGGTGACCGAGATGGTGACCGGCCTCGACCTTGTGGAGCTCCAGCTCAGGATCGCCGCCGGGGAGCCCCTGCCGTTCGCGCAGGAGGACGTGCGGCTGAGCGGCCACGCGGTCGAGGCCCGGGTGTACGCCGAGGACCCGGCGCGCGAGTTCCTCCCGACGGGCGGCCGCGTGCTGGCGTTGCGGGAGCCGTCCTCGCCCGGCGTGCGGGTGGATTCGGGGCTGGCCGAGGGCCTGGTCGTAGGCAGCGACTACGACCCGATGCTGTCGAAGGTCATCGCCTGGGCCCCCGATCGGGTGGCCGCGCTGGCGGGCCTGGACCGGGCGCTGGCCTCGACCGCGATCCTCGGCGTGACCACGAACATCGCCTTCCTCCGCGCGCTGGTCGCGCATCCAGAAGTCGTGGCCGGGCGGCTCGACACCGGGCTGGTCGAGCGGCATCTCGCCGATCTCGCCGGCGGGCCGCCGCCCGAGGACGTCCTGGCGGCGGCCGCGCTGGTCTTCCACGGCGCAGGGGAAGGCGAACGGGAAAGTGAACGGGAAAGTGAACGGGGAGCGGGGTCCGGCGACCCGTGGGACGTCGCGGACGGGTGGCGGATCGGGGAGCGGGCATGGACGGACTACCGGTACGCGAAGGTCCGCGGGGCCGCCGCCGAGGCCGAGATCGAAGTTAATGAGCGTTCACTTGGATCGGCCCGGCTGGCCTGGGCCGGCGACGGCTACGCACTCGTCACCGTCGAGGGGATCACCCGGCGCTATGTCGTGGCGAAGGACCGCGACACCGTCTGGCTGGCGAGGGACGGCCACGCCTGGCCGTTCGTCAGGCACGAGCCGGGCGACCCCGGCGACCGGCCGGGCGGGAGCCGTACCAGCGACGGCGTCGTCCGCAGCCCGATGCCCGGGACCGTGCTGGTCGTCAAGGCGGCGGAGGGCGACGAGGTCACCGCGGGTCAGCCGCTGCTGATCGTGGAGGCGATGAAGATGGAACACACCGTGACGGCCCCCGTCGACGGGGTGCTCGCCGAGCTGCGCGTCCGGCCCGGCCAGGCCGTCGAGCTCGACGCCGTGCTCGCGAGAGTGCTCGCGAAGGTTCAGGTCACGTCATGAAGGTGACGATCTACGAGGTCGGGCCGAGGGACGGTCTGCAGAACGAGGACGTCACCCTGCCGGTCGAGGTCAAGAGGGAGCTCATCGGGCGGCTCGCCGAGGCGGGGCTGCGCACGATCGAGGCGACCAGCTTCGTCCACCCGAAGTGGGTGCCCCAGCTCGCCGACGCCGAGGAACTCCTGGACGGGCTGCCGCGCGCCGACGGCGCCCGCTACCCGGTGCTCGTCCCGAACGAGCGGGGTTTGGACCGCGCGCTCGAACGCGGGGTCACCGACATCGCGATCTTCGGCAGCGCGACCGAGAGCTTCGCCCAGCGCAACCTCAACAGGACCGTGGACTCCCAGTTCGACATGTTCGCGCCGGTGGTCGAGCGGGCCCTGGCGAACGGCCTGCGGGTCAGGGCGTACGTTTCGATGTGCTTCGCCGACCCCTGGGAGGGCCCGGTCGCGCCCGAGCAGGTGGTGAGCGTCGGCCGGAGGCTGCTCGACCTCGGCTGCTACGAGCTGTCGCTCGGGGACACGATCGGCGTCGGCACCCCCGGGCACGTCGAGGCGCTGCTCGACGCCTTCCAGGCGGACGGCATCGGCCCGGAGCGGCTCGCCGTCCACTTCCACGACACCTACGGCCAAGCCCTGGCCAACACCCTCACCGCGCTGCGCAAGGGGGTGACCGTGGTGGACGCCTCGGCGGGCGGTATCGGCGGCTGCCCCTATGCCAGGAGCGCCGCCGGCAACCTCGCCACCGAGGACCTCGTGTGGATGCTCGACGGCCTCGGCGTCGAGACCGGCGTGAACCTCCGATCACTGGTCGCCACCAGCCTGTGGCTGGCCGGGAAGCTGGGCCGTCCGAGCCCGTCCCGGGTGGTCCAGGCCCTCGCGAAGGAGATGTAGATGCTGGGCGACGAGCACATCGAGCTGCGCAGGACCGTCGAGGAGTTCGCCCGCGAGGTGGTCGCCCCTGTGATCGGGGACTACTACGAGCGGTGCGAGTTCCCCTACGACATCGTCCGCAAGATGGGCGCGATGGGGCTGTTCGGCCTGCCGATCCCCGAGGAGTACGGCGGCATGGGCGGCGACTACTTCGCCCTCTGCCTGGCGCTGGAGGAGCTCGCGCGGGTCGACTCCTCGGTCGCGATCACCCTGGAGGCGGCGGTCTCGCTGGGCGCGATGCCGATCCTCCGGTTCGGTACGGCCGAGCAGAAGGAGCGGTGGCTCCCGAAGATGGCCTCGGGGGAGACACTGGGGGCCTTCGGCCTGACCGAGCCCGGTGGCGGCTCCGACGTGCCCGGCGGCATGCGGACCACGGCCGTCCTGGACGGCGATGAATGGGTCATCAACGGGACCAAGGCGTTCATCACGAATTCCGGGACGGACATCACGGGCGTGGTCAGCGTGGCCGCGATCACGGGACGCGGCGGTGAGCGGCCGGAGATCTCCACGATCCTGGTGCCCTCCGGGACGCCGGGCTTCACGGTGTCGAAGAAGTACTCCAAGGTCGGCTGGTCGGCCTCCGACACCCGCGAGCTGTCCTTCACCGACTGCCGCGTGCCGTCGGAGAACCTCCTCGGCGAGCGGGGCCGGGGATACGCCCAGTTCCTCCAGACCCTCGACGAGGGCCGCGTCGCCATCGCCGCCCTCTCGGTGGGCCTCGCCCAGGGCTGCGTGGACGAGTCCGCCCGCTACGCGAGGGATCGCCAGGCCTTCGGCCAGTCGATCGGGCGCTTCCAGGCGATCCAGTTCAAGATCGCCGACATGGAGGCCCGGGTTCACACGGCCAGACTCGCGTACTACCACGCGGCCGAGCGGATGCTGGCCTGCCTGCCGTTCAAGAAGGAGGCCGCTATCGCCAAGCTGGTCGCGTCGAACGCGGCGATGGACAACGCCCGCGACGCCACCCAGATCTTCGGCGGCTACGGCTTCATGAACGAGTTCCCCGTGGGCCGTTTCTACCGCGACGCCAAGATCCTGGAAATCGGCGAGGGCACCAGCGAGGTCCAGCGCTTGCTCATAGCCCGCGAGCTCGGCGTGGGGGCGTAACTGGAAACCGTCTTCGGGATGGCGTGTTATCTGATGGTGGCGGGTCTATTCGCGATCTGTTGGCACAGGCATTCTTTGTCCATGGAGGCACCCTTACGATCGCCGGCCTGCTTCATGAGTGACCTCGGCCGATGACGCTTGTCACAGGATTGCTCGGTGTGTCGTAAATCCGTCGCTATCCGCCACAATCGGCACATGTTAAGAATCGGATCCGCTGTACTGGGCGTCTCAGATGTGCCGCGCGGTCGCGTTCTAGGTTGGGGGGCGGCCATAGAAGGACGCCTGTAGGTTTATCGGGGCGATTGGACATTCTGGTATACGCTGCCAAATATGGTATAGCTAGGCATTTCGGAGGTAGGGCAGATATGTCATCGGATGCATTCTCAATAATGCGGCAGTGGGATCTAAAGAGCCGCTGACCACTGTTTTGTGTAGGGAATGGCCGGGCAACTAGAGAAACGCAGTGATCAACTGCAGAAGGTTGTCTCCACGACATTTCGCCAGGCTCGGCGCGTAACGGCGAATGTCCGGCAGTCATTCGTTCAAGGGGGAAAGCGAAATGCCCAAGCCTCAGGGCCTCGTCGGGGTTCTCGTGATCAGTGCCGCGCTGACCACCGGTGCCGTCACCGCTGCGACCGCCACTTCCGCCGGCGCCACAACCGGCATGAGCGGCATCCTCGGCCCCACGATGGCCATGCGGCCTGGCCCGCCGGGGAAGAACGCCGGCAAGAACCGGCAGCGGCAGCATGGACGCCAGCACGAGCGCCAGCGCCAGTTCCTGCTCCGTGATGTCACCCTCGTGCTCACGCCGTTCCAGAAGACGGAGACGGATTCGCGGGCGCTGCCGGCCAACCACCAGGCCACCGACTCGAAGGCGATTCCCTCGAACGACCAGTTCGTGACGGCCGAAACGGAAGCGAGGCCGCGGCAGAGCGCTTCCGCCGAGCAGAAGACGGAGACGACAGAGGAGACGACAGACACGGCGACGTCGCCACAGGATTCGGCGACGACCACCCCGCGGGACCCGGCGACGACCGGCGTCGCGACCGCCGTCGCGCCGAATCCGAGCACGGCGGGGACGGCCGTCGCTCCGGACCCGGCGGCGACCAGCGGGACCACGGCCGGCACGACTACCACCGGGGCGTCCACCCCCACGAGCATCGGGGGCGGCCTCGGACTGTCGGCCGACCTGGGAGTGTCGGCCGACCTTGGAGTGGCCGCTGACCTCGGGGCGTCGGCGGCCGCCGGAGGCTCGGCGGGAAGCGGAGCCGCCGGCACCGGAGCCGCGTCGGGCACGGCGGTCTCCGGGGGTGCCGACGCTTCGGCCGGTCTCGGAGTCTCGGCGGGCGCTGGGGTCGCAGCTGACCTTGGAGTGGCCGCTGACCTCGGGGCGTCGGCGGCCGCCGGAGGCTCTGCGGGAAGCGGAGCCGCCGGCACCGGAGCCGCGTCGGGCACGGCGGTCTCGGGCGGCGTGGCCGCGCAGTCCGGTCAGTCGACGGTGGCCACGGCTCCTCAGTGGGTCTGCGGGGGCGCCTTGCTTATCGTCCCCGTGGCCGCGCAGCTCTCTGTCGAGCTCGCGCTGGGGCTCAACGTCGCCGTCTGAACGCCCAGCCATGCGGGCGATGCCCCAAGCGGCGCGTGCGGCCATCTGTGGAGCCGCCCCTGAGACCAGGGGATTCATCGATCCATGGGGTCAAGCCATCGATCCACACCATTGACGCGGCGGGATGGCCGCACGCCGACGCGGGGTGCCGGGTAAGTGCCGGGTAAGTGCCGGGGCCCCGCGTTGTCGCAACGTGACAAGCGCCGGCTCGGCAATCCGGTTGCGCGGGAGTGGCGCGGAAGCGGCGCGGGGGGCGGCGGGTTGGACGTGGGCGCATTAGGACCCTAGAGTCCCTTTCATGAGCTCTGGTGATCTCCAGCTCCGGAAGGCCGAGAAGTCCGATGCGGACGAAATCTTCGGGCTTGCCCGCGAGTTCGCGCTGACGTTCCGGCCGGAACGGGCGGCCTTCGACGCGGCGTTCCCACAGCTGCTGGAGAACGAGGACGCGCTGCTCCTGGTGGCCACCGTGGAGGGGACCGTCCGGGGCTACCTGCTGGGCTTCACCCACCTCACGCTCTTCGCCAACGGGCGGGTCGCCTGGGTGGAGGAGGCCATCATCGAGAACGCCTACCGCCGCCACGGCATCGGCCGCATGCTGCTGGAGGAGTTCGAGACCTGGGCCCGGTCCCGCGACGCGGGATACGTCGCCCTGGCGACCCGGCGCGCGGCGGAGTTCTACCGCGCCCTCGGGTACGACGTGTCGGCCACCTACTACCGGAAGCTGCTCGACGTCAAGAAGTGAGCTGGGCGTCGAGGCGATAGCCGTCCACGGTGACGTAGACCGAGTCGCCCGGCCGCGCGTTCAGCCGCATGAGCACGGGCTGCAGCGAGTCGAACATCGGCTGCCGGTCGCGCCAGATGAGGACCACCGCGTTGTCGCCCGGACCGGTGACCGACAGCAGCGTGCCGGGCCGCATGCCGAGCTGCGCGGCGTACCCTTCCGGGACTGCCACCGGCTCGCCGCGAAGGTGGCCGCTGGTCACGTCGATCCGCTGCCAGCGGCGCGGGTCCGAGGTGGGGCTGGGCGTGGTCCGCGGGTTGGGGACGAGGTGCGGCCGGGGGGCGCCACCGGTGAGCGCGTTGAGCGCCGCCAGGGCCGTGGCCGCGTCGGGCCCGTTGTTCGCCTGCGAGGGAATGGGAACCCCGCCGCGCTGGTGATGGTGGCCGTTCGCGCCCGGTGTGCGGCGGGGGAGCGGCTTGGTGCCCTCAGCCGCGGCCTGGTCCGGCCGCTGCGCGCCAGACGGCGTCGCGGGGGGCATGGAGTCGAGCCAGGCCTTGGCGGAGTGCGCCCGGATGCCGAGCTGGCCGAGCAACTCGACGACGTCGGCGTCCGCCGGCTTGTTCGCCAGCAACTGCCTGGTCTTCTCCCGTAGCCCCGCGAGGTCGCCGACGACCAGCCAGCCGTCCTGGAGGCGGCGGTCGGGCATGAGCGTGACGAGGACTCGCCAGAGCGGCGTGCCGAGCGTGGGCACCTCGATCGGGTGGGACGGGTCGGCGGCGATGAGCTGCTCCTGCGTGGCCGCCGCGCCGAGCCACTCGGTCAGCCCGAACATGTGGCCGGTGAGCGGCGCCGAGTCGGGGGAACGCAGCCAGTGCAGCACCCGCTCCTCGGCGGCGCGCTGAGCATGGGAGAGCATGTCCCGGTCGACGTTGAGGTCGTGGGCGAGCGTCCGCAGGCTGACGGGCTCGGCCGCGAACAGCCGCTGGGCGGCCACCGCCTTCGCGAGTGGATCCCAGCCCCGGAAGAGCCCGTCCACGACTCCCACCATCGGGTGCTGGTTCGGTGCGGGCTGCGCCACAGGCGGGGGCTCCGAGGCCTGGGCGACAGGCTGCTGAGACAGCGGCTGCTGGGCGACGGGTTGCTGGGGGAGCGGCTGCTGGGGCGACTGCCGCTGGGGGAGGGGTTGCTGGGGGATGGGCGGCTGCACGGGCTCGGACCGCGTGGCCTCCGGGCGCCCCGGCATCGGCGGCTCCGGCTGCTCGGCGCGTGGCCCCGGCACCAAGGGCCCCGGCACCGGCTGTTCCGGCCTCTGCGCGTCCGGTCCCTGCATGTCCGGCCTTTGTGCGTCCGGTCCCTGCATGTCCGGCCTTTGTGCGTCCGGTCCCTGCATGTCGGGCCGCTGCGAATCCGGCGCGGGGGGAGCCGTCACAGATGCGGCCGTCGGCTGTTCCGCGCGGTGCGGCTGCCGCTGGAGGTGGCCGAAGATCTCCCGGAAAAGCGTGGACAGGATGACCTCGGGAGACGCTGCCGCAGTGGGGGACTGGAGGTCGTAGGGCGTGAGGCGGCGCAGCCGGTACCAGCCGCCGATCCCGTTGACCACGGCGCGGGCGGACTCGGGCCAGCCGGGAAGAGCGGGGTCGACCGTGTGGACCTGGAGCGCCGGAAGCAGGTCGGTGAGGGGCAGGTGATCCCACCGGCCCACGGCGAGCCGGGCAAGCCGCTCGCACAGCCAGTCAATTCCGGTCGTGTCCAGGGCGCGTCCGAGCGCGACGGAGGCCCACCAGCCGCCGGGCAGGCGAGGGTCGGCTAGCATCTCGGCCACCTGCTGAGGACGGCTCCAGCGCAGCGCCGGAACCAGGTCGCTCAGACAGATCGTTGACTCGGCGTCCATCGGTGAGACCGCACCCTCCTGAGAGTGACGGATGTTGCTAGTGGTGCAGCTTACGCCGCAAGCTATCAATTGGTGTCAATAGGGTAAAGTTCCCAGGCCTCGGCGGGGGCAGGCGCCCAGGTGGGCGGCCCGGAAGACGATTTTTTCCACTCTTTCGTCCTCCCGAGGGCCGCCGGACCCCGACGCCGCACCGGCCCGTCTCCCGGCTACTTCTCCTGGACCCAGGATGCCGCGATCTCGGCGGCGAGACGGGTGTTTCCTCTGACGGCGGCCAGATTCGCCTCCAGCGACGCGCCCCCGGTGCCGTTGACCAGATATTCGAGGAGGAACGGCGTGATGGCCTGCCCGGTCACGCCCTGGTCCTCGGCGGCCTGGAGCGCCTCTGCCAGCACCCTGTCGTGAAGGGCGGGGTCGAGCTGCTCCGTCACGGGCACCGGGTTGGCGACGATCAGTGCCGTCTCCGGGCCGCCGAGCGCGTCCTGAGCGCGCATGATCCCGGCCGCCTCGCGCGGGGTCTCGATGCGCCAGTCGACCGGCTCGCCGGAGGTGTGCAGGTAAAAGCCGGGGAAGTGGTCCGTACGGTAGCCGACGACCGTGACCTGCCGGGTCTCCAGCCGTTGCAGCGTCGCCGGCACATCCAGGATCGACTTCACGCCCGCGCAGACGACCGTGATCCTCGTACGGCTGAGCGTGTCGAGGTCGGCCGACTCGTCCTGCACGGTGGTCCAGCCGCGGTGGACGCCTCCGAGCCCTCCGGTCGCGAAGACCCGGACGCCCGCCCTGGCCGCCAGGAACGAGGTGGCGGACACGGTCGTCGCGCCGCTCAGCCCGAGGGCCGAGGCGGGCGCGAGGTCGCGGAAGCCGAGCTTGCGCAGGCCCGGCTCGGTCGCGATCCGGTCCAGGCCGCCCTTGTCGAGGCCGATACGCGGGACGCCGTCGAGGACCGCGATCGTGGCCGGTACGGCTCCCGCCTGCCGGACGATCTCCTCCAGCTCCAGGGCCACCTGGAGGTTGCGGGGCTGCGGCAGCCCATGGGAGATAATGGTGGACTCCAGGGCCACGACCGGCCTGCCGTCGGCGAGGGCGTCGGCGACCTCATCGGATGTGCGCATAACTCTCCTGTGTGGGGTTGACGGAAGATGTCCGCTTCGGGATATTGTGCCCGCCATGGTGTCATTTGAGGTGCTTGAGCCCCTCTTCCGCCCGTGACGCGCTACGACGTCGTGATCGCCGGCGCCGGGCACAACGGCCTGGTCGCCGCCGCCTACCTGGCGAAGGCCGGGCGCCGGGTGCTCGTCCTCGAACGGCTCGGCCACGTCGGCGGCCTCGCCGTCTCCGCCCAGCCCTTCCCCGGCGTCGACGCCCGGCTGTCCCGATACTCCTACCTCGTCAGCCTGCTTCCCACCAAAATCGTCAAGGACCTCGGTCTCGGCCTGGAGTTGCGCCATCGCCGCTTCGCCTCCTACACCCCCGTCGGGGACACGGGGCTGCTCGTCGACAACGGCGACGCCGGCCGTACGGCGGCCTCGTTCGCCGCGGTGACCGGAGGTCGTGGGGACCTCGACGCCTGGGAACGCTTCTACGCGATGACGGCCCGCGTGGCCCGCCGCGTCGCCCCCACACTCCTCGAACCCCTCAGGGATCGTGCGGCGCTGCGCGACATCGTGGGGGACGACGTGGCGTGGCGCGACCTCTTCGAGCGGCCCATCGGACAGGCCGTGGACGAACGGTTCGCCGACGACACGGTCCGGGGAGTCGTGCTCACGGACGCGCTCATCGGCACCTTCGCCGACCCGGCGGCCGACCTCCTGGCCAACCGGTGCTTCCTCTACCACGTCATCGGCGACGGCACCGGGGACTGGAACGTCCCCGTCGGCGGAATGGGCGCTGTCACCACCGGCCTCGCCGAGATCGCCGTACGGCACGGCGCCGAGATCCGCACCGGCGCCGAAGTTCTGGCGATCGATCCCGGCAGCGGCGAGGTGACCTTCACCGACGGCGCAGAGCACGTCGTCACGGGCGACCGGGTCCTGGCCAACCTCCCGCCGGCAGTGCTCGCCCGGCTGCTCGGTGAGCCCGCGGAGGCCCCGGAGGGCGCCCAGCTCAAGATCAACATGGTGCTGTCGCGGCTGCCCCGTCTCAAGGACCCTTCGGTGGATCCGGCGGAGGCGTTCAGCGGCACGTTCCACATCAACGAGGGCCGCGACCAGCTCGCCGCCGCGTACGCCCAGGCGTCCGCCGGACGGATCCCCGATCTGCCGCCCGCCGAGGTCTACTGCCATTCGCTCACCGACCCGTCGATCCTCGGGCCGTCGCTCCGGGAGTCCGGCGCGCAGACCATGACGCTGTTCGGGCTGCACATGCCGGCCAGGCTCTTCCGCGATCCGGAGGCCAAACGGGAGGCGCTGCGCCGTACGATCGCGTCGATCGACAGCGTCCTCGCCGACCCGATCGAGGGCTGTCTGCTGCGCGCCCCTTCAGGGGAGCCGTGCCTGGAGGCCAAGACGCCCGCCGACCTCGAGAGGGAGGCCGGGCTGCCGGGCGGGCACATCTTCCACCGCGACCTGTCCTGGCCGTTCGCCGAGCCGGCCGGAGCGGGGCCGGCGGGAGCGGGGCCGACCGCAGCGGGGCCGTGGGGCGTCGAGACGGCGCACGAGCGGATCCTGCTCTGTGGGGCGGGCGCCCGGCGCGGCGGCGGGGTCAGCGGAATCCCGGGTCACAACGCCGCGATGGCCGTTCTCACCTGATTCTCATGGCGCACGTTCGGGGGGCTACGCGTTCGAGGGCCACATCCGGGGGTACGACGAGAAGCCTGCCGAAGCGGAAGGATGATGACCATGGACCAGCAGGCTTTCATCGCCCTCCTGAACGAGGACCTGGAAAGCGAGTACCGCTCGATCGTGCAGTACGTCCAGCACGCGGCGACGATCAAGGGCGCGGAGTACCTGTCGATCATCGAGGAGCTGAAGAAGCACCTGGGCCAGGAGCTGACCCACGCGACCACGCTCGCCGAGCAGATCGACTTCCTCGGCGGAGTTCCCAGCGTGAGAGTGCCGGAGGTGCCGGTCGCGACAGACGGCGCGGCGGCGCTCCAGCTCGACCTGGAGTTGGAGCAGGAGCAGTTGCGCCGTTACCGCGAGCGGGTCGAGCAGGCGAAGGAGCTGGGCCTGCTCGACGTGGGCGAAGCGCTGCGACCGCTGCTCCAGCAGACACAGGACCACGTCATGGACCTGCAGACGGTGCTCGGCAAGTGACACGCCCGAGTGACGGACTCGAAGGGCTCGAAGTGACGGGCTCGAAGTGACGGGCTCGAAGTGACGGGCTCGCAGTAACGGGCTCGGGGCTGACGGCGGTCAGGCGGGGAGAGCGGCCATGAGGTAGGCCAGCCGGTCGGCGGCGTCCTGGACGCTCTCCACCGTCCCGAGCCGGTAGCCCCACGAGGTGACGAACGCGCCGTCGGCGGAGCAGGTGACCGTCTCGCTCAGGGTCTCGCTGAAGCGGTTGCGGACCTGGACTCTGGGAGGGCTGCCGCCCATTACGCGAACCGAGAGGTCGATGTGCCGGCGCGTGGCGGAGGCGAACTCCTGGATGCCGGAAACCGTGTCGACCATCGCCCGTCACCTCCCGTTCAGAGGGACAGGATTGCATGCCGCCGGAGCGCTGTTCAAGCAATTGCCGCGATTAGCCGGGCGATTGTCTCGCGTAGTCGTCGAGGACGCGGACGATCACTGCCCTGGCCGCGTCGCTGTGGGCCGCCACCTCGCAGAACTCCTCGAACGCGTGGGCGTAGAAGGCCACGTCGTCGGGGTCGCGGAGCACCAGGTCCTTGGTTCTGGTCGCCACCCCCACCATGGAGTCGTTGTAGATCCAGAATCCGTTCACCAGCGCGGCGGGCAGGGGCGCCTCGAAGGGGAGGATTCCGAACTCGACGTTTGGCAGCGTCGTGACGGCGAGTAACCGGTCGAGCTGGCCCCGCATGACGTCGGGCGGCGCGAGCCGGTAGCGCAGCACGGCCTCCGGCATGATGAACCGGAACCGGCGGGACGGGTCGTACAGGATCTCCTGCCGCTGCATCCGGACCCGGATCGCGGCGTCGATGTCGTCGGTCGTCTCGTACAGCCGGCGGACCTTGCTGAAGATGTGACGGGCGTATTCGGCGGTCTGGAGCAGCCCGATCACCACGCCGGGCTCGAACACCCGGAACAGCTTCGTCCGTGACTCCAGGTCGCGGATGTCCTCCTGGAGCGCGGCGAGGCCGCTCTTGTGCCGCTGCCGCCACGAGTCCTGCCGCTCCAGCAGCCCGGCCGCCTGCGCGATCAGGCCGTCGACCGTCTCCGGGCCGACCCTCACGGCCTGGGCCCACACGACCACGTCGTCCTCGGTCGCGGTCTGCCGGGCGTTCTCGATGCGCGAGACCTTGGACGGCTGCCAGCCGAGGCGCTCGGCGAGGTCTTTCCCGGACAGGTGAGCGTTCTCCCGCAACTGCCGCAGCTGGGCTCCCAGGTCGATGCGGGCCTGCTGGAAACTACTCACTGCTACCTCCGGCCGTGGTGCGCTCAAAGGTAGACGAGTGGCGATGGATCAAGCCATAGGGAAGTCCCTAATGTGATCAGTCGAGCACACGCCTGGCGATCTCGACGAGGAGCTCCCGCGGCACCTCGACGGCGGTTTCGCCGTCGAGCACGTGTAGCAGGTCGGCCCTTGCCTGGACGTCGGCCAGCTCCAGGCCCTGCACGACGATCGTGCCGCGATCGGTCTCGTAGAGGGAGGGGCATGCCCCAGCCTCCGAGGTCGAGCCCAGAAACCGCAGTCGCATCGCTGTCCCCTTCCATAGCAATTGCGCGCAATGGTAGGGGCACTCATGTTTCTCATGTGGTGCGATCGTGTGAAATATCCTCAGAAAAGACGGGAATGGGCACCGGAGCCGCCCGCAACCGCTCGCCGAGGGCCTTCGCCTGGGCATCGAGAAGCGGGCTGGCGGCCACGCCTCTGCCAAGAATCCCGTGGACGACGAAGTTGAGCGCGAGCAGGTTCGGCAGGGCGAACCGCTCGATCACCAGGTCGCCGGTCTCGGGCAGCAGCTCCCGCAGCCGGTCGGCCGTGAGGAACGCGGCCAGCCAGGCGTACTGCTCCGCCGTACGGACCCAGACGCCCACGTTGGCGTTGCCGCCCTTGTCACCGGACCGGGCGCCCGCGACCGTCCCGAGCGGCAGCATCCGCCCGGCCGCCCAGCCCCCCGTTGAAGCCGAGTTCCCAGTGAGAGCCGGATCGCCGTCGCCCACGGGGGCGGGCGGGTACGCCGGAGGCTCCTGCGGCTCCGGGACCTCGGCCCCGGTAGGGGCGGTGGCCCGCGCCACCTCGATCCGCTCGCCGTTCACGGTCACCACGGCCTGTACGGCTCTCGCGTCCACGAGCGACGGCCAGTAGACGCCGTAGGGCGACGCGTCGCCCGGGGGAGTCAGGCCGTAGAACCCGGGGTAACCGGCGAGCCCGGTCTCCACGACGGCCGACGAGAACGCCCGCCCGGCCTTCCGCCGGTCGGCGTCCATCACGGTGATCCGCAGCAGGGCCGTCCCGCCCGATCCCGTGGTCTCGCCCGGCCCCGCCGTCCCTTCGAGCCGGGCCGCGCCCAGGGGCGTCAGCTCCACGTGGACCTGGTCGAAGGAGTCCCTCGGCACGCGGGCCCAGATCGCCTCCTCGGCGGCCAGCGCCTTAGCCTCGATGTCGAGGCCGGTGAGCACGAGCGTCATCGTGTTCCGATAGCCGCCGAGGTAGTTGACGGCGATCTTCAGAGTGTCCGGCGGGGGCTCCCCGCGCACGCCGGAGACGCGCACCCGGTCGGGGCCCTCCTGCTCCAGCCGGATGGTGTCGAACCGGGCCGTCACGTCGGGCCCCAGATAGCGCGGCGAGCCGATCTCATAGAGGAGCTGGGCCGTTACCGTGCCGACTGACACCAGCCCGCCCGTGCCGGGATGCTTGGTGATCACGCTCGACCCGTCGGGGTGCAACTCGGCGATCGGGAAGCCGCAGTGCGCGAGGTCGGGCACCTCGCGGAAGAACGCGTAGTTGCCGCCGGTCGCCTGGCAGCCGCACTCGATGACGTGCCCGGCCACCACCGAGCCTGCCAGGGCGTCGAGGTCGCCGGCCTGCCAGCCGTACCGCCAGATGCCGGGGCCCGTCACCAGCGCGGCGTCGGTCACCCGGCCGGTGACGACGACGTCGGCTCCGTGCTCCAGCGCGACCGCGATCGGCCGCCCGCCGAGGTAGGCGTTGGCGGTGAGGGGCGTGGCGTCCAGCGTCTCGCCGGTGTCCAGGTTGACCGGCGGCGTGGTGAGAGGCATCAGGTCGTCGCCGGTCACGTGGGCGACGCTCGCCCGCAGCCCGAGCCGGTCCGCCAGCTCCGACACCGCGCCCGCGCAGGCCACCGGGTCGAGCCCGCCCGCATTGGAGACGATCTTGATGCCCCGGTCGAGGCACGCGCCGAGGACCTGCTCCATCTGGGTGAGAAAGGTCGTGGCGTAGCCGGGGCGGCCCTTCAGCCGGTTCCCCGCGAGGATCAGCATGGTCAGCTCGGCCAGCCAGTCGCCGGTCAGCACGTCGATCGGCCCGCCCTCGACCATCTCACGGGCCGCCGACAGGCGGTCGCCGTAGAAGCCGCTGCAGTTGGCGACACGCAGCGTCATGACGCGTCGCCCGGGACCCAGGTGGGGGGTCGCTTCTCCATGAAGGCGCGGATGCCCTCCTGACCCTCCTCGGAGGTGAAGCGCTCGGCCGACAGGGCCGCCATCCGGCGCAAACCCTCCTCGACCGGCATCGCCGGCACCTCGCGGACGAGCCGCTTGGTGATCGCGAGCGCCTCGGGGCCGCCGCGCAGCAGCATGCCGGTGTAGTGCGCGACGATGGCGTCGAGGTCCTCGTCCGGCACGGCGCGCGTCAGCAGGCCGATCTCCGCGGCCCGCCGGGCGGTGAAGACCTCACCCGTCAGGAAATACTCCGCCGCCGCGCGGGGGTCGAGCCGCCGCAGGCAGGTCACCGCGATCATCGCGGGTGCCACGCCCAGCCGCACCTCCGTGAACGCGAACGACGCCGTCTCGGGGGCGACGGCGAAGTCGCACGCCGCCACGAGGCCGAGGCCGCCCGCGCGGGCCGTGCCGTTCAGCCGGCAGACCACCGGCTTCGGGCTCTCCCAGATGAGGCTGAGGATGTCGGGGAAGGCGGTGGTGACCTGGGCGGCCTTCGGCTCCTTGAGGTCCGCCCCGGCGCAGAAGACTGGGCCGGCGCCGGTCAGCACGATCACCCGCACGCCGGGCTCGCCCAGCGCCCAGGTCAGCGCCTCGTCCAGCTCCCGGAGCAGCCCGGCGGACAGCGCGTTCCGGTTCTGCGGCGAGTCGAGCGTGATCGTCGCGACGCCCCCCGCCTCCTCGTGCCGCACGAGTTGCCCGGTCATTCCTCGCTTCCCCTTCCCTCGGCTCCCTCCGCGGCCGCCCCTTCGATGACCGCGCCCTCGACCACTGGGCCTTCGACCACTGTGCCCTCCACCACTGGGCCCTCGATGGTTGGGCCTTCAGCGACTGCGCCTCCGACCACTGTGCCCCCGATGACCGCTGAGGCCTCGATCACGGCCAGTACGGCTCCCGCCTCGACCTGCTGGCCCGGCGTGACGTTCAGGGCGGACACCGCCCCCGACGCGGACGACACGATCTGATGCTCCATCTTCATGGCCTCCAGCACGACGACCGGCTGCCCTGCGGCCACCGTGTCGCCCTGCTTGATCTCCACCCGCAGGACCGTGCCCGGCATGGGGGCCAGCAGCGATCCCGGCACGACCTGCTCCACCGGCTCCGGCAGCCGGTCGACCGGCGTGAGCCGCACGGGGCCGAGCGGCGAGTCGACGTGAACGGCCCCTGGGTGGCCGGGGTAGGCCGCCACCGCGAACGCCCGCCGGACGCCCCCGGTCTCCAGCACCACGAGGTCCGGCGCGGACGACACCAGCGTCACACCGTCGAAGCCCTCGCCGGAGACCCCGCCGGGCACCTCGCCGGAGACTTCGGCCGACAGGCCGTCGCGGGTGAGCCGGTAGCCGATCTCCAGAAGGTCGCCTCCCTCGGTCCGGAAGGCCGTCCGCTGCGGCTGGGAGACGACGTTGCGCCAGCCGCTGGGCAGCCCGGCGAGGACGCGCGCCCCGGCGCGGTTCGCCGCCGCTCCCGCCAGCGCCGCCGCGAGCGCGGACAGCCGTACGGCGTCGGCCCCGGCGAGCGGGGCCGTCGCCGCGTGGCGGTCGAGGAAACCTGTGTCGAGCGCTCCCGACAGGAACTCCGGATGCCGCAGCACGGTCACCAGCAGGTCGCGGTTGGTCGTGAGCCCGTGGATTCTGGCCCCCGCGAGCGCGGTGGCCAGCTTGCGCGCGGCCTCGGCGCGGGTCTCCCCGAAGGCGATGACCTTGGCCAGCATGGGGTCGTAGTGGACGCCCACCTCGTCTCCCGAGACCACGCCGGAGTCGAGCCGCAGGCGGCCGCCGAGCGTGAACTCGCCGTCGACGCCGGGGATCTCGAAGCGGCGCAGGACGCCGCTCTGCGGACGCCACCCCTGGGCGGGGTCCTCGGCGTAGAGGCGGACCTCGATCGCGTGGCCCACCGGGCTCGGCGGCAGCGCGGCGAGCTGGGCGCCCTCGGCGATCTCCAGCTGGAGCCTGACGAGGTCGACCCCGTAGACCAGCTCGGTCACCGGATGCTCGACCTGGAGCCGGGTGTTCATCTCCAGGAAGAAGAAGCCGCTCTCCCCGAGGAGGAACTCGACGGTCCCCGCTCCCACATAACCGATGGCCCGGGCGGCCCTGATCGCCGCGTCGGACAGCTCCCGGCGCAGCTCGGGGGAGACGGCGGGGGAGGGGGCCTCCTCCACGACCTTCTGGTGGCGGCGCTGGATCGAGCATTCGCGCTCGCCCAGGGCCCAGACGGTGCCGTGGGCGTCGGCGAGGATCTGCACCTCGATGTGCCGGGCGCCCTCCAGCAGCGGCTCGGCGAACACGGTGCCGTCGGCGAAGGCGGACAGCGCCTCGCGCCGGGCCGACTCCGCGGCGTCCGCCAGCTCGGCGGCGTCGCGGACGATCCGCATGCCGCGCCCGCCTCCCCCGGCCGACGCCTTGATGAGAAGGGGCAGGGGCAGGCCGGGAGACTCGCCGGGGGCGACCGTGACGCTCGGGAGGACGGGGACCCCGGCCTCGGCCATCAGCGCTTTGGCCTCGATCTTGGACCCCATGGCGGCGATGGCCTCGGGGGAGGGCCCGATCCAGGTCAGGCCCGCGTCCAGGACCGCCCGGGCGAAGCCGGCGTTCTCCGACAGGAAGCCGTAACCGGGATGCACCGCGTCGGCGCCCGACTGCCGGGCCGCATCGATAAGCCTCGCGGGGTCGAGGTAGGCCCGGGGAGCGCCGAGCCGTACGGCATGGTCGGCCTCGGCCACGTGGAGCGCGGACGCGTCGGCGTCGGTGAAGACGGCGACGGTCTCGACGCCCAGCTCGCGGGAGGTGCGGAACACGCGCCGGGCGATCTCTCCCCGGTTGGCCACCAGCAGCCGCCGGATCATCCCCCACCTCCCGCGTGATCATGCACAGGTTCCCGTACCACACCGCTGACCTGCGACAACCCTGTTCGTGATCGTGCGCGGATTCCCGTACATCCGCGCCCACCAGGCAAGACATCGTTCGTGATCATGCGTCACATCCGGAAGACGCCGTAGCCCGCGGGGTCCGCCACGGGCGCGTTGCCGATCGCCGACAGGCAGAGCCCGAGGACGGTGCGGGTGTCGCGGGGGTCGATCACGCCGTCGTCGTAGAGCCTGCCGGACAGGAAGTACGGCAGGGACTCGGCCTCGATCTGCGCCTCCACCATCTGCCGCATCGCCGCGTCGGCCTCCTCGTCGTAGACCTGGCCGCGCGACTCGGCGGCGGCCCGGCCCACGATCGAGAGGACGCCCGCGAGCTGGGCCGGCCCCATGACGGCCGACTTGGCGCTCGGCCAGGCGAACAGGAACCGGGGGTCGTAGGCCCGCCCGCACATGCCGTAGTTGCCCGCGCCGTACGACGCGCCCATGACGATCGTGAGGTGCGGGACCGTCGAGTTGGACACCGCGTTGATCATCATGGCGCCGTGCTTGATGATCCCGCTCTGCTCGTAGTCCTTGCCGACCATGTAGCCGGTGGTGTTCTGCAGGAAGACCAGAGGCGTCCGCGACTGGTTCGCGAGCTGGATGAACTGCGCGGCCTTCTGGGCCTCCTCGCCGAACAGCACGCCGCGCGCGTTGGCGAGGATCCCGATCGGGTGGCCGTGGACCGCCGCCCAGCCGGTCACCAGGCTCGACCCGTAGAGCGGCTTGAACTCGTCGAAGTCGCTGCCGTCCACCACCCTGGCGATGACCTCGCGCGGGTCGAAGGGGATCTTCAGGTCCTCCGGCACGATCCCGAGCAGGTCGTCCTCGTCGTAGAGAGGTTCCGACGCCGTCAGCGGAGCGCGGCCGGGCTTGCTCCAGCCGAGCCGCCTGACGATCTGGCGGCCCATCCGGAGGGCGTCGTGCTCGTCGGCGGCGAGGTAGTCGGCCAGGCCGGACGTCCGGGCGTGCATCTCGGCCCCGCCGAGCGACTCGTCGTCGGACTCCTCGCCGGTCGCCATCCTCACCAGCGGCGGCCCGCCGAGGAACACCTTCGCCTGCTCCTTCACCATCACGACGTAGTCGCTCATACCCGGCACGTACGCCCCGCCCGCGGTCGAGTTGCCGAAGACCAGCGCGACGGTCGGAATGCCGGCGGCGGACAGGCGGGTCAGATCCCGGAAGATCTGGCCGCCCGGGATGAAGATCTCCTTCTGCGTCGGCAGGTCGGCTCCGCCCGACTCCACCAGGTTGACGTACGGCATGCGGTTGCGGAGCGCGATGTCCGCGGCGCGGAGGGTCTTGCGCAGAGTCCACGGGTTGGACGCCCCGCCCCTGACGGTCGGGTCGTTCGCGGTGATCACGCACTCGACGCCCTCGATCACGCCGATCCCGGTGACCACGCTCGCGCCCACCGGGAAGTCGGTGCCCCAGGCCGCCAGCGGCGACAGCTCCAGGAAGGGCGAGTCCGGGTCGACGAGCAGCTCGATCCGCTCGCGGGCGAGCAGCTTGCCGCGCGCGCGGTGCCGGTCGACATACTTCGGCCCACCCCCGGCGACGGCCTTGGCGTGCTCGGCGTCCAGGTCGGCGAGCTTGGCCAGCATGGCCTCCCGGCGTGCGGCGTATTCGGGGCCGGAGATGTCCAGCCTGCTTCTGAAGACGCTCATGGGCCGCCCTCCGGAAGCTCGATGGCCCGCGCCCAGAGGGTGGTGAGCAGGCGCACCGCGGTCTCCTCGTCGGTGCGCTCTCCCAGGTCGAGCCAGACGTGGGCGAAGTGCTCGACCATGCCCCCCAGCATGATCGCGGTCAGGCGGGGGTCGAGCGACGGATCGGCCAGGCCCTCCTCCTGGAGCCGCCGCAGGCCGTCCGCGCCACGCCGGACGAACACCTCCCGGAGCTCCAGCAGCAGGTCGCGGAAGCTCTCGTCGGCGGTGGCCGCCTGCTCCAGCATGCGGACCAGGCGAGAGTTGCTCGCCCAGGCGCGCAGGTAGAGCCGGTTGGCCGCCTCGATCCTCGCGTACGGGGCACCGGGGGCGGCCGGGCCGACGACGCTGGCGGAGAACATCTCGCCGACGACCGCGCCCGCCACCTCGCGGAACAGGGACTCCCTGGAGTCGAAGTAGGTGTAGAAGGTGCCATGCGAGACCCCCGCCCGCCGGCACACGTCGTCCACCCGCACGCTGTCGTACGGCTGCTCCTCGAACGCCTCGCGTCCCGCCCTGATCAGGGCGGCCCGCGTGCGGAGCCCGCGCTCTGTAACGGACTTGACGATCACGTCAGGTACTCTAGCGGGCCTACCCGCAGTGAGACCAGGCGCTCTTCCAGGTCGCCCCGCCGTACCCGCCTCCCCAGATGACGCACTTGCCCGCGGCGGCGAGCCGGAGCGGCCCCGCGTAGACGGTGTAGGCGCCCCACTGGCTCGCGCTCGCCCCGCCCTTGACCTGGAGGACGGCCCCCATCTTGATCTTCCCGGGGACGACGTACCTGGACAGGGTGATCACACAGTTCTTCCCCGTCGCGGAGTTGTAGAGCAGGTAGGTCGTGGCCGCCCCGCTCCACCCGTGCGCGTCGACGACCTTGAACCCCGAACCGCAGACCCCGGTCGCGGTGTACGGATTGGGCTTCGGCGTCGGTTTGGGAGTCGGCGTCGGCTTGGGGGTGGGCGTCGGCGTGGGTTTCGGGGTCGGCGTGGGTGTCGGCTTGGGCGTCGGTTTCGGGGTGGGGGTCGCCTTGGGCGGCGCGGACGGCGTCGCCGTCGGGCTCGGTGTGGGGGTCGCTTTGGGGGTGGGGGTACGGCTCGGCTTCGGCGACGGGCTCCGCTCGGGTCTGCGGGAGTGGCCCGGCGAGGGAGCCCCCTCGCGGCTGGGCCGGGGCCGGTGGGTCTTCGGCGTCGTCTGGGCGGCCCCCTGAGGGGCGCCGGGCGTGGCGATGCCGCCCTGCGCGGCGGCGGGCTGGGCCTTGCCCGACTGGGAGGCCACCACGGCCGTGGCGGTGAGCGCGAGCGCAACGGCTGCCGCCCCCGCCGCCGCCACCGGCATCCGCCGGTTCGTCGTCTTCCGCGGTGCGTTGTTCCGCGGTGCGTTGTTCTGAGGCGCGTTGTTCTGAGGCGCGTTGTTCTGAGGCGCGTTGTTCTGAGGCGCGTTGTTCTGAGGCGCGATCTTCTGCGGCGTGTTGTTCGGTGCCGGGGGCGCAGGTCTGCGCACGGGCGCGGTGGGCTGTCCCGTCAGGTGGGCGACCAGCTCGTCCGCGGATGGGCGGAGGGCGGGATCCTTGGCCAGGCAGGCGGCCACGACCTCGCGGAGGGGCGAGACCAGGCCGCCGAGGTCCGGCTCCGAGTTGAGAATGCGGTTGATCACCGTGGGGATCGAGTCGGCCCCGAACGCGGGCCGCCCCGACGCCGCGAAGACCATGGTGACGCCCCACGCGAAGACGTCGGCCGCCCCGGTGACGTCCCCTCCGGAGAGTAACTCGGGGGCGAAGTAGGACGGCGTGCCCATCGTCGTGCCGGTGGCGGTCGCCTGCGGCGAGTCGAGCGCCTTGGCCACGCCGAAGTCGATGACGACCGGCCCTTCGGGGCCCATCAGGACGTTGGCGGGCTTGAAGTCCCGGTGCGTGATCCCGGCCCGGTGGATGGCCGCGAGCGCGGTGGCCGTGCTGATCGCGAGCCGTTCGAGGGCGGCGCCCCGGCGCGGGCCCTCCCGGTCGACGAGCTGGCGCAGCGACGGCCCGGGGACGTACTCGCTGACGATGTAGGGCTGGTTCCCTTCGAGGTCGGCGTAGAGCACGGGCGCCGTGCAGAAGGGGGCCACCCGCTGGGCGAGCGCGACCTCACGGAGGAACCGGCTCCTGGCCTCCTGGTCGGCCGTGAGCCTCGTGTGCAGCAGCTTGACGGCCACCCGCTCGCCGCCCGAGCCGCGCCCGAGGTAGACGACGCCCTGGCCGCCCTCACCGAGCCGTTCCAGCAGTTCGAACGGCCCCAGCCGGACCGGATCCTCCACCGTGACCCCGTCTCCCCGAAATATCGCTACAAGTGAGGAAGAACGGTACCAGTGGGACTACAGCGCCGCGCCGTACAACACCAGGCCGTGCGGCACCGCGCCGCAGTGCATGATCACGCTCGGGATTTCGCGAGGTGAAGACGCTCGGCAGGAACCTGTGCATGATCACGCACCAGATTTCGCGAGGTCGGTGCGCCGGGCGGGAACCTGTGCATGATCACGCGGGGTGTTTTTTTGGGGGGGTTAGATGGCCTTGCCGGGGTTCAGGATGTTGAGCGGGTCGAAGACCTGCTTGATGCCGTGGTGCAGCTCGGTGACGACTGGTCCGGCCTCCAGGCCGAGCCAGCGGCGCTTCAGCAGGCCCACGCCGTGCTCTCCGGTCAGCGTCCCACCGAGGTCGAGGGCCGCCCGGAACACCTCGTCGGCGGCGGCCCAGACCTCCGGCGGCGGCTCGGCCAGCCCCCGGTCGAAGACGAACACCGGATGGAGGTTGCCGTCCCCGGCGTGCGCGATGGTCGCGATCATCACACCGTGCCGGGCGGACGCGGCCTCGACGGCCGAGACCATGTCGGGCAGCGCCGACCGGGGCACACAGACGTCCTCGACCAGGAGCTGCCCCAGGCGCTCCTTGGCCTGGTAGGCGAGCCGCCGGACGCCGATCAGCTCGGCGGCCTCCTCGGGCGTCGACGCCTCGGCGACGAACGACGCCGCCCCGCACAGGGCGGCCATCTCGTCCGGTGAGCCCTCGGACTGGGCGATGAGCATGGCCTGGGTCTCCGGCTCCAGGCCGATGTTCTTCCAGTCGTCGATGGCCTGGAGGGTGGTGCGGTCCATCAGCTCCAGCAGCGAGGGCTGGCACCCCGCCGCGATGATCGCCGACACCGCGGCGGCGGCGTCGCGGAGCGAGGTGAACTCGGCGGCGATCGTGGCGACCTGCCGGGGGACCCGGCGAAGCCGGAGGGTGGCCGCGGTGATCACCCCGAGCGTGCCCTCCGAGCCGACGAACAGGCCCGTCAGGTCGTATCCGGTGACGCCCTTCATGGTCCGCCGCCCGGTGTTGAGGATCCGGCCGTCGGCCAGCACGACCTCCAGGCCCAGCGTGGAGTCGCGGGTCACGCCGTACTTCACGCAGCGCAGGCCGCCCGCGTTGGTCGCGAGGTTGCCGCCGATCGTGGAGATCTCGTAGGACGACGGGTCCGGGGCGTACATCAGCCCGTGCTCGCGGGCGGCGCGGTCGAGGTCGGCGGTGATCACTCCCGGTTCGGCGACCGCGATCTCGTCCTGCGGCGACAGCTCGCGGATCTCCGTCATCCTGATCAGCGAGAGGATCAGGGAGCCGTCGGTGGCGGTGGCCCCTCCCGCGAGACCCGTCCCCGCACCCCTGGGGACCACCGGAACCCGGTGCTCGCTCGCCCAGCGCAGCGTCGTGACCACGTCGTCCCTCGACTGCGCGAGGACGACGCCGAGCGCCTTCCCCGGCTCGGCGAACGTCCGGTCGCGCGCGTACGAGTCCGTCACGTCGGGGTCGGTCAGCACCCGACCCTCGGGCAGCGCGCTGAGGAGGTCCTTCAGGTTCACATCTGGACTGTACGGCCAGGCCGCAAGGGGGTGGTAACCGTACGTTCCGGATCTTTTCGGGATACATCACGTTTTGACAACCTTCAGTGGACGGTCTTTACCTTCCCTTTAACTGCTCTTTAAGGTCGCGCCTGCGCGCTCATCTCGGCGCGTCCTCGCATGGCGTCCGGAGAACCCGGGCGGGGAAGGATCTGGTTGTCCAGCAAACTGCGGCGTCTTGTCGCGATCGTGCCGGTCGTCGGCCTGGTGGCGGGAGGACTCGCCACCGCCGCGAGCGCGACCACCCCCGGGGCGTCCTACCAGCCCTCGGCGAAGGACCACTACATCAACTTCGCGCCCCCGCGTGTGCAGGGCGACGTCACCACCTACAACGAGGAGGTGCAGGCCAAGGGGGCCCGGCGCACCGCCGGGGTGGCGACCGCCATCGACCACAAGTTCGCCGCCGGCAACCCCGTGGCCGCGCGTGAGCTGGTCAAGCACGAGAAGCAGGCCCTCAGGACCGGTAAGAACCCCTTCGACTTCATCTACAAGAAGGCGGGGACCACCAAGACGGCCAAGCTGCTCACCCTGCTCGTCGAGTTCAACGACAAGGCGGACGACGACTTCTCCGGCTGGTCGCACCCCAAGAGCATCGACGACGTCGACGACTGCGTGACCGAGCCGGCCGGCACCAAGCTCAACGGCCCGGTGCACAACACCATCCCGAACCCGGCCACCGTGGCCGGCGGCGGGAAGGACAACAACTCGATGTGGGTGGCCGACTTCAACACGGCCCACTACAACAACATGCTCTACACCTCCAAGGGGATCACCACCCGGGTCCGCCCGGACCTGACCGACCCCCGGGACGGCAAGAAGGGCATCGACATCTCCGGCTCCACCATGAAGAACATGTACGAGGAGCTGTCGAAGGGCGCCTACACCGTCACCGGCCAGGCGGTCGGCTGGCTCAAGGTCCCGCACTCCGAGGCGTGGTACGGCGCGGGCAAGTGCGGCACCTACCCGCAGGAGATGGCCGGCCACCCGGACAACCCGCGCGGCGCGGCCCAGCTCCCGATCGACGCGGTGAACGCCCTGGCGGCCCAGAACCCGTCGTTCCCGTGGGCCGACTACGACAAGGAGGACGTCGGCGACGTCGACGGCGACGGGAACTACGACGAGCCCGACGGCGTCGTCGACCACCTCGTGCTGATCCACGCCGGTGAGGACAAGTCCGGCGGCGGCGGAGCGCAGGGCACGTTCGCCCTGTGGGCCCACTCCAGCGACGTGACCGGCGGCTACACCGTGCCGGGCACGAACGTGAAGATCTCGAACTACATCCTCCAGCCGGAGGACGCCGGCGTGGGCGTGTTCGCCCACGAGTACGGCCACGACCTCGGCCTGCCGGACCTCTACGACACCTCCGGCGCCGGCGACTCCGACGTGGACTTCTGGGACCTCATGTCCAGCGGCTCCCACTCCGGGCCGATCTTCCAGTCGCTGCCGACCCACATGGGCCTCTGGGACAAGTGGGTGCTCGGCTGGGCCAACCCCAAGATCGTGAACCCCGGCGACGCCGCGAAGCTCGTGGCGATCGGCCAGACCTCCCGCACGCCCAAGGGCACCGAGGACGGCCTCCGGATCAACCTCCCGGACAAGCACGTCGTCCTGTCCACCCCGCACAGCGGCTCCAACCTGTGGTGGTCGAACGCCGACCAGAACTGGGCCGACACCCGGCTGACCCGCACGCTCGACGTGCCCGCCGGGGCGGACGAGAAGTTCTGGTGGTGGAGCGACTGGGGCATCGAGCAGGACTGGGACTACGGCTTCGCCGAGGTCTCCGCCGACGGCGGCGCGACCTGGACCGAGCAGAAGGTCTACAAGGAGGACGGCACCCTCGCCTCCACCGGTGACGACTACACCGACCCCAACGGCCGCCTGGTCGACTACGGTCACAAGAAGTACGGCGTCACCGGCGAGAGCGGCGGCTGGGCGCACCTCTACGTCGATCTCGCCCCGTTCGCGGGCAAGCAGGTGCAGTTCCGCCTCCGGTACGCCACGGACGCGGCGACCGTCGGCCGCGGCTGGTTCAACGACGACTTCTCGCTGACCAACGGCGGGACGACGGTGTGGAGCGACGACGTCGAGGGCGGCGCCAACGGGTGGACCGCCACCAAGGGCACCTTCACCGACACCTCCGGCGCCGGTTTCGTGATCCACCCGGGCCAGACCCAGGCCGCGCAGTACTACCTGGCCGAGTGGCGCAACTTCGACGGCTTCGACAAGGGCCTGCAGTACGCCTACGACACGACCTACCTGCGCGACGGCGCCTGGAAGGTCGAGAAGATCAAGTACAACGCGCCCGGCCTGCTCGTCTGGTACCGCGACACCGCCCGTGGCACCAACGTCGTCGGTGACAGCACCTTCGACCTGCCGTCCGTGGGGCCGAAGGGTCAGCTCCTCATCGTGGACTCGCACTTCGACCCGCTCCGCCGTACGGGCGAGGCGGCCGCGAAGGACCCGTCTACGCTGAAGAACCTGGCATCCCGCCCGCAGTCGTCCAACGCGGCGTTCAACTTCGCCGGCACCTACCCGTTCAAGGAGTGCCTCGAGGGCGAGCCGTTCACGGAGTACTGCACCTCGTTCGGCAAGCTCCCGGCGGTGACGACCTTCACCGACGCCAAGGGCTGGTACCCCGGCATCGAGGCCCGGAACGGCAAGCTGTACTACCGGCTGCGCGACGCCTCCACGGTCGTGCCGTCCAAGGACAACCAGCCGTACACCACCCGGGTCGTCCACGAGGACGGCACCCCGGCCACGGAGCTGTACGGCGCCGACATCGGCAGCGTCCTCGGCACCGGCAACCCGGGTGACGAGGGCAAGCAGCTCGGCGTCCAGCTCAAGCTGATCAGCCCGCTGCCCGGCAACCTGGGCGTGCTCGTCCAGGTCACCCCAGCCAAGAAGTAGGCGAGAAGTAAGCACTGTGATCGTGCCCGGCGGCCCGAGCGGCCGCCGGGCACGACCATGCGCGCGGCATCCGGCGCGCCCGCCTAGCATGTGATCATGCGAAGCAAGGCGGACCACACGGCGGCGATCCACGACAAACGGCGGGCCGCCGTGGTGGTGAACACCCGGTCCCGCCGGGGCCGCCGCCACTACGCCGAGGTCTTACGGCTGCTCCGCGCCGCCGGTTTCGACCTGACCGGGATCCACCAGGTGACGGACCCGAGCCGGCTGCGGGAGACCCTGCTCCGCGCGCTCTCAGCCGAGCCGGACCTCCTCGTCGTGGGCGGCGGGGACGGCACGCTGAGCAGCTCGATCAGGCACGTCGCCGGCCGGGACGTCGCCCTCGGCGTGCTCCCGCTCGGGACCACCAACAACTTCGCCCGCAGCCTCGGCCTGCCGCTCGACCTGCCCGGCGCGATCCGCGTGTTCACCGCGGGCAAGGTCGCCGACATCGACCTCGGCCTGTGCGGCGACCGCCCCTTCGCCAACCTCGCGAGTTTCGGAGTCTCCGCCGAGGTCGCCGGCACCGTCCGCCCCTGGCTCAAACGGCTGCTCGGCAGGGCCGCCTACCCGCTGACCGCCATGACGATCCTCCCCGGCCACCGGCCGTTCCGCGCGTACATCACCGTGGACGGCAGGCGCCACGAACTGCTGACTCACCAGCTCAACGTCGCCAACGGCCGCTTCCACGGCGGCTGGCAGATCGCCAGGGACGCCGGCATCGACAACCACAGCCTCGTCGCCTACCAGCTCGGATCGGGCAAGCGGCTGAGGCTGGTCGGCGAGACCCTCGTGCGGGCCACCACCGGCCGGTGGCGCAGCCTCGCGGGCGGCCCGTTCCTCACCGGCCGGGAGATGCTGCTGGAGACCGACCCCCCGATGGCCGCCGACATCGACGGCGAGGTACGGCTGCGCACCCCACTGGTGATCAAGACCATCCCGAACGGCGTCAGGGTGATGGTTCCCCAGCACTTCGTGGATCAGTGAGGCTTCCTGAATCGGTGAGGGTTCCTGGATCGGTGAGGTTTTGCGCATCGCCGAGGCGCCGGTAGGCGGGGCGCAGCAGGTCGAGGATCGGGATGTGCCTCACCCTGATCGGCGGCGGGTCGAGCGTCCGCAGCAGCAATTCCGGCGGAGCCGGCGCCTGCGACGTCTGGCTCCTCAGCCGGGCCAGCGAGGTGCCCGGCTCGTAGAAGTCGGCCAGCCGTTCGGCGAACGGCACATCCTCCGTGTTCTGGCCGGGGACCTCGCGGAGGTCGTCGAGCAGGGTCTCCTTGGCCATCCCGCGCCAGGCCAGCACGAGGAAAGGGTCGTCGTCGAACCGCTCGGCGAGCAGGTAGAGCACCGCCGACAGGTGCTTGCACGGGAAGCCCCAGTCGGGGCAGGAGCACTCCATCTCCAGGCCCTGCTCGTCGTCTTGCTGGTTGGAGGAGGGGAACAGCGGCAGGCCGCACTCGCTGAACACGTCCTCGATCTCCCGGGGCATCTCCCCGGCCAGCAGCTTGGCCCGGTAGAGCGCCTGGGCGCCCAGCGCCTCCGTCAGCCGCTCCCAGTCGGCCGCGCCGTACGCCGCGATCTCGATCACCACGTCGTACGGCTCGGGCCGCGAGCCCTGCACGCGCGACCTGACCAGCCCGGGCGCGATGTCGAGATCGAGCACGTTGCCCGCGCGGGCGTAGGAGCGCCCCCGGCTCAACCGGCCCTTGTCGCAGATGCTCTCCAGGATGTCGATGAACCGCCGCGACCACCACCGCTCGCCCATGGTCCCGCGCCTGCCCCGCGCCTTCAGGCCGTCCATCAGGCTCAGCTCACCGCCTCGGGGGAGAGGCGGAACAGCTCGCGCAGCTCCGCGGTCGACAGGGTGGCGATCCAGTCCTCCCCGGTGCCGACGACGCTCTCGGCCAGCGCCTTCTTGCGCTCGATCATCTCGTCGATCCGCTCCTCCAGCGTGCCCACGCAGATGAACTTCCTGACCTGCACGTTCTTAGTCTGCCCGATCCGGAACGCCCGGTCGGTCGCCTGGTCCTCCACGGCCGGGTTCCACCACCGGTCCACGTGGACGACGTGGTTGGCCGCCGTCAGGTTCAGCCCGGTGCCCGCGGCCTTGAGCGACAGGAGGAACACCATCGGCTCGTCGTCGCTCTGGAACCGCTCGACCAGCGCGTCGCGCCGCGCCTTCGGCAGCCCGCCGTGCAGCCAGAGCACCGGCCGGTCCAGATGCGCCGCGAGGTACGGCTGGAGCATCGTCCCGAACTCGGCGTACTGCGTGAAGACCAGAGCCTTGTCGCCCTCGGCGACGATCTCCTCGGCCAGCTCCTCCAGCCGGGCCAGCTTGCCGGAGCGGCCGGGCAGCCGCGAGCCGTCCTTGAGCAGGTGGGCCGGGTGGTTGCACACCTGCTTGAGCTTGGTCATGGCGGCCAGCACGTTGCCGTGCCGTTCGATGCCCTCGCTGTCTTCGATGCGGCCCAGCATGTCCTCCACGACGGCCTGGTAGAGGGTGGCCTGCTCCGGGGTGAGGGTGCACCAGACCTTCATCTCCATCTTGTCCGGCAGATCGGAGATGATCGTCTTGTCGGTCTTGAGCCTTCGCAGCACGAACGGCCCGGTGGCCCGGCGGAGCGCCGCGGTCGCCGTCTCGTCGCCCTCCCGTTCGATCGGCTCCTGATAGCGCTCGCGGAACGTTCTGACCGACCCGAGCAGGCCGGGGTTGCAGAACTCCATGATCGACCACAGCTCGGCCAGATGGTTCTCGACCGGCGTGCCGGTCAGCGCGAGCCTCGTCCGCGCCGGAATCGACCGTACGGCCTGCGCCTGCCTGGCCGCGCTGTTCTTGATCGCCTGAGCCTCGTCGCAGACGACCCGGCCCCAGGGGAAACCGGCGAGGGCCTCCCGGTCACGCAGCGCCGTGCCGTACGTCGTGAGGACCAGGTCGGCCCGGCCCACCCGCTCGGCGAGCTCCTCGTCGCGCAGCCGCGCCGTGCCGTGATGCAGGTAGACGTCGAGCGACGGGGCGAACCTCGCCGCCTCCTTCTGCCAGTTGCTCAGCAGCGACATCGGGCACACCAGCAACGTCGCCCCCGGCGCGGCATGTCCGTTTCGCTCGTTTAGTAACAAAGACAACGTTTGTAGGGTTTTACCCAAGCCCATGTCGTCGGCGAGGATGCCGCCGAGGCCGATTTCGGACATGAAGGTGAGCCAGGACAGGCCGCGTTCCTGATAGGGGCGCAGGGTGCCGTGGAAGCCGTCCGGGGTGGCCACCGGCTGGAGGCGGCGATCGGCCTCGCCGGACAGCAGGTCGCCGAGCAGGCCGTCGGCGTCGACCTCCACCATGGGCAGGTCGTCGTCTCCTCCGTGGACGACCTCCTGGAGGACCTCGCCGACCGTCATCTCGCCCGCACGGCGGCGCTCCACGGCCTTCAGCGCGGCGCCGAGCTGCCGGTCGTCCAGCTCGACCCACTGCCCCCGCACGCGGACGAGGGGCACCTTGAGCCGGGCCAGCTCGGCGAGCTCCTCCTCCGTGATCGTCTCGTCGCCGACGGCCAGGTCGACGCGGAAGTTCACGAGCTGGCCGAGCCCGAAGCCCTGAGCGGCCACGGCTCCCGGCCCCTGCTTCTTCGACCTGGTGGTCAGCTTGAGCCCGAGCCTGGTCTTGCCCGCCCAGGCCGGGAGCTGGACGCCGAACCCGGCCGCCTGGAGAAGGGGAGCGGCGTGGCGGAGGAAATAGAAGGCCTCCGCCATGTCCAGCTCGACCGACGCCGGCCGTACGCCGCGCAGGGCGTCCTCCACCTTCGGGTAGAGGCGGGCCGCCCGGCCGAGGCCCGTGAGCAGGGTCTCCTCGGGCCGGCCGCTGAGGCCCGGCACGGTCTCACCCGCCCAGATGAGCGAAGCGGGCAGGTAGAGGCTGGGATCCTCGGTGGACTGGACGGCGAACTCGACCTCCCAGGGCGCGTCGTCCTTCGGGGGCTCCCTGAGGCGGAAGCTCACCCGGAACGGGCCGTGGGACCGCTGCGCCTGCGTGAACCACTGCTCCAGCGGCCTGACCAGCTCGTCGGCCTCCTTCGGCGGCACGCCGGGAAGCGCGGCGCTCTCCGCGGTGAGGGCGACCATCCAACGGTCGGCCAGCGGGCTCCGGGCGCCCGGGCGATGCCCGAGGAGCAGCCGCTCGGGGAGCGCCTGCCGTACCGCCGCGTCGGCGAGCCCGACCAGGGCGTCGCCGAGCACGTGCGCGGAGGGCCGCTCCTCTCCGGCGGCCCGGCATACCGGGGGCATCGCGGTGGCGAGCTCCCGGAAGCGGGCGGCGTCGGCGCCGGTCAGCACCGGCAGCCAGCGGGCCGCGTAGCCGTCCTCCTCGGTGACGAGCTGGGGCAGCACCCGGCCCCGCCATACGAGGTCGCGGGCGGCCGCGGCGACGACGGCGAGGTAGCGCAGGGAGGCTCCGGGAACCGGCGCGCCGTCGAGGGACTCGCCCGGCTCGTACGCGGCCGCCGGCAAGTGGGCGATCTCGTCCACGGCGTCGAGCAGGCCGAGCGCGGCGGGCGGCTCGACCAGTAGTACGGGCACGAGCCAGCGGCCGATCGCGGGAGCGCGGGCCTTGACGCTCACTCCCGACTCGGGGGAGGGCAGGGGGCTCTTCGCCGAACCGGGGAGCAGCATGGTCAGCTCGGACTCGGCCGCCTTGCCGGAGACCGCGGCCCCGGCGTCTCCCCAGGAGGACAGCTCGGCGGCGATGCCGGTCGCGGAGGCCGCGAAGGGATGCGGGCGCGCCTTGGAGACGCTCCGCGCCCTGGAAGCACTCGGAGACTTGGAGGCGCCCGGGGACTTCGAAGGGCTCGGGGACTTTGAAGGGCTCGGGGACTTTGAAGGGCTCGGGGGCTCTGAAGGGCTCGGGGACACGAGCGAGGAGTCCTCGGCCCAGAGCGCCAGCCTGCCGCCGACCCAGGTTCCGTGGACCACCAGCACCGCTGCCCCCTTTCGCCACCGAAACCGTAGCAGCGCGGCCGCGCTTCCTTCTCCCCATCTTTGCCGGGAGCCGGTGAGAACTCCGCCGTATCGTGACATTTCTATGTTCACCGTCCCGACATCGGTGGTTAGGGCTCTCGCCTGGGGGTAGTCGCTTCCCAACTTGGAAGGGAGGCCGGCCATGACCAATCAGGCGACCAATCAGGTGACCGATCGGGTGCCTAATCAGAGGGAAACTCTGTCCACCGGCGAACTCGTCCGGCGTCTGTCCGAGGACGTCTCCCGCCTCGTCAGAGACGAGCTGCGGCTGGCGCGACTGGAGATGACGGAGAAGGGCAAGCGCGCGGGAGTCGGCGCCGGGATGCTCGGCGGCGCGGGCGTCGTGGCCCTCTACGGCGGGGGCTCCCTCGTGGCCGCGGCGATCATCGCGCTCGCGATGGTGCTGCCCGCGTGGGCGAGCGCCCTGATCGTGGGCGCCGCGCTGCTTCTCGTGGCCGGGGTGGTCGGCCTGGTCGGTAAGCGCCAGGTGTCCAGGGCGACCCCGCCGACTCCCGAAAAGGCGATCCAGAGCTTCAAGACCGATATCGACGTGATGAAGGAGAGGGCCCGGAGATGACCGAGACCGACCCCGGGCGCGACGCCCGGACGGGCGCCGGCGGCGTGGGGGTTCACCGCCAGGACGTCACCGACCCGGTGACGGAGACCGAGTCGCTGAACGCGGTGCCGCAGCGCCAGGCGACGCCGGCCGGCTCGCCCGACCCGGCGCATCCGGCCGACTCGGCGGACGAGCTGACCGAAGTGCGGCAGGACATCGCCCGGACGCGCGAGGACCTCGGCGACACCATCGACGCCCTGGCCGCCAAGGCCGACGTGAAGACAAGAGCACAGGAGAAAGTGGAGGGGACGAAGATCATGGCGAAGGAGAAGGCCGCGGAGGTCGTGGAGCGGGTCCGCGAGGCCACGCCGGACACGGTGAAGGACGCGGCCGACAAGGTCGCCGAGCGGGTCCGCGACGTCACGCCGGACACGGTGAAGGACGCGGCCGACAAGGTGGCGGAGCAGGCCAGGCGGCGTCCCGCCGTGGCCATCGCCGCCGGCGCGGTGGCGCTCCTCGTCGTGCGGACGTTGCTGCGGAGGAAGAGGAGCCGATAGGCAGGCCGGGACGACGACGACAGATGGCTGACCGTAAGGACGACAAGGGGCCGGTGAAGCGGCTGTCACGCCGCGACTGGCTGGCGGCGCTCAAGCGCACCGCCCGGGAGTTCAAGAACGACAACATCCCGGACTGGGCCGCGGCCCTGACCTACTACGCCGTTCTGTCGATCTTCCCCGGGCTCATCGTGCTGGTGTCGATCGTGGGCCTGCTGGGCCCGGGCGCCGTCGAGGGCCTGCTGGGCAACATCAAGGGGCTGACACCGGGGCCGGTTCAGCAGCTGCTGTGGACCGGCCTCGGCAACGTCAGCAACAACCAGGGGACCGCGGGGGTGTTCGCCATCGGCGGTCTGCTGCTCGCCCTCTGGGCGGCCTCCGGCTACATCGCGGCGTTCATCCGCGCGACCAACGCCATCTTCGACATCCCGGAGGGCCGGCCGTTCTGGAAGGTCACGCCGCTGCGGGTCCTGCTCACGCTGGTGCTGGTGATCCTGATGGCGGCCGCCGCGGTGGCGGTCACCCTCACCGGGCGGCTGTCGGAGATCGTGGGGAGGCTCCTCGGGCTCGGCGGCGTCGCGGTGACGGCCTGGAACATCGCGAAGTGGCCGGTGCTGGTGATCCTGGCGGCCGGGATGATCACCCTGCTGTTCTACGCCGCCCCCAACGTCCGGCAGCCGGGCGTCCGCTGGCTGACGCCGGGCAGCCTGACGTCCGTCGTGCTGTGGATGATCGTGTCGGCCGGGTTCGGGCTGTACGTGGCGAGGTTCAGCTCCTACAACAAGACGTACGGCACGCTCGCGGCGGTCGTGGTGTTCCTCGTGTGGCTCTGGCTGTCGAACATCGCGATCCTCATCGGGGCGGAGTTCGACGCGGAGCTCCAGCGGGGGCGGAAGATCGTGGAGGAGGGGTCCGCGGCGGAGCCGTTCGTCGAGCCGCGCGACGAGCCGAAGGACAAGGAGAACGACGGCCTGAGTCAGACCTGACGGCGCCCATGGCTCCAGAATAGGATTCTGGCGTGACGGTGCATGAAGCCCGGATCGGGCGCCATTACGAGGACTTCGTGGTCGGGGACGTCTACCAGCACCCTCTGGGCCGCACCATCAGCGAGGCGGACAACACCTGGTTCACGCTGCTGACGATGAACACCAATCAGAACCACTTCAACGCCCACTTCGCGGAGAGGTCGCCGGTCGGGCGGATCATCGTCAACTCGGGCCTGTCCGTGGCGATCGTCCTCGGGCTCTCGGTGATCGACGTCAGCCAGACGGCGATGATGAACCTGGGCTGGGACGAGATCAGGCTGACCCATCCCGTGTTCGTCGGCGACACGCTCTACGCCGAGTCCATGGTGCTCGGCAAGCGCGAGTCGAGGTCCCGGCCGTACGCCGGGATCGTCGAGTGCCGGACCCGCGGCCTGAACCAGGACGGCGCCGAGGTCATGTCCTGGCGCCGCGCGGTCATGGTCTACAAGCGGGACGCCCCTCACGACAAGGGGTACTTCCCGGAGGCCGCGACCGGTCCGATGGAGGCGTGATGGACTTCGAGCTGAACGAGGACCAGCGGCTGTTCCAGCGGACGCTGCGCGAGTTCGTCGAGAGGGACATCGTTCCGGTGGCCGCCGAGTGGGAGCGCGCCGGACGCCACCCGGCCGAGATCATCGAGCGGTTCCGGCAGATGGGGCTGTTCGGCATCACGATTCCCGAGAGGTACGGCGGGCTCGACCTCGACCGGGTGTCGTTCGCCCTGGTCTTCGAAGAGATCGCCCGTGGCTGGATGGGCGTCGCGGGGATCCTGGGCTCGCACTCGCTGGCGACCTGGATGATCGCCGAGCACGGCACCGACGAGCAGCGCTCGCGCTACCTGCCCGAGCTGGCCACGGGGGCCCGCCGTACCGGCATCGCGCTGACCGAGCCGGGCGCGGGGACCGACCTGCAGGGCATCCGCACCCGGGCCGTGCGGGACGGCGACCACTACGTGATCGACGGGACGAAGACCTGGATCACCAACGCCAGGCACGCCGACCCGCTCCCCGTGCTCGTGAAGACCTCGGCCGAGAGCCCCGCCCACAAGGGCATGTCGGTCCTGCTGGTGGACGCGTCCAGCGAGGGCCTCACGATCAGCAGGGACCTGCCCAAGCTTGGATACAGGGGCACGGAGACGTGCGAGGTGGTCCTGGAGGGCGTCCGCGTGCCCGCGTCGCGGCTGCTCGGAGGCGTGGAGGGGCGGGGCATGCGCCAGGTGCTCTCGGCGTTGGAGCTGGGCCGGATCAACATCGCGGCCAGGGCCGTGGGAGTCGCCCAGTGCGCCTACGAAGCGGCGCTCGGCTACTCCCGGGAGCGGCAGGCGTTCGGGCAGCCGATCGCGGACTTCCAGGCGATCCGGCTCAAGCTGGCCGACATGGCGACGGAGATCCAGGCCGCCCGGCTGATGACCTACTGGGCGGCCGTGCGGTCGGAGTCGGGCGCCGTGACGACCGAGGCCGCGATGGCCAAGTATTTCGCCTCGGAGGTCGCGATGAGGGCCACGACTGAGGCGATGCGCGTCCACGGGGGATACGGCTACTCGCAGGAGTTCGTGGTCGAGCGCCTCTACCGCGACGCGCCCCTGATGGTGATCGGCGAGGGCACCAACGACATCCAGCGCCTGATCATCGCCAAGTCGCTCCTCCAGGGCACCACCACCCTCGGCTGGTGACCCCCCACCCCTGCCGTGATCATGCACAAGTTCCCGGAAATGCCGCCTGCCCTGCGACAACCCTTGCCGTGATCATGCACGAGTTCCCGGGCGGGTCGCCTGACCTGCCCACACCCTGTTCGTGATCATGCACGGGTGGGGGACAATACGGAGATGATCGCCAGAGGGACACGCCTGGCCGGATGCCTGTTCTGTGACATCGCCGCCGGGGACAAGCCCGCGTATGTCGTGCTGTCCGACGAGGTCGCGGCCGCGTTCCTGGACACGCGGCCGGTCTTCAAGGGGCACGTCCTCGTCGTGCCGCACGCCCACGTGGAGACCCTGGCCGACCTGCCGCACGAGACGGTCGGCCCCTTCTTCGAACGGGTCCAGGCCGTTGCTCGCGCGGTCGAGGAAGGCGTGGACGCGGCCGGCACCTTCGTGGCGATCAACAACCGTGTCAGCCAGAGCGTCCCGCATCTGCACGTTCACGTGGTGCCGCGCAACCGCAAGGACGGCCTGCGCGGCTTCTTCTGGCCGCGGGTGAAGTACGCCGACGACGTGGAGACCGAGGACTACGCGGCCCGCGTCCGCGACGCGCTCAAGAAATCTACAACGTAAAGGCGTCCGATCGGGACGCCTCAACGGATGGCGCTGGTCACTTCCTCAGAAGCGAGCTGGGGGAGGCGGTCGCGGCCTCCGTACGCGAGTAGGCTCCGGCGACGTGGAACCGCTCGTCGCCGCACTCGTCGTCCTCGTCCTCATCGGCGTGCCGGCCGTGGTGCTGTGGCGGGTCCTCCGCGGCCGCCGCGACCTCGGGAGCAGCCCGGCCGAGCGGGCCACGTTCGAGACCCTGCACACCGCCTCCCTCGCCGCGCCGCCCCTGCGGGCCGGGCTCACCCAGGCGGGAGCGCTGAAGGCGTCGCGGCATCTGCGGGAGCTGCTCGGCTCGCCCGCGATCGCCATCACCAACGGCGAGGAACTGCTGGTCTACGACGGCGCGGGGGAGCACCACGCCCATGAGGCCTTCGAGCACGCCGCCGAGACCCTGAAGGACGGCCGCACGCAGGTGCTGGCGCTCGACTGCGGCCTGCCCGAGTGCCCCGTACGGCACGCCGTGGTCGTGCCGCTCACCACCGACGACCGGGTGGTCGGGTCGCTCGCGGCGTACGGCGACCACGCCTCGGCCGGGCTCGTCCGGGCCGCGCAGGAGGTGGCCCGCTGGGTCGACTCGCAGCTTGAGCTCGCCGAGCTCGACCGGTCGCGGACGATGCTCATGGAGGCCGAGGTCCGGGCGCTCCGGGCGCAGATCTCGCCGCACTTCATCTACAACTCCCTCACGACGATCGCGTCCTTCGTCCGGACCGATCCCGAGCAGGCCCGCGAGCTGCTGCTGGAGTTCGCCGACTTCACGCGTTACTCCTTCCGGCGGCACGGCGAGTTCACGACGCTGGCCGAGGAGCTCCGGTCGATCGACCGCTACCTGACCCTCGAACGCGCCCGGTTCGGCGACCAGTTACAGGTCACGCTCCGCATCGCCCCCGAGGTGCTGGCGGTCGCCGTGCCGTTCCTGTGCCTGCAACCCCTGGTCGAGAACGCCGTACGGCACGGCCTGGAGAGCAAGCCCGGGGTCGGCCGGATCACGATCATCGCCGAGGATGCCGGAGCCGAGTGCGGGATCACGGTCGAGGACGACGGCATCGGCATGGACCCCGAACGGCTGCGGCGCGTCCTGGCGGGGGAGGACCGCTCGGGAGCGGGCGGCGTCGGCCTGGCCAACGTGGATGAGCGGCTCCGCCAGGTCTACGGCGACGAGTACGGCCTGGTGGTCGAGACCGGCCACGACGCCGGCACCAAGGTCACCCTCCGCGTTCCCAAATACCACCCCGGCGTCTCCGCCACCTGAATCCCTCGAACGCGAAGAGCGATCGTATAGTTACTGTTAGTGTTAGCTCCGGTCAGGATGCCCCTTGCCTGGAGGATCTGCGCTTGTGACCAGGACCATCGACTTCGGTCTGCACCGGATCGATCACCCTTGGACCCGGAGGGACACGTGCGAGTTGCCCGAGGGATTCCGGTACGAGATCGAGGACGGAAATCTCCTCGTCTCGGCGTCTCCCGCGCTCAAGCACCTCTGTGTCGCCTATCGGCTGATGCGCATTCTCGACGACGCAGCCGAGGAGGCGGGGCTGGATCTGATCTCCGTTGGCCCGGTCGACGTCGCGGTCCCCGGCTTCTTCGAGGGCTATCGGAGCCCCGACCTGGCGACGATCCCCGGGAAGCTCGCTGAGGGAAATTACGAGCTGCTCACCGGTGACGATGTGCTGATCGCGACGGAGATCACTAGCAAGGACGCCATCACGCGGGACATGATCACCAAGCGGCAGGTGTATGCGAGCATTGGCATCCCGTTCTACTGGGTCGTCCGGCTTGACGAGGCGGAGCCGCGCCTCATCGTCTTCAAGCTCGTCGAGGGCGAATACCGCCAGATCCACTCCGTCCGGGCTGGGGAGCCGGCGACGATCAGCGAGCCGTTCACGGTCGTGATCGACCCCGGCGCGCTGGTCCGCCGCCGCAGAGGCTGACCGAAGCTCACCTTCACCGGGGCTGTGACCCGGTTGTGATGGCGGGAGGCGTTGACTTCCGGCCATGCGGGTCAGCACCCTCAGGGGTGGTGAGAGGGGTGGTCGGTGAGCGGCCTGCGGGTCTTGGCGGTGGACGATGAGCAGCCCGCCCTGGAGGACCTGGCGTACCTGCTGAGGGCCGACGCGCGGATCGGCGACGTCCTGACCGCCCGCGACGGGGCCGCGGCGCTGAAGCTGCTCGACCGCGCGATGGCCGACGGACGGCCGATGGACGCGGTCTTCCTCGACATCCGCATGCGCGGCCTGGACGGCGTGGTGCTCGGCCGGCTGCTCACCCAGTTCACCAGGCCGCCGAAGGTGGTCTTCGTGACGGCCTACGAGGATCACGCGGTCGACGCGTTCGAGCTCAAGGCCGAGGACTACCTGCTCAAGCCGGTCAGGCCGGAACGGCTCGCCGAGGCGATCAGACGCGTGTGCGGCAGCCGTACCGAAAAGGAGGCGGGGCCGCAGGCGGACACGATCCCGGTCGAGCTGGGTGGGGTGACCAGATTCGTGGCGAGCACCGAGGTCCGGTACGTCGAGGCCCAGGGCGACTACGCCCGGCTGCACACCGCGACGGGGAGCCATCTGGTCCGCATCCCTTTGGCCGCGCTGGAGGAGCGCTGGGCGTCGGCGGGGTTCCTCCGGGTCCACCGCAGCCACCTGGTCGCGGTCAAGCACATCGACGAGTTGCACATCGACTCCGGCAGATGCGTCGTCCGCGTCGGGGAGACCGAGATCCCGGTCAGCCGCCGCCACACCCGCGAGCTGCGTGACCTCCTGGTCCGCCGGGCCCGCAAAGCGAAGCGGGAGGCGTAGGTCATGACGGGCAAGCCACGCAGGGTCGTCGTGACAAGCCCCCGCACGGCCGCCGCCCGCAGGCCGCGCCATCCCCTTACGCGCGAAATAGACGAGCAGACGCGGCTCGGCGAGGTCTACATGCGGTCTCTGGTGAGGACGCAGTTCCGCCTCGGCCTGTTCGTCTGCACTGTGCTGGCGTGCGTCGTCGGCGGGCTGCCGCTGCTGTTCCTGCTGGTCCCCGAATTGCGCGGGATGCTGCTGCTCGGCGTGCCGTTGCCGTGGGTGGTGCTCGCCGGTCTGATCTATCCCGCCTTCGTCGTGGGCGCCTGGCTCTACGTACGGCAGGCCGAGCGGAACGAGCGCGACTTCGCCGACCTCGTAGAACGCCGGTGAGCGGGATCGTCGCCGTCGTCCTGGTGATGCTGGCTGCTCTTCTGATCGGGGCGTTCGGCATCAGGATGTCCCGCACGACGTCGGACTTCTACGTCGCGTCCCGGACGGTGTCGCCCCTGTGGAACGCCTCGGCGATCGGCGGGGAGTATCTCTCGGCGGCGTCGTTCCTCGGCATCGCCGGGCTCATCCTGACCTACGGCGCGGACATGCTGTGGCTCCCGGTCGGCTGGACGGGCGGCTATCTCGTGCTGCTCGTGCTGGTGTCCGCGCCGCTGCGGCGTTCGGGGGCCTACACGCTGCCCGACTTCGCGGAGGCCCGGCTGGAGTCGATGGCCGTGCGCCGGATGTCGAGCGTGCTGGTCCTGCTGATCGGCTGGCTGTACCTGATGCCGCAGTTCCAGAGCGCCGGGCTGGTGTTCCGTACGATCACGGGCGCGCCGACCTGGGCCGGGGGGCTGCTGGTCGCGGGGGTGGTCGCGGTCAACGTGCTGTCGGGCGGGATGCGGTCGATCACGTTCGTCCAGGCGTTCCAGTACTGGCTGAAGCTCACCGCGCTCGCCGTGCCGCTGGTGTTCATGCTGGCCGCGTGGCGCTCGGGCGGGTCTCCGGGGCTCCGGACCGGCGATCCGTGGGCGCTGCCGCTGCACGGCCGGGAGCACCCGCTCTACGAGACGTACTCGCTCATCCTGGCCACTTTCCTCGGCACGATGGGCCTGCCGCACGTGCTGGTCCGCTTCTACACGAACCCGGACGGCCGGGCGGCCCGCCGTACGACCCTGGTGGTCCTGACCCTGCTGGGCGCGTTCTACCTGATGCCGGCGATCTACGGCTTCCTCGGGCGGGTGTACGGCCTGCCGGCCACCGACACGGTGGTGCTGACGCTGCCCGGGCGGCTGGTGGGCGGTATCGCCGGGGAGTTGCTGACCGCACTCGTGACGGCCGGGGCGTTCGCGGCGTTCCTGTCCACGTCGTCGGGGCTGACGGTCTCGGTCGCCGGGGTGATCGCCCAGGACATTCTCCACGGCGGGGTGCGCTCGTTCCGGGTCGCCACGGCGGTCGCGGTGGTCGTGCCGTTCGCGCTGGCGGGGATGGCGCGTTCGCTGCCGGTCGCCAACGTGGTGGGGCTGGCGTTCGCGGTGGCCGCGTCGTCGTTCTGCCCGCTGCTCGTGCTGGGCATCTGGTGGCGCAGGCTGACCACGGCCGGGGCCCTGGCGGGGCTGCTCATCGGGGGTGGGCTGGCCTGTGCGGCGGTCCTGGCGACCATAGTCGGCGGGCCGTACACGGGCTGGACCGAGGCGCTGCTGGCGCAGCCGGCGGCCTGGACGGTGCCGGTGTCGTTCACCGTCATGGTGGTGGTCTCGCTGCTCACGCCGTCGCGGGTGCCGCGCGGTGTCGCCCGGACGATGGTGCGCCTGCACACCCCCGAGACGCTGAACGTCGACCGCGGCGACTGGCATCCCCGCTCGATCTGAACCGCGGCGCGGGACCGTTCGGCGCGCGCAACCGACCTTTCGCCGCATGCCCCGCCCAGGTGACCGAGCGACCGGTACGGCTGGGCGACGCGGCGGCGTCCGGGTCTCGAAAGGGAAGGGTCCGCGCTCCTACGTTGAGGTGATCCAGATCACTGTCGAAGGAGGGCATGTGACCGTTCAGCACGACTCATCGGTCTATGAGGAGATACAGGCCAGCGACCAGTTCCAGGAACTGCGCCGCCGGTACCGTTCCTGGGCCTTCCCGATGACCGTCGCGTTCCTCGCCTGGTACCTGCTTTATGTGGTGCTGTCCGGCTTTGCCCGCGGCTTCATGGGCACCAAGCTCTTCGGCAACATCAACGTCGCCCTGGTCTTCGGCCTCCTGCAGTTCGTGTCCACGTTCCTGATCGCCTGGGCGTACTCCCGGCACGCCGCTAGCAAGCTCGACCCGCTCGCCGACGAGCTCCGCGACAAGGTCGAGGAGAAGGCCAAGTGAAGCACGAGACCCTGTCCACCATCCTGTTCCTGGTCTTCGTCGCGGGCACGCTGGGGATCACCTTCTGGGCGAGCCGCCACACGAAGGACGCGACCGACTTCTACGCCGGCGGCCGCTCGTTCAGCGGCGTGCAGAACGGCCTGGCGATCGGCGGCGACTACATGTCGGCGGCGTCGTTCCTCGGCATCGCGGGCATCATCGCGCTGTCGGGCTACGACGGGTTCCTCTACTCGATCGGCTTCCTCGTCGCGTGGCTGGTGGCGCTGCTGCTGGTCGCGGAGCTGATGCGGAACTCCGGCAAGTACACGATGGCCGACGTGCTCGCCTTCCGGATGAGCCCCCGCCCGGTCCGCACGGCCGCCGGGGTCTCCACGATCACGGTGAGCATCTTCTACCTGCTCGCGCAGATGGTCGGCGCGGGCGCCCTGGTCGGACTGCTGCTCGGCATCAAGTCGGACTCCGGCAAGATGTGGACGATCATCGCCGTCGGCCTGCTCATGGTGATCTACGTCGTGATCGGCGGCATGAAGGGCACCACCTGGGTGCAGATCGTCAAGGCCGTCATGCTGATGACCGGCGCCGCCCTGGTGACGCTGCTCGTCCTCGGCAAGTTCGGCTTCAACGTGTCGAAACTCCTCGGCGACGCGGCGGCGCAGAGCGGCAAGGGCGACGCGTTCCTCAACTCCGGGCTCAAGTACGGCACGGAGGCGCAGGGAATCGCCGGGAAGATCGACCTGATCAGCCTGGGGCTCGCCCTCGTGCTCGGCACGGCGGGCCTGCCGCACATCCTGATCCGCTTCTACACCGTGCCCACCGCGAAGGACGCCCGCAAGTCGGTCATGTGGGGCATCGGCATCATCGGCGTCTTCTACCTGCTGACCCTGGTCCTGGGCTTCGGCGCGGCGGCCATCGTCGGGTCCAAGAAGATCTCCACGGCCAACGCGGCGGGCAACACCGCCGCGCCGCAGCTCGCGGAGGAGATCGGGAGGCAGATCTTCGGCGACGTCGGCGGCACGATCCTGCTCGCGGTCATCGCCGCGGTCGCGTTCGCCACGATCCTCGCCGTGGTCGCCGGCCTGACGCTCGCCTCCTCGTCGAGCTTCGCGCACGACCTGTACGCCCACGTGTTCAAGCGGGGGAACGTCACCGACAAGGAGGAGGTGCTGGTCGCCCGCCTGTCCGCGTTCGTCATCGGCGCGGTCGCGATCGTCCTCGGCATCCTCGCCCAGTCGCTCAACGTGGCCTTCCTCGTGGCGCTCGCGTTCGCGGTCGCCGCGTCGGGCAACCTCCCGGCGATCCTCTACAGCCTGTTCTGGAAGCGGTTCAACACGGCCGGCGCGGTGTCGGCGATCTACGGTGGCCTGATCTCCGCCGTCGTCCTGGTCATCTTCTCGCCGGTCGTCTCCGGCTCGAAGACGGCCATGTTCCCCGACGTGGACTTCCACTGGTTCCCGCTGTCGAACCCCGGCATCGTGTCGATCCCGCTCGGCTTCCTGTTCGGTTACCTCGGCACGGTCCTCAGCAAGGAGTACAACGCGGAGAAGTACGCCGAGATCGAGGTCCGCTCGCTAACCGGCGTCGGGGCGGAGAAGGCTGTCCAGCACTGACCCACCCGGCACCCCCACGCTGGCCTGTCCGTGGCGTCATGGCGTGGGGGTGCCAGGTATGGCTATCGTCGTCCCCGTGAACAGGAGGTTGCCGGACGGCGACGCGCGGACCCGGATCCTCGACGCGGCCGAGGAGCTGTTCGCGGGCGGCGGGTACGACGCGACGCCGACCGCGAGGATCGCCGAGCTGGCCGGCGTGCCGAAGGGCCTGGTCTTCCACTACTTCCCCCGCAAGATCGACGTGCTGATCTCCCTGGTCGACGAGCGGACGGTCGTGACCGAGGAGGACGTCGAGGCCGTGCCGGGCGACGCCGCGGGCACGCTGTCCAAACTGGCGCAGATGCTCCCGCTCCGGGCCTCCCCGGCGATGCGGCGCATCCTGTTCCGGGAGGCCGACACCCACCGCTCGGTCCGGGAGCGGCTGGGCCGCCTCAATACCGAGATCATCCGGCGGGCCAGGTTCGCTCTGGAACTGGCCCTGCCGGGCAGCCGCGGCGACGCGGCGCGGCTGGAGGCCGCGGCCGCCACGTTCGCCGCCGTTCTCCTCTACCAGGAGAGCCTCTGCCTGCTCACCGGCCACCACATCGACCCCGACGCGGTCGCCGAGCTGATCGCCCACGCGCTCGGTTAGGCGGGAACCTTAACGGGAGCGTCGGCGCTCTCCTCCTCGTCCTCGACGAGCGCGGTCAGCTCCTCCATCGACTCATGGAGGTGGCCGATGACGCTCCACACGTCAGGCACCCGTGAGGGGCAGGCGACGATGCCGAAGTCGAGCCGCCCGTCGTAGGACACGCACGTGATGCTGATGCCGCCCGTCAGGTCGGTCACGACCGACATCGGGTGGTAGGACAGCATCCGCGCGCCGCACATGTACAGCGGGACGGGCGGGCCGGGCACGTTCGAGACGATCAGGTTGACCCCCGCCCCGGCCAGGCCCGCCAGGCGGAACAGCGCCGGCGTCGCCAGCGCGGAGAAGGCCGAGGGGAACATCGCGCACACGTCGCTCATCCAGGTCCTGCGGGACACAGCGAAGCGCCGCTTGGCGGCCGCCATGGTCGAGCGGACGACCGTCAGCCGCTCCCTCGGGCAGACCACGTCGGTCGCCATCGGAGTGATCATGGCCGATATCTGGTTGCCGATCCCGCCGCCCCCGCCCGCCGTACGGACCGCGACGGGGACCGCCGCGACGAGGGGCCGGCCGGGCAGCGCGTCATGGTCGGTCAGCCAGCGACGTAGCGCCGACGAGCACAGGGTCATGACGACGTCGTTGCGGCTCATCCCGAATGCGCGGGCGACGCTTTTGACCTCGCTCATCGGGATGGATCCGAAGGAGAAGACCCGCTCGCCCGAGACGGGCCCGTTGAACGGTGTCCGCGGCGCGGTGATCGACGGCAGCGCGGGCAGCGGCCGGGAGTCGCCGCCCATCCGGCGCGTCAGCCCGGCCACGAGACGGGCGCCGGGCAGGGCCGAAACGACCGGGATCGCGTCCAGGTCGACGGCGGCGCGGGCCATCGAGCGCAGCGTCTGGACGGGCTGGGCGACCGACCGGGTGACCGCTCCCGCCAGCATCGGCAGCAGGCCCGGCCCACGCTCGGGCGCGATCTCGGGCGTGGCCTCCACCAAGCGCGGCTCGGGGGAGGGGTCGAAGAGCGAGGTGAGGATCTCCGATCCGGACACGCCGTCGATGGCGCAGTGGTGGACCTTGGCGTAGAGGGCGACCCGGCCGTCCGCGAGGCCGTGGATCAGGTGCATCTCCCAGAGTGGACGAGTCCGGTCGAGCCGCCGCGCGTGGATCCGCGCCACGTGCGCGGCGAGCTGCCGCTCGTCGCCGGGAGCCGGAAGGGTCGCCTCGCGCACGTGATGGTCGAGGTCGATATCGGGGTCGTCCACCCAGTAGGGCCGGTCGAGGCCGAACGGCAGGCCCGCGAGGCGCATCCGCAGGGGAGGGGCCAGGTGGATGCGCTCGCGCAGCAGATTGATCAGGCACTGGCGGGTCACCGTGCCGGAGGGGGCCGAAGCCGGGTCGAGGATCGCCACCCCGGCGACGTGGGCCGCCGTCGTGGCCGACTCGACACCGAGGAATTGCGCGTCGAGTGCCGTCAGCTGGCGCATGGCCGTCCTCCCCCTAATCGCTCCGGAGGGTAACCATCATCACGGCACAGAGTTGCCGGGACGTTTCGCGGGAATCTCCGGAAGGTTCCTTCAGCACGACACGGCCCCGCTCACACCTGTCCGCGAAACGCCCGCCCAGCTGACTGCCGGAGGACATTCCCGCTCAGGGCACGACGGTAACGGGGTGATCGACGATCCCGCCGAAGAGATAACCCATGGTGTTGTACGGCGTGCGCAAAGGCTGACCGGCGCCGGTGTCGTCGACGGCCCTGGCGTTCAGCGCGTACGTCCCGGCCTCGGGAGGCGACCACTCGACGTCCCAGAGCGTCCAGCCGCCGGCGGGGCCGTCCTGCCGGATGCGGGCGGGCCGCCACGACCTGCCGTGGTCGGCGCTGACCTCCACCCGGACGATCCGCCCGGTGCCCGACCAGGACCTGCCGTACAGGACGTGCGCCCGGCCCGACTGGAATGTCGCGTTCCAGGGGAGCTCGAAGGCGCTCTTGACCACCTGAGTCGTGAGCGGTTCGCTGCCCAGACGGTAAGTCTCCGTGCTCCAGGGGGAGGGCAGCGGCGCCGTGGAGACCTCGATGTCGCCCAGCCACTTGATGGACGCGATCCCGATCCAGCCGGGTACGACGAGGCGGGCGGGGAAGCCGTGGTCGGGCGGCAGCGGCTCGCCGTTCATCTCGTAGGCGACCAGCACGTCGTCGAGGGCCTTCGCGACGGGGATCGGGCGGCGGACGTGGCCGAGGTTCACGCCGTTGTCGACGTATTCGGGGTCGAGGCCGGTGGGGAGCACGTCCACGGCGTCGCCGGAGATCCCGGCGAGGTCCAGGAGGGTGGACAGCGGCACGCCGCGCCAGCGGGCGACGCCGATGCCGCCGAGCCGCCAGGGCGTGCCGGACGCGCGGCGCCCCTGCTGGGACGCGAAGAACGACCGCCCGTTGCCCGCGCACTCGATCGCGCAGTCGACAGTCGTCGAGGGGAGGGCGAGCAGGTCCTCGTAGGTGAAGGAGCGTGGAGCGCGCAGGCCCGAGCCGTGCAGGCGCAGCCGCCACGTCGAGGCGTCGATGAGGGGTGTGCAGGTGTGGTTGCGGACGAAGAACCGGTCGTTGGGGACGTGGTAGCCCAGGCCGCGCATGGCCTCCCAGCGGGTCTCGGCGCAGGACCCGTGCACGACGAACAGTTCCGGGGGTAGGGGTTTGACTATGGGGGACATCCCGCCCCCGGCGAGAGGGGTGATGTCCCCCAAGGTACAGAGAGCCTGCCTGCTCGTGTCCATGCGGACCACCTCCCGGTATTACCTACTAGGAAACCATTTAATAACCGGTGAGGTGCACAGCGCTACGACGGGGCCTCACTGAGTGGCCGCCCCTGGGTGAACAGGAGGAATCCATACACGAACATCGCCGCCACAGCACCCACGGCGAGCCAGTAACCGGGCAGCAGGATCGGCCCGCCGCTGAGGGAGATGAGGAGCGTCGGGAGGAATACCACCGCCGTCCCCATCGCCATTCCGCCGGCGACCCCCCGAGAAGCGAATCCCCCCGCGAGCGCGAGCACCACCACGGCCCCGACGGCAATGGCGAAACCTACGAGGTCCGAGTACAGATCCTGCTCGTAACGGAACATCACACAGCAGTCCAGGTATCCGGGCCCGCCCAGCCCTGTAACCGGGATGCGGACCCACGGAAGCCAGTCGGCGGCGAGGTAGACCAGCGGCAGCGCACCGGCGGCGATCGTGCGGTGACGGCCCTTCACCTGAGCGAAGCGCCCTTGCCGATGCCACGCGACGACCCCGAGGACGAGCATCACACGCGCGATCGCCCCGGCCAGCTGAAAGGGAGTGAGCTCGTCCACTGCCACGAGAGAAGGCGGCCTGAGGTGGTGCACGGCGTGGTCCACGGTGTTCACGAAGAAGCCGACGGCGTATAGGCCGACGAAGAGGCCCGTACCCGCTGTGGCTGTACGCCTGAACTGGAGCAGCACTGTCGTGACGACGGTGGGGGCGATGGACAGCGCCAAAACGGCGAGATCGAAGGATCTGAACTGCAAGATCGACGGCGCGGTAGGCCGGTGGGTTTCGGCGGGCCCGCAGGGCCGGTTTGGTGGTGACCCGCTGAGAGGCTCGGTTATGACCTGCGGAGGAAGGTGAGGAGGCGGTCGAGGGGCCAGGTGTTGACGACGTCGTCGGTCGTGAGCCACGCCCGCTGCGCGATGCCGACGCCGAACCTCTGGTGGGCCAGGTGCGGGATGGCATGGGAGTCGCTGTCGATCGAGAACTTCACGCCGTGGTGCCGCGCGAGCCGTACGAGATCGGACGGCAGGTCGGCGCGGTCGGGATAGGAGTCGATCTCCATGATGGTGCCGGTGCGGCCGGCCGCCTGGAAGACCGCGTCCCAGTCGGCGTCGACGGGCGGCCGCTTGCCGATCTTGCGGGTGGTCGGATGGCCGATGATGTGGACGTTCGGGTTCTCGCAGGCCGCGATGAAGCGCCGGGTCATCTCGTGGCGCGACTGCGTGAAGTGCGAGTGGACCGAGGCGACGCAGACGTCGAAGCCTTGCAGCACCTCCCCGGGCCAGTCCACGGCGCCGTCGGGGGCGATGTTCAGCTCGGTGCCGTGCAGCAACCGCATGTCCGGATATTTCGACTGAAGTTCGGCGAGCTGTCCGCGCTGCTCCAGGGCCTTCTCCAGCGTCATCCGCTGCATGGCCAGGTCGGGCGCGTGGTCCGTGACCGCGTAGTAGGAGTAGCCGCGCCGCGCGGCGGCGGCGACCATGTCCTCCAGCGACGCGATCCCGTCGGTCAGGTCGGTGTGCGTGTGCAGGTCGCCCTTGATGTCGCCGAGCTCGACCAGGCGGGGCAGCTCGTCGCGCAGGGCGGCCTGGACCTCGCCGCCGTCCTCCCGGAGCGCCGGCGGCACCCACGCCATGCCCAGCGCGTGGTAGATGTCCTCTTCGCTCTGGGAGGCGATGATCCGGTCCTCGCTGTCGAACAGGCCGTACTCCGACAGCTTCCAGCCCTTCTTGACCGCCATCTCCCTGATATGGACGTTGTGCTCCTTGCTGCCGGTGAAGTAGACGAGCGCCGCGCCCCACGAGTCCGCGGGGACCACCCGCAGGTCGACCTGGATCCCTCGGTCCGTCCGCACCGACGTCTTCCGCTCGCCCCGCGCGATGACCTCCGCGACGTACGGCTGGCCGACGAAGAGCTCCATCAGCTTGACCGGGCCGACGGCGAGGATGTCGATGTCGCCGATGGTCTCGCGCATCCTGCGTAGCGACCCGGCGTAGGCGATCTTGTCGGCGGGCAGCGAGGCGATGACGCGCTCGGCGAGGTCCATCGCCACGCCGAGGTGCACGCGCCGCCCCGACTGCTCCATCTGCTCGATGCCCTTGAGCAGGTTCTCCTCGGTCCTCGCTCCGAACCCCTTGAGGCCCGACAGCCGTCCGGCCCGGATCGCCTCGGCGAGGGCCACGGGCGAGTCGATGCCGAGCTCCTGGAACAGGAACAGCGCCTTCTTGGGGCCGAGCGAGGGGATCCTGGTCAGCCTGCGGACGCCTTCGGGCACCCGGCCGCGCAGGTCGTCGAGCTGGCGGAAGCTCCCTCTGGACAGGAACTCCTCCACCTTCTTGGCGATCGCCTCGCCCACGCCGGGGATCTTCCGGACGTCGGCCTGCCGTAGGTCGTCGGGGAACCCCGCGATCGACTTGGCCGCCTTCTGGTAGCTCCGCACGCGGAACGCGTCGCCGCCCGTCAGCGCGAACAGGTCCGCGTACTCCTCCAGCGCCGCCGCGGCCTCATCATTCGCCCGTCCCATGCGAATCAGCGTACGGCCTGCCACTGACAATACGCCCGTCGTACCGCCGTCTCAGGGGCGACGCTCCCGACTTTCGGGAGTTCCTTCTCTCGGATCCCGACTGGGACGACGACGTGGAGATTCCCCGGAATCGGGACCTGCCTCGAGAGGTTGACTTCGACTGATGGGCGTCGGTTACCTGCTTGACACGAACGTGGTTTCCGAAGCGCGAAAGCGAAACGGGAGCGCGCAGGTCAAGGACTGGATCGGCGCGGCTCACGGGCCCACGCTCTATCTCAGCAGCCTCACCGTCGGCGAGATCCGCTGCGGAGTAGAACTTCGCAGGCGCAGTGATCCCGCGCAAGCGGCGGCACTGGAACGCTGGCTCCATGGCCTTCATCGGCAGTTTCGTGATCGGATCGCCCCCGTCACCTCCGAGGTGGCTGAGGAATGGGGCGGCTGAACACGATACGCACGCTGCCGACGGTGGACGGTCTCCTCGCCGCGACGGCCAGAGTGAACGGCTGGACGCTGGTCAGCCGGAACCTCAAGGACTTCGCCGGCACAGGGGTCTCTGTGGTGAATCCCTTCGAACCGATCCATTGACGCCGATCGGCTGACGGTCAGGGCCGGGTGTAGCGGTGTTTGACGCCGGGTGGGAAGTGCTCGGGGTCTCCGGTGTCCCTGAGCCGCACGACGGGCCGCCGCTTGGCCGGCGGGACGTAGTTGGCGAACTCGCTGTTCAGCCGGAGCAGGTGGGTGAGGACGGACTCGCCGATCCGCTCCGCCAGCTCGGGTGAGGGGGTTGCCCCCGGGGCCACTTCCACAGTGATCTGGAGACGGCGGTCGCGGTCGGCGTCCTCGGTCACCTCCAGGACGAACTTGCCGGTCACCGACTCGCTCACCGACGGCTGCTCCAGCCCGACCGAGACGTTCTCCGGGTAGACGTTGGCGCCGTAGTAGGACACGGTGAAGTGGCTGCGGCCGAAGACGTGGACGAACGGCAGGTCCGGCCCCTCCACCGACGGCCGGAAGCCGTGGCCGGCGAGGAAGCCCAGCATGTCAGCGTGCTTGGTCACGCCGCCCTCGTCGGCGATGTGGTAGCGGATGAGCGGCACGCCGTTGTCCCCGGTGAACAGCAGCGTGCCGTCGAGTTCCTCGAAGAAGCGGACCCCCGGGTCGTACTGCACCAGGGTGGGCAGGCGGGGGTCGCCGAACAGCTCCCTCGCGACGTCCGGACGGCCGGCCAGGAATCGGCGGATGTCGATGGACAGCGGGGTCTCGTTTCCGAGGACACCCGCGTCGGCCGTGCCGTACAGCGAGGCCGTGGCGAAGCGGGGGTCGGTCATCCCGGTGCGCCGCGCCATCAGGCCGCGCCACTCCTCGCTGAAGACCTCTCCGGCCATGACGAGCTTGACGTCGTAGGACGCCCAGGGGACGCCGCCCGCGTCGACGACGTCCTTGAGGAACGGCGGGTAGCCGAGCAGGACCACCTGGTCGAAATGCGGCGCGAGCTGGGGGACGACCCGCTGGATCTCGGCCGGGTTGTTGCCGGGCGCCACGGCGGTGACGGGGTATCCACGGGCGGCGAGGTGGCGGCAGCAGGCCAGGCTGAACAGCCCGCCCACCCAGGTGCCGAGGGCGAAGCACACCACGGCCAGGGTCCGGCGCTCGCGTGCGCCGAAGGCGTCGAAGACCTGCGCGAACCGCTCGGCGATGACTTTCTCGTCGGCGGCCGAGCGGGGCCAGAACGACGGCTCCCCGGTGGACCCGGACGAGACGGCGATCATGTCGCCGATCTTCCCGTCGCGGCACAGGTCGGGCAGCGCGTACCGGCGGGTGTAGGTGTCCTTGGTGGTCAGCGGCAGGCCGGTGAAATCGTCAAAACTCCGGATCGTGCCCGGATCGACGTCGTGCGCCCTGAGGAACTCGGCATACGCCGGCACGGTCCGCGCCACCCGCTGGAACAGCCCGACGACCTCGTCACGTGGATCCACGCGCCGACCCTAACGCAAGTGCGGGAGGCCGCCTCACACCCTGGAGAACGGCTCGGCGTAGGCGAACAGGCCACGGGGAGCCGGGCGTCTCCCGGCGCATCAGCATCCGCTCAGCGTGCCGCCCGCCGGCGCGCCCCCGCAAACCGTTTAGAACTGCTGCGGCCGCGTCTGGTAGGGCTCCTCGATGAAAGCGATCTCCTTCTCCGTCAGCGTCAGGTCGACCGCGGCGAGGGCGTCGTCCACGTGGTGGTCCCTGGTGGCGCCGATGATCGGGGCGACGACGCCGGGGCGGCTCAGCAGCCAGGCGAGGGCCACCGTCGCGGGCTTCGTCCCCCGCTCGGCGGCGGTCTGCGCGACCCGATCGAGGATCGCCGCGTCGGCGGGGCCGCTGTAGAGCTGCTGCTGCCGCGCGCCGTCGCCGGTCTGGCGGGTGGTGTCGGCGGGCGCTCCGGCGCGGGCGAGGAGTCCGCGAGCGAGCGGGCTCCACGGGATGAGGCCGACGCCCTGGTCCACGCAGAGCGGGACCATCTCCCGCTCCTCCTCCCGGTGGAGGAGGTTGTAATGGTTCTGCATCGAGACGAAGCGCGTCCAGTGGTTCAGGTCGGCGACGTGCTGAGCCTTGGCGAACTGCCAGGCCCACATGCTCGAGGCGCCGATGTAGCGGGCCTTCCCGGCGCGGACCACGTCGTGCAGCGCCTCCATCGTCTCCTCGATCGGCGTCTCGCCGTCCCAGCGGTGGATCTGGTAGAGGTCCACGTAGTCGGTGCCGAGCCGGGTGAGAGAGGCGTCGATCGCCGAGAGGATGTGCTTGCGGGACAGGCCGTAGTCGTTCTTGCCGCCGCCCATCGGGAAGTAGACCTTCGTGGCCAGCACGTAGTCGTCGCGCCGGGGGAAGATCTTGCGCAGCAGGTTGCCGGTGATCTCCTCGCTGACGCCGGCCGAGTACACGTCGGCGGTGTCGAAGAACGTCACGCCGCCGTCGGCCGCCTTGCGCACGATGGGCTCCGCCTGGTCCTCGGCGAGCACCCAGCCGCCCCACTTGTCGGGCTCGCCGTAGCTCATCATGCCCAGGCAGATCCTGCTGACCTTCAAACCGGTAGTGCCAAGCCGTCCGTATTCCATATGGATCACTCTATTTCGGATGGCGACTGGAGGTGTGTGCTCCCCGCACTTCCGGGAGCCGTTCGGACCGGCTTCACCGAACGTACGGAGGCTCGATTGGGTCGTCGGCCTGGTCATCAGCGTCTTGGGTCTGGTCCTGGGGGGCGGCGGCCGAGAAAGATCGGCGCTCCCGGACGGCGGAACTCGGGCTCCCGGGGTTCCGGGAGCCCGGTTGGCTTCTACTGAATCTCGCAGACCAGCGAGTCGGAGGCGCCGCGGGAGGCGCTGAGAACGACGCCTGTCGTGAGGTAGTCGCAGGCCGCGTAAGGGCTGCCCGATCCGGCGTACTGGTTGCCGTTGCCTCCGTAGCACTGGATCGAGCCCCGATCGAAGCCGATCCACGCGAAGGAGCTGACCTGGGCGTGGCAGTATTCGCCGATGGACGTGGGGCCGAAGGTGACGTTGGTCGAGGCCTGCGCGGGGGAAGTGCTGGCGAGTGCCGCAGCGCAGGCCAGGACCGCGCCGCCGGTGAGCGCGAGGACGCGTCGGAGCATGGATGCCTCCAGGGGGGTGGGGAGGGGCGACGACGTGGTGACGGGAGGTTCCCCCGCACGACTGTCCGACAGGCGACAGCGCGTCACCGTACGCAGGGGGCGAGTGATGTGAGGTTGAGGCGAATGATCGACAGTATTCAATAGGAAACTTTCCTAAGCAATACCCATGTTTCGGCCGGGTGACGGCCGCGCTCCCGGCGGGAAGCGAGGCCGTCCGGAGCTTGGCCTGCGACCGCCTGCCATGTGGCGTCCACCAGGTAAGTGAGCGCGGAACCCCACTGCTCCCAATCGGTCGTCAAGTCGCCGCCAAGTAGGGCGCCGTACAAACGGATCGTGAACGAATTCGACATCCGACGGCCGGTGAGGGCTGACGCCCCGGCGATCCACGAGCTGGTCGCCGAGCACGACATCGCGGTGACCGGCAAGCCGGACTGGACGCTGGAGGACATCGCCGACACGCTGGGCGAGCTGGATCTGGCCAACGACAGCTGGCTGGTCGACGACGGCGACCGGCTGCTCGGGTGGGCATGGGCCCGCCGCAAGGGCACGAGCGACAACGTGGACATCGACGTGCACGCCAGGGACGCCCGGGCCGGCGACCGGCTCTGGGACACGGTCATCGAGCGGGCGGTCGAGCTCGGCCGGGCCGCCGGTCACGAGCACGTCCGCCTGGACATCGGCATCTACGCGGAGGACACGGCCATGCGGACGGCCGCCAAGGCGCGCGGGTTCGACGCGGCCACGAGCTTCCACCGCATGCGGATCGACCACCAGGGGGCCGAGCCGGTGTTCCTGCCGGGCGTGACGGTCGAGACCGGTTCGCCGGACCACGGCGAGCTGCTCCGTACGGCCCATCGGATCCAGCAGGAGGGGTTCGCCGAGCACTTCGGGTTCGTCGCCAGGACGTACGAGGAGTGGGCCGGCGAGATGGAGGCCTCCAGCGCCAACGACTGGGGTCAGCTGCTGGTGGCCCGGGTCCACGGCGAGCCGGCGGCGATGCTGCTCGGGACCAACCACTTCGTGCCGGACGAGAACTGCGGCTATGTCCGCACGCTGGCCGTGCTGCCGCGCTTCCGGGGGAAGGGCCTCGGCCGGTTCCTGCTCAGGCGGGCCTTCGCGGCGGACGAGAGGCGGGGGCGGGCCGGCACGATCCTGCACGTGGACTCCAACAACACCACCCCCGCGCTCGACCTCTACCTCTCGGTCGGCATGCGCCCGGTGCTCGCCATCGACGTGTGGCGCAGGCTGGTCTAGCGCCTAGCGCCTTCGCAGGAGGGGGAGGGCGCAGACGCCGGCGACGAGCGATGTGGCGGCGAGCCCCACCTCGGTGACCGTGATGGCGTGCGCCGACGGCGTGAGGCTGAGGAACAGCGTGCCGAACGCCGCCACGCCGACGACCTGGCCGAGCTGGAGCATCATCGCCATCAGGCCGCTGGCGTCCGGGGCCTCGGCTGGGGCGACCTGGGCGAGTGCGACGGCCATGAGCGGGCTGAAGGTGCCCGCCATGCCGATCCCGATGACGGCGAAGGCGATCTCCAGCAGCGGCTCGCCGTGGCCGCCGCTCGCCAGGATCGCCGCGAGGGCGAGCTCGCCCAGCGCGGTGACGACGGCGGCGGTGACGATCAGCGGGCGGTGCAGGCGGGCGGGCAGCCGCTTCCAGTTGAGGCTGGTCAGCCCGAACCCGGCCGCGGCCGGGATGAACAGGCACCCGGCGCGCAGCGGGCTGTCGCCCAGGCCGCTCTGCAGGTGGAGGGCCATGCTGAACAGGTAGCCGCCGTAGGCCACCATGACCAGGAAGATCCCGGCCGCGGCGGCGGTCAATCCCGGTGTGCGCAGCAGGTGGCCCGGCACGAGAGGGTGCCTCGCCCGCCGCTCCACCAGCAGGAACGCCCCGAACAGGGCGACCGACCCGCCCATGGAGATCCAGCCCCACAGCGGCCAGCTCTCCTCGTGCCCCAGCACCAGCGGCACCACGAGCAGGGACACCGCGAGCGAGAGCGTGACGAGCCCCGGCAGGTCGAGACCCTGCTCCCGGCGCACATGGCCGGACGGCAGCAGGCGCGCCCCGGCGACCAGCAGGACGAGGCCGATGGGCACGTTCACGAGGAAGACCGGACGCCATGCCGTACCGAACAGGTCGGCCGTGACGAGCAGGCCGCCCAGCACCTGGCCCACGACGGCGCCGACGGAGATCACCGTGGCGTAGACGCCCAGCGCCCTGGCGCGGGAGGCGCCGTCGAAGGAGAGCTGGATCAGGCTGAGCACCTGCGGCACCATCAGGGCGGCCCCCGCGCCCTGAAGCAGCCGGAAGGCGATGAGCGGGCCGGTCGAGGGGGCCAGCCCGCACAGCAGCGACGCGGCCGTGAAGACGACGAGCCCGGTCAGGAACAGCCGCCGATATCCGAGGAGCCCGCCGAGCCGGGCCCCGGTGATCAGCAGCATGGCGTACGCGATGGTGTAACCGGAGATGACGAGTTGCAGGGCGGAGCCACCCGCCCCGAGGTCGGCGCGCATGGTGGGCGCGGCGACGTTCACGATGGAGACGTCCAGAATGGCCATGAACTGCCCGGCCAGGATGACGGTGAGCAGCCACGACGCCGAGCGGCGCGCGGCGGGCGCGCGAGTTGCGACAGCGGTCATGGCCATCACGATGCGGCTGCGCCGATACCCGTAACGAGAGCCTGCTGATACTGGTACTGACACCACCTGGCAACACCCCCGGGCCATGGGCCACCATGATGGAGTGACCATCCAGCCTCACACGCGGACCCACACGAGACGGGACCAGCTCGCCGCGTTCCTCCGGAGCAGGCGCGAACGCATCACGCCTCAGGACGTCGGGCTGCCGCCGGGCCTGCGCCGCCGTACGCCGGGGCTGCGGCGGGAGGAGGTCGCCCAGCTCGCGGGCGTGGGGGTGACCTGGTACACCTGGCTGGAGCAGGGCCGCCCGATCAACGCGTCGGTCCAGGTGCTCGACGCGATCGCCCGCACGCTGAGACTCGACGCGGCGGAGCGGGAGCACCTCTACCGGCTGGCCGACCTGCCCGAGGTGCTCCAGCCCCCCTCAGGGGATGCCCTGGAGCCGGAGGTCCAGACGATCCTCGACCAGCTGGACCCGCTCCCCGCCTGCGTCTACAACAACCGCTACGACCTGCTGGCCTGGAACGACGCCTACGCCGCGATCTTTTCCAGCTTCGTGCGGCGGTCCGGGTGCGAGCGCAACGCCCTGTGGCGGATCTTCACGCTGCCGGCGTGCTGCTGCCCGGTCGTGAACCGCGACGAGGAGCTGCCGCAGATGGTGGCGACGCTGCGGGCGGCCTTCGCGAGGCACGTGGGCGAGCCCGCGTGGACCGGGTTCGTCAGCCGGTTGTCGGCGGCCAGCTCCGACTTCGCCCGGATGTGGGCCACGCACGACGTGGCCAGGCCGGGCAGCCGGATGAAGATCTTCAATCACCCGGCCGTGGGGCTGATCCGGATGGCCTCCACCAGCCTGGCCCTCCCGACGCCTTCCGAGACCCGCGTCGTCGTCTACACCCCGGCCGACGAGGAGAGCCGGGAGCGCGCCGGGTGGCTCAAGGCCCATCCCGGCGCGTCCTCGGACCACCCTCACACCAGGGTGACGGAGAACAGCCTGCGCTCCGACAGCAGCGCGTCCCACAGGCCGCCTACGGTGGCGGTCATCCAGTCGAACGCGCTGTAGGTCACGTACGCCTCGGCCGGATAGCCCGCCCATGACTGCGGACAAGGGTGGCGTGCGCGGGGCCGCCCTTCCCGCTCACCGGCGGCGCGTGAGCGCTGCCGCCGCGAGCGGGAGAACGGCGACGGCGCAGGTCAGACCGTCTCCCACGAGTTCGAGACGACCGATCGGTAGAGAGCGGCGACCACGCGCTGCGTGAGGAGGGCCGACTCTCCCGAGGCCAGCGGTTCACGCCCCTCGGCGAAGCTCTCGATGGCGTCCTTGATGACCGACCGGTGCCACTCCACGGGCATGCCCGTCGGGTCGGTCGCCGTGGTGGCGTTCGTCCCCGAGGCGACGACCTCCATGCTGATGTCCTGGTAGAGGTCGAGAGCCGCGCCATGCTGTACGGCGGTGCCCTTGGTGCCGGTCAGCCACAGCTCCTCCTCCCTGCCGGGGAAGGCCGCGGTGGTGGCGTGCACCGTGATCACGAAGTCGCCGTAGTCGAGGAGGCCCCCGAACACGTCCTCCGCCTCGAGCTTGTGCGCGGGGCTCCGGCTGCCGCTGGCGACCACCCGGCGCGGCACCCCGAGGACCCACAGCACCAGGTCGAGGGAGTGGATGCCCTGCACCATGAGCGCGCCGCCGCCGTCGCGCTCGAACGTGCCGCGGCCGGGGTCGTCATAGTAGGACTGCTCGCGCCACCAAGGAACGTGCAGGAAGCCGCCGGTGATCTGGCCGAGCGTCCCCTGGCGGACCAGGTCGTGCAGGGCCCGGCCGCCCGGCTTGGCCCGGTGCTGGAAGCAGACGGCCAGCCCGATCCCGGCCTCCCGGGCGATGCGCACCAGATCGACCGCCTGGTCGTTGTTGGCGCCTAAAGGTTTCTCACAGAGCAGGTCCACCTTCCTGGCGGCGGCCTCGGTGACGACCTCGAGATGGGTGTTGGTCGGGGAGGCGACGATGGCGAAGTCCACCCCGGCGTCGAGCGCCTCGCTCGCGGGCCAGCATCGCTTCGCATTCGGGAAGACGAACTGCACGTTCCTGGCCCGGTCCTCGCGGCGCGTCACCACGGTGACCACCTCGTGGCCCAGCTCGTGCAGTGCCAGCACATGGGGCCGGGAGGCGAACCCGGCGCCGATCAGGGCGACCCTCATCGGGTGCCTCCTCTAGTGTCCATGAGCCAGCGGCTGATGATGAGTCGCTGGATCTCGCTCGTACCCTCGTAAATTCTGGTGATCCGGGCGTCCCTGTACAGGCGTTCCGGCAAGTAGCCCTGAATGTAACCTGATCCGCCGAAGACCTGGACGGCCATGTCGGCATGCCGTACGCACGCCTCGGAGGCGTACAGCTTGGCCATCGAGCAGGCCGCGGCGGCGTCCTCCTGACCCTGGTCGAGGCGGCGGGCGGCGTCCTCGGCGAGCAGGAAGGCGGCGCGGTATTCGGCCGCCGCGTCGGCGATGGGGAAGGCCACCCCCTGGTTGGCGCCGATCGGCCGGCCGAAGGCGGTGCGCGTCTCGGCCTGCTCGGTGGCGGCCGTGATGGCGGCCCGGCTGATGCCGAGAGACAGCCCCGAGATGCCCAGGCGTCCCCGCGCGAGCACCGAGGTCATCAGTGTGAACCCCTCGCCGAGGCCGCCGAGCAGCGCGCCGGCCGGCAGCCGCACCGACTCGAAGGCGAGCCCGCCCACCTGGCTGGCCCGCTGGCCCATCTTGTGCTCCCGGTACGTACGGCTGACCCCGTTGGCGTCGAGATCGACGAGGAAGACCGAGTAGGAGTCGCCGGTCCTGGCGAGGACCGTGGCGAAGTCGGCCACCGGGGCGTTGTGGATGAAGACCTTCTCGCCGTCGAGGATCCAGCCGTCGCCGTCGGGCCGGGCCCTGGTGGAGACGCCGCGCAGGTCGGAGCCCGCACCCGCCTCGGTCAGCGCGTACGCGCAGAAGCGGTCGGCGCGCAGCAGGGGCCCCAGGAACTCGCGCTGCTGGTCGGGGGTGCCGTGCTTGGTGAGCAGCGTGCCGACCAGCTCGACGAGACCGCACTGGTCGGCGACCGAGGCGTAGCCGAAGCTGAGCCCCTCCATGACGTGCAGGTAGTCGAGCGCCCGCGCGCCCGCGCCGCCCAGCTCCTCGGGAACGGTGATGCCGAAGAGCCCGGCCTTGGCCATCTCGCGGTAGATCTCGGCGGGGAACCGCGGCGACGCGTCCAGGTCGGCGGCCACCGGCATCACGTGCTTGGCGGTGAAGTCGCGAACCAGTTGCCGCACCGGCCGGTTGTCGTCCCCGGCGGCCGACAGCTCGAGCCCAGGAGGAAGTGGCATGGTCACCTCATAGGTCGTACGTCGTGGATGATGGGACGAAAGCCCATGAAAGGGAGAATGTCGCGCTCGATTGTGAGGCCCTCGGCGATCTCGGTGAGCTCGACGCCCTCGGGCGTGAGGCGGAAGACCGCGCGCTCGGTGACGTAGACCGCCTCGCGGCCCTCGGCGAGCGCGAAGGGGCCGGAGTAGGTCACCTCGTCCACCTTCGGGACGAGCTTGCGCACGGTGCCGTTCTTGGCGGTGAACGTGCCGCAGAACACGGCCTTGCGGGCGTTCTGCGAGATGTCGACGAACCCGCCGGGACCGATGATCTGCGAGCCGAACCGGCTCACGTTGACCGATCCCGTCTCGTCGAGCTGGGCCATGCCGAGGCAGCACACGTCGAGGAGGCCCCCGGAGAACAGGTCGAACTGGGTGGTCGAGGCCACCCTCGCCGACGCTCCGCGCGCCACGCCGAACAGGTCGCCCGTCTCCGGCACGCCGTCGAACAGGCCCTGCTCGATGGCTAGCGTGACCCCCGGCAGCCTGCCCTGCTCCGCGAGGACGTCGACGACCTGCGCGGACATGCCGAAGCCCACGTTCAGCACGGCGCCGTCCGGGACCTCGAGCGCGGCCCTGCGGGCGACCGCCGCCCGGACCGGGTCGGTCAGGGCGGGCGTCACCTCGCCGCCGGCCGGCCCGCACAGCGCCGGGTCGTACTCGGAGGCGTAGGTCTGCCACTGGTCCGGCGCGGCGACGACCACGTCGACCAGGGCGGCCGGGATCACCACGTCACGCGGGTCGAGCGGGTCGCCCCGCAGGCGCTTGACCTGGGCGACGACGAGGCCGCCACTCGCCCGGGCCGCCTGGGCGAGCGCGAGCGCGTCGAGCACCGCGGCCTCCTCGCCGCAGCCGATGTTGCCCCGCGGGTCGGCCTCTGTGCCGCGGATCAGCGCCACGTCGACCCGCATGGGCCGGTAGTGCAGGAACTCCTCGCCGTCGAGCCTCACCAGCGAGATGAGCTCCTCCTCGGCCGCGGCGTTGAACCGGCCGCCGCCGTGGCGCGGGTCGGCGAACGTGTGCAGCCCGGTCCTCGTGACGAGGCCGGGCCGCCGCGCGCCGACCTCGCGCATCAGCAGGCTGATGGCCCCGGCGGGCCAGGAGTACGCCTCGATTCGCCCGGCCGCGGCCAGCTCGATCATCTTCGGCGCCCAGGTCCAGTGGCCGCCCACGACCCGCTTGACCAAGCCCTCATGGGCGAGTGCGTTGAGCCCGCGGGTCTTGCGATCGCCGAGCCCGAAGGCGTGCACGACGGTGAGCCCGCGCGGGCCTCCGGAGCCGAGAAACCGGTCCTCGACGGCGGCGATCAGGGCGTGCGGCTCCAGGACACCGCCGCCGGAGCCGGTGAGCGCGACCGTCGCGCCGTCCGGGATCCGGGCGACCGCCTCTGCGGCGGTCATCACCTCGGTGGGCATGTAACCGGTTTCTCCTCGTTATGAGTTCGTTCTGTACGGCCTCGCCGCACTGTGCTACTCGTCCTTCTCCGGGGGTCGTGGGAGCTTGCTCTGACGGGCTGTGGAGGTTTACTTCGGGGGGGCCGTGGAGGCGCGGATCACCGGTTGGGTGGTGAGCATGGTGCGCGCGCCCGGCCGGTCGCCGTGCAGCAGTCCGGCGGTCATCCGCCAGGTCGCGCGGCCGATGTCCTCCTGCGGGCTGTGGACGGTGGTCAGCGCCGGGGAGGTGAACCGGGCGAAGGGGATGTCGTCGAAGCCGGTTACCGAGATGTCGCCGGGAACCGAGACGCCGTGCTCGTTGAGGCCGGCGATCAGGCCGATCGCGGTCAGGTCGTTGTGGGCGAGCACGGCCGTGCAGCCGGTGGCCAGCACCCGGTCCGCCGAGTCCCGGCCGTTCTCCATGGTGCCGCCCGCGCGGATCGGGGTCACGGTGACGCCCGGCACCCGCAGGGACCGCATCGCCCGCCACCGCTCCTTCTCCTGCCACGACCTGACCGGGCCCTGCAGGTAGACCAGGTGGCGGTGGCCGAGCTCGACCGTGTGCATGGCCAGCTGGCGCATCGGGGTGAAGTTGTCCAGCAGGACGCTGGACAGGCCCAGCTCGTCGATCTGGCGGTTCACCACCATGATCGGCTTGCCCTGGCCGCCCAGCTCCTTCAGCACCTCCGAGCCGCAGCGCGGGGACAGCATGATGAGGCCGTCGGACCGGCCGAGCAGGCTCATCCCGAGCGCGGGCTCGGCCGCCAGGCTCTCGTCGGAGTCGGCCACGATGAGGCGGTAACCGTCCCGGTCGGCCTCGTGGAGCATGTTCTTGATCAGCGCGTAGAAGTACGGGTTGGCCAGGTTCGGAACCAGGACGCCCACCACGCGGGTGCGGCCGCTCGCCAGGCTCTGGGCCACCGCGTGCGGTGTGTAGCCCAGGCGGCGGGCGGCGTCGAGCACCCGCGCGGTCAACTCCTCAGACACCGAGCTCGACTGGGCGAAGACCCGGGAAACGGTCGCCACCGACACGCCCGCACTGTGCGCGACGTGCCTGATCGTGACCCGCTCGGTGCTCACTTCGTGCTCCTCGATCCGATTACTTCCCGCCCCAGGTCTGCGGGAAGCCGGGCATGTCCTGGCAACCACAGGTGGGGTAGAAGAGCGGGGGCATGTTGGGTGTGACGTACTGTGCCAGGTTCTGCTCGGTGATCACCGGCTCGGGCAGGACCCACTCCTTGGGAACCTGCCGGCCCGACAGGATGTCGGTCGCCGCGATGACGGCGGTCCGCCACTGGTAGACCGGGTAGGTCGCGGCCATCGCCGTGAGCTTGTCCTTCTGCCACAGCGCGAGGAAGTCCTGCTGGTCCTCCCCGTTGATCGGCGGCACGGGCTTGCCGGCGTCCTGGAAGGCCTCGATCGCCGCGACCGTGGTCGCGCCCGCGTCCATCCAGACGCCGTCCAGGTCGCCGAACCGCTGGAGGTAGTCCGACACGATGGTCTTCACCTTGGCGGGGTCGCCGTCGGTGAACTCGGCGCCCACGACGTTCGCCCCGGCCTTCTGGAAGGCCAGCCTGGCCGCCTCCCAGCGGTTCTCCAGCACGTCCACGCCCGGCAGGATGCGCAGGGCGAGCACCTTCCCGCCCTTCGGGATCTTGGACGCGATGAACTCCGCGGAGTCGGTGCCGAAAGCGTAGCCGCCGATGGGGTGGACGAAGCTCACCGGGCAGTCCGTGGTGACCCCGCGGTCGAAGACGACGACCGGCACGCCGCTCTGGCACGCCTTCTCGACGGCGGGCGTGAGGGCCGCGGTCGTGTTCGGCGAGATGATCAAGGCGTCGCACTTCTTGCCGAGCAGGTCGGAGATGTCGGAGATCTGCTTGTCGTCCTTGCCCTCGGCGTCGACGACCGTGAACTCCCCGATCTCCTTGTGGAGCTTGACCTCCTCCTTCATCGTCGTCAGGCCGGTTACCCGCCAGGGGTTGCCGACGCCGGCGTTGGAGAAGCACACGTGCCAGGGGCCCGGCTTCTTGAACTTCGCCGTGTCGGCCATCTGCGGCTCGATGGTCTGCAGCCACGGCTTCGACGGGTCGCCGGTCGGGGTGGACTTCCGCCACGCGAGCTGCTTGTCGTAGGCGGCCTGGTCGAAGAACTGGGAGGCCGGCTGGGCCGACGCCGTCATGGCGGCGGCGCTCGACGCGGGAGGGCCTCCGGCGGGCCGGGTGGAGCTGCAGGCCGTGAGCGATAACACGGCTACCGCCAGGGAGGCGGCAAGTCTGTTCGGCATCACTGTTCCTTACGCAGACGGTAGGCGGCGAAGGCCGCCGCGAGAATGATCAGGACACCCTGGACGGTATCCCGAAGGGGCTTCTCCAGGCCCAGAAGATTGAGAAGAGTGAACAGGCACTGGAGGGTGAGGGCGCCGGCGACCGCGCCGCCGGCGGTCCCACGCCCGCCGCCGAGCACGGCGCCACCGAGGACGACCGCGGAGATTGCCTGGAATTCGTAACCCGCGCCCGCCTCTTTGGACAGGCCCGCGAAGCCGGCGAGCAGGATCGCCGCGACGACGGCCGAGAGCCCGGAGATGACGAAGGCGATGATGCGCATCCGCGCCACGGGGACGCCGGACAGAGCGGCGGCCCGGGTGCCTCCGCCCGTGGCCAGCGCCAGGTGCCCGAACCGCGACCGGTGGAGCAGCAGCCACGCGACGGCGACGACCACGGCCGTCACGGCCACGGCGTAGCCCGTCTCGCGGCCGTACTGCCGGAACTCGGGAGCCAGGGATCCGGTCGGGGAGCCGCCGGTCCACAGGAACACCGCGCCGTTCAGCACGAGCATCATGCCCAGCGTCGTGATGAACGACGGCACCCGCAGGAGGGTCGTCACGAGGCCGTTGACCAGCCCGACCCCGGCGCCGAGCAGCGCCAGCAGCCCGATGACCGGCCAGGTGAGGGCGGGGTCGCCCGCGGACACCTTGGCCGCGACCACGACGCAGGCGGTGATCAGCGCGCCGGCGGACAGGTCGAACTCGCCCGTTACGATCACGAAGAGCTGCCCGGCCGTCAGGACGATCAGCGGGGCCGACCGCTTCAGGAACGTCAGCAGCGACAGGGGCTCGGCGAACGACGGGTTCCGCCAGATGATCACCGCGGTGACGATGAGCAGCACCAGCCAGATCGCCGGGACCCGCCGCAACGCTCCCGTCATCGGTGCTCCTGTCATCGGCGACCACCCCGATAGGCGTACAGGGCGACGGCGCCCACGATGATCAGGCCGCGGACGAGGGTGCGGAGGAACGGATCGGCCTGGAACTGGTTGAACACCGAGTCGACGACCGCGAGGATCAGCACCGCCGCGACCGTGCCGAGCAGCCGCCCCCGCCCGCCGGTGAGCGCCGTGCCGCCGAGCACCACGGCCGCGATCGACTCCAGGTCGTATCCGCCGTCGGGCCCGACCCACGGCGCGCCCGCGCCGAGGCGGCTGGCCAGGAACACGCCGCTCGCGGCAGAGCAGAGGGCGCACAGCACGTGCGCGAAGACCAGCACGCGGCCCGACCGGATGCCCGACATGCGGGCCGACTCCGGGTCGCCGCCCACCGCGTAGAGGTGGTGCCCGAACGGCGTCCTGTGCAGGAGGAACCACGTGACCGCGACGACCGCCACGAGCATCACCACCGACACCGGGATCCCGGCCACGAGGTCGTAGCCGAGGGCCTGGAACTCCTCCGGGACGGCTCCGGCGAAGTTGTCGAACGTCGCGTTGAGCAGGCCGCGCAGCACGAGCGAGACGCCGAGGGTGGCGATGAAGGGGTTGACCTTCAGCCGCGTGATCACCAGCCCGTTGGCGAGGCCCACGGCCACGCCGAGCAGCAGTGCGGTGAGCACCCCCGGCACGATGAGCCCGGTCTGGCCGGTCATCACGACCGAGCAGGCCACCGCGGACAGGCTCACGACGTAGGCCACCGAGAGGTCCAGCGACCCCGCGAGGACCACGACGGTCTGCCCGACCGCTACCAACCCGAGCGCGACCGAGCGGAGGGCGATGTTGCGCAGGTTGTCCGCGGTGCCGAAGTCGCCGCCCCGGGTGCCGGCCGCGACCCAGGCCACCACGAACACCAGCGCGAACACCAGCCAAACCGGAAGGCTGGTGCCCTCCGCCCGGCGTCTGAGGGAGGTTCTGGGAAGGGGGAGGTCGGCGGGGGATGCGTTCACGCGGCCCTCGCCCCCTGGGCGACCAGCATGATCTCCTCTTCCGGCGTCCCGGCGGGCAGCTCGCCCGCCACCGCGCCGTCACGCATGACCACGATCCGGTCGCTCATCCCGATCACCTCGGGCAGCTCCGACGAGATCATCAGTACGGCGGCGCCCCGGTCGGCCAGCTCCCGGATCACCTCATGGATGCCGGCCTTGGCGCCGATGTCGATGCCGCGGGTCGGCTCGTCGAGCACGTAGACAGTGGCCTCGGTGGCGAGCCACTTGGCCAGCACGACCTTCTGCTGGTTGCCGCCCGACAGCAGCCGGGACTCGCGGCGCAGGGCCTCGGGCCGCAGCCCGACCTGGTCCGCGATCCCCTCCAGCGCGGACCTCGCCAGGCCGCGGCCGAGCGCGCGGGTGGCGAGCCGGGCGTTGTCCGCCCCCCGCAGCCCCAGGACCAGGCCTTCGGCCTTCCGATCGGCCGTCAGGTAGGCCAGTCCCGCCCGGATGGCGGCGCGCGGGGAGCCGATCCGCACCTGACGACCGTCGATCTCCAGGTCGCCGCCCGTGAGGGGCGTCACGCCGAACAGCGCCCGGGCGAGCTGGGTGCGGCCCGAGCCCTCCAGCCCGGCCAGGCCGACGATCTCTCCGGCGCGGACCTCCAGGTCGACGCCGTGGAGCCCGGCCGCCCGGGCGCCGCGGAGCGAGAGCCGTACGGGACCGGTCTCGGACGAGCGGCGCTCGGGGTAGTAGTTTGACATCTCCCGGCCCACCATGAGCCGGGCCAGGTCCTCCGGGCCGGTCTCCGACACCGGCATGGTCGCCACCCGGCGGCCGTCCTTCAGCACGGTGACCCGGTCCGCCAGCTCGAACACCTCGGCCAGGCGGTGTGAGATGTAGAGCACCGAGCGGCCCTGGGAGGCCAGTCTGCGGACCTGAGCGAAGAGCGCGGCCACGTCGGCTGGGGGCAGCGCGGCCGTGGGCTCGTCCATGACCAGGATGCGGGGGTCGTAGGAGAGCGCCTTGGCGATCTCGACGGTCTGCTGCTGGGCGACGGTGAGGTGCCGGGCGAGCCGCTTCGGGTCGATGGCCTCGCCGCCGATGCTAGCGAGCAGCTCGGCCGCCCGGCGCTCCATGGCTCCGCGGTCCACCAGCACGCCGGCGCGGCGTGGCTCGCGCCCGAGCGAGATGTTCTCGGCGACGGTCCGGTCGGGAAGCAGGGTGAACTCCTGGTAGATGACGCTGATGCCTTCGGCGAGCGCCTGCCGTGGGTGAGTGAAACGCGCTTCGCGGCCGTCAAGGAGAATGCGGCCGCCGTCTTGCTGGTGGACGCCGGACAGCACCTTCATGAGGGTCGACTTGCCGGCTCCGTTTTCCCCGACAATGGCGTGGATCTCGCCCGAACGGCATTCCAGGGACACCTCGTCCAGCACGGTGGTGCCGAAGAAGCGCTTGGTGATGCCCTCCATAGAAAGGGTCATTCGGGACTCCCGGGCGTGAAAGTATCGGCCTCCGTCGGCAAGCGCTTTCCACCCAGTGGCCACCTTGCTGTGAAACCGGTTACTTGTCAAGGTGGTCACCATTGTTGATCACATGGTGATATTCCTTGACATGCTTGTTCTGTCCGGAGTACAAACCCTCTACCGCGTCGCTTGTAACCGCTTTCTCCGCGGTCTGGCGCTTTCCGCCCCTCCCTGAAGCGTCACCAAGGAGATCGACATGCGACTGGTCGCGGTCGGTGTGGGTGCCAACGTCTGGCACATGCACCTTCCAGGTGTGGCCGCCATCGGCGGGTCCGTCGTGGGCGTCCACGACGTGGACACCGAGAAGGCCAAACGGGCGGCAGCCGATCTGGGCTGTTCCGCCTTCGACGACTTGGACGGGCTGCTGGAGCAGCCCGCCGACGTCGCCGTCGTGCTGGCGCCGCATCGCCTGCACCACGATCTCGTGGTGCGGTGCCTGCGGGCCGGCCTACACGTCCTGGTCGAGAAGCCGATCGCGGTCACCGCGGCCGACGCCGACCAGATGTGCGCGGAGGCCGAGCGGGCGGACCGCCTGCTGGCCGTCGCGCTCCAGCAACGGGCCCGGCCAGAGGTGCGGCACGCCCAGCGGCTGATCGCGGAAGGTTTCCTCGGGGAGGTCCGCCGCGTCGAACTGGTGTCGTCGTGGCCCCGCCGGTCGTCCTACTTCGGCACCGCGCCATGGCGCGGAACATGGGCGGGGGAGGGCGGGGGCGTGCTGGTCAACCAGGGTCAGCACGACCTGGACCTGCTGTGCCTGCTCGCCGGCCTTCCGGACCGCGTCACCGCGCGGACCAGGGTCGTCCAGCATCCCGTCCAGACCCAGGACACGGCGGCCGCGCTGCTCGAGTGGGCAGGTGGGGCGTATGGCACGCTCCACGTGACCACGGCGGCGGCCGACGAGGTCCAGCGCATCGAGCTGACGGGCACGGCGGGCCGCATGCGGCTCACCCCCGGCAGACTCGACCTCTGGCGTAGCGCTGTGGACTTCCGCGACTACGCGGCCGACCCCGGCGACCCCTACGCCGCGCCGTCGGAGGAGCGCCTCGAATCCGTGACCGGACGTCGCGGGACTCACACCGACCTCTACGAGAACCTCGACCGGGCACTCCGGGGCGAGGAGCCTCCGCTGGGGGCCGGCCGTTCGGCACTGGCGGCAGTGGAACTCGCCAACGCCATCCAGCTCTCCGCGGACCAGCACGGAGAAGTTGACCTCCCGGTGAACCGGGATACATACCGCCGCTTCCTCGAAAGGGAGACCTCATAATGAACTGGACCTGTCGCGCCGTCGCCGCGATCGCCGCTTTATCCGCTCTGACCGCGTGTGGCTCCGGCGGATCCGGTGGTGACACGACAAAGCAGGACCAGGGGGGCAGTGACAAGGTCACCATCACCTGGTGGGACTACTTCGGCTACTCGCCGCAGTCCGACGCGGCGGTGAACGCGCTGATCAAGAAGTACGAGGACAGCCACCCCGGCGTGGACATCCAGCGCACCGCGATCGGTTTCGCCGACTTCCGCACCAAGTTGCTCCAGGCCGCCGCGACGGGCAAGTTCCCCGACATCGCCGCGATCGACAACAGTGACGTGCCGGTCTTCGCCTCGCAGGGCGCGCTGGCGGACCTGACGAGCAAGATGTCCACGTGGGCGAGCAAGGACAAGTACCTTGACTTCGTCATCAAGAGCGTGCAGTACGACAACAAGTTCTACGGCGTCCCGTTCCGGAGCAACACGACGGCGCTCTGGTACAACAAGGACCTGTTCAAGGCGGCCGGGCTCTCCACGCCCCCGCAGAACTGGGACGAGCTGCGCGCCGACGCCAAGAAGCTGACCGATTCCAAGCACTCCGGCATCTGCTTCTCCGCCGCGCCCACCGAGGAGGGCACGTTCACGTTCCTGCCGATGATCTGGCAGGCCGGCGGCGACGTCCCGACCCTCGGCGACCAGGCCAGCGTCGACGCGCTCACCTACGTGGACGCGCTGGTCAACAAGGACAAGAGCGCGCCGAAGTCCGTCCTGCAGTGGGGCCAGTCCGACGTGGGCGACCAGTTCGGCTCGGGCCTGTGCGCGATGATGTTCAACGGCCCGTGGGTGCTCGGCTCGGTCGAGAAGGGCAAGTTCGAGTGGGACGTCAGCCCGTGGCCGGCCGGTAAGGGCGGCACCGCCTCCCCGCTGGGCGGCGAGGTGTGGGCGGTCGGCAAGAACGCCAACGTCGACGCCGTCTGGAAGCTCACCGACTGGCTCGCCGACCCGGCGAACAGCCGTACGGAGATCTCCGAGGGTCTGAGCAGCATCCCGAACCGCAAGGACACCCTCGACGACCCGGCCTGGCTCTGGCACCCGATGGTGAAGGCGTTCGCCCAGCAGATGCCGTCCGCCCGGCCGCGCGGGGCCTACGGTCCGAAGTACGCCCAGATCTCCGAGGTCGTCTGGACCATGGAGCAGCAGGTCCTCTCCGGGGCGAAGAGCCCGCAGGACGCGGCCGCCGAGGCCAAGGGCAAGATCCAGCCCCTGCTCGGATCCTCCTGATAGGGAACAACGCATGATGCGAAGAAATTCATGAAGCCGGAAACGACCTTCGTGAAGCACGACGCGTCCTTCGAGAAGGGCACGGCCCCCACCCGGGCGGCCGTGCCCTCCCCGAAGAGAAGGGGCGCGGCGGCCCGCCGCGCCCTGACGCCGTACCTGTTCGTCCTGCCCGCCCTGGTGTACATGGCCGGGCTCCTGGCCTACCCGATGGTGCTCAACGTGCTGACGTCCTTCAAGGACGTCACCGCGGTCAACCTGCTCAGCGGCGACGGGCAGTGGGTCGGGCTGGAGAACTACCGGCAGGCGCTCGGCGACTCCCAGTTCGTCGACGCGGCCGTCCACTCGGTCGTCTACGCGCTCGCGGCGGTGGCCCTGCAACTCCTGATCGGCCTGGCGCTCGCCCTGTTCTATGTCCGCTCCTTCCCGGGCGCGACGGCGACCCGTTCGCTCTACCTCATCGGCTACGCGATCCCGATCGTCGTCTCCGCCGAGGTGTTCCGGTGGCTGCTCGACGGCAGGACTGGGTTCGTCAACTGGGTCTTCTCGCTGCTGGGGCTCCAGCACGAGCCGGTGTACTGGCTGGCCGACCGGACGTGGGCGCTGCCCGCCATCATCGGGATCCAGGTCTGGCTCGGCATCCCGTTCGCCATGGTGACGCTGCTGGCCGGGCTCACCGCCATCCCCCACTCGCTGCACGAGGCCGCGCAGATCGACGGCGCGACCGGCTGGCGGCGGTTCCGCCACATCACCGTGCCGCTGCTGCGGCCGACGTTCCTGGCGGCCGCGATCCTCAGCCTGATCTTCACGTTCAAGAACTTCGACCTGATCTGGATCGCCACGCAGGGCGGTCCTGCCAACGCCAGCGAGGTGCTGCCGACGCTCGCCTACAAACTGGTGTTCCTCCAGTTCCTGTTCGGCAAGGGCGCGGCCGTGCTGAACGTGATCTTCCTGGTGCTGCTGGTGCTCTCACTGCTCTACCTGGCCGCCCTTCGCAGGGAGGAGGATCATGCCGCCTAGCAGCCGGACGGTCAGACGCTCGGCCAGATGGTCGACCGTCGTCGGGATCGGCCTCGTCGCCGTCTACCTGTTCCCGATCTACTGGATGGTCACCGCGTCGGTGAAGACGCAGCCGGCGATCCGGGCGGTGCCGCCGCAGATCGTGCCCATCGACATCGACCTGTCGTCGTGGGTGGACCGCGTGTTCGGCGACCCGCGGGTGCTCCGCTACATCTTCAACAGCTTCGTGGTGGCCACCGGCACGATGCTCCTGACCCTGGCGCTGGCCGCCCCCGCGGCGTACGCGCTGGCGAAGCTCCGGCTGCGCGGCAAGTCGCTGCTGATGACGCTCAGCCTCAGCAGCCTCATGTTCCCGGCCATCATGCTGGCCACGCCGCTGTTCGTGATCTTCGGCCGGCTGGGCCTCACCGACAGCTACATCGGGCTGATCCTCGCGGACACCACGCTCGCGTTGCCGTACGCGATCGTGCTGCTGCGGCCGACCTTCGCCCGCATCCCCAAGGAGTTCTCGGAGGCGGCCCGCATCGACGGGTGCTCGGAGTTCGGCGCGTTCCTGCGGGTCATCGTGCCGCTCGCCCGGCCGGGGCTGGCGACGGTCGCCGTGCTGGCCTTCCTGTGGGGATGGGGCGACCTGGTATTCGCGCTGACGCTGGCGACCGAGGACAGCATGCGCCCGGTGACCACGGGCCTGTGGGGCTTCTTCGGCGCCAACACCAGCGACTGGGGCGGTGCGATGGCGTTCTCCACGCTCGCCATGCTGCCTCCTTTGATCGTGTTCTTGTGGTCCCAGCGGCTCGTGGTCGCCGGGGTCACGGCAGGAGGAATCAAATAAAATGAGAATCTCCGACGGCAGGCACTACATCGACGGCTCCTGGGTCCCCGGAGCGGCCACCGCGCCCGTGACCGAGAAGGCCACTGGCGCCGAGATCGGCACGTACGCCCTGGGTGACGCCGCCGACGTGGACAGGGCCGTGGCGGCCGCCGTACGGGCACAGCCCGCGTGGGCGGCGCTACTCGGCGAGGAACGCGCCGCGGTGCTGCGCCGCGCGGCGGCGATCCTGGAGCGGCGCGCCGACGAGTTCGAAGAGATGCTGATGCGCGAGACCGGAGGGGTCCGCGGCAAGGCCAGGGGCGAGATCAACGCCGCGATCGGCAAGTTCCTCGAGTCGGCCTCGCTGGCCAGGCGCGCCGGCGGCGACCTGCTCCCGGCGTTCAAGCCCGGCAAGCTCATCCTGAACCAGCGCGTCCCGCTCGGCGTCGTCGCCGCGATCATCCCGTGGAACTTCCCCATCGTCCTCGCGCTCCGCCCCCTGGGCCCCGCGCTGGCGCTCGGCAACACGGTCGTGCTCAAGCCGGCCGAGCTCACCCCGATCGCGGGCGGCCAGCTGCTCGTGGAGGTGCTGGAGGAGGCCGGAGCGCCCCCGGGCGTGATCAACCTCGTGACCGGCGACGGTCCCGACGCCGGCGAGCCACTGGCGGCGCACCCCGACGTCGCGATGATCCACTTCACCGGCTCGACCGAGATCGGCCGCCTGATGGCGCGGATCGCCGCCCGCGACTTCAAGCGCACCAGCCTGGAGCTGGGCGGCGACAACGCGCTCGTCGTGCTCGACGACGCCGACGTCGAGGCCGCGGCCTCCTGCGGCGCGTGGGCGTCGTTCGAGTTCCAGGGCCAGACGTGCATCACGGCCGGCCGCCACATCGTCCACGAGTCGGTCGCGGACGCGTACACGGACGCGCTCGTGGCCAAGGCCCGCGCGCTGACCGTGGGCGACCCGTTCGACGCCGGCGTGCGGCTCGGCCCCATGATCAGCGAAGGCCAGCGGGACCGGGTCGACGACCTGGTGGCCCGGTCGGTGAAGATGGGCGCGCGGCTGGTCGAGGGCGGCACGCACGACGGCCTGTTCTACCGGCCGGCGGTGGTCACCGGAGTCACCCCGGACATGCCGCTGTTCACCGAGGAGACCTTCGGGCCGGTCGCGGCGATCACGGTCGTATCGTCCGAAGAGGAGGCCCTGGAGCTGACCAACCGGTGCCCCGCCCTGGTCAACTCGGTCTACACGGGCGACCTCATGCGCGGTCTCGCCTTCGCCGAGCGGGTCCGCTCCGGGATGGTCCACGTGAACGACGCGATGGGCCGTCCCACGGGCGAGGAGGACATCGACGAGTTCACCCAGCGCCGCTGGATCGGCATCCAGCGCGCCCCGCTCACCTGGGAGGTCTCGTCGTGAAGGCCGTGCAGGTCATCGAGTACCACACCCCGGTCCACGTGACCGAGGTGCCGGAGCCGGTGGTCGCCCATCCCCTCGACGTGGTGGTGCGGATCGCCGGGGCCGGCATCTGCCGGACCGACCTGCACATCCTGGAAGGTCAGCTCGCCGACGCGTTCCATCCGGTCCTGCCGTACACGCTGGGGCACGAGAACGCCGGATACGTCGCCGAGGTCGGGTCGGCGGTGAGCTGGCTCGCCCCCGGCGACCCGGTGATCGTCCATCCCGCCGTCACCTGCGGGTTCTGTACGGCATGCCGGTCGGGCGACGACATGCACTGCCCGACCTGGCGCTTCCCCGGCGTGGACGGCTGGGGCGGCGGCTACGCCGAGTACATGCTGACCAGCGCCCGCTCCCTGGTGAAGCTGCCCGCCGGCGCCGACCCCGCCGCGATGGCCCCACACGCGGACGCCGGGCTGACCGCGATCCACGCGGTCAAGCGGCTGGCGCCGCACCTGCGCCCCGGCAGTACGGTCGCCATGATCGGCTTCGGCGGCCTTGGGCACCTCGCGATCCAGTTGCTGCGGCTCTACACGACCGCGCGGGTGGTCGTCGTGGACAACAGCGCCGAGCGGCTCAAGTGGGCCGAGACGTTCGGCCCCGACGCGGTCTTCGAGAGCGTGGCCGACATGGTCGCGCGGACCGGGGGCGTCGACGCGGTGCTCGACCTGGTGGGAGAGCACGACGTCCCCCGGGAGGCGCTGGCGGCCCTCCGCAAGGGCGGCGTGTACTCCATCGTCGGCTACGGCGGCGGGACGCACATCGACTTCCTCGACATGATCAACCGGGAGCTCACCGTGCTGGGCAACCAGATCGGCACCCACACCGAGCTGACCGAGCTGATGAATCTCGCGGCGCGGGACCGGATCCGGCTGGAGGTCCGCCGGTTCCCCCTCGAGGAGGTCGCCCACGCGCTGGACGAGGTGGCCGCGGGGCGCGTCCTCGGCAGGGCGGTGCTCGTCCCCTGATCGTCCGTTGATCATGGCAGCCGTCAATCACACTACGCACTGTCGCGACGCGATGGCGTCCGGGAGGTGGACAGGATCTTCACCGTAGACGAGGCCAAGGCAATCATGCCAACGGTGCTCGAACACGTCCGGGAGCTGGTGGCCGTCAGGGCCGACCTGGCCGAGCTCACCTATGACCTGAAACAGTCGGGGGTCTCCGCCATCGGCGGGCTCCCCGAGTCCAAGGCGCTCGAGGCCCGGATCGACGAGCTCCTCAGCTGGTTCGCCGCACAAGGCATGGAAATCAAGGGAACGGCGCCCTTGCTGATCGACTTCCCGTCCGTCCTCGACGGCGTCTCGGTCCGGCTCTGCTGGATCGAGGGGGAGACCGAGCTGGGGTGGTACCACCGCAGCGAGCTCGGCTTCACGGCCCGCCGCCCACTCCCATAACCCCGTTACCCAGATACCAGTTGCCCAGTTACTGAGATACCCAGTTTGCCGAGTCGCCCAGTTGCCGGTGCATGATCACGCACCCCCTCCCCGTGCGTGATCATGCACAGGCTCCCGCAGAGCCATCCCTACCTGCGTCCACCCTCTGCGTGATCATGCACGGTTTCCCATGAACGCCCGCTGAGCCGCGACGACCTCAGTGGTGATCATGCACCGCGCCCTACTCCGCCAGGTCGTCGAAGTCCTCGAACCCTCCGAACGTCGCCCCGTAGCGCACGCACACCATCCGGGCGACGGCCTCATGGGCCCCCAGCGCCGCGGCGCAGCCCGCCCCGATGGCCTCGGCCGCGGCCGTGATCCGCTCCTGGTCGGTCTCCGGCCCGATGACGTAGGGCACCATGGCCAGCCGGTTGGCGCCGATCTTACGCAGCCGCTCGGCGGCGTCCCGCACGGTCGGCACGCCGTCCAGCGCCGCCGGGACGACCGGAAGCGTCAGCCGGGCCGCGAGCAGCACGGCGGTCGCGTCGGCCCCACGCGCGGCTTCGTCGCCGCCCGCGGTCGCGACGATGATCCCGTCGACCGGCGACGTGACGTTGAACAGCCGCATGCGGTCCGCGCGGGCGAGGCCCGCCTCCGACAGCCGGACGTGCAGCGCCTCCGCCAGCAGCGGATGCGGCCCCAGCGGCTCGGTGATCTTGACGGCCGCCTCGCTCTGCCTCACGGCGTCCCGTACGGCCCGCAGGACCCGCGGGTGGGGCCCGGTGACGAGGGGGACCACCACGGCGGCCGGCCCGTCGGAGGGGCGCTCCGCGGCGATGGTGGTGAACTCCTGGGTCAGGTCGGCGCCGCCGTCGCCGAGCGAGACGAGACGAAGGTCTATCTGGGGGTTGTCCAGCCGTACGATGGCGGCGACCTCGGCCGCCACCTCCTCGGCCTTGCCGGGCACCGCCAGGACCAGAGCGGGCGCGTCCGGCGGCAGGTTCGCCGGTAGCGGCCGTCGGTGGCGGCCGGTCCCGGGCCGGGAGGATCGCTCCCGGATTGGGAGCTTCGGCGGCTCCTCGTGACCTTCGTTCACATCGGCGGATTCTAGGGCGAATCTGCTCGAATAGCAGAACCAACGCGCGGCTTGTTGCCGAGGGGTGATCAGCGAGCCGTACGGCCCGCACGCGGGGGCTGGGACATGGGCTGGCCGGGCCGCACGGCAGGATCGGTGTCCGGGGCCCTGAACGGCGGGGCGCTCCAGGCTGGGCTCGAGGAAGGACGCTCGTGATCTCGGTATTCGGCAGCGCCAACATGGACCTGGTGGCCTACGTCGCGACGGCTCCCCAGCCTGGGGAGACCGTGACGGGGCGGGCCTTCCGCACGATCCCCGGAGGCAAGGGGGCCAACCAGGCGATCGCCGCGGCGCGGGCGGGAGCGGAGGTCGCCTTCATCGGCGCCGTGGGCGACGACGCCTTCGGGTCCGGCCTGCGGGCGGCGCTCGCCGGCTCGGGCGTGGACACCGGTCGCCTGCGGGTGGCGCCCGGACCGTCGGGAATCGCCCACATCGTCGTCCAGGACAGCGGAGCCAACTCGATCATCGTTGTGCCCGGGGCCAACGGCGCCGTGACCGGCCCCACCCCCGAGGACGCCGAGGTGATCGCGCGATCCGGCGCCCTCCTGCTCCAGCTGGAGCTGCCGATGGAGGCCGTCGTGGCGGCCGCGCGGGTGGCCGCGGTGGCCGGGGTCCCGGTGGTCCTCACCCCGGCGCCCGTCGTGCCGCTCCCGGGCGGGCTGCTCGACGCGGTGGGCCTCATCGTGCCCAACGAGCACGAGGCGGCCGCGATCACCGGTCTGGCGGCCCCTGACGCGGCCCTGGAGGCCCTCCTGGACCGGGTCCCGGAGGCCGTCATCACCCTGGGGTCCAAGGGCGCGCTGTACGGCTCCCGCGACGGCACCCGCCTCTGGGCGCCCGCCGTACCGGTGAAGGCCGTGGACACCACGGCGGCGGGGGACACGTTCGCCGGGGCGCTCGCGGTCGCGAGGACCGAGGGGCTCTGCCCCGAGGACGCGCTCAGGTTCGCCTCCGCCGCCGCGGCGCTGTCGGTCCAGCGGGAGGGCGCGAGCACGTCCATGCCCCACCGTCCCGAGATCGACGCCGCCCTCGCGTGAAACTAGTCGCGCTCGACCGTGTCCTCGAGGACGATGCGGCCGATGATGTCGAACTTCAGCGGGTTCCTGATCTTCAGGTAGAGGGCCAGCCCGGCTCCGAGGGCGGCGAAGCCGACCACGATCCACGGGATGAGCGTGAAAAACAGGCTCTTGGAGGCGTCGCCGGCCGCGGCCTCCTGGTTCTGGAAGAGCAGCAGGACCACGTAGATCATCGCGAGGCCGCCGCCAAGCGGGGCGAGGAGCGTGCGCCAGATGTTGGCCGTCTCCGGGTGCTTCTTCTTGACGTGGAAGTAGCCGATCACGGCGAACGAGCACAGCGACTGCACAATGAGGATGGCCAGCGTGCCGAGCACCGCGAGCAGCGTGTAGATGTGGATGTACGGGTCCATGCCGGCGAAGAAGAACGCCAGGACGATGACGACGGAGATCGCCGTCTGCGCGAACCCGGCGATGTGCGGGGAGCCGTGCCTGGGGTGCGTGGCCCCGAGCGTGCGGCCGGTGCCGGGGATCAGGTCCTCCCGGCCCAGCGCGTACAGGTAGCGCGAGGCGCAGTTGTGGAACGCCATCGAGCAGGCGAACGACCCGGTCAGGATCAGCACTTTGAAGAGGTCCACGGCCCACACGCCGACGAGTTCCCCGGTCGGGTTGAAGAAGATCCCGGCGAACTCCTTGGCGGCGATCTCCGGCGCCTTCACGCCGTTGGCCGCGACGACCATCCAGGAGACGAAGGTGTAGAACAGGCCGATGCCCACCACGGAGACCAGCGTCGCCCTGGGAACGATCCGCTTGGGGTCGCGTGACTCCTCGCCGTACATCGCGGTGGACTCGAAGCCGACCCACGACCAGAAGCACATGAACAGCCCGAGCCCGACCGCGCCCGCCGCGAGGCCGTTCGTCGTGAAGGCGTTCACCGGGTTGATGGACGAGACCATCAGCCCGTCCGGGCCGCCTCCGTGGAACAGCGTCACGGTGGCCGTGAGGCCGAGCATGAGGATTTCGGTGACGAGGAAGACGCCGAGCACCTTGGCGGTCAGGTTGATGTCGAAGTAGGTCAGCACGGCGTTGAGCGCGAGGCCGAGTAGCGCGAACCACAGCCAGTGGATGTCCACGTGCGCGAGGGTCTTGAACGTGTCGTTGGCCGAGTAGGCGAAGAACCCGATGATGGACGCTTCGAACACGACGTACGCCATGGTGGCGAGCAGGCCCGCCACCATGCCGACGACCTGGCCGAGGCCGTGCGAGATGTAGCCGTAGAACGCCCCGGCCGAGGTGATGTGCTTGGCCATCGCGACGTAGCCCACCGAGAAGATGGTCAAAACGATGGTCGCGAAGAGGTAGCCCGCCGGGGCACCCAGTCCGTTGCCGAAGCCGACGGCGATGGGGACGTTGCCGGTCATGGCGGTGATTGGGGCGGCGGTGGCGACCGCCATGAAGATCACGCCGACGAGGCCGACGGCGTCCTTGCGGAGGCGGCTGACGCCCGGCGTCCCGGCGGGCGCGCCAACCTCTTGCTCAAAAGTGCTCAAAAAAGATCCCTTACGGAGAAACCGGTCGATATAGCGATATCTCGCCTTGAGGTGCGGAAATGGTGCCATTTACCGGTTTGTCCGGGCAAGACCCGTGGTGTTTCGTAATCTTCACCACGCGAACCGCGCGGTCCGCTCGGATCTCAGTCACTGAGGACGAGCTCGCTTGGTGTGCCGCCGGACGCGTGCGCCGCGCGATCGTCGCTTCCGGCGTCGCCGCTCCTTCGGTAAAGTCCGGGGCGGTGATCCGAACACGCGGAGCAGTGCTCGCCCGGCATGAGCACCTCTTCCCCCTGGTCTTGGACGGCCTCGCGCCCCACTGAAGGAGGACGCATGGAGGTCCACGACCTGTCCGGGGGACCCGGCGTGCTCGCCCGGGTGGAGGAAGCCGCCCGCCGCGCCCTGCGGCGGTACGACCTCTCGCCGCATGCCGCCGTGACGCTGATCAGCGTGTCGGAGAACGCCACCTTCGCGGTCGAGGACTCCGGCTCCCGCACGATCCTGCGGGTCCACCGCCTCGGCTACCACACACTCGACGCCATCGTCTCCGAACTCGACTGGCTGGAGGCGCTGCGCGCGGAGGCGGGGATCAGGACCCCCGCCGTTATTCCCGCCCGCGACGGGTCGAGGGTGGTCGCTGTGGAGGATCCGGGGGCCGAGCCGCGCGCCTGCGTGATGTTCGAGTTCCTCCCCGGCGGCGAGCCCGCCGAGGAACGGCTCGCCGAGCACTTCGAGCCGCTCGGCGCGCTCACCGCGCGCATGCACCGGCACGCCCGCGAATGGGCCCGCCCGTCCGCGTTCACCCGGTTCCACTGGGACTGCGACGCCGCCTTTGGCCCGATCGCCCGGTGGGGGAGGTGGCAGGATGGGGCCGGTGTCGACAAGGAGGCCCATGCCGTACTGACCCGGCTGGAGGCGACGTTGCGCGACCGGCTGGGGCGGTTCGGCAAGGGGCGGGAGCGCTACGGCCTGATCCACGCCGACCTGCGCCTGGCCAACCTGCTCGTGGACGGCCAGGCCGGCACGAGCGTCATCGACTTCGACGACTGCGGCCTGGGGTGGTACCTCTACGATTTCGGCGCGGCCGTCAGCTTCATCGAACATCATCCCCAGGTGCCCCAGATGATCGACTCCTGGCTCCGCGGCTACCGGACCGTCCTGGATCTACCGAAGGACGACGAGGACGAGATCTGGACCTTCGTCATGTTCCGCCGCCTCCTGCTGGTCGCCTGGATCGGCTCCCATACGGGGGTGGAGTTCGCCCGCGGGCTCGGCGCCGGATACACCCGGGGCGCCTGCGAGCTGGCCGAGCGCTATCTCAGTGGATCACTCTGACGGTTCGCTGTGCATGATCACGACTGGTGGTTTCGCAGGTCATTGCCTGTATCCGGGAATCCGTGCATGATCACGCCGGAGGCGGGAGGCCCCGGCCCGGGGGCTTGCGGACGGGGAAGGGGGATTCCGCCCGGGCCGGGGGTGGTGACTGGGTTAGATCTCCAGGTAATCCAGGTTGGGGCCGCTGGTGGCCGTGCTGCCGGTGGCCCGGATGACGTTGGCGCCCGCGTTCAGCGGGACCGTGAGGGTCGCGGTCTGCCAGGTCGTCCACGCGCCGGTGGGCGAGAAGGTCAGGGTGCCCGCCGTGGTGCCGTTGACCGTGATGGTCATCGGCCGGTCGGCGGTGGTGCCGTTGGCGAAGCGGAACTTCAGCGTCGCCGTGCCCGCCGCTTCGGCGTTGGCGGTCCACTCGACGTAGCTGCCCGCGACGTTGTCCAGGTTGACGAAGCCGGTGCCGCTGAAGCCCGCCCAGTTGGATTCCACGACGCCCTGCGAGATCGTCGCGTTCTCCGCCTCGTAGCGGGTGCCCGCCGGCGGCGGGTCGTTGGCCGGAACCAGGCTGGCGTCATCGGTGATCAGGACGCGGTCCAGCTTGGCGCCGTCCTCGCGGTAGGCGACGGTCAGCGTGTGGGAGCCCGCCGAGAGGCTGGCCGTTATCGGCGCGTCCGAGGCCGCGTCGTTGGTGACCTGCGCCCAGTGCCACGCCGCGCCCGGGGTGATGTCGTTCCAGTTGACCCACGATCCGCCGTCGACCTTGACCCAGAAGGAGTCATCGGTGTTGGCGGGCGCGATGACCCGGCCCCAGAACCGGTAGGTCCCGGCGGCCGAGACGGTGAACGGGATCACCGTCGAGCCGTTCGACGGCGCGGAGCCGGTGCTGTTGTTCCCCGACGCGACCGTCACGTACTGGCCGCCCCACGCGGCCGCGTCGCTCGCCACCTGCATGGGCGCGGTTACCGTGCCGCTCTCCGCCTCGGCCGTGACGGTGGTTCCGCCGCCGCCGGAGGTGCCGACGGTGAGCCCGGCGGTCGCGGTGCGTGTGCCGGACGAGCCGGTGCCGGTCACGGTCAGGGTGGACGTGCCGTCCGGTGTGGACGCCGTCGTGTCGACCGTCAGCGTCGAGCTGCTCCCCGGAGTGACCGGGTTGGGGCTGAAGGTCGCGGTGGCGCCGGCCGGGAGGCCGCTCGCGCTCAGCGTGACCGGCCCGGGGGAGCCGGACACCACGGACGTGTTGACGGTGTAGGTGGTGCTCGACCCCGCGGTCACCGTACGGCTCGACGGGGTGACCCCCAGCGAGAAGTCGTCCGTGGCCGGGCAGTTCTCCGTGGAGCTGGTGTTGCTGATCCGCAGCGCGCCGCCGGTGGTGTTGGCGCTGTCGGCCACGCAGTAGCCGGTTACGGATTGGAAGCCCACGTCGTGCGGGCTGCTGGTGCCCCGCTCGGCCGTGAAGTGGTTGAACCTGATCGAGCTGCCGGCGTTGGCGAGCACGGCCGGGCGGCCGTCGTTCGACGCGAACTCCACCGAGCTGTCATTGAAGGTGATGTTGTTGGCGTTGTGGATGTACCACCCGTAGGCCGGCCGGGTGCCGATGCTGTTCGGGTTGTAGTTGTTCGGGTCGTTGGACGGCACGCCGGTCGACATCGTGCCGTTGCCGCCGGGCACGGTCAGGTGGACGTTCGTGAAGGTGACGTCGCTGATCCGGTTGGACCCCGACTCGCCCCACAGCGTCGGGCTGAACGACGGGCTGGCGCCGGTACCGGTCACGTTCTCGTAGGTGATGTTGCTGATGCGGCCCACTCCCGGACTGTTCCCGCATCGTTTCCGTGTGCCGACCTTCTGCATGATCGGCGACCTGACCCCGGTCATGGTGATGTCGTGGTAGTGGACGTCGGTGATGACCGCGCCGTCCATGGACACCAGGCCGAGGCCCGACTTCTGCGCGCCGGTGATGTTGATCCGGGAGAACTGGTAGTCGGTGAAGTCGCCACAGGTCTCCGAGCCGAACATCAGCGCGTTGCAGCACTGCGCCGACAGGTGCGAGTCGGTGACCGTCACGTGCCCGTTCGGCAGCTTGGCCCCGAGCGCGTAGTCGCTCTTGAACACGAGGGCGTCGTCGTTGGCCGCGATGTCGGCGTTGGTGACGGTGACGTTCTGCGCGCTGATGACGTTCCAGCCGTCGCGGTCGCTGGCGGTGTCTATCCGCAGGTGGTCGGACGTGATGTTGTTGCAGTTGTTGGTGAGGATCGCGAAGTGGCCGCCGCGCCGGAACTTGACCCCGTTCAGGGTGAGGCCGTCGCACCTGGTCAGCGAGAGGATCTTGTCTGCCTCGCCGGAGTTGGGGTTGCCCGTGATGAGGTTGCCGCCGCCGTCGATCGTGCCCGATCCGGTGAACCCGATGTTCGTGAGACGGTCCCCGTAGATCATCGCGTTGTGGAAGTGGCTGTGCCCGTAGTCCTGGTAGGCGTCGTACGGGTTGGACTCCGGCGCGTCGTAGGTGTCCGCGCTCGATCCCATGATCGTGGAGCCCGAGTCGAGCTGGATCGTGACGTTGCTCTTCAGGTGGATCGTGTTGCTGGACTTGTAGGTCCCCGACGGGAACTGCACGATGCCGCCGCCCGCGCTGTTGGCCGCGGTGATCGCCTTGTTGATGGCGGCGGTGTCGTTGGTCGAGCCGTTGCCCGCCGCGCCGTAGTCACGGACGTTGAAGGTGGCCGCGGCCGAGGCCGGGCTGACCACCAGCGCCGTGGCGGCGAGGACGATGAGCGCGGCCAGCCACGCCCAGCCCTTTAAAGCGCGTCGTAACACAGGAAGTCTCCGTTCCGAGCGGCCGGTTGTCGCCATCACCGGCCTTGCCAGGTGCTGTGAGAACTGCCATGCGTCCACGCGCGCATCACCGCGACCTGCGCGGCTCGCTCAGATTAGGCTCGATAGATCCGATGAGTCAACCCAGTCAAGTGGCGGGAATACGCTACGGATTTACGGTCGGACGTAATACCTCCGACCTATTTACGTCCAGGCGTATCGTGGCGGCATGACGCTGGAGGCCGACGGCAGGGAAGTGCGGATCACCAACCCTGACAGGGTGGTCTTCCCGCGCACCGGGCACACCAAGGGCGATCTCGTCGCCTACTACCGGGCCGTCGCCGAGGGGGCGCTGCGCGGAGTGGACGGCCGGCCGGTCATCCTCAAGCGCTTCGTCCACGGGGTGGACCAGGAGGCGTTCTTCCAGAAGCGGGCCCCGTCGAAGCGGCCCGCCTGGATCGAGGTCGCCGAGCTGAGCTACCCCTCCGGCCGCACGGCCGACGAGGTGGTGATCCGCGATGTCGCCGCCCTCCTCTGGACGGTGAACCTCGGCTGCGTGGACCTGAACCCGCATCCCGTCCGCGCCGGGGACCTCGACCACCCCGACGAGCTCCGGATCGACCTCGACCCGGTGCCCGGCGTCGGGTGGGACCAGATCGTCGGCGTCGCGTTCGTGGCCAGGGAGGTGCTGGAGCGGCACGGGCTGACCGCCTGGCCCAAGACGTCCGGCTCTCGCGGCTTCCACGTCTACGCCCGGATCGAGGCGCGCTGGGCGTTCCGCGACGTACGGCGGGCCGCCGAGGCCGTGGCCCGCGAGGTCGAGCGCCGGGCGCCCGGGATCGCCACCAGCCGGTGGTGGAAGGAGGAGCGCCAGGGCGTCTTCGTGGACTACAACCAGAACGCCCGGGACCGCACGGTCGCCTCGGCCTACTCCGTACGGCCCACCGGCCTGGTCTCCACCCCGCTCACGTGGGACGAGGTGGAGCGCCGCCGGCCCAGTGAGTTCACGATGGACAGCGTGCCGGAGCGGTACGCCGAGATCGGGGACCCCTGGGCGGCCATGGAGGACGAGGCGGGCTCGCTGGAGGCCCTGCTGGAGCTGGCCGATTCGCAGGAGCCGCGTCCTCAGGCGCCCAAGGGCGAGGGACGGCGCAAGCCCGTCATGCCGCTGATCGAGATCGCCCGCGCCGAGACACGGGACGAGGCCATGGCGGGGTTCGAGCGGTGGAAGGCCCGGCATCCCGAGGTGGCCGGGCGGCTGGAACCGGCCGACGTCCTGGTCGACTCCATGCGCGGCCGCAGCTCCGCGTGGACACGGATCCGGGTGAACCTCCAGCACGTCCCCGAGGCCGAACGCCCGGCCCAGGAGCCCCTCGAAGTCGACTACGACCCCTGGAGCGGCCGGTAGACCTCCCACAGCTCGCCGAGGAAGAACCGGCAGAACCGGGCGAGCGCGGCGGCCCCGTCCGGGCCGGCCGTACGGAAGGTCGTCAGCATCTTCACGAGGTCGGACGGCAGGATGCGCAGCGTCCCCTCGGCGATGACCTTCTCCTCCGCCTCCTCCGTGCCCTCCTCGACGTGCCCCTCCAGCAGCCGGGCGTGCAGCGTGGAGGTGTCCAGCCACAGCCGCGTCGGGGGCCCGTGGTGGACGTCCTTCCACCCCGCGAGGGTGAGCGGCCGGTCGTCCCCGTCCCAGAAATGCAGCCGGTAGCGCATCTCCCTGCGGCCGGGCGCCCCGCCCGGCACGAAGAGGTTGAACCAGCCCCGCGCGACCGGACGCCGGCCCCCGCAGATCGCGGCGTCTATCCATCCCTCGGCCCGGGCCTGGTGCTCGGGCTCGGAGAGGAAACGGTGGACGTCGTCGGCCGTGATGGTGAGCCGGAACGCGAAGTCGCCGCCGAGCGAGCCCCGCATCTCCTCGGCGAACCACAGGGACGTGCGTTCCCCTGAAACGAACGCCGAGGCGACGGCGGACACGGGGGAGGGCACGGGGGAGGACACGGGGGAGGAGACCGCAACGGACATCGGGGCGGACGGGGCGGCGGATTCCCGGCTCTCCAGCATGCGGGTGCACATGCGGTCGGCCAGCGCGGCGATCGTGAGCGCCGGATTGGCGCCCACCGGGCCGGGCAGGGCCGCGCCGTCGGCGATGTAGAGGCCGGGGAAGCCGAAGACCTCGCCGTAGGCGTCGCACACGCCCTCACCGGAGTGGCGGCCCATCGGCGCCCCGCCCAGCGGATGCACGGTCATGACCCTCTTGCGCCGCCACGACGGGCTGTCGGCGTAGTCCGCCCCGAGCACGTGGCTGATCCGCCGCATGGTGGCGCGCAGCCGGTCGAAGTACTCCTCGCTCGTCCCGGCGTTCCACACCACGTCGAGGCGCCCGTCGCGCAGCCGCAACTCCCCGTCCGGAACGTCCCTGCCCATGCCGAGCAGCGGCAGCGAGCTGCCCGACAGCTCGCCCCTGCCCATCAGCCCGGCCATCTCCGCCGACAGGTTGGTGTCGTGCGTCAGCAGGCCGCGCAGCCGTTCGAGCACGAACCTCGCCGCCCGGCCGAGCTCGCTCCCCAGGTCGGCGCCCTCGACCAGGTAGTCGACGAACGCGGGGTAGCCGCCCTCCTCGATGTAGGCCCCCCGGCCGTCGGCGCCGTCCGGCAGCCGGATGGCGCTCGTGATGACCGGCCCCCGGCTGGCGTTGATGGGCCGCGTCCGGGTGCGGTCCCTCGCCCTGAGCAGGAACGCGAGCAGGTCGCCGTTCCCGGAGAACCGCGTCCCCAGCGTCCCGCTCAGGCCGGGGAACGCCTCCCGGTCGCGCAGCAGCAGGTGCGACGTTCCGTACGTGCCGGCCGCGAGGACGAGGCGGTCGCAGCTGATCGTGTGCGGGCCCGTCCGCCTCGGCCCGGGGGGCATGTGCTCGACGTAGTCGACGTCGTAGCCCCCGCCCACGCTCGGCCGGATGGCCCGCACCTCGTGCAGCGTGCGCAGGTCCGCGCCGCCGCGCCGGGCCGCCGCCAGGTAGGTGTGGTCCAGGCTGTTCTTCGCGCCGTCGTTGCAGCCGATGTCGCACTCCCCGCACAACCGGCACGTACGGCGGGGCACGCCGTGCGCGCTGCCGTACTCGGGATCGGCGATCGGCAGGCCCGGACCCGGCTCCGCTCCGGGGGACGGCGCGAAGCTGATCGCCAGCGGCGGCAGCCGCCAGTCCAGCCCCAGCTCGGCGGCCGCGTCCCGCATGGCGAGGGTCTTGAGGGTGTCGCCGTAGGCCGGCCGGTCCAGCGGGTACGGCGAGACGCCGATCATGCGCTCGACCGCGTCGTAGTGCGGATCGAGGTCGGCCCGCCCGACCGGCCACGACTCGTAGCCGCCGCCCGGCATGGCCTCCTCGTGGACGAACCATTCCTCGTCCTTGCGGAGCAGCACGTTCGCGTAGATGAGCGAGCCCCCGCCGAGGCCGCTCGACACCACGGAGTCGCAGTCGCGGAAGCTCCAGACGTCGAACATGCCGTACAGGCCCTCGTCCGGGTCCCAGAAGGCCTGGCCGAGCTGGGCGGGGCCGCGCGGGAACGAGCCCGGCGCGTACGGCCTGCCCCGCTCCAGCACCACCACGGACAGCCCGGCCTCGGCGAGCCGGTAGGCCGTCACCGCGCCGCCGAACCCCGAGCCGACCACGACCACGTCGACGTGTTCCATGCCCCCGCCGTTCTCAGTGCCGCTTGAGGAAGTCGAGGATGTGTGGGAACACGTCCATGTGGGCGTCCTTGCCGATCAGCGGGTCGATGTGCCCGTAACCGGGAAGGACCCGCAGCTCGTGCCGCCCCGGCGCGGCCTTCGACATGACCTCGTGGCAGACGATATTGGAGTCGGTGAAGACGTCGTTGTGGTCGCCGGTCAGGTAGAGGATCGGCGTGTCGACGTCGGCGGCGTTCACCAGGTAGTCGTCCGGCAGGGCGGCGTGCCGCGGCTCGGCCGGGTCGAACTTCACCACGCGCCCAGCCGCCACCATCTTGCGGACGTGCCGGTAGTAGTTCACGTCGCAGGCGCCGTTCAGGTCGGCCAGCCTCTCATGGACATGGGTCTCCGGCCGCAGGTTGCCGTGCCGGTACATCGCGGGCCTGCCGCTGCCCCACATGAAGCTCTGCATGTGGCAGGCCGCCTCGCCGCACTCCGGGTGGAACAGCGAGACGGCCCGCGCCAGCAGCCACCGCCGGGTGAACGGCGGCGCGTCCCTGAACCGCGGGTCCAGGTACGGCAGGCCCGTGCCGTACTCGAGCAGCACGGGCCCGGCGGCGAGCTTGAGCCTGGCCCAGCGGTGCACCCGGGGCGTCAGCCCCACGCTGTTGGCGACCAGGCTCGCGATCCCGTCGACCGCGCCGGAGAACAGGCTCATGTGGAACGACACCGACCCGAGGCAGTGGGCCACCACGTGAATCCGCCGCGCCCCCACGTGGCGGCGGAGTTCACGCAGTGCTGCCGGGTGGTCGTACTGGGCGATGTCGTCCAGCGTGTGCCTGCGCGTCTCGACGTTGTACGGGAACCGGTTGCTCATCCGGAAATCGAGCGCCCACACGTCGCCGAACCCGCTGTCGTGCAGGAACCTGACCAGGTTGAGGTGCTCCGGCATGATGAACATGTCGCTCGACGAGGTCAGGCCGTGGACGAGCAGCACGACGTCGTCCGGCGACCCCACCGCCGGAAAGCCGGCCCGGCGGAACCGGGTCAGCGTGAGTCCGAGCCCGTCCTCGGTGGCGAACGGATGGACCGACACCTCGGCGTCCCGCACGCCGTCGAGCGTGAACCGGGGTATTCGGTGTTCCATCTGTTCGCCCTCCCGGGGCAACGATCTCAATCCCTGCAGCGGCGGCACCATCGTGGAAAACCCGTACATGTCCCGCTGTGTCCTGCCGCCTCTTCAGTCACGGCGGCTGAGCGCGGTGGCCACGCCCACCCGGGAGGACACCTCGAGCTTGGCGAAGATGCGGGACAGATGCGTCTCGACCGTCCGCACGCTGAGGAACAGCCGCTGCGCGACCTGCTGGTTCGTCAGGCCGTCCGCGACGAGCTGGGCCACCTCCATCTCGCGGGGCGACAGCCCGAGCCGCGAGGCGTCCCCGCCGGCGGTCACGCGGACGCCGAGGCGGCGAAGCGCGCGCTCGGCCTGCGTCTTGAGGTTGCCCGCCCCGCAGGTGCCGAAGACATCGGCGGCGGCCTTGAGCCGCTCCCTGGCCCGCGTCTTGTCGGCCGCCTCCTGATGGGCCAGCCCGGCGACGAGCAGCGCCCGGCCCGCGTCGAGCCGCCGATCGGCGGCGGCCAGCAGTTCCGCCGCCTCGGCGGCGGCCGCCGCCGCGGACGCGGGCTCCTTGGCGCGCAGCGCGTGCGCCCGGGCGAGCGGCACGAGCCCGGAGAAGGCGGGCAGCGCCGGGTCGTCGAGCTGGGCCGCCCGCGCCGCCCACGCCATCGACTCGACCGTATGGCCACGCGCCGCCGCGACCTGCGCCAGCGTTTCACACGACAGCAGGAGCGTCGCCCGGTCCAGCCGCGGCGAGTCGAACCCGTTACATGCGTCGAGCACGGCGTCCGCGCCCTCCTCCAGCCGCCCGGCGTTGATCAGCGCCTGGCCCCTGGCGTAGCGGGCGGTGGCCTCCCAGACCTCGCCCCCGCCGACTCCACGCTGGACCGCCTCGTTCCCCGCGCCGATCGCCGTGTCGTCGTCGCCCGCCCATGACGCGGCGAGGCAGACCTGGGTGAGCGCGAAGACGAGCTGCTGGCCGGAGTCGAGCAGCCGCGCGCCCTCGACGGACTCCTCCGCGGCGACCATCGCCGCGTCCAGCCGTCCCATCGTCACCAGCGTCCTGGCCCGGCCCGCGAGGAGGTTGGTCAGGATGTAGCTCTGGCCGGTCGACCGGGCAACGGCCGCCGCCCGGTCGAAGTGCCGGAGGGCGTCGCCGTACCGGCCGAGGCTGGTCTCCGCCCAGCACAGCCACGCGATGGCGTCGAGCCACTCGGAGAGATGGTCGTCGGGCGCAGTGTTGATCAGCCGGTCGGCCCTCTCGGCGTAGCCGAGCGCCTCGGTCGTCCGCCCGGCGGCGAAGGCCGGCATGGGCCGCAGTGCGGCCACCGCCACCTCGAGGCCGGGCTCCCAGTCCTCGGCCGTGTCCGGCATCAGGTCGAGCACCGCCTGGGCCGCCCGGAAGTCGACCCGCATCATGCTCTCGGCGACCAGCCGCATCCGCAGCGGCACCGCGGCCGCGGCCCGGGGGTTCGGCATGCGGCTCAGCTCGTCCAGCAGGAGCGCGCGGGCCTCGTGCGGACGGTCGAGCTGCCGCTCCATCAGCGCGCACAGCCGCGCCGCCCGTGCCCGGCGGGGGTAGTCGTCCTCCGGCAGCAGCCGCAGCAGCTCCCGGGCGGTGTCGCGCCCGTCCGCCAGCCTGCCGCTGACGCCCTGCGCCCAGCTCAGCTCCATGAGAAGCGCCAGGCGCTCCTCCCGCGTCGCGGCGTCGCCCGGCATCAGGCGCAGCGCCGCCTGCAGCCAGTGGGCCGAGGTCGCGGGCGCGTGCGTAGTGACCGCGCGGGCGGCCGTGACCAGCACGCCGACGGCCTCCAGGTCGCCGAAGGACCCGGAGTGCTCCACGTGGTGCGCCCGCACGGTGGCCGGGGCGCCGAGCCGCGCCAGGTGGGCCGCGATCCGCGCGTGGGCCGCCAGCCGCCAGCCCGCGGCCGCCGACTCGTAGGCGGCCCGCCGTACGAGCGGGTGGCGGAACCGGAACCGGCCCCCGCTCGCCCGGACGATGTCGCGCTCCACCAGCTCGTCGAGCGCCGCCAGCGCGGTCGGGGCGGGCACCTCGGCGGCGACGGCGGCCATGGAGGGCTCGAACTCGTCGGCCGCCACCGCCGCGGCCTGCGCGACCAGCAGAGCGTCGGGGGAGAGGTCGCCCAGCTCGACCTGGAGCGCGGCCAGCACCGTGGGCGGCAGCGCGGCCACGTCGGTGTCGCCCATCCGCGCCAGGGCCTCAAGGTAGAACGGGTTTCCCGCGCTCGCCTCGTAGAGCGCTCGGCTCCGGGGGCGGCTCACGGCCGGCCCGAGGAACTCCTCGACCTCGGCCGGGCCCAGCGGTCCGACGACGACCTCGTGGCCGCGCGAGGCGGCCGTCGTGGCGAGGGTGGCCAGGCGCGGCGGGGCCTGGGCCGGGCGGTAGGCGGCCGCCACGAGCACCGGCCTCGCCGGCGGGTGCCGGATGATGTGGTCGAGGAACTCCATCGAGCTGTCGTCGGCCCAGTGGACGTCGTCAAGGATCAGCACGAGCCCCGACGGCCCGGCCAGCAGGTCCACCATCTGCCGCAGCGCGCGGTAGAGCCGGTAGCGGACCAGGCCGCTGCGGTCGGCCACCGGACGCTCCTCCCCGGTCGCCAGCGCGGGGAAGACACCGGCCAGCAGGCCCGCCTGGGCGGCCCCGACCGAGTCGACGATGTCCTGACGCCGCGCGTCGAGGTGGTCGTCGAGTGCGTCGACCAGCGCGCTGAACGGCATGACCTGCTCGAACTCGGCGGCGCGGCCCCACAGCGTGGTGAAGCCCCGCTCGCCGGCCATCGTCACCAGCTCGCCGAGGAGCCGGGTCTTGCCGGCTCCCGGGTCGCCGACCAGGGTGACGAACTGGAAGCCGTCTCGGAGGCTCGCGGCCAGGACGCTCCCCAGCGCGGACAGCGCGTTCTGCCGTCCTACGAGAGGCGTGGGACCCACACTGACGCCCTCACTCAGCCGCGCCTACATCCATCAGTAAACGTACTTTACAGATCAAGCGCCGTACATGATGCGTACAAAGGCATTAACTCGCCATGGAAAGTATCCGAAAAGAAACCCGTCAGTTCGGTCGGCTTCCGTGCCCAGGGGTGCGCCGCGGGGTACGGGGAGCGTCGTTCACACCATGTGACCGGGGAGGTGCCAGGTGCCGGACCCGATCGCCGACCCCTGGGGGCGGCGTACGCCGTACGGACCTCCCGGCGGGGTGGAACGGCTGGCCGCGGCCTTGCCGGGACGCCTCCGGGACGCGCTGCCCGCCGAGCTGGGCCTCGGCAGTCCCTGGCCCGTGAGAGTGGACACGTTACTCGACGACGGCCTCACCGAGGCCGACGCCGACGGGTGGGTGCAGGGCGTCTCCTTCCTGCACTCCGGAGGCGACGCGCTCGACTTCGCGGTCAGGGACGGCCGTCTCGTGGGGCTGCGCGGCAGGGCCGCCGACCGGATCAACCACGGCCGGCTCGACCCGAGGGAGACGTACGGCCGGCCCCCGGGAGCCGGCCGGGGGGAACGGGCCCGGCTGACCCGCCCGCTGGTCAGGGAGGGCGGCGAGCTGGTGGAGACCGACTGGGACACCGCCATGGGGCGGGTCGTCGCCCGCTCGAAGGAGTTGCTCGACGCGCCCGGAGGCTGGGGCCGGTTCGGCTTCTACACCAGCGGGCGGCTGTTCCTCGAGGAGCACTACACCCTCGCCGTCCTGGCCAGGGCCGGGATCGGCACGCCGCACCTGGACGGCAACACCCGCGTCTGCGCGGCGACCGCGGCCGCCGCGCTGAAGGCCAGCTTCGGGGCCGACGGGCAGCCCGGCTCCTTCACGGACATCGACCACTGCGACACGATCGCGCTGTGGGGCCACAACGTGGCCGGCACCCACACGGTGCTGTGGGAGCGGATGCTCGACCGCCGCCACGGGCCACGGCCGCCCGTGATGATCGCCGTCGATCCGGACGACACGCCGCCGGCGCGGGAGGCCGACGTGCACCTGGCCGTCCGTCCCGGCACGAACGTGGCGCTGATGAACGCCCTCCTCCACGAGCTGATCGCGAACAACCGGTACGACGCCGCCTACGTCGGGAACCACACCCTCGGCTTCGCGGAGCTGTGCCGGGTCGTGGAGGCCTATCCCGCCAAGCGGGCCGCCGACATCTGCGCCGTCCCCGCGGGGCTGATCGAGCAGGCCGCCGAGATCCTCGGCTCGTGCGAGCGGCTGGTGTCGAGCGTGCTGCGCGGCTTCTACCAATCCAACCAGGGGACCGCCGCCGCGTGCCAGGTGAACAACCTCCACCTGCTGCGCGGCATGCTCGGCCGGCCGGGGGCCGGCGTCTTCCAGATGGCGGGGCAGCCGTCCGCGCACAACGCGCGGGAGACCGGCACGGGGGGCGACCTCCCCGGAATGCGCAACTGGGAGAACCCCGAGCACGTGCGCGACCTCGGGGCGCTCTGGAACGTCGACCCCGTCTGGGGGCCGCCGACCCACGCCCTGCAGATCTTCCGGTACGCCGAGCAGGGCTCCATCAACCTGCTGTGGATCGCGGCGGCCGACCCGGCGGCCTCGCTCCCGCACCTCGACAGGGTCCGCCGGACCCTCGCCGGGGAGGACCTGTTCGTCGTCGTCCAGGACCTGTTCCTGACCGAGACCGCGCGGCTCGCCGACGTGGTGCTCCCGGCCGCGACGTGGGGGGAGAAGCTCGGCACCCTCACCAGCGCCGACCGCACGGTGCACATCTGCGAGAAAGCCGTGGAGCCGCCCGGCGACGCCCGCCCCGACCTCGACATCTTCCTCGACTACGCCCACCGGATGGACTTCTGCGACAGGGACGGCGCGCCGCTGATCCGATGGCACGACCCCGAGTCGGCGTTCGAGGCGTGGAAGGCCTGCTCGAAGGGCCGCCCGTGCGACTACACCGGCATCACCTACGACCGGCTGCGCGGCGGCAGCGGCATCCAGTGGCCCTGCACGCCGTCGACGCCGCACGGCACCGAGCGCCTGTACGCCGGGGGGCTGTTCGCCACCGACCCGTCCGAGTGCCAGACGTACGGGTACGACCTGGCAACGGGCGCCGAGTGGGGCACGGAACGCTACCGCGCGAAGGACCCGCGCGGCCGCGCCTTCCTCCACGCGGCCGACTACCGGCCCTCCGCCGAGGTGACGGGGGAGGGCTATCCGCTGCTGTTCGTCACCGGCCGGGCCGTCTGCCTGTTCCCGGCTCCGGCCCCGGCGCCCGAGCCCGGCGACGCGGCCCGGGAGCCCTGGGTGGAGGTGAACTCCCAAGACGCCGCCGCGCTGGGTATCGGCGACGGCGACCTCGTGCGGGTGGAGTCGCGGCACTCGGCCCTGGAGGCGCCCGCCCGTGTGCGCGGAACACGGCCCGGCGTCGTCTTCATGCCGTTCGACCCCGGCATGGCGCGGGCAGCGGACGAGTTGACGGTCACGGGCTGGGACCCGGTGTCCAAACAGCCGATCTTCAACGTCGCCGCCGTCCGGGTCACGAAGGTGTCCGGCGTGAACGCCGGGGCAGGAGGCATGGCGGAGGACCTCGGGTCCCTTGAGGGTTCCGAACGCCTAGAGGAGGTGTGACCGATGCACCTCGCCCACTACCTGCGGCTGCTCCACCGTTCCCAGAACGCGCTGGCCGAGGCGTTCCGCGAGATCAGGCGCGGCCACCCGCACGAGCCCGACATGTACGGCGTCTGCGAGTGCCTGGCCGTACAGTGCGGGGAGCAGGCGAGGCGGCTGGAGCCGTTCGTCCGGCGTTACTCGGCCGGGGCCTGCGAGGAGCCCGAGCGGCTGCACTCCGCGCTCTTCTCGGGCACGCGGCCCGGCGGTCTCGGGCTGCTGCGCGACCTGCACGACCTCTACCTCCTGGCGACCGAATGCGAGATCGCCTGGTCGATCGTCGCGCAGGGGGCCCAGGGCGCCCGGGACGAGGAACTGCTGGAGGTCGTGCGCCACTGCGGGGGAGACACCGCCGTTCAGTTGCTGTGGCTTCGCACCAGAATGAGACACGTCGCCCCGCAGGCCCTCGTCGTCGCATCCTGATATGGCGCCTGGCCTTCAGTCAGGGCGTCACCTGGTAGCGAACAGCCGTTGTGCCGCCCGGCGAGGCGCGCCTACGGTGTGGCCGGGAAGATCTCTCCATGGGGACGGGGACGGGGGCCGTTGGCGGAGAACACCTCGGGGGACACCTCAGGGCCGACCGCGAGGGCGTCCTCCCGCTCCTTGTGGGGGAACCGCGGCTTCACCGTGTTCCTGGGCGCGCAGACCCTCTCGGTCGTGGGCGACTCCTTCTCGGCGGTGGCGCTGCCGCTGCTCGTCTTCCACGCGACGGGCTCCGTCGTGCAGATGGGCCTCGTGACGGGTCTCGCAGGCGCGGCGGCGATCGTCGCGGGGATCTTCGCCGGGGTGCTGGCCGACCGGGTGAACCGGCGGCGTCTCCTGATCGTCTGCGACGCCGGCCGGGCGCTGCTGTACGCGCTCATACCGCTCGCGTGGGTGTTCGCCCCGCAGGTGTGGCTGATCTATGTCGTCGTGCCGCTCGGCGCCGCCATCGGCATGGTCTTCCAGGTCACGTACGTAGCCGTGGTGCCCGCGCTCGTCGACGAAGGCCAGATCATGGCGGCCAACAGCCGTCTCTACGGGTCCTACGCAGTGGCGAGCGTCGCGGGGCCCGCGCTCGGCGGGCTGGTCTCGGCGGCGTTCGGCCCCGCCGCCGCGATCGCGATAGACGCGGGAAGTTTCGCCGTCTCGGCCGTCGGCCTCTGCTTCGTCCGCCCGCGCGTGAGGGTCACGCCGGCCGCGCCCGCGACGGTGTGGCGGGACTTCCTGGTGGGTGCGCGGTTCCTGTGGCGGCATCCGGTCCTGCGGGCCCTGACCGTGCTGCTGTCGTTCCTCACCTTCGTCACCTACGGCCTGCCGGACGTGCTGATCTACCACCTCAAGCACGACCTCGGGCAGCCCGACAACGTCGCCGGGTATGTGCTGGCGGTGGCGACGACCGGGACCGTCGCGGCCGCTCTCCTCATATCGCCGGTCCGCAGGACGCTCGGGTTCGGCGTGGCCTGGATCGGGTCCTACGCGCTGTGCGGGCTCGCCCTCTCCTTCCTCGGGCTCGCCGCGAACGTCCCCATGGTCGCGGTGCTGGCGACGGCCTATCTCTTCTCCACGGGCGCGGCCGGGATCGCCTCCATGTCCTTACGGCAGGAGGTCACCCCCGACCACCTGCTGGGACGGGTCACGTCGGCGTTCTGGACCGTTCACTCGGCCCTGGGGCCGCTCGGCGCGGCCCTGCTCACCTGGGCGGCCGGCCGTTACAGCGTGGCGGCCGTGTGCCTGGCGGCCGGGATCGGCTGCCTGGCCATCGCCCTGTCCGCCACGGCGACCCCCATCCGCCGCCCCCGCCCCGAACTCCCCGACCCCGCCTGAAGTTGGCGTAGATAGGAACGGCATATCTGTTTTCCGCCGCCGCTGATTGCTCAAATGACCGTATGAGCGACCGACGGTTGTTATGGCACTTGCTCTTCACGTACGCGCCGTGGTCAGCACATGGCCGAAGCCGAGTTGAGCGGGGTCGTTCTCGGTACGGCGGGCCACGTCGAGCAGCAGGGTGCGTCGTGCGGGGTCGTCGAGCCAGTCCTCGGCGTACAGGGCGAAGACTCCTTCGAGGGCGTATTGCGTGGCGCCGGGCAGTCCGGCCTCGGCGAACTCGCCGAGGACTTCCTGGGGGTCGTGGAAGTAGGCGGTGGTGAACCCGACGTCGCCGTTGCCAGGCAGGACGCCGGTGTGGGCCGACTGGTCGGCCGCCTGCCGCACCTGCTCATCCTGGTAGCGGCCCAGACGGATCATGTCGTGGACGGCGGCCCAGCGGGCGATGGTGGCGGTGACGACGAGACCGTCCGGACGTACCGCCCGCCGGGCCTCGGTCAGCGCGGTGATCCGGTCGGTACGGTCGATCAGGTGGTAGAGCGGGCCGAGCAGCAGGACGACGTCGACTGAGGAGTCCGGGACGTCGAGGCGCCGGGCGTCACCGAGCCGGGCCGTGACGCCGGGCAGCCGGGAAGCCTGCTGGACGTGGAGCGGAACCGGATCGATCAGCTCGACCTGATGGCCGGCGGCAGGAGGCGGCGCAGTACGTCCTGGGTGCGCCAGAACTCCAGCCTGTTCCTGCCGCTCCGGAGGCGGCCGTCCTCGCGGCCCTGAAGGTAGTAGTCGAGGATCTCCGGCGCGAATCCGTTGGATGGCATCGACGTCATGGTCGGCATTCTGGGCAGATGCGCATAAGGAGATCAATCGAATAAGCGCCGGGCGGAGGCCCGGCAGGCGAGACTCGGCCGCGCCTTACGGAATCTGATCGAGCGGGACAAGCCGGTCTGACCGTTTCCCTAGGACGTCTTGCCTAGGACGTCCTTGGTCGACGACCTGGAAAGCAGAAAGTCCCAGGCCGTTGACCTGGGACTTCTTGAGTGGACGATACTGGGATTGAACCAGTGACCTCTTCCGTGTCAGGGAAGCGCTCTCCCGCTGAGCTAATCGTCCGTGCGGTCGTGCTCGTACTGCGAGCGGAAGACGGGATTCGAACCCGCGACCCTCACCTTGGCAAGGTGATGCTCTACCACTGAGCCACTTCCGCGTTGTCGTCCGGGTGAATCCCCGGCGACGCATGACTTACTTTAGCGGATCCGGCAGTGTGCCCGCGCCGGTCCGTCAGAGGTGGAGACGGGATTTGAACCCGTGTACGCGGCTTTGCAGGCCGCTGCCTCGCCTCTCGGCCACTCCACCAGGTGCTCGACCACTCTAACGCCCGTGCGGTCCGCTCCCGGCAACGAGCAGACCAAGATCCGCTCCGGAAGAACGCGTGCTTCCATACCGGGGGGTGGCATCACTTCGCGTCTGTTCCTGCCCGAATACGGGCAAGAAACTTGATAATCGGCGTCCACGCTGCGTTAGGGTCCTGGTCTGTGTCCACGGCACGGCATCCCTTTGAAGATCTGATCGGTCATCTCACCAGGACCACCATGCTCGGCCCCGGTGAGGCGGCACGTGTGGTCGCCGACGTTCTGGCGTACTTCGCCGAGCCCGTCGACGAGTACGTGCGGCGGCGCCATGGCGAGCTCAAGTTGAGGGGGTTCACCAACGACGAGATCTTTCCAAGGATCTCCGCCGAGCTTTCGGGAAGGCGTGTCGCGGCACCGGAGCTGTCCCTGCGCCAGCTCCGCCGGATCGTTTACGGATAGGAGCGGATATGTGCGGAATCGTCGCTTACGTCGGGCCACAGGACGCGGCGCCCATCCTGCTCGAAGGCCTCCAGCGCCTTGAGTACCGCGGCTACGACTCGGCGGGCCTCGCCGTCGTCAACTCCAAGAGCCTGAGGACGCGCAAGGTCAAGGGCCGGGTGGCCGACCTGGCGGCAGCCGTACCGTCCCGGTTCAAGGGCACGCTCGGCATTGGGCACACCCGCTGGGCCACGCACGGGGCCCCGAGCGACGTCAACGCACACCCCCACCTCGACCACGAGCAGCGCATCGCGGTCGTCCACAACGGCATCATCGAGAACGCCGACGAGCTGCGCCGCCGCCTGGAGGCCGACGGGGTCGTCTTCGACAGCGAGACCGACACCGAGGTCCTCTCCCACCTGATCGGGCGCACCGTCAGGGAGACCGAGTCGCTGGAGGAGGCGGTCCGCAGGGCGCTGAAGAGCGTCGTCGGCACGTACGGCATCGCGGTCGTGGACGCGCAGCGCCCCGGCGAGATTGTGGTCGCCCGCAACGGCAGCCCGATCGTCCTCGGCATCGGCGAGAAGGAGATGTTCGCGGCGTCCGACGTCGCCGCGCTGATCCGCTACACCCGGCAGGTCGTCCACCTGGAGGACGGCGAGCTCGCGGTCCTCAAGGCGGACGGCTTCCACACGTTCACGAGCGACGCGCGGGAGACCGCGAAGGAGCCGTTCACCGTCGACTGGGACGCCGGCCACTACGACAACGGCGGCTACGAGCACTATCTCCTCAAGGAGATCTCCGAGCAGCCCGACACGGTCGCCCGCACGCTGCGCGGCCGCGTCGACGACCGGTTCCACATCGCCCACCTCGGCGGGCTCAACATGGACCCGCGCGAGTCCCGCTCGTTCCGCCGCGTGAAGATCATCGGCTGCGGCTCGGCCTACTACTCGGGCCAGATCGGCGCCCAGCTCATCGAGGAGCTGGCCCGCATCCCCGCCGACGCGGAGCCGGCGTCGGAGTTCCGCTACCGCAGCCCGGTGGTCGAGCCCGACACGCTGTATGTCGCGATCAGCCAGTCGGGGGAGACCTACGACACGCTCGCGGCCGTCCAGGAGCTCAAGCGCAAGGGCGGCCGGGTGCTCGGCATCGTCAACACGGTCGGCAGCGCGATCGCCCGCGAGTGCGACGGCGGCGTCTACCTCCACGCGGGCCCCGAGGTCTCGGTCGCCTCGACCAAGGCGTTCACCTCGACCACGGTCGCGTTCGCGCTGCTCGCGCTCCACCTGGGCCGTGTCAGGGACCTGTCCCCGGCCGACGGCAGGCGGATCTGCGAGGGGCTCAGGAAGCTGCCCGAGCAGATCAAGGAGATCCTCACCCAGGAGGAGCAGATCAGGGCGCTCGCGATGAAGTACGCCGACGCGCCCGGCATGATGTTCGTCGGCCGGGTCAGGGGCTACCCGGTGGCACGCGAGGGCGCCCAGAAGCTCAAGGAGATCTCGTACGTCCACGCGGAGGCGTATCCGGCGAGCGAGCTCAAGCACGGCCCGCTCGCGCTCATCAGTCCCGAGCTTCCGACGGTCGCGATCGTCCCGGACGACGAGCTGCTCGACAAGAACCTGACCACGCTCGGGGAGATCCGGGCCCGGCACGGGCGCATCCTGATGGTCGGTCACCGGACCGCCGACGCGGCGGACGACTGCGTCGTGGTCCCGAAGAACGAGAACGAGCTCGACCCGATCCTGCTCACGATCCCGCTGCAGCTCTTCGCCTACCACGCCGCCGTGGCCCTCGGCCGCGACGTCGACCGGCCCCGCAACCTGGCCAAGAGCGTCACCGTGGAGTGAGCCCTAGGTCCTGAAAGATCCCAAAAGCCGGAAATATGGTCACATGGCGTAATTAGTCGTACTCTGTCCGTATCGGGGGCTTCTGGGGGAGGGTGCCGACGTGCGACGCCGTGCGGTTCTCGTGCTGGGGGCGGGCGTGGCGGCCCTCGCGGCCGGGTGCGGGACGGACGGCCCGCCCTTGCAGGGTGACATCTCCCTCGTCGTCCCGGGGTCCGCCGGCAACCTGTGCGACGGCTTCGCCCGCGAGCTGAAGGCGTTCATAGAGGGCCGCAAGTGGGCGCGCAGGGTGGACATCAGGAGCCGGCAGAGCGACGGCGGGAGCGGGACGCCGTCCGTCGCGCGGTTCGTCGCGGCGGGGCGCCGGGGCGACCTGATGGTCGCGGATCCCGCCCTCATCGCCGTCGCGGCGATGGACCGAGCCCGGCCCTTCGCCGTCGGCGCGTCGCCCCTCGCCCGGCTGGCCGGCCAGTGGGAGGTGCTCGTCACCTCGCCGGACTCCCGGTTCCGGACGTTCGACGACTTCGCCGCCGCGCTGCTCCGCGACCCGTCCGGGCCCAAGGTCGCGGGCGGGGCCCCGGGCGGGGCCGACCACCTGCTCTACGGACTGACCGCCCAGGGGCTCGGCGTGGACCTGCGGCTGCTTCACTACACCTCCTTCGGAGACTGCCCTCAGGCGGTCGCCGCGATGCTGGACGGCCGGGCGTCGATCGGGTTCGGCGGCCACGGGGAGGTCGCCCGGCACATCCGGGCCGGGCGGCTCCGGCCGCTGGCCGTCTCGTCGCCGGAGCGCCTGGCCGGGGTGGACGCGCCGACCCTGGTCGAATCCGGGGTGCGCCTCGTCTACGCCAACTGGTTCGGCCTGCTCGGCCCCGGCACGCTGCGAGACCGGGAGCGCGACGCGCTGCTCGATCTCTGCCGGGCCGTGGACGGCTCGCCCTCCTGGCGGCGGGCGTGCGCCCGTAACGGCTGGACGCCGATGTGCCTCGCCGGGGACGACTTCCGGCAGTGGCTCACCAACGAGGCCGGCCGTACCAAGCAGGTTCTCGGCGACCTGGGGCTGATGTGACGGACACAACCTGTAGGGGTTGTTGCGTCGCATGGCACTAGATGTAGGATCCACACGTTGCTGGTTCACCTCAGGGTGAGGCAAGAGGGAACCCGGTGCGAGTCCGGGACTGCCCCGCAGCGGTGAGCGGGAACGACCGCCGTCAACCGAGCACTGGGCGCGATGAGACGCGCCTGGGAAGCGACGGCCAGTAGGACCGGAAGGCGAGAGCCGTACCGGATGCCCGCGAGTCCGAAGACCTGCCGGCGACGTGCGCGCGGAGCTCGCGCGCACTCCGCCGGGCCTCGCGGGAGGGTCCGCCGCGGTACGGCACGGCGCCGCCGTGCTCGTGCCGAGGTGTGCCCGTCTCACGATGCCCTTGAGTTCGCGAGGGAGAGCACGTGACACAGACGACGATCGCGGATCCGCGGCAGAGCCGGTGGCTGGCGATCGAGGAGGCGGCGGCCGGCGTCGTCACCGACCCGGAGAACTCCAAGGTCGCGGCTCGGCTGCTGGGCAGCCTGATCGCGGACGAGGTGGCCGCGCACGGGGTGCGGAGCTTCTCGGAGTCGGTCGCCGCGACGCACGAGGCGGGACTCCTGCACGACGGGATCGCCGGATTCGTGGCGGCCAACGCGGCGGAGCTCGACGCGCTGATCGACCCGGAGGCGGACGGCCGGTTCGAGTACTTCGGCCTGCGGACGGTCTACGACCGCTACCTGCTGCGGCACCCGGTCACGCGTGGCGTGCTGGAGCGGCCCCAGCACTTCCTCCTGCGAGTGGCCTGCGGGCTGTCGTCCTCGGTGGGCGAGGCGGCGGAGCTCTACCGCCTGATGTCGACGCTGGCGTATCTCCCCAGCTCGCCCACGCTGTTCAACTCGGGCGCGCGCAGGCAGCAGCTCTCGTCGTGCTTCCTGCTCGACTCGCCGCGCGACGAGCTGGAGGGCATCTACGAGAGGTACGCCCAGGTGGCGCGGCTGTCGAAGTACGCGGGCGGGATCGGCGTCTCGTGGACCCGGGTCCGGTCGCGGGGCTCCCTCATCCGGGGCACGAACGGGCTCTCCAACGGCATCGTGCCCTGGCTGCGGACCCTGGACGCCTCGGTCGCGGCGGTGAACCAGGGCGGCCGTCGCAAGGGCGCGGCCTGCGTCTACCTGGAGACCTGGCACGCGGACATCGAGGAGTTCCTGGAACTGCGGGACAACACGGGCGAGGACGCCCGGCGCACGCACAACCTCAACCTGGCCAACTGGGTGCCGGACGAGTTCATGCGCCGGGTCGAGGCCGACGGGGTGTGGTCGCTGTTCGACCCCAAGGAGGCGCCCGAGCTGACCGACCTGTGGGGCGCCGACTTCGACCGGAAATATCGCGAGCTGGAGGACTCCGGGCGGTTCGTCCGGCAGGTCTCCGCGCGGGCGCTGTACGCCCGGATGATGCGGACGCTCGCCCAGACCGGCAATGGCTGGATGACCTTCAAGGACGCCGCCAACCGCACCTCGAACCAGACCGCGCTGCCGCGCAACGTCATCCACCTGTCCAACCTCTGCACCGAGATCCTCGAGGTGACGAGCGACGCCGAGACGGCCGTGTGCAACCTCGGCTCGGTCAACCTCGCCGCGCACCTCACCGCGGGGGATCTCGACTGGGCGCGGCTCCGCGCCACAGTGCGCACCGCCGTACGGTTCCTTGACCGGACGATCGACCTGGGCTTCTATCCCACGCCGCAGGCCGAGGACGCCAACCGGAGGTGGCGCCCCATCGGTCTCGGCGTGATGGGCCTGGCGGACGTGTTCTTCGCGCTGCGCCTGCCGTTCGACTCGCCGGAGGCGCTGGCGCTGTCGACGAGGATCGCCGAGGAGATCGCGCTCGCGGCGTACGGCACGTCGGCCGATCTGGCGGCGGAGCGGGGGCGCCATCCGTCCTACGAGGAGACCCGGGCCTCGGACGGCGTGCTCCACCTGGACCACTACCCCTGCGCGCCGCGGCATCCCGGCGAGTGGGCCGCGCTGCGGGCCAGGATCGCCGAGACCGGCCTGCGGAACTCGCTCATGATCGCCATCGCGCCGACGGCCACGATCGCGTCCATCGCCGGCTGCTACGAGTGCATCGAGCCGCAGGTGTCGAACGTCTTCAAGCGGGAGACCCTGTCCGGAGAGTTCCTCCAGGTCAACCGCTATCTCGTCCGTGACCTCCAGGCCCGGGGGCTGTGGACCCAGGCCATGCGCGACGCCATCAAGCGGGCGGACGGCTCCGTGCGGGACATCCCCGGCATCCCGGAGGAGCTGCGGGCGCTCTACCGGACCGCCTGGGAGCTGCCGCAGAAGGCGCTCATCGACCTGGCCGCGGCGCGGCAGCCGTACATCGACCAGGCGCAGTCGCTGAACCTCTTCATGGCCACCCCGACGATCGGCAAGCTCTCGTCGATGTACGCCTACGCGTGGCGGTCGGGCCTGAAGACGACCTATTACCTCCGTTCGCGCCCCGCGACGCGGATCGCCCAGACGACGGTGTCCGTGCCGGCCGTCGAGGCCGAGGCGATCGCCTGTTCCCTCGAAAACCCCGAGACCTGCGAAGCGTGCCAATAACTCCGCGTGATCATGCAGACATTCCCGCGAAGGTCGGCTGACCTGCGCCAACCATGCGCGTGATCATGCGCGCCTTCCCGCGAACGCCGGGTGCGCTGGGGTTGCCCCATTCGTGATCATGCAGCTCCCCGGCAGTGCATGATCGCGTACGGCATGTGCGCCGGTAGACCTGCATGGTCGGGACTCTCTGCATGATCACGATTGGGGTCGGCGCAGGTCATGCCGGATGCGCGGGAACCTGTGCATGATCACCTCCAGAGGAAGGGAGAAAAGATGATGTTGCTCGATCCGGGAATGGACCTGACCTTGCGGCCCATGCGGTATCCGGAGTTCTACGAGCGGTTCCGCGCGGCGATCAGGAACACGTGGACCGTGGAGGAGGTGGACCTCCACTCCGACCTGGCCGATCTGGCGAGGCTCAACGACGGCGAACGGCATCTGATCAACCGGCTCGTGGCGTTCTTCGCCACCGGTGACTCGATCGTGGCCAACAACCTCGTGCTCAACCTCTACCAGCACGTCAACGCCCCCGAGGCGCGGCTATATCTCAGCAGGCAGCTGTTCGAGGAGGCGGTGCACGTCCAGTTCTACCTGACCCTCCTCGACACCTACCTGCCCGACCACGACGAGCGGGCCAAGGCGTTCGCCGCCGTGGAGCACATCCCCTCGATCCGGGACAAGGCCGAGTTCTGCTTCCGGTGGATCGACTCGATCAACGGGCTCGACCGCCTCCTGACGAGAGACGACCGGCGGCGGTTCCTGCTCAACCTGATCTGCTTCGCGGCCTGCATCGAGGGCCTGTTCTTCTACGGCGCCTTCGCCTACGTCTACTGGCTCCGCTCCCGCGGCCTCCTCGGGGGCCTGGCCACGGGGACCAACTGGGTGTTCCGCGACGAGTCCATGCACATGGAGTTCGCCTTCGACGTCGTGGACACCGTGCGGCGCGAGGAGCCCGGCCTCTTCGACGACGACCTCGGCGAGCAGGTCACCCTGATGATCGAGGAGGCGGTCGCCGCCGAGCTGGCCTTCGCCCGCGATCTCTGCGGCGACGGGCTGCACGGCATGAGCGCGGAGCAGATGCGGCAGTACCTCGAATACGTCGCCGACCAGCGGCTCGCCCGGCTCGGCCTGCCCATCCGGTACGGCACGGCCAACCCGTTCGCCTTCATGGAGCTCCAGGACGTCCAGGAGCTGGCGAACTTCTTCGAGCGCAGGGTCTCCGCCTATCAGGTCGCCGTCGAGGGGGACGTCAGCTTCGACGAGTCGTTCTAAAGGCGCATAAGAGGGCAAAGGGACCACCATGACGACGAAGGGGGGCGCCGTCCTGTCGGCCGCGTGGAATTCCGAAGCCCTGTGGGATTGGGGCACCCTGTGGGATTGGGGAGTCATGGCGATCGCCGTCGTCGCCGCGATCATCGCGGTGGAGCTCATCAGGCGAGTGCTGAAATCGCGACTCATCGGGGAGCGATGGGCGCTCGCCGGCCCGGTCGTGCGCCGGTGCACCTGGCCGGGGTTCGCCACGGCCGTGCTGGTGACCGCCAACGCCGTCTACACGCCGGACATGTCCCTGCCCGCGGCCCACGGCCTTCTCCAGCACCTGTTCACGCTGCTGCTGATCACCTGCGTGACGTGGCTCGTCATCCAGGCGGCCTACGCCGTCACCGACGTCGTCCTGGACCGCCTGCTGCACGTCCAGGGCGAGCGCAACCGCCGGGCCCGCCGGATCCGCACCCAGATCACCTTGGTCCGCCGGATCTCGGCGGCCGTGGTGGTGATCGTCGCCCTGGGCGCCATGCTGTTCACCTTCCCCCAGGTGCGGGCCCTCGGGGCGGGGCTCCTGGCGTCCGCCGGGATCGCCGGAGTGGTGGCCGGTGTCGCGGCCCAGTCCACGCTGGGCAACATGCTGGCCGGGCTGCAGCTCGCCTTCAGCGACGCGATCCGCCTCGACGACGTGGTCGTCGTCGAGGACGAATGGGGCCGCATCGAGGAACTGACCCTCACCTACGTGGCCCTCCGGCTGTGGGACGAGCGGCGGCTCATCCTCCCGGTGTCCTACTTCACCACCAACCCGTTCGAGAACTGGACGCGGCACGAGAGCCGGATCCTCGGCAGCGTCTACCTCCGCGTGGACTGGTCCGTCCCGGTCGAGGAGCTCCGCACGGAGCTCTACCACGCTCTGCGGGCCAACCCGCTCTGGGACCAGAAGGATTGGACCCTCCAGGTCACCGACATCACACCGGCCGGGCTCGTCGAGCTGCGCGCGCTGATGAGCGCCGCCGACTCGCCGAGCGCCTGGGACCTGCGGTGCGACATCCGCGAGCACCTCGTCACGTTCATCCGCGAGAAGTACCCGGAGACCATCCCCCGGCTCCGCGTGGAGGAGACGCGGATCGAGGAGTCACCGTCCACGCCCGGCCGCACTCAGGTCGGCACGAACCTCAGCCGCCGGGCCACCTCGCTACCGTCCAGCTGACTCAACTCGGGTAGATCAGGGCAAGCTATTCGTTGTTTTGGGCTCCGGGCGCCGCAGTGCTCCTCTTCTCGGGCAACGACAGGCCGAGTCGGGCCGGAGCGGCTTGGGCCAGGTCGGCTTCGGAAAGAGGCGCATCCACTTCGCGGATGCGCCTCGCCGGGGTCTTCCGTGCTCTGAAGGGCTCGTCGTGTTACACAGGCTG
>NZ_JAOEGB010000019.1 GCF_025420585.1 Planotetraspora sp. A-T 1434 | reverse complement strand
GGAGTCTCCACGTCGCCGAGCTTTCCGGGAAACCCTGCATGATCACGGCGGTGGTTGGGTGGCCGGCTCTTTGGGTCTTACATCGCGAGTTGCTCGGGGAGGCCGTTGGCGTGGAGGACGGTCAGCGAGGTGACGGCCCGGGTGAGGACGACGTAGAGCCGGGCGAGGCCGCGGTCCTCGGCGGCGACGATGTCGGCGGGCTCCACGACGATGACGTGGTCGTACTCCAGGCCCTTGGCCAGGCCGGCCGGGACCACCAGCACGCGCTCCTCGCCGGTGGAGTCGGGGCCGAGCACGCCGTGGCCGATGCCGGTGAGGGCGGCCGAGATGGCGGTGACGGAGGCGTCCGCCACGATGACCCCGATGGAGCCCTCACGCCGTAGAGCCTGCCGTACGGCGTCGGGCACGGCCGAGGCGACGTCGGGCGACAGCCGTACGGAAAGGGAGCCGGCTCCGGGGCGGAGCGATCGGGGAGCGGCGAGGTCCGGCGCGACCGAGGGCAGCAGCCGGGCGGCGTAGTCGAGGATCTCGCGCGGCACGCGGAAGCCCAGGGTCAGCTCGGTGACCTGGCCGGACGGCTGGCCGAGATGGTCGAGCACGGTCTTCCAGGACCGGGCGGACCACGGTGTCGTGCCCTGGGCGAGGTCGCCCAGCACGGTCGCCGATCCCGTACGGCAGCGCCGCCCGAGCGCGCGGAGCTGCATCGCGGACAGGTCCTGGGCCTCGTCCACGACGACGTGGCCGTGTGAGGCCGTCCGCTCGATCAGGTCGCTCAGTTCGTCGAGCAGTGCGGCGTCGGCAGTGGACCATTTGGCGGATCTGTGCGACTTGGCGGGCCTGCGCCAGAGGATCGTCTCCTGCTCGGCGGGCGACAGGCCGGACTTGGCGGCGCGGGCGAGGAAATCGGCGTCCGACAGGAGCCGGAAGAGCACCTGCTCCGGGGTGAGCTTGGGCCACACCGCGTCGAGCACGGTCTTGACGGACTTGGACCTCGCCACGGCGTCCTGCACCCGGTCGTCGGGCGACTCGCCGCGCCGCTCCATCTGGACGAGCACGGCATGCGCGAGCCGCTGGGCCAGCGTGGCGCGGCCCGGGCCGTACCGGGTGGTGCCTCGCAGCGAGGCGACGATCTCGCGGACCTCGTAGTCGGCGACCCGGTAGCGGTTGATGCCCTTGGTGAACAGCACGCCCTCTTCCGGCTTGGTCACGTGCAGCCAGAGCGCCCGCTTCAGGACCTCGGCCATCCGGGCGTCGCCCTTGATCGCCGCGACCGCCGGGTCCTCGGGGAAGGAGTGGTCGCCGAGGATGCCGGCGACGGTCGTCTGGTCGACCTTGACTTCGCCGAGCGCCGGGAGGACGGAGGAGATGTAGGAGAGGAAGGCACGGTTGGGGCCGACGATCATCACGCCGGACCGGGAGAGCCTCTCGCGGTGGGTGAACAGCAGGTAGGCGGCGCGGTGCAGGCCCACCGCCGTCTTCCCGGTGCCGGGCGCCCCCTGGACGCAGACCGTCACGCCGAGGTCGGACCGGACGATCTCGTCCTGGTCGGGCTGAATGGTGGCCACGATGTCCCGCATGGGGCCGGTGCGGGGCCGCTCGATCTCCTCGGTGAGCAGCCGGCTCTGCCCGAGGTTTCTGCCGTCAATGGGACCGTCGAGGGGCTCGTCCTCGTAGGCGGTGAGGTCGCCGCCGTGGTAGCCGAACCTGCGGCGCAGCGTGATGCCCATCGGGTCGGCGGGGCTCGCCTGGTAGAAGGCTCGGGAGACGGGGGCGCGCCAGTCGATGACCAGGGCCCGGCTGTTGTCGTCGTGGACGTGGCGGCGGCCGACGTAGATGGTGGTGGGGAGGTCGTCGCCGCCGGACCGGTTGAGGCGGCCGAAGAAGAGCGGGGTGTCGGAGTGGTCGGCGAGCGCGGCGACCCGCTGGTCGAGGAGGCCCTGGAGCACCTGCTGGGAGACCCAGTCGCCGGCGGCGTCAGCGGAGAGGGACTGCGCGTGCTCGCGCATCGATCGGAGCGCGGCGCGGGAGGCCGCGAGATGGGCGCGCTCGGCCTCTAGCACCTTTTCAGGCATGCGGAAACTCCTCTGAGAACGGGAAACACAAGAGCTTACCGAGGGCCGATCGCCAACCCAAATGGTATTTCCGCGGCGTGTTGCCGTTTCCCGGTCCGGGTACCTGTAACGAGGTGACACGGACCTGGGTGCCTCCCGCGATTCCGACCGTGGCGAGCCTGCTGCTCGCGGCGCTCTGGGGGCTCTCCGTCTTCGGCGGTTGGGGGACGGAGGCGTTCTGCTCGGGTGCGGAGTCGTCCCCGGCCTGCGCGGACCGGATCGCCTCCGCCATCCTGCTCTCCGCCGTGATCGCCCTGTTGGCGGCGGCGTCCACGGCGGCCGGCTGGCTCACTCACCGGTCGGCTCTGCTCGAGGTCGCCGTGGGGGCCTGGGTGCTCGCCGTGGGCGTGCTTTTCGTCGGCGGTGTGGTCGCGCAGTAACCCTGTGAATACTGGCTGAATCTCTAACAAATCGGCATGGCAATTCGCCCAAAAGTCGGGGCAAATCGGGTGATTTGCCGCGACTATGGGGTATGGCCGCCATCGATCTGAGTGGTGTGTGTGGGGGCAAGGCGGCAAGGGGGTGATGCGGTTGTCTCGGGCCGACGGTATCTCCTGGACCTGATCAGAACAGACCTGCCTGACCTGGCACCCCACCCGGCGAGACTCACCTCGCCGGGTTTTCCTCGCCCACGTCGTCTGCGTCGATGATGTGGTAGGCGTACCCCTGTTCCGCCAGGAACCGCTGCCGGTGGGCCGCGAAGTCCTGGTCCACGGTGTCCCGGCTGACGACCGAGTAGAACCGCGCGCCGCCGCCGTCGGCCTTGGGCCGCAGGACGCGGCCGAGCCGCTGTGCCTCCTCCTGCCGCGAGCCGAAGGTGCCCGACACCTGGATCGCGACGGAAGCCTCGGGCAGGTCGATGGAGAAGTTGGCCACCTTCGACACGACAAGGACCTGGATCTCCTTGTCGCGGAACGCCTGGAACAGCCGCTCCCGTTCGCGCACGCGGGTCTCGCCCTTGATGACCGGGGCGTTCAGGTGCTCGCCGAGCTCGTCGAGCTGGTCGATGTACTGCCCGATCACCAGCACCTGCTCGCCGGCGTGCCGCCGGACGAGGGCCTCGGTGACCCGGGTCTTCGACGGCGTGGTGGAGCAGAACCGGTAGCGCTCGTCGGGCTCGGCCATCGCGTAGGCCAGCCGTTCCTCGTCGGTGAGCGTGACCCTGACCTCGACGCAGTCGGCGGGCGCGATCCACCCCTGGGTCTCCATCTCCTTCCAGGGCGCGTCGTACCGCTTGGGCCCGATGAGGGAGAAGACGTCGCCCTCGCGGCCGTCCTCGCGGACCAGCGTCGCGGTCAGCCCCACCCGGCGGCGCGCCTGGAGGTCGGCCGTCATCCGGAAGATCGGCGCGGGCAGCAGGTGCACCTCGTCGTAGATCACCAGGCCCCAGTCGCGGGCGTCGAACAGCTCCAGGTGCCGGTAGACGCCCTGCCGCCTGGTCGTCATGACCTGGTAGGTCGCGATGGTGACCGGGCGGATCTCCTTCTTGGTGCCCGTGTACTCGCCGATCTCGTCCTCGGTCAGCGAGGTCCGCTTGATCAGCTCCTGCTTCCACTGGTGCGCCGAGACCGTGTTGGTCACCAGGATCAGCGTGGTCGCCTGGGCATGCGCCATGGCGGCGGCCCCGACGATCGTCTTGCCCGCCCCGCAGGGCAGCACCACCACGCCGGAACCGCCGTGCCAGAACGCGTCCGCCGCCTCCTTCTGGTACGGCCGGAGCGCCCAGCCGTCCTCGGCCAGCTCGATGGGGTGGTGCTCGCCGTCCACGTATCCGGCCAGGTCCTCGGCCGGCCAGCCCAGTTTGAGCAGCAACTGCTTGATGTTGCCGCGCTCCGACGGGTGCACGGCCACCGACTCGGCGCCGATCCGCTCGCCCAGCAGCGGCTGGATCTTCTTGGAGCGCAGCACCTCCTCCAGCACCGCGCGGTCGGAGCTGGTGAGGATCAGCCCGTGGATCGGGTCCTTCTCCAGCCGGAGCCGTCCGTAGCGGGCCATGGTCTCCGCCACGTCCACGAGCAGCGCGTGCGGCACGGGATAGCGGCTGTGCGAGATCAGCGCGTCGATGACCTGCTCGGCGTCGTGCCCGGCGGCCCGGGCGTTCCACAGCGCGAGCGGCGTGACCCGGTAGGTGTGGACGTGCTCGGGGGCGCGCTCCAGCTCGGCGAACGGGGCGATCGCCTTGCGGCACTCGCCGGCCCTTTCGTGATCGACCTCGAGCAGCAGCGTCTTGTCCGACTGAACGATCAGCGGCCCGTCATTCAATGCCCACTCCCTTGGTACGGCTACGGGCTATCAAACAAGAGATAGAGCCGAATCAGTCCCGTTTTACTGAGGCGAGAGGCTCGCCACACCGGTTATGCGGTGCAGGGCGAAGCGGTGGACGGTGGCGCGGGTCTCGTCGTAGGCCGTGAGATATCCGCCCTCGATGCGGGCCGGCTCCAGGATGCGGCTGGTGGCGTGGCCCTGGGAGTCAAGGTAGCCGATCCACACCTGGGAGCCCATGCGAATCGCCTCGCGCAGCGCCTCGATCGTCGCGCTCGCCGGGCTACGGGGGGGCTGGCCGTCGGGGGCGTCGACCGGCCGCCGCCTCGTGCGATGGGCGTCGTCGCCCGCTCGGATCGCCCGTACGGCCGCCGCCACGACGTCGGAGTCGGGGCCGGCGGCGCCGGTCGCGCGGGCCATGGCCGGCCCTTCGGTACGCCGCGTCTCGGCCCGGGAGACCAGCACGTCTCCATCCAGGGACTCGGCGACCGGCGCGTAGCCCATCGCCCGCAGCGAGTCGACCAGCGTCGCCCTGGACGTCTTGGACGCCAGCACGGTCGGGGCGAGCCGCCGCAGCCGCAGCAGGCCGGAGCGCTTGTCGGCCAGCACCTCGTCGAGCACCGACGGATCGTCGCAGCGGACGTAGGCGGAAGCCGTACCGACCTTGATGCGGCCGTGACGGCGGGCCACGTCGGAGACCAGGTAGCGCAGCGGCTGGGGGACGGGCGTGGCGGAGTGCCGCTCCAGCATCGCGATCATGTCGTCCGCCGACTGCCCGGCGTCCAGCGCCCGCCGGATCGACCGCTCGCCGAACCGGTAGACCGTCGCGCCGCCCTTCGACTCGACATCGGCCGCCAGCGCGAGCCAGCGGCCGAGGTCGCTCGTCAGCGGTCCGGGGGCGACGGCGGTCAGGTCGGCCTGCAGCAGCACGTGGTCCACCGGCTCCGGCAGCAGCGGAGCCAGCAGGCGCGCGGCCTCGCCGTCCCCGAGGACGATCGACCGCCCGTGCGCGGACAGCACGCCGAGCCCCGTCACGCCGATGTGCTCCGCCTCGCGCAGCGTGAACTCCGCGAACCTGTCCCGCTGCGCGCCCCGGCGCCGGGGCCGCTCCCATGCCAGCCGGGCCAGCACGGACCGCGCGGCCGGCGCCAGCCCGGCGCCGGCCGACGCCAGCACGGCCAGCGTCTCGGCGCGTACCTGCGTGGCCGCCGGCCTGCGGAGATCGGGATGCAGGGCGTTGAGCGGCCGGTCGCGCTCGTCCCGCTCGCCGATGAGCCCGGGGACGCGATCCATGGCCGCCCAGGCGGAGGCCAGCACCGCCCACCGGTCCTCGGTGGCCTTGACCCGCCATCCGTCGTACGTCCCGGTCGGCAGCCACTCGCCGTCGACCGATCCGTTCGACGCGATCAGCCCGGCCGCGTGGGCCACCTCGACGACGAGCCCGGCCGCCCACTCCGGAAGGTCGAGGAGCTGCGCCGTCCTCTTCAGATCCCGTACGGCGAGGCCGCCCGTGCGCAGGACCCCGGGAGGATCGACACTCCAGTGCTCGCACAGCTCTTCGACGGTGCGGACGAAGGTGAACGCCTGCCCGGCGGCCGTCCGGTCGGCGAGGACCTGGTCGCGGGTGGCGCCCTCCAGCTCGGGCGGCCACGGGGACAGGTCACGGTGGATCCGGCCGTCGCGCAGGAAGAGGGCCACCTCGCGGGGCAGCGCCACGGTCTCCTCGCCGGTCGCTCCGAGCAGACCCCGGGCGAGGAGCTGCTCGATCGGCGACTGGGCGGTGGCCGTGCTGACCTCGCGCCGGGCGTTGGGCAGCCGACCGCTCGCCGGTCCCCACGCCAGCTCGTCGAGGGCGGCGCGCGCCTGCGGCGACACCTCCGCGACCAGACGTCCGACCGACGACGGATCGGCCAGCACCTCCGCCAGCCGCACCCGGGGCGCCCTGTGATCTCCCCCGGGTGGGGCGTCTCCGTCCGGGACGATGTCGTCGAGGAGCGCCGCCAGCGCCTCCGGGGAGTGGTGCCGGAAGACCTCCGCGGCCGGAGGCCCGAGACCCGCGGGAGGGTCCAGCGCCTCCTTGACGCCCGGCGCCGGGCGCAGCGCGTCGTCGGGCCCGTAGGCCAGCCCCGTGGTGCGGAGCCGCTCGATCGCCTCATCGAGGGCCGCGTCGAGGTCCGGGCCGGGGGTGGTTCCCGGGATGGCGTGGGCGAGGAGGGCCCGGAGGGCGTCGCGGGCGAGGGGGCCGGGCTGGAGGCTCAGCGTCTCGAGGACGGCGAGTGTGAACCCGTCGAGCCGGTCGAGGGCCCGGCCGAGGGCCGACGGGGTGCTCGCGCGGGCGGCGAGGCCCTCGACATGGGCCGGGACGGGCGTGATGAGCTCGGGCCGCGCCTTCACGAGCGCGCGCAACCGCTCATCCGTACGGCCGCGCAGCCACTCGGTGAAGTCGGTGCTCATCGAATCTCCAATCCCCCTCCCGGGGAGGGGGAGCCTGTCAACATCCTTTCCATCGTAGGGCCGGATTTTTCGAGCATCGGTCGCATAGCCGCCGGTGCTGGGGCAGTATGACCAGGGTGATCGAGCGCGCCGACCAGCTCGTTCTGGAGTACGTCAGCAGGGTGGCGGACGCCGCCCACGGTCGGCTGCGCCCGGATCAGCGGCTCGAATTCGTCCGGCGGCTGCGGGAGCGCGTCGAGCAGGAGCGCGGCGGGAGCGACGACGCCCGGCACGTGCAGAAGGTGATCGCCCGGTTCGGGCCGCCCGGCGCCCTGGTCGACAGGGAGATCCGCAGGCTGGCGGCGGCGCACGAGGCCGCCCAGCCGATCGAGGAGCGCAGCACCGCCGTCATCCCCGTGGTCGTGGACCGCGCGGGGCCGAGCGTGCCGCCGCCGGGACGGCGCCGCCTGCCGACGGCCGGTCGGCGCACGGCCGGAAGTCCGCGCGCGGCTCGGCGCAGCGAAGTCGCGGCGGTCCTCCTGAACCACCGGCGGGAGACGCTGGCGATGTCGCTGCTGGCCGTGGCCGGGCTGCTCGTCCCGTTCCGGTTCGCGGCCGTGGCGATCTTCCCTGTTCCCGGGCTGGTGTGGGCGCTCGGAGCGCTGACCGTGCTGGCGTGCGAGGCGTGGTCGTTCAACGACCGCGTGATCGGGCTGTCCACCCCCGTGGTCGCCTACCTGGCCGGAGGGACGCTGCTGGGGGCGGCCCGCGCGGGGAGCGGCGACATCCAGTCGTTCCTCGCGGCCTTCCACAGCGTCAGCGGCGTGCTGTTTGTGCTCGGGACCGCCGCCGGGGTGTTCTGGCTGGCCCACCGGCTGCTCAATCCACCGTCCCCGCCGCCGCCACGGCAGCTCGTCATTCGCCGCTGACCGTACGCCCCTGACCGACACGCTGACCGACCCGGGACGGGCCGATAATCCGCTGGCATGTCGATCTGTTGATGTGCAGGCTTACTTCACGGAGTAGGGGGTCCGCGTGGGCCCTCTGTGGGCATAACCTACATCCATCACCTTCACGACAGTCTGAACGAGGTCACCCCTGTGCCGAGTGGCAAGGTCAAGTGGTACGACGCCGACAAAGGTTTCGGTTTCCTCACCCGCGACGACGGCGGTGAGGTCTTCGTGCATTCCTCCGCGCTGCCCAGAGGCGTGGACGTCCTGAAGCCGGGACAGAAGGTCGAGTTCGGTGTGGCCGAGGGCCGCCGTGGCCAGCAGGCCCTGTCGGTCAGGGTGCTGGAGCAGCCGCCGACCCTCGCCAAAGCGGCCAGGCCGAAGGCCAAGCGCAAGAAGCCCGACGAGATGGTGGTCATCGTAGAGGACCTGATCAAGCTGCTCGACGACGTCTCCAACTCCTACCAGCGGGGCAAGCACCCGGACGCCGCCCACGCCAAGAAGGTGGCGAGCGTCCTGCGAGCGGTGGCCGACGACCTCGACGGCTAGATGGGGGCCGCCTCAAGACGGCGGCGTCTGAGCGCGACCAGCCAGCCGAGGCAGGCCACGAGTCCGGCGGAGATCACCGCCAGCGCGGCGGGTCCCGTCGTGAACAGCGACATGACGAGGCCGAGGAGGCCGCCGAAGACCCAGGCGATCTGGAGCAGCGTCTCCACGACGCCGAAGGTCGACGACCGGACCTCCTCGCCGATTTCGCGCTGCACGATCGCGTCGAGCGCGAGCTTGCCGAGACCCTGGGCGAACGCGCCCACCAGGGCCACGACGACGGCCGTCCACAGCGTGAAGACGAAGGCCGCCCCGATCGTGGTGACGGTGGCGAGGGCGAGCGTGACCAGCACCGTCAGGTGCGGTGAGCGGGAGCGGGTCCACGAGGCGACCACCGCCCCCGCGAGGCCGCCTCCGCCCGCCGCCGCCGCGAGCACGGCCAGCGCCACCGTCGGGTCGAGGCCGTTGAGGTGCCTGTCCTGCACCAGGAAGAGCAGGAAGAACACCAGGAACCCCGCCTGGACGCGGATGGCGGCGTTGGCGGTCATCGCCTCGGCGACCACGGGGCCCACGGTGAAGACCGTTCGCCATCTGGGCGGTAACTCCGCCGCGGCCTCCGGGTCGGGCGTGTCGAGTTCGAGGTCGGGTGTGTCCACGTGGCGCGGGAGCCGTACGGCGAACACTCCGGCGGCGAGGAAGAGCGGCATCGTGGCGCGCAGCACCCAGTCGGGCCCGATGAGGGCGGCGAGCCCGGACGCCACGCCCGCGCCCGCCCCGGCGGAGATCAGCGCGAACAGGGCCACTCTGGCGTTCGCCGTGACGAGCGGGATGTCGGCGGGCAGCACGCTCGGCATGATCGCCGCTCGGGAGACGTTGTAGGCCTTCGACAGGACGAGCACGGCGAGGGCTGACGGGAAGAGCGTGAGCGCGTCGGACGAGTGGACCGCGCCCGCCATGCCCCAGCACAGCAGCCCGCGCGCCAGCAGGGTCCCCGCCATGATGTAGCGGCGGCCCGAGCGGAACCGGTCCAGCACCGGCCCGACGAAGGGCGCCACGACGGCGAACGGCACCATGGTGATCAGCAGGTACAGCGCGACCTGGCCGCGCGCCTGGCCGACGGGCAGCCGGAACAGCAGCGCGCCCGCCAGCGACACGGTGATCAGGGCATCTCCGGCCGAATGCGTGGCGGTCAGCTCGATCAGCCGGCCGAGACCGGTGCGGTCCGCGCCCTGCGCATGACTGAGCCGCCGGGTGGCTCGTCCGGGCGCTCCCACCACTCGGACAACTTTGGCCCAAATATTCACCATAGGCACCGACATCCCTTCCATCGTTACCCCATCAAGCCGGTGCGGTCCGCTCGCGGCGTGGGTGAAAATGGAGTGTGAGTCGTACCCGAATCCGAAGCACTCCAGTCGACCAGGCGTGCGCCGCGGCCGTCGACCTCGCCCGAGAGGCCGCCGAGCGGATCGCGCGCCCCGGTGAGGTCGGAACGCATCTGGGCTTCGAGAGCGAGGGCGACCGGGTCGTCACCCACTACTTCGAGTGCCTGGACCGGGCCTACAGGGGCTGGCGGTGGGCCATCACCGTGACCCGCGCCTCCCGGGCCCGCAACGTCACCGTGAGCGAGACCGTGCTGCTGCCCGGCTCGGGCGCCCTGCTGGCCCCGCGCTGGGTGCCGTGGAACGAGCGCCTGCGCCCCGGCGATCTCGGCGTGGGCGACCTGCTGCCCGCAGAGGCCGACGACGACCGGCTGGCCCCGGGCTACACGGCCACCGAGGACGACGACGGCGACCAGCAGATGATCTTCGAGTACGGGCTGGGCCGGGTCCGCGTGCTGTCGCCCCTCGGCCGGGATCTGGCCGTGCGGCGCTGGCACTCCGGCGAGGCGGGGCCGCACAGCCCCATCGCCCACGCCGCTCCGGCGCAGTGCTCGACCTGCGGGTTCTACTGGCCGCTCTCGGGCGCGCTGCGGCTCGGCTTCGGCGTCTGCGCCAACGAGTACGCCCCGGACGACGGCCGGGTCGTCGCCGCCGACCACGGGTGCGGCGCCCACTCGGAGGCCACCACGGTGCCCTCAATGGTCATGGATGCGGTGCCGCCGATCCTCGACGACATGGGCTATGACGACCTCATGGAGTCCGGCTCCGTGGACGAGACGGAGTCCGAGCCCCTTGGCCACTCCTGACATGTTCGACACCCAGAGGCTGCGCGAGACGGTTCTCGCGGCATGGACGGCGTCGCCCGCCCGCTTCCGCGAGGACGCGAACGCCGAGGAGGACTTCGCCCTCGGCGGCTACCGTGACCGGCTCGTCGTCGAGCTGGCCCAGAACGCGGCGGACGCCGCCCTGCGGGCGGGTGTGCCCGGCCGCCTGCGGCTGACCCTGCGCGACGGGGTCCTCCTCGCGGCCAACACCGGCGCCCCGCTGGACGCGACCGGCGTCGAGGGGCTCTCCACGCTGCGGGTCTCCGGGAAGAAGGGCGAGGCAGGCACGGCCGGCCGGTTCGGCGTCGGTTTCGCCGCCGTGGTGTCGGTCTCCGACGAGCCGTCCATCTTCTCGCGGGAGACCGGGGGCGTCCGGTGGTCGCGCGAGGAGACGAGCGCCCTCGTGGCCGGCCGTCCCGAGCTGGCCGCCGAGCTGACCGGCCGCGACGGTCACGTGCCGCTGCTCCGCCTGCCGTTCCCCCAGGACTCGGTGGAGGTTCCCGAAGGCTTCGACACGCTCGTACGGCTCCCGCTCCGCGACCAGGCCGCCGAGGAGGCCGTGCGGCGGATGCTGGAGGAGGCCGGCCCGGCGTTGCCGCTGGCCATGCCGGCGCTGGAGGCCATCGAGATCGAGGTCGACGGCGGGTCCCGCACGATCTCCGCCGAGGGCTGGCACGTCGTCACGGAGTCGGGCGTCTTCACGCCCGAGCAGGTCGCCGAGCTCTTCGCGGACCGCCCGACCGAGGAGCGCGCCCGGCCGTACTGGCAGGTTCGCTGGGCCGTCGGCGGGCGGCCGGGAGACGTCCCGAGGGTCGTCCACGCGCCGACGCCGAGCGACGAGCCGCTCGACCTGCCCGCGCTGCTGATCGCCACCTTCCCGCTGACGACGGACCGGCGGCATGTCGCCCCCGGCCCGCTCACCGAGTTCCTGGTCGCCCGCGTGGCCGAGACCTACGTCCGGCTGCTCCAGGAGCTGCCGCGGACCCCGGCGCTGCTCGACCTCGTGCCCGGCCTGATGGGCAAGGGCCAGCTCGACGCGGCGATCCGCCGCGAGATCATCCGGCTGCTGCCGGACACGCCGCTGCTGCCCGTGATCTCCGGCGATGTCGTGCCGGGCAACCAGGCGCGGGCGGTGGCAGGCTCGCAGGACTTCCTGGAGAAGATCGAGGGCATCGTCCCCGGCCTGCTGCCCGCCGGCTGGGCGTCGCGGCATCCGGGCCTCACGACGCTGGGCGTCAGGCGGGTGGAGCTCGCCGACGTCGTGGACATGCTGTCGGGCGAGGCCGTAGAGGACAAGGACCCGTCGTGGTGGCGGTCAATCTACGAGGTGCTGCCCGCCGACGACCTGGAGGCCATCGGGGCGATCCCGGTCCCGCTCGCCGACGGCCGTCTCGTCCGCGGCCCCCGGGGGACGCTGGTCCTCTCGGCGGCGCTCGACTCCTTCGGGGTCAGTCCCCTCGACCCCGCTCTGCTCGCGCCGCTCGGGCTGCGGATCGTCCATCCCGACGCGGCGCATCCGCTGCTGCTCAGGCTGGGCGCGGCCGAGGCGACGCCGCGCACCGTCCTGGAGGACCCGCTCACCCACGCCGCCGTGACGGAGTCGCTCGACAGTGCCGACCCCGAGCCGGTGGCCCAGGCCGTCCTGGCGCTGGTGGACGCGGCCGGGCTGACGGCGGGAGAGGCGCCGTGGCTGGCCGAGCTGGCGCTCCGCGGCGCCGACGGCGAGCTGTACCCGGCGGGCGACCTGCTCCTCGCCGAGGGTTCGCTGGCCGGGCTGATCGACCAGGACGTGCCGTTCGGCGTGGCCGCCCCCGACCTCGTGGAGAAGTACGGCTCGCGGGTGCTGGCGGCGGCCGGGGTGCTCGACGGGTTCGCGGTGGTCAACGACACCGACGTGCTGCTCGACCCGGCGGAGTGCGACCACGACCTCGACCTCGAGGAAGAGTGGCTGGAGGCGGTCCTCGACCTGCTGCCGGAGCTGGACGTGCCTCCCGTGGCCCGGGAGTTCGCCGCCGTCCGCGACCTGGAGTACGTCGCGGACTGGTCCTCCGCGCTCGCCCTGCTTTCGCGGCCCCCGCTGCGGGCCGCCCTCCTGCCGTTGCGGGTGCTGGTCGCGGGGGAGACCGTGGAGGTCCCGTCGTACACGGCGTGGTGGCTGTCGAGGCACCCCGTGCTCGACGGCAGGCGCCCCACGTCGCTGCGGCTGCCCTCCGGCGACCCGCTGCTGTTCGGCCTGTACGGCGACGCCCCCGAGGGGATCGACGGGGCCGCGCTGACGATGATCGGCGTCCGTTCGTCGCTGGAGGAGCTGCTGGCCTCGCACGGCGGCCCCGAGGAGCTGCTCGACCTGCTCGCCGATCCCTCGGCCGAGGTGGACCGGGCCCAGCTCCGGGCCCTGTGGATCGCACTCGCCGCGGTGGACCCGGCGCGGGTGCGGCCGCCGCAGGCGGTCCGGGCCGTGCTGAAGGGCTCGATCGTCGTGGCGGACGCCGAGGAGGGCCCCGTCGTGGTGGAGGCGCCCGACCTGCTGACCCTGGTGGAGGACCGGCCACTCGTGCTGGCGCCGTTCGATCTGGCCGAGGCGCTGTCGGAGGTGCTCGACCTGCCGCTGGTCGGCGAGGTCGTCACCGGCGCGGTGACGTCGTCCGGGATCGAGCGGCCGGTGCCGTCCGAGGTGCGCTCGCTGCTCCCGTCGGCTCCGCTGAGCTACGTGGAGCACGACCGGCTGCTGGTGGACGGCACGCCGGTGCCGTGGCGGTTCTTCGAGGGCAAGGTCCACGCGTCCGGCGTCGAGGGGCTGGCCAGGGGCCTCGCGTGGGCGGCGGGGCAGTGGGGCGACCGGCTCGCCGTCGCGGCACTGCTCCGCGACCCGGGCAGGGTCCCGCTGCTGCTCGCCGAGGCCGACCTCGACCCCGTGAAGTCTCTCTGACTCGTCAGAGGCGTTGGCGCCGGGAGTCGCGGCGGCGGACGTAGAGCAGGCCGAAGAGGCCCAGCCCGATGCCCGCCACGCAGGTCCAGGTCCAGACCGGCCAGGTGGTCGCCGGTCTGACGACCAGCACCACGACGAGGGCCACCGCCCACAGCGCCGTCCCGACGAGGATGGTCAGGGTGTCGTTGGTCTTGAGGGGCTCGGGATCGGGACGGCGCGGCTCGTTCACGGGAGCAAGCTTAGGAGACGCCGCCCGCCGGATGCTTGTATGACAAACTCATCACAAAAGGACAACTCTGCCTCCTGTGCCCTTTTCGCAGGTGGTAGGCCCCTGTCACTCTGCGCGCGTGAGTGAGACCAATACTCCCAGTCCTTTTGACCGATACTTCGCCATCTCCGCCCGTGGTTCGTCGGTGGGCCAGGAGATCCGGGGCGGCTTCGCCACGTTCTTCACGATGGCCTACATCGTCGTGCTGAACCCCATCATCATCGGGACCGTCGCCGACAAGACCGGCCAGTTCCTCGGGGACGGCGAAGTCCCCAACTTCCCGCTCGTCGCGGCGGCCACGGCCTTCGTGGCGGGCGTTCTCACGATCGCGATGGGCGTCTTCGGCCGTGTGCCGTTCGCCCTGGCCACCGGTCTCGGGCTGAACGCCTTCGTCGCCTTCGGCATCGCCAGTCAGATGTCGTGGGAAGACGCGATGGGCCTCGTGGTGCTGGAAGGCATCGTCATCGCGATCCTGGTGCTCACCGGCTTCCGGGTGGCGGTGTTCCACGCGATCCCGGCGCAGCTCAAGACCGCGATCAGCGTGGGGATCGGCCTGTTCATCGCGCTCATCGGGTTCGTCGACGCGGGCTTCGTGCGGCGCATCCCCGACGCCGCCGGCACCACGGTCCCGGTCAAGCTGGGCGTGCTCGGCAACGGCTCGCTGACCGGATGGCCGACGCTGGTCTTCGTCGCCGGCCTGCTCGTCACGGCGTTCCTGGTCACCCGCAAGGTCAAGGGCGCCATCCTCATCGGCATTGTGGCCACGACCGTGCTGGCCATCGTCGTCGAGGCCATCGGGCACATCGGCCGGCAGGTGGTGAACGGCAAGCTGGTCAACCCCAACGGGTGGAGCCTGAACCTGCCGGCCTTGCCGTCCAAGGTCGTCGGCGTCCCGGATCTGTCGCTGATCGGCCAGTTCAGCCTGTTCGGCGGCTTCGCCAAGGTGGGCGGTCTCGCGGCGGTCATGTTCGTCTTCACGCTCATGCTGGCCGACTTCTTCGACACCATGGGCACGATCGTCGGCGTCGGTCGCCAGGCCGGCCTCGTCCGCGAGGACGGGTCGGTCGAGCGCACCCGCGAGATCCTCCTGGTGGACTCACTGGCCGCGGCAGCGGGCGGTGCGGCGAGCGTGTCGTCGAACACGACCTACATCGAGTCGGCGGCCGGAGTCGGCGAGGGCGCCCGGACGGGCCTGGCCAGCGTGGTGACCGGCCTGCTGTTCCTGCTCGCGATGTTCTTCGCGCCGCTGACCGAGATCGTGCCCTTCGAGGCCGCGACCCCCGCGCTCGTGATCGTCGGCTTCCTGATGATGACCCAGGTCAGGGAGATCGACTTCAACGACTACGAGACCGCGATCCCGGCGTTCCTGACGATCGTGCTGATGCCGTTCACCTACTCGATCACCGCGGGCATCGGCGCGGGCTTCGTCAGCTATGTCGTGATCAAGGCCTGGCGGGGTAAGGCGGGCGAGATCCACCCGTTGCTGTGGCTCGTGGCGGCGCTCTTCGTCGTGTACTTCGCGCTGGAGCCGATCAAGAGCCTGCTCGGCCTGTGACTTTGCGGAATGCCGACATGCGGCATAAAGTTAGCAAAGGTAATGACTTATGCTAACGAACACCGAGAACCTACGCAGCGACGCCGGGCTCGCATCCGCGTTGCGCGTCTCGCTGGCGCGGCTGACCAGGCGGCTGCGCAAGCAGAGCGCGCACCACTCGCTGACGCCCACCCAGCTCGCGACGCTGTCCGCTGTCGAGCGCCACACCGCGATGACCCCCGGCGAGCTGGCGGAGCACGAGAAGGTGCAGCCGCCCTCGATGACCCGGGTGGTCGCCAAACTGGAGGAGCGGGGCCTGCTGGAGCGCAGGCCCCATCCGACGGACCGGCGGCAGGTCACGGTGAGCGTGACGGAGAAGGGAGCGGCGCTGCTCAAGGAGGAGCGCCGCACCAAGGAGGCCTGGCTGGCCCAGCGCCTCAAGGAGTTGACGCCGGAGGAGAGGGCGACGCTGCGGTCGGCCGCCCCGATCCTGGAGAGGCTCTCCCAGATGTAGGCGGCCGAGATGTAGGCGGCCGAGATGCGGGCGGGATGTTCAGGTCCCTGCGCAACCACAACTACCGGCTATTCGCGTCCGGCGGGGTGGTCTCCAACATCGGGACCTGGATGCAGCGGACCGCGCAGGACTGGCTCGTCCTGGAGCTGACCCACGGCAGCGGCTCAGCCCTCGGAGTCACCGTGGCGCTGCAGTTCCTCCCCATCATGCTGTTCGGGCTGTGGGGCGGGATGCTCGCCGACCGCTACCCGAAGCGGCGCGTGCTCGTCGTCGCCCAGTCGCTGATGGGCCTGCTGGCGCTCACTATGGGCGTGCTTGTCATGACCGGCGCGGCCCACGTGTGGCACGTCTACGCCATGGCGTTCACGCTCGGCCTGATCGCCTGCGTCGAGGTGCCGACGCGGCAGTCCTTCGTCGTGGAGATGGTCGGCCGCCGGGACCTGCCCAACGCGATCGCGCTCAACAGCTCGACGTTCAACCTGGCCCGGGTCGTCGGACCGGCCCTCGCGGGCGTGCTCATCTACTGGATGGGCACCGGGCCGATCTTCCTCCTGAACGCGGCCTCCTTCGCGGCGGTGATCACCGGGCTGCTGCTGATGCGCGCGTCGGAGCTGCGCAGCCCCGAGCCCGTCCCCCGGGCCAAGGGCCAGCTCAGAGAGGGCCTGCGTTACGTCGGCACGCGCCCCGACCTGCTGCTGCCGCTGCTGATCGTGGCCTTCATGGCGATCTTCACGCAGAGCTTCTCGACCAGCATCGCCCTCATGGCCAGGCAGGTGTACGGCGCGGGCGCGTCGTCGTTCGGCATCGCCTCCAGCGCGTTCGCCGTGGGCGCCCTCGCGGGCGCGCTGCTGGCCGCCCGGCGGGTCAAGCCGAGCCAGCGTTTCCTCATCGCCGGGGCCGTGTGCTTCGGCCTCTTCCAGGTCGTCGCCGGGCTCGCCCCGGGTTACGTGGTCTTCCTGCTCATGCTCGTCCCGGCCGGGATGGCGATGATCACGGTGAACACGACGGCCAACACCATCGTGCAGCTCGGCGCGTCGCCCGCGATGCGCGGCCGTGTCATGGGGATCTACGTGCTGGTCTTCACGGCCGGCGCCCCCGTCGGCTCGCCGATCGTGGGCTGGCTGTCCGAGCTGGCCGGTCCCAGGGTCGCCGTCATGACGGCAGGAGGGCTGAGCGTGGTCGGTGTCGGCCTCGCCGTACTGGTGACGAGGATCGTCGCGGCCCGGACCGGGGTGCAGGCGGAACAGGCGCAGGGGGAACAATCGGCGCATGAGCAGGTTGTTCGTCGCGCTGCTGCCACCGCCTGAGGCGCTGGCCGAGGTCGCCGCGGCGGTCGATCCCGTCCGGGCCCGCTGGCCGGAGCTGCGCTGGATCGACCCGGCGCTCTGGCACGTCACCCTCGCCTTCCTCGGCGAGGTCCCCGACCGGGTCCTGCCCGACCTGCGGGTACGGCTGGCCCGGGCGGCCTCCCGCCACGAGCCGGCGACGCTGGCCTTCACCGGTGCCGGCGCCTTCCCTTCGGCGGCCCGCGGGAGGCTCTTCTGGCTCGGCCTGAGCGCAGACCCGCCCCTCACGAGTCTCGCGGGCTCCGTCGCGGCCGGCGCCAGGCGGGCCGGGGCCAGGCGGGCCGGGGCCAGGCCGCCAACCACGGAGACGGACCGCAAGCGGTTCCATCCCCACCTGACCCTGGCCCGTTCACTGGCCCGTTCACTGGATCGCTCACGTAACGGCGACGACCTGCGGCCGCTCGTCGGCACGCTCAGCGCGTTCACCGGGCGCGAGTGGGAGGCGCGAGCCGTACAACTGGTGCGAAGCCATCTCGGTTCGCAGGTTCGGTACGAATCGGTTGAGGCCTACCCACTCGGCAGTCGGGACTAGGCTCCAAGGCGTGGATCGTCCTCGTCGATGGCTGCTGCCCACGGTGCTCGCACTGCTCGTGCTCATCGTGGTGATCGGCGCGCTGCTGCGCTAGCGGTCACCAGGCGTACGCCTCGGGGGCCGTGCCGCCGGGACCCGGGAAGATCTCGTCAAGACGGGCGAGCGCCTTCTCGTCCAGCTTGATCTCCAGGACGCGGAGCGCGCCGTCGAGCTGCTCGATCGTGCGCGGCCCGATGATCGGCGCGGTGACGGCCCGCTGGTGGAGCAGCCACGCGAGGCCCACGTTGGCCGGCTCCTCACCCAGCTCGTCGCAGAAGGCTTCGTACTGCTCGAGCTTGTCCCGATGCTTTTCCAGCCGGGCCACCACGTGGTCCGAGGCCGAGCGACCCTTCTCGATCTTCCTGAGCACGCCGCCGAGCAGGCCGCTCGCCAGGGGGCTCCACGGGATCACGCCGATGCCGTAGTCCTCGGCCGCGGGCAGCACCTCCAGCTCGACGGTCCGGGTGAGCAGGTTGTAGTGGGACTGCTCGCTGACCAGGCCGAGGAAGTTGCGCCGCTTGGCCGCCTCCTGGGCCTTGACGAGGTGCCAGCCGGCGAAGTTCGAGGAGCCGACGTACAGGATCTTGCCCTGCTGCCTGAGCACCTCCATGGCCTCCCAGAACTCATCGAACGGCGTGTTCCGGTCGACGTGGTGGGCCTGGTAGATGTCGATGTAGTCGGTCTGCAGGCGCTTCAGCGAGGCGTCCGCGGCCCGCCTGATGTTCAGGGCGGACAGCAGGTTGTCGTTCGGCCAGTCGCCCATCGAGCCGTACAGCTTGGTGGCGATGACGGTCTTCTCCCGGCGACCGCCCCCCTTGGCGAACCAACGGCCGATGATCTGCTCGGTGATGCCCTCGCCCGTCTTCCAGCCGTACACGTTGGCGGTGTCGAAGAAGTTGATCCCGACTTCGTGGGCGCGATCCATGATCGCGTAGGAGTCCTCCTCGGTGGTCACCGGCCCGAAGTTCATCGTGCCGAGGCAGAGCTTGCTGACCTGGAGGCCCGTGCGGCCAAGTTGTCCATATTCCATACCGCCACCCTATGGAACGAGGGATCGTGACGGGGCTCCGGGTGGTGTGTGCTTCACAGAGTGCTGATCGTTTCGAGGTGTGCGCGCCGCGCGCGGGGAGCGGGCATCGGGAATGATTGCCGCATGGGGACCTCGTGGGGGAGATCAAGGGCTGCGAAGGCGATGCCGGTGAGGCCAGTGTCCTGGCTGGCGGTGTCCTTCCTGGCCGTCGCGTCGCTGGTTCCCTCGGTCTTCTTGGTCGCGTTCGCCCCTTTGGCCCCCGCGAGGGCGCGAGCCGATGGCGACCGCGTGCTGTTCACGTTCAAGGACAAGCGGATCACCGAGTCCAGCGGCCTGACGGTCTCTCCCACCCACGACGGCATCGTCTACACGCACAACGACAGCGGCGACGGACCCCGGTTCTTCGCCGTCGGCCTCGACGGCCGCACGCGCGCGACCTTCACGGTCGCCGGAGCCGTGGCGCGGGACTGGGAGGCCATGGCGTCCTCCGTCGATCCGCAGACGGGTCGCGGCGTGCTTTGGATCGCCGACATCGGCGACAACCTCGAAGGCGCGTGGCCGGACGTCTCGATATACAAGATCATGGAGCCTCGGACCATCGCCAGCGCGACTCTCCCGGCGACGCGCTACCGCTTCCGCTACGAGAACGGCGCCCGCAACGCCGAGGGGATGATGGTGGACCCGCGCAGCGGCAGGGTCTACATCGTGAGCAAGGAATTCTCCGGGTCCGTCTACAGGGCGCCGGCGAAACTCAGGGCCGACCGGGTGAACATCCTCCGCCGTGTCGGCGAGGCGCCGATCATGGCCACCGACGCCGCCTACGCCCCGGACGGGTCAAGCTTCGTGATCCGCACATACTTCTCGGCGACGGTCTACCGCTCGCCCGGCCAGGTGATCGCGCACGTCACGATGCCCGCGCTGCGGCAGGCCGAGTCGATCGCGTACACGCGCGACGGAAAGGCCCTGCTCACAGGGTCGGAGGGCGCGGGCAGTCCGGTCTACGAGGTGCCCCTGCCGGCTGAGGCCCGCGCCCATCCGTCGCCCTCCGCCGCCGCCGAGTCCGCCCAGCCCGCTGAAGACCCCAGGCCGCGTACGGCGAAGCCCGTCGCCACGCCCCATCCGGCCGCGGCGTCGCGGGAGGCCGATGACGGCCTCCCGGTTTCGATGATCGCCTTATGGGTCGGGGTCGCCGTGGGGGCGATCGGCATCATCTCCTTCATCGCCTGGCGGACCGCCCGCTGAGCCGGTCTCGCGGCTCTCGCCGTCCGGCTGTCAGGCTCGCGCGTACACGCGGTGGACGAACTCGGCCAGCTTGCTGTCGGGCAGTTCCTTGGCCAGGTCGGCCTCGCTGATCATGCCGACGATGCGGTGATTGTCGATCACGGGCATTCGCTTGATCTGGTTCTCCTCCATCTTGGCCAGCGCTTCCTCGACGCTGGTGTCGGCGTCCACCCACACCAGCCCTCGGGCGAGCTCGCTCGCCGTGGCCTGGTCGACGTCTCCGCCTTCGGCCAGGCACTTCACCACGATGTCGCGGTCGGTGATGATCCCCTTGAGACGGTCGTCGTCTCCGCAGATCGGCAACGAGCCGACATTCAGATCGCGCATCATCTGCGCGGCCCTACGGAGGGTGTCGTGCTCTCCTATGCACTCGGCCCCTTCGTGCATGACGTCCCGAGCCCTCTTGCTGGCTCCCTCTCCGATCATCGGTGCACCTCCGATCTATTGACCCAATGGGCCTTATGCCCGATTTGTACAGAAATCACCGTGGGGTGAGGCCGTCACATCCGGCGATCTCACGCCGGGAAGGAGTGGTGAAGTGCGTACTTACGAGTAACTAAGTAGCTCGACGCATGGCGAGGATGATCAGACTGCGAGATCGTCCTGGCATGCGATTCGAGGGTTCCCCCCGGTGCCCGGACTGCGGTGAACCGCTGACCGGTCCGAGCGCCGCCTGTCCGGCCTGCGCCCTGCCGCTGGACGGCCCCGTGGCCGCCGAGTTGTGGCAGGTGGACGTGGCGCTCGCCGACCTCAGGACGCGGGAGGCGCAACTCCTCGCCAGGCGAGAGGAGCTTCTCGCGACACTGCGGGCCGCTCGCGCGGTGACCTCATCCCCGACGGCCCCAGGACCGGTTCCAGAACCGGCTGCCGGGGAGAGCGCACTTCCGGCAGCCTCAATCCCGGTTTCGGAGCGGCCCCCTGGTGCCGCGGGGCAGCCGAAGGACATTTCCGCGAAAGCCGTACAGAACCTGCTGCTGGGGCTCGGCGGGACCCTGCTCGTCGTGGCGGCGATCGTCTTCACGGTGGTGAGCTGGGGACACCTCGGCATCGGAGGCCGCGCCGCTATCCTGCTCGCATTCACCACTCTGGTCCTTGCGGCTCCGGTTTTGTCGCGTGCGCGTGGTCTCGCCGCCACCGCCGAGACCCTGTCCATGCTCGGCCTGGCTCTGCTGTTCCTCGACGGGTACGCGGCCCGGCAGGTCGGGGTGGCCGGACTCGATGGCATCGATCCGCAGAACTATACGGCTGGGCTGATCGCGGTCGTGGCCGTGTCATTCGGGGCATACGGGCGGCTCACCCGGCTCAGGCTGCCCGTTCCGGTGGCGATCGTGCTGGCGCAGTTTCCCCTCGCGGTCTTAGCCTTTGACCGACACGTCCTGTGGCTGCTCTGGGCGTTGATCGCCACCGCCGCCGCCGACGCGGGGGCCTGGGTGCTCTGGCGCCGGACGACGGCCGCCATCTGCTTCGGCATCGTCTGGTCGCTCGGAGCGGCGGCCGGAGTGCTGGAGTCTCTGGAGACGCACGATCTCCCGGGTGCGCTGAAAATCTGCGGCGTACTGGTCGTCGCCGTGGCCCTCGCGCTCTTCATCGCCGTCCGAGCGGCCAAGCTGTGGTCGCCGGCACTCGGGGCCGCGTCCTCGATCACACTCATCGCGGCGCTGGCTCCTCCCGTACGCGTGGACTTGGACAGCCGCTGGACGGGCGTCTCCGGGCCGCTCGCCGCCCTGGTCGTCGTGGTATTGGCTGTCCTCGCCTCCCGCGTGGCATCCCGTCCTGGTATTGCCGCTTCCGTGCCTCACAAGGGTTCGGCTTTGCGGGCCCTCGGCGGCGCAATGGCGATGACGGCCGTGCTGACGGCGGGCCTGACCGCGATGCCGGTGCTGCCGCCGGTGTTGAACGCCCTCGTCGGGCCTCTGCGTTTCCGGGCGGTCTGGGAAGGCATCGGGTCCGGCGGTGTCCGCGACATCATGCTTGGGCCGGGCTCCGAGTGGGTGGTCGCCGGACCCGAGTTGGTCGTGCTGGCCGCGTTCGCGCTCGCCTGTGCGATCGTGACGCTGTTGCCTCTTCCCGGGCAGCCAGTGGGACGGCAGGGCCAGCCGGACCAGGCCGATAATCCAACCCAATGGCGGAATGTGCTGCTCGCGGTGGCATTCGGACTGGGCGTGGTGACCGTAGCCGTCTGCCCAGTCGCGCTGAACCTGCCCTATGCCGTGGCGATCGCAGTACAGCTCCTGCTGACAGCCTCTCTCGCCGCGATCTCGACGAGGGCCGCCGCGAGCGCGAGGGCCGCCGCGGTGGGCGTTCTCGCGCTCGCGGCGGCGATGGAGGCGTGCGCCTGGGCCCTCGTGTCTGAGCAGGCGACCCTGATCGTGCTCGGCGCCTTCACTGTCACGGCCGCCGTGACCGCCGTGACCGCCTTGGCCGCCCCAATGCCGGCCGCCGTACGCACCGGTGCGGCGGCGACGGGTGTGGGGGCCGGCTCGGCTGGGGCCGCCGTACGCAGCGGTGCGGCGGCGACGGTCGTACGCGCCGGCTCGGCCGCGGCGGCCACGTTGCTCGCCGGCAGCGAGGCGGTCGCAGCATGGCTCGCCGCCGACCTCGGCTCGCGATTCGTCACCTTCGTCCTCCTTGGAGTGGCGTGTCTGTCCGCGATCGGCGCGCCGCTGCTCAAAACGGGCCAACGGGTTGCCGTCGAAATCTCGGGATATTTGCTGGGATTGGCCGGATTGTTCCTCGCCGCCGACCTGCGGATGTTCAGCCTCGCTTGTGCCGTGGCCGGCGTCCTCGGTCTTGGTACGGCACTGCTGAAGGACCGGCGAGTGGCAGGGTATGTCGGCACCGGCTTCCTGCTGTTGGCCAGTTGGACTCGTCTCTTCGCGGACGGGATCGATGTCGTAGAGGCCTACACGGTGCCGTTCTCCCTCGTGTTGCTGCTGATCGGCTGGTTGCGGGCGCGAGAGTCGTCGTCGTGGCTGTCCTACGGCTCTGCCCTCACGTTCTCCTTGGGGCCGAGCCTCGTGGTGGTCTACGCGCAGCCTGAAGGCTGGATCCGCCCCCTGACGCTCGGGCTGGCTTCTCTCGCGGTCCTGTTGGCCGGTGCGAGATTCCGGCTTCAGGCGCCCGCCGTGCTCGGCGGGTTCACACTTGCCGCCGTTGCCGTACACGAGCTCGCGCCCTGGATCGCCCAGCTTGTGACGGCTGTGCCCCGGTGGGTGCCGATGGCGGCGGGCGGTCTGGTGCTGCTCCTGGTCGGGGCCACCTACGAAGCCCGCCTGAAGGACATCCGCCGGATCCGGGACGGGATCCGAGCTCTTCACTAGTCACGCGGTCAGAGTCTCTCGACGAAATGCTCGCCACGAAAGGCGCGCTCGACCAGCTCGATCGACTTGCCGAGCCGTACGAGACGGGGACCTTCGCGACGGTAGGTCTCCAGGACGGCCTCGATGGCATGGGGAGGGAGGTGTTCCTTCAGGTCGACGGCGGCTCCGCGATAACCGTCCCGAGCCGCCTCGATCGAGGCTTGCACATGCTGTCTCGCCATCCGTGCCAGTGCGAGCGGGTGGCGGCGCAGCACCTCGTAGGCGCGATAGTCCGGCGGCACGGCGTCGAGCAGCCATGCCACGGCCGAGGTCTCCCAGTCAGGGCTGCCCGGCGGCCGGACCTCCGACGGCCATCCCGGTGGCAAGTACACGAATACCACCATAACGAACAGCAGTTCGATCTAGCGGACACCTCGTGTCGCATGTCTATCCGTGTCCGCATGTCTATCCGTGTCGCATGTCTATCCGTGTCGCATGTCTATCCGTGTCGCATGTCTATCCGTGTCGCATGTCTGAGGAGGGGCCGCTGCCGAGCGAGGTGATGCCCGGCGCAATTTTCGGGACATTTGCCTTTTTGGGCTAAGGTCCATATCGTGCGGCGGGCGATTCCGTGATCGGCGTCAAATCGGCGGCGGTCGACAGGAATTGGCGGCAATTGGCGGCGTTATCGCGGGGCGTTTTTGTCGGTGGTGGTTGGTAGTTTTACCGTGTGATTGTCGAACGGCAGCAGATCCCCGAAGGGCTCGCGCGGATGGCGCCCGGCCCGGGGCTCGCCGCCGTGCTGGACGGGCTGGATATCGCCCGGTTGAGCGGCTACGACGCCGTGCTCGTGCTGCAAGCCTACGCCCGCCTCGAAGCCCACGTCCAAGCCCGCAAAGCCGCCGTCATGGCCGAAGTCGGCTTGTATGAGCCGTCCCCGGGCGACATGAAGAAAATGCCCCGCCCGGACAAATACTCCGCCGACGAAATCCGCGCCGCGCTGGTGTTGACCCGCCGCGCCGCCGAGCGTGAATACGTCTTCGCCTATGACCTGTCCACCCGTCTGGCTGCCGTCCGCCACGCCCTGGCGGCCGGGACCATCGACAAAGCCCGCGCACTGGTCTTCCACGACTGGCTGGAGGGCGTCCCCGACCCCCTCGCGCACGCGGTGGCCGGTCATCTGCTCCCGAAGGCGGGGGCATGCACGACCAGCCAGCTGAAAGACAAGATCAAGACGCTGCTGGTGGCGGCCGACCCGCAGTGGGCGCGGCGCAAGTATGAGCGGGCGCTGCAACGCCGCCGCCTCGAAGGGATGCGGCACGCCGACGGGACCGCGACCATCACCGGCCACCAACTGCCCGTGGATCAGGCGGCCGCCGCCATCGCCCGGGTGGACGCGATCGCTCAGCAGGCCAAACGCGCCGGTCTGCACGCCCCGATCGACCACATCCGCACCGATGTCTTCCTCGGCTTGCTCGACGGCACCCTGACCGGGCTCGACGACGACGCCATCACCGCCATCCTCCTGACCAAAGCCCACAACCCGGATCCCCTCGACGCCGAAGACGACTACGACCCCCACCTCAACGACCAGCCACACGACAACGACCAGCCACACGACAACAACCACGACGCCGACCAGCCCCACGACGGTCGGCCCAACGACAACGCCTACGACGCCGGCCGGCCCAACGACGACGCCCCCGACGCCGTCCAGCCCTACGACAACGCCCACGACGCCGGCCGGCCCCACGACGGTCGGTCCCACGACGGCCGGTCCAATGACGACGCCGACCCTCGGGAGCCCGCCGACCCCGACAACCCTGACAGTCCCGATGGCGCCCAGACCCTGGCTCGGACCCGTCACACCGATGACCCCGGCGCCCACAGCGCGTACGGCGTTCACGACCGGGCCGGAACGGGGGGCGTGGCCAGCACCGACGCCACCGGTGGCAGGCGAGCCGGGGACGGCGACGGCGACGGCGACGGCTCCGACGGTACGGACGGCCCCGGCGGTGTGCGGAGCGGGGGTGGCCCCGGCGGCCCGCGCGACGGGGACGGCCACGGCGGCGGGCAGCAGCCGACCGGCACCCTCCAGGCGGCCGGACACACATCGGGCACGGTAGCAGGCGCCGACACAGCGGACGGTGCGGCAAGTGCGGACGCCGGCCACGGCGCAGCGGGCGCCACCACGCACGCCGCAGATAGCGGGGTCGAGGCCGCCACAGGCAGTCCGGGCGGCGTAGCGGAGGCCACCACGGGCAGCTTGAGCAGCTCGGGCGTGGCGGTTGAGGCCGTCCCGGAGGCCTCGGGCGGGGTCAGCATGGGCAACGGGGGGAACGCGGGTGGCGGGGGCGGTGAGGCTGCAGCCTCGAAGGCGGCGCAGGGTGGTGGGGTGGCCGGCCTGTTTTCGGGTGGGGCGGGGTTCGCGGCCGGGGAGGTGCGAGTGCGGGTCTCCACCCTGATGCACCTGGACGACCTTCCCGCCGAGCTGGCCGGGTGGGGGCCCATCCACGCTCAGCTCGCCCGCCGCCTGGCCAAACGCCAGATCAACGGCGAATGGCGGTTCGCGATCTGCGACGACGACGGGCAACTGCTGTTCGCCGGGATCACCTCCTACCGGCCCGCCGGATGGCCCCGCCGCCCCGCCACCCCAACCCGGGCACCACGACAGAAACCACCACAACAGCAACCACAACAGCAGCCATCGCGACCGCAACCGCCATCGGCAGCACAACAGGCATGGGAGCCCGCGCCGGAACCGCCATCGCCACAGGTAGCAGACCAGCCATCAGAACAGGCATCGGAACAGGGACCCGAACACGCCCAGGGACAAGCGGCGGGACAGGCATCGGAGCAAGCAGCGGAACGATCACAGGCGCGAGCGGCGGTGCGGACGGCACGCGGATCGGTCCGACGACGGGGCATCGTCGAACTACAGATCCCGCTCGCCCTGCTGCGCCGGTGGCACTCCGACCTCGCCGCCGTAGGCGCCGGATGGGCCCGCGTCATCACCGACATCACCCGCCAACTCGACGACGCCATCGCCGACAGCCACACCACCGACGCCCACACGGACAGCCACGCCGAAAAGGACACAGGCATCAACACGGGCCCCCGTGCCGAAGCCGACGCCCGTGCCGAGGCCGACCCTTGTGCGGAGGCTGACCCTCGTAATGAGGCCGACTCTCGTGGCCAGGCCGGGGACGTCTGTGCTGAGGCCGTCGAGGCCGCCAGCCCTCCAACCGAGGACGGCCAGGCGCAGGCCGCCGAGGCCGTGAGCGAGAAGGATCAAACTTGGGGCGGGCGTCCGGTTCGGGGCGGGAATGCTCGTCCTGATGGTGTGGATGAGCGGCGGCGGTTCGCGAGGGCCGGGTTGCGGCGGTGGGTACAGATCCGCGACCGCGTCTGCACCCACCCCGGCTGCCGCGCGCCCGCCACCCGGTCCGAGCTCGACCACACCCACCAGCACGGCCACGGCGGGCCCACCACCGACCGCAACCTCGGCGCCGCCTGCGCACACGACCACGACCTGCGCGACCACGGCTGGCGCGTCATCCAACCCCGACCCGGCCACCTCATCTGGATCAGCCGCACCGGCCACCGCTACCCGGTCACACCCCCGCCCATCATCGAACGCCTGCCCGAACCGATCATCCCGGCCATCCCGGCCATCCCGGCCACTCCCGAAACGGTGCCGGAAGACGACCTCCCGCTGCCATCCACCTGGGAATACGGCCCGCTGTGGATGGAAGAACCACGGCCTCAGCCTCCATGTGGCAACGACCCTCCGAATGATGAACAGCCTCCGCCCGGTAGGGACCCTTCGGTCGATGAACGGCCGTCGGGTGAACGGGCTGTGCCCGGCGACTGTCGTACAGCCCCGGAAACGGACATCCCGCCCTTCTGAAACCTGGGGTGGAAGGGACCGGCCTGACCTGCGACAAGAGCTGCGGGACCGTGAGTTAACGCACCGGATAGGAGCAGTGAGGAGACATTCGGGAATCTGGGGGACGAAAGGGCGACAGCGCGCGCCCCATGTGGGCGGCGGCTGGTGCGGCTCGTGAAATGCGCCAAGCTCGTGAAATGGCCAAGCTCGTGAAATCGCCAAGCTTGTGAAATGGCCAAGCTCGTGAAGCGGACGGGCTTACGAAGCGGGGTCAGGTATGAACACTGAGCGGAACGCGGACGCCACCAGGAGTTGCGGACGGCGCCAGGAGTTGCGGAGGGCGCGAGGAACGGATGCGTCGCGGAAATCTCCGACTGCGAGACAATGGCGGGCATGGTGCTCACACTTCACCGCCTGCCCGCCGTACTGACATGAAGATCGGGATCATCGGCGCGGGGATCCTGGGTCTGGCGGTGGCCCGGGAGATGGCGCGTACGGGCGCCGAGGTGACCGTGCTGGACAAGGAGGCCGAGGTCGCGGCCCACCAGACCGGGCACAACAGCGGCGTGGTCCACGCCGGGATCTACTACACGCCCGGTTCGCTCAAGGCGACGCTCTGCCGGGACGGCATGGCGATGCTGAGGGAGTACTGCTTCGAGCACCGGCTGCCCTATGAGGAGGTCGGCAAGCTGGTAATTGCCTCGACCCGTGCCGAGCGGGACGGCCTGCGCCGGATCGCCGACCGGGCCAGGGAGAACGGGGTGCCGGGCATCGCCGAGCTCGACGCACTGGGCCTGCGGGAGATCGAGCCGGACGCGGTCGGCGTGGGGGCGGTCTACTCGCCCCACACCGCGATCACCGACTTCCGCGCCGTGGCTCGCCGCCTCGCCGCCGATGTGGAGGAAACGGGAGGGTCCGTACGGCTCTCGCATCCGGTCCGGGCGCTGAGGGAGACGCCGGGCGGCGTGGAGGTGCTGGCGGGGACGGGCCGGTTCAGGTTCGACCGGGTGATCTCCTGTGCGGGGCTGGGGACCGACCGGGTGGCCGCCATGGCCAAGGCGGGCGGTGATGTGCGGATCGTCCCCTTCAGGGGTGAGTACTACCGGCTGGCCGAAACGGCGAAGGGCATGGTCCGAGGGCTGATCTATCCGGTGCCGGACCCCCGCTACCCCTTCCTCGGCGTCCATCTGACCCGCCGGATCGACGGGGAGGTGCTGGTCGGGCCCAACGCGGTGCTGGCCCTGGCACTGGAGGGCTACTCGTGGCGCGAGATCTCGCTCAGGGACCTGCGCCAGATCCTCACCTGGCCGGGCACCCGCCGGATGGCGGCGACGCACTGGCGGACCGGTGTCAAGGAGGTGTACGGCTCGCTGGCGCGCCGGGCCTTCCTGTCGGCGGCGCGGCGCTACGTCCCCGCGCTGACCGCCAAAGACATCGTCAGGACGGAGGGGGGCGTGCGGGCGCAGGCGGTGGCCAGGGACGGGCGGCTGCTCGACGACTTCGCGATCGACGCGCACGGGCCGATCGTCCTGGTCAGGAACGCCCCGTCGCCCGCCGCGACCTCCAGTCTGGCGATTGCCCGGCATATCGCGTTAACGGTTCGCTTACCAGGGACGTCCTAGAGTGCTACCTGCCATGGTCAACGCATCTCCGAAAGCCCGGCTGCTCATCGTCGAGGACGAACCGAACATTCTGGAACTGCTGGCCGCGAGCCTCCGGTTCGCGGGATTCGACGTGGACACCGCCTCCAGCGGAAACGCGGCGGTCACGGCGGCCCAGCGCCACCGGCCGGACCTGATCGTCCTCGATGTCATGCTGCCCGACATGGACGGCTTCGACATCGTGCGCAGGCTGCGCGGTGGCGGCACCCACACTCCTGTGGTCTTCCTCACCGCGAGGGACGCGACAGAGGACAAGGTCCGCGGCCTGACCCTCGGGGGCGACGACTACGTGACGAAGCCGTTCAGCCTCGAAGAGGTGGTCGCCCGGATCAGGGCCGTGCTCCGCCGTACGAGTGGCGACCCGATGGCGGTCGCTCCCCGGCTGACCTTCGCCGACATCGAGCTGGACGAGGACTCCCACGAGGTGTGGCGCGCGGGCTCCGCCGTATCGCTGTCGCCGACGGAGTTCAAGCTGCTGAGATACTTCATGGCCAACGCCGGGCGGGTGCTCTCCAAGGCGCAGATCCTCGACCACGTGTGGGACTACGACTTCCGCGGCGATGCCGGAATCGTCGAGTCCTACGTCTCCGTGCTGCGGCGCAAGCTCGACAACGCCCACCCGCGGCTGATCCACACCCTGCGCGGGGTCGGGTACGTCATGCGGATACCGCCGACCAGCGCCTGACGCCCGTGTCGGGGCGGACGCCACTGCGGATCAGGCTCAGCGCGGCCATGCTGGCGCTGGTCGCCGTCGCCCTGGCCGTCATCGGAGTGGCCAGCGTGTCGGTGCTCCGCGACTACCTGGTCAGCCGGGTGGACATGCAGCTCGGCCTGGTGACCGCCGACGTAATGAAGCGGCTTCACCGCGGACCGGCGGCCTTCAGCTACCTGAGGGTTCCGCCGGAGGGCCGCGTGGAGATTCGCGACCGTGACGGAAGGACGATCCTGCTCCAGGCGGGGATGGCCGTCGAGAGCCGGCCCGGTCCCGATGCCGTCACGTCACAGGTCCCGCAGACGGTCGCCGCCCTGTCGGGTGACGGCCTGTGGCGGGCACGACTGGTCGCGATCAGCGACCAGGGCAGCATGATTGTCGCCGTGGACCTGGCCTCGGTGCAGCAGATCACCGGTCGGCTCGCGCTCATCGAGTTGCTGGTCGGCGGGGTCGTGATGGCCGTCCTCGCCGTCGTCGGCGTCATGATCGTACGGCGGAGCCTGCAGCCGCTGGCCGAGATCGAGGGGACCGCCGAGGCCATCGCGCAGGGTCACCTCAGCAGCCGCATTCCCGACCGGGATCCCAGAACGGAGGTCGGGCGGCTCGCCCGATCACTCAACGGCATGCTGGCCCAGATCGAGGCGGCGTTCCAGGCCCGCGCGGCGTCCGAAGCGTCCGCCCGCGAATCGGAGGCCAGGATGCGCCGGTTCATCGCGGACGCCTCCCACGAGCTGCGGACCCCTCTGACGTCGATTCGGGGGTTCGCCGAGTTCCACCGGCAGGTGCCGGACGCCGACGTGACGCGTCTGCTGGCTCGGATCGAGAGCGAGGCCGCCCGCATGGGCCTTCTCGTGGAGGACCTGCTGCTGCTCGCCCGCCTCGACCAGCAGCGTCCCCTGCAGGCCGAGCCCGTAGACCTGCTCGCCATCGCCGTCGACGCCGTGAACGACACGAGGATCCTCTCCCCGGACCGGGACGTGTCCCTCCTGATTGACGGGGATGCGGCGCTGATCGTTCTCGGAGACGAGGTGCGGCTTCGTCAGGTCGTGGGCAACCTGATGAGCAACGCGACGACCCACACCCCGGAGGGGACCCCGATCACGGTCCGCGTGGGGGCGACCGGAGGGAATGCCTTCGTCGAGGTCGCCGACAAGGGGCCGGGGCTCACCGCCGAGCAGGCCGAGCGGGTCTTCGAGCGCTTCTACCGCGCCGACCCCTCGCGGACCCGGCCCTCGGGAGGCAGTGGGCTCGGGCTGGCCATCGTGGACTCGCTCGTTCGGGCGCACGGGGGGACCGCCACCGTACAGACGGCACCGGGAGCTGGGGCTGCCTTCCGCATCGTGCTCCCGCTCGCGCCTGACGCCCTGCCGCTCGCGCCTGACGCCCTACCGTGAGCGGGGGAAGCCCTCGTCGGGGAAGCCGCCGGTCGTCGTGCTCGCCGGCAGGACGACTTGTCCCCTTCGGAGAGCCCGTCGACGATCTGGACATATCGGTCGCCGCGTAGGCCCGTCTTGACGACCGACCCGCCGCCCCTGGCCGCCGCCGTCCCTGACGGTTACCGTCGTGGTCCCGTTCGCCTGGGTCCGTACGGCTTGCGCGGGGATGTACAGGGCGTCGGCCGCGTCACCGGTCGTCACCCGCACGGTCGCGCTCTGCCCGAGCAGCAGCCTGGCCGGGCGGGTGCCGAACGAGATCGTCACGCCGTAGCGGACGAGCAGGTCGGGGGAGGCCACGTGATTGCCCGCTTGGCCGTACCTGAAAGTTGCCTGTGGATACGACTGCCAGGAAACCTTCAGCATTGGCCGAAGTTGCCCGAAGCCGGATCCGCCAGGGTTCAGCTTCGTGAAGCTGTCGGCGAAGCGCAGAGCACTGATCATCAACGGCGTCCTGGGGATGCTGCTGCTCGGTGGGGTGGGTGCGGCCTACGCCTCCCTGGGGGGCGACTCCTCAACCGAGGCGACGCCGCTGACCACGCGGGTCACACGCGGGACGGTCCTGTCGTCGGTCTCAGCCTCCGGATCGGTGGGGAGCGCACGGACCAGGGCTCTCGATTTCGGCACCAGCGGCACGGTCGAGTCGATCAAGGTCGAGACGGGGGACAAGGTCAGGAAGGGGGAGGTGCTCGCGCGGCTTGACGACACCGCCGCCCGGGAGAGCCTCGACGCCGAGAAGGCGGCCCTCGCCGCCGCGGAGGCGGGGGACACCTCGACCCCCTCGGGCTACTCGCAGTACATCAGCGCGAGGAACTCCTATCGGGCCGCGAAGCGGGCGCTCGCCGGGACGGTGATCAAGGCGCCCTTCGCCGGGACGGTCATCGCCGTGAACGGATCCGTCGGCGGTTCTTCAAGCGGTTCCTCAAGCGGTTCCTCAAGCGGTTCCTCAAGCGGTTCCTCAAGCGGTTCCTCAAGCGGTTCATCAGGCTCCGCCGGCAGCGGGGGCTTCATCGAGATCGCGGACGCCTCCAGGCTCCAGGTGATCGGCGATTTCACCGAGGCCGACGTCACCAGGCTCAAGGTCCGCCAGGCGGCCACGGTCACCTTCGACGCGCTCCCCGGGGTGAGCGCCGGTGGCAGGGTGACGGTGATCGACCCGCAGCCGCACACCAGCGACAACGTGGTCCAGTACGCGGTGACCGTCTCCCTGACCGGCGTCCCGCGGGTCGTACGGCTCGGCCAGACCGCGAGCGTCGAGGTGGTCGTGGACAAGGTCGGCGACGTGCTGACCGTGGCCACCTCCGCCATCACGACCGCGGGCGGCCAGAGCACGGTCACGGTCCTGGAGAACGGCAAGCAGGTCGTGAAACGAGTGGAGACCGGGGTCAGGGGCGACTCGACCACCGAGATCAAGTCGGGGCTCAACGAGGGAGACCAGGTCGTACGGACCCTGCCCGCGACCACCACGGACGGCCTCCAGTTCCCGGGTGGGTTCGGCGGCTTCCGGAGGGGGACGGGGCGATGACGCCGCGATCCGCACCGGTCCTCGACATCAGGGACGTGACCAAGGTCTACGGCGGGGGTGAGGCGACGGTCCACGCGCTGCGCGGGGTCTCGCTCACGGTCGAACGCGGCGACTATGTCGCGATCATGGGGGCCTCCGGGTCGGGCAAGTCGACGCTGATGAACATCATCGGCTGTCTCGATGTGCCGTCCACGGGCCGCTACCTGCTGGACGGCACCGATGTGGGGCGGCTGGACGACGTGCGGCTCGCGATCGTCCGCAACCGGAAGGTCGGGTTCGTGTTCCAGTCCTTCAACCTGATCCCCCGGATGAGCGCGCTGGCCAACGTGGAGCTCCCTCTGGCGTACGGGGGCGTCAAGGCGGCGGAACGGCGGAGCCGGGCGCTCGCCGCGCTCGACCGGGTGGGGCTCGCCGACCGGGTCCGCCACCAGCCCAACGAGTTGTCCGGTGGGCAGCAGCAGCGGGTGGCGGTGGCCCGGGCGCTCGTCACCGCGCCGACCCTGCTGCTCGCCGACGAGCCGACGGGAGCCCTCGACAGCAGGGCGAGTCAGGACGTCATGCACATTTTCGACCGTCTCAGCGCGAGAGGCCGGACCATCGTCGTCATCACCCACGAGGAGGACGTCGCCGCGCATGCCAAGCGGATCATCCGGCTCATGGACGGCCGGGTGATCGAGGACGTCCGCAGGTCGCCGGTCGGCGGCCTTCCCCCACGGCTCGCGGAGGTGGCCACGTGAACACGACCGAGGTTCTCCGGTTCGCGGTTCGCGGCCTGACCGCGAACAAGATGCGCAGCGCGCTCACCACACTCGGCATCCTCATCGGCGTGGCGGCGGTGATCCTGCTGGTCGCCGTCGGCGAAGGGTCGTCGCAGCAGATCCAGCGGAACATCCAGCGCCTCGGCTCCAACACGCTGACGGTCTCCCCGTCGACGTCGGGCGGTGGGGGCCGAGGTGGTGGTGGGGGACTGTTCGGAGGCGGCGGTGGCGGTGTCGCCGATGCGCGGCAGCGGAATCCGGGTCCACGTACGCAGGCCAAGGACCTGACGGTGCAGGACGCCGAGGCGCTGGCCGACCCGCGGAACGCGCCGTCGGTGAAGAGCGTCTCCCCGATCGTCACCGCACAGGGCCTGACGGCCGCCTTTGAGGGCGCCGGGCACTCGATCGGCCAGTTCGTCGGCACTTATCCGAGCTACTTCGAGGCATCGAACAAGCCGGTGGCGAAGGGCACCTACTTCTTCAACGACGACGTGCTGGCCTCCCGCAAGGTCGTGGTCATCGGGAAGACCGTGGCCGGCGACCTTTTCGGCACGGTCGACCCGGTCGGCAGGCAGATCAACGTTTCGGGCGTGCCGTTCACCGTCGTGGGCGTGCTCAGGGAGGCCGGATCCTCCGGCTTCCAGGACGCCGACGACGTCGCCATCGCGCCGCTGCCGGCCGTACAGCAGAGCCTCACCGGCTTCGGGCCGCTCGGCCAGATCCTCGTCCAGGCCAGGAGTGCCGACGTGGTCGACGCGGCCCAGTCCGAGGTGACGGGGGTGCTCGACCAGCGGCACGGCATCACGGGCACGGCGTCCGCCGACTTTCGCATCCTCAACCAGGCGACGCTGCAGGAGACGGTCAGCGCGGCGACCGGCACGTTCACCGTGCTGCTGGGCGCGGTGGCCGCGATCAGCCTCCTCGTGGGCGGCATCGGCATCACCAACATCATGCTGGTGACCGTCACCGAGCGGACCCGGGAGATCGGCATCCGCAAGGCGATCGGGGCGCCCAAGGGAGCCATACTCGGCCAGTTCCTCGCCGAGGCGACCATGCTGAGCCTGGTCGGCGGCCTCCTGGGGGTGGCGATCGCGGTGATCGGCGCCCAGTTCACGATCGCGGGGGTGAAACCCGTCATCGTGCCGACCTCGATCGCGCTGGCGCTGGGCGTCTCCGTCGCGATCGGCCTGTTCTTCGGCAGCTATCCCGCCAACCGGGCGGCCAGGCTGCGCCCGATCGACGCCCTTCGCTTCGAGTGATCGCCAGGAGATGGATATGAGCAGGCACAACGCCGAGGACCTCCTGGATTCCTCGCCGTTCGAGGACGATCTCCAAGCCGAGCTGGCGGCCCGGCCCGGCGGAGGCGGGCCGTCGAAGGTCACCCTCGCGCTCGGCGCGGGCGTCGTGCTCGTGGTGGGGCTGCTCGCCGGCATCCAGGCGCAGAAGGCCTGGGGCACGGCGGCGGCCTCCGCCACCCCCACGGCGGTCAGAACCGGGGGCTTCGGCGGCGGAGGCGTGGGCGGCGGAGGTTTCGGTCGCGGGGGTTTCGGTCGCGGGGGTTTCGGCGGCGGGGGTTTCGGCGGCTCGGCCCGAGGTTCCGGCGGCACGGCGGGCAACGTGACCTTCGGCACGGTCAAACTGGTGGACGGCGACAAGATCTATGTCCAGACGGCCGATGGCGTCGTCGTGGTGAGGACCAGCGGCGATACCAAGATCCAGGTGAGCAGGCAGGGCAAGGTCAAGGATCTGAAGGCGGGCGCCGTCGTGGTCGTCTCGGGCCCCCTGGACTCCGAGGGCATGGTGAACGCCACATCCGTCAGCGAGGGCTCGTCCCAGGGACGGGGGCCGGCCTCGTGACCGCCGACGTCCAACTCCTGGTCGTGGACGACGAGGTGAACATCAGGGAGCTGCTTTCGGCGAGCCTGCGGTACGCCGGATTCCACGTGGTGACCGCGTCGGACGGCCAGGAGGCACTGGAGGTCGCCGAACGGATGCGACCCGACCTGATCGTGCTCGACGTGATGCTGCCGGACATGGACGGCATCGCCGTCACCGACCGGCTGCGCGCCGCCGGACACCGGATCCCCGTGCTGTTCCTCACCGCGCGGGACTCGATCGAAGACAAGATCGACGGGCTCTCCCACGGGGACGACTACGTGACCAAGCCGTTCAGCTTGGAGGAGGTGCTAACCAGGATCCGGACGGTGCTCCGCCGGACGGGCGGCGAGCCCGGCGTTCCGGCGCGGCTGAAGATCGCGGACCTGGAGATGGACGAGACCACCCACCGGGTCTGGCGAGGAGGCCGGCCGGTACGGCTGTCGCCGACCGAGTTCAAGCTGCTCCACTACTTCCTGGTCAATCAGGGCCGCGTGCTGTCCAAGGCGCAGATCCTCGACCATGTGTGGCGCTACGACTTCGCGGGCGACCGCAACATCGTCGAGTCCTACGTGTCCTATCTGAGGCGCAAGGTCGACACGACCGGTCCGAAGCTGATTCACACACTGCGGGGCGTGGGCTACGTCCTCCGTCCCCCACGGCAGTGAGCCGGAAGGGCCGGCATCTTCCCAGGCATCGGCGGCCGATTTGGGGGAAGGTCGGGGGGTATGAACGTTGGGCTCCTGGCGGCCCTCAAGACGCTGCGGCAACACCTCGATCACGACCTGTTCCCTCTCGCGATCGGCGACGTCGCGGCCGACCGGCGCGCCCTGAAGGAGCTGAGCGGGCAACTCGACGACTACCTCCTGCCCCGGCTGGCGGCCATCGACGCACCGCTGCTGGCCGTGGTCGGCGGCTCGACCGGCGCGGGCAAGTCCACCCTGGTGAACTCGCTGGTCGGAGCGAACGTCACCGAGCCGGGGGTGCTGCGACCGACGACGCTTGCCCCGACGCTGGTGTGCAACCCGGCCGACGCGGCCTGGTTCACCTCCACGAGCATCCTTCCGGGGCTGCCCAGGGTCACGGGGCTACCTGGGATCACTGGGGGTGGCCGTGGCGAGCCGGGCACCCTCCGGATCGCGACCGCCGACAGGTTGCCCGCCGGGCTGGCCCTGCTCGACGCGCCCGACATCGACTCGATCGTCTCCACCAACCGCGAACTGGCCGCGCAGCTCCTCGCGGCGGCCGATCTGTGGCTGTTCGTCACCACGGCGTCCCGATACGCCGACGAGGTGCCGTGGAGCTTCCTGCGGCTCGCCCGGGAGCGCAGCACGGCTCTCGCGATCATCCTGCAGCGGGTGCCCGCCGAGGCGTGTGAACCGGTGACCGCCGACCTGACCCGGCTGCTCCGGGAGCACGGCCTGGGCGACGCCCCCCTGTTCACCGTTCCCGAGCTGGAGCTCCCTTCCGAGCACGCGCGGCTGCCCGCGCACGCCGTACAGCCGATCGCGACCTGGCTCGCCCGGCTCTCGGTCGACGCGCGGGCGCGGGCCGCCGTGGTGCGGCAGACGCTCTCCGGCGCGCTGGACAGCCTGGGGACGCGGGTGCCCGCGCTCGCCGACCGGGTCGACAGGCAGCGCGCCGGGATCGCGGAGCTGCGCGCCGTCGTGGAGAAGGCCTACGACTCGGGGATGTCCGCGTTCGACGAGGGCATGCGGGACGGCCTGCTGCTCCGCGGCGAGGTCCTGGCCCGCTGGCAGGACTTCATCGGCACGGGAGACCTGATGCGGTCGCTGGAGTCCCGCATCGGGTGGCTCCGCGACCGCATCACCGCCGCGTTCACCGGGCGGCCCGCCCCGGACAAGGAGCTGCGGGTGGCGCTGGAGAGCGGCGTGGAGACCCTGATCCGGGCCACCGCCGACGGGGCGGCGGAGCGGGCCGTGGAGTCCTGGCTCGCCATGCCGGCCGGCCGTGACCTGCTGGAGCAGTCCGGCGTCACTGTCACCGGACGGCTCGGCCGGGCCTCCTCCGATCTGTCGTCACGGGCGAGTGCGGCCGTGCGGGAGTGGCAGGGCTACGTGCTCGACCTGGTCAGGTCCGAGGGCACCGACAGGCGGACGGTCGCGCGGGCCGCGTCGTTCGGCGTCAACAGCCTGGGCGTGATGCTGATGCTCGCGGTGTTCGCTTCCACCGGGGGGATCACCGGCATCGAGATCGGCATCGCGGGCGGCACGAGCCTGCTGAGCCAGAAGCTGCTGGAGGCCATCTTCGGCGACCAGGCCGTCCGGACACTGACCCAGAGCGCCCGCGAGGACCTCCGCCGCCGGGTCCGCGAGATCCTCGACGATGAGCGGTCGCGGTTCACCTCGCTGCTGGACGGCCTCGGCCCCGCCGACGACACGTCCGCCCACCTCAGGGACGCGGCGAAGGCCGTACAGGAAAGGGGCGCTCTGTGAGGCTCCTGCGGAGGAAGGGCGAGGCGACGCTGGACGACCGGCTCGCGGCGCTGGCGGAGGCGGCCGACCTCGCGGAGGGGCGGCTGGATCAGGCGACGGTCGATCGGGCCCGCGACGTGGTCGCCCGCGCGGGGGTACGGCGGAGCCTGTCCGTGGACCATACGGCCGTCGCCCTCGCCGGGGCGACGGGAAGCGGGAAGTCGTCGCTGTTCAACGCCCTGTCGGGGACCGAGCTGGCCGCGGTCGGCGTGACCCGGCCCACGACCTCGAAGGCGCAGGCCGCCCTGTGGGGGCCCGACGGCTCGGGCCCACTGCTCGATTGGCTCGACGTCCCGCTCCGCCACACGGTCGGCGAGAGTCCGAGCGAAGACCCGGGGCTGGTCCTGCTGGATCTGCCCGACCACGACTCGATCGAGCTGTCGCACCGGCTGGAGGTCGACCGGCTGGTCGCCGTCGTGGATCTGCTGGTGTGGGTGCTCGATCCGCAGAAGTACGCGGACGCGGCCGTGCACGAGCGCTACCTCCAGCCGCTCGCCCGCCACCGGGACGTGATGCTGGTCGTGCTCAACCAGATCGACCGGCTGCCCGAGCGGGCGGTCAAGCGCTGCCTCGACGACCTGAGCAGGCTGCTGGAGGCCGACGGCCTGCACGACGTCCCGGTCATCGGCGTGTCGGCGAAGACCGGCCAGGGCCTGCCCGAGCTTCGCGCCGCGCTCGACCGCCAGGTCTCCCGGCGTGCCGCGTGGGCGTCCAGGCTGGCCGCCGACGCCGGCACGGCCGCCGACGCCCTGCTCGCCGCGTCGGGCGGCACGGCTCCCGCCCCAGAGAACGCCCCGCTCATGCCGGCGGCCCTGCCGGGGCTGCTGGGGAAGCCGCTGTCGAAGGCGCTCTCCCAGGCGGCCGCCGTGCCGCTGGTGGTGGAGGCCGTCGCGAAGGCCCACCGGCACCGGGCGGTCGCCGCGACCGGCTGGCCGGTGACGCGGTGGCTGCGCAAGCTCAGGCCGGACCCCCTCCGCCGCCTCCGGACGCGGGTCCGCGCGGAGCTTCCGGTCGGCACCTCCGTCCAGCTGCCGGCGGTGGACACGGCCCTGCGCGAGGTCGGGGCGGCGGCCTCGGCGGGCGTGCCGGAGCCCTGGGCGTCAGCCGTACGGCATGCCGCGCGGTCACGGGCCGGCGAGCTGGCGGACGCCCTGGACCGGACGGTGACCACGGCCTCCCTCGGGGCCTCCCGGCCGCCCCGCTGGTGGCGGATGGCCGGGACGCTGCAGTGGCTGCTCGTCGGGGCGATGGCGGTGGGGGCGCTCTGGCTGCTCGCGCTGTTCGCCCTCGGCTACCTCATGCTGCCGAGGCCCCCGACGCCGACGCTGGGCCAGGCGCCCTGGCCGACTGTGCTGCTGATCGGCGGCGCGGTCGCCGGGGTGGTCGTCGCGCTGCTCTGCCGGCTGGTGGCCTGGATCGGCGGCGGACGCCGGGCCCGCAAGTCGGCGAAGGTCCTGCGGGCCGGCATAGAGCGGGTCGGCGAAGAGCTGGTCGTCGCCCCCGCGGGGGAGGAGCTGGCCCGCTACGCCCGCTTCGTCGATCGGGTCACGTCGGCGCGCTGAAGCGGGTCGGCGTCCGGATCGAGCTGGGGGCCGAGTTGGGGGCCGAGTTGGGGGCCGGGGGCCTCGATCTGCCGGGGGCCCGCCGTCAGCGTGTCCTCCGCCTCGGCCTTGGCCTCCGCGGCGGCCCTCTCGGCCTCGGCGACGGCCTCGCTCCCGGCGCGGCTCGGCTCGCGCTCCCGGACGGCCGGCGACACCGGCAGCGCCTCCGTGAACGCCTTGGAGACGCCCTGCAACGCCGAGGTGACCTCGCTCGGGATCACCCAGAACGTGTTGCCCTGCCCCTGCGCGAGCTGGGGGAGCACTTGAAGGTACTGGTAGGCGAGCAGCTTCGGGTCCGGGTCGTTGCGGTGGACGGCCTGGAAGACTTCGTCGATCGCCTGCGACTGGCCCTCGGCCTTGAGGATCTGCGCGGTCCGCTCACCTTCCGCACGGAGGATCGCGCTCTGCTTCTCGCCCTCGGCGGTGAGAATCTTCGACGCCCGCTGGCCCTCGGCGGTGAGGATCGCGGCGCGCTTGTCCCGCTCGGCGCGCATCTGCTTCTCCATGGCCTCCTTGATGGTCTTCGGCGGGTCGATCGCCTTGATCTCGACCCGGTTGACCCGGATGCCCCACTTGCCGGTCGCCTCGTCGAGCACGCCGCGCAGCTGGCTGTTGATGGTGTCACGGGAGGTCAGCGTCTTCTCCAGGTCCATGCCGCCGACGACGTTGCGCAGCGTGGTGACGGTGAGCTGCTCGACGCCCTGGATGAAGTTGGCGATCTCGTACGCCGCGGCCCTCGGGTCGGTGACCTGGAAGTAGAGGACCGTGTCGATGTCGACGACGAGGTTGTCCTCGGTGATGACGGGCTGCGGCTTGAACGACACCACCTGCTCACGCAGGTCGATCAGCGGCCGGACCCGGTCGACGAACGGGATGACGAAGTTGAGCCCCGGGCCGAGGGTGCGGTAGTAGCGCCCCAGGCGCTCGACGTTCCCGGCTCTGGCCTGGGGCACGATGCGGACGGCGCGCAGCACCGTGAACACCGCCACCAGTGCGACGATCAGGCCGGCGATCAGGGCTGCGTCCATGCTCACTCCCTGGGATAGACGAGGGCGGTGGCGCCTTCGATCTGGATGACGTCGACGGCGGACCCGGCGGGGATGACGAGGGTCTCGTCGTAGGCCCGCGCAGACCACTCCTCGCCCCCGATGCGGACTCTGCCCTCCCGCCCGGTGACCTCCTTGGTGACGTACGCCGCCTTGCCGACGAGCGCGGAGACCCCGAAGCGCTGGAGTGGGGGCTGGGTGATGTGCCGCCGTGCGATCGGCCGGACGCCGAGCAGCCCGGCGGCCGAGGCGATGACGAAGACGGCGAGCTGGAGGCCGGGCGGGAACCCGATCAGCGCGACCCCCGCCGTGAGGAGGGCCGCGATGGACAGGAGCCCGAGCGCGGCGGTCAGCGTGAAGATCTCGGCGATGCCCAGCGCCGCCGCCAGGATGAGCCAGACGATCCACGAGTCCATTGCCTCGCCTCCATAGCAATGAACGGATCCCGATCCGTGAGGGTTCCTCCCCTTCACGTTAACTCTGATTCGCGAGCGCGCTGCCCTTGAGCCAGTCGGCCCAGGGGAGCTGCCAGTAGCCCCAGCCGTTCGTCCACTCCAGCTTGCGGTCGGTGCCCGTGACGATGACCGGATCGCCCCGGAGGGCGTGCTCGTAGAACCACCTCGCCTGGTCCGGCCGGGCGTTGACGCACCCGTGGCTCACGTTGGCCCGGCCCTGGGCCCAGATGTTGTCCTTGGCGTGGACGTACTCGCCGCTGTTGGAGATCCGCACGGCGTAGCCGATCATGACGTCGTAGTATCCGGGATCGCCCTTGTCGCGGCCCGGCGAGATCATGCGGACCGGGTTGCCCTTGTCCATCGTCAGGTGGATGCCGCTGGTCGTGGTGTATTCCGTGGTCGTGGCCATGCCCGCGCTGATCGGCATGCGCTGGACCACCTCGCCGTCCTGTCGCACCACCATCTGGTGCGTCAGGGTGTCCACCGTGCTGACCATCGCGCGGCCGACGGTGAAGGAGACGGTCCGGTCGGCCGTGCCGTACGTGCCGGGGCCGGCGCGGACGCCCGCGAGGTGGGCCGCGAAGACGACCCTGTGTCTGGCCGGCCACAGTTTCCTGGTCCGGTAGACCACCCGGCTGTCGCCGGCCCAGTGCCAGGCGCCCTCGACGCCCGCCCGGACCTCCAGCGCCCGCTCGACGGCCGCCCGGTCTTGGACGTGTCCCGTGAACGTCACGATGATCGGCATGCCCACGCCGACGGTCTCACCGTCGTACGGCGCGACGGACCCGATGCCGAGCCCATGCGCCGGGCGGAGGGTCCGGAACCGGCCCGCGAGCCGCGCCGCGACGCCCTCACGGCCGACGGCCGCGGCGTTCACCACGTATTCCGTCCCCGGCCGCAGCGTCCAGGCCGACCGCCAGGACGTGTGGGACGCGTCGAAGGCGCCGGGGACCGGTTCGCGCCCGGCGAAGGCCAGCACGCTGGTCAGCCTGCCGCCCCCGGCGGTGACGACGAGTCCCTTGTCCGGCGGCGCGGAGACGGCGTCGGCGGCGGGGGACATCGTGATGCGGGGCGGGGGCGGCGTCACGCGCGCGCAGGCTCCCATCAGCACAACCGCGAAAGCACAGACCAGGAGGAGGGCCGCGAGGGGTGCCGTGTGCCGCATCCCCAAAGAGTAGCGAGGGGTGACGACAAGAACACGCTCTGTGGGCGGTCCGAGGTCAGGCCCGCGCCGCCCACGTCCAGGCGTAGCCGGGATCCTCGCAGGCCAGGGCCGCCGGGCCGAGGTCGAGGGGCCGGAAGGTGTCGAGCATGACCGCCATCTCGCTGGTGGCCGAGCGGCCCTGCCGTACGGCCTCGACGGCGGCCTCGACCGCGCCCGGCTGCGGGCCGTGCGTGAAGCCCGCCGGGTGCAGGGAGACCGAGCCGACGTCGATGCCCGAGCCCTTCCTGGCCGTGTAGTCGCCGCCCACGTAGAACATGAACTCGTCGGAGTCCACGTTGTGGTGGTTGTACGGGATCGGCACGGCGTCCGGGTGGAAGTCCAGCGGCCGCGGGCAGAACGAGCAGATCACGAAGCCGGGCCCCTCGAACGTCTGGTGGACCGGCGGCGGGGCGTGGGTGCGCTTCACGATCGGCTCGAAGTCGTGGATGTTGAAGGCGTAGGGATACAGGCAGCCGTCCCAGCCGACCACGTCGAACGGGTGGTGGGCATAGGTCAGCCGGGTGAGCCCGCCGCGCGTGCGGACGAGGACCGGCACGTCCTCGCCGTCGGCCAGCAGCGGCTCGGTGGGCGCGCGCAGGTCGCGCTCGCAGTAGGGCGCGTGCTCCAGGAACTGGCCGTACTGGGACAGGTAGCGCCTCGGCGGCCGGATGTGTCCCGCCGCCTCGATGACCAGCGCGGTCACCCGGCCTTCCGGCACCCAGCGGTGGATCGTCCCCGTGGGGACGACGACGTAGTCTCCCTCGCCGGCGTCCATGGCCCCGTAGGCCGATTCGAAGCGGGCCCTGCCACTGGCGATGTAGACGCACTCGTCGCCCATGGAGTCGCGGTAGAGCTCGCTGGGGCGGTCCGTCGCGGCGTACGAGATCCGGACGTCCGCGTTGGCCGCCAGCAGCGAGCGGCCGGAGACCAGGTCGCCGCCCGGCGCGAGGTCCTGGGTGCGGAAGTGGCGTGGCGAGAGGGGCAGGTTGGGGGTGAGCCCGGAAGCGCCCACGTCTACGGCCCCTTCGACGTGCTCGGCCTTGACGATCGCGGTCGGGGCGTGGCGGTGGTAGAGGAGCGATGAGTCGGACGAGAAGCCCTCCTCGCCCATCAGCTCCTCCTGGTAGAGGCGGCCGTCGGGCTGCCGGAACTGCACGTGGCGCTTGCCCGGCACCTGGCCTACGACGCGGTAGTACGGCATGGCGACCCCTCCATGTCCGAATGTCGCATTGTCCCGGAGGTGATGTCCGGATAGCGGACGCTAGCGTCCTCTATACGTACGACGATCCGTCAATGGGGCCCAGATGTCAAACCATTGCCTATGGGTGGATTTGCGCTTATGGATCGATTTGCGAGTGTCTCGGGTGCGCGAGCGCCACGGCCAGCTCCTCGGCGGCGTAGAGCACGAGCGGGCCCACGGATTCCACGTCGAGGTCGCTGAACGACACCACCCCCACCGACGCCTCCAGCCAGGGCAGCCCCCGGATCGGCGCGGCGATGCCGCGGGCGCCCTCCTGGAGCTGGTCCTTGCTCTGGTGGAGGGACGGCCGGCCCTCTCCGGAGCGGAGCGCGAGCACCGCCAGCCCGGCCGCGCCCCGCGTCAGCGGATGCCGCGACCCCTCGCGGTAGGCCACGTGGAAATCGGTCCACGACGGCTCGACCACGGCCACGGCCAGCCCCTCGTCGCCCTCCGCCACGGTCAGGTGCGCCGTCGCCCCCGCCCGCTCCGCCAGCGCGCGCAGCGCGGGCAGCGCCGCCGCGCGCAGCAGGGGCTGTACGGCCTGGGCCAGCACGAGCACGCCGAAGCCGAGATGCACCCGCCCGTCGGCGTCCCGCCGGACGAACCCCTCGTTCTGCAGCGTCGTGATCAGCCGGTAGACGGCGGGGCGGCTGACGCCGAGTTCGTGGGCCAGCTCGGTGGGCGTGCGCCCCCGGTGGCCGTCCGCGAGCAACCGCAGGAGCCGTAACCCCCGCTCGAGGGTCTGTGCCGACTCGGCCGTCATCATGTAACCGATTATCGCCAGAATAGGACTCATGAAGTCGGTGATCGTGGTCGGGGCGGGCATCTGGGGGACGTCGCTGGCGCTGCGGCTGGCCGAGACGGGCTGGCGGGTGACGCTCGTCGAGCAGTACGCGCCGGGCCACGTCCACCAGGCGAGCGCGGGGGAGACGCGGCTCCTACGCTGCTCGCACGGCTCGGACGACTGGTACGCCCGCATGGCCTGGCGGGCGCGGGAGGGCTGGCTTCGGCTCGGCGAGCGGGCCGGCGAGGAGCTCTACACCGAGACCGGGATGATGTGGTTCGCCCAGCGCGAGGACGGCTGGGAGAGCGTGAGCGCCCAGGTCCTGAAAAATCTGGATATCCCGCATGAGCGGCTCGATCCGGAGGAGGCGGGACGCCGCTTCCCGGGGTTCGGCGGCGACGACCTCGCGTTCGTCCTCTGGGAGCCGAACGCCGGGGTGCTGCGGGCCCGCCGCGCCACCCAGGTCACCGCGCGGCTCGCCCGCGCCGCCGGCGTCACGTTCGTCCGCGCCAGGGCCGAGCCGTACGAGAAGGGGACCGGTGTGGTGGCCGATGGCGAGGTGCTGACGGCGGACCGGGTCGTGTGGGCGTGCGGGGCGTGGCTGCCCGGCCTGTTCGACCTGAAGCTCGACCTGAAGCTTGAGGTGACCCGGCAGGACACCCTGCACTTCGGCGTGCCACGGGAGTGGACGTCGCCGCCGCTGCCCGCGTTCTGCGACTACGAGCTCTCGGCGTACGGCCACGGCGACCTCGATGGGATGGGGATGAAGGTCACCAGCGACGCCGAGGGCGAGCCGTACGACGTGGAGACGGGGAGCCGCCAGGTGCTGCCGCGCAGCGAGGAACTGGCGCGCGACTACCTCAGAAGGCGCTTTCCCTCGCTCCTGGGCGCGCCGGTCGTCTTCAGCCAGGTCTGCCAGTACACGCTGACCAAGGACGCCGAGTGGATCATCGCGGAGGCGGCGGACGGCGTCTGGCTGCTCGGCGGCGACTCCGGGCACGGCTTCAAGCACGCCCCGGCCCTGGCCGAGCACGTCGCGGACATCCTCGACGGCGTGCGCGAGGTGGAGCCGAGGTTCGGCCTGCACGAGCGGACGGCGGCGCGCGGGCTCAGGACGAGCGGTGAGACCGCCCCGTCCGGCGGCTGACGCGGCTGACGGGTGAGGGCAGACCTCGCCGGCCGGCCGCGCAGAAGCTTGGCGACGCCCGAGGGCACCGCGCACCAGAGGTCCCTGTCCGCTTTCGTGGCCATGCTGCCTCCCGCCTCATAGTGACCTATCAGACGGGTGGTGCAAGTGGCCGGCTTTAGCTGTTCTCCAGCCAGGCGCCGAACTCGGCCAGGTCGATCAGGCCGTCCCCGTCGGCGTCGACCTTGGTGATGACGCCCTGGGCGCCCTCGACCGTGATCGGCTGACCGAGCACGTCCATCAGCCGCACCAGCTCCTCGGCGGAGATCCGCCCGTCCTTGTCGGCGTCGATAAGGTCAAATGTCGCCGCGTATTCACTCATGTCGCCCTCCTGGGGGATCGCGCACAGCACCTTAGCCGATCAAGCGGCTACCCCCGGGTCGTAACCTTGAACTCGTGACCCGCATCCTCGTCGTCGATGACGAGCCGCAACTCCTGCGCGCGCTCCGCATCAACCTGGCGGCGCGTCACTACGAGGTCGAGGTCGCCGCCGACGGGGGAGCCGCCCTGCGGCAGGCCGCGGACTGGCATCCCGACCTGGTGATCCTCGATCTGGGCCTCCCGGACATCGACGGCGTCGACGTCATCCACGGGCTGCGCGGCTGGACCAGCGTGCCGATCATCGTGCTGTCCGGCCGGGCCGGGAGCGCCGACAAGGTCGACGCGCTCGACGCGGGCGCCGACGACTACGTGACCAAGCCGTTCGGCGTCGACGAGCTGCTGGCCCGCATCCGTGCGGTGACCCGGCGCATGGGGGTCCACGAGGCGGAGGAGCCCACGGTCCGCCTCGGCGACCTGGAGGTGGACCTGTCCCGCAAGACGGTCTCCAGCGGCGTACGGCTGACGCCCACCGAATGGCACCTGCTGGAGATCCTCCTGCGCAACCCGGGCAAGCTGATCACGCAACGGCAGCTCCTTACCGAGGTGTGGGGCCCGGCCTACCTCAAGGAGAGCCACTACCTCCGGCAGTACATGGCCCAGCTCCGCCGCAAGCTGGAGGCCGACCCGGGCCACCCGGCGCACCTGCTCACCGAGCCGGGGATGGGCTACCGCTTTCAGCCGTGATCAGCTCCGCCAGGGTTCCGACGTCCAGGGAGCCGGGGGCGCGGCGCTCACGGGCGAACCGGTTGGCCTCCCGCTGGAGGACGAGGTTCGCCGGGGTGGGGACGCCGTGGAGGCGGCCGAGCAGCACGATCTCGCCGTTGAGGTAGTCGGCCTCGATCGATCCGCTGCCCTTGGCGAGGCTCTGCCACGAGGAACCGCCGGGCCGCGGGACGCCGTCGATGGCCGCCATCTCGACCGAGTCGCCCCGCTTCGCCTGCTCCTCCTCGCGGGAGGCGTACGGGATGCCGGCGGCCTCCAGCACGGCGGTGCCCTCGGCGTAGACCTGCTGGATGATCGGCTGCCAGCCGTCGGCGTGGCCGCACATCGCCTCCACGGCGTTGCCGAGGTTGCCGAGCAGCTTGGCGTACTTCCAGCGCATGATGTCCGGCACGGCGAAGCTGGAGAAGGAGCTCTTGGCGAGGTCGGCGGCGAGGCGCTCGGACAGCTCGTCCACACCCTGGGGATAGCGCCCGACTGGCAGCATGCCCGACAGGGGCGCGCCGTACGACGCGACGGTTCCCGGTTCGAGGTGGAGGGCGGGGAGCCACAGGCACATGCCGTAGACGCGGCCGAACCTGCGGAGCGCGACCCGCTCGTTCTCCACCGCGTTCTGCGCGCACACGAGGGGCAGGTGCTCGGCGCCCGCCCACGTGTCGAGGGCCGCGGCCGTGTCCTGGGTCTTGGTCGCGAGCACGAGCACGTCGTCGTCGCCGAGCCGTACGGGCCGGTCGGTGGCGGGGATCGGCATCGTGGTGTCGCCGTCGGGGGTGATCAGCCGGAGCCCCTTGTCGCGCAGGGTCTCGTAGTGGGCGCCCCGGGCGACGAGGAGGACGTCGTGACCGCTCTGGAAGAGCCGCCCGCCGATCGTTCCGCCGATGGCCCCGGCGCCGATGATGATGTACCGCATGGCTCGATCCTGGCACGCGGTTCCCTGGGGGTGCGCCAGCGAATATGCTGCTTGGGATCCACTTTTCGCACGTCACCCGGAGGACGAGGTCATGTACAAGGAGTTCCTCGGCGAGGTCGTGGTGTGGCTGATCCCGGTCGTCGTCCTTGTCGGCCTCGCGATCCTGATCACTCGGCCCGCGTAACGAGCCTTTCGAGAGGGGCCGGACCTTCGTGGTCCGGCCCCTTTCCCGTTTGCCGAGGTCACAGACGGCTGCTTCTGTCCCAAACCGGCCAAAGGTCGGTCTATGTCCCACATCGCCATAAAAGTGTCACTCACCTGCATCGTTGATCAATGGGGATTGATCATGTGATACTTCGCCGGTGACGTCACCGAGGTCGAAGGAGGTCACTTCTTCGACGGGCGAGATGTGAGGGAGAAGGCCCCGAAGTTGTCGGCAGGGCTCTGATCGTCCAGGGCCGAGCGAGTACTGACCATCCGCGCAGTGGCGAACACGATGGAGTGTCCTGCCCCTGGTTCGTTCGAACCGCCCATCCGCCGTGGGCGGCGTTCGTGCTGCGCGAATCCGCACGAGCAGGTGGGAGACACCCGCGATGTCTACCGAAGCCCGTACAAGATCAACCAGAAACGTCAGAACCCTTCCCCTCCGTCACGTACTCCCTCGGCTCCTCCGCGATCCTGTGAACGCGCTCGCGACCTTCGCCAGGCAAGCCCACGGCGAGATCGTCCGCCTGAATCTGGGACCTTTCCGTCCCTACCTGGTGAGTCATCCCGACCACGTCCAGCACGTTCTCCGCGGCAATTGGCGTAACTACACCCGCGACGGAGTGTTCTGGAGGCCCACGCGGCGCCTGACCGGTGAGGGCATCTTCTCGGAGGCCTCGTGGGAGTCCAGCCGAGCGGTCCTCCAGCCGCTCTTCACCGCCAAGTACATCGCCTCGCTGGCCGGAGACCTGGCCGAGACGATCAACGAGGGTATCAGCGCTCTGGATCGGCATGCCCGATCAGGGCGACCGGTCGACGCCGCCGAGGAGATGGCCCGCGTGGTGGCCAAAGCGGTGATCGCGGTACTGTTCGGAAACAAGATCTCGGCGGCCGACGCCGAGCGGCTCGGTCCCGCGTACGACACCGCGGCGACGTCGTTCAGCCTCCGCCTGCTCATGCCCTTCCTCCCCGACAGCGTCCCCGTTCCTGGCGACTGGGCCTTCGGCGGGGCCGTTAAGGTGATCGACGAGGTGATGCTTCCGGTCATCGGCCGGGCTCGCGCGGAGCCGGACGAGGGCACCGATATCGTCTCCGCGCTCTCCCGAGCGCGGGTCGAGGACGGTAGCGGGGTCGGTGATCGGCAGATGCGCGACGATCTCGTCGCGATGTACGCAGCGGCCTACGAGACGACGGGGATAGCGTTGACCTGGCTGTGGCCGCTCCTGGACGAGCATCCCCAGGTCGCTCGTCGTTTGTATGACGAGGTGGACCGCGTCGTCGGGGTGGGGCCGGTGACTGCCGAATGCCTGCCGGAGCTGCGCTACACGAAGATGGTCCTGCAGGAGCTGCTGCGTCTGTATCCCTCGGCCTGGATTGTGCCGCGGATCGTGGCGGAGCCGGACGACATCGGCCAGGTTCGGATCCCCGCCGGCGCGCAGATTCTGCTCAGCCCATATACCACGCATAGGCTCGACGAGTTCTGGGATCGCCCACTCGTCTTCGACCCCGATCGCTTCGCTCCCGAGGGTGACGAACGGCGGCACCGCTGGTCGTATATCCCTTTCGGTGGTGGGCCGAGGCAGTGCCTGGGGCAACATCTCTTCTACATCGAGGCCCCGCTCATCGTCGCCAGCATTCTGAGCAGGTTCCGACCGCAATTGACCAGCTCGGGACCTTACACACCCCTTCCCGGTGCGACAGCGCACCCCCGTCCCCGGGTTGAGATGAGACTGCTGGCCCGCGAAAACGCCTGAGGGAAAATGATCACATTCCGAATGGACGAGTTCGAGGCGGCGGCGGGGCAGGGCAGGATATGCGGGATTTCCCTGCAATGTTGGCAGGACGTGCAGCGAATCGCTGCGAAATACCCCCAGCTGTTTCCCGCCAAGCCGTTCGATCCGGGTTTCTTCGCCATGCTCTCCCTCGTCAACGCCTTCTGTTCTCCTGAGGGCACTGCTGATCAAATCCGGTCGGTTACTCGGGTGTGCCTCTGGGTGTACGCGGCCGATTGGCAAGTCGACTATGTCGCGAAGTCCCGGGACGAGGTCGAGGGCATCGCTCGGGAATGTCTGAGCATCGGTTTCGGCTCGGACGCGCCTCTTGTGCGGTTCCTCGCTGAGATATACGACGACCTGGCCACTGTTCCCGAATTCGGTCCCATAGAGCCTATCTGGCGGCGTCAGCTGGAGAAGTTCCTCACCGCCATGGTAAAGGAATGGGAATGGAGGTCGGCCGGCCCCGAAGCCTTGCCGACGTTCGAGGAATACCTGGAGAATTCTGACAGTGTGGGGGCCTCTTTTGTGAACATCTCGCACTGGATCTTCACTCGCGACTCGCGAACCCTCGGCCATCTCGATGAGCTGATGGCAGTCGGCATCACGGTGCAACGTGCGTTGCGCCTGCTCAATGATTTCGCCGGCTATGAGCGGGAGTTGGCCTGGGGGGACATCAATGCTCTTCTGCTCGACCTGAGCCCGGCCGAGGTGCGGGAGCGTCTGGACGTTCTCATCAAGAATTGCCTCGCGCTCGTGCAGTCGCTGAAAGGACTCTGCCCGGATGCCGCGTCCTACCTGGAGCGGCAGATTGGATTCAACGCCGGTTTCTACGGGGTCGCTGATTACTGGGGCCAGTTATGACTGTCCGCGATCTCATGCAGCGCGGTGTCGACGTGCCCGCGGCTGCGGGCGAACTCGTGTCCGGCCTGATGCTCCGGCCGTGGGGCACCGTCTCTCCGTCGGTATACGAAACCGGACGGCTGGTGACCCTCGCCCCCTGGCTGACCGGGCATTCGGAGCGAGTGGCTTACCTGATCGCCGGCCAGGGGGCGGATGGCGGATGGGGGGCTCCGGACGGTTATGCGCTGGTGCCGACGCTGAGCGCCACCGAAGCGCTCCTTTGCGCGATGCGACGTCGTGACCCGGGCGCGGATCACGTCGCGGTGGCCGCGGCGGCCAGCCGAGGGCTGCGTGTCCTGTTCCGGTGGCTCGGTGCGCCGGCCGGTCTCCACCTGCCTGACCTGCCTGCGATCGAGCTGACAGTGCCGTCGCTGATCGCAATGATCAACCGGCACCTCGACGAAATGAAGCACGTCGAGTTCCCCGGCGGGCGGCTGGCATCGCCTCCTGGCCTGAGCGACACCAAGCTGGCGATGGTGAGAGCCAGGCTGGAGTCAGGGACGGGTGTGCCGGAGAAACTCCTGCACGCGCTGGAGGTAGCCGGAGACGCGGCAAGCGGTGCGTCCGCGATCCGTCCGACCCCGATAGGAACGGTCGGGGCCTCCCCCGCAGCATCCGCCGCGTGGCTCGGCGCTCGGGGCAGGCTCGATCCTGTCGATCACGTTCGGCGGCACCTGGAGGCGGTGGCGGTACTGCACGGCGGCCCCGTTCCGGTCGGGTTCCCCATCACCGTGTTCGAACGAGGTTGGGTGCTGAGCTCGCTGGCCCGCGCGGGAGTGCCCCTCGACGTGCCGCCCGAGATGGTGGGGGACCTCAGATCGGCGATCGGCCCCCAGGGCACGCCGGCAGGGCCCGGACTGCCGCCCGACGCCGACTCGACCTCTGTCGCGCTGTACGCGCTGGCGCTGCTGGGCACGCCGTACCAGCCGGACAGCCTGTGGGCGTTCGAGACGGAGACGCACTTCTGCACGTGGCAGGGGGAGGAGGGAGCCTCGGTTTCCGTCAACGCCCACGTGCTGGATGCGTTCGGACAGTACGTGGTGCGCAAGCCCGATGCCGTCGCGCGCTACGCGCCATCGATGAGGAAGCTGTCAGCGTGGTTGTGCGGCCGGCAGCGTGATGACGGAAGCTGGGAGGACAGGTGGCACGCATCCCCCTACTACGCCACCGTTTCGTGCGTGCTCGCGCTGGACGCCTTCGGCGGCGGGGCATCGGTTCCGGCCGTCCAGCGAGCCGTACGGAAGGCCGTGCGGTGGGTGCTGGAGACCCAGCGACCGGACGGCTCCTGGGGCCGGTGGGCAGGTACGGCGGAGGAGACCGCGTACTGCCTGCAGACGCTTCTGCTGGCCCGATCGGAGGTGCCGGTCGAGGAAGCGGCGACCCGAGGGTACGCATACCTCCTCCGATCCGCTGACGCTGGGAGCGGTCCCCCGCTGTGGCACGACAAGGACCTCTACCTCCCGCTCGCGATCGTGCGTGCGGCAGTTCTCGCCGCGCTCCATCTCGCACAGTCAAGCCGACTTGTTGTTGACCGCCGTGGTCAACTATGATCAGGCGGCCATGGGAACTGCCCAAATTTCGCTATACCCGGCCATTCGACCCATTTCTCTGATAAATGTGGTTTTTCCCGGCGATATTCGGGGTGTTTGCTAGGGTTGGCGGGCTGTGACGGGCGATGCACGCCGCCCTGGCGATAAGCGACTGCTAACTGTAGATACGCGTGTCAGGCTCTCGGATTCTCGCAGGGTGGGTGATATGCGCTTTCGCAACTCGCGCGTACGGACCAAGGTGACTGCTCTACTGGTGTCCCTTGCGGCGCTGTGGGCGTTCGCGGCATGGGTGACGGTGCGAGATGGCGTGACTCTTCTCTGGGTCGCCACGCTGAACAAGGAGGTCGTCGAGCCGAGCCAGCCTCTGCTGACAGAGTTACAGCGCGAGCGTAGGGTCTCCGTCGTTTACCTGGGTGCGTCTGAAGCGCGGTCACGTAGGGAACTCGACGCGCAGCGGGCCCGCACGGATGTGGCGGTCGCGACGTTCGGGCGGTTGGCACGCGGAGACGATGTCGGACTGGCGGCGAGTGCGGCCTTCGAGAGACGTCTGGGGGAGACGTTCAAGGAACTCGACGGTCTTAGGTCGACCAGGAGCGCGGTCGATGCCGGCCGCATGGACAGCGGTGAGGCCGCCAGCGCGATCACCGGTGTCATCGACTCCATCTACCGGATGTACGACTCGCTGGCATCCTTGGACGACGAGCAGATCACAAAGGACGCGCGCGTCAACATCGCGATGAACCGGGCGCGCGAGATGCTGGCACAAGAAGACGCCCTCTTTGAGGGCGTGCTCGCGGCGGGACGGTTCGACGCCACGCAGCCAGCGGAGTTCGCACAACTCGTGGGCGCCCAGCGGTCGCTCACGGCCCAAACCCTTCCCGAACTCCCGGCCGCGGACCTGAAGGCGTACCAGGACCTGGCCAAGAGCAGAAAGTTTGTTCGCCTGGGCCAACTTGAAGATCTCGTGATGCAGAACGGTCGTTCGCTGGCTCCTCCACCTGTCACCGCCGAACAGTGGACACCGCTGGCGGACGCCGTCCTCGCCGCACGTGACGAGGCGCTGCATACGGCTGGCGAGGCGCTGATCGGCCGCGGGACGTCAGTGGGCATCGGGATTGCCGCGCGGTTGCTGCTGGCCGGTGTTCTCGGGCTCATCGCGGTCATCGCGTCGGTCATCCTGTCCATCACGACGGCGAGGGCGTTGGTCCGCCAGCTTGAGAAGCTCCGTACGGCCGCGCTTGAGTTGGCCAACGACCGCCTGCCCGGCGTCGTGGCCCGGCTCGCCCAAGGCGAGAAGGTGGACGTCGAGGCGGAGGCCCCGCTGCTGGATTTCGGCGGCGACGTCATCGGCCAGGTGGGCGCCGCCTTCAACGCGGTCCAGCAGACCGCGATCCGGACGGCCGTCGAGGAGGCCCAGCTCCGGCAGAGCATCCGCGACATCCTGCTCAGCCTCGCCCGGCGCACGCAGTCGCTCGTCCACCGGCAGCTCACGCTCCTCGACGTCATGGAGCGGCGCGAGACGGACCCGGCCGAGCTCAAGGACCTGTTCCGCATCGACCACCTCGCCACCCGGATGCGGCGCAACGCGGAGAACCTCATCGTGCTGTCCGGCGCGTCGCCCGCGCGGGCGTGGCGGCGCTCGGTGCCGATGGTCGACGTGGTGCGCGGCGCGCTGGCCGAGGTCGAGGACTACACCCGCGTCACCGTGCTTCCCATGGGGCAGATCGGGCTGACCGGCCGCGCCGTGGGCGACGTCATCCACCTGCTGGCCGAGCTCATCGAGAACGCGGTGTCGTTCTCCCCGCCGTACACCATGGTCCAGGTCGGCGGGCAGCAGGTGGCCAGCGGCTACGCGCTGGAGATCGAGGACCGAGGTCTCGGGATGAGCCCCGAGGACCTGGCCGCGACCAACGAGCGGATCGCCGACCCGCCGGAGTTCAACCTGTCCAGTACGGCCCGGCTCGGCCTGTACGTGGTGAGCCGGCTGGCCGAGCGGCACGAGATCCGGGTGTCGCTCAAGGCGTCGCCGTACGGGGGCACGACGGCCGTGGTCCTGCTGCCGCGCGAGGTGGTGATCGACAACGCGGAGGCCCTTCCCGACCAGGAGGAGGAGAACGTGCGAAAGATCGCTCTTGTCGGCGCGCCAGAGGCGCCCGCCGCGTCTGAGGCGCCTGAGGCGCGGATCGCGCCCGAGGCTCCGGCCGCGCCCGGCGCTCAGGTGATGCCCCTGGAAAGACCCGCGCCGGCCCATGAGCCGGCGAGCTCCGCGCCGCCCGCGTCGTTCACGCCTTCCGGCCTGCCCTTCCGGGTGCCGCAGGCGAGCCTGGCGCCGTCGCTCGCGGAGGAGCCGCCGGCGTCGGCCGATGATGACGAAGACGAGCGCTCGCCCGACGACATCCGTAAGATCATGGGGTCCTTCCAGACGGGAACCAGGCGGGGCAGGTCCGAAGCGGCGAGGCTGCTTGGCGAAGGAGAGAACACCCGGTGACGCAGAAGACGAGCACTTCCGCCGACCTGGCCTGGTTGCTCGACGACCTCGTCGCGCGCGTGCGGGAGGTCGAGCACGGGATCGTCCTCTCGACGGACGGCCTTCTCCTGGCCGCCTCGGGGGACCTGCGCACGGACGACGCCGAGCACCTGTCCGCCGTCGCCTCCGGGCTGCAGAGCCTCGCCAGGGGAGTCGGCGACCGGTTCGGGGGCGGCACCGTACGGCAGACGATCGTCGAGATGAAGTCGGCCTACCTGCTCGTGACCGTGGCCGGGCAGGGGGCCTGCCTGGCCGTGCTGTGCGCCGGCGACGGAGACGTGGGCCTCGTCGCCTACGAGATGGCGATGCTGGTCGTCCGCGTGGGTCAGTACCTCACGTCCCCCGCCCGGACCGTCGGCGGCGGGGCCGGCCGATGAACGACTGGAACGGCGACTGGAACCCGGACGAGGAGCGGCTTCTCGACGCGCCGACCGTCCGGCCGTACGTGATCGCGCGTGGCCGCACCGAGGCCCAGGACCGGTTCGACCTCATCACGCTCGCGGTGACGATCCGGCCTACGACAGGCGCCGAGATCGGCCTCGACCCGGAGCACCAGGCCATCGTGCGACTGTGCCGGAGGCCGCTGTCGGTGGCGGAGATCGCCGCCCACATGGACCTCCCCGCCGGGATCGTCCGGGTCCTGCTCGGCGACCTGTTCGACCGCGGGTTCGTCGCCGTGCAGGAGCCTCAACCGGAGGTGGACGTGCTGGACGAGAGAATGTACAGGGCGGTGCTCGATGGTCTCCGGGCGCTCTGACATGCCGAAGACGCCGACCCCGAAGATGCCAAAAGCGATCAAGCTTCTGATCGCCGGCGGCTTCGGCGTGGGCAAGACCACCATGGTGGGGGCGGTCTCCGAGATCAGGCCCCTGCGGACGGAGGAGACGCTCACCGACCGCAGCGTCGGCGTCGACGACCTGTCCGGCGTGGAGGCGAAGTCCACCACCACGGTGGCGATGGACTTCGGCCGCATCAGCATCGGCGACGACTTCATGTTGTATCTGTTCGGCACGCCGGGGCAGGAGCGGTTCTGGTTCGTGTGGGACGAGCTCGCGCGAGGCGCGCTCGGCGCGGTCGTGCTCGCCGACACGCGGCGGCTGGCCGACTGTTTCCCCTCGGTCGACTACTTCGAGCGGCGCGGCACGCCGTTCATCGTGGCGGTCAACTGCTTCGAGGGCGCTCCGATGTTCCAGCTCGACGAGGTGAAGCTCGCGCTCAACCTCGGCCCGGACGTCCCCGTGCTGCTCTGCGACGCGCGCAAGCGGGATTCGGGCAAGGAAGTGCTGATCGCGCTGGTCAAGCACGCGTACAGCAAGCGCCCTGCGGCGGTGAGCTAGCGGAACCGCAGGCAGCGGGCTCTGGTCAACCGCATACGTGTCCTTGACGATCCGGGCCGGGGGCAACTCGTAGGGTGCGAGGTGTGGGGGCCGGGGATGGGGTGCGCTCCTGGCTTCTGGAGGGGCTCCAGCACGCGGATCGGAAGGCGCAGAGCCCCTATGGGCCGGAGGCCCCGCACAGGCAGCACCCGTGGTGGCAGGTCATGTGCCTCACGGGCGTCGACTACTTCTCCACGCTCGGGTACCAGCCGGGCATCGCCGCGCTCGCGGCGGGCGCCCTGTCGCCGGTCGCCACGCTGTTCCTCGTCATGCTGACCCTGTTCGGCGCGCTGCCCGTCTATCGGCGGGTGGCCGTCGAGAGCCCGCACGGGCAGGGCTCCATCGCGATGCTCGAACGGCTCGCGCCGCATTGGTGGGGGAAGCTGTTCGTGCTGGTCCTGCTCGGGTTCGCGGCCACGGACTTCGTCATCACGATGACCCTGTCGGCCGCCGACGCGACGGCCCACGCCCTGGAGAACCCCTTCGCCCCGGGCTGGCTCCAGGGGCACCAGATAGGCGTGACGCTGGTGCTCCTCGGCTTGCTCGGGGTGGTGTTCCTCATGGGCTTCAGCGAGGCGATCGGCATCGCCGTACTGCTGGTGACGGTCTATCTCGTGCTCAACGCGGTCGTGGTCGCGACGGCGCTGGCGCATGTTCTGGAGCACCCCGCCGTGCTGTCCGGCTGGGAGCATGCCCTGCTGGCGCGGCACGATGGACCGCTGGCCATGGTCGGCTTCTCGCTGCTCGTCATGCCCAAGCTCGCGCTCGGCCTGTCCGGGTTCGAGACGGGCGTGGCGGTGATGCCGCTGGTGAAGGGCGATCTGGAGGAGAGAATCAGGGGTGCGAAGCGGTTGCTGACCACCGCGGCCGCCATCATGAGCGTCTTCCTCATCTTCAGCAGCTTCGTGACGGCCGTGCTGATCCCGGAGAAGGAGTTCCAGGAGGGCGGCAAGGCCAACGGCCGGGCCCTGGCCTACCTCGCCCACGGCTACGTGGGTAACTGGTTCGGCACGCTGTACGACGTCAGCACGATCACGATCCTCTGGTTCGCCGGGGCCTCGGCGATGGCGGGGCTGCTTAATCTGGTCCCGCGCTACCTTCCCCGGTACGGCATGGCCCCCGACTGGACGCGGGCCGTACGGCCTCTGGTGCTGGTCTTCACTGTGATCGCCTTCGCCATCACGATCATCTTCCGGGCGAGCGTGCAGGCGCAGGGCGGGGCGTACGCCACCGGCGTGCTCGTGCTCATCCTGTCGGCGGCCGTCGCGGTGACCATCTCGGCTCACCGGCGCGGGCGGCGGAGGCTGATGGCCGCGTTCGTCACGATCTCCGCGGTGCTCGCCTACACCCTCGTCGCCAACGTCATCGAGCGGCCCGAGGGTGTGAAGATCGCTTCCTTCTTCATCGTGGCCATCGTCGGGACCTCGCTGATCTCCCGCGCGACCAGATCGACCGAGCTGCGGGTCACCGATGTCCATCTGGATCACCTGGCAGAGGAGTTCATCAACGAGGCCGCCGGGGAGATCCACCTCATCGCCAACGAACCCGAGGCCCGCGACCAGGCCGAGTACAACCACAAGCTGCGCGAGATGTGGTTGACCCACCGGCTGCGGACATCCGAGCCGCTCATGTTCGTCGAGGTGACCGTGCCCGACGCCTCGGAGTTCGAGACCGAGCTCCGCGTCGAGGGCGAGGAGCGGTATGGCCACCGCATCTTCCGGATCGAGAGCTCGACGATCCCGAACGCGCTCGCCGCTCTGCTGCTCTACCTCCGCGACCGCACCGGTAGGGTGCCGCACATCTACTTCCACTGGACCGAGGGCAACCCCATCGTCGCCATGCTGCGCTACCTCCTCTTCGGCGGGGGTGACGTGCCCGCGATGACCCGCGAGGTTTTGCGGCAGGCCGAGCCCGACCGCGAGCGCCGCCCGCATGTCCACGTGGGATGAGGAAACGCCCGTGCCCAGGAGATCGTCGTGCCTGATCCGATAACGCGTGCCGCCGTGGACGCGGACATGCCGGCCGTACGCGCCGTCGCGTCGCATTTCGACCTCCTGGGCAAGTGGCCGGGCACGCCCGACTTCCTGGACGCGGAGCGGACGTTCGGCGACCTGCTCGTGGGCTCCGACGGGCGTGCGGGGATCGTCGGTTACGGCGGAACCCTGCGCCGCGGACCGGTGACCCACCTTGGAGACCTGTTCGTCCTGCCGGAGCACCAGTCGTCCGGCATCGGCCGGATGCTCCTCGACGCGCTGCTGCCGCACGGGGCGCCCCTCGTCACCTTCGCGTCGGCCGACCCGAGGGCGATGGCCCTCTACGTGAGGCACGGCATGCGGCCGAGATGCCCCCTGCTCTACCTGACCGGCTCGCCGCGGTCGCTGGACAGACCTCTGGCGTACGGCCAGCCGGTGGAGCGCGCCGACGCCCGCCTGGCCGGGGAACTGGACGCGGAGGTCTCCGGTGGCGACCGCTCCGCCACTCTCGCCTGGTATGCGGGACTGCCCGGCGTGACCTGGGGAGTCGTCGGAGACGGGTACGCGTTCGCCCGGGTGGCCGGCGGCGAACTGGTGGTGGGGCCGGCAGGCGGCGTAACTCCATCGGACTGCGCCGCGGCGGTCCTCGGAGCCTGCGCCGCGCATTCGGACGTGGACGTCGTCCGCATGGCGGTGCCGGGAGCGCATCCGCTCCTGCCCGCGCTTCTCGCGGCGGGCTGGCGCATCACCGACATGGACACCTTTATGACCAGCGACGACGCTCTCGTACGGCTGGACCGGTACGTCCCTCACCCCGACCTGGGATAGCCCGGCATGGGGGACGCCCAGACTTGACGCCGCCTTGGCCCTACGCGTGGGCGCCTCGTGCTTACGCTGGCCGTAGACGCCAGCGGATCTTGTCCACGGGGAGATTCTCATGCTCGGCACGACATCTCTGGCCCTGGTCGTCGCACTCGGAACGGCAGCCGCCGTGCCCGGGGCCGCCATCGCCGACACGCCGCCGTCACCGCCGGACGCCAAGGCCGACGCTGTCATCAAGGACGCCGAAGGTCGCGAAGTCGGCACGCTCCACATCGAGGACGCCGAGAACGGCAAGTCCACGGTGACCGTCAGAGCGGAGGGCCTGCCACCCGGATTCCACGGGTTCCACGTCCACAGCAAGGGGACCTGCGAGGCCGGATCGACCGACCCGGCCACCGGGAGCCCCTTCTTCAGCTCGGGACCGCACCTGGGCGCCGGGCCTCATCCCGAGCACACGGGTGACCTGCCCAACCTCCTGGTGAACAAGGACGGCACGGCAGGGGCCACCTACGTGACCGACCGCTTCCGGGTGAGTGGGCTCGTCGGGGACGCGGGAACCTCGGTCATCATCCACTCGAAGCCGGACAACAACGCAAACATCCCCGAGCGCTACAGCCATGAGGGCAAGGCCGGTCCCGACGCCGAGACCCTCAAGGCGGGTGACTCCGGCAGCCGCATCGCCTGTGGCGTTATCAGCGGCGAGTAGCCGTTCGTTCGAGGAGTGTTCCCCGCCCCCGGCTGGCGGGATGGCCGGGAGCGGGGAACGTCGGCGGGGGGTGCTATCCGGCCTGTTTCGCCAGGTAGTGGCCGGAGGCCCAGCCCGGCTTGCCCTTGGCGGACTTGACCGCGACCCAGCCGTGGTGCGCCCCGCAGGATCCGGCGAAGCGGCCGTCGGCTGCCTTGAGAGTGCCGACCGGGCGGAACCGCAGCCCCGGACCCTTGCGGACGTTGAGGAGGCCGCCCGTCCGCAGGTTGGTGACCCGGTAGGAGCAGGCAAGGGCGGGGCGCACCACGGGGTGAGAGGCCCGGAACCTGCGCAGGAAGCCGGCCGAGGCCCAGCCCGGCTCGCCCTTGGCGGACTTGACCGCGACCCAGCCGTGGTGCGCCCCGCAGGATCCCGCGAAGCGGCCGTCGGCCACGCTCAGCTTGCCGACCGGGCGGAACCGCAGCCCCGGACCCTTCCGCACGTTGAGGAAGCTGGAGGAGCGCACGCGGTGGAGCCGGTAGGTGCACGCCAGCGTCGGCCGGCCCTCCCTGGGCATCGGGCGGGGGACGACCCGGACCGCCCCCGTCACATGGGCCGCCTTCCCTAGAAGAGCGGTGGGGGCGAACGTGGTGGGTGTATGGGCGGCGGCCGCGGCCGTGGCTGGGGCGGCGGTCTGAGTGGTGGCTCGGTTCGTGGCCTGTGCGGCGGCCTGAGCCGGGGCGGCGGCTGCCATGAGCCACCCCGCGGCGGCGCAGGCAGCCAGCACGGGGACGACCCGCTTGGCGATTGTCACGATGTCTCCCTTCGGTGCGCATCGCTTGGTCCGGGCCATAAGGGCCCACGATGCTCACCGGGAGTTGTTATCCAGTTACTATCCGTTCAACACAGTATTACGGCAGCGCTATTTTTCTTTACCTGTCGCCGGGCGTATGAAGTGCGTTCTTGGCGGAAATTCCGGACCGGGGAAATCGCGGGCCAGGTGGCTCTCAGCCGCCGTGGGCGCCGTGGAAGGGGGTGGTGACGCCCTCGTAGGCCAGGTGGAGTGCCATGCCCTGGTCGGCGTGGCCGAGGTTGTGGCAGTGGTTCATCCATAGGCCGGGGTTGGCCGCGCGGAACGCCACCTCCCACACCTCGCCGGGCCGTACGTCGAAGGTGTCCAGCCAGAGCGGGCTGCCGGTCGGAGCGCGGCCGTCACGGGCCAGCACCAGCACGCGATGGCCGTGCAGATGCCAGGGGTGGGTCTCACGCCCGCGGTTCACGACGGTCATCCGGACCAGGTCTCCAGCCGAGACCATCTGCATGGGGATGGACGGGAACGCCCGGCCGTTGACCGTGTGCGCGTACATCGGCCGTCCGCTGACCAGCGCGAGACCCCGGTCGAGCACGAGGGTGAACCGCCGGTCGAAACGGCTCGCAGCGGTGAACGGCATGGCGCTGCCGGACGTGACCGCCGTGCCGTACCGCGTGAGGTCCAGCTCAGGCCAGCCCGAGGTGTCTTCGTCCGAGCGCGCCACGCTCGGTGCGGCGGAGGCGCTCTCCCCGGTGGGGGCGAGGCGTACGGCTGGGGTCCGGTCGTCGGCCTTCAGCACGGCGACGGGACCGGAGGGCGCCGAGGGCGCCGAGGGCGCCGAGGGCATGGTGAACGCGAGGTCGTAGCGGCCGCCCGCGGGAAGGCGCAGCCCCACGCGGCCGAGCTCGCCTGGCCCGTTGAGGTCGGTGCCGTCCACGGACACCAGCTTGTACGGCGTGCCGCCGAGGGTGAACCGATGTGGCGTGTTGTCGGTGTTGATGAGACGTAGCCGCACGGGCGTGCCCGGCGCCACGCGTACGCCGATCGGCTGGTCGTGGTCGCCGAACACGAGCCGCCCAGCGAAAGTGTGCACCGGAACGGTGACGTCCACGCCCATCGTTCGCGGCCCGACCACGAGCGTGCCGTACAGACCCATCCTGACCCCGCGGTCGGAGACCTCATGGGTGTGGTACCAGTACGTGCCGGTCCGGTTGGCCAGGAAGCGGTAGACGAACTCCTGCCCGGGGAGGACGGCCTCCTGGGTCAGGCCGGGCACGCCGTCCTCCCCGGAGGGCACGTCGTAACCGTGCCAGTGCAACGTCACGCCCGGCTCGATGTCGGCATTGCGCAGCCGTACCTCGACGAGATCGCCCACGGCGGCCGTGATGGGAGGGCCCGGCACCTGGCCGTTGAAGGTCCACGCCGCGACCCGCTGCCCGGACGACAGGGTGACGGTGGCGGTGCGGGCGGTCAGCGTGTATCGGCGGACGGTGCCGCCCGGAGCCGGTGCGGCCGGCCCGCGTAGCGAGGTCAACGCAACCGGCCCACCCCGCATTCCGGGCTCCCCAGGGTGTCCCATGCCGCCGCCTGTGTCGGTGGCTTCGGCGGGGAGGAATGCCAGGGCGGCGCCGGCGAGGCCGATGACGAGGATGGCTGCTGTGGCCGCTCGCCGCCACACGGACCCGGGTCGCCAGGTCACGAGGACGGCGGTCGCGACAAGCGCCACCGTGATGAGGGCCGTGCTCCACGTCGCCGGATAGCCGAATACGAACGTGACCACCAGCCCGGCCGCCGCCGCGTAGCCCGTGCTCAGCAACGGCACCACGACGGCGGGCGAGTCCGCGGCGCCGCCGGGACGGCAGGCGGCCAGGGCCAGGCGTGGCCCTGTCAGCACGGTCGCGACCAGCCCGGTGACGAGAAGCAGCGGCAGGGCGACCGTGACCTTCTCCTGCGCGAACCACCATCCGGCGCGGGAGAGCGCGAACACGCTCGCCGCACGGGCCAGTGACGCCGGCACCGCGGCGGCGAACAGCGAAAGCGCGAGTCTCGGGCGCCGGTAGGCCGCCGCGACGCCGGCCCCCAGCCATGCCGCCGTGGTCACCACGGCGGCGAGCAGGTCGAGCGCCATGAGCTGGTCAGTCGCCATGCGGCGATGCACCGGTCGTCGTCGCGAGCAGGCGGGCTCCACGGAACACGAACCCGGAGACGCCCATGATGGCCAGGCCGTTGACCGCGTGCAGGCCGAGGATGGCGAGCGACGCCGGGGTGGTGTTGCCGGTGCTGTCGTCCAGTGCCTCACCGAGGGCGATGATGAGCATCTGCACGATCACCAGGCCCAGCGGCAGGATCGTGAGCGCGATCTGGCGGCCTGGCGCCCGGGACAGCGCCGCCGCCACGGTGGCCAGCAGCGAGAGGACCGGGATGACGAGCGTGCCGGTCACGCTGTGCAGTGCGAACGAGCCGTCCACCTGCGGCTTTTCGAACGCGCCGACCGCCGCGAAGTAGAACTGCACGACGACCGACAGCAGCAGAAGGCCGGCGAGAGCGGCGTAGACCCTGCGCATGGGCGTTACTCCCTTTCCTGTGGATGCACAGTGGTGATCGTGTCCCAGGACGCTCGGGGTGTCGTCCGCCGCTCAGCGACACGTCGCGTACGCCCAAGGGAGTACGGCGACGCCGCGGTCAGTACACGTCCAGCACGGCCTTGCCGGCCAGGCGGCGGCCGGCGAGTGCGTCGGCGGCCTCGTCCACCCTGTCCCAGGGGCCCCGCCAGCCGACCTCGATGACGAGGGCGCCAGTAGCCACCAGATCGACCAGAGTGGCGAGGTCGGGCCCGACGTCGGAGGCGTCGCCGAACGAGCTCAGCGTCCTAGCGGCGCCGAGGGAGAAGGTCGAGTACGGCGGGAAGACGGCGGGCTCTCCGGACACCCACCCGATGCTCTGCACGTTGCCTCCGGGAGCGAGGAGGCCCCAGGCGGCGACGAGCTGGGGCCCGCCCACGTTGTCCAGGATCAGGTCGACCGGCCGGTCTATGCCGTCGAGACCGACCACCACCTCGTGGGCGCCGAGCGCGGCCAGGCCCTCGCCGCGCTCCGCCGTACCGACAGAGGCGATCACGTGGGCGCCGCCGTGCGCGGCGAGCTGTACGGCCATGCGGCCGACACCTCCGGAGGCGCCCGTGACGAGCACCCTCCGGCCGAGGATCGGTCCGGCGGCGCGCAGCGTGCGGAGGGCGGTGATGCCCGCCAGCGGCAAGGCCGCGGCGTGGGCCAGGTCGATCGACGCGGGCACCTCGGCCAGTTCGTTCGTGCCGACCGCGATCCGTCGCGCCCAGGCGCCCACGGAGAAGGCCACGACCCGCGTTCCCGCGGCCGGCCCGCTGCCGTCGGCCGCGGCCCGCGCCACCACGCCCGAGGCGTCGCAGCCGAGGACGGTCCCCGGCGGGCGCACGTCGACGCGCAGGTCACCGTGGTTGATCGACACATGCCGCACGTCCACCAGCGCCTCGTTCGGCTGCGGCACCGGATCGGGAATCTCGCCCATCCGCATTCCCGAGGCGTCCGAGTTGACCACCAATGCCCCGACACCCATCTATATGCTCCTCGTCTCTGTGCTAAGCGGACCGACGGTCCGCCTCCGGATGTCGAGTACGATACGGACTGGCGGTCCGATTGTCTACGGATGGATTCATTTGAGCGAGCATCGTGCCGAACGTGCCGACGCGACCCGCAACCGCCGGGCGATCCTGCGGGTGACCGAGCGTCTCCTGGACGAGCACGGGTTCGACCACGTGTCGCTCGACAAGGTCGCGGCCGAGGCCGGGGTGGGCAAGGGGACGATCTTCCGCCGCTTCGGCAACCGCACCGGCCTCATGCGGGCGCTGCTGGAGGAGCGCGCGGTGCTGCTGCGCGAGGCCATCACCTCGGGCCCTCCGCCGCTCGGGCCGGGCGCGCCGCCGGAGGAGCGGCTGCTCGCCTTCCTCGACGCGCTGGCCGATCTCGCGACCCGCAACGTGGCGCTGTTCGCGGCCCACGAGCGGGCCTGTGCCGAGGACAAGTACGCCGACCCGATCTACCTGCTCTGGCACGGCCACGTGACGGCCTTGCTGGCGGCGGCCCGTCCCGATCTCGACGCCGAGTTCCTGGGGCACACGCTGCTCGCGATGTTCGACGCCGACCTGGTCAGGCACATCACGAGCAATGGCGGCGCCGCCCGCCTCACGGGCTCGTTGCGCGCGCTGGCCTCCAGCCTGCTGGCCACACAAACGGCATAGGCGTATCGAATGGCGACGCCGTGGGTGTACCTTCTCTACAGATCTTCGGACGAGGATGGAGAGATGCCCACGAGACTCGCTGTCACGGTAAGCCAGGAGGCGGCCGACACCGTGGTGACGCTCGCGGGAGAGCTGGACATAATCTCCGCAGACCGCTTGCGTGAGGCTCTCTCCGAGGAGATGGAGGCCGGGCACGCCCGGCTCATCGTCGAAGTCGAGGGGCTCACGTTCTGCGACTCCATGGGCGTCAGGCTTCTCGTGGAGTTCCTCCGCCTCACGGCGGAGGCGGGCGGCTATCTCAAGCTCGCCGGTGTCCGCGGCCCGCTGAGGCGGCTGCTGGAGGTCCTGGGCCTTGACGATGTCTTCCCCATGTACGAATCGGTGGCCGACGCCCGGCGGCAGCCCTAGCCCGTCCCCCGGCGTACCACCACGGGAGTACGGCACGGCCGTGAGAACGCCCCGGCCGGAGTAGGGCCATGACCATCCTGGTCGGACGACCGGGACGGGGCCGCGCGCCGATCCTTGGGGCATGAGCGGAACACGTGTGCGGAGGTCCGCGGCGAGCGCGATCAGCCTCCGGTCGGTGAGCAAGGGGTACGGCCCGGTGCGTGCCGTACGTGATCTGTCCCTCGAGGTGCGCCCGGGCGAGACGGTGGCGCTGCTCGGCCACAACGGCGCGGGCAAGTCGACCACGGTCGCGATGCTGCTGGGCCTTGTGGGCCCGGACACCGGGCGGGCCCTGGTCTGCGGCCACGACCCCGCGCGTGCGGTCCAGGACGGGCTGATCGCCGCGATGCTCCAGGACGCCGGGATGATGCCGGGCGTCCGGGTCGCGGAGCTCGTAGGGCTGGCCCACCGGGCGTACCCCTCGCCGCTGCCGGTCGCGCGGGCGCTGGAGCTGGCCGGGCTGACCGAGGTGGCGTCGCGCCGGGTGGACCGGCTGTCCGGCGGCCAGGCCCAGCGGCTGCGGTTCGCCGTGGCGGTCGTCGCCGATCCGGAGATCGTCGTGCTCGACGAGCCGACCCGCGCGTTGGACGTCCGGGGGCGCGCGGAGTTCTGGGAGGCGATGCGGGCCTACGCGGCGTCCGGCAGGACGCTGCTGTTCGCCACCCACTACCTCGACGAGGTGGACGAGAACGCGGGCCGGGTCGTGGTGATGGCCAAGGGCCGGGTGATCGCGGACGGCACGCCCGCCGAGATCCGCGGCCGCGTCGGCGGCGGCACGGTCCGGTTCAGCTGCGACGCCGGACACGGCGCGTTCGCGGCGCTCCCCGGCGTCACCGGAGTGGAGGTGCGCGGCGAGCGGGTGCTCCTCCGGACGGCCGACGCCGATGTCACGGTCCGCGCGCTGGCCGCCGGCGTCCTTCCCTGGCGGGACCTGCGGGTGACTCCCGCCAGCCTCGACGAGTCGTTCCTGATGTTGACCGAGGAGGCGTCATGACCTGGTACTTCCTGCGCCTGGAGATCGTCCGGGCGCTGCGCGACCCGCGTTACCTCGCCCTGGCCGTCGCGACGCCGATCGGCTTCTACCTGCTGTTCGCCACGCTGTTCGGGGGCGCTCCGGTGCGGCCGGGGGAGCTGCGGGGCACCGTGGAGATCATGGTGGCGATGGCGGCGTACGGCGCGATCTGGGCGGTCCTGTCCACCACCGGCCCGCGCATCGCGCAGGAGCGGGAGATCGGCTGGCTGGAGCAGCTCCGCGCCATGCCGGTCCGCGCGTGGCAGGTGCTGGCGGCGAAGCTGGTGGCCGGCGGGGCCATGGCGCTGCCCGCCATCTGTTCGGTCTGCCTGGTCGCCGCCCTGGCCAAGGGCGTACGGCTCGGCCCCGGGCAGTGGGCCGGGCTGGTCGTGGCCATGTGGCTGGGCACGGCCGCCTTCGCCGCTCTCGGCGTGGCCATCGGATACGCCGTCAACGCCGACGCGTCGTATGTCGTCTGCTATGGCCTCTACATGGTGACCTCGGCCGTGGGCGGCCTGTGGGTCCCGCCGGGGATGCTGCCGGAGTCGTTCCGGAGCGTCTCGGGGTGGCTGCCGTCGAACCGGCTCGCCGACCTCGGCTGGCAGATCGCCGGAGGCCACCCGGCCCTGTGGCCCGCGATCGGCGTCCTCGCCGCCTGGACGGCCGGCCTGGCGGTCGTGGCGGTCCTCATCTACCGCCGCCCACGCCTCCGCCGCTCGCGCCCGCCCGGTGGTACGGCACACCTGAACGGGCAGAACGAGGAGGCCCGTGCGGGGGAAGCCCGTGCCGGGCGGGCCGGCGCGCGGACGGCTGTCCGAGCCGATGGCTGAACGCCTGAAGGACGGGCCTCGCGGGCGATGTTCCGCGGGGCCCGTCCGCCCTTATGCTGCGCGCGTGGACCCGACGCCCGCCCGGCCCCGGCCGCGCATCGCCGAGTTCCGGGTCGAGCCGCTGCTGGCCGCCGCGATGGGGATCATCACCCTGGCCGGTACGGCCACGGAGCTGGCCTACGCGCCCGACCCGTTCCCCCCGGCTCCCTGGGCGTACGGCATGGGCCTGGTGGCCTCCGCGGCGCTGGTGGCCCGGCGGCGGGCTCCCGTCGCCGTCTCACTCGTGGGCCTCACCATGACCTTCCTCTACAACCTCGTGGGCTATCCGGGGCTCGCGGCGGCGATGCCGCTGTTCGCCGCCTACTACGCGGTCGCCGCGTACGGGAGGTCCGCCTGGTCGCTCCTGACCGGGCTGTGCCTGGTCCTGGTGACGACGGCCATCCCGGCGTTGCCGCCCCACCCGATGCCGTGGACGTCGTTCCCGGTGCTGGGCCCGGGCTTCGCGCTGGCGTGGATGGTCGTGCTGGGCGCGGCGGCCCGCTCGCGGGCGACGGCCGCCGAGGAGCGGTTGCGGCACGCCACCGAGGCCGCGAAGGCGCAGGTGGCGCGGCGACTCGCGGAGGAACGGCTGCGGGTCGCCCGGGAGCTCCACGACGTGCTGGCGCACACGATCTCGACGATCGCCGTCCACAGCGGGCTGGCTCTGGACGCGCTGGACGGCGATCCCGAGCAGGCCCGGGCGGCCATGCGGACGGTGCGGGCGGCGGCGAAGGAGGCCAGGCCGCAGCTCCGGGCCGCCCTCAGCCTGCTGCGCGGCGAGCCGGGTGTGGCCCCCCAGCCGGGGCTGGGGCAGATTCCGGACCTCACGGCCCAGGCCCGTGCGGCGGGGCTGCGGGTGGAGCTGACCATGCCGCCGGCGCTCCCGATCTCTCCGCTGCTCCAGCTGACGGCCTACCGCATCGTGCAGGAGGCGCTGACCAACGTCGTGCAGCACGCGGGCGCCCGCGAGGTGTCGGTGACCCTGCGGAGCGACGGCCGCACGCTCACCGTCGACGTCGCCGACGACGGCCGCGGTCCGGATCCCGGCGTGGGGGCCGTTCCCGACGTGAGCCCCGGCGGCCCCCGGCTGGGGCTGGCCGGCATGCGGGAACGCGCCGCGATGGTGGGTGGCCGTCTCACCGCTCAGGCGGGGCGTGACGGCGGCTTCCACGTCCACGCCGAGCTTCCTCTCGGCGACCTCCCCCTGGACGACCTTCCTCTGGAGACGACATGACGATCCGCGTCGTGCTGGCCGACGACCAGACGCTGATCCGGGCGGGGTTCCGGGCGATCCTGGAACGGGCGGAGGACATCGAGGTCGTGGGGGAGGCGGCCGACGGGCTCGACGCGGTCGCCGTGATCCGCCGCACCCGGCCCGACGTCGTGCTGATGGACGTCCGTATGCCCCGGCTCGACGGCCTGGCCGCCACCGAGCGGATCTGCGGGGACGCCGCGCTCGCCGCGACGCGGGTCGTGGTCGTCACGACCTACGAGGTGGACGACTACATCTACTCGGCGCTGCGGGCCGGGGCCAGCGGCTTCCTCCTCAAGGACCTGGAGCCGGAGGACCTGCGCCGGGCCGTCCGCGTGGTCGCGGCCGGCGAGGCGCTGCTGGCCCCGAGCGTCACCCGCCACCTCATCGGCCAGTTCGCGGTCCGGCCCCGGCGTCCGCCGGCCTACCAGGCCATGCTCGGCCGGCTGACGGAGCGGGAACGCGAGATCGTCACGCTGGTCGGGTCGGGCCTGACGAACGCCGAGATCGCCGAACGGCTCTTCATCAGCCCCGCGACAGCGAAGACCCACGTCTCCCGGGCCATGACCAAGGTGGCCGCCCGTGACCGGGCACAGCTTGTGATCTTCGCGTATGAGACCGGTCTGGTCACCGCGGCCGGCCCGTGACGCCCGCGCTCGGCCGGGCGTGCTGACGCATTCCTTACCGTCGCCGGAGATTCCCGCGAGGCGATGGGTGGGATGAAAGTCCGGACCGATCATCTCGGAGGGGCGCATGCCGTACGTGACCGTTGGCAGGGAGAACTCCGCCGATATTGAGATTTATTACGAAGACCATGGCCAGGGGCAGCCCGTCGTCCTGATCCATGGATTTCCCCTGAGCGGTCATTCCTGGGAGAAGCAGCTCCTGGTGCTGCTCGACGCCGGATACCGCGTCATCACCTACGACCGCCGGGGATTCGGCGACTCGAGTCAGCCGACCGTGGGTTACGACTACGACACCTTCGCCGCCGACCTGAACCGGTTGATGGAGGAGCTCGACCTGCGCGACGCGGTGCTGACGGGCTTCTCGATGGGGACCGGAGAGGTGACCCGTTATCTGGCGAAGTACGGCTCCGCCAGGGTCAGCAAGGCGGCTCTGCTCGCGCCGGTGCCACCGTACCTGCTGAAGACCGACGACAACCCGGAGGGCGTCGACAAGGGCGTTTTCGACGGCATCCAGCAGGCGATCGTCGCCGATCGGCCGGCCTACCTGAAGTCGTTCCTCGACGACTTCTACAACGTCGACCAGCTTCTCGGCAGCCGTATCAGCGACGAGGCGTGGCAGCTGAGCTGGAACGTCGCGGTGGGCGCGTCGGCGAAGGGCACGCTCGACTGCGTCCAGGCGTGGCTGACCGACTTCCGCGGCGACCTGGCCAAGAACGACGTGCCGACTCTGGTCGTGCAGGGAGACGCGGACCGCATCCTGCCCATCGACTCCACCGGCAGGCGGCTGCCCTCGCTTATTCAGAACGTCAAATACGTGGAGATTCCTGGGGGCCCGCACAACATCGCGTGGACCCATCACGAAGAGGTCAACCGCGCCCTTCTCGGCTTCCTGAGGGAGAGCGCCTGATGTCCCGTCCTCCGTTCCCTCCGTTCACCAGAGAGTCCGCCATCGAGAAAGTCCGTCTGGCGGAAGACGCGTGGAACACGCGTGATCCGGAGAAGGTGGCCCAGGGTTATACGGTGGACTGCCGCTGGCGCAACCGCGCCGAGTTCGTCAACGGGCGCGGCGAGATCATCGAGTTTCTCCGGCGTAAATGGACGAGAGAGCTGGACTACCGGCTCATCAAGGAGCTGTGGGCCTTCACCGGGAACCGCATCGCCGTGCGCTTCGCCTACGAATCCCACGACGACTCGGGAAACTGGTATCGCTCCTACGGCAACGAGAACTGGGATTTCGACGAGCAGGGCCTCATGGTCGTCAGGTGGGCGTGCATCAACGACCTGCCGATCAGAGAATCCGACCGGAGCTATCACTGGCCGCTGGGACGCCGCCCTGACGACCACCGCAGCCTGAGCGATCTCGGTTTCTGACGGCCGGGCCTGGTCGACATCTCACCGGCCCGGCCGTCACGTCACGCCACTAGGAGATGTTCCAGCCGCCGGGAATGGCTCGGGCTGAGCATCGGACACGTCGGTATAGGTGAGGTATAGGCCCTGCTGGAAAGCCCTTCGACGCCCGCGGGAGGGCTGCGGTCCCGGTCAGTCGGCCAGCCGGAATGCCAGTTCCGTCTCCCATTTGTTCATGTCGGGCTCCACGCGGGGATCGGTCTTGTACAGCTCGAGGCGGCAGCCCCACTTCTCGCCGTCGCGCGTTTCCGCCATGTCCCATCGCAGGCCGCGCTCCGCCGCCCAGTCCAGCAACGCCGCGGTGGCGTCGAGAAGCCCGCTCGGATGACCTGCGTGGGTGACGGTCGCGTATCGGCCCGCGGGCAGGACACCGGAGAAGAGCTCGCCGGCGTCCTGCGCGATGTCGGCGGCCTCGGCGACGGCCGCGACCGGTACGCCGGCCTCGATCTCCAGCCGCCCCTCCATGTCGATCAGGTTGTACTTGAAGAACGGCGCTCCCGCCGGTTCGACCCCATGCGCGCCGACCCGGCCGAAGACCTCCGGGAGACGGTCGGCTATCTCGGCGATCGTTCGCATGGTCACCACGCCCCTGATCGCCACGTAAGGCTGCTCGGCGCGTTCCACGATGTGTGGCTCTGTCGGCATGTGCGTCCTCGTGACCGTGTCGTCGTTCAGAGATGTCGTCGTTCAGAGTTGTGGCGATCCTGCCACCTGTGCGGTGCCGTACGCGCGATTTCGGAGCCCGTACGTCCGGCTCCTCGTCCCTCGTGGCGCCCTCGTCAGCCGCTGAGCTGGGTGAACTCCGGGATCGAGGCGGCGCGGCGGAAGGCGGTCGATGTGCGTCGAGGGTGATTGTTAGAAAACTTTCCTATCAAACCTTGACTTGTGGGGGCCTCCGGCTTGACCCTGCATTAACGCTGGTTGATCCTCGCCCCCCGGAGGCCCCCCATGAGTCGGCGTGCGCTCGGCGCAACCCTGACGGCCACCTGCCTGGTCCTCTTATCGACCCTTGCCGCCCTGCTGAGCGGCACATCGGCCTACGCGGCCACGAGTCGGCAGGCCTTCCTCACGTTCTACGGCTGGTACGACAACACGCCGCCCGGCGGCGACATCTCCTACCCTCAGATCCACAGCACCGCCGGTGGTAAGGGCACCTACTCGGACCCGATCACCTTCGCCACCTCGACCGCGGAGGCGCCGGCCGGCACCAAGCTCTACGTCCCCCGGGTGAAGAAGTACTTCATCATGGAGGACAGCTGCCAGGAGTGCGGCGAGGACTGGAGCGGCCAGGGACCCAACGGCGGCCCGGGGCTGTACCACTTCGACCTCTGGCTGGGTGGCAAGGGCGGCAACGCGATGGACGCGATCGACTGCGAGGACGCGCTCACGCACTACAACTCGAACGGCACACCGACGATGGAGTCCGTCATCGTCAACCCGGGATCGAGCGAGGTGGTCGACTCCACGCCGATCTTCAACACCTCGACCGGTGAGTGCTACGGCGGCGCCCAGCCGAACAAGTGGGTCGGTGAGTGGAAGAACGTCTCGACCGGCACCTGCATCGACGACCCCAACAACAGCTCCAGCACGGGCACCGCGCTCAAGCTGGCGGCGTGCAGCGGCGCGGCCAACCAGCGGTTCACCTTCCACGGCGCCTTCCTTGTGATCAACAACCTGTGCGCCGGGACGAGCAGCAGCAACATCGTCCTCCAGACCTGCACCGCCGGGCCCGCCCAGCAATGGTCGATAAACCCCGACGGCACGATCACCGACATCCAGACCGGCCAGAAGTGCATCAAGGCGTCGGGCACCAGCCTGATCGCGGGTAGCTGCTCGGGCACGTCCGCCCAGTGGATCTTCCCGCCGGAGGTCGGCAGCAACGACTTCTCGGTCTCCGTGAGCCCCACCTCGGGCACGGTCGACGCGGGTTCCTCCGCCACGGCCACCGTGAGCACCGCCGTCACGGCGGGTAGCGCGCAGTCGGTCGCGCTGTCGGCGTCCGGCCTTCCGACCGGGGCGACGGCCTCGTTCAGCCCGGCCTCGGTGAACGCCGGCGCCAGCTCCACGCTGACGATCACGACCTCCGCCTCGACGCCGGGCGGCACCTACCCGGTGACCATCACAGGCACCGGAAGCTCGGGCACGCACACCGCCACCTACTCCCTCACCGTGAACGGCCAGCCCGGCTCGGCGACGGACTACCAGGCCGAGGACGCGGTCCTGTCCGCGGCGGGCGTGTTCAGCAACCACCTCGGGTACACCGGCACCGGGTTCGTCGACTACGTCAACGCGGCCGGCGGCTACATCCAGTTCGCGGTGAACGCCGCCGCGGCCGGCCCGGCCACGGTGACGATCCGGTACGCCAACGGCGCGACGGACACCAGGCCGCTGGACGTCTCCGTGAACGGTGCGGTCGCGGCGAGCGGCGTGGCCTTCCCCCCCACCACGAACTGGGACACCTGGGTCACCAAGTCGGTGACGGTCAACCTCGCCGCCGGCGCCAACACGATCCGGCTGACCGGGCCCGGCGCGACCGGCGGCCCCAACGTCGACAAGATCACGGTTGAGCAGCAGATCATCGACACCGCTCCGCCGTCGGTTCCGGGCAACCTGCACGTCACCGGCACCACCTCCTCCAGCGTGTCGCTGGCGTGGGACGCCGCGACCGACAACACCGGCGTGACCGGCTACCAGGTCTACAACGGCGCGTCGCTGGCGACCACGGTGAGCGGGACCACGGCGACCGTGAGCGGCCTCACGCCGAGCACGTCGTACAGCTTCACGGTCAAGGCCAAGGACGCGGCGGGCAACCTCTCCGGGGCTTCCGGCCCCGCCACCGCGACCACGGGCGCGGTGGCCACGCCCAAGGACTACCAGGCCGAGGACGGGGTCCTGTCCGCGGCGGGCGTGTTCACCAACCACCTCGGGTACACCGGCACCGGGTTCGTCGACTACGTCAACGCCCCCGGCGGCTACATCGAGCTGACCGTCAACGCGGACTCGGCCGGCGCGACCCCGCTCACCATCCGCTACTCCAACGGCACGACCGCGGCCCGGCCGCTGGACGTCTCGGTCAACGGTACGGTCGCCGCCAGCAATGTGTCGTTCGGTGTCACCACGAACTGGGACACCTGGGTCACCAAGTCGGTGACGGTGAACCTCGTCGCGGGCACCAACACCATCCGGCTGACCGGTAACGGCGCGACCGGCGGCCCGAACGTCGACAAGATCACCATCGGCTGACGACCTTCCCCAGCCGGGGCCCGTCCCTCTTGCCCCCACGGGAGGGACGGGCCCTTTCCATTCATCCGAGCGAGATCCGGAGATTTCCGGGGAAAGCCGAACTGCCCAGTCCCTGGGTGAGGACGATGCTTCGCGGAGGCGCCCAGGTGGCGCTCGCCGTGGCCCCCGGGGGGAGGCTCTGGCCGGGGCGATCGCCGCGGGACCAATGAACCGGACGGTTCCGGGCGTACTCTGGGGCGATGCGGTGGAACGGTGACATACGCCCTGGTCCGGCGATCGTAATCGAAGATCTGGTGGCCTCGGTGGGCGCCGTCCTGAACGTCCGTTTGGCCGACATCACCGGCGATCTCCTGCTCCGGCTGTCCTCCGAGATCGAGCATCTGGCCGGCGACGACCGGCTCGTCCAGCTCATGTCCGCCAGCATCGAGGGGAACGTCGAGACGTTCGTCCACCTCCTACGGCACGGCATCGACGTGGAGCGCACGGAGGCCCCGCCGGCGGCGGTGGAGTACGCGCGGCGGCTCGCTCAGCGCGGTGTCCCCGTCAACGCACTGATCCGGTGCTACCGCCTGGGGCAGGACAGCTTCCTGCGGTGGTCCCTGGAGGAGCTCAGCCGCCAGAGCGACGACGCCGAAGCCGTCTCGTCCGCCGCGCTGCGCATCGTCGCCGTCGCATCCGCCTACATCGACCGGGTCTCCCAGACGGTGGTCGCGGTCTACGAGCACGAGCGGGACCTGTGGCTGCTCAGCCGCGGAGCCTCACGGTCGGCCCGGATCAGGGACCTGATCGACGGCAGGGCCGTCGACGTCGCCTCCGCGGAGGACACGCTCGGCTACCGCCTCAGCCAGCATCACCTCGGCCTCGTGGTCTGGGCGGAGCGCGACCATCCCGCCGAGGACCGGCTCGCCGGCATGGAGCATTCCGTCCTGGCACTGGCCGAAGCCCTGGACTGTGCCGGCCGCCCGCTCTTCGCCCCCTGCGACGAGCTCAGCGCGTGGGCCTGGCTGCCCATGGGGCCACGCCGTACGGTCGACTCGGCCGTGATCTCCACGCTGGTCGACGGATGGGAGCGCCCGGTCAGGGTGGCCGTGGGGGAGCCGCACAGCGGCGTGGCAGGTTTCCGCCGCACCCACCGGCAGGCCGTACAGGCGCAGGCGGTCGCGCTGGCGGGCCGCGCCCCCGCGCCGTCGTGCACCGCGTTCGGCGAGGTCGGCCCGGTGGCCCTCATGTGCTCCGACATGGACGCGACCCGCGAGTGGGTCGCGGAGGCCCTCGGCGCCCTGGCGATCGACGATGACGCCCACGCCCGCCTGCGGGAGACGCTCCGCGCGTTCCTCGCGTCGGAGGGAAGCTACGTCGCGGCCGCCGAGCGGCTGGGCGTCCACCGGAACACGGTGGTGTACCGCTTGCGCAGGGCCGCCGAGGAGCGGGGGCGGCCACTCCGGGACGACCGGCTCGGGCTGGAGACCGCACTGGCCGTGTGCCACTGGCTGGGCGCGGCCGTGCTCGTCCCGCCCCGCCGATGAAGGCCCTCGAACAGCTCGGGCGGACGCCCCGAGATGGCTCTCTCCACGCCGGCGATCACCCGCCTCCTCCAGGGGAAAGGACCGATTCCAGCAAGCCTCATCATCGGCTCTGATAGCCGGGAATCGATCACACATGGCCGGGCGGCACGCGAGCGACGCCGACCGGCGTGGGGCGCCGAAGCAACGGGTCACACGGACGGGTCTGAGGCGGTGGCGTACTCCGGGCGTCTGTCGCGGGCGTGGATCCCGGCCAGTTGCTCGCGCAGGTAGCCGCTGGCGCGCAGGTCGATCCGGTCGGCCAGTTCGAGTGTCTTGGACAGCGCGTCGCCGGCCGCGTCGGCGTCTCCGACGGCCTGCAACGCGTCGCTCAGCATGATGAGGGTCTGCGCTTCGCGGAGGGGGATCCGCATCGCGTGGAAGAGGCCGGCCGCCCGCCGGAGGTGGCCCGTGGCCTCGGCGGGGTCGCCGGTCGCGATGGCGAGCTCCCCCAGCCCGGCCAGCACGCACGCCTCCGCGAGCCGGTGGCGGGAGGTGTAGGCCACGTTGAGAGCGCGGCGCAGCGAGCCGGCGGACTCCGCGTGCTTGCCCTGCCGCAGCCGCGCGATGCCGAGGCCGTGCAGGGCGAACGCCTCGCCGGTCGTGTCGCCGATCTCCTGCACGACCGTCAGCGCCTCCTCGAACGCGCCCGCCGACAGAGCGAACTCGCGCGACTGGAGGTGGGCCTGGCCCATGCGATGCAGGACCTGGGCCGTCACCCGCCGGTCGCCGCCCGCCTTGCTGCGCATCAGGGCCTCGGCGAGCAGCATCTTGGCGCCGTCGATGTCGTCGCAGTCGAGCCGCACCTGCGCGAGGTTGTGCAGGGTGTGGGCGGCGGAGGCGTGGTCGCCGGTGGCGCGGAAGATCTCCAGCGACCGCTCGTAGTGGCTGACCGCGCTCTCGAACCTGCCGTTCATGCGTTCGAGGAGGGCGATGCTGCGGATGGCCAGGGCGATCCGCAGATCGTCGCCGACCTCCTCGAACAGCTCGATCGCCCCCTCGAATTCGCGCCGCGCGTCGTCGAACCGCTGCTCGCTCAGGGACAGCGAGCCGATCCGGTACAGCATCTCGGCCTGGCCGCGCTTGTCGCCCGCCCTCCTGGTGGCCTCCAGGGCGATCGCGTTGGTCTCCCGCCAGTCGTCGAGGTAGACCCGCGACTCGAAGTACATGGCGGCGTTCACCGCGAGCCCCCAGCACACCTGCACCAAGCCCGCCTGCGCCGCCTGGCGGATGCCGGAGACGAGGATGTGGCGCTCGCGTTCGAACCACGCGATCGGCTTGGTGACCAGCCGTTCGATGAGCTCCTGCGGCAGCGACCAGGGGCAGGTCGCCTTCTGGTGGATCGTGGCGTCCGGGCCGTACTCGCGGACCCTGGCCGCGTCGGTCAGGGAGAGGAGCGCGCCGAGCACGCGGGAGAGCGCGGCGGTGCGCTCGGCGGCGGGCTCCTCGGCGGCGAGGCGTTCGCGCGCGAACACGCGGATGAGGTCGTGAAAGCGATATTGCGCGTGCACGTGGCGGCCCGTGCCGGTGACCTCGACGAGCTGGGCGTCGGCCAGGTCGTCGAGAAGGTCCTGCGCGTCGGCGAGCGGCCTGTTCAGCAGGGCCGCGCTGGTCCATGCCGAGAAGACGTGGGAGTCGAGGATCGCGAGCCGCCGGAAGAGCCGCCGCGCCTCCTCGCTGATGCCGTCGTAGGTCAGCGACAGGCTGGCCCTTATGCCCATCTCGCCGTGCATCAGCTCGTCGAGCCTGCGGGTCTCGTCCCTGAGCCGGTCCACGAGCTGCTCGACGCTCCAGTGCGGACGCGCCGCGAGGCGCGCGCCCGCGATGCGCAGCGCCAGTGGAAGATGCCCGCACAGGTCGGCCAGGGCCGCGGCGGAGTCGGCCTCGGCCTGCACCCGCTCGGTCCCGGCGATGTGCGCGAGCAGGTCCAGTGAGTGGGCCGAGTCGAACAGCCCCACGTCCACGTGGGTGGCCCCGGCCAGCCCCGCGAGCCGGCTGCGGCTGGTGACGATGACGGCGGAGGCGGGGTTGCCCGGTAACAGCGGAAGGACCTGGCTCTCGGTCGCCGCGTCGTCCAGCACGATGAGCATCCGCCGGTCGGCCAGCAGCATGCGGTAGGTCTCCGCCCGCTCCTCCATGCCGTCGGGGAGCGTGGTGCCGGGCACGCCGAGCGCGCGCAGGAAGCGTTCGAGCACCTGCATCGGGCTGAGCGGGCGGGAGACCCCGCCGTGCAGGTCGGCGTACAGCTGGCCGTCGGGGAAGTGCTCGGCCACGCTGTGCGCCGCGTGCACCGCGATGGTGGTCTTGCCGATCCCGGCCTTGCCGACGATCGCGATTATGGGTACGGCGAAGCGGGCGGCACCGTCGGAGGCGACCGTGAGCCGCTGCCGGATGTGGTCTACCTGGCTTTGCCGGCCGATGAAGTCGGCGATTCCGGCGGGGAGCATTCCGGGCACGGCAGGGAGCTCGACGGCGCCGGAGGACGGGTGACCGGCGTGGCCCGCCTGCACGGGCTGCTGCGGCGGGTCGAGCCGCTCGTCGCAGGTGAGGATCGCGGACTCGAGCTGCTGCAACCGCTCGTTGGGCTCTATCCCCAGCTCGTCGATCATCATGCGCCGGGCGTCGCGGTAGACCTGGAGGGACTCGGCCTGGCGTCCGGAGCGATAGAGCGCGGTCATGAGCTGGCCGAGGAGCCGCTCACGCAGCGGGTGCTCCTCCACGAGCGTGGTGAGCTCGCCCACGAGTTCGTGGTGCCTGCCCAGATCGAGTTCGAGCTGGATGCAGTCCTCGTTCGCGGTGATCCGCTGCTCGGCGAGCTGGCCGGCCGCCGACTGCACCAGCCTGCTCTCTATGCCCTCCAGGACCGGCCCGCGCCACAGCGCGAGCGCGTCGCGGTAGTGCTTGACCGCCTCGTCGTAGCCGCGGTTGTCGCGGCTGTGCCGGGCCTGCTGTACGAGGCTCTGGAAACGGTGGACGTCGATCTGTTCGTCGTTGGCCCGGAGCGCGTAGCCCTGCGACCTGGTCATTATCACGTCGCCGTCGCCGTCGTTGTGGGCGGCGAACAGACGTCTCAGCACGGAGATGCAGATCTGCACCTGTGCCCTCGATGTGGTGGGCGGATCGTCGCCGTAGACGGCCTCCATGAGCCGCCCGATGGCCACGGGGCGGTTGGCATTGAGGAGCAGCACCGCGAGGACAGTTTGCTGGCGAATGCCTCCGAGATCGAGGCGGCGACCCCCCGCTGTGACTTCGAGAGCCCCCAGAACGCGAAACTCCACGCTCATCTCCTTGATGAAACTTCTGACCTCGTGCCCGTTAAGGTTTCACACCTCCCCACGGGGAAGCGCAACACGTGAAGTCTCATGCATGACAGCCTTTTCGATCTCCGGTCATCTATGTAAAATGCTGTCAACTGATAGCGAAAAACCCTAGGCGGCGGTGTGCTCGTTAGCAGCACCCTTTCGACGCCTAGGTTGGCCTCGTGCTGTCTGTCCGATTGTGTGTGGATCGTACAGCGCTAGGCGATCCGTGGCTAGAAGGACCTCTAGCGGTCGGGTGAACTTCGTTGTCAAGTTCCAGACCACGCGGAACGGCCGGAGACATCGTGTCTCCGGCCGTTCAAGTCATGGCCCCCGTGCGGCTTCGCTCCCGTCATCCCCAGGGGTTGTTCGCGGTCGTGACAGGGGGCGGCGTGGGTGTGGGGGTCGGGGTGGTCGCCCCGGTCTCGTCCGCGTACGCGGCCGGGGCCCCCGCGATGATCGCCCCGGTGGCCGCCGCGCCTGTCAGGGCGATGACGACCGACACGCCGAACCGTGCGACGTTCTTGTTGATCCTGGCACCCATCTGCCTACCTCCACCTATTGGCGCCGGCGTCGCACGGCGCTTCAGCTGACCGGTGCTCACGCTCACACGGGCCGCCATCCGGCCCATATCGGATCGCTTCCGGTGGCCCATCAACGCAGGTCACGGCGTTTTCGGCGGGCGGCGGAGCGGGTCACGGGGTGAGACCCGGGATTGTGCGGGCGCCATGTCCCGCCCGGTCGCGCCGCGGTGGCCGGAGGGCGCGGCCCGGCGGATAGCGAACGGAAGCCACGCCGATAGAGCCATGGGCCAGCCTGGGCGGAGCCCTGGCGCCCTGGGCACCCGGGCAGCCGTGACGGACCCGCGAACAGGTGACGGTGATATGGGGATTGCTGTGCAGGCGCTGGACGGTGTGTACGGCCGGCCGGCGGCCAGCGTGCGGGTGCGGCTCGAGCACGCCGACAACGGCCAGTGGAACGCCGAGGACAAGGCGGAGACCGACCAGGAGGGACGGGTGCGGGAGTGGTGCGGTCGCAAGTTCGAGCGCGGGCTGTACCGCATCGTCTTCGAAAGCGACCGATACTTTGTCGGTCTGGGACTCAGCGCCGCCTATCCGGAGATCGTGGTCACGTTCCGTATGCAGGACCAGACTGATTCGTACCAAATTCAGCTTTTGCTCTCAACATATTCCTATTCGGCCTATTTCGGTTCGCTCAGTTGACGGTCTCAGTGCGACCAGATAGGGGGTCTGACAGTGATCAGACGCTACAGCGCATTCCCGCAGGTTTTCCTTGACGACCGCGTGTGGCCGAGCGCCGCCATCACCTCCGCGCCGCGCTGGCTCTCCACCGACCTCCGCGACGGCAACCAGTCACTGGCGTCCCCGATGACCCCGGCCCGCAAGCTCGCCATGTACGACCTGCTGGTGGGCATGGGCTACAAGGAGATCGAGATCGGCTTCCCGGCCGCCAGCCAGGATGATTACGACTTCGTCCGCCTGCTCGTCGAGCAGGACCGCATCCCCGACGACGTCCGCGTCTCGGTGCTCGTCCAGGCCCGCGACGAGCTGATCGAGCGCACCGTGGAGAGCCTCCAGGGGGCGCCGCGCGCCACCGTCCACCTCTACAACGCGACGTCGCCGCTGTTCCGGCGGCTGGTGTTCGGCATGGACCGCGACGAGTGCAAGGACCTCGCCGTCCAGGGGGCCCGGCTGACGATGAAGTACGCCGAGCGGACGCTGGGCGACTGCGACCTCGGTTTCCAATACTCTCCCGAGCACTTCAACGACACCGAGCTGGACTTCTCACTGGAGGTCTGCGAGGCGGTCATGGACGTCTGGAACCCCGGACCGGGCCGCGAGATCATCCTGAACTTCCCCACGACCGTCGAGCGCTCGACGCCCAACGTCTTCGCCGACCAGATCGAGTGGATGAACCGCAACCTCTCCCGGCGGGAGCACGTCTGCCTGTCGGTTCACCCGCACAACGACCGGGGCACCGGCGTCGCGTCCGCCGAGCTCGCCCTGATGGCGGGGGCCGAGCGGATCGAGGGCTGCCTGTTCGGCAACGGGGAACGGGCGGGCAACGTCTGCCTCGTCACGCTCGGGCTGAACCTGTTCACCCAGGGCGTGGACCCGGGCATCGACTTCTCCGACCTCGACCACGTCCGCCGTACGGTCGAGCACTGCACGGGCATCCCCGTTCACTCCCGGCACCCCTACGGGGGCGACCTCGTCTACACCGCGTTCTCGGGCTCCCACCAGGACGCCATCAACAAGGGCTTCGACGCCTTGGAGCGAGAAGCGGCCCGCACGGGGGCCGAGGCCGCCGATCTGCCGTGGCGCGTGCCGTACCTGCCGCTGGACCCGCAGGACGCGGGCCGCACCTACGAGGCGATCGTGCGGATCAACAGCCAGTCCGGAAAGGGCGGTCTGGCCTACCTCATGAGCGCCCGGCACGGGCTGACCCTGCCGCGGGGCCTCCAGATCGAGTTCGCCCAGATCGTGCAGGCGGTGGCGGACGCCGAAGGCGGCGAGATCGCGCCGGACCGGATCAGACGGCTCTTCGAGAGCGAGTACGTCATCACCTCGGCTCCGCCGGTGGCGCCGGCCTTCGACGGCCGCGCGACGGTCACCGGCCTCCACATCGACGGCGAGCCGTTCGGCTCAGGCTCGACCAGGACGGACACCATCCAGGCGGTCCGGGCGGCGCTCGCCCGGTGGGGCTTCCACGTCCGCGTGGTGCATCACACCGGCTTGGAGCGCCCCGGCCGTACGGCGGCGCGGCGAGTTGCCGTCTACGCGGAGTGCGGGGTGGACGGAGCCACGTTCTGGGGCGCGGGGATCGAGCGGGACGTCGAGGGCGCCGCGGTGGCGGCCGTGCGCTCCGCCGTCACGAGGGCGCGGCTCGCGCGGGCGGCCCCTGGTGTGGGTGCGGAGGCGCAGCCTCACCAGCCGGGAGACGCGCAGCCTCACCAGCCGGGGGACGCGCAGCCTCACCAGCCGGGGGACGCGCAGCCGCCCGCCTTCCCGGAGCAGGACATGCGCCGTGACCGCCACGGGGCCGGGCGGGCCCGGTGGGTGATAGCCGGGCGATAAGGATCGGATGCCTCCGGTGCCTAACGTTGCGGTGTCAGATTCCCCGACCGCGGTCTGACGATCGGAGGCGGCGATGGACCTGATCGAACGCGAGGAGGAACTGGCCTCCTTGGAGGGGCTGCTGGCCAGCGCCGTCATGAGCAGAGGCAGGGTCGCCCTGGTCAGCGGCGCCGTCGCCACCGGAAAGAGCGCCCTCCTGCGGACGCTCGCCGAGCAGGCCATCGAGCTGGGCGCGCTGGCGGTCACGGCGACGGGCTCCCGGCTGGAGCGGGACCTGCCGCTGGGCGTGCTGGGCCAGCTCATCCAGGACGCGCCGCTGGTCGCCGGGGAGCGCGACCGCGCGCTCGCGCTGCTGGACGAGGGCGCCCGGGCCGTCGCGAACGCGCAGGAAGCCGCTGAGCAGCAGATCGACGCCCAGATCGTGCACGCCCTCTGCACGGTCCTGCTCGACCTGTCGGAGCGGTACCCGCTCATGATCATCGTGGACGACGTCCACCACGCCGACCGGGTCTCCCTCCTCTGCCTCGCGTATCTGGCGCGCCGCGTCAGGGGAGCCCGGATCGTGGCCGTCTTCGGCCACTCCGACCAGGGGCGCTACACCGACGCGTACTTCCAGACCGACCTGCTCCGCCAGCCGCACTGCCGCCGTCTCCAGCTCGCGCCGCTCTCACGGGCGGGGGTCGCCGGGCTGGCGGCCGAGCGGGTGGGCCGGGAGGCGGCCGTCCGGTTCGCCGACGACTGGTACGCGCTGAGCGGGGGCAACCCCCTGCTGGTGACCGCCCTCGCCGACGACCACCGGGAGTTCGTCCGCTCCGCCGCCGGAGAGCCGCCCGCCACGGTCGTCATCGGCGACCAGTACGGCCAGGCCGTACTGTCCTGCCTGGAGCGGGGCCAGCCGCAGGCAATGCGGGTGGCGCGGGGGCTGGCGGTCCTCGGGGAGACCGACGGCCTCGACCGGCTGCTCGACATCCCGGCGATGGACATCGGCAGGGAGCTGCTCTCCCTCAGCGCCGCGGGTCTGCTCACGGTGGGGAGCTTCCGTCACGAGGCCCTCAGGCAGGCCGTGCTCGCCGGGGTCGATCCCGAGGAGCGGATGGATCTGCACCGCCGCGCGGCCGAGCTCTCCTACGACGCCGGCGCCGCTCCCGCCGTCGTCGCCGGGCATCTCCTGCAGGCCGGACGGGTCGAGGCGGCCTGGGTCGTCCCGACCCTGGAGGAGGCGGCGCGGAGCGCCCTGCGGGGTGGCCAGGTGGAGTCGGCCGTGGCCTACCTCCGCATGGCCTGGCGCGAGTGCGCGGACGAGGCCCACCGGTCGAAGATCATGACGATGCTCGTGCGCGCCGAGTGGCGGATCAACCCGGCCGCGCCGGCCGGGCATCTCGCCGAACTGGCCGAGGCGATGCACCGGGGCAGCCTCCGGGGGAGCGACGCCGTCGTGCTGGCGCGGGCGCTGCTGTGGCACGGCCGCTTCGACGACGCGCGCGACGTGCTGGAGCAGCTCAACGAGTCGATGGAGGCCGCGGACCACGAGACGGTCGCCGAGCTGGTCGTGGCCCAGCTGTGGCTGCGCGCCACCCATCCGCCGCTTCTGGCGCATGTGCGGCACACCGCCGCCGAACGCGGCCTCGCGACCATGGTCTCCGTTTCGGTCAGCAGGCGGCTGGAGTCGACGCTGGCCCTCGCCGAGGTCCTCACCCGGGGGCCGCGTGAGCGGCACCTGGACGCCGTCGAGCGGATCCTGGAGGACTCCCGCCTCGACGAGATGACGATGGAGACCGTGGAGAACTCCCTGTTGGCGCTCACGTACGCCGGGCGCTGCGAGCGGGTCGCCCCGTGGTGCGACCTGTTCAGCATCGAGGCGTCGTCTCGGCAGGCGCCAAGCCGTCAGGCCAGGCTGGCGGCCATCCGGGCCGAGATCGCGATCCGCCAGGGCGACATGCCGGCCGCCGAACATCATGCCCGTGTCGCCCTGGACACCATCCCGATGAGCAGCTGGGGCGTCGCCATCGGCGGGCCGCTCAGCAGCCTGATCCTCGCCCTGACGGCGATGGGCAGGTACGGCGCGGTGCGCGAGCATCTCGACCGGCCCGTCCCCGACGCCATGTTCCAGACCAGGTACGGCCTGCATTATCTGCACGCGCGCGGCCGCCACAGCCTGGCCACCGAATATCCGGCGCTGGCGCTGCGCGACTTCCAGCGGTGCGGAGAGCTGATGGCCGCCTGGAATCTCGACACGCCCGGACTGATCCCGTGGCGGGCCGACGCGGGGGAGGCGTGCCTGCGGATGGGCCACGTCGAGGAGGCCCGGCGGCTCATCGAGGCGCAGCTCGCCACCTGCGGGCCGGACGCCCGGCGGGGCCGCGGCATCGCGCTGCGGCTGCTGGCGGCCGTGTCGGAACCGGCCCGCCGTCCCGCGCTGCTCCGCCAGGCGACCGAGTATCTCCAGATGGCGGGCGACAAGTACGAGCTGGCCCGGGCGCTGTTCGACCTGGTCGAGGTCTACGACGCGCTCGGCGAGTACCGCAGGGCGAGGACGATCGCCGGGCGGGCGCAGGTCGTGGCCGGAGAGTGCCGCGCCGAGCCGCTCGTCAAGGCGCTGGCGCGGGCCGGTGCCGGAGGCGCGGCGGCGTCCCCGCTGCCGAGTGACCTGATCAAGGTGCTCAGCGACGGGGAGCGCCGGGTCGCAGCTCTGGCCGCGGCCGGTTACTCCAACCGCGAGATCGCGGCCAGGCTTTACATCACGATCAGCACGGTCGAACAGCATCTGACCCGCACCTACCGGAAGCTGAACATCACCCGCCGCGCCGACCTGCCGCTGGTCCTCGAGTTCAGCAAGCAGGGCGGTGACCAGAGCGGCAGGCAGGGCAGCGACCAGGGTTCGGGGGAGCAGGCCACGCTCTGACGAAAGGTCCGCATCCCGGAAGAAGCGCGCGACCCCGCCGGGTGCGACGTTCGTCGCGGGAGGCGACCGTGGAAGACAGCACAGCCGCCCAAGACGGCACAGACGTGACGATCGTCCGCGGGAACCCGACGCCCGAGGAGCTCGCGGCCGTCATCGCGGTCATCGCGCTGCTCCGCCGGCGCGCGGCGTCGGAGGCCGCCCGCGCGGCCGTTCCGCCCGCGTGGACCGACGGCTTCACGCTCACCCTCCGCCCGGTCCCCGGAGCCCGCGCCACCTGGCGAACGAGCACCCACCCACACTGAGCGGTCGCAACCACAGCGCGGCCAAGCGCGCTTCCAGCCGGGCGCTCATCGGAAGATCCATTTATCCAATGCTACCCAGACTGGCCATAGGAGGGATGGATTTGATACACGGCGCCTACTGTCTGTATTGATCACCGCTGATCGCGGCCGGCCTGATGCGGCGCCTTCTCCTCATGTGCTGTGGCTCAGTGGATATCGAGCGAATAAGTGCTGTTTAGGGTAATGCCGCATTCTGCGAAAAACCGGGGCAGGCTGCCCGTCCCATCCTGATGAATGAGCACGACCGTGCCGCTTCCTCGGGTAACCGGAGATCAGGATGAGCGACAGCGCAGTCTTGGCAGACAGGGCCACGCCCAGCCCGGGAGCCGGCCACGTCCCCCGGAGGCGCGGACTGATCATCCTGTTCAGTGGACTGGCCCCGGTGTCCGCGATCTACGGCGCGATCGCCGGCTTCGCCGGCACGGCCATGCCGCAGTTCTCCACCGCGCAGGGCGCCGCCGGAACCCTGTCGCCGCGCAGCGTGCAGTCCATGGTGGTCTTCGGCGTGATCGGCCTCGTGATGCTCTATCTCGGCCTGGCGGCTCTCCGCGTCGTGCCGGATCCGTTCGCGCGCGTCGTGACGCGCCACCCGAACGCGCCGACGGTGTTCATGGGCGTGCTGATCGGCGGGTTCCTGATCGGCCGGCCGTTCGCGCTGTTCCGGCAGATATTCCGCGACGCCGCGGAGAGCGGCAACCCGTTGTACGGCGCCGCGGCGTTCGTCATGCAGTCCGTCGGCAACATCGTGATCATGGCGGTGCTGTTCATCGTCCTCGCCGCCGTCGGCGGCAGCCGGCTGCAGCGGTGGCTGAGCGCCAAGCCCGGGCGGGCCGCGATCCTGACGGCGTCCGCGTTGATCATCGCGGGCGTGTTCACCTTCCTTTACTGGGACGTACGGACGCTGGCGCGGCGGGAAATCATTCCGTGGTATCCGACGGCGCCGTGGTCCTGACGCGGGCTGTATTCCACCAACGCCCCCGAACGCCCAGCCGATTGAAGAGGAGAGCACTATGTCGACGTTATCCGGATCGCTCCGCAGGCTCATTCTGGCGCCGTCGCTGCTCGACGTCACTTTCGGCGCGCGCGGTTTTCCCGTCACGCCGTCGCCCGCGACCCAGCGTCTGGAGGCCATTCCGCAGGCGGTCGTCTGCGGCTTCGAATGGGGAATCGACGCCCGCGACCAGTGGGAAGTCGAGCGCCGGCTCAGCATGGTGGACGAGGAACTGCGCGGTTTCGCGTATGAGGGCGCCACGATGGCCTTCACCGTCCTCGACGCGATGGGCGGCGGGCGCGGCCACCGCAGCCGCGACCTCCTGCTCGGTCCCGGACAGCCGCACATCTTCCTCACCTACATCGGCATCGGTTTCGCGATGGCGCGGCTGCCCCGGCCGCTGTGGAAGAAGGTGGTCCCCGACCTCAGCGGCTCGGCGTACTACCCGGCGATGACCTGGCTGGCGGTCGACGGGTACGGCTTCGACCGCGCCTACTTCGACACCCGGCGCTGGGTGGACGAGCAGCGGGTGCCGTCGCCGTACGCGTGGGAAGGCTCGCCGGACTACTTCCTCCGGGCGGTCGACCAGGGCATCGGCCGGGCGCTGTGGTTCATCCACGGCGGGCAGGTGCCCGACATCGCCGCCAACGTGGGAAGCTTCGCCGCCCACCGGCAGGCCGACCTCTGGAGCGGCGTCGGCCTGGCCGCGACCTTCGCCGGCGGGTGCGGGGCCGATGGGCTCGCCGTCCTGCGCCGCGAGGCCGGTGACCACCTGCCGGAGCTGGCCCAGGGCGTCGTCTTCGCGGCCAGGGCGCGGAGCTTCGCGGGCTTCGTGCCGGACCACACGGAGGTCGCCACCGCCGTCCTCGCGGGGCTGTCCGTCGAGGACGCCGTGGCCCTCGCCGACGACTCGGCCGTGGAGGCCGGCGACTCCGTTCCGGCGTACGAATTGTGGCGGCGAAATGTGAGCGCACATTTCATCGCGGCGGAGAACCGTATTCCGCGCTGACGTGGCGACGCGTTCGGCCCCCGCCACGTGCGGGATTTCCTCTCCGGTTCGAGATTTCTGTTCGGCATGCCCGGAAACGGCCCGCCGAGTGAGCACGCCCGGAGTGGACCGGAAGTAAACCCATATGGCTACATCAGAAGGAAGATTGCCCCAAGGATAAATAGCAACCTGGGGGAGGGAGAGGGAGATTGGCCAGCATTTTACGGTCACTGAGACGGCGAATTCTGACACCCGACGTCTCCGAGACGAGGCTTGCGAAACGCGGTTTCCACGTGAAGAGCCCGGAGTCCCGGGATTTGCTGGAGACGGTCGGCGAGATGTTTCTCACCGGTTATGCCTACGCCGCGGAGTCGCGCACGCCAGCCGAGGCCGAGGAGCGTCTGGAGGAGCTTCCGCGGCGATTTCGCGGATTCGCCTACGAGGGCGCGGGAATGGCGTTCGGCATCCTTGACGCCACGCCGCTCGCGAGGGGCGCCAAGGTCGCGGGCTTCCTCACCAGACCGGGCGGCGACGCCCAGATCTACATGATCTACGTCGGAGTCGGGTGGGCGATGGCCCGGCTGCCGCGGTTCCTGTGGTCCAAGATCCACGCCCCCGACCCTATGTTGCGGTGGCTCGCGCTCGACGGGTACGGCTTCCACCAGGCCTACTTCCGGACCGGCCAGTACGTGCACGGGCAGTTCCAGGAGGCCCGGTTCCCGTGGCCGCTGGACGCGCCCGCCGGGTACGCCAACCGGGTCATCGACCAGGGCATCGGACGGGCCATGTGGTTCGTCGGGGGCACCGACGCCGACGTCGTGGCCACCATGATCGAGAAGTTCCCCGAGCACCGGCGGGCCGACCTGTACGCCGGCGCGGGGCTGGCCGCCACCTACGCCTGCGGCGCGGACGAGGCGGAGCTGCTGGCCTTCCAGGAGCGGGCCGGCGCCTACCGTCCCCAGCTCGCGCAGGGCTCCGCGTTCGCGGCCGAGGCCCGGGTCCGTCCCGACCTCGTCGTGCCCGCCACCGAGACCGCCACGCGGGTGCTCTGCGGCACGACCCCGTGGCAGGCGGCCCGCATCAGCAACGAGTCCCGCCCCGACCTGCCGATCCACGGGGAAGTCCCCGATGTGCCGGCCTACGAGGTGTGGCGGCGGCGCATCGCCGACCAGTTTGTCTCTCTTGGAGGTGTTAGCCCGTGACTGGGACCCTTGGCTGGCTGCGGAGGCAGCTACCGGGAATCGTCGCTCTCGTGCTGGTCACGAGCGTCTTCTTGATCGCCCGACTGCCTTCCTACTCCGCGGCCCAGACGGCCACCATGGCGAGCAAGTTCTCGTTCAAACCGCTGTCCGTCGCTCTGCCGGGCGGATACGCGCAGCATTCGATCCGCCAGGTCAACAAGGACTACACGCACATCGACGCCTGGATCTCCTCGGTCGGCGCGGCGATCGCGATGAACGACCTCGACGGTGACGGGCTGTCCAACGACCTGTGCCTCGTCGACACGCGCACCGACCAGGTCGTGGTCACACCCACGCCCGGCGCGCGCTCCGGCAGGTACGCCCCGTTCGCGCTGAGCCCCGGCGCGCTGCCGGTGAACGACCACATGGCGCCCATGGGCTGCGTCCCCGGCGACTACAACGAGGACGGCCGCCTCGACCTGCTCGTCTACATGTGGGGCCGCACGCCGATCATCTACCTGGCCAAGCCGGGCGCGGCCAAGCTCGGCGCGGACGCCTACCAGCCGACCGAGCTGGTGCCGGGGAAGAACTCCACGAACGGCAGGTACACCGGCCCGCAGTGGAACACCAACGCGGCCACCGTGGCGGACTTCGACGGTGACGGGCACGACGACATCTTCATCGGCAACTACTTCGAGGACGGCCCGGTGCTCGACCCCACGGTCAGCGGCGGCGTGCACATGAACCACTCGATGTCGGACGCCCAGAACGGCGGCGAGGACTACTTCTTCCGCTGGACGGGAGCCACCACGGGCGCGCAGCCCACGGCCACCTACGAGAAGCTCGACAACGTCCTGCCCAAGTTCGCGTCGAAGGGCTGGGAGCTCGCCGCCGCGTCCAACGACCTGGACGGCGACCTGCTGCCGGAGCTCTACCTCGCCAACGACTTCGGCCCCGACCGGATGTTCTACAACCGGTCCACGCCGGGGCACATCAAGCTCTCGCTTGTCGAGGGCGTGCGCCTGCCGATGGTTCCCAAGTCGAAGCGCATCGGCCATGACTCCTTCAAGGGCATGGGCGTGGACTTCGGCGACCTGAACCACGACGGCATCTACGACATGTTCGTCAGCAACATCACCACCTCGTGGGGCATCGAAGAGAGCAACTTCCAGTTCGTCTCCACGGCGAAGAGCCAGGCCGATCTGCGTGCGAACCTGCGCGACGGCGTGGCGCCGTGGCAGGACAAGAGCGGTCCGGCGGGCACCGCCTGGTCGGGCTGGGGCTGGGACGTCAAGATCGAGGACTTCAACAACGGCGGCGAGCTGTCGATCGCCCAGGCGACCGGGTTCATCAAGGGCCAGACCGACCGCTGGCCGCAGTTGCAGGAGCTGGCCACGGCCAACGACGAGCTGCTGCAGAACCCGTTCTGGTGGCCGAACGCGCAGCTGGGTGACGACATCGGCGGAAACCAGACCCTGCACTTCTTCGTCAAGGGTCCCACGGGCCGCTACATCGACCTGGCCCCCGAGCTCGGCCTCGCCGTACCGGTGCCGACGCGGGGCATCGCGACCGGCGACGCCGACGGTGACGGCCTGCTGGACTTCGCCGTCGCCCGGCAGTGGGGCGAGCCGATCTTCTACCAGAACCAGAGCCCGCCCACCGGCGCCTTCCTCGGGCTGCGGCTCACCCACGACGCCACGCCGGTCGCCGGCACGCTTCCCGCAGCCGGCTCGCCGGTCACCGGCGCGCAGGTCTGCGTGATGACCCATGACGGGCGCAAGTTCATCGCCCGCGTGGACGGCAGCAGCGGCCACTCCGGCAGGCGGACCACCGACGTGCACATCGGCCTCGGCCCGAACGTCACCGGACCGCTGATGGTGAACCTGCGCTGGCGCGACCGCACCGGACAGATCCACAACCAGGACCTTGAGCTGGCCCCTGGCTGGCACTCGCTCAAGCTCGGCCAGCAGGCCAAGGAGAAGTGATCGACATGGCTGAGAAAACCGCTGGCGCGCCTCCGCGTCATGACCCGAAAGTGATCATCGCGCTGCGCAACTTCGCGATCTCGATTTCGGTCTTCAACATCATCGGCTACCTCCTCCTCGGGTTCGAGCAGCCGTGGACGTGGCCGTTCATCGCCCTCGCGACCGGCTACAGCGTGGAGATCGGGCTGGAGTACATCGGGGCCAAGGTGGAGGGCCGCACGCCGCGCTACGCGGGCAACGGGATCCGCGGCCTGCGGGAATTCCTCTACCCGGCGCACATCACCAGCCTCGCCATGAACATGCTGACCTACGTCAACGACCAGGTCTTCGTGATGGTCTTCGGAGTGGTCGTCGCGGTCGGCGCCAAGTGGGTGCTGCGGACCCCGGTGAAGGGCCGGCTGCGCCACTTCATGAACCCGTCGAACTTCGGCATCGCGGTGATCCTGCTGATCTTCCCCTGGGCCAGCATCGCGCCGCCGTACCACTTCACCGAGAGCCCGGACGGGTGGGTGGACTGGCTGATCCCCGGCCTCATCATCATCGGCGGCACGATGATCAACGGCAAGCTCACGGGCCGGATGCCGCTGATCATGGGCTGGGTGGGCTTCTTCGCCCTGCAGGCGATCCTGCGTGGCCTCTTCTTCGGCACCTCGATCTCCGCGGCCCTCGGGATGATGACCGGCGTCGCGTTCGTGCTGTTCACCAACTACATGGTCACCGACCCCGGCACGAGCCCGTCCAAGCCGATGTCCCAGGTGGCCTTCGGCGGCGGCGTCGCCCTGGTGTACGGCCTGCTGACGGCGGTGCACATCGCCTATGCGATCTTCTTCGCCACGGCCATCGTCTGTGCCATCCGGGGCGTGTTCTTCTGGGCGCTGCACTTCGTCAACAAGGCGCGCGAGCAGCGCGAGGCCCAGGAGCTTCGCGCGGTCGCCGACGCGCCCGTGCAGGTCCCGGCCGCGGGTAAGGAGGTCGCGGCCGCATGACCAGGATCGCGATCGTCGGCATGGCGTGCCGCTATCCGGATGCCGCGTCGCCGAGAGAGCTCTGGGAGAACGCTCTCGCCGGTCGCCGCGCCTTCCGCAGGCTGCCCGATGTGCGGATGCGGCTGGAAGACTACTGGGACGCCGACCCGGCCACCCCGGACCGCTTCTACGCCCGCACCGCCGCGGTCATCGAGGGCTACGAGTTCGACCGGATCGGCTACCGGATCGCCGGCAGCACCTACCGCTCGACCGACCTCACGCACTGGCTCGCGCTCGACATGGCGGGCCTGGCACTGGCCGACGCGGGCTTCCCCGGGGCGGAGGGCCTGCCCCGTGAGCGCACGGGCGTGGTCGTGGGTAACACCCTCACCGGGGAGTTCACCAGGGCCAACGTCATGCGCCTGCGCTGGCCGTACGTGCGCAGGACGGTCGCGGCGGTCCTCAAGGAGCAGGGGGGCTGGGACGATGACCGGCTGGCCGCCTTCCTCGAGGACCTGGAAGCCACCTACAAGAACCCGTTCCCGCCGATCGACGAGGACACCCTCGCGGGGGGCCTGTCCAACACGATCGCGGGACGGATCTGCAACCACTTCGACCTCAACGGCGGCGGCTACACGGTCGACGGCGCCTGCTCCTCCTCGCTGCTGTCGGTGACGACGGCGTGCAAGGCACTCATCGACGGCGACATCGACGTCGCCATCGCCGGTGGGGTGGACCTGTCGATCGACCCGTTCGAGATCGTGGGCTTCGCGAAGACCGGGGCCCTGGCCAAGAGCGAGATGCGGCTCTACGACCGCCGGTCCAACGGCTTCTGGCCGGGCGAGGGCTGCGGGATGGTCGTGCTGATGCGCGAGGCCGACGCGCTGGAGGCCAGGCGCCGGGTCTACGCCACCATCGCCGGTTGGGGCATCTCCTCCGACGGCAAGGGCGGCATGACGAGGCCCGAGGTCAGCGGCTACAAGCTGGCGCTGCGGCGGGCCTACGAGCGGGCGGGTTTCGGCATCGAGACCGTCGAGCTGTTCGAAGGCCACGGCACCGGCACGGCCGTCGGCGACGCCACCGAGCTCACGGCGCTGTCGGAGGCCAGGGCGGAGGCCGGTCCCGGGGCCGCTCCGGCGGCGGTCACCTCCATCAAGGGGATGATCGGGCACGCCAAGGCGGCGGCCGGGGTCGCGGGCCTGATCAAGGCCGCGATGGCGGTGCACGAGCAGGTGCTGCCCCCCGCCATCGGCTGCGTCGAGCCCCACGACATCCTGGCCGAGGAGTCGGCGCCGCTGCGCGTGCTGCGGAGGGCCGAGCCGTGGCCGGCCGGCGCTCCGGTCCGCGCCGGCATCACGGCCATGGGCTTCGGCGGCATCAACACGCACGTCGTGCTGGAGAAGAGCGGTCCGCGCCGTCGCGTGCCGCTCTCGACCCGCACGCGGACGCTCGCCTCGTCGCCGCAGGACGTGGAGCTGCTCCTGGTGGACGCCGCCTCCCCGGAGGAGCTGCGCGAACGGCTCACCCAGATCGCCGGGTTCGTGGCGCGGGTGTCGTACGCCCAGCTCGCCGATCTCGCCGCCACGCTGCAGCGGGAGTCGCGCGACCTGCCGTGCCGGGCCGCCGTGGTGGTCTCCTCGCCCGAGGACGCCGAACGGCAGATCCAGCGTGTGCTGGACGCCCTCGACGCGGGCGAGACGAGCCTCTTCACGCCGGACGGCCGGGCCTTCCTGGGCCACGCGGACGGCCCGGCCCGGGTGGGCTTCCTCTTCCCGGGGCAGGGGTCGGGCCGCGGCACCAGCGGCGGCGCGCTGCGGCGGCGCTTCGCCGAGGCCGATGAGATCTACGCCAGGGCGGCGCTGCCGACCACGGGCGACATGGTGGCGACGGCGGTGGCCCAGCCCCGCATCGTCACCGGCTCGATGGCCGGTCTGCGGGTTCTGTCCCTGCTCGGCGTCGACGCGGACGTCGCGGTCGGCCACAGCCTGGGCGAGATCTCCGCGCTGCACTGGGCGGGCGCGCTGGAGGAGGAGACCCTGCTCCGCGTGGCCACCGTGCGGGGCGAGGCCATGACGGAGCACAGCGCGTCGGGCACGATGGCCGGCGTCCGGGCGGCCCCCGACGCCGTGCTCGACCTGATCGGCGACCTGCCCGTCGTGATCGCCGGATACAACGGCCCGAGCCAGACCGTGGTCGCCGGCCCCGTGGACGCCGTCGAGGCGGTCGGGCGCAGGGCCGCCGACGCGGGCCTGACCTGGACCAGGCTGGCGGTCTCGCACGCCTTCCACTCGCCGCTGGTGGCCCCGGCGGCCGAGGCGCTCGGCGCGTACCTGGAGATAGAGGAGCTCGGGCCGATCGAGCGGCAGGTGGTCTCCACGGTCACCGGGGAGGTGCTGCCGCCGGACACCGACATCGCCGCGCTGCTGCGCCGCCAGATCACCGACCCCGTGCTGTTCACCCAGGCGGTGGAGCGGGCGGCCAAGGACATCGACCTGTTCATCGAGGTCGGCCCCGGCCGGGTGCTCAGCGGGCTGGCGGCGGATGTGACCGATGTGCCCGCGGTCCCGCTGGACACCGACGCCGAGTCGCTGACCGGGCTGCTGCGCGCGGTGGGCGCCGCCTATGTCGTCGGCGTCCCCGTCGTGCACGAGGAGCTGTTCCAGGGCCGGCTGGTCCGGCCGCTGGAGGTGGGCGCGGAGTTCTCCTTCTTCGCCAGCCCCGCCGAGCAGGCGCCGGAGGTGCGGCTCCCCGGCGCCACGCGAGCCCTCCAGGCTCCGGCACGGCCGGAGCCGGTGGGCGCGCCGCAGCCGGACGGGCAGCCCGTGTCCGGGGAACAGGAGTCGACCATCGACCTGCTGCGCCGCCTGGCGGCCGAGCGCGCCGAGCTTCCTCTGGAGATGGTGACCGAGGACAGCAGGCCGCTCGACGAGCTGCACCTGAGCTCGGTCACCGTCATGCACATCGTCGACCAGGCGACCCAGGCGCTGGGCGTCCCCGCGGCCAGGTCTCCCACGAACCTCGCCACGGCCAGCCTCCGCGAGCTGGGCGAGGCGCTCGACCGGCTGGCCGTGGAGCCCCAGGAGGCCGTGTCGAAGGGGGTGGCCGGCGCGGCTCCGTGGGCCAGGCCGTTCGCCGTGGACCTCGACGAGCTGCCGCTGCCGGAGCGGACGGCGGCGCGGGAGAGCGGGCACTGGCAGGTCTTCGCTGCCTCGGACTCCCGGATCGCCGAGCCGCTGCGCCTGGCACTCGAACAGGGGAAGGTCGGGTCCGGTGTGCTGGTGTGCCTACCGCCGGAGTGCGGGGAGGAGCATCTGGAGCAGGCGCTCCTCGGCGCCAAGACGGCGGCGGCAAGTGCGCCGGGGACGCGGTTCGTCCTGGTCCAGCACGGCCGGGGCGCCGCCGGGCTCGCCAAGACGCTCCAGCTCGAAGCTCCGCAGCTCCGGGTCACCATCGTGCACGTACCGCCCACGCCGGAGGCGGTCGGCTGGGTGACAGCCGAGGTGGCCGCCACCACGGCCTACGCCGAGGCGTACTACGACGCGGCCGGCGTGCGGCGGGTGCCCACGATGCGGGCGCTGCCGGTACGGCCCGCCCGGACCGAGCAGCCGCTGGACGGCACCGACGTGCTGCTGGTGACCGGCGGCGGCAAGGGCATCACCGCCGAGTGCGCGCTGGCGGTGGCAGTGGACAGCGGAGCCAGGCTCGCCGTGCTGGGCCGTTCCGACCCGGCGGGCGACGAGGAACTCGCCGCCAACCTGCGGCGAATGGCGGACTCCGGCATCGAGGTTCGCTACGCCAGGGCCGACGTCACCGACCCGGAGCAGGTGCGGCGCGGGATCGCGGAGCTGGAGGCGGCCCTCGGGCCCGTCACCGCGCTCCTGCACGGCGCCGGACGCAACGAGCCCGCCGGCCTGACGAGCCTCGACATGGCCGCCTTCCGCCGGACGTTCGCCCCCAAGGTGGACGGCCTGCGGAACGTGCTCGACGCGATCGATCCCGGCAGGCTGCGCCTGCTGGTGACCTTCGGCAGCATCATCGGCCGGGCCGGACTGCACGGCGAGGCGCACTACGCGACCGCGAACGAGTGGCTGGCCGGCCTCACGCGGGAGGTGGCCGAGCGGCATCCCGGCTGCCGTGCCGTGTGCATGGAGTGGTCGGTCTGGTCGGACGTGGGCATGGGGGAGCGGCTGTCGGTCATCGACGGGCTGACCCGCCAGGGCATCACGCCGATCTCCCCGGAGCAGGGCGTGCGGATCATGCGGCGGCTGGTGGCCGACCCGGACGTTCCGGGCGTCGTGGTGATCAGCGGGCGCACCGAGGGCATCGACACGGTCCGGTACGACCTGCCGGCGCTGCCGCTGCTGCGCTTCGTCGGCAAGCCGCTCGTCCGCTACCACGGCGTGGAGCTGGTCACCGAGGTCGAGGTCAACGCGGGAACCGACCTCTACCTGGCCGACCACTACCTCGACGGCAACCTCCTCTTCCCCGCCGTGTTCGGCATGGAGGCCATGGCCCAGGTCGCCTTCGCGGCCACCGGGCGGGAGGCGACGCCGGTCATCGAGGACGCGGAGTTCCTGCGGCCGATCATCGTGCCGCCGGACGGCAGCACCACGCTCCGGGTGGCCGCCACGGTCACCGACGACGACACGCTGGCGGTGACCATCCGGAGCGCGGAGACGGGCTTCGACGTGGACCACTTCCGGGCGCGGCTGTCGTACACCGGCGAAGCGGCCCCGGAAGGGCCGCCCGATCAGGTGGGAGAGGGGCTGCCCCCGGTGGCGCTGGATCCGGCCGCCGAGATGTACGGGGACGTGCTGTTCCAGGGCAAGCGGTTCCAGCGGCTGCGCCGCTACCACCGCGCCGCGGCCCGGCACGTCGACGCGGACGTGGCGGCGGTCGACGCGTGGGACTGGTTCGCCGCGTTCCTGCCCGGCCACTTACTGCTCGGCGACCCCGGCATGCGGGACGCGCTCATGCACGGCAACCAGGTCTGCGTGCCGGACGCCACGCTGCTCCCGACCGGGATCGAGCGGGTCCACGCGGGTGGAGCGGCCCTCGCCCCGGCGGGGGAGCTGCGCTACTGCGCCACCGAGCGCAGTCGCGACGGCGACACCTACGTCTACGACATCGCGGTGCGCACGCACGCGGGCGATGTCGTCGAGCGGTGGGACGGCCTGCGGCTCCAGGCCGTGCGGAAGAAGGACGGGCGCGGCCCCTGGGTGGCCCCGCTCCTCGGCTCCTACGTCGAGCGGACGCTGGAGGACCTGACCGGCACGCGGGTGGCGGTCGTCGTCGAGCCGGTCGTCGAACCTCACGAGGCCCGGGATCAGGCGGCGGCTGTGAGCCTGGGGCGGGCCTTCGGCCACGCGGTGGAGGTCCGGTACGGTCCGGGCGGCGAACCGGAGGTCGACGGCGAGCGGGCGGTCTCGGTGGCGCACGCCGCCGGCGTGACCCTGTGCGTCGCGGGCCCGGGCACCCTCGGCTGCGACGTCGCCCGGGTGACCACACGGTCGGCGGAGGAGTGGAAGGGCCTGCTCGGTCCGCACGCGCCGCTCGCCGACCTGGTGGCGGGGGAGCTGGGCGAGGGGCCGGACACCTCCGGCGCGCGGGTCCTGTCCGCGGCCGAGTGCCTGCGGCGGGCCGGTCTCGCGCCGAGCGCGCCGCTCACGCTGACTCCGGGCAGGCGTGACGCGTGGGCGGTCTTCGTCTCCGGCGGCCTCCGGATCGCGACGCTCGTCACCACTGTGCGGGGCGTCGCGGACCCCGTCGTCGTCGCGGTGCTCACGGAAGGAGGGGCATAGGCCATGAGCAAGTACTTCGAATACCTGCACACGGTCGGGTTCGAGGAGACGAACATCGTCGGCAACGTCTACTACGTCAACTACCTGCGGTGGCAGGGGCGCTGCCGGGAGATGTTCCTCAAGGAGCGGGCGCCGGAGGTGCTCGCCGATCTGCAGGACGACCTGAAGCTCTTCACGCTCAAGGTCGAATGCGAGTTCTTCGCGGAGATCACGGCCTTCGACGAGCTCTCCATCAGGATGCGCCTGGGCGAGCTCGCGCAGACCCAGCTCGAGTTCAGCTTCGACTACGTACGGCTGGACGCGGGCGAGCGGGAGACCCTCGTCGCCCGCGGCAAGCAGCGGGTGGCCTGCATGCGCGGGCCGAACACCCGCACATCCCCCGCGAGGGTCCCCGAGTCGCTGGTCAGGGCGCTCGAACCGTACGCGCCCTAGGCGCGGATCCAGGAGGTCAGCGTGCAAGTCGAGCAATCTACGGCGTCCTGCCAGGTGACGGACCCGAAAGCGCTGCGGCGGGCGTTCGGGGCGTTCGCCACCGGCGTCACCGTGGTGACGACCGGCGGTCCGGTCCCCCATGCCATGACCGCCAACTCCTTCACCTCGGTCTCGCTCGACCCGCCGCTCGTGCTGGTCTGCATCGATCGGGGTGCGGTGATGCACCAGTGCCTCAGCATGACCGGCTCGTTCGGCGTGTCGGTGCTGGCGGCTCACCAGGAGAACGAGGCGCGGCACTTCGCCAACCGCTACCGGGCGCTCGGCGCGGCGCAGTTCGAGAACGTCGCGTGGCTGCCCGGCGAGCTCACGGCCGTGCCCCTCATCGCGGGCGCGGTCGCGCGCTTCGAGTGCGAGGTGTGGCGCTCCTACGAGGGCGGCGATCACACGATCTTCATCGGGAAGGTCCTGTCCATCTATCAGCAGACCGACCGCGACGGCCTGCTCGTCTACCGGGGCAAGTTCCGGGAGATCACGGATCTGAGGGAGCTGTCGGCGTGAGCCTCAACACCGAACGACCGCCGGCGGCCACATCACCGGCCCGGGGCGGCACCCACGTGGTGCCGCCCGGGCCTCCGATCACGGCCGCGCCCAGGCTGTTCAAGCAACTCGTGACCGATCGGATCGGGATGCTGTCGTCGGCCGCGTCCCGGTACGGCGACGCCGTACGGCTGGCCATCGGCCCGAAGGCGATCTACCTGTTCAACCACCCCGACCACGCCAAGCACGTGCTGGCCGACAACAGCGCCGCCTACCACAAGGGCATCGGGCTCGCCGAGGCCCGGAGGGTCATCGGCGACGGGCTGCTGACGAGTGAGGGCGAGCTGTGGCGCAGGCAGCGCAGGACGATCCAGCCGTCGTTCCAGAACAAGCGGCTCGCCCGTCAGGACGTCGTCATCGCGGAGGAGGCCGTCCGCCTGGTGGACCGCCTGCGGGCGCACGCGGGCGGGCCGCCGGTCGACGTGGCCGGCGAGATGACCGGGCTCGCCCTCGGCGTCCTGGGCCGCACTCTGCTCGACGCCGACCTCGGAGCCTTCACCTCGATCGGGCACTCCTTCGAGGAGATCCAGGACCAGGCGATGTTCGAGATGGTGTCGCTGAGCATGGTGCCGCTGTGGCTGCCGCTGCCCATGCACCTGCGCTTCCGCCGGGCCCGCAGGGAGCTGTACCGGGTCGCCGACCGGCTCGTGGCGGAACGGGGCACGGGCTCCGCCGACGGCGACGACCTGCTGTCCCGGTTGCTGGCCTCGACGCGGGAGGAGGCCGATCCCCGGGCCGCCCGCCAGCTGACGCGTGAGGAGATCGTCACGCTGCTGCTCGCGGGGCACGAGACGACGGCCAGCACGCTGTCGTGGGCCTTCCACCTCATCGACCTGCATCCGGATGTGGGGGAGCGGCTGCGCGCGGAGGCCGTCGAGGTGCTGGGCGACCGGCCGCCGGTCTACGAGGACCTCCACCGGCTCACGTACACGGCGATGGTCGTCGAGGAGGTCCTGCGGCTCTACCCGCCGGTGTGGGCCCTGACCCGGGTGGCCCAGCGGGACGACGAGGTCGGCGGCTACCACGTGCCGGCCGGGGCGGACGTCATGATCAGCCCGTACACGCTGCACCGGCATCCCGCCTTCTGGGACGAACCCGATCGGTTCGATCCGGAGCGGTTCGACCCCGGCCGCCCGTCCGGCCGGCCGCGCTATGCCTACATCCCGTTCGGCGCGGGGCCCCGGTTCTGCGTCGGCAACCACCTCGGCATGATGGAGGCGACGTTCGTCGTCGCCATGGTGTGCCGCGAGCTGCGGCTGACCGGCGTTCCCGGCTACCGGGTGACCCCCGAGGCCATGCTGTCCCTCAGGGTCCGCGGCGGCCTGCCGATGACCGTGAGCCTCGCCTGAGCCGTCTTCGGAAAACACCCGGAACAGATGTCGGAAGCGCCGCGGGCGGTGATGGAATCACCGCCCGCGGCGCTTCTCGTGCCGGGGCTCAGCAGGCGCCCACAGCCGCGCCCACAGGGGCGCCCACAGTGGTGTCCGCGAAGTGCTGCGAGTCCTGCGAGGACAGGAGATCGCGCAGCGCCAGCAGCACCGGAGGGTCGAGCGGCCGCATCGGCTTGAGCTGGATGTCGGCGAGATGCGGCCCGCCCCCCGACCCGACCGTGATGGGCCCGGAACGCGCGATGCAGAGCGCCTCGTCGTCGCCGGGCGGGTAGTGGATGGCGTCCTCCCGGCCGGCGGCGATCGACTGCGCGATCAGGTGCCAGCGGCCCTCCGGCACGTTCGCCAGGACGTACGGCCCGGGCCTGCTGAGCAGCGTGAAGCTGGCGGGCCGGCCCTCCAGGATCTGGTCGGGGAACAGGCCCGCGAAGACCGGCCGGTCCTCCATCGGAGAGGTGATGTCACCCCTGATCGTCACCGTCGAGCCCCCCGATAAGTCGTGGCGGCCGTCGGTGAGGATCTGCGGCGTGACGCTCATGAGCTGCCGATACCTGCTCGGAGAGAGCCCCACGCTGCTGGTGAACCGCGAGCTGAAGGTGCCGACACTGGAGTAGCCGACCTGATGGCTGATGTTCGTGACGCTCAGCGGTGTCGAGGCCAGCAGCCGTTTGGCCTCGCGGAGCCGTACCGCTGACAGGAAGCGCCCAGGTGAAAGCCCCGTGACCCGCTGGAAGACGCGGGAGAAGTGGAACTTGCTGAACATCGCCGTGCGCGCCATGTCGTCGATGGTGATCTGTTCGCCGAGGTTCTCGTGCATGCTGTCGATGACTCGCAGGACAGCTCGCTCGATTACGTCGTCCATTACTCCTCCCGGATAGTGGAGGCGTCGGCCGAGCAATCCTGAATAAAACTGGGCGCGACAAATGCGCCAGTATTACTCCTGGATTGCGACGTTCCCCTGATCGCCCTGGTCGGCGTCTGTTCCGAGGAGCCACGTGGCGTTTTCCGGACAGCTGTTCATCCGGACATTTGCCGCGTTTCCTGACTCTCTCGGTAATTACACGCGGCGAGATGCTGTGGGCGCTGCACGGCGCCGCGAGTTTCTCCGAGAACTTGTTTGAGTAATTGACCGGTGACATCATGTGGCCGCATTGTTCCGGGCGTTTACGCGATCGGACGCCGAAGCCCTACGGGCGCCTGGGGCGCCGGCCGGGCAGATGCTGGGTGAACAGCACGTCTCCTGCAGCGGAACGCGGGATCCACGTGGCGGCCCGGTGCCCCGGAAAGGCGACGTAGCGGTCGCTTATCGCGGGCGGCCTTCCCCTGTGGGTCTGCGAGCCTGTCATTTGGCGAGCGTATTCGCGGCCCGGTCTCTGAGCAGCAGATCCGCGCCCAAATAGGGGTTCACAGGGCCCGGGTAAGGGGGGGCGTGCGGCGTGTAGGGGTTGTGAAGGCACATTTGCGCGCAAATTCTGAGGTGGCTGGCAAGGCACATCGACGTCGATACGTCGCTTCGGGGGTCCGGCCCCGTCACGCTGGAATCCGGTCAGCTTCTTGGAGTGTGAGCAGATGGCTGAGGCATGCCGCGATGAGTTCGCGCGCTTCGTCAAGGAGGTCAGGCCGGCGCTGCGGCGCACCGCATTCCAACTCTCCGACGACTGGTACGAGGCGGACGACCTCGTGCAACGGACCCTGATGGCCATCCACAGGCACTGGGACACCATCGAGGAGCGCGACAAGATCGCCGCGTATGCGCGCACGATCATGACGCGGCTGCTCATCAGCGACCGCCGATCGCTCCGCTGGTCCCGCGAGATCCTCAACGACCTGCCGCCCGAGCCCGAGCCGACACCCGATCCGTACGCCCTGCTGGGCGATCGGATGGTCCTGATGGACGCGCTGGCCGGCCTCGCGCCGCGGCAGCGCGCCGCGGTCATCCTCCGCTACTGGGAGGACCGCAGCGTCGAGGAGACGGCCCGCGCGATGGGCAGCCGTTCCTCGACCGTGCGGAGCCAGACCGTCCGCGCCCTCGCCACGCTCAGGTCGGCGCTTGAGGCGGAAGGTGACGGCAATGCAGAAGATGCACCAGACGAGCAGATATCCGGACCATGTGGAGAGCCGGAGCTCAACTAGGTAGGGGAACGCCTATGCGCGCGCCAAGCCCACAGCAGCAGGCCAGGACGATGACCCTCGAGGCGTTCGCGGACACGATCATCCCTGGTGAGAAGCGGTATCCGGAGGACAGGGCCGTCGCGGGCGCGGCTCCGGGAGGCGGCGCGGTCGAGGCCGGGGCCATCGAGTTGCTGGAGTGGGACGCGACGGGGCTGACCGGCGGGCTGGACGACTTCGCCCGCGCGCTGGACGCCCACGCGCTGGCCTACGCGGCCCAGCACGGGCTGGCGCTCGACGAGTCGGTGCCCCCGTTCGTCGCCCTGCCGTTCGAGGACCGGGGGGCCCTGGTGGGGGTGCTCACCGCGCCCGGCCACCCGGAGAAGGAGCTGTGGATCAGCCTGGCGCTGTTCAGCAACATGGCCTACGACTCGGCCGCCCACATGCACACCAGGGACGCGATCGCCGCGGGCCACCCCGGGCTGACCGCGATGGGCATCACCACGCCCGACCCGGACGGCCTGTGGCGGTTCCCCGCATACACGTACGGCCGCGCGCTGGCCGACCTCCATCCGGACACGACCCCCTCAGGGAGCCCCGCATGACGAGCACGGAGCGCACCGACGTCCTCGTGGTCGGAACCGGTTTCGGCGGCGCGATCGCGGCCTACCACCTCGCCGCCGGCGGCGCGCGGGTCGTGATGCTCGAACGCGGGCCGTGGCTCACCGGCACCGACTTCGAGCACGACTACAAGCTGGGGTCGTCGTACACGCGGATCTTCGACTTCGTCGTGGGCGACGGCATGAGCACGCTCGGCGGCAACTGCGTGGGCGGCGGCAGCGTCGTCTACTTCGCCGCCATGCCGCGCGCGCCGCGGTTCGTGTTCGAGCGCCGCGGCAGCATCGCCCGGCGCATGTGGCCGTCCGCCATCACCCGCGACACCCTCGACCCGTGGTACGACCGGGTGGCCGAGTCGATCCCGATCACCCACCAGGGCTGGGAGGACGTGTCGTACGCCGGAGGGCTGTGGGCCGCGGCCTGCCGCCACGCCGGCCGCACGGCGAACCCGGTCCCCGCCGCCGTGGACAACGGCAAGTGCGTCAACTGCAACTGGATGATGGCCGGCTGCCGCTTCGACGCGAAGCAGTCGCTCCTCTTCAACTACCTGCCGGCGGCACTCGCGCATGGGGCGGAGATCAGGCCACTGCACGAGGTGCAGAGCATCTCCAGGACCGACGACGGCCACTACCGCGTAAACTACAAGCTGGTCCACGACGAGGACTACCGGCTGACGACCGGAGACGGCGCGATCGAGGCCAAGATCATCGTGCTCGCGGCCGGAGCCGCGGCCACGCCCGTGATCCTGCAGCGCAGCGAGGCGACGCTCGGCCCGATGCCGCACGCCGTGGGCCGTTACTTCTCCGGCAACGGGGAGCGGCTCAACACCGCCGTCCTCAACGAGGACCGCGTCCGGGACCTGCTCGGCCTGGAGCGCGGCGACGGACTGGCCTACGCCGCCAACCAGATCGGCAAGGGGCCGACCGTGGCCAACTGGGACCGGCTGGACGGCTCGCTGCCCGAATACACCCGCTACTCGCTGGAGCAGCTGTACTTCCCGCCGGGCCTCGGCACCATCCTGGCGACGGCCGCCGGCGGATCGGGGCCGGGGTGGTACGGGGTCGGGAAGAAGGAGATGCTGAAGCGCTGGAAGTCGTGGCTGATCATCTTCCAGATGATCGAGGACGACAACGAGGGCGTCTTCGGCCCGCCCCCAGAGCGCGGCAACGCCGACCGGCTCTCGCAGCAGATGCTCGGCATCGGCAGGCTGCAGTATCGCCCGACCGCCAACACGCGCAAGGCGTGGGCGATGGCGGACGCCGAGGTGAAGGACATCCTCGAACGCGACGGGCTCGCCACGGTGACCCCCTGGACCAACGACCTCGTCGGCGCGTACACCGTCCACCCCCTGGCGTCCTGCCGCATCGGCGACGACCCGCACACCTCCGCCCTCGACGACCGGCACGAGCTCAGGGGCCACCCCGGGATCTTCGTCACCGACGGCTCCGCCGTACCGGGGGCGCTGACGGTGAACCCCGCGATGACCATCTGCGCGCTCGCCGAGCGGGCCGTCCCCGGCATCGTCAGGGCCGCGCGGGAGCGCGGCGTCGAGGTCACGTACGGCGCGCCGGCGCCGGGCGGCGGCACCAGCGGCCGGCGTGGGACGGCCCCTTTGGTGCCGGCCCTCATGCGGAAGTAGGGGGGAGCGGCCATGGGCGGGACGCTGCTCACGAGGGCGACGCTGCGAAACTCGCTGACCCAGGTCCGCCACGTCTCGCCAGTGCGGCCGGACGCCGCCGGGGGCCTGGTCGCGAAGGTCTATGACCAGGTGGAACGGGACTTCGGCATGCTCGCCCCGCCCATGATCCTGCACTCGCCCGCTCCGGAGACCCTCGCGGCCTCCTGGCTGATGCTGCGCGAGTCGCTGCTCGCCGCGGGCTCGGTCACCAGGGCGGTCAGAGAGGTCGTGGCCACCACGGTCTCGATCGGCAACGCCTGCCCGTACTGCGTGGACGTTCACAGGGAGACGCTGCGCGGGCTGTCGCGAGGAGCCCACGCGAGCGAGATCGCCGAGGGCCGCTTCGAGGCCATCCCCGATCCCGGCGTCCGGCGGACCGCCGAATGGGCGCGCGCCGCCGCGAACCGGGACACGGCCGTACGGCAGGCCCTTCCGGCGCCGCCCGGGCAGGTCGGGGAGCTGGTCGCGGTGGCGGTCACCTTCCACTACCTCAACCGCATGGTGAACGTGTTCCTGGACGACTCCCCGCTGCCGCCCAAGGTCCCGGCCGCCGTCCGCGGCCCCGCCCTGCGGCTGCTCGGCCTCCTCATGCGGCCCGCCGCGCGCCGGGCCGTGACACCCGGCGCATCCCTCGACCTGCTGCCCGCCGCGCTGCTGCCCGGCGACATGTCCTGGGCCGGGGCGGGGGCACGGACGGGGGCGGGGGCAGAGGAGAGCGGCGCGCACATCGCCGGAGCCTTCGCGCGGGCGGCCGCCGCGATCGAGGCGGCGGGCCGCCGTTCGGTGCCGGACCCGGTGAGAGAGCTGGTCGTCGCCGAGCTTTCCGCGTGGAGCGGGCGCCCGGTCGGCCCGAGCCGTGGCTGGGCCACCGACGCGGTGTCCGTCCTGCCGGCGGCGCAGCGCCCCGCGGGCCGCCTCGCCCTGCTGACCGCGCTGGCGTCCTATCAGGTCGACCGGTCCGTCGTCGACGACTTCCGCGGGGCCGAGCCGGGCGACCGGGCCCTGGTCGAGCTGACCGCGTGGGCGAGCCTTGCCGCGGCGCGCGAGGTGGGGAGCTGGTCACGGGTCCCCGTCGCCCGGCCGAGCCGGGCATCGACGCACGAAGACAACCCGCTTGCCAATGAGAGGAAGAGAACGTGACCGAGCTGGAGGCTGTGCTCAAGGACCTGACCACGGACGGCGACCAGATCGACCGCCTGGTGGCCGGTCTCGACGCGGAGCAGTGGAATCTCCCCACTCCCGCACCCGGCTGGACGATTCGCCACCAGATCGCCCATCTCGCCTTCATCTTCCGCCTCGCCGCGACCGCGGCCACGGACGCGGAGGCGTTCAAGGCCCTGACCGCCGGGGCGCAGAGCAACTTCGACGGCGCGGTGAACGCCGCGCTGAAGGACTACGAGAACGACACGACCGAGGTGCTGCTGGCCCGCTGGCGGGCCGAGCGGGAGACCGTGGTCAAGGGACTCGCCGCCGTCCCCCCTGGCGAGGTGGTGCCCTGGCTGGTCAACCCGCTGCCGCCCATCGTGCTCGCCTGCGCCGGGATCATGGAGCAGTTCGCCCACGGGCAGGACATCGCCGACGCGCTCGGGGTGGAGCTGGAGCGGACCGACCGGCTCAAGCACCTGGTCGTCTTCGCGATCCTCACCCGCGACTTCGGTTACCTGTCCCGTGGCCTCACCCCGCCGGCCACCGAGTTCCGCTTCGAGATCACCGGCCCGTCGGGAGAGGTCTGGGCATTCGGCCCGGAGGACGGTGAGCAGCGGGTGTCCGGCCCCGCCGAGGATTTCTGCCTCCTGGTGACCAGGCGCCGCCACCGTGACGATCTCGCGGTCACGGCCACGGGCGCCGAGGCCGACCACTGGCTGGACATCGCCCAGGCCTACCGGGGTCCCGCCGGTGCGGGCCGTACTCCCGGACAGTTCGCCACCGCCGGCCGATGACCCGAGGGCCCCGGCGGCGCGCTTCCCCCAGACGCGCCGCCGGGGTTCTCGCTCTACCAAGGTGAGATGCTCATCACCGGCTGGTGGAGGAGAGGTGGCCGGGGGTGACGTCCGTACCTGGGCGGATCTCGGCGATCTCGGCGCCGAGGGCGTCGACGGCCGACACGAGCTGCGCGTCCGACAGGTACGGCGCGGGCCCGACGCGCAGATAGTCGCCTCTGCTGTCGGCCAGGACCCCACGGGCGGCCAGGCCGTCCCGCAGGCGCCCGGCGTACGGCGTGCGGAGCGCGAGGAAGCCACCGAAGTCGCCGAGGGAGCCGCGGCGGTCGCGGGTGATCAGGTCTTCCGGGGCGTCGAGGGCGTCGAACAGTCTGGCCAGCAGGCCGACCTGGCGCAGCGACACCTGGCGCAGGAACTCCGGGGTCAGGCCGTGCTCGGAGAAGAACCCGAAGACGCGGGCTGCGCGGTAGTGGCTTGCCGGGTCGTACGTGGACCCCGCGAAACGGGCCTCGCCGGTCGGGTAGCGCACCTCACCGTCGTGCCGTTCGGCGGCCAGCTCGGCGAACTCGGAGAACCAGCCGGTGATGACCGGCCGCAGCAGCGCGGCGTGCGCGGGGATCCGGAGAAAGCAGTTGCCCTCGCCGAGCTGGAGGTACTTGTACCCGCCGCCGACGACCCAGGCCGGCTCGACCTCCGCCGTCGAGAACGGCACGACGCCCAGGGCGTGGTAGGCGTCGATGAGCAGCTCCGTGCCCCGCCGCCGGCAGGCTCCGGCGAGCGCGCCGAGCCCCGGGACGATCCTCGCGGTCTCGAACAGCACCGCCGACACCAGGACGGCGGCCGTACGGTCGTCGACGGCCGCGGTCAGCCGTTCGGCCAGCGTGCCGGCGGGCTCGGCGGGAACCCGCACGAGCTCGACGCCCTCCTCGGCCAGGCGGCCGAGCTGCCGCCGCAGCGTGTGGAACTCCCCGTCGGAGGTGACCAGCCGGGGACGGGTCCGCAGGTCGAGAGCGGACAGGAACCGCAGCACGAGCTCGTGCGTGTTGGCGCCCAGGGCCAGCTCGGCCGCCGGGTCGCCGAGGAACCGGCGGAAACCCGCTCTGACCTCGTCGGCCTTCGCCAGGGCGCGGCCCCACTTGTCGTCCACGTCGCGGGCGGCGTCGTGGAACGCCTCGACCTGGCCCTCCAGCGCGACGTCCGGCCAGGCCTGGTGGGAGTGGCCGGTCAGCAGGAGACGCCGCGACACCTGGAACATCGAGTAGTGCGGCGCGAGCCACGCCGACTGGTCGTTCATGACCGGCTCCGGACGGCCCACAGATCGGGGAACATGGGCGTGGCCAGCGTCCGGAAGAGGTAGGACGCCCCGGAGGAGCCGCCGGTGCCGGTCTTGTGGCCGATGATCCGCTCGACCATCTTGCCGTGCCGGTAGCGCCATTCCTGGAGCCGCTGGTCGAGGTCGATCAGACCCTCGCAGACCTGCGCGGCCACGCCGTCCTCGAGGTGCACCTCCAGCAGCGCGTCCTGCACCTCGGCGGAGGGCTCCAGGGGGAGCGACACGTCCCGGTACAGCACGGCCACGGGCACCGGGTAGCCCTGGAACGCCAGATATTGGAGGAAGGAGTCGAAGAGGGAGGGCCGGTTCATCGCGGCCTCGATCCGGCCACGCTCCGCGCCGCCCTCCTTGTAACGGTCCAGCACTGCGCGGTCGCGCCGCCCCAGCACCGTCTCGACCTCGCGGAACTGCGCGGACTGGAAGCCGCTCGCCGTCCCGAGGCAGCCGCGGAACGCGGCGAACTGCGCCGGTGTCAGCGTCTCCATGACGTCGATCTGGGAGATCACCACCTTCAGCACGGCCAGCGACCGGCGCAGGGAGTGCAGCGCGCCCGCGGTGTCCCCGGTGGACAGGCGCCGCTGCAGGTCGGCGAACTCGTGCAGCAGCAGCTTGAACCACAACTCGTGCACCTGGTGGATGACGATGAACATCATCTCGTCGTGCGCGCCGGAGAGCGGCCGCTGGGTCGTCAGCACCTCGTCGAGCGCCAGATAGGAGGAGTACGTCAAGTCGGCCGGGGGGTCGGCCACCGGGGTCTCGTCAACCCCCACGGCGGAGCGCGCGCCCACGTCGGCTGAGCGGGGCCCGCGGTCGGCGGCGAGCGACGCGCGGTACGCGGGAATCGCGTCGCCTGCGAACAGGGAGACGCCGGCGGAATCCAGGGGACACGTAGTCGAGTTCTTCATACGCCTGACCTCTTGTTCTGCGAAGGTGTCATCGCGATTTCCTTGTGCTTCCTCCCACACGTCAACTGTGCGGGTGGCCCGTTCCCGGAGCCAGGCGTTCATCGGGCAGCAAGTTGCGTGCGCGTAACCGCTTCCTGCCAGCCCGCCGGACCGGCTGCTTCCGCGGGATATTCACGATTCACCGTCGGTCCGGTCCTCCAGGGCGCGGCGGTCCACCTTTCCCGACGCGGTGTGCGGCAGCTCGGCCACGAAACGCACGTCACGCGGATATTTCTGCGGCGCCAGCCGGGATTTCACGTACGCCTGCAATTCCTCGGCGGCGACCTGGCCGGAGGCCACGACGTAGGCCCGCGGCCGGGTCAGCCCGTTCACCTCGTAGCCGACGACCGCGCATTCGACCACGGCCGGATGTCCCATCAGGCAGTTCTCGATCTCGGCGGGCGCGACCCAGACGCCGCCGACCTTCAGCAGGTCGTCGGCCCGGCCGTGGTAACGGAAGAAGCCGTCCGCGTCCCTGCTGAACAGGTCGCCGGACCGCACGGTGTGCTCCGCGACGAACGTCTCGGCCGACTTCTCGGGCTCCCGCCAATACTCCAGCGCCACCGTCTCGCCGGTGATCTCCAGCCTGCCGATCTCGCCGTCCGGTACGGACCGTCCCTGCCCGTCCACCACGCGCGCCCGGTAGCCGGGCACCACCTGCCCCAGGGTGCCGGGGCGGACGTGGCCCGGCCGGTTGGACACGTAGATGTGGTACGCCTCGGAGGAGCCGATGCCGTCGACGACCTCGACGCCGAAGGTGTCCGTCCACTTGCGGTGCAGCTCCTCGGGGAGCGACTCGCCCGCCGAGGTGCACAGCCGGAGCGAGCTCAGGTCCTGCCTGTGGGCGTCGGGATGGGCCACCATCGCGCTCATCATGGTCGGCACGTTGACGAGGATCGTCGGCCGGTGCTCCGCGATCAGCTCGAAGATCCGGTCGGCGGTGCTGCGCTCGGGGAAGACGATGCCCGCCGCGCCCACGCCGAAGGGGAACAGCGCGGTCAGGTCGCGGGCGTAGCCGAAGAACAGTTTGGGCACCGGCAGCACGATGTCGTCGGGCCGGAAGTCCAGGACGCCCCTGGCGTACCACTCGAAGCTGAGCTCAGGGCTGCGGGCGGCCAGCACGCACGCCCGGGGGGCGCCGGTGCTGCCGGTGGTGAACTTCCAGATCGCCACGTCGTCGCGGGTCGTCGGCGCCGGCTCCAGGTCGCCGGACTGCCGGCCGACGAGGGTCTCGAAGTGGTGCTCGCCCTCCCGCAGGTCGCGCCGTGGCACCCCGGCGACCAGGAGATCGCGGATCCCGGCCGCGCGCAGCTTGTCCACGGCCACCGCGTCGGTCACGACGACGGCCGGCGTCGCGTAGTCGGCGAAGTACCGGTAGTGCTTCGGCTGGAGGTAGGTGTAGACCTCGGCCGTGACGGCCCCGATCTTCTGCGCGCCGTACCACGTGGCGACGAACTCGACGCCGTCGCTCAACGCGATCAGCACCCGGTCGCCGCGCCGTACGCCCAGCGCGCGGAGCGCGTTGCCCACCCGGTTGGCGAGCGTGCGCAACTCGGCGAAGGTGACGTGACCGGCGGCGGTGATCAGAGCGGTCCGGTCGCCGGGGTTCCGGTCGAGAAATCGCTCGGCGATGTTGAATCGCGGTTCGTCGTCGCGATCGCGTTTATCGGGATTGGTCGGCAGATTAGCCTGCAGGGTGGCGGAGATTTCCATTTCCTACATCGCCTCCGTGAGCGAATGGCGTGTTCTCCCGCTGCCCACGGTGCATGCCGTACAGGCCGCGGGCCAGGCATATCGGGGGCAGCGAAATGGCGCGCGTGACAGGTTTCCCGCAATCGGACGTTCCATCGTCCAACGCAACCGGCTGAATGCCTTCTTGTGGATTGCCGAATAGGCGCTTTCACGTTGACTGCCCCCTTCCCGCGCGTGCTCTACTGGTCATGTGCCGGCATCCTGGGCTTTTCACGGTCCCGATCGGATGCCGGCCGGCGGGGAAGCTCGGCCCGCGGCCTGTTGTGTCAGGACCTTCCGCGGCGACATGCGGCCGCGGTGCCGATGCCCTCACGCCGGGCCTTGACAGGTCACGCTCAGCGAGGAGGGATCGATGGCACCCACGTTTCCAGGCTCTCGGTTGGCGGTGGAGGCGTTGGGAGAGGTCGCCGAGTGCCTCGACGGCACGGTGCACCTCGCGTACGCGCAGACCTCGGCACTGTTCTCAGGGGCTGAACCCGGGGTCGCCATCGTCGCCGCCGGTTTCTCTCCTCATGAGGCCCATGCGAGGGCACGCCGGCGGGCGTGGGCTCTGGACCTGCTGCACCGGCTTCCGCACGAAGGGGCCGGGCCGCTCGACGCCGCCGCTCAGGAGCTCTCCCTGACGGATTTCGTGCCCGACCTCATTCCGGGCTTGCCGCCGGGCTTACTGCCGGGCCTGCTGCCCGGCGCGGTCGATGCCGGCCGTCCGGTGGTCACGGGGACCGGCCTGCTCACCGGCAGGCCGTACGCGCTGCCGATCGAGGTCGTGTGGGCGGGTGACCGCGACTGCCCGGTCGAGCCGACCACGGTCGGCGTGGTGGACAAGGACGTCCCGGCGGCGGTCGCCGAGCTGCTCGCCCACGACGTGCTCTCCCGCTGGTGGGCGGCCCCGGGCCTCCCGCTCACGCGCCTCTCCACCCACCTCGACCAGTTGCTTCCCCCCGGGGTCGCCTCGGCGGCGTCCGGCCTGGGTCTGGGCGTCTCGGCGTTCCTGCTGCCCGCCTCTGACGGCCGGATCGCCCTCGCCCTCGTCGGCGTCGCCGGTGACGGCGCCGCCATCGCCACCGCCGCCGCCCCCACGGCCGGCGAGGCGGTCGGCCAGGCATTCCTACGCGCGATGGCGGCCCGGGCGCAGCCGTGGAGCACGCTCGCCGCGGCGGACTCCCTGCGCCGCTTCGCGGTCTGGCACCGCGAGGCCGACTACGTGACCTATCTGGAGCGGTGGGCCGTCGACGCCGATCCGCGCGCTCTTGACGCCGGCGAGGCGGGTGCGGCGGAGCTGACCACGCCGGACTGGGCCGCCATCGCCCGCCGCCGGTTCGGACACGAGCCCGTCGTCGTCGAGGCGGGGACGTCTCACGAGGCCGTCAAGGTGGTGTGCCCGGGGGCCGCCTGCTACGGGGCGTCTCCTTCCGGTGCGACATTGCCCTGCCCAGTTCTCTGAAGCGGGAGGCGGAGCCATGGATGTTTCGGTCATCGGTATCTCAGCCGAGGCGGCGGAGATCTATCGCTACTTCCTCCGGCATCGGGGCGAAGGCGTCGGCACGTTGCCGGAAGCCCTCGGCATGGATCCGGACACCGTGGAGACAGCCGTCGAGACACTCGGCAAGCTGTCTCTGCTCGACCTCGCCGACCGGCACAGGGTCGTGGCGACCGAGCCGAGGGTCGGCATCGAGCGGCTCGTGGAGAAGCGGCTCAACGAGCTCAACGCCGAGATCCGCCGCGTCCTGGCCGCGCGTGACGCCATCTCCGTCTTCGTCGAGGACAAGCAGGAGGGGGAGCGCGCGGCGACGATGCTCGACATCGAGCGGGTGGAGGGGCTCCAGCGCGTCCGCCAGAGGCTCGACGACCTCGCCTTCTTCTCCTACAAGGAGACGCTCTGCCTGCATCCGGGCGGGCCGTGGAACCGGGCGATGATCGAGGCCGCGCTCCCTCTGGACACCCGTTCCCTGCGCCGGGGGCTCGCCCTCAAGGGGGTCTACCACCCCAAGGCGCTCGACGACCCCGCGATGATGTCCTACCTGCGGGAGCTGGTCAGCCTCGGTGCGCACGTGCGCCTGACCGAGCAGCCCATGGACCGCATGCTGATCTACGACCGCAGTGTGGCCGTCGTGCCGATCGACCCCAAGGAGAGTGCCAAGGGCGCCCTTCTCGTCAGGGAGCCGGGACTCGTCTCACAGCTCGTCATCTACTTCGAGGGGATGTGGAAGTCGGCCGTCGACTTCCGCGAGTTCACCGAGCCCTCCACGGAGGAGCCGAGCCTGTCCGAGATGGAGCAGCGGGTGCTCGAAGTGATGGCCACGGCCGACAAGGACGAGATCGCGGCTCGCGAACTGGACATCTCCGTCCGCACCTACCGCCGGTACGTCGCCGATCTCATGGCGCGGCTCGGCGCCGTCAACCGCTTCCAGGCCGCCCTCCGCGCCAAAGAGGAGAACTGGATCTAACCCGTGTGAGTTCTCGCGAGGGGCTGGACGGATGAGTCGGCTCAGCCCCAGCCGTTTCCGAGGGCCGAGGCGCTGCCCCAGCCGTTCCCGTCCGCGAGAGCCACGGTGTGGTGCGAGCCGGCCGTGACGGCCGGCTGAATCTCGTAGGAACCGGCCGCGAAGCCCCATGCCACGGCGCCCGAAACAAGAGCGACGGCCCACTTGCCGGCGTTCTTGTGATTTGCCGGGGAAGCAACCAGGCTCTTCATTTCTCTTCCTCTTTCTCAGGCCGTTCTTGTTTCGCTTGCGAGTTGTCCTCGCACAACCGATTCTGCGTTCCGGGAAGGGCTCCCACCAGGCTTTACGGGGGCAGCAAGTTGCATGTCGGTTGCCACTTCCTGCCAACCCGCGGTACGGCGTGCCAAGGGTGAAGCACATGAGGAGATGACAGGGAATGGCGTGTGGTCATTGACTGGTGAGAATTGGAGAAAGGATGGTCCGATGCTCGTGAGCGTCACCGGAGGCACCGGATTCGTCGGCGCCCACTCGGTCGCGGCGATGGTGAGCATGGGCCACCGGGTCCGCCTGCTCGTCCGCGATCCGGCGAAGGCCGAGCGCGCTCTGGCGCCCTTCGGGATCGACCACGCCGCCGTCGAGGTGGTGGCCGGCGACGTCACCAGCGAGATGAGCGCGGCCAGGGCGCTGCGCGGAGCCGACGCGGTGCTGCACGCGGCGTCGATCTACTCCTTCGACAGCAGGCTCCACGCGGAGATGCGCCGGATCAACGAGGAGGGCACCCGGATCGTGCTGGACGTCGCGCGTCGCGCGGGCGCCGACCCGATCATCCACGTCTCCAGCGTCGCGGCCATGTTCCCCGCGCGGGGCGGGGTGATCAACGAGCACTCGCCCGTCGGCCGCCCCCGCGACACGTACATGGCGACGAAGGCCGCGGCAGAGGTGATCGCCCGGCGGCATCAGGTCGAGGGCGCGCCCGTAGTGATCACCTATCCTCCCGCCCTGCTCGGCCCGAACGATCCCAACCTTGGCGACCAGGTCAACCGGCTGCGCGGGGTGCTCCGCGGGCTTACGCCCATGTGGCCGCTGGGCGGGTTCCCACTCGGCGACGTGCGCGACACCGCGGCGCTGCATGTCGGGCTGATCACCGCACGCGGCGGCACGGCCAACCGATATTTCGGTCCTGGGCGATACGTGCCGACGCGGGAGTACATGAGGGTCCTGCGTGAGGTCACCGGCCGCGCGCTGCCCACGCTGTTCCTGCCGGCCCGCGCGATGATCCCGGTCGGGTGGCTCGCCGACCTCGTCCAGCGGATCTGGCCGTGGCACATTCCCGCCGAGCACGGGGCCATCTACACCTGCGCCTGTGCCGTACGCGTCGCCGAGGGCGTCGACACCCACGGAATCGACCCGCGGCCCCTGGCGGCGACCGTTCGCGACACCGTGCGCTGGCTTTACGAGAGCGGTCACCTGTCCGAGCGGCAGGCCGGTCTCGGCGGGGCGGGCGTGCCGTCCGCGCTCTCCCGATGACGGGAGCCCGAGCCGCAACACGCCGACGCCCGCACCACCGGAGGAGCGCAGATGACCATCTCGGAACTCGACGTCGCCCCAGTGCCGGCATCCGGATCCGCGCCCGCTCCAGCGCCCGCTCCAGCGCCGGCCGAGCCGCAGCCATGGAGCCCGGAGCCCCGGAGTTCGAAGCCGCGGAGCCCGGAGCCTGAGCCGCGCTCCATGCGCTCGCTGCGTGAGGAGCGGGAGCGGCTGCGTGAGCGGATCGTCGCGGGCCGTCCGGAGGGGGTCGCCCGGCAGCACGCGCTCGGCAAGCGTACGGCGCGCGAACGGCTGGACCTGCTGCTCGACGCGGGCTCGTTCATCGAGATCGACATGTACCAGCGGCACCAGGCGCACGGCCTGCGGATGGGCGCGCAGGGCCCGCACACCGACGGCGTGATCGCCGGCTCCGGCACGATCGACGGTCGTCGCGTGTTCGTCTACGCCCAGGACTTCACCATCTTCGGCGGGTCGCTCGGCGAGGCGCACGCGATGAAGATCCAGAAGGTGATGGACCTGGCGCTCTCCACCGGCTCGCCGTTCATCGCGCTCAACGACAGCGGCGGCGCCCGGATCCAGGAGGGGGTGATGGCGCTCAACGGGTACGGCGGCATCTTCCAGCGCAACGTCCAGGCGTCCGGGGTGATCCCGCAGATCAGCGTGGTGCTCGGGCCCTGCGCCGGAGGGGCGGCCTACTCCACGGCGCTGGCCGACTTCACCTTCATGGTGCACGACACCGCTCAGCTGTACCTGACGGGGCCCGATGTCGTGGAAGCGGTGACCGGTCAGCGCGTCACCCACGCGGAGCTGGGCGGCGCGCAGGTGCACGGCACGCTCTCGGGGGTCGCGACGTTCGTGCACGACGACGAGGAGAGCTGCCTGATGGAGGTGCGCTATCTCGTCTCGATGCTGCCGAGCAACAACCTCGAGCTTCCGCCCTCCTCTCCGCCCTGCGGCGCGGCCTCGGAGGTGCGGCCCCGGCTCGCGGAGATCGTGCCGGTCGAGCCGAACAAGCCCTATGACATGCGCCTGGTGATCGCCGAGCTGGTCGACGACGGCGATTTCCTGGAGATGCACAGGGGCTGGGCGCCGAACGTCATCTGCGCGCTCGCCAGGATCGACGGCGGAGTGGTCGGCATCGTCGGGAACCAGCCCATGGTGCTGGCCGGTGTGCTCGACGTCGCCGCCTCGCAGAAGGCCGCGCGGTTCGTGCGGTTCTGTGACGCCTTCAGCATCCCGCTGGTGACCCTGGTGGACGTGCCGGGCTTCCTTCCGGGCACCGACCAGGAGTTCGCCGGGATCATCAGGCACGGCGCGAAGCTGCTCTACGCCTACTGCGAAGCCACCGTCCCCCGCATCCAAGTCATCCTCCGCAAGGCGTACGGCGGGGCGTACATCGTGATGGACTCCCGCTCGATCGGGACCGACCTGTCGCTGGCGTGGCCGACCAACGAGATCGCCGTGATGGGCGCCGAGGGCGCGGTGAACGTCATCTACCGCAAGGAGCTGGCCGCGGCGGCGGACCCGGCCGCGCTGCGCGCGCAACTGGTTCGCGAGTACGCCAAGGAGCTGGTCCACCCCAATTACGCGGCGGAGAGGGGACTGGTCGACGACGTGATCGACCCGGTGGAGACGCGGTCGGTCGTCGCCCGAGGCCTCGCCATGCTCCGCGACAAGCGCAAGCAGACCGCCCCCCGCAAGCACGGCAACGTCCCCCTGTAACCCGTGATCACGTCGTGATCATGCACAGATTCCCGATCATGGTGTGTGACCAGCCCCTTCTTGGTTGATGATCATGCGCGCCTTCCCGTAGATGCCTGGTGGCCTGCGGGTTCTTCCTTCGTGACCTTGCACTCTCGGAGTGCAAGGTCACGAACGTTTTGTGCCCGGCTCGGAAGGGCTGTGAGGGAACCCATGCATGATCACGACCTGGGTATGGCGAGGTCGATGGCCATCCTGGGGAACCTGTGCATGATCACGACCTGGGAGCGGGGGAGCTGTGCATGATCACGACGTGGGGATGACAGCATGCGGCTACCCGCGTGCAGCTTGCTGCCTCCGGCAAGCCTGGTTCCGGATCTTCCCACGCCGCAGAGTTGGTGGTGCGAGAACAAATCGCCACGCGAGACCGACGCTCCGGGAGGCACGGAATGAAGAGCCTGGTCGCTTCCTCGGTGAGCTCCGGAGTCGTCGTCGAGCCGACCGTCACGGCAGGCGGTTACGGGGCCGGGACCGGCACCGGAACCGGCCGGACGCAGGACGAGGATCGTGGAGTCATGCTGGTTCAGTTGACGATGCGCCAGACCGGCGGGCGACGGATTCCCCATTCGCCGGTCGACGGGATCCGGATCATGGCGCTCCTGCCAGGGCGATGGCACAAGGATCTCACGCAGGCCACCGGCGACATCGTGATCAGGGTCCGCGCCGACGACAAGACGACGAGCGCGGAGATCCGCGCCCAGGTCGTCGAGATCCTCACCAATCCTGAAGTCAGCCACTGGGAGCTGGTGACCTGCCACACCCTGCCCGCGAAGCACCACGGCCAGGACCCAGGACCCAGGACCCTGAGAAAGGAAGAAGAGCGATGACCGCTTCCGCCTTGGCCCCGGGCGAGTGCCGCATCTGGTGGGCCGACCCGCGGCACCGGACCGTCGACCACCTCTCCGCGGTGCTCAGCGAGCCTGAGCTGGAGCGGGCCGCGCGCTTCCGCCGCGAGCCGGACCGCCGCCGGTTCCTCACCGGATCCTGGTTGCTGCGGCTGGCGGCCGGCGCCGAGCTGGACATCCGTCCCGAGGACGTGGTGGTGGAGCGGAACTGCCCCGACTGCACGAGACATCACGGCAAGCCGTACATCGGCGGCGTCGACACTCCGCTGCACGTGTCGGTCTCGCATTCGGGAAACCGGGTCGCGGTGGCCCTGACCACCGAGGGGCCACTCGGCGTCGACGTGGAGTCGGTGCCGTCGGCTCCGGTGGAGGAGCTCGCCAGGTGCGCGCTGACGGATACGGAGCGCAAGGTGCTGGAGGCGCTGCCCGAGGCCGAGCGCTACGAGGCGTTCGCCAGGACATGGGTCCGCAAGGAGGCGGCGCTCAAGGCCACCGGGCACGGGCTGCGCATCTCGCCGGACCGGGTCGAGGTCAGCGGCCCGGAGGAGAGCCCCGCGCTGCTTAGCTGGCCACTTGAGATCTCCCCCGGAACCGTACGGATCCACACGCTCGACCCCGGTGACGGATATGTCGGCGTCGTGGCGGTGCTCACCGAGACGCGGCACATCACGATCTCGGAAGCGCATGTGACGGACCTCCATCTGCCCGTCGCCCCGACGGTACGCGAAGCCGCCTGAGGATTGTTGACGACGCCGAGTGCGAGGTTGCCGAGTGCGAGGTTGATGAATAACGGTGGATGACCCGATCGGCCGGGTAGCCGCAAGGGGGTGCTGAGTCTCATGAAGAGAGGCTTCGTCCTGATCCCGGGCCCCTGGATGGGGGCCTGGGTCTGGGAGCCCGTGGCCCGTCGCCTGCGCAGGCACGGGCATCCCGCCTGGCCGATCACGCTGTCGGGCCTGGCCACCCCCGACGCGGACGTGTCGGACGTCGGCCTGCAGACCCATATCGACGACGTCCTGCAGGTTCTGGAGGGCAGGGACCTGCGTGACGTCGTGGTCGTGGGGCACAGCTACTCGGGCATCGTGGCGGGCCAGGTCTCCGACCGGGCATCCGATCGGGTGGCGCACACGGTGTTCGTCGAGGGGTTCCTGCCGCACCACGGCAAGTCGATGCTGCACGCCTTCCCCGAGCGCCAGCGCGACGAGGAGCTGCGGCTGATCGCCGACAACAAGGGCCGCTGGCCCGCCCCCGACGCGTCCGTGGTGGCCGACGGCCAGGGACTCTCCCCCCAGCAGGCCCGGTGGCTCGCCAGGCGGTTCGTCGGCCACCCCGGGCGGACCATCGCGGAGCCCGCCGTCCTGAAGCACCCGTTGACGCGGCAGCGGGCCACCTACGTCGTGTGCTCGATGGAGCACTTCGCCGGCCGGGTCTCCGCCGACGTGTCGGCCATGCGGGCCGCGCCGACCTGGGACTTCCACACCCTGGAGACGGGGCACTGGCCCATGATCTCCGCCCCGGGCCAGCTCGCCAGGCTCCTCGCGCGCATCGCGGCCCAGCCCGCCGAGAGCCGGTGTGGCGAACACGGTGCGGCGCCGGGCCTGCGGGTCAGGACAGCGCGTCGGGGGCGGGCGGGCTGAGCGTTACGGGAACACCGTTGAAAACCGCGTTTCCCGAAAGGACGTCGATGACGGACTCGTCCGTCAGGGTGTTCGCGTTGGCCCCGGCGTGCCGGGCGGCGACCTGCTGGCCTGTCGCGACATGTCCCCATCCGTGCGGCAGGCTCACCACTCCCGGCATGATCGTCTCAGTGGGCTCCAGGGGGACGACCAGCTCGCCGACGGCGGAGCGCACCACCGCCCGGTCGCCGAGGCCGAGCCTCGTCACGTCCAGCGGGTTGATCTGGAGCGTGCACTGGTTGCTCCCGCCGACCAGCGTCGGGACGTTGTGCAGCCAGCTGTTGTTGGAGCGCAGCTGGCGCCGCCCGATCAGCACCACGTCCGCCGGCGGCGTGGCCAGCCGCTCGCCAAGCCGTACGACCTCCTCGGCGAGCTGGGGCGGGGCCAGCTCCACACGGCCCGAGGGCGTGCACAGCAGCTCGGCCAGGCGCGGCCGCAGCGGGCCCAGGTCGACGCCGTGGGGCTTGGCCCGCAGGTCGGCCAGCGACAGCCCGTAGGGGCCGAGCTTCAGCATGGCGTCCAGCATCAGCTCGGGGCCGCTGTCGCCGTCCAGCTCGGCGCGCAGCTCCGCCACGTCCCGGCCCTCGAACGGCGAGCCGGGGGTCGTGGCGGCCATGCCGAGCACCTGGCCGACGATCATCTCGTCGAGCATGGCCGGGTCGGCGTCGGCCTCCTGACCCGAGGCGATCAGAGTCAGCCGCGCGAGGATCTGGGCCTCCGACAGCTGCCCCGGCTCCAGCGGAAGGACGGCCGGTGAGAACCTCGCGTAGTTGCGCACCGACACGATCAGCAGCAGGAAGTCGTAGTGCGGCGACTGCAGCATGCGCGGCGGCGGCAGGATGACGTCGGCGTGCTTGGTCGTCTCGTTCAGGTACGGGTCCACGCAGACCATGAAGTCGAGGTCGGCGAAGGCCCGGTCGAGCCGGGGCCCGTTCGGGGCCGACAGCACCAGGTTGCCGCCGACCGTCACCAGCGCCCTGACCTGGCCCTCGCCCGGTGTCTCGATCTCGTCGGCGAGCGTGGACACCGGCAGCTCGCCCATCACCTCCGGCAGCCCCCGGGCGCGGCTGTGCCACTGCCCCGACGCGTACGGCTGGCCGGTGCGGAAGATCTCGACGATGGCGGGCCTGGGGAACATGACCCCGCCCGGCCGGTCGAAGTTGCCCGTCAGGATGTTGACCACGTCGACGAGCCACTGCGAGACCGTGCCGAACTCGGCGGTGCAGGTGCCGATGCGGGAGTACACGGCGGCAGTGGGAGCCGCGGCCAGCTCGCGGGCCAGTCGCACGATGTCCTCGGCCGGTACGCCGCAGACCGGCGCCACGGCCTCCGGGGTGAAGCCGGCCGCCAGCCGCCGCAGCTCGTCGAGCCCGTTCACTGCGATGCCGGGTGTGGCGAGGTCCTCGGCGAGGAGCGTGTGGACGATGGCGAGCAGCAGGTAGGGGTCGGTGCCGGGCCGTACGAACAGGTGCTCGTCGGCGACCGCGGCGGTGCGGGTGCGGCGCGGGTCGACCACGACCAGCTTGCCGCCACGCCTGCGCAGCGCCTTGAGCCGGCCGGGGAAGTCGGGGGCGGCGCACAGCGAGCCGTGGGACTCGACCGGGTTCGCGCCGATGACGAGCAGGTAGTCCGTGCGGTCCAGGTCGGGCACCGGGATGGCGAACGGGTCGCCCAGCAGATAGCCGCAGGCCACCTGCTTGGGGATCTGGTCGATCGTGCTGGCGGAGAACACGTTGCGGGTGCCGAGCGACTGCGTCAGCGGCATCCGGTACATGAATCCGGCCATCGTGTGGAAAGTCGGATTACCGAAATAGACCGCCAGCGACTCGCGGCCGTATCGCTCGATCACCCCGCTGAGACCCTGCTCGACCGCCTGGAACGCCTCGTCCCAGGTGGCCTCGAACCACTCGCCGTTCTTACGGATCATCGGGACGCGCAGGCGGTCGGGGTCCTCGTCGAGACGGCCGAGACTGGCGCCCTTCGGGCAGACGTACCCCTCGGAGAAGGGATCGTCGGGGTCGCCCTTGACCGACGTGACGTGGCCCGTGTCGTCGAGCTCGAGTCGCAGTCCGCAGACGGCGTCACAGATGGGACAGGTCCGATGCGCGGTTCTCATGGGGCACTCCTGACATTCAGCAACATTTGAGACGGCTCACAGGACGTCGAAGTCGACGGTCACCTGGCCGGTGACGGGGACGGACTGGCACGTGAGGACGTAGCCGGCGGCCAGCTCGTCCTCGGTCAGCGCCCAGTTGCGGGACATGCTGACCTCGCCGGCCACGACACGGGCACGGCAGGTCGCGCAGACACCGCTTCTGCACGAGTACGGCAGCTCAGGCCGGGCCTCCAGAGCCGCGTCGAGGATGGGGCGGTCGTCCCGCGTGCGCACGGTCGTCACGCGTCCGCCGAGAAGGATCTTCAGCTCCCTCGCCTGAGCGTCACGCGGCGGACCGGCGGCGGGCCGCGTGCCGGGAGCCCGCCCGTCGTCGGGATGAAACAGCTCGACATGTACGGCTGAACCGCCCACGCCGTCCACGCCGTGCTCGGACAGGGTCCGCCGCGCGTCGCGCACGAGCCCCGCCGGGCCGCAGAGGAACCATTCCTGTACGGCCGCCGGTTCGAGGATCCGCGTGAAGAGATCCGAGAGCGTAGCCGGGTCGAGGCGGCCCCCGGCCAGACCGAGCCGCGGCTCCTCCCGGGAGAACGCGTGCACGAGCTGAAGCCGGTCGGGATGGCGGTTCTTCAGGTCGGCCAGCTCCTCGGCGAACATCATCGAGTCCGCGTCGCGATTGCCGTACAGGACGGTGAACGTGCTGTGCGGCTCGGTGGCCAGCCCGGCGGTCATGAGGGACAGGACGGGAGTGATGCCCGAGCCGCCGACGATCGCCCCGTAGCGTCGCCGCCGCGCGGGATCGAAGGCGGTGCCGAAGCTGCCGACGGGGGGCAGCAGGTCGAGCGGGTCTCCGGCGGAGAGCGTTCCGTTGGCGTAGGACGAGAAGACGCCGCCCGGCACCGTGCGAATGCCGACCCTCAGCACGCCATGCCGTTCCAGCTCCTCCGGAGTCGAGCACAGCGAGTAGGAACGGCGGACCTCGGCTCCGCCGATGGTCGCCCGCGCGGTGACGTGCTGGCCGGGGGTGAAGGCGAGCTCCTCGCGTGTCTCGCCGGGAACGCGGCAGGTCACCACCACCGCGCTGCCGTCCGCCGAAGCGGGTTCGACGGCGGCGACGGTCACCGGATGGAACCGCAGCCGCGAAGGGGCCCGGCTGCCGGCCGTGACGGTGGACATCAGTGGTCCTTCAGGTGCTCGAACGGTTCACGGCAGGCGCGGCACGCCCGCAGCGCCTTGCACGCCGTGGAACCGGCGCGGGCGATCTCCGCCGTGTCGGAGGACCCGCAGCGCGGGCAGCGCACCGGCAGCCCGACCACCGGCAGCTCGACCACCGGCACCCCGACCACTGGCACCCCGACCAGCGGCAGCACCCGCACGCCCGGCGGAGACCCGGGCGGCGCTATGCCCGCGGCCGACAGCTTGGCCTTCGCCGTGTCGGTCAGCCAGTCCGTCGTCCACGGCGGCGACAGCGAGGTGACGATCTCCACCTCGGCGGCGCCCGCCTCCCGTGCCGCCGAGGCGATGTCGGCCCGGATCACGTCGAGGGCCGGGCAGCCGAGATAGGTGGGAGTGATCGTGACGACCGCCCGGCCGCCGGGGCCGAGCCGTACGTCCCGGAGGATGCCGAGCTCCTCGATGGACAGCACCCGGAGCTCCGGATCGCGTACGGCGGCGACGGCCGCCCGCACGAGGTCGAGTGCCTCGGCGAACGGCACGCGGAGCTCAGGATCGCGTAACGCGGCGGCCCGCGCGCTCTCGCTCACCAGCGGGCTCCGGGGTGTGCCCGATGCAGCGACTGCATCTCGCCGACGAGGTAGCCGAACGCTTCGGTGTGGACGCCCCGGCGGCCGCCCGCCGGCCTCCAGCCGTCCTCGGGGCGGCGCAGTGTCGCGTCGCGCAGCACGCGCTCGACGAGGCGCAGCCATTGCCCGCGCAGGGCGCCCGGCTCGATGTCCCCGGTGGTCTCGATGTCCCCGGTGGTCTTGATGTGCCCGGTTCTGGCCGGGGGCGGCTCGAACAGCTCGTGCGTGAAGGGCCACACCTCGTCCACTCCGGCCTGCATCCGGCGGTGCGACTCGTCGGTGCCGTCGCCGAGCCGGAGCGTCCACGTGACGGCGTGATCGACGTGGTAGGCCGTCTCCTTGGCGGCCTTGGCCGCGATCCCCGCGATCCCCGCGAGCGCCGGATCGTCGGCGGCGGACAGTCCCGTGTAGAGAAGGTGCTGGTAGGCGGCGAAGAACAGCATCTTGGCGATGGTCGTCGCGAAGTCGCCGTTGGGCAGCTCGACGAGCTGGACATTGCGGAACTCGTGCTCGTCGCGGAGATAGGCCAGGTCGTCCTCGCTCCGGCCGAGGCCCTCCAGCTCCCCGGCGTAGGAGAGCAGCGCCCTGGCCTGGCCGAGCAGGTCCAGCGCGATGTTGGCCAGGGCCGCGTCCTCCTCGATCTGCGGCGCCCGCGTGACCCACTCCGCCATGCGCTGCGCCGCGATGAGCGCGTCGTCCCCGAGCCCCAGCACATACCCGTACAGATCGGAGCTGCTCACAGGTGTTCGACCCCCTCCGGCGGCTGGAAGAAGGACGGATGCCGGTAGACCTTGTCGGCCGCCGGGTCGAAGAAGGCGTCCTTCTCGTCCGGGCTGGAGGCGGTGATCGTGGCGGCGGGGACCACCCAGAGGGACACGCCCTCGCTTCGGCGGGTGTAGAGGTCGCGGGCGTTCCGCAGCGCCATCGCGGCGTCCGCCGCGTGCAGGCTGCCCGCGTGCGCGTGGCTGAACCCGCGGCGCGGGCGCACGAAGACCTCCCACAGCGGCCAGTCAGCCGAAGCGCTCCCCTCCACCTGAACCGCCTCATCCACCTGAACCGCCTCATCCACCTGAACCGCCTCATCCGCCTCATCCGCGGATGGGCCGTACGCCGGGGGGCCGCCCGGGTGGGAGAGGCCGTGTTTGGCGGCGTAGGCGGTCGCGGCCTCGCGGACCCAGGCGCCTTCCTCGTGGGCGCGGCGCCGGTGGGCGAGACGCTGGCGGTTGCACGGGCCGTTCCCCGCGACGACCCGCATGAGCTCCTCGTAGTCGGGCGGCGTGAAGTCGTAGTGCCCCCGGTCGGCGTTCCACCGGAGCTCGGGATCCGGGAGGACGACTCCGAGGGCCTCCGCCTGGGGGACGCACATGTCGACGAATCGCTGCCGCAGCTCGTCGTTGGTGGCCCGCTTGATCCGCCATGCCAGCGACTGGTCGGAGTGGGTGGACCTGTCGTTCGGCGGTCCGAACATCGCCAGGGCGGGCTGCCACCACCGGTCCACCGCGTCCTGCAGCATCTTCCGCTGGGCGGCCGTCCCGCGCGACAGCTCGTACAGCAGGTCGAAGCCCTGCCGGTGGTGGAAGGACTCCTCCCGGCAGATGCGTACGAGGGCGCGGGCGTACGGGCCGTAGGACGTGCGGCAGAGCGAGACCTGGTTGACGACGGCCGCGCCGTCCGTCAGCCACGCGAGCGCCCCGACGTCGGCCCACGTCAGCGTCGGATAGTTGATGAACGACAGGTATTTCTGGCGGCCGGCGTGCAGCGCGTCCAGCAACGACTCGCGGTCGACCCCGAGCGTCTCCGCGGTCGAGTAGAGGTAGAGCCCGTGGCCCGCCTCGTCCTGCACCTTCGCGATCAGGATCGCCTTGCGCTTGAGAGTGGGAGCACGGGTGATCCAGTTGGTCTCCGGCTGCATGCCGACGATCTCGGAGTGCGCGTGCTGGGCGATCTGCCGGAGGAGGCTCCTGCGGTAGCCGTCCGGCATCCAGTCTCTCGGCTCGATCCGCTTGTCGGCCGCGATCAGCGCTTCGAACCGGGCCGGCGCGGACTCGCCGGCGTCACCGGCCGGCGGCTCGGCGGCGCCGCCCTCGCCCGACGACCGGTCGTGTGCCGTGAGCTCACGCTCGGCGGCGTCGACCTCCGCGAGCAGTTGCGCGGTTCCCAGCGGCGACGGTCCCTCCCGGACGTCCACCTTTCGACCTCCCACGAAGCTCCCCCAGATTCCCAGGTCACGCAGATTCCCAGGTCACGCAGATTTCCAGGTCACGGTGCTTGCCTCGCCGAGGCGGTCTCCTTCCGCCGAACGCCTGAACCAGCTTCATCCGGGCGGTTCGCGCCCCGCATCTCCCGTATTGCGATGTGCCGTCCCGCCGCGCCGCCCCTGCGGTGAAAAACGGCATTTCAGAAGAAGCGCCCCGAATTGATCCCGTCGGACGATGGGGGACTGGTGCGGTGAGTTCGCCGGCCGGTCGTTCGAGCCGCCGTTTCGAGGAGGGACCCATGAGGGGCGATGTGGCCGAGACCCGCTCGACGCTGCTCGAAGGAGACCCGGGTGACCGGCACTCCGCCGGCCTGTTGCGCTACGGAGACCTGCCTCGAGAGTTCAACATCGCGTCGCACTTCCTCGACCGCAACGAGGGCGACCGTACCGCCCTGATCACCCCCGCGGGCCGTACGACCTACGCGGAGCTGCGGGCGCTGGCGAACCGGGCCGGTAACGTGCTGCGCCATCTCGGCGTACGGCAGGGCGACCGGGTGCTGCTCGCGCTCGGCGACGGCGTCGAGTTCGTCGCCACCTGGTACGGCGTGCACAAGATCGGCGCGGTGACGGCCGAGGCATACACCTACCTCCAGCCGAAGGACTACCGGTTCTACGCCGACTACGCGGCCCCGGCCGTCGTCGTGGCCGACGCGGCGACGCTCGAGAAGCTGCGCGCGGCGGGCGTGTCGAACCTGCTGGTGGTGGGCGTGCCCGCGGACGAACTGCGGGAGGGCGAGCACCACTTCGAGACTCTGGCGGCCGCACAGCCGGCCGAGCTGGAGCCCGCCGCCACGACCCCGGACGACGTCGCCATCTGGCGGTTCACCACGGGCAGCACGGGCACGCCCAAGGCCTGCGTCATCGCCGCCCGGAGCACGGCGCTGAGCTTCGAGTGGTTCGCCCGCGGTGTGCTGGACATCGGTCCCGACGACGTGGTGCTGCCGGTGCCCAAGCTCTTCTTCGGCTACGCGAACAACATGACGGCGCTGTTCCCCTTCGGCGTCGGCGCGGCCGGGATCGTGTTCCCCGAGCGGAGCACAGCGGACAAGATCTTCGAGCTGATCGCCAAGCACCGGCCGACGATCCTCGTGAACGTGCCCACCATGATGAGCGCCATGGTCGCCCACCCCAAGGCGTCCGAGCAGGACCTCAGCTCGATCCGGGTGTGCATCTCGGCGGGCGAGGCCCTGCCGCTGGAGCTGCACCGCCGGTGGCTCGACACCTTCGGCGTCGAGGTGATCGACGGCATCGGCTCGTCCGAGATGTTCCACGGGTACGTGTGCAACCGGCCGGGCCAGGTCCGGTTGGGGAGCCTCGGCCAGGTGGTGCCGGGATATCACGTCCGGGTCGTCGACGAGCATGGCGCGTCCGTGCCCGACGGCGAGGTGGGCCTCCTGGAGATCACCGGCGAGACGGCGGCGCTGGAATACTGGCAGTCGCCGGAGAAGTCGGCCCGGACCTTCGTCGCCGAGCACACCGTGCGGTCCGGCGACCTGTTCAGCCGGGACGCGGACGGCTTCTTCTACTACAAGGGCCGGGCGGACGACCTGTTGCGGGTCGGCGGCCGGTGGGTGGCGCCCGCCGAGGTCGAGAACTGCCTCATCGGACATCCGGCCGTGGTGGAGTGCGCCGTGGTCGGCTACGAGGTCGACGGGCTGACCCTGCCGAGGGCGTTCGTGGTGACCCGCGACGACGTGTCCGCCGAGGAGTTGCAGAGCTTCGTCCGGGCGCGGCTCGCGCCGCACAAGTATCCCCGTGACATCCGCTTCGTCGACAAGCTCCCCGAGACCGCCTCCGGCAAGCTAAACCGCCGCGCCCTCCAGGACGAGTAACGCCCTGACCGCCGTACGGCAAGCCCGTCCCGGGGGCCTATGCCTCGGCCGCCCGGGATTCGGGCAGCGGCGGGAGCTCGTCGATCTCCAGGCCGAACCAGGTCCGGTAGGCCGCGCGCAGCTCGTCGTCGTCCTCGATCACCTGCTTCGTCCGCCGCCCGGTCTCCCGGACGATCAGAGTGTTTCCGCTGATCGTGACGCGACCGGTGGCCGTCGGGACCGTGCAGTAGAGGTGCGTGATGTGGGGTGACTCGCCCGAATGGAGATACCACCACCACATGTGGAGGAAGTCGGCGACCGTGCGGGGACGGGTCTCGATGCGGTACTGGTGCACCCCGTCGCGCAGCAGGTCGAGGTCGCCGAACGGCCCCTCGAAGAGCTGAAACGTGCCCTGCGGGTCGTCCTGCGGCTCACGCGCGTCGAAGCGCAGCGGGTGGCGCGCGCCGCGGCCGTAGCCGACGTCCACCAGCCACGGCTCCGGAGAGTCCTCGGCCACCACCCGCAGGAGCATGTGGCCGAGCACCGGCCCCAGCTCGCCGTCCTCGGCCACCCGCCCGGCGAGCACCGTGGCGTCGTAGCCCAGGGCGCGCAGCAGCTCGAAGAAGGCCCCGTTGAGCTCGTAGCACGTGCCGCCGCGCCGCCTGCCGACGATCTTCTCGATGGCGTCCGCGCCGATGTATATCGGCTTGCGGAGGTGGAAGTCGATGTTCTCGAAGGGGATGGACATGAGATGCCGTTCGTGCAGCTCACGCAGCGCGCCGGCGGTCGCCCGCTCCGGCCGCCGCGCGCCGATCCGCCCGAGATAGGCGGCGACCGTGTCGTCGTCCAGAAGCGGCCCATGCTCGTCCGAAGGCCCGGGAGCCGCCGTCCGAGCTTCGAGTGACCCGTGCACAACCGTCATGTCCCAGCCCCATGCTCGGCGGCGCGAAACCGCGGGACCATGTCCGCGCCAGCGTCCGCATCCGCGCCCGTGTCCCTGTCCGCGCCCGCATCCGTGTCCGTGTGCGTGTCATTCACCGAATCGCGCCACATGACTATGACAGCGCCAAAGGGCGGGCGCATCTTTCACATTGCTGAGCGGTCGCGTCCGAATATGCGCAGGTCGTCGTTCGCAGGTCCGACGGCAATTCAGGAGATGCATTCCCCGGCGGCGTGCCGAGACGATACGACGGTGACTATCCGCACGTCATAAAGACCCACCCGTGCTCCAAAAGAATTGTTTCACCCGCGAGCCGGAGGCCCGCCGAATGAGAAATAACAGCCTCGGAAAAACCCGCCGGATGTTCTCCGCGGCCGAGCGGGTGCTCTTCTTCTGATCGCGTCGTAGCGGCCACCGCCTCCGTCGTCCGACGGGCGAGGCACAAGCCTTCGGAAGCGGGAAATCGGAACTTGGAGGCAGAATTGACCGAGTTGAGCACTGCCGTACGCGCCGCGCATGCGACCGTTCCGGCGTACGTCGGGTGGTGGGCGCAGGTGCAGCCGGATCAGCCGGCGATCGTCCGCGCGGGCACGGTGCTGACCTACGCCGAGCTCTACGAACGCTCCTGCCGGATGGCCGAGGTCCTGCGCGGCCGGGGGGTCACCCGTGGAACGCTCGTGGTCCTCGCTCTGGAGCGCTCGCCCGAGCTGGTCGTCGCCGCCCTGGCGGTGCTTCTCGCGGGCGGCGCCTACGTGGGCACCGACGTCGATGAGCCCGATGCGCGGCTGGCCGCCATCCTCGCCGACTCCGGCGCTCCACTGGTCATCACGCGGGCGGACCTGGCCGATCGCTACGCCGGCGGTGTGGCCGAGGTGCTCGCCGTGGAGGAGGCGCTGGCCGGAGACGAAGAGCCTGATGAGAGCGTCGAGCCTGCGCCGGGCGACCTGTTCTATGTCGTCTACACCTCTGGTTCGACCGGAACGCCGAAGGGCGTGCTGGTGCCGTACGACGGCGTGTCGAACCTGGTCGCCTGGTATCGGCAGACGTTCGACGTGCGGCCGGGCGACCGGATCACACAGCTCGCGCGGCCGTCGTTCGACGCCTGGGCGCTGGAGGTCTGGCCGTGCCTGGCGAACGGCGCGACGCTCTGCCTCGTCGAGGGGCGCCTGCCCGACTCGCCCGTCGACTTCGCCCGGTGGCTGGCCGCCGAGGGCATCACCGTCTGCTTCCTCACGACGGCGCTCGCCGTCGAGATGTTCGACCAGCCCTGGACGACGTACGGCGGGGCGCTGCGGGCGCTGCTGACCGGCGGCGAGAAGCTGCATCGCTATCCGCCGGCCGGCCTGCCGTTCAAGGTCTACAACCTGTACGGCCCGACCGAGACGACCGTGGTCGCGACCTACGCCGAGGTGACCAGAGCCCCCGCGCGGGACGGCGCGGCGCAGGACGGCACGCCGGGGGACGACGCGCCTCCGATCGGGCTGCCGCTCCCGAAGATGCGGGCCTATGTCCTGGACGAGCGGCGCAGGCCGGTGCCGCCGGGTCAGGTCGGGGAGCTCCACGTCGGGGGCACCGGTGTGGCCCTCGGCTACCTCAACCGGCCCGACCTCACGGCCGAGCGGTTCGTCACCGACCCGTTCGTCCTCGACGGGGACGCCCGCATGTACGCGACCGGCGACCTGGTCCGCGAGCTGCCCGACGGCTCGCTGAGCTTCCTCGGCCGGGCCGACGACCAGGTGAAGCTGCGGGGCTTCCGCATCGAGCTGGGCGAGGTGGAGACGGCGCTCAACCAGCTCGCCGAGGTGCGCGAAGCGGCCGTCGTCAAGCACGGCCGCGGTGACCGGCTGGTCGGCTACGTCGTCCCCGCCGATCCCGCCAATCCGCCCGAGGTCGGCCGGCTACGGCGCGACCTGACCGAGCGGCTTCCGGACTACATGGTGCCGCAGACGGTGACGCTGCTGGACGCGCTGCCGCTGACCCCGCACGGGAAGGTGGACCGCAAGGCGCTGGCCGCGATTCCGCTGCCCGGCCAGTCCGCCGGCGCCGGCGGCAAGGTCTTCCGTACCGACACCGAACGGGTCCTCAGCGAGCTGTGGTGCGAGGTGCTCCAGATCAGCTCGGTGGGCCGCGAGGACAGCTTCTTCGACCTGGGCGGCGACTCCCTGCACGCGATGCGGCTGGCGAGGCGGGCCAAGGAACGCGGCATCCGGCTCGGGGCCGACGACGTCTTCGAATACGACGTGCTGCACGAGCTGGCGGCTTCGATCGCCGAGACGACGGGGACGGACGCATGAGAAGCCTGAAGGTCAGCCTCCTGGAGCTGCCCCTCTACGCGAACACCCTTCCGCTGGCCGCCGGTTACCTTCAGGCGTACGCGCAGCAGGACCCGGACGTCGCGCGGAGCTGCCACTTCACCATCCACGCGCCCGAGGTGCGGACCTCGGTGGACGACCTGGTCGCGCTGATGCTCGCGGCCGAGGCCGACGTGTACGCGATGAGCTGCTACCTGTGGAACATGCGCCGGATGAAGGAGGTGCTGGACGAGCTGGTCCGGCTCCGCCCGGACGCGCACTTCATCCTCGGCGGCCCGCAGGTGATGAACTACACCGCCGAATACGTCCCCCCGTCCTGGGAGAACGTGGTGGTCTGCAACGGGGAGGGCGAGCAGCCGTTCACGGCGTACCTTCGCGAACTGGCCGGCGCGGACCCGGACTTCAGCCGGGTGCCGGGGGTGAGCTTCTGGTCGGACGGCGAGCTGGTGACGACCGACAAGCCCACCCGGATCAAGGAGCTGGACGAGATCCCGTCGCCCTTCGCCGCCGGGATCTTCGACGGGGGAGAGTACGTCTTCGCGGTCGTGGAGACCAACCGCGGCTGCCCGTTCCGCTGCTCGTACTGCTACTGGGGCGCGGCGACCAACGACAAGGTCCACCGCTGGGAGCTCGACCGGGTGAAGGCGGACCTGACCTGGATCAGCGAGCACGGCATCGAGAGCATCTTCGTCGCCGACGCCAACTGGGGCGCGCTGCCCCGTGACGTGGAGCTGACCAGGCATCTCGTCGAGTGCAAGGAGCGGTACGGCTACCCGATGATGGTCACCATCCAGGCGGCCAAGAACCGGCCGGACCGGGTCACGGAGATCACCGAGATCCTGGTCGAGGGCGGCATGCTGACCAGCCAGCCGGTGTCGCTGCAGACGCTGAGCCCGCAGGCGCTCGACCTCGTGCAGCGGGCCAACATCAAGGAGTCGACCTATGTCGAGCTGCAGCTCCAGCTCCGCGAGAAGAAGATCAGCTCCTACACCGAGCTGATCTGGCCGCTGCCGGGCGAGACGCTGCAGTCCTTCCAGGAGGGCATCGCCAAGCTGTGCGCCACCGGAGCGGACGCGGTCGTGGCCTATCCGCAGCTCCTCCTGCGGAACACGCCGATGTACGAACGCCGGGAGTCCCTCGGCATCGTCACCGTCCGGGTGGACGACCCCGTGGCCGAGGCCGACGTGGTCGTGGCGACCAACTGGGTGACCCAGGAGGAGTTCCAGGCCGGGGCCTGGTTCTACTACGCCGTCATCAGCCTCTACAACGCCCGCGCCGGTTTCTACGTCGCGCGGCAGCTCGACCGGTCGGGCGTCTGCTCGTATGTCGACTTCCTGTGCCGGGCCGCCGACTACTACAAGACCCGGACGGACACCGACATCTGCCGGTTCTTCGCCGACTCGGTGAGCAGCCTCGGCAACTACGACATCAACAACATCGGCAAGGTCCTGCACTACGTGCTCCAGTCTCACCGCGGTGAGATGGACAGACTGCTGGAAGACTTCCTGGCCGAGCAGGGCTGGCTGGCCGATCCGCGCGTCCGCATGGCGTTCGAGCTCGATCTGCTGGCCAGGCCGTACGTGTACCGCGAGGCGGTAACCGAGCCGACGGTGCCGCTGCGGCACCTGCGCGTGGTGTCCCGCGGGCGCTACGAGTTCGAGATCGAGCTCCCGGCGGCGGCGGCCGAGCTGCTGACGTCGTTCGAGCCCATCGAGGGTCTTCTGGACGTCGACCCCGTCCGGCTGCGCGTCGACCACGGCGGCCGGCACAAGATGCCCTACCCCCGGCGGCGAAGCCTGGATCACAACGCCGCCTACTGCCAGGTGATGATGAACCGGCTCCGCGACATCCTCCCGACCTGGGCGCCGGTGGTCCCGGACGTCACGGTGGCCGGAGCGCTCGATGCGCCGTGACATCTTCACCAAGGACCACGACGCGTTCCGCGACCTCGTCCGGACGTTCGTGAGCAAGGAGATCCTTCCCCACTACTCACGGTGGGAGGAGGAGGGCGTGGCCGACCGGGGCATCTGGCTCAAAGCGGGACAGTACGGCCTGCTCGGCATGGACGTCGACACCGAGTACGGCGGGGGCGGCGACCCCGACTACCTCCACCACGTGATCCTGGCGGAGGAGCTGGCACGCGCCGGGGTGCACGCCCCGGCGCTGTCCCTGCACAACGAGATAGCCGGTCTCTACCTGCGCACCCTCACCACCGAGGAGCAGAAACGGCGCTGGCTGCCCGGGTTCTGCTCCGGCGAGCTGGTGACGGCCATCGCCATCACCGAGCCCGACGCCGGCAGCGACGTGCAGCGCCTGCGCACGAAGGCGACGCGCCACGGGGACACGTACGTCATCAGCGGCCAGAAGACCTTCATTTCGAACGGCGCCGTCGCCGACCTCGTCCTCGTCGTCGCCCGAACCGGCTCGGGAGCCAGGGCGTCCGATGCCAGCCTGTTCGTCGTGGAGTCCGGCCGGGCCGGGTTCGAGCGGGGCCGGAAGCTGGACAAGATCGGCATGCGGGCGATGGACACGGTCGAGCTGTTCTTCAACGACGTGGAGGTCCCGGCCGGGAACCTGCTCGGCAGGGAAGGACGAGGCTTCGCCGCGATGATGCGCACCCTCCGGCAGGAGCGCATGATGATCGCCGTCGAGGCGCTGGCCGCGGCGGAAAAGGTGTTCGAGGACACGCTGGAGTACTGCCGCGGCCGCGAGGTCTTCGGCCGGCCCATCGGGCAGCACCAGCACAACCGGTTCGTGCTCGCCGAGCTGGCGACGGCCCTCACGGTGGCCCGGTCGTTCACCGACCGCTGCGTCGCCGAGCACGCCGCCGCCCGGCTCGACGCCGAAGAGGCGGCGATGGCGAAGTGGTGGAACACCGAGCTGTGCCAGAAAGTGGTGGACCGCTGCCTCCAACTGCACGGAGGCTACGGCGTCGTCCGCGAGTTCCCGGTGGCCCGGGCGTTCGTCGACACCCGCGTGCAGACCATCTACGGCGGCACGACCGAGGTCATGAAAGAGATGATCGGCCACTCCCTGCTGTGACCCGCCTGTCCGGATGAGCGGCTGGGACCAGGTGACCGCCGGGTCTCGCCATGGTTCCGAGCGCCGCGGGTCCGGATGAGCGTCCGGTCGAGAGTCTCGTCCAGCGGATAGGTCTTGCAGTCGGGTCGAAGGAGCCGGAGCGGCAAATGGTGACGCAGTCCTCGTGGTACGTGACGTTCGAGCCCCGGCCCGCCGCGCGGGTCCGCCTGTACGGCCTGCCGTTCGCGGGCGGCGGAGCCTCGATGTTCCGGCAGTGGTCGAGGCATCTGCCGTCATGGGTGGAGCTTCGGGCGATACGGCTCCCGGGCCGTCAGGGGCGGCACCGGCAGGCCGCGTTCACCGACTGCGAGCAGGCGGCCGGGTGGCTCGCCGAGACGCTGGCCCGCGAGGCGTCCGGGGACCGAGCCCGGGGCTTGGCCGGCGAGTCGGCCGGGGGATTGGCCGGGGACGGCGTGCCGTGGGCCCTTTTCGGGCACAGCATGGGGGCGATGCTGAGCTACCGCCTCACAAGGGCGTTCCAGGCCGGCCACGGAAACGGAAACGGCAACGGAAACGGCGGGACGCTCCCCGTGCTGCTCGCCCTGGCGTCGTGGCCGATCCGGGGCGCGGCGGAGATCGGCATGCCCGATCCAGCCCTCTCCGACGACGAGTTCGTGGCCGCGCTGCGCATTTTGGGCGGGCTGCCGCCGGAGATGGCCGAAGATCCGGACGCCCTCGCCTTGACGCTGCCCGTCGCCCGGGCGGACTTCACCCTGTGCCATTCGTACGTCTACCGCCCCGAGCCGCCGCTTCCGGTGCCGGTGGCCGCCTTCGGCGGAACCGAGGACATCGTGGCGCCGCCGGAGAGCCTGATCGAATGGAAGGACCAGACGGACGACTTCCTGGGCCTCCGCCTGTTCTCCGGCGGCCACTTCTTCCTGCGTGACCACCTGCCCGCGCTCGCCGCGTCCATCGCCGACGATCTCGCCCAGGTCCTCGACCGCCACGGCCGCTGATCCGGTACGGCGGAAGGCGCGTGTCGCCACGACCGGGGTCATGCGCGGGAAGTTGCATGATCACCGAAAGGGGTGGCCCAGGTGGGAAGACGTCGCCGGGAATCTCCGCATGATCACGGGAAGAGACGGCGCAGGTCGGAAGGCCTGGCCGGGAATCTGTGCATGATCACGGCGGGGGGAAATTCCGCAATTTGGGAGATGCTTCGCTAACTGCCGCAGAACCAAGCTGATGGTGTCGTTTAACTCCTCAAGGAGCGGCTATGGCAGCAGATATCGTCAACGGGCCCGGACAGGGCGCGAAGAACGCCGAGCCCGCGCAGCCCCGCGACACGAAACGCCAGTACTTCCCGGAGCTCCAGGGAATTCGCGCCATTGCCGTGCTGGCCGTGATCACCGTTCACTCGGCGTTCACCGCAGGAAAGCTCGGGTTCCTCACCTACCACCCGGAGAACGGCGTCTTAGCCGTCGTGCTGGAGCGGTTCACGAGAGAGTCCCTGCCGATCCTCTTCGGGCTGTCCGGTTTCCTGATCTACCGTCCGTTCGCGCTCGCCACCATCGCGGACGCCCGGAAGCCCGAGCTGGGGGCGTACGCCTGGAGGCGCGCGCTGCGCATCATCCCGGCCTTCTGGCTGGTCTCCATCATCGTGATGTTCACCATCGGCCGCGACCAGGTCAGCAGCGTCTGGTACGCGCTGCGTGTGCTGTCGATGCAGCACGTCTACCAGGCGGGGGCCATTCCCCAGGGCCTGGAGGCGACCTGGAGCATGGCGACCGAGACCGCGTTCTACGTGTTCCTGCCGCTGTTCGCCTGGCTCTTCGCCCGGCTCGCCCGCCGGACGGCGGACCCGGCCGGCCGGGCGCGCCGGATCCTGCTGCCGATCGGCATCCTCATCCTGATCGGGTACGCGTTCGGCGCCTGGAGCCACAGCGCGGCCGTCGGCCCCTACCCGGTCCAGGGCAACTGGCCGATCGGGTGGGTCGGCTACCTCGCGGTCGGCATGGGGCTGGCGACGCTGTCCGCCGCCGCCGAGACGTCGCCGAACGCGGTGCTCGCGCCGTACCGTCTGGTGGCGAAGTATCCGGGCTGGTGCTGGTTCGCGGCGCTGATCGTCCTGATCCTGTTCTGCTTCTCGCCCGCAGGCGGCCAGGGCACCGCCGACTACCCCACGCTGACCACCTTCCTGTTCGACCAGCCGGTCGACCTGCTTCTGGTCTTCCTGCTGCTCGCGCCGCTGACGGTGCCGGGCGTGCGGTCGCGGGTCCTCGACGCCGTGCTGACCGTCAAGCCGCTGCAGTTCATCGGCAAGGTCTCCTACGGCATGTTCCTCTGGCACATCCCGTTCCTGTACTTCTATAACGGCAGCCTGGTCGGCGGGAAGAACTTCCCGCTGACGTGGGCCGTCGTCATGGGCGGCAGCTTCCTGGCCGCCGTGGTCAGCTACTACGCCGTCGAGAAGCCGGCGCTGAGGCTGCGGAACACGTTCGGCAAGAGCTCCGCGCAGCCGAGCATCCCGGTGCTCACGACCAGCTGACCCGCGACCCATCCCCACGCGGTTCCGAGTACGGCCATGGCCAGACCGGCGGCATCACACGCCGCCGGTCTGGCCCGCCGCGTGCGGCGGCCTTCGCCGAGCCGGCCGCGTGCACCTGCCCGTCTCCTGGAACCGGCCGGTGTGGACGGCGACGAGTGGCCCAGCGCCTCGTGGAACTCGCCGGTGAGCACCGGATCGCCGGTGGCCCGCGCCCGCTCGGCCGAGGCGAGCAGGAGCTCGAAGGCCTGATGGCCGGAAGGCACGACGGCATGGGCGCCGTCGGCCGCGTTACGCAGGTCGCGGGCCGCCTCGCTCGCAGACGTGGTCCGCGCGGCGGCTTCCCGGTAGTGGCCCAGCGATTCGGTGAGGAACCGCCGCGCGTAGCCGAGGTGGCCGAGCGCCCTGGCCAGCCGGTGCGGCACCGCGCCCGGGCCGGGAGGGGCGCTCGCCAGCGCCGCGCAGGTCTCCCGCGACGGCCGACTTCTTCCGCGCCAACCTCACATCCCCCCGGCGGCCCCGGGCCCGCTGACCGCCAATTAAGCCGGCGCCCGGCGAATAAAAAGCGCCGCCAATGGCCGGGGTAATTCGACCACGGGGGATGTGTCGAAATATCGCGCAGTTCGGTGGGGGAATCCGAAGCAGCATCTTAGGAGATGCCCCCGCCCATGGCCGGAAGTGACGATGACGTGGTGAGGATCGCGTATATCTGATGCGCCGCTGGATCCGCCGGTAATGGCGCCGGCGTGATGCCGGGGCCATTCAGCCGGGATTTCCGCCCTTTCGGCTCGCGAGCTGTGTCCATTATGGCGTTACCAACCTATGGCGGGTGAGAGATTTGACTCTGGTCGAGACCGCGACGTCAGTCGATTTCGATGGTGAGACCCTGGACGTCGGAACCGTACGGCGGATCGCCGAAAACCAGGTCATGTGCGGCGTGGCCCCCTCGGCGCTGGCCAAGGCCGCGGCCAACAGGGAACTGTTCGAGGACATCATCCGGCAGGGCATCCCCGTCTACGGTGTGACCACCGGCTACGGCGAGATGATCTACATGCTGGTCGACACCGCGAAGGAGATCGAGCTGCAGACCAACCTGGTCCGCAGCCACAGCGCGGGAGTCGGCCCGGTCTTCGCCGAGGACGAGGCGCGGGCCATCGTCGCGGCGCGGCTGAACGCCCTGTCCAAGGGCTACTCGGCGGTGCGGCCCGAGCTGCTGGAGCGCCTCGCGCTCTATCTCAACCTCGGCGTCACCCCCGCCATCCCCGAGATCGGCTCGCTCGGGGCCAGCGGCGACCTCGCGCCGCTGGCGCACGTCGCGTCCACGATCATCGGGGAGGGCTACGTCCTGCGGGACGGCCGCCGGGTCGAGACCGGGCCGGTGCTGCGGGAGCTCGGCATCGAGCCGCTGCAGCTCCGGTTCAAGGAAGGGCTCTCGCTCATCAACGGGACCTCCGCGATGACCGGGCTCGGCTGCCTGCTCGTGGGCCGGGCGCTCGACCAGGTCCGGCAGGCCGAGATCGTCACCGCTCTGATCTGCGAGGTCCTGCAGAGCTCGACCAGCCCGTTCGTGGCCGACGGGCACGACGTGGCCCGCCCGCACCGTGGGCAGATCGACTCCGCCGCCAACATGCGCGCCCTGCTGCAGGGCAGCGAGCTGGCCGTGGAGCACGTCCAGCTGCGGCGGGAGCTCAGCGGCGACCGGCCGGGCTCGGAAAGCGGAGTCCAGCGGACGGAGGTCTACCTGCAGAAGGCGTACACCCTGCGGGCGATCCCCCAGGTGGTCGGCGCCGTCAGGGACACCGTCTACCACGCGTCCGCAACGCTCCAGATCGAGCTCAACTCCTCAAACGACAACCCCCTCGTCTTCGAGGGCAAGGAAGTCTTCCACGGGGCCAACTTCCACGGCCAGCCGGTCGCCTTCGTGATGGACTACCTCACGATCGCCCTCACCCAGCTCGGCGTCTTCTCCGAGCGTCGGACGAACCGGCTGCTCAACCGGCATCTCAGCAACGGCCTGCCCGAGTTCCTCGTCGCGGGCGACCCGGGACTCAACAGCGGCTTCGCCGGCGCGCAGTATCCGGCGACCGCGCTCGTCGCGGAGAACCGGACCATCGGCCCCGCCAGCACCCAGAGCGTCCCGTCGAACGGCGACAACCAGGACGTCGTCAGCATGGGCCTGATCGCGGCGCGCAACGCGCGCAGGGTGCTGCAGAACAACACCCGGATCCTCGCCGTTGAGTTCCTCGCCGCGGCGCAGGCGGTGGACCTGTCCGGGAGGTACGACAAGCTCAGCCCGGCCGGGAAGGCGACCTACGACATGGTGCGGTCGCTGGCGCCGACGCTGGCGCACGACCGCTACATGGCCGACGAAATCGAGCTGGTGGCCGCGGCGCTGTCCCGGGGCCAGTTCGTGGACGCCGCGACGCGCGCCGACGTCGAGCTCCGCTGAGCTCGGGGCCGTGCCGGGCGGGGGCCCGGCACGGCACACACGTTCGTACGAATCGCGCGAATCGCGGAGATAGGCATTAATCGCGGAGAAAGGTGACTCACGATGGCGGGCCTTACCAGAGTGAAGCCGGACGCCGACCTCGGCGAGGTCGTCGAGATCTTGGAGCGCGACGGGGCTGTGATCGTCGAGGACTTCGCCGACGCGGCCACCATGGCCGCGCTGTGGGGAGACTTCGGCCCCGCCCTGGACGCCTGCGCCTACAGCGAGAGCTGGTATGACGGCCTGCGGACCAGGCGAGTGTCCTCCCTGTTCGCCCGGACCACCCACCTGACGCCGGTCGTCACCCAGCGCCTGTACCTGGGGGCCGCGCGGGCCATCATGCAGAAGCCGATCCCCATGTGGATCGGGCGGTCGCGGCAGGAGATGACCCCCAGCATCCAGATCAGCACCACGCAGGTGATCCAGATCCACCGTGGCCAGGGCAAGCAGCCGCTGCACCGCGACGACGCGCTGCACCTGCGCACGCATCCCGGCACGACCAGCCGGGTGCAGCTCATGCTGGCCCTGAGCGACTTCACCGCCGAGAACGGCGGCACGCTGGTGATCCCCGGAAGCCACCACTGGGACGACGAACGCGCCCCGCAGTCCGAGGAGGCCATCCCGACCGTGATGCCGGCCGGGTCCGGCCTCATCTGGCTGGGCGGCGTCTATCACGGCGGCGGGGCCAATGCCACCGATGTGCCGCGCACCGGCATGACCATCGCCCTGGACCTGGGCAACCTCCGGCAGGAGGAGAACCAGTACCTCGCGGTGCCCCGGGAGAAGGTGCTGGCCTACCCCGAGGAGGTCCGCCGGCTGCTCGGCTACGACCGCTGCCCTCCGGGCCTGGGCTGGTACGAGATGCAGGACCCGTACGTCGTGCTGGAGGCCGAGGAGGTCCAGCGCGACCGGCGGAGTGCCGAGGAAGATGGACCCGCCGGCATCGGCCACGTCCCCGTGGCGGCCTCCCCTCGCGCGTGATCATGCACGGCGTCCCGCCACAATGGCCTGACCAGCCACTCCCTCACACGTGATCATGCACGGCTTCCCGCCACAATGGCCTGACCAGCCACTCCCTCACACGTGATCATGCACGAGTTCCGTCACGATGGGGCTCACGAGCGCTTTTGCCGTACGTGATCGTGCATCGGCTCCGGTCGCGGCGCGTACGGCAGGCTCAGGACGGTTTGTTCCGCAGGGGCACGTCGCGGATGACGGCCCAGGTCAGCGCGAGGCCGAGCAGGAACGTGCCGACGGCGACGCCGACCGTCATCGCGGGCGACTGGGGAAGGTGCAGGCCCAGGTTCCGGATGAACGGCAGGCGCAGATCCGTGCCGATCGCCGCGTCCGCGAGCACCACCATGCCGATGCCGACCGGGATGGTGAGCAGGCCGCCTCCGTCCCAGCGGTAGAACGTGGCGCCGATGAAGGTGCCCGCGAGGATCCAGGCGGCGAGCTCGATCAGATGCTCGGCGAAGACGAGCGGCACCTGCGTCGGCTCGGAGAACAGGTGGGCCCGGTCCAGCGCCTGCGGCCAGCCCGCCAGGCCGTACAGCACCTTCTCCAGCAGGTAGCCGAGGGCGAGCAGGGCGGCCAGGAACGGCGCGAAGAGCATGACCGTGACGGCCGCCTGCGCGCCGAACTGGCGGCGCGTCTGCCCGTGCGCGATGTACAGCGGGAGCCAGTCCCGGACGAGGGCCACCCCGACGAACAGGGCGAACCACTGGGGGAGCTGGGTGGCAGACTCCCACACGCTCCCGGTCAGTCTGCCGAAGACCGCGATGCCGACCGTGATCGCGGTGACCACCACGAAGTAACCGGCCCAGATCATCAGCGCGAAGAGCATGTTCGCGGCGAGGAGGCGGCTGGGGAATCTCATCGGTCCTCTCCGGTCAGGTGGATGAACAGGTCCTGCATGGCGATCGAGCCGAGCTCCAGCCCGGCTTCGGCGGCCTTCCTGCGGCGGCTGTCGTCGAGGTCGCCGTAGACCGTCGCCGACTTGGTCGCTCCGAGTTGCCTGGCGCCCAGCACGATGAGCCCGGCGGTGAACGCGTCGACCTGCGCGGCCGGCCCGGCCCACGACGACGCCCATCGCCGAACGCTGCCCCTTGGACATGGCCAAGGACGACCGCGGCCCGGCGTCAACGGCGGCCGGCCGCATGCGAAAGCGCCGCCGGAAAATGGAGCTTCCGGCGGCGCTTCGCGTGTGTCGCGGGGGTGATCAGGTGTCGAAGAGGCCCGTCCTGACCTGCCGTAGAGCCTCGAACGACGACAGGTCGGGGACCGTCCACCCGTCCAGGTCGTACTCCCCGAGGCATTCGTCGACGAACGCCTTGTAGCCGTCGACCTGGCCGTTGGCGAGCTGCGCGGACAGCAGCTCGACCCGAGTGTTCTCGTGGTTGCCCGCGTAGTTGCGCTCGTACAGCTCGTGCCGCCCGCCGAACTCGGTCCCCACGGCGTCCCACAGCAGCTTCATGACCTTGATCCGGTCCACCGCCTCGACGCCGTTCGACCCGCGGAGGTACTTGTCGAGGTACGGCCGGACGTCCGGGTTCTTGAAGTCCTCGGCGCTGGAGTTGACGTAGATGAGCCCGCTGGCGATGTCCTGCTGCACGATCTCCTTGACCCGGGGGTAGCCGATCTGCATGAACCACCGGTAGGCCAGGCCGTACTGCGGGTTGGGCAGGACCGCGCCGTTGACCCACGGGACCGGGTTGCGCGCGGCCGCGTCGGACAGGGCCCAGAACAGGTTCCGCCAGGCCAGCACCTCCCCGATCCGGCTCTGCACGCCGCGGAAGTCCTTGGTGCCCGTGATCTCGACCGCCTTGGCCAGCAGACCCGCGATGAACTCGAGCTTCACCGCGAGGCGGGTGCACCCGTGGAACGTGAAGCGCTCGGGGAAGCCGGACCGGCCGGTGAAGAGCTGGACCTTCCCGAGGTGGCCGTAGATGAACACGTTCTCCCAGGGGATGAGCACCTTGTCCAGGATGAGAATCGTGTCGTTCTCGTCCAGCCGCGAGGAGAGCGGGTAGTCGAACGGGCTGCCCATGACCGCGGCCGTGGCGCTGTAGGAGGGCCGGCAGATCAGCTTCAGGCCGGGGGCGCCCATCGGCACGGTCGCCACCAGCGCGAACTTCCTGTCCTTGATCGGCAGGCCGTAATGCGCGATGAAGTTGTAGTGGGTGAGCGCGGAGCCGGTCGCGACGACCTTGGCGCCGCTCACGACCAGGCCGGCGTCGGTCTCCTTCTCCACGTGGACGAAGACGTCCGCGACCTCGTCCGGCGGCCGGTTGCGGTCCACGGGCGGATGCACGATCGCGTGGTTCCAGTAGAGGACCTTCTCCTGGGACTCCCTGTACCAGCGCCGGGCGTTGTCGTCGAACGGCTCGTAGAACTCGGCGTTCGCGCCCAGCGTGCCGAGGAACGACCCCTTGTAGTCGGGGCTGCGGCCCATCCATCCGTAGCTCATCCGGGACCACGCCGCGATGGCGCGCTGGTTGGCGACCAGGTCTTCCGCGCTGTGCGGCGTGGTGAAGAAGCTGTGCGTGTAGCCGTCGCTTCCCGTGTCGGTCGGCGCGATGAGGTCGTCGCGCCTGTCCGGGTCGTGCAGCGCGTCGTAAAGCCGGGCCGTCATCCGGACCGGGTTGTGGAACGCGGGATGCGTGGTGACGTCCTTGACGCGATCGCCGTAGAGATAGATCTCGCGGTCGTCGCGCAGGCTATCGATGTACTCCGCGCCGGTCAGCGGCCGCGTCTTCCGCCGCGTGTCCGGCTGTACGGTGTCGCCAACGGGCTGAGTAGTGAGATCCGCGGTGAGCGGGGTGTCCCGGAGTTCCGTCATCGGGCCTTCTCCCTTCTGAACGTCTGAACTGTCGGGGGTCCGCGCCCTACTCGACGCCGAACCGGGCTCGGGCCAGCTCGCGCTTCGCGATGGTGGCCAGGAACGTTGAGACTCCGGCATGTGTGGCGAACATCGACATGTCCCGCCACACCCGCTCGACGCGCTCGCCGTGCCGCACCGCGCTCGAACCGGCGGTCGGGAAGAGGTATCCCTCCACCGCGCGCCAGGAGAGGCCGACCGCCTCGCTGCAGATCGCGGCGATCCGCAGCTCCCGCTCCTTGGTGACCGCCTCCGGGCCTTGGGCGCAGGTCTCCTGCCACTGCCGGATGGCGTCGAGCGTCGCGGCCTCGGCCGTGGCGATCAGGCCGGCGGCCTTGCCGTACCGGAACTGGAAGTCGGGATCCTCGGCGCGGAGCACGATGGGCGGGAACGGCGTCGTCCGGGTGCGCATGAGGTCCTCGTAGGCGTCGAGCGCCCCCTGGGCCATGCCCACGGCGAGGACGGCGTCCTCCAGGACCATGAAGCTGAGCTGGCCGCCGCCGTACTGCGGCCCGTGCAGCGCGCGGCCCGGCGTGCCCTCCGTGACGCTGACCTGGCTGATGTGCATGGGAAGGGTGAAATGACCGGGGATGTGGCCGTTCTCGATCCTGATGCTGTGCGATCCGCTGCCCTTGAGGCCGAGCGCGTGTCCCCAGTCGTCCAGCCGGGTCCACTCGCTGCGCGGGGCGATGAACATCATCGGCTCGGGCGGGCCGCCCTCCTCGGGTGCGACGAGCGTGTGGCCCACGAAGTGCGTGGCGTACGGCGAGCCGGAGCAGTAGCCCCAGGTGCCGTTGAGCGTCCAGCCACCGTCCGCCGTGCGTTCGGCGGTGCCGCTCGGGACGACCGTCGCCGGGCAGATGAAGTCGCCGCCGGAGCCGAAGATCTCGTCCTGCGCCCGCTCGTCGAACAGGGAGGCGACGGCGAGGGCGTGCGCGGCGCCCAGGCAGTACATCCAGCCGGTCGACGGGCAGCCCCGGGTGAGCGCCATCGTCACCCGCATGAAGGTGTCGATCCCGAACTCGTAGCCGCCGTACCGGCGCGGAACGAGGATCCGGTAGAAGCCGGCTCTCGCGAACTGGTCGTGGACGTCCTCGCCGTAGAAGGTGCGCTCCTCGGTCCCGGCCTGAAGCCCGACCAGAGTGGGCGCGATCGCCTCGGCCCTCGCGACCATCTCGCCGGGCGTGAGGCCGGGCTCGGGCGGGGAGGGGAAGCGGTGCTCGGGAATTCTTGTGGCGACTCCCATGCTCCCAGTCCTCACGGTCTCGTCGTCGAATTGGGCATGCTTTGAGCGTCACATCCCTTTTCTGGCCGCCGCATCTCCCGGGTTGCGATTCGCTTTTATCAGCTTCGGCGCATCCCTTATGAGGGGCCGTGCGCGCTTATGAGGGGCCGCGCTTCGTTTTGAGGGTCCGCACGTCGTTTTGAGGCCGTACGGCAGGCGTGGGAAGAGAGCAATTTTGAATAAGACACGCCGCCGGGCGGCCGGGAGAATCAAGCCACAGGTGCCTCGTCGGCCCATAAGCTTTTCCTGATCCCGGGCCGCGGGGCGGTCGCGTGGATCCGCGAACAAGTGGATCCGGAGCAAAAGCGGATTCGCCGGAAAGCTGATCTGCCGGAAAGCTGGTCCGCGGCACGGCGGCGATGGGCCGGTCGGAATCGGGGCCGCTCAACGTGTCGGCACGCTGCCGGAGCCCGGCAGGCCGGCGTCGGCTTTCACGCGAGCCATCTTCTCCAAGCTCGAACAAGGCCCAGAGAAAGCCCTAGAAAGGACGACACGATGACGGAACTGGCGAGCGGCAGGATCGAGATCACTCGGACCTTCGACGCGCCGCGCGAGCTGGTTTACTCCGCGTGGACCGAGCCGAAGCACTTCACCCACTGGTGGGGCGCGCCGTTGGACACGATCTCCATGGACGTCCGGCCGGGCGGCGAGTGGAAGGCGACCATCGTCGTCGACGAGCAGACCCAGGTCCCCTTCGCCGGCGTCTACCGCGAGGTCGTGCCGAACGAGCGACTGGTCTACACCCTCGTCGACCTGAGCGGCAGGGAGGACCCCCGCGACGAGCCGGGCGAGGAGGTCGTGACCGTCACCTTCAGGTCCATCGGCGACGGCACCGAGCTCGTCTTCCTCCAGGAGGGGAACCTTCCCGAGGCCGAGCTTCCCCGGGCCGAGGAGGGCTGGGGGCACTTCTTCGACGCCCTCGACGACCATCTCAAGTCGGTCAAGTAGCGAAAGCGGCGCGCAAGGACAACGGCGTCCGTGCGGCGGGGTGAAAGCGGACGAGCGCTGGCTCGTCCGCTTTCAGCATGTGACCGGTGGATTCAATCCCCGGGCGGCCCCAAAGTCAGCACGGGGGAAGATGCGGCCTCATGCCAGGAATGCGAATCATGTGACCTGATTGCGTCATTCCCACGATCGCCCGGGTTGCGTACGTCATTGGGCAATCCGAGGGAGAGGAAGGCCCATTGTGCCTGTGGCATCGTCATCCGGCCTTGCCGGAACTCTCAGTGAGCGTCGCCCCGATCTGCCAGCGTTGACCGGCGCGCGAATCATCGCCGCGCTGCTGGTCTTCATGAGCCACGTCGTGATTCCGTTCACTCCCGCCGGGCAGAAAGCGCCCACCCCCTTCAAGGACCCTGACCTCGCGCAGAACCTGAACTGGTTCTTCAACCCGGGCGGGTCGCTCGGCGTCTCCTTCTTCTTCATCCTCAGCGGTTTCGTCATCACCTGGTCGGCCCGTCCCGGCGACCGGGTCACGGCCTACTGGCGGCGCCGCGTCGTGAAGATCATGCCCAACCACGTCGTGACGTGGGCCCTCGCGATGCTCCTGTTCGCCGGGGCGTACTCGCTGAACTACGGCCTGCCGAACCTCTTCCTGTTCAGCTCGTTCTCCACGAGCCCGCCGGTGTGGGCCGGGGGCAACATGCCGGCCTGGTCGCTGAGCTCCGAGATGATGTTCTACCTGCTCTTCCCGCTGCTGATCATCCCGATCAGGAAGATCGCCGAGAGCCGCCTGTGGCTGTGGGCCGGCCTCGCCGTCGCGGGCATCGCGGCGGTCTGCCTGGCCGACATGGCGTTCCTGCCCGACACGCCCGCGTTCCCCGGCCAGGCCGTGTCGATCACCCAGTTCTGGTTCGCGTACATCTTCCCGCCGGCGCGGCTGTTCGAGTTCGTCCTCGGCATGATCGTGGCGCGGATCGTGATCGCGAACCGGTGGCCGCGGATCGGCTTCACCCCGATCGTGGTCCTGCTGCTGGCCGGCTACGCCGGGGCCGTCTACGCGCCCATGCCGTACCGCTTCGTGCTGATCACCTCGATCCCGTTCGCCCTGGCGATCGGCACGCTCGCCTCGGCCAACCTGCGCGGTGCGCGGACCGTGCTGGGCACCAAGGTGATGGTGTGGCTGGGCAACGTGTCCTTCGGCTTCTACATGACCCAGTTCCTGGTGATCTACTGGCTGCGTCCCCTCGTGCTCGGTAACAGCGAGTACGGCATCGCGGGCGGCATCCTCGTCACCCTCGGGATGATCGGCGTCAACGTCATCGCCGGCTGGCTGCTGTACACGCTGGTGGAGCGGCCCGCGATGCGGTGGTGGAGCCGGTCGAGGAAGCCCGTGGCGCGGCCGGTCACGCCCCAGCAGCAGGCGCCGGTGCCCTCGGGCTCACCCGAGTAGGCGTCGGCGGGCCGTGAGCAAGCCCGGGCGGGCCGATGGCAGGCCCGGGTGAGCCGCGGGTTCCGCCGTCGGCGAGCCTGCGCGACCCGATCGAGAGGCTCGTCCAAAGAGCGCAGTTTCGCGGAAGCCGGGCGGTGCCGCGACCGTAAGACTGGTCGGTGCGCATGTTCTCGCGGGACGGTCCCCGCCGTCGTTCTCGCGGGACGGTCCCCGCCGTGCGCGCCGATCGGGCGGACCGAGAGACAAGACGGGGAGACAGACCGGGACCAACGCCGACGGAAGGATCTCCGAGATGGACAGCACGAACACCGAAGCCGGGTCCGGCGTGCGGGCCGGTCCGCGGGAGTGGCTGGGGCTGGCCGTGCTCGCCCTGCCCACGCTCCTCCTGGCGCTCGACACGAGCATCCTCTACCTGGCGCTGCCGCACCTCAGCGCCGACCTGGGCGCCACGGCCACCCAGCAGCTGTGGATCACCGACATCTACGGCTTCCTGACCGCGGGCTTCCTGGTCACGATGGGCCGGCTCGGCGATCTGATCGGCCGCCGCAGGCTGCTTCTGATCGGCGGTGCGGCGTTCGCCGCGGCCTCACTCGCCGCGGCGTACTCCACCAGCGCCGAGATGCTGATCATCTCTCGCGCGCTGCTGGGCGTCGCCGGAGCCACGCTGATGCCCTCCACCATGGCGTTGCTCGTCAACATGTTCAAGGATCCCCGGCAGATGGGCACGGCCATCTCCGTCTGGATGGCCTGCTTCATGGGCGGCATGGCGCTCGGCCCCGTGGTCGGCGGCGTGATGCTGCAGAACTTCTGGTGGGGCTCGGTGTTCCTGCTCGGCGTGCCCGTCATGCTGTTGCTGCTGGTCGCCGGTCCGGCGCTGCTGCCTGAGTTCCGCGACCCCAACGCCGTACGCCTTGACCTCACCAGCGTGGCGCTGTCGCTGGCCGCCATCCTGCCGCTCATCTACGGCCTCAAGGAACTGGCCCGGAACGGCTGGGGGCCGCTGTACGCCGTCGCCGTCGTGGTGGGCATCGTGATGGGGGCCCTGTTCGTGCGCAGGCAGCGCAGGCTGGCCAGCCCGCTGCTCGATCTCCGCCTGTTCGGGAACCGCACCTTCCGCGCCGCCTTGATCGTCATGGTGCTGGGCGGGGTCATCAACGGAAGCTACTTCCTGATCAACATCTTCCTCCAGACCGTCAAGGGCCTGTCGCCGCTGGAGACGGGGCTGTGGATGCTGCCGTCGACCACGGCGACGATCGTCAGCGTCCTGCTGGCCCCGGTCATCGCGCGGAGGATCCGTCCCGGCTACGTCCTCGCGGCGGGTCTGGTCATCCTGGCGGCGGGCTACGTGCTGCTGTCCCAGGCGGACGGCTCGTCGGGCCTGGCCCTCGTGATCGCGGGTCTCGTCATCGCCTCCTTCGGCGTGGGCCCGCTGGGGTCGCTGGGCAACGGCCTGGTCATGGGTTCGGTCACGCCTGAGAAGGCCGGAGCGGCATCGTCGATCTCCGAGACGAGCGCCCAGTTCGGCAGCGCGCTCGGCATCGCGGCGCTGGGCAGCGTGGGCGCCGCCGTCTACCACAGCCAGCTCGCCGTGCCCGCCGGGGTCCCGGCAGGGGCGGCCGACACCGCCCGCGAGGGCATCCCCGACGCGATCGCCGCGGCTCAGCACCTGGCCGCTCCACTCGCGTCCGAGCTGCTCCACGCCGCTCGCGAAGCGTTCACGACGGCGGTGAACGCCGCCACCGCTGTCAGCGCCGTGCTGGCCCTGGCGTTGGCCATCCTGGCGGGCGTGACGCTCAGGCACGTCCCCTCCGCCGGCCAGCCGGCGACCCCGCCGGACGAGCCCCCTCAGGACGAGACCGGAGAGGTTTCCCGGGACGCCGCCCCGAGCGCCTCCTCCGAGACCGACCCTTCCGCGTCCCTGAAGGTCTCCGGCTGATCGGGGACGCTCCGTAGCCCGGCCCGCGCTCCGCGTCGAGGCGTCCCCGCTCCGGCGAGGGGCGCCTCGGTGACGTGGACCACGCGAAGATTCTCGCCGCCACGCCGTTACATCGGCGTGGCGGCTTCTCCGTGACGATCCGCGCCCTACTGGAACAGTGGAGGCCGGACCGCCGTCGGCCGAACCGGCGAGAGCGGGTTGTCGGGAGAGTCCAGCCAGACACGCTGACCATCAGGCGCGACGGTCAGCCCGAACCGGTCACGCGCCGGGTTTCCCCACCCGACCCAGGTGAAGAACACCTCTTCCAGCTCATCCCACAGGCTTCGCGGCCCGTACTGGTTGACCTCGTCGCCGGACACCCACGCGCCCGACTCCCCATCCGACAGCCAGACCTCGAAACCGTCGCTGTGATCGGTGACTGCCGAAACACCGGGCAGCATCCCGGCAACGGCCACATCAAGCCCGGTACCGGCCCTCAAGACGCGCCGAGGGTCGAGGGTCGCCGTGCTCTTGCGGTAGTCGCCCGCGTACTCCCAGCCGGGCGGGCGTTGGGCTCGCAGCATCATGTAAGCCGCCCCACGGTAGGCGAATCGGCCGATCGCCCGGCCGTCCCGCCCCACGGTCAGCGCGACCTTGTGACCGCCCTCGAACTCCGGCATCCACGGAAGCACGATGATCCCGCCCGGCCGCGTCTGCTCCACCCACGCATACGGCACCCGAGAGACGCCACAGGTCACATGCACCCGGTCATACGGAGCACCGTCCGGCCGGCCCTCCGCGCCGTCGCCCAGGATCAGACGCGGAGACAGCCCCGCTGTGGCCAGGTTGTCAGCCGCCGCGGCGTGCACCTCCTTGTCGATCTCGACACTGGTCACGTTGCCGTCCCCGAGACGATGCGCCAGCAAGGCCGCCGTCCATCCGGTGCCCGTGCCGATCTCCAGCACCCGGTCACCGTCGTAAGGGTCCAGGATCTCCAGGAACTCCACGACGACGCCCGGAGCCGACAGCGATGACGTGTAATGGCCGTCACCGGTCGTCACGTCGGTCGCGCCGTCGTCCAGTTGCGTAATGATCGGATGGTCGGCATAGGCCGCGTCCATCCACGCCTCAGGGCGGAGCTCCCGGTCGATCGCATAACCAGGCCCGTCATCGGCTGCGGCCCACGCCCGGTCAGGAACGAACAGATGCCGAGGCACCGCGTGTAACGCCGCCCGCCATACCCCGTCCGTCAGTTCCTGGTTCGCGGCCAGGACCTCACACAGGGCGTCGATGCGTTGGGCTGTGTTCACTTGCGGCGTGTCCCGCCGCCCGTGTTCTGAGTGTCGCCCGTGCTTTTGGTGGGAGGTTGAACCTTGAGCGGCTTGTCTTTCGGCTCGCCCGCGTGCTTCCCGCCGCCCTTACTCTCTGCCATGGTCGGTTCTCCCTTCCCTCGATGGACCTTGCCGGTATGCCGATGCTGCCGAATGTCCGTGGGAGGACTGTAAAGAGCTAGCCCTATAGAACGTGGACGTGTGGAGACTGTCAATAGAGCTATCTCTACTAGAGGCGGTATAGGTGGATACCGCTACCCTTGTCCGCGCAGGCGAGTGGAGGAGACGACCATGGCCATCGGCTACCGCGAACTGGCCGACTTCCTTCGCACGGCCATCAGGCGAGGCGACTACGAGCAGGGAAGCACTCTGCCGAAGCAAGACCAGATCGCCGAGGAGCATGGAGTCAACATCAAGACCGTCCGCCAGGCCGTCCGGGTCCTCGAAGCCGAGGGACTGGTGACTCCAGTACGACGCCGGGGAACTGTAGTCCGCCGGCGCCCACCCATGAAGCGGCTTGGTGCCGAGCGCTACGCCAAGCACAAGTGGAAGTTCGGCCTCGTAGCCTTTGCCGCTGACCGCGAAGCGTCGGAGCGAAAATGGACGCCAACGGAGCAGACCCAGACAGTCCGCCAGGTCCCAGCGGATGCGGAAGTTGCCGAGGCGTACGGAATTCCCGAAGGTTCGCCCGTCTACGAGCGCGCCCGGCTTGTCAAGGAGGGCGACGCGCCAACCCACACGCTCACCAGCTACTACCGCCCGGAGGACGTTGAAGGGACACCCCTTGTCGACCCCACGCCCGGGCCGGCAGGACACGGTGGAGGCTTCGCTGTGCTCACTCTTCAGGGTCTCGAACCGGACAGCATCACCGAAACCATCTATGCACGAATGCCGACACCCGACGAGGTGGCAGTGCTACGGCTTCCCGCAGGCGAGCCTGTCATGGTGCTCCATCGACGCACAGTCACCCGTGATGGCCGCCTGGTTGAATTCGCCCGAGGCATCCACGCTGCCGCGCGCTTCGCGTGGTCCTATACGTTCAAGATTCCCGATTGAGGACAGCGACACGCCATGACAGCCAGAGCCGTCCTACCCGAGGCCATCCGTGCCGACGTCGAGACTCTTTGGGACTACCACGATCTGCGCCATGCCGTACGACCTGCGGACGTCGGCATCGGTCTCGGCAGCCATGATCTCGGGGTCGCTACGTGTGCGGCGGATCTCTACCACCGTGGCATGTTTCCGCTGATCGTCTTCACCGGCGCGAACGCACCGACCACGGTTGCCGTTTTCCCGCGTGGCGAAGCCGTTCACTACCAAGAGCACGCCATAGCGCGCGGTGTTCCCGCCGAGGCCGTCCTGATCGAGCCGACCGCGACCAACACCGGCCAGAACATCAGCCGCACTCGCGAACTCCTGAGTGAGCGCGGGATTGAGGTCCGGTCAGCCATCCTCATCTCCAAGCCGTACCAGCAGCGTCGTGCATACGCCACGAGCAGGAAGCTGTGGCCGGAGATCGAGATCACCTGTGCCTCGCTCCCGATTTCGCTCGATGACTACGTGGCCGGCATCGGGGATCCGGACCGCGTGGTCAACATGCTTGTCGGCGACACCCAGCGAATCGTCGAGTACGCGAAGGCCGGCTACGCCATCGAGCAGCCGTTCCCCGCGGATGTCCGATCGGCTTACGAGCGTCTGGTCGAGGCGGGGTACACAAGCCGCCTGATCTGAGCTGCTGGCCTGCCACCTGTCTGCCGTGGTCCCCGCAACGCGGCGAGCATGATCCGTTCATGTGTCGCGACTGATTTATCTTCGGTAATGCTTACTTCCGCATCAGCATTTCTGGATATTTCTACGGGCGACCGGCCGAAATAGCCTTTTTCTATGGCATCGAGCGCAGGTGATGATTCGCCGGTGCCGTCGTATTCGGCTTCTTATCGCTTCATGGTGTTCGGCACCTCGGCCGGCTCCACCGACGAAACCCTGGAGACATCCGTGGAAAGACGCTGCCCCGTTCTCGACACCACCGGCCGCAACATCCACGCCGAAACGGATCACCTGCGCGCGCTCGGCCCCGCGACGCGCGTGGAGCTGCCGGGCGGCGTCATCGCGTGGTCCGTCAACTCCCACGACGTGATCAGGAACCTGCTCACCGATCCCAACGTCACCAAGAGCGCCCGCAACCACTGGCCGGCCTTTCTCAACGGCGAGATCCCGCCGGACTGGGAGATGATCAGCTGGATCGCCATGGACAACATGGTCACGGCGTACGGCAAGGACCATGTCCGCCTGCGGAGGCTGGTCGGGAAGGCGTTCACGCCCCGTCGCACCGAGGCGATCCGGCCGCGCATCGTCGAGCTGACCAACGAGCTTCTCGACGCCCTGGCCGCCACTCCGCCGGGTGAGGTGGTCGACCTGCGTCAGCGGTTCGCGTACCCGCTTCCGGCCCGCCTGGTGGCCGACCTGATCGGCATGTCGGAGGAGGCCCGGGTCGAGACCGCCAAGGTCATCGACATGATGGTGGACACCACCGTCACCCCCGAGCAGGCCCAGTCCATCCTCGCCGGATGGCGGGGCGCGATGGAGGAGCTCATCGCCGAGAAGCGGCGCGCTCCGGGCGAGGACATCACCAGCGACCTGGTGGCCGCGCGGGACGAGGACGGCTCGCGGCTGTCGGAGGTCGAGCTGACCGACACGATCTTCGCCATCCTCGGCGCGGGATCCGAGACCACGATCAACTTCTTCGACAACGCCATCACCGCGCTGCTGACCCACCCCGACCAGCTCGACCTCGTCAGGTCCGGCGGCGCCACGTGGGACGACGTGATCGACGAGACCCTGCGGGTGGAGTCGCCCCTCGCGCACCTGCCGCTCCGCTACGCCGTCACCGACATCCACCTCGACGGGGTCACCATCCCGAAGGGCGACCCGATCCTCGTCAACTACAGCGCCGTGGGACGGGACCCGGCGCTGCACGGCGACGACGCCGGCCGCTTCGACATCACCCGGGCCGACAAGGAGCACCTGTCGTTCGGTCACGGCCCGCATTACTGCCTGGGCGCGGGCATCGCCCGAGCGGTCGCCACGATCGGCCTGTCCACGCTGTTCGAGCGCTTCCCCGAGCTGAACCTCGCGGTGTCGAAGGACGACCTCCAGCCGCTGCCGACGTTCATCATGAACGGTCACCGGGCTCTGCCCGTACGGCTGACCGCGTCGGTCCCCGCCGGAGCCGCCGCCCACTGACCGCGCGCCCTCCCCGGTCGTGATCATGCACACATTCCTCGATCACGGTCCCGGCCGGGGGAAACAACCTTGGTGACCATGCACTCAGGTGAGGGTGCATGGTCACCGACGTTTTTCGCCCAGCTCACGGCAGGTTCCAGGGAATCCGTGCATGATCACGGCCGAGGATGGCGGGACATGGCGAATCCGCGGACGCAGCGTGCGTCCGCGGACTCTTCCCATCACGGCATTCGTCTGTCCGTCAGCGGTGGAGCCGTACGACCGCCTCCATGTCCGCCGCCGAGTAGTCGCGGCCGGCGGCGGCCTCGCTGAAGGCCTCCACGCTGAGGCTGTGGGTGGGGCTGTTCTCCGGGTCGCGGAAGCCGGAGGTGAGCGCGTAGGTGTTGTACGTGTCGAGCAACCGCTGCGCCTCGGCGGTGGCCTCGGTGAAGCGCTCCAGCGGGTCGAGGCCGTGGGCCAGCACGTCGCCCATGGCACGGGTCATGACGTCCTGGTTCCCGGCGAAGTCACCGAACAGGGCGCCCTCGGACAGCGGCACCTGACCCGCCAGCTCGGGCCGCTCGCGCACGACGCCCGCCGGGAACCGCATGACGTGGTCGTAGGCCAGCCGGTGGTGGGGGTGCCGGTCGAACCAGCCCTCCTCCTCCAGCAGCGCCTGCGCCGAGTACGTGAGCGGGAGGAAGCTGTTGGCCTTGTGCCGTTCGGCGGCGTTGCGCGGGTTGTGCAGATACTGCAGGAAGGCCAGCGCGCCTTCCTGGGTGGCCTCGTCGAGGCCGTTGGCCAGCCAGAGGGAGGTTCCCGCGATGGCGTTGCCGACATAGGGGACACGGTGGTTGTACGGGAAGATCCCCACCTCGATGTCGAACCCGTTGTCCTCGGCGGCCCGGAACATGTAGTTGACGTCGTTGGACGAGGAGATCCGGATGGCCACGTCCTGGTCGGCGAAGGCCTTCAGCGTGCCCGCCCAGTCAGGGATCTTGCCGGTGTAGAAGTAGTGGCCGTTCTTGTGGAGCTTCCGCCACCACTCCGCCCAGGTCAGCATCTCCTGGGAGGCGAGGTCGACGGCCGTGGCCCGGCCCGTCCGGCCGTTGTGGTTGTTGACGATCAGGCCACCCTGCGACGCCAGCGCCTGCTGGATGAACGTGCCGTGGACCGACCAGGTGATGGCGTGGGCCGGGCCGTCCGCGAGCTGGGCGACGGCCCGGCATACGGCGTCCACGTCCTCCCAGGTCTGCGGCAGCTCCGTCACCCCGGCCCGCCGGAGCAGGCCCTTGTTCGCGTACAGCAGGCTCGTCGTGCCCACCGTCGGCATCGAGGTGAGGTCCCCGTCGTAGGTGTAGTAGTCGCGCATCGGCGGGATGATGTCGTCGATCACGACGGGCTCGCCGAGAACGTCCGTACGGCCGCCGATGGCCTTCTCCACCGAGGTGAACAGCGGGCTGCCGTCCTGGGCGAGCGAGTCCCGGGCCACCTGGGTCATGTAGAAGTACCACTCCGAAATCGCCGGGGTGCGACCTTCCGCGGCAGCCTCGACGACCTGGCGGGGGAATCTCCAGAAGTCCTTGCCGGTGACGTTGATCTGGAATTCGGGATGAGCCTTCTCGAAATCCGCACCCTGCTTGTACCACCGGTCCATCCAGCCCGGAAAGGTCAGGTCCGGCACCCAGACTTCGATGGGAATCTTGCTCTTCATTTGACCTCTTTCTGCTGTCGCGGCACAAGGTCGGAAGTCGTGCGCTGACGGGTGAGGCGCACAGAGCAGGTCGCCGGAAACAAACCGGCCAACAAACCGGCTGGCAAACCGGCTAACAAACCGGAGAACAACCGGAGAACAGGGCCTGCCAGCGTCTATGATTTGCCGGCGGCGGCGCGCTCGCATCTCCGCGATTGCGGTACGGCAGTGCCGTACGACATTGATTTGCGGCGTCGCACATCGGGAGAAGCCCGGTATGGCGGCGGAGTGTGATGCTGAAAGGCGTTGACTGCCGCACCGTGGCGGCCGGCAATGCACCACGCGGCCCACCAACTCACGCCAATTGACTCACGCGTACCAAGTCACCATGTGGCCCGGCAATCCGCCACGCCCATTCCCAGCCCGTCCCCGCCGGCGAACTCGTCACCCCCGCCGAGCCCGGCGCACAGAATCACGGTCACCCCGCCGACCACGGCCGCCGCGTCGCCTCGAAGCTTCGGCTGGATTCCCGAAAGGACTCGTATATGAGTGTCGACAGCACGTACGTGACCGGCACCCACGCGATCGCCGGTGCCCTGGTGGAGCAGTTCACCGCCGCGCCGCCCGCTCAGCTTCCCGAGGCGTACGAGCGGCTGGTCAGGGCGCTGTGGGATGTGGGCGCACCGACCGACTCCACGCAGCCCGCGACGGCCGGCTCCGAGCCGGAAAGCTTCACGTTGCCGGCGCCGGCCGATGTCGCGTTGCCCCTGGCGACCGAGATCGTGGCGTCCCTGGACCGGGTGGACGACCACCGGGCCGGCTACCTGCTCATCCTGCTCGGGCTGCTCGCGGAGGCCGACTCCGCCGCCCGGGAACGCCAGGAGCCCGGCGACCCCGATGGCTCCGTGCGCGAAGCCGTACGGCAGGGCATGGACCACTACCTGCACCTGCTGAGCCGGGTCGGCCCGGACGAGCCGCTGACGCAGGCCGTGGTGTACCTGCTCGCCCACTTCCCGGAGGACCGGGACCGGATCCTGCCTCTGGTCGAGCCTCTGGGGCTGGAGGAGGGCGACCTGTCGCGGCTGGACCGGTGCCTGCGGACGCTCGACCTGGACGCCCCCGACCTGGGCCGGGTCTGGCCCTCTCCGTCGGTGTGGCAGCTCACCGACGAGGAGCGCGACTTCGACAAGGCGTGGATCGGCGCGCTGACCCCCGAGCAGGTCGCCGTGAACTGGCGCAACGACACGCGGACTGTCTGGGGATATGTCGGTTCCAAGGCGTACTGGGCGGTGCGCCACGGGATGCCGGTGGCGGTCGCCGGCGTCACAGAGCCCCCGTCGCCGTCATCCGAGTCCGGCGACGGATCGGCGTCATCCGTGCCGGAGCCCGGAATCGACATCTTCACCCGGCACGCGGCCGCCCTGCGCTGCCCGTCCTGCCAGGGGCCGCTCGACTTCCGGGCCGGTGGGGTCCGCTGCGCTCGCTGCGCGGTGACCTACCCGGTGACCCGTGGCATCCTCGACCTCACGGAGGGCGTGAGCGACGCCGCCGGAGTGACCGACGAGGTCACGGCCAACCTCCTGGCGAAGCTGGCGGAGATGCCCAGCATGGGGCTCTACTACGAGTCCCGGCTGCGTCCCGAGTTCCTCCGCGTGGCCGGAGGCAACTGGGGCGGCGCCGTGACCCTGGCCGACGAGGACGCCTACATCGCGCAGCAGGTGAGTCCGGTCGACGGACCCGTGCTCGACCTCGCGGCGGGCGCGGGCCGGTGGACCAGTGTGATCGCCGAGACCGTCGGCGCCGAGCGGCTCATCGCCCTGGACATGGGCCTGCCGATGCTCAACGTGCTGCGCCGCAGAGTGCCCGCCGTGCCGGCCGTCCGGTCCAGCGCGCTCGCGCTGCCGTTCGAGGACGCGAGCCTGGGCGCGGTGATCTGCTGGAACGCCCTGCAGGCATTCCCCGACGACGCCGCGACCGCCATCGCCGAAGTGGGGCGCTGCCTGCGCCTCGGCGGCACGTTCACGCTGATGACGTTCGTGTGGGATCGGGATCCCGTCGCCCGGCACTTCCAGGCGTCCCACTACTTCCCGAGCCGTCCCGCCGGCATGTTGCTGTTCGAGCCGGACGAGCTCAGGCGCTGGCTGGCGGACGCCAACATGATCGTCCGGGACCAGTCGGGCCCCGAGTCGTTCGCCTTCCTGACCGCCGAGCGCGTGGCCTGAACGCGGCGTCCCTCTAACACCAGGCGGAGGCCTTCATGAGCGTCGGCAACGACATCGAAACAGGCAGCGAAACAGGCAGCGGTACGGCCGTCGGCACAGCCGGCGAGACGAGCATCGGCGCGGGGATCGCGCGGCCGGGGGAGCCGGGTTACGAGGCGGCGACCAGCGTGTTCAACCTCGCGGCGCCGCCGGAGCCGGTGGCCGCGGTCGTCGTGCGGACCGTCGAGGACATCCGCGCGGCGATCCGCTTCGCGGACAGGGAACGGCTCTCGCTGCGGGTGCACACCACCGGGCACGCCTCTCCCGCCGGGCGGCCCATGGGCGACGCGCTGCTGGTCCGGACGGAGATGGACGGCAAGGTGGAGATCGACCCCGCCGGCCGGGTCGCGCGCATCCCCGCCGGCACGGGCTGGGGCGTGGTGGCCAGGGCGGCGGCCGAGCACGGGCTTGCCGTCGCCCACGGTTCGTCTCCGAACGTCGGCGTCGTCGGCTACCTGCTCGGCGGCGGGCTCAGCTTCTACGGCCGGAAGACCGGCCTCGCCGGCAACGGAGTCACCGCGATCGAGCTGGTCACCGCCGACGGGGAGCTGCGCCGGGTGGACGCGTCGTCCGATCCGGAGCTCTTCTGGGCGTTGCGCGGCGGAGGCGGCGGATTCGGCATCGTGACCGCCGTCGAGGTCGGCCTGTTCCCCGTGGCCCAGGTGGTCACCGGAGCGGCCTGCTGGCCCGCGGCCCATGCTCCCCGGCTGCTGCGGATCTGGCGCCGGTGGACCCTCGACGCCCCTTGGGAGGCGGCGACCTCGGTGCGGATCCTGAACCTGCCGGCCATTCCGGAGGTGCCGCCGATGCTGTCCGCCGGGCCCATCCTGTGCGTGGACGGCGCCGTGCTCGCCGAGACGGCCGATGACGTGACCACCGCCCAGCGGTACGCGGACGAGCTGCTGGGCCCCCTGCGTTCGGTCGCCGAGCCGGTGATGGACACGTGGCAGCTCACCGCGCCCATGAGCGTGCTGGACACGCACATGGACCCTTCCGACCCCGTGGCGGTCATCGGCGACCACATGCTGCTGGGCGAGCTCGGCGAAGAGGGCATCGACGAGCTGCTCCGCGTGCTCGGCGAAGGGTCGGAATCGCCGCTGATCGCGGCAGGGCTGCGTCAGCTCGGCGGCGCGTACGCGGTCGCGGATCCCCGGGGAGGCGCGCTCGACCACCTCGACGCTCGCTACGCCTACTCGGGAGGTGGCGTCCCGGACCTGTCGGGCACGGCCGAGGCCATCACCCGGCACATCGCGACCGTCCGGGCCGCGCTCGCCCCGTGGGACACCGGGCGCACGACCCCCACGTTCGTGGAGACGTTCGCGCAGCCGCAGGGGCATCTCAGCGCTGACCGGATCGCCGCCGTCGACCGCGTCCGCGAGCGGGTGGACCCCCGGGGAAGGTTCCGGGACGACATCATGGCGTCCGCCACCGCCCTGCGCTGAGCCCCGCGCTGACTGGTCGCCACCGCCGCGGCCGAGGTGGCGGTGGCGACCTCAGGCATGCCTTCAGGCATGTACGGCATCCAGGTATGCACCAGAGGTCTGGGCACGGGATCCAGGCGCGTACGGAATCCGGGCACGCACGGGATGCGGGCAGGAACGCCGATGAGGGCCGCCGGCTGTGGCCGGCGGCCCTCATTGACGACCTCATTACACCCTTGCCGATGACCCGCGATAACCCCGGGATGACCCGCGATGACCCGGGATGACCCGCGATGACCCGCGATGACCTCGTGACGAGAGGGGCGGATCAGAGCGGTGATCAGAGCGGTGATCAGAGCGGTGATCAGAGCGGTGATCAGAGCGGTGATCAGAGGGGGAGATCAGAGCGGGACGGAGGTGGTGAGCGCGCCGTCCACGCCGATCTCCTGGCCGGTGATGTACGCGGAGCGAGGCGACAGGAGGTACAGCACGGCGTCCGCGACGTCCTCAGCGGTCCCGAGCCGGCCGAGCGCCACGTGGCTGCGGCAGACCTCCTGGGCCTCCGGGGTGTTGGTGATCGCCGTGAACATGTCCGTCACGATGTAGCCGGGGCTGACGGTGTTGACCCGGATGCCCTGCGGAGCCAGGTCGGCGGCGAGGGTGCGGACCAGGTTGATGACGGCTGCCTTGCTCGCCGCGTAGACCGACGTGAAGGCCAGTCCGCGGTGGGCCAGCCACGATCCGTTGATCACGACCGAGCCGCCGTCGAGAAGCAGCGGCAGCGCCTTCTGGATGGTGAAGAAGACACCCTTGAAGTTGACGCCCACGACGTTGTCGAAGCTCGCCTCGGTGACGTCCGCGGTGCGGCCGAAGTCGGCGGTCCCGGCGTTGGCGAACACGCCGTCGAGCCGTCCGAAGGTCTGCTCGATCCGCGACGCGAGCTGGTCGAGGTCGGCGACGCGGGACACGTCGGTGGGCACCGCCAGGACGCGGTCGCCCGCGTCGAGCTCCTTGACCGCCGTCTCCAGGCGCTCCTCGCTGCGTCCGGCGAGGACGACCCGCGCTCCGTCGGCGACGAGCTTGTGCGCCGTGGCCAGCCCCATGCCGCTGCCGCCACCAGTGATGAGAACTGTTTTGTTCGCAAACTCCGTCATGCGGTCAGGATCACACGGCGTTTTATCGCGAGCATCCTTTGAATTGCTGTGTTGCCATTGAATCGGCCCCGGTCAGGCAGCATTCCAGAAGATGCCCCATAACAATCCGGGTGTGACGCTGAAGCGGATGGAAAAGCGGTCCGACCGCTTGTGAAAGGCGACTGGGCGGTCGCTGTGTATGCGATTCGGCTGCATCTGGTCAGTCGGCCGGCACCGGTGACAACAGCTCGCGGAACCAAATCTGAAGCCGAGGAGGCGCTCAAATGGGTGATGTGGCAAAGACCCGTGCGGTGGTGCTCGGTGGAAGCCTCGCCGGGCTGTTCGCGGCCAGGGTGCTCGCCGATGCCTATGACGAAGTGCTCATCATCGACCGCGATGTGTTGATCGGGGTGGAGGGGCCCCGCCGTGGCTGCCCGCAGAGCCGCCACATCAACGGGCTGCTGGCCCGCGGTCAGCAGGCCATGGAGGAGATGTATCCGGGCATCACCCAGGAACTGTTCGCGGACGGCGTGCCGACCGGAGACCTCGCCGGCCACGTGCGCTGGTACTTCAACGGCAAGCGGCTCAAGCAGCAGCAGGCCGGACTGATCTGCGTGGCCTCCAGCCGGCCAAAGCTGGAGCACCACATCCGCGAGCGGACGAGGGCATTCCCCAACGTCGTCTTCGCTGAGCGGCACGACATCCTCGGCCTGGAGACCACCGTCGACCGGAGCCGCGTCACCGGCGTGCGCGTGCAGCCCCTTGAGGACGGCGCCGCGGAGAAGATCATCAGCGCCGACCTGGTGGTGGACGCCACCGGCCGCGGCTCGCGCACCCCCATCTGGCTGGAGGCCCTGGGCTATCCCCGGGTGGAGGAGGAGCGGAAGAAGATCGGCCTGGGGTACGTCACCCAGCACTACCGGCTGACCGCCGACCCCTACCACGGCGACCTGTCCATCAACCCCGTCGCCTCGCCCGCGCTGCCCCGTGGAGCGATCTTCACGAAAACGGACGGCGGCCGGGTCGAGCTGACGACCTACGGCATCCTCGGCGACCACCCTCCGACCGACCAGGAGGGCCTGTACGAGTGGATCAAATCCCTGGCGGTGCCGGACATCTACGACGCGCTCCAGCACGCCGAGCCCCTGGACGAGCCGGTCGCCTTCCGCTTCCCCACGACGTTGCGCCGCCGCTACGAGAAGCTGAACCGCTTCCCCGACGGGCTGCTCGTGACCGGCGACGCGGTGTGCTGCTTCAACCCGGTGTACGCCCAGGGCATGACCGTCGCGGCCCTCGGGGCGCTGGTCATCCGCCAGCACCTGCACACCGGCGCGGTGCCCGACCCGTTCCAGTACTTCAAGGACCTCGCGAGCAACGTCATCGACCAGCCGTGGGAGATGACCAACATCGTGGACCTGAGCTTCCCCGGCGTCGAGGGAGAGCGCCCGCTGCAGGTGCGGATGGCCCAGGCCTTCCTCGGCCTGGTGCAGACCGCCGCCACGCGTGACAGCGTGGTCGCGGCCGCCTACATGCGCGGAGCCGGTCTCATCGACGGCCCCGAAGCCCTCATGCGCCCCCCGATGCTGCTGCGCATCCTGCTGAACGCGCTGCCCTGGGCCAAGGACAAGCCGGAGCCGCCGCAGACCCCGCCGCCGTGGGCGCCGGCCGAGACGCCTGCGCCGAAGGCAGAGCCGTCCGGCAAGAGCCAGGCGCCGGCCAACGGCAAGCCGGCGGCCAACGGCAAGGCGAAGACGGCGGGGGCATCGGTGTCGTGACCGAACGCGCGGCAACGGCCGTCGCGTCCGTCGAGCGGCCGGTCCATGAGCTGGTACGGCGGCGCGCCGGAACCTGTCCGGACGCCGTCGCGGTCTCCCAGGGCGGCGAGAACGTCTCCTACCTGGAGTTGATGCGCCAGGGGGCAACGGTCGCCGCCGCCCTGAAAGCCGCTGGAGACGTCGAGGGCCGGCCGGTGGCGGTGCGGCTCGACCCCGGACCACGCCAGGCCGCGGCAGTCCTCGGAGTGCTCGCGGCCGGCGCCTACCTGCTCTGCCTCGACACCGGCGGCGCCGGGGGACGGGGCAGGGCAGTGCTGGAGGACCTCCGCCCGGCCATCCTCGTGATCGACGGCGGCGGAGCACAGCCTGGCGGAGGAGAAGACGACCTCGTCACCTGGTATCGCGACACCCTCAACGGCTCGGTCCTCCACATGGAAGACCTGCTCCCATCCGGCGAAGCCACCCACGGGTCCGTCGCCGAGTCGTGGCCGCCGCCCGCGCCGACGGCCGGCGGGCTCGACGATCTGATGTACGTGGCCTACACCTCCGGGTCCACCGGGAGGCCCAAGGGGATCTCCCAGACGCATCGGACCTTCGCGCAGTTCATGTCGTGGTTCGCTGAGGAGTTCCGGATCGGGCCCGGCTGCCGGGTGGCGCAATGGGCGGCGCCGGGATACGACGCGAGCCTGGTGGAGATGTTCGCGCCGCTCATGTCGGGTGCGACGCTGTGTCCCGTGCCCTCCCGGATCAGGGCGAATCCGGAGAAGATCGTCGACTGGCTCGCCGCGGAACGGATCACGCATCTGCAGACCGTTCCCAGCTTCGCGCGCCGCCTCCTGGAGGGGATCAACGGCCTCGGACCCGCGGGAGGGCCGTACCGGCTCGATCACCTGCTCCTGGCCGGCGAGCCGCTGAGCGGCGAGCTGGTCAGCGGGCTGCGTTCGGCGCTGCCCGCGATCCGGCTGGTCAACCTCTACGGGCCGACCGAGTCCATCCTGGCGACCTGGCACGAGGTGGGGGACACACCGTCCGGCGACCTCCGCGGCAGGGTGCCGATCGGCCGGCCCATCCCCGGGCGGGAGGTGCTCGTGCTGGACGAGCTGGACCGGCCCTGCCCGGACGGGGTCACCGGAAGCCTGGTCATCCGCAGTCCGTACATCACTCCGGGGTACGCCGGCGCGGCCGCGGGGGAGCGGGCCGCGTTCCGGCCGCCGACCGGGTCGGACGACCCGTGCCGGTACTACCGGACCGGCGACCGCGGCCGCCGGAACGGAGACGGCCTGCTGGAATTCGAGGGACGTCAGGACTTCCAGGTGAAGTTCAACGGCATCCGGCTCGAACTGGGCGATGTGGAAGCCGCGCTCGCGGCGCACGAGTCCGTCGCCGAGTGCGCCGTGGTGGCCGTCTCCGGCAGGCACCGGCTGGTCGCGAGTCTGGCGGCCTACGTCGTGCCGCGCAAACAGGCGGCCGACGGCGCTGCCCCGGCCGCCTGGCGTGCCGCCCTGCGCCGGTGGTTCGGCAAGGCCATGCCGCCCGTGACCTTCACGACCGTCAGCAGCCTGCCCCGCACGGCCGGAGGCAAGATCGACCGCGACAGGCTGCGGCAACTCGACATCACGACGGACTCACGACCGATCTGACCACCGGCATGAGGAGCCAAAAGTCATGAGCGTTTCCGAGGCGACAGATTTACTGGGCGACATTCCGAACGGCGGGCTGGATCGAATTCCGCTCTCGGCCAACCAACAGTTTCTGTGTGCGTTCGACAGGGGCGACGAGGAGGGTCCGTTCGGTCCCCGGTACACCATCGTCTGCGGCTGGCGGGTCACCGGCTCCATCGACCCCGCTGTGCTCCAGGAGGCGTTGGACGACGTGGTGGCCCGGCACGAGGCCCTCCGCACGGAGGTCGTCCGCGGGGAGGGCGGCGGGTACCAGCGGGTGGTCCCGCCCAGCCCGGCGTCCCTGACGGTCCGCGACCTGTCCGGGGTGGCCGCGGGCGACCGTGACCGGGCCGCCGAGGAGTTGCTCAACGACGTCGAGGCGGAGCCGTTCCCGCTCCGCGACCTACCGCTGGTACGCGCCGTGCTGGGCCGTTTCGACGAGCGCGACGGGGTGCTCGCGCTGATGGCCCATCACGTCGCGGCCGACGAGTGGTCGATGCGGCTCATCATGCGCGATGTGGTGCACCGCTACGCCGTACGGACCGGACACGACCTGCCCGACCTGTCCGAGGTGCTGCAGTATCGGGACTACGTGGACTGGGAGCGGTCGGGCGTCGACCCGGCGGTGGTCAGCCGGTCCGAGTCGTACTGGCGGGAGAAGCTGAGCGGTGCCCGCATGCTGACGATCAGGACCGACCACCCCCACTCGGCCGGCCTGCCCAAGGCGACGGCCTGGCAGCGGTTCCGGCTGCCGGGGGACCTCACCGCGGCGGTCCTGCGGATCGGCAAGGAGACGCACAGCTCGCCGTTCATGGTGCTCCTGGCGGCGTACGCGGCGTTCCTCCGGGACAGGGCCCAGACGACCGACATCGTCATCCCGACGTTCTCTTCGGGGCGCGGACAGGCCCGGTTCCACAACGCGGTCGGGTCGTTCTTCAACTTCATGCCGCTACGGCTCGACCTGGCCGGCAGCGCCACCTTCCGCGATGTCGTCGTCCAGACCCGGACCAGCTGCGTCAAGGCGTACGCGCACGACATGCCGTTCGGCCTGGTGCTCCAGCAGGCGCCGGAGCTCATGCTGCCCGCCATGGAGGACGACATGGCCCTGGTCGCCTTCCAGGTCTTCCGCTCGCCGTTCGCCGACGAGCGCGACACGGTGGGAGACCTGGAGTACGCGGTGATCCGCCGGCGGCTCCTGTCGCAGCCCGTGGGCGGAGACGTCCCGGACGGCGCCATGTGGCATCTGGAGATCGACCGGAACGGCGAGCTCGTCGGGTCGATGGCCTACAACACCAACCTCTTCGACGACGACACGATCAGCGACATGGTGTCGGGGTTCGGCGAGGCGCTGCGCCGCGTCATCACCGACCCCGACGTGCCGCTCCGCACCGCCTGACCGCCGCGCCACCAACACGAACCCGCACGGCAACGGCCGCCAGAGAGATTCTGGCGGCCGTTCGGCGTGGGGCTCC